>NZ_CP046956.1:1366901-2733802 GCF_017792025.1 Sediminibacillus dalangtanensis
ATGTAGCTATGGAGACAGCAGACGTCGTTTTAGTTAAAAGTGATCCAAATGATGTGGTATCGATTATTTCTCTTTCAAAGGCAACATATCGAAAAATGATTCAGAACCTTTGGTGGGCAGCAGGTTATAATATCGTGACAATCCCACTTGCAGCAGGTATCCTATCCCCAATAGGTATTGTATTAAGCCCAGCAGTAGGGGCAGTTTTAATGTCGTTAAGTACAGTAATTGTTGCTATTAATGCTAGGTTATTTAAAGGATGATGATTTCGTTACTTGTAAATCTAAAACTAGATAAAGGACTGAAAAACGCTTGGATTTATATTTTGAACCCAAGCGTTTTGCAATAATTTTCAGCAAAACCTATAAAGAAGTCTTTGTCATTTTTGTCGTTTGTAATTATGCCATTATTTACTTCCTGTACATATGAAGAATTTTTAATATTTACAGGTATTAGTGATGCTGAGAAAGAAATTGGTGAACTCATACAGATGATGGCTTTACACACCCAGTCAAAAAATTAGTTTACGTAAAGAAAAAGAAATAAATCACATTTATGATCACATCATCATTGTTTGATAATCGTTCATCCGAAAAGATTCTTAACGAAAAGGTTAAGGAAATGATATGGATAACAAAAGATGATGAGTATGTATTAAAATGGAGAATCACTGACAAAGATCATTTGTTTTAATCTCACATTTTACTCCTTATGAAACAAACGACATTCTTTCTAAATAACTTCCCTTTAAAAAATTATTTGCGTTTAGCAATGATAAAGAAATAAATAATTCCAATAATTAAAATGGGTATCCCCATAAACAGGCATAGCTCAAAGAAGTGTTTTACATACATTTCCCAGCTATCGCCTGTTGTAAGTGATATAGAAGCTGTGAGACATCCTAGACCAATGAAAATTAATAATCCAGCTAAGATGTATTCAAACTTTTTCATTATGATTCTCCTCTTCTAAAAGTAGGAATAATATGGTAAATGTCGTGCCTTTTCCTTCAACACTATCCAAGTGAATTCTTCCCCCATGTACGCCAACCAATCTCTTGACAATGGATAATCCTAAACCAGTACCACCGAGAGATCTGGATCTTGATTTATCAACCCGATAAAATCGATCAAATAAATGTGGGATATCTTTATCCGAAATACCTATTCCAGTATCCGAAATTCGAATACGGATGGATGAATGATGATAAGATATCGTTACTTTAATCGATCCTTCCTCTGTATATCGAACAGCATTTTCAAGTAAATTTGTAAAAATTTGCTCCATTCGATATCCATCAGCTACAAAAAGCGGGATATCCGTTTCTTGATTGTAATGAACCGTTAATCTTTTTTCTTCTGCTTTGATTTGTATTTTATTTACAGCCATCTCTAATACATGGGTAAGATCTATTTTTTCATATTGTAAATTTAGTTTTCCTTCCTCAATTTTGGATAAATCCATTAAATCATCCATTAATTTATTCATTCGGACGGTTTCGTTTTCAATGATATTGAGAAAAAGCTTTTTTTCTTTTTCATCTCGATATAACTTCTTTTGGATAGCTTGTGTATATCCTTTTATATAGGTTATAGGTGTTTTTAACTCATGAGAAATGTTCGAAAAAAACTCATGTCTATTTTGTTGATATTTTTCTAATCTATAAGACATATTATTGATTGCATTGGCTAGTGAACCAATTTCGTCTGATCCTTGATAGGGAACACGCGCACTAAAATCTTGCTCTTTAGAAATTCTTTTTGTTACTTGTTCCATTTGAAGTAAGGGAGAAACCATCTTTCTAGATACAAAAAAAGTAAATCCAATAGCGAGAAGGACGGTTCCGATACCTGCTAAAGTCAGCATTTGGGTAACATTTTTTATGGATTGATCGAGAGCACTAATAGAAGAAAATAGGATGATGTTGCCTATGTGTTTGTTATCGTGGATGATGGGTTCTCCTATTTTTAAATACTTTTCATCACTCGTTACATACTCATCTTTGATGGATGTGTTACTTGAAAGTGTGATTAATTCTTCTTTACTCACGAGGCTATCTTGATGAGAATGGGTAATGCCTGAACTAGACAATACCCTTCCATTTAAATCACTGATGACGATTTCAACATTTGTCATGTTGGCAAGAGTATTAAACATTTGTAGAATCTTTTCATCTTGTACATCCGTGATCATATTCGCGTATTGAGAAGAAAGATCACTTAATTTTGTTTCTACATCGTCATAGAAATAGTTTTTTAAAATTTGATTTACTGTAAAACCTAAAGGCAACAGAACTAAAAGGTGAAGGGTGATAATCGTAACTCCTAATTTAATGATAATACTATTTCGTTTCATATTGATTCACCATTAGTAAATTTATATCCTACACCCCATATGGTTTTAATGGGTTGATAAGTCAACCCTGCTACTTTCAATTTGTCTCTTAAATTTCTTACATGGGAATCAACAGTTCGAATATCGATAATTTCATCTATACCCCACACCAGATCTAACAATTGCTCACGCGTATACACCCACTTTGGATTTGAAGTAAGAAGGTACAACAGATCAAACTCTTTTGGTGTCAATTTAAGAAGAGTTTCTTTTACATATGCTTCCCTTGCCTTCGGATATATGGTTAATTCTTGCATTCTTTTGGTTAAATCATTAGATGGCTCTCGATGATCAAAAGTACGTCTTAATTGTGCTTTTATTCTAGCTTCGAGTTCTTCTGGTTCAAATGGCTTGACTATATAATCGTCTGCGCCTAAGTTTAGCCCTTCTACCTTATCCTTGGTTTCATTTAATGCAGTCAATAAAATAATCGGGATGTTTTGATCTTTTGCTCTAATCCGCTTACATACTTCTAATCCGTCTAGTTGAGGCATCATAATGTCCAAAAGCACTAAGTCAATCTTTTGATTTTTTAAGAGTTGTAAGGCATCTTCACCGTTATCGGCTTCAAATAAGTGAAATGTGTTATTCAAATGCACCTTGAGCAACATTCTCATTTGCATCTCATCATCAACAATCAATAATGTTGGTTTTTCCATACAAATCATTCCCTTTCTAGGGACTATTTTGAGCTTATTATAATATTTTTCATCTTTTTGATAAAAGCCTTAACTAGAGTTTTAAGGTAAGTTAAGGCTTTGATGAAAAGGGGAGTTAATGACTATTTGCTTTTCCTTCGTTTACACTTTCTTCCCATGTTACGCCACCATCATGTGTGAAGTAGATGTCCTTATTAACAGTTGCCACAACAATTTCTTGGTTATCCACTGGATTTTGTTGTATATAAGATATTGCATCGCCTTCTAAAATAGGAAAATTAAGGTTAGTAGTTTCCTTACTATTTAAATCAATCCTCATTAATTGGATCTCATCAGATTGAACGCCTACTAGTAATCGGTTATTGAAGTCAAAAGTGACCGCTGAAACCTTCCCAAGGTCTAAAACCTCTTCAAACTGATCCCCATAATCAGATGATAAAAAGACACCTTCACCTGTTCCGATTGCCACGATTCCAGTTTCACTTGGATGTGCTGCCAGAGTAGATGTTTGTCCTTCTATACCTGATAGTGTGCTCTTGGTCCATGTTTTAGTTTCATCAGTGGAATAGTATATCCCAGGTCCATCCATACGAGAGTTTTCTTGTGGATTGAAAACATAGATGTCTTTTGTTTCATATCCTGCGGTCATGCCGTGAAAATCGACTTCTCCGTATAGATCTAGTATTTCCATGTTTTTTCCTTTATCGGTACTTTTAATAATTCCTAGTGGATTTTTTAAATTCGTATTTGGATCAGGATGTCCACTACTATAAAAACCGTCTTTATACATAGAAAATCCCATAAAATCATGTTCTTCACTATCGGTTGGTTTTGTCCAATGCCCATCCTTGTATATCCTAAGTCCATCATGAGAAGGAACCAGTATCTCTTCTCCATCATTTGTATATCCAATTCCATGTATATGGGTAAAGGTAATCTCTTCGTCTTGGCTTGTGTTAACCATGATTAAAAAGAAAATTGATAGGATCATTGCTCCAATCGTTGTCCATTTGAAAATATTCTTCTGTTTTGATTTTTTTTGATGTAGTATACGTTCTTCCTTTTTCTTAACATTTAATTTCGTAAGCTTCATAGAACTGAGTATAAACAAAGTAGCAACCACCAATAGAATGATCATAGCCCCTAATAATCCATAAGTCCAAATACTTAGTCCGCTATTACTTGTTTCATCCGTACCATGAGCAAAGACCTGTGTTGGGAGTAAAAATAATAACAAGTTCATTATTGTGAAAAGAATTGTTTTCTTTTGCATGTTTGATTCATCCTTTGACCTTTAATTTGAGTTACATATCATAAGTTTTAAAGTTTGATAAATTGAGAATATCTATAAAAAAGACCTTGGAGCCCAAGGTCAAAATAGGGAGTGTTCAATATAAAATACTATAAGTTTTTCATCACCTTGTTATTTTCATCTCCATTACCATGACAATCTTGATACATTTGTTCTAATTGTTCATCATTAAAAGATGGATGCATTTCTTTCATCATCGGTAACATCTCAGTAAAACTCCAGCCATTTCCGCCATCATGAGCAAAAACAATGTTACCAATACCTAGAACAAGGATCAGTGTTATAGCACCTGATAATAACATTTTTCTCATCATTTCACCTCCTCTCAGTAATTTAAAATCCCGTAAATCCATTAAAAAAATTATTAGATAAAAAGGATGTCAACTTTGTCATCCAATCAAAAAATAAAAAGATTCCCATTAAAATCATGGTGACCCCACCGATTTTCATAACTTTTCTATTATGTCTTTTGATCCACTTCATTTTGCCAACAAAAAAAGACATAGTGAAAAAAGGGATAGAAAACCCTAAAATATAAGCAACCATGTAAAACATTGCCTGATCAGGGTTAGAAACAGCCAGTGCAATAACTCCTGCTAGAATGGGGCCTGTACACGGAGTCCATCCCGCTGCAAAGGCAAAACCAATTACACTTGATCCAATATAACCACTTGGACGGTCTCGGAAGGTAATGCGCTTTTCCATCATCATAAATTTAGGTTTGAAGATACCTAGGATAACCAATCCTAAAAATATAATGAGTATTGCACCTAATTGGCGAATGAGGTCGCCATATACAATAAAAAATTCTCCTAAAATAGAAGTAGAGAATCCTAAAGCAATAAAAATAATTGAGAATCCTATCAGGAAAAATAAAGTATGTAATAGAGCTCTTTTCTTTAGTATTCCTTTATTGTTTTGCAATTCATCTACGGAGACACCCGTTATATAGGATAAAAACGCAGGGTACAATGGTAAGCAACAGGGTGAAATAAACGACAACACCCCAGCCCCAAACGCTAAAAGTAAATTTACTTCTTCCATGCTAATCCTCCAAAACTATGGTCTAATTTGATTCATATATTCGTTGATTTCTTCTTCTGTCATACCAGCTGGGATTCGGTTAACAACCTTCCCATTCTTATCAATTAGAAATGTGATTGGTAATGATCCAACTCCATATGCGTCCATAACAGAGCCGTTTTCATCTAAGAGAATAGGGAATGATAAATCTTTTCTTCTTACAAATCCTTCAACCGTTATTTTGGGTTCACCGACATCAACTGCTAAAACGGTCACTCCTTTATTTTTAAAGTATTGATGCTGATTTTCCATATATGGCATCTCCTTTTCGCATGGAGGGCAGTATGTAGCCCAGAAGTTTAAGAAAACCCCTTTCTCCCCTTGAAAATCACTCAACTGGATCGTTTCACCCTTTAATGTTTTAAGAACAAAATCTGGAGCCTGGTCACCTATTTCAACAACCTCAGTTTCCTTTTGCGTGTTATAAATAGCGAAAATCACGGCTGCTAAAAGTATAATGAGTATGGACGTTCTCATTATTTTTCTGCGTTTCTTTTTATTCATTGAGAAAACTCCTTTTATTCTTTACCAATAGGTCAAAGTATCTAATATTCCTAGAATAATCATCAACCACCCAGCTACACGTTGAATAACTTTTCCGAATTTTTTTCCTCGTTTCATGAATTTACCACTAAGTCCAAAATACCAAATCAAAAAGAGGACTAGTAAAAAGGGGACGGATGTTCCAAGACCAAAAATGGAGGGTAAAATTATTCCATATGATGTGGAAAGTACAATCGGCATAAGTGTCATAAAAAATAAAATAAACATTGTTGGGCAAAAAGCAAGAGTGAAGCTAACTCCCAACAAGAAACTCCCTATTTTATTGTCCCTTAACCGATCTGGGGTGTTCGCTATGTTGATATTCCATCGTATCGAAAATAAGTCGACCATATAAATCCCCATGACAACTAATAAGGGTCCTATTGCTTGTCTCATCCATGGAATGACGTAGGTAAACTTGCCTTGTATTTCGGAACCTAAAAGCCAGACAATAAAACCTAATCCTGAAAAAACTAACAATTTTCCAAGAATAAAAAGGGAAATATGCACCCATGGAATTTTTTCTTGTAAAGAACGATTGCCATAGATTGTAATGGCACCAATATTCCCTGTGAATTGGCAGGGCGCAACAGCCCCTACAATACCTAAGATAAATGCTGAAAAAAGTGGGATCCCTTCCCATGTAAGTGCTAAATGATAAAATGGGTCACTAAGCCAATTGCTAATTTGACTAAAAAATTGATACATAAACGTCTCCTCATTCATTTTTTCTTAATGTATATGATATCTTCTATTTTTGCAGAAAATTTGCAGATACAGATAAGAAACATTTTGCATAGTAATTTAGGTAAAGGAGAAACTATATAGTGGCAATAAATATTAGATAAGTAAGGAGAATACTTCATGGAAAATACACAACTACAAGAATGTATAAATGAATGTGAAAGTGCATTATCCCATTTACAACATGCTATGAGTAAGATGGATCATGAACAATCAAGGGCTAAAATGGAGCATGCACAAAAGGACTTACTAGACTGTATTGAGGAATGTAAAAGCATGTTAATGTAATGTTTATCAATAATCATAACTAACCATATCAATCTCCCCAATGAACCAACGGGGAGGTTTTTTTATGTGACGCAATAAATCTTCATTGACTAGTTATTAATGGAATAAACATATTAAGAGGACAAGTGCATCTGGTTGACTAATAATCCCACCAACAGATTAATTCTATACCCTTATCCATGTTCAATGATGTGATTACTTAATCGGTTTTATGACAATCCACCTTAATTGTTGTGTCTATTATTTGGTGTATCCATTAAAAAAACAAACCGTAATCAATAAAGCAAAGAGGGAATTCCAAAAAAATAGACTATTGAGTTTACAAAGGAATATAGTGATGACCACATATTATTTTTGTCAACAGTTGCCGGAATGCTTATGGGACTCTTTATGGGGTTGTTAGTTGGGATTCCGTCAGGTTTAACGGCGGTTATCGATGGCATGGTTTCTGAGATTATGGGTAGTATGATGGGCGCAATGTTGGGAGAAAAGATTCCAATTGAATTTAAGGACATAATGATCAAGATCATGTTGGCATAGCGCTCATATTATGGTTCCAATTGTTAATCCAGACAACATCCCTACTGTTATAGCGGTCATAATGCCATCAATTTCTTTTGTGTGTTTGGCATTTTTAATACTAAAGACCTGAACATATGTAATAGAATAAATGAAATCAGTAAAATCACATAATAAAATGTTTGTTTACTCAATTGTCTATATTGTTTTTGACGATAGAGAAGGAATTTAGTATATGGCAATAGGAATCTATTCACGTAGGGAGAAGTAATGCATAATGAATGGATATGGTTACCACTATGATGTAAGCTTCAATTTCTAGTAAAACACTTTATTAAGCTTGATTGGGTATTTAACCATTTTTGCTCCTTTTACATATACTGTGGTATGTGTAAGGAGGGATATAGTAATGCGATTACCAGCAACCGACTTGGGGATAATGGCTGAGCATCTTGCAACGCATGAAGGTGTGATCAATAAGTTGAAAATTTACTATGCAACTGTAAGAAACTCAGCCTTAAGAAATTTGCTTCACACACACTTACAAGTTTTGAGAAATCATGTTCGAGCTATGTTGATATTAATTGATCCCAATCAACAGGGACCATATCATTTGCATGAAATGGAAGATGTTCATTTAAATTTTGGTAATGAACAGTTTTCTGAACAGGAAAAAGATATTACCTTAGAAGCAAGAGCTACGGCAAAATTAATGTCTAGTAATAATTTTATGTCCGCCCTAATGATGAATGATGCAAATGTTAAACATGTTCATATTGAAATGGCATTACAGGAAGTGAGATTACAATCGCTTTATAGTGAAATTGTTCATCATATAAATGGAGATTTTACCCCCAAAGTCACAGAAAAGATGCAATTACTGACAATGCAAAAATATTATCATGTTTTAGGTGAATAAGGAATTCTAAAAAAGGTAAAAGTGCACCAATTTAATTTGATGCACTCTTACTTGCTTAATAAGGAGTATGCAAGATAATATTTAATAAGAATCCTAGATGAACGAAATGTGCATTATTCGATGAATAAAAAACAGTTTAAATTGATACAAATAATGAAATTAAGTTCGCAGAAAATTGAAGATATAAAGGATCTAACCCTTGATTTAACAAGAGTCAGGATTAATTATTATAAGATGCAAATAGCTGTTGCTAAGTCTTACAAAGACATTCTTCGTTTAAACACGGGGGATGTCTTTTTTTGTTTATTCACCTAAAGGTAGGCTTATTTTGAAGAAGTACAAAAAAACTAAACAAATAATTTGCTACGTAAATCTAATAATAGAATAATCATTCTAAGAAACGATTACATTAAAAGTAATCCTCTGTCTTAATTCATCTATACTGCGCAACAAAGAAGTTGACTAAGAACATCAGAGGCGTTTATTAATTTTTTAAAATATTAGATATAGATGATAAAGAGGAAAATCCATGGATAATGAAAATGTGCATACTGTTGGAATACTTGCTGATAGAGCTTTTGATTTGTTTTATACAGGGTCTAGATGGAGAAGTATATGCCGACCGTTATATTTCATCCCCGTCAAAATCCATGCATATGATTTTTCCATCTTTGGAGAAAGATATAGGATGGAAGTAAGACAAAACCAATCGAGGAGATATCATGACACATAACAACATGGGATGGAACTTTGACAACAGCTATGCACGTTTGCCGGAACGGTTTTTTGAAAGTGCGGAGCCGACGCAGGTGTCCTCCCCAAAAACAGTTCTATTCAATAAGCAGCTGGCAGAGGATTTAGGATTGGACATAAACGAACTGCAAACGGAAAAGGGTACCGCGGTTTTTGCCGGGAACACACTTCCGGAAGGGGCACAGCCGATTGCACAGGCCTATGCAGGTCACCAGTTTGGAAATTTCACCATGCTTGGTGATGGACGGGCGGTCATGCTCGGTGAGCAAATCAAGCCAGACGGGGAAAGGAAGGATATTCAACTCAAGGGGTCTGGGCGTACACCTTTTTCCCGTGGTGGTGACGGTCGTGCAACGCTTGGCCCGATGCTGCGCGAGTACATCATAAGCGAAGCGATGCATGCTCTTGGAATACCGACCAATCGCAGTCTGGCGGTAGTGACAACTGGAGAATCTGTGATGCGTGAAATAAAGCTTCCTGGCGCTGTTCTTACCCGAGTGGCAGACAGTCATCTGCGGATCGGCACGTTTGAATATGCGGCCCGCTGGGGGACTGAAGAGGAGCTCCGCGAATTGGCGGATTATGCGATCAACAGGCATTATCCGGATATCGAAGACAATCCAGACCAGTACCTGACCTTTTTCCGGGAAGTAGTCAAGCGGCAGGCGGAATTGATTGTCGACTGGCAGCTTGTCGGCTTTATCCATGGCGTGATGAATACCGATAACATGACGATCAGCGGTCAAACGATTGATTATGGTCCATGTGCGTTTATGGATGTATATGATCCGGCTACTGTGTTCAGTTCGATTGATGTGCAAGGACGTTATGCATATCAAAACCAGCCCGGAATCGGCCAATGGAACTTGGCTCGCTTCGCTGAGACTCTGTTACCGCTGCTTCATGAAAAGCAAGAGCACGCGATCAATCAGGCGAAAGAGATTCTTGGCGAATACAAGGATTTCTATGATGATTATTGGCTTGCGGGAATGAGGAAAAAACTCGGGCTGCACAATCAGGAGGAGCAGGATGAAGTGTTGATTCAAGGCTTGCTCGACATCATGGAGGAACACAATGCTGACTTTACCAATACTTTCCGCGCTTTGACAATAGACAAACCGGAGAAGACACCAATGCATGGTACGGAAGCATTTACGGACTGGTTCCAACGCTGGCAGGAAAGGCTGTCCAGGCAGGAAAAATCAAAAGATGAAGTTCATCAATTGATGAAGCGGTCAAATCCCAACGTGATTCCACGTAACCATCTTGTTGAGGAAGCATTGGAAGCTGCAGTTCAAAAAGGAGATTTCACCTTGACAGAGCGGCTTATCGAAGTGCTTTCCTCGCCGTATGCTTATACCGACAAACAGGAGCCTTATACTGAATTACCAGAACCATCCGACCGTCCATTTCAGACTTATTGTGGAACGTGAGGTTATATAAGTAGTCCCCCTTATCAAAGGGGGACCACACCTTGCCCAACAACCTGTGAGATGCCTGACAACAAGCAACCAGTTAGAAGGTATGGGGGTAATTTATAGCACCGAGATGGAGACAGCTTTAACTATATTGCCGGGCTCTCATTTTTGGTTCAGTATTACCATTCACACCAACTTGTGGTGGACTAATTTTCATTGTGTTTTACTACAGAATCCAGCGCTTTTTTCAATTCTTCCGGTTTTTGAGTACCAATTATCACTGTGTTATCTTTCAACTTTAAAACAATCCCTTTATTTCCGCTCATATTATAAGCTATTTCACCCTTTGTATTAATGCGGATTCCCCAACCTCCAAATTTTTTAAGTGAGTTGTAAGTAATCCTTTCATAGTCGTGTAGATTTCTGAAAAGGTATTTCTTATAGTGAAAATGAAACGGGAAAAAACGAATATAAATTCCATCTGTACGAACTTCTATTATAAGCTTTAGTAATCCAAACAACACTGGAATAGTGACACCAAATATCAACCAAAATACAACTGTTATCCCATCTGGTGCAGGGTTATTACCTATAGGAGAACCAAAAATAATTTGTTGAATGAACCAATACCACATGAAAGCGACAATCAGTAAAATCAATCCCCATAATCTAATTTGTCGTGGTCGCTGGACTTCTCGATACTCCACTTTATTATTCTCCGTCATAAAGATACTCCTTTTTTATTTACTATATGATTCTATTAAAGCACATATCAGGGGACGTTACCGATGCGAATGTTGTTTCTTATTCAACTAACAGGCAGGTTAACCAAAGAGCGGTTTATTTGTGTTCAATAAATGGGCTAGTTTGTTGAGAGGATAAATTCTGTTTTTTAGCGAATAGAATAACAAACAAACTTATCAAGAATACAGATATGGCAAAATAACAGAAACAAGGAGGTAGGAATATGAGAATAAGTAGAATAGATCATGTAGGTGTAATCGTAAACGATCTCTCTGCTGCTAAAGAATTTTTTCTCGATTTTGGCCTAGAAATGCTTGGAGAAGGAGAAGTGGAAGGTGAGTGGGTAGAACGAATAATTGGGCTTAATGGCGTTAGAGAGACGGTTGTTATGTTAGGGATGCCGGATGGTCAGGCAACTTTGGAGCTGGTCAAATTCCATACACCGGCAGATGAAAAAGGTATGCAAGAATCTTTTGCAAATACTTTGGGTATCCGGCATATTGCTTTTGCTGTAGAAGATATTGAAGGCGTGGTGGCCAAATTGAAAAAGAAAGGCACGGAACTTTTTGGTGAGATACAAAATTACGAAGACACTTATAAGTTATGCTACATTCGTGGGCCTGAAGGGATTATTTTAGAATTGGCGGAGAAAATTAGATAATTAGAGAGGTTATAAAGCACTGCTGTTTGATTTAGAAGATGGGATAAGCAGTAGATAAAATGTGTTTGATCGTTGGTTTCAGACCTATTGTGATACTTGAGTTTTTTGTGCTTAATTTCAAACACCCGTATCTTTTCGACTCCGCTTTTCGTTTATAATAAGTGAAAGACTAAATTCAAGGAGTGATTGGCAATGCGGCCGCTTGTTAACCAAACTCCAGCCGAAACGAAGGAAACCTTCACAAATGCTATCGAAGCCCATGTACCTCATTTGAAGAACTATTGTATTTCCCTGACCAGTTCGAAGTGGGACGGAGAAGACCTAATGCAGGAAACGCTGGCAAAAGCTTATCAAAGCCATAGGAAAGAAACGAAACCAATCACCAAAGCATACTTGTATCGAATAGCTTCCAACACGTGGATCGATCAATACCGCAAGCGAAAGCCGGATGAAGACTACAACAGGGAGCTATCCAGCCTGCCGGCGGAAAAGGCTGCGGATTCTGACTTTGTTTTGGAAGCAATTGAAACGGCGTTGCGTCAGTTGTCCCCCAAACAGCGGGTGTCTCTGCTTTTGACAGAAGGGTTTGGCTATACAGCCTTGGAAGCAGCCGAACTGGTCGGAACCAGCGAGGGAGCAATCAAAGCAGCGCTGCATCGGGGCCGAGCAAATTTGAAACGGCGAAGAAATTGGCAAGAGAGTGACTCGGATGAAGAAACCGTAGCAGGTTATATAACAGCCATTCATCATGCGAATCCGCAAAAAGTCGTCGAGCTTTTTAAAAAGGAAACACAGGAACCAACGATGGCTTATCGTTTTTCCGGTTTGCGAGCTGCTTCTTTTTCCGTCATCCCGATTTCAGCGGCAAATACTGTCTATGTAGTTGTCACACTGTCTTTGCCAGGTGGAAAAATGCTGGCTGTTCCGTTTTATCGAAAGGAGTGGCAGTCTCTATTGGCCTTGATTACAGGGGAGGTTTCTTTCGCGGCATAACGAAAGGAGTTATGAGAAATGTCCAATGTCATACCTTATGTGGTGGAACAGACAAATCGCGGAGAACGATCCTATGATATTTACTCACGCTTGTTAAAAGATCGCATCATCTTTCTCGGTTCAGAAGTGACAGATGAGACAGCCAACAGTGTAGTGGCCCAGTTACTATTTCTTGCTGCGGAGGATCCGGAAAAAGATATATCGTTATACATCAACAGTCCTGGCGGCTCGATTACAGCAGGTTTTGCGATTTATGACACGATGCAATTTATCAAGCCGGATATTCAGACAATCTGCACTGGGTTGGCCGCATCTTTTGGTGCTATGCTTTTAGTTGCAGGAACGAAAGGGAAGAGGATGGCCTTGCCAAACAGTGAAGTGCTGATCCATCAGCCGCTGGGTGGCGCCAAAGGCCAGGCAAGCGATCTGGAAATCAGCGCACGCCGGATTTTGCAAATGCGGCAACGTATTAACAACATTATTTCCGAGAGAACCGGACAGCCAATCGAAAAAATCGAAAAAGACTCTGACCGTGACTATTTCATGACCGCCGAAGAAGCGAAAGAATACGGGATGATTGATCACGTCATTCATTCCAAGGATGCACTGTAAAATCTTGAAATGGCCGATCCAATTACTGGGTCGGCCATTTTTCTATTTATCGATGCTTATCGTCCTAAAGTAAGCCTAACGGTGTTAGCTTGCAGGGATTTGTATTTAATAAGTTGAATATCGATATGAGAACACCAGAAAAGATAGAGGGCCCACTTGAAAGAAAGATATGGAACCCTTGTTGTTTCAGGTTTTATATATGAAAAGCTCGTGATTACTAAAAATATGTTTTTTATTAAACTAACTGGCAGGACAGTTTATTAAGAGGTTGGATTTTTATGGTAAAATTGACTTAGGAAAAATTGTTAAGGGAATAAAAATGAATTTTATATAAATTTTGATAACAATTTGTACAGCAGTTGGTTTATATTTATTTACAATAAGTCTTTCGGAATTAAAAGGAGGATAAGATAGAAAGAAATATATCTTATTTATGGTTTTAGATTATTTCTAATTTTCGTCTTTCCAAACCTTCTTATGACCTTACATTGTCATTAAAATAATTGGATTAAAATGCAAGGCAATCGTTCTTTTGCTAAATGTCAGGATTGCAGAGTAAGAAATGAGGAGATTATTATTAAAAAATTAATTGCACGTCTAACAATCATTTTGCTTTTATTAAGTGCTTGTTCGGAGAGTGAACAAGTTATTGAAATAGAAGATAAAGGTTTATCAAGTTCAATATTTATTCAAAAAGTGGAAAATAATTCATCCTCTGAAGAAATGACCAAGATGGTGAATGATAAACAAAAAATTGAAGATGTTTTGACTATGGTAGATGGGCTTAAAGCCAAAAAGACATCTTCGGAAGAAATGATGGATAAGATGAAGTCCACTAACACTTATATGTTTGCTTTTTCTAAGGGCGAGGAATTAAAAACGGGTAAAGCAGCACCTTATGCTTTTTATGCCTTAGAGAATGGCACCTTTATATTTCCCTACAATGATTTTAACTCTACACATAAACCTCTTATCACAATAGAAAAACATGAAGGGCTAGTAGATGAATTGAAACAACTGTTAGGAATTCAATTTTAGATAGAACGTTTACTAAAAAACGGAGGTTTATCTGTAAAAAGGGGAACAAGACCTTATTGCGATAAAAGTGGAAGATTTAAGTAACGGAGCGTTAGTTCAATTAGCAAATGATTAAAGGTTCTTTTTCCTATTTATGGAAGATTTTTTATATACATCACCATTGACTTTAAGAAAAAGGAATAATTCTGTAGCTGTATATAAAAGATCCCATTCCATTTATCGATAAGCAAAAATAATCTCCCGCAATCATACTCATAGGTGATATAGTAAAAACAAAGTGATTTTTTGGAGGATTCGATGTACCGTTATACATTTTGGCTTTGGTTTTTATTACTGGCAGGGTTATGGGGATTTGCCCTCCTGCAGCCGCAGGGAGCGGCTGGGATTTCTCCTGCCCGCTGGATTGGCAGTGCATTGCTTTTTGCCTTGTATTTTTTGCTTCCGCTGTTCCGCAGGCGGGCAGTAGCCCAGGCAATATTATTAAGCAGCTCCGGTCTAGTCATCATGGCTGTGTTTTGGCCGTTACATACAGATTCGCCTAACTATTTTAGCTTGTTGTTGTTTGCTTACTTGGCAGGAGAGGCTGCATATCGGCTGCCTGGCCGTCATGCTTTTATCTCCGGGGCTGTAATAGGAATTTGGGTCGTTCTTCCGGCATTTGAAGAAAACGGGCAATATTTTTCCTTTTCGTTTTTGTTCTTTTATCTGGCTATGCTTGGCTTGGCGCTTTCGATCTTTCATCGCATCCATCATGAAGCGGAGGCAGTCGCGGCTCGGTACGATGCCTTGCTACATGAGTACCGTGGCTTAAAGCGAAAAGCCGTCTCGGATGAGAAACTGGCCAGGCAACAGGAACGTGCCCAAATCGGCCGGGAAATTCATGACAGTGTAGGACATAAGCTCACCAATTTATTGATGCAGCTGGAAGTGGCACGGATGGAAGCGGGCGAAACAAAAAAAGAACGGATAAGCCTGTTAAAAGAATTGGCACAGGAAAGCCTGGATGAAACGCGCCGTGCGGTCAAAGCATGGAACGAGGAAGAGATCGGAGGCATTCCGGCAATGATTCGTTTGATCCGCAAGCTAGAGGCGGAAAATTTTATCCGGATACAATTTTCCGTAAAAAATCGTGCTTTTTCTGCACGATTGACGCCCGAACAAGCCGCAGCCGTGTACCGGGCTGTGCAGGAATCATTGACCAATGTAATGCGTCATGGACCGAAAAGAGAAGCTTCTATTACGTTTGAATCAGCTGGTGAACGCATCTTCCGGTTTGAAATCTCCAATCCGATTCTAGCAGGTTATCGATTTGAAGAGGGCTATGGCCTGACCGCTATGAAAGAACGTGTTCAACAGGCGGGCGGGAGTCTGGAAATTCTTGCTTTCAACAGCTTATTTATCGTACGGGGGATGTTCCCGCTGAAAAAGGAGGATGTCGCAGGTGGTTCGGATTCTATTGGCTGAGGATCAGTCGCTGGTTGCCCAAGGGCTTAAAATGATGATGGAAACAGAGGGGACTCTGCAGGTGACCGGGGAAGCGAAGAACGGAAAGGAAGCGATCGCCCTTTGTGAAAAACAGCAATTCGATTTGGCAGTCCTGGATATCCGTATGCCCGAAATGGACGGACTCGAAGCGGCCAAGGAAATCCGCAGCCGCTGGCCAAGTATGAAGATTTTGATCCTGACCACGTTTAACGATGACGAGTATGCCTTGCAGGCACTGCGTTTAGGAGCGCATGGCTACATGCTCAAGGATGCGGATGCCAAAACGCTGATCCACTCGGTGAAAAGTTGTCTTGCCGGCGGTTTACAGCTGCAGGGCGAAGTAGCGGCCAAAGTGATGCCGCGCCTTCTGTTTGCGAATAATAAAGAGGTGCAAAGAGAACACCATTTAACACCCAGGGAACTGGACATTTTAAAGCAGATTGGTGAAGGAAGAAGCAACAAAGAAATTGCAGCAGAATTGGCTTTATCGGTGGGAACGGTAAAAAACCACACCTCCCAGCTGTTGGATAAACTCGGGCTAAGGGATAGGACACAGCTGGCTATTTACGCCATACGGAATGACTTGGTATAAAAATGTGACGCAGGTCATGGTTTGTCATTTAGATTAGTGACGGAAGACAGTATGCACGCTGTCTTCTTTTTTTTATACTTTAAAAGACATAAACCAAATGTGGTGGAAAATGGTGTTGAAGGGGGAAAGCGCTGTGCTGGAAACAACGAATTTGAAAAAAGTATTTAAAAAGAATGTAGCGGTATCAGACGTCAATTTATATTTAGATAAAGGGGAATCCGTCGGCTTGCTTGGACCGAATGGGGCTGGCAAATCGACGGCGATATCGATGATTTCATCGCTCGTTAAACCGAGCGCAGGAGATGTGACATGGCATGGGAAGAGCGTGGTCAAAGATCCGAACGTCATCCGCATGCACTTGGGCGTCGTGCCGCAGGATATCGCGCTATATAAAGAACTAACGGCTGTGGAAAATCTGCGGTTTTTCGGAAGGATTTACGGGTTGAGAGGCAAGGAACTGGAATCGCAAATGGCAAATGTATTGGAAATCGTCGGCCTGACCGAGCGCAAGAATGAACTGGTCAAACATTATTCCGGCGGGATGCAAAGACGGGTAAATATCGCGGTTGCCCTGCTGCATGAACCGGAGATCATCATCATGGATGAACCGACGGTTGGAATCGATCCGCAATCGCGCAATTACATTCTGGAAATGGTTCAAAAACTCAACGAGGAGCAGGGAATGACTGTGTTGTACACAAGTCATTACATGGAAGAGGTCGAAAGGCTTTGTGACCGGATTTATATTATGGACGACGGCAAAGTGATCGCTTCCGGAACAAAGCAGGAACTCACCAGCATTTTGTCCAGTGAAGAAACGATTTGGATAGAACTGGATCGCTCCTACCCTGCTCTTGCCGCTGAGTTGAATGAGATGGATGGTGTGCTCCGTGTCACCGAGTCAGACAAGGGCATCAAACTGATCACACCGAAAAACAGCAGGCTGCTCGGTCGCATTTTCCAGGCTGCGGAACGCCAGCAAGCCCAGATAACCAGTTTAAATGTTCAAGTGCCGACGCTCGAGGATGTATTTTTACATCTGACAGGTCGCAAGTTGAGAGATTAGGGGGGGACGATGGATGCTATCATTTTTGAAAAAAGATGTAGTGGTATTGCTCCGGGATCGAACCGAATTGCTCGTCTTATTATTAATGCCGATCATTTTGACGGTGATTTTAGGATTCGCATTGAAAGGGATGTTTGCAGGAGGGTTTACTTCTTTTGATATGAAGGTTGCTGTTGTTGATCATAATAATCGCAATGCTGGGGTAGAGCAATTTACGGAAGAAGTCAGGCAGCTTTCCATACCGGTGGAAGCAAAAGATCAACTTATAAAAGCGGCAGAGTCTTCCGAACCTTCCGCCATGTTGATGAACATGCTTGAAGACGAGGAACTTGGCCAAGTGATGGAAACGGAAAAAATGAATGAAAACAAGGCAGAGGAAGCACTAGATGATGGCGAAGTTACCGCCCTGCTGAAGATACCGGAGAATTTCACCTATTTAACGCTAAAAAGGATGCTGCTGGACCAAGGGAAAGGCGCAGAGCTTGAAATGGTTGAGGGAAAGGATTCCTCGCTCATGTCTGGTATTTTCTATGACACGGTCGAGCGCTTCGTCCGTACGTTCAACTTTGAAACCGCCATTGCACAAGCAGCTGACGGGACAGAAGTCACAAGCAAACTGTCTGAAGGGAAGCAGGATGACTTAGGTGGCGTTATCACAGTTACAGACCAGGAGCCGATTTCATCGATTGAGTACTATTCGATCGGTATGGCTGTCATGTTTGCCATGTTTGTTGCATCGACAATTGCCTCAAAGGCTTATGTGGAGAATTATCAAAACGTGTTTTCTCGCATTCTATTATCGGGAAAGCATCCGCTTCTCTATTTGTCCGGAAAGGCGATCTCTACAACTGTATTAGTGTTTATGCAGCTTGTCCTGCTATTCGGCATGGGAAGACTTCTATTGCAAGCTTTTGCCGATAATTCCTGGCAGTTTTGGCTCGGTATGCTGGTGATCGGCGCAGTTTTTTCCTTATGTATCGGAGCTTTGGGTGCTTTATTGACCGCCATTACGGTGAAATCGGAAAGCAATGTTGTTCCAGGTATATTTGCAGGGGGGATTGTGACCGTGTTGGCCATGCTCGGAGGAAGTTTCTTCCCTGTGTCCGGAATGCCTGCATTGTTTACAACCCTTGGGAATTGGACGCCGAACGGGATTATGTTAAATATGACGCTTCAATGGGCGCAAGGTCTCGGGACGTCCTACATTTTACCGTTGATCTTTCGGCTGCTGCTATTGACGGTTGTACTAATCGCAGTCAGTTTGTTGATTTTTTCGAAAAGGAGGGCGGCTTAATTGAAATCAATTTTCCTTTTACAGCTGCAAAGGCTGCGCCGAGAACCTTTGATGGTCCTTTCCATGTTAGGAATGACTTTTATCTTTGTATTCTTTCTTGGCGGATTTGGAACTTACGGGCAAGTGGATGTTCCGGTTTATTTTGATCAATCCATGAAAGAAAAGGAACAGGATTCCCTACTGGCGCAGCTTAACGAATCGGACAGCTATATGTTTACAGAAACGGATCAGAAAACGGCCGAAAAACAAGTCGCTCTAGGCGATGTTGCCTTTGCGATGAAAGCGATGCCTGACAACTACAGGATGCTGACTGCCGCTGACGATCCCAATCAAGTGCTTGTCGATCAGTATGTCAAACAGATCTATGCGGAAAAG
Source organism: Sediminibacillus dalangtanensis (assembly GCF_017792025.1). Taxonomy (NCBI): domain Bacteria; kingdom Bacillati; phylum Bacillota; class Bacilli; order Caryophanales; family Bacillaceae; genus Sediminibacillus; species Sediminibacillus dalangtanensis. Next base: position 1,386,394 of record NZ_CP046956.1, read on the forward strand.
TTGCGTCTGCAGGAAGCCGAACAAGCTTCAGGAAATGGTGATTTCCGCGATCAGGTCGAAGCCGCCTTAGTGAATGCTCCTATTACGTTGACTGCTTCGACAGCTGAAGGGGAGTCGAGCGCCGGTGGATATGATCAACGCAATCATTTCTTGTTTGGCATGACGATATTCTTTTCGATCTACACGATCATTTTTAGCTTGAGTAAAGTCGCCGAAGAAAAACGGACTGGCACCTGGAACAGGGTGATTTTATCACCGGTCAAAAAACTCCACTTATACATCGGACACTTGGCTTACTCGTTTATGATCGGTTTTTTGCAAATCGTGTTTATCTTTTCCGTTTTCCAATATGGGTTTGATTATGATATCGGCGACAATTATGGCATGATTTTAGTGACCGTAGTCTGTTATACATTTGCCGTGGTTGCGCTGGGAATGTTGCTGTTAGGATTGGTGAAAAGCCTTGAGCAGCTCAACGCGCTTGTACCAATTATTTCGGTTAGTATGGCGATGATCGGGGGAGCATACTGGCCGATTGAAACGGTCAGTAACAACATCCTTCTCAGCATATCCAAAGTCGTCCCGGTTACCTACGGCATGGAAGCATTAAAGGGAATATCGTTGGGCCAGTCGATGTCTGCCTTGGCTCAGCCTTTAGCAATTCTAGTGGTGATCGGTGTTTTATGTATGGGGGTAGGAATAAACTTGATGGAGCGTAAAGTCTAACGTGCCCTGTTAATAGTGGAGGCAGTCCGGTGAAGGGGACTGCCTCCTTTATTTCGGGTGATCATGCGTACCCGTTTTTTTCTACTAGTGAAATAAAAGGGGTGAAGGCAGGAATTGCGTGCAGTAACTAGAAGACTAATACAAGGAACAGAACAAGGAGGTTTTTTGATGAGTAAAGTGGAGGAAATTCGGATTGTACATCTGCAGGTCCTTCAGGAATTACTCGGGAAAGTCGATGATAAACATGTCGATTTCAAGCCAAGAAGTCCCTTTTTTATAAACCAACTGGTCAAAGGATGAATTTGGCTATCCTGGCGGTTTTTAACTTTATACAAAAAGCTGGCCCGTTTTTGGAACAGCTTTTTGGGTAGGTTCTTTGAAAGTGAAGTTGATAGTGCTATTGTAAAATACGCTTCTTGGGCTGCTTTTTTGCTTGTTTTCCAATTTTTAGAAAGAAAAAGATTCTATTTATTAATTTTCTTTATTTCATCTAGTAAGTTTTTAATCTCTTCTGTTTGGTCTAATAAATTATTATTTATCTTTCTCAAAGCATCGTAAACAGCAAAAATACCTGCAAATACTAAGAATCCGAATAGGATATTCAATTTCAAACTCCTCCCCTTATCCTCTCAAAATACATATACTGATTATAACATTCGTCTTCCTCTTATTGTGCAGAAACAAAAAAATTATACCGGCCCAATAAAGGAAAGTAGTTTACATCGGGAAACTTGGCACCCAAATCGCATTCATTATTTTTATATTTTCTACATGATTCCCTTCCCATTAAGTCAAAATTTCATCTTGCGGTCTGCTTTTCATAGCGGAGAAGTTCTTCTGGTGGCGAAAGAGACGGAACCTACAAGGAGTTTCGTGGGTCTGTTTAAAAACGTACATTTTTAATAAATTTCTTATTTTTATTCGTTTTAAGTCGTCGTTTGGTTGATTTTTTTCTACTTAAGAAGGTATGATGTTCGTAAATGGTAGAGGAGGGATTCCATGTTTGGAGTGCCAGGTCAAGAAAAGGCTATGAAAATGGTATTGCTAGGTTCTGGGGAACTAGGTAAAGAGATGATCATCGAAGCACAGCGTCTGGGAGTGGAAACCGTCGCGATTGACCGTTACCCAGGAGCGCCGGCCATGCAAGTGGCACATCATTACCGTGTGATCGATATGCTCGACGGAGCTAAACTGAAGGAAGCGATTGAAAACGAGAACCCTGATTTAATCGTTCCTGAAATTGAAGCGATTGCTACTGATGCCCTGGTTGAATTGGAACGGCAAGGTTATCGTGTGGTTCCGACTGCTTATGCAACACAGCTGACAATGGACAGGGAAGGGATTCGGCGCTTAGCTAGTGAACAGCTAAAACTTCCGACAGCAGGTTATGCGTTTGCCGAATCATTGGATGAATTAAAACAAGCTGTACATAAAATCGGGACACCGTGCGTGATCAAGCCCTTGATGAGTTCCTCTGGAAAAGGTCAGACAGTTTGCCGGACGGAGGGAGAAATCGAAGCTTCCTGGCAGGAGGCAATAAAAAGCGGACGCGGAAAAAATACCAGGGTGATTGTGGAAGAATTCATCTCTTTCGATTCGGAAATTACCTTGTTGACCGTCCGCTCCTCTTCCGGGACAGTGTTCTGCCCGCCGATCGGTCATAAGCAACAAGATGGAGATTATATTCAGTCGTGGCAGCCCCATACAATGAGCGAGGGGCAAATACGGGAAGCAGAAGACATCGCCAAAAAGATCACAGATCATCTTGGAGGTTTTGGTGTCTTCGGAGTAGAATTGTTTATTACCAAACAGGGCGTTTACTTTAGCGAAGTTTCTCCGCGTCCTCATGACACGGGGATGGTAACAATGGCAACGCAGGATTTATCCGAATTCGCATTACATGTGCGGGCGATTCTGGGATTGCCGGTAGAAGAGGTGACACTTATTTCTCCTGGTGTAAGTCAAGCGGTCAAATCCGAGAGCGAGGGTGATTCCTATTTCCTGGAGGGGATTGAACAAGCATTGCAGACTCCTGGTACGCAGTTACGATTGTTTGGCAAACCAACTACATCGGTCGGACGCAGGTTGGCTGTCGTACTGAATAAAGCAGAAGATGTAAAAGCAGCAAAACAGCAAGTGGCAGAAGCTGCGTCCAAGCTGAAGGTGAAAAATATGGAGTCGGTGGGAAAGCTATAATCACACGTTTTTAAGGAAGGATTGGGAGCATGGAAACAACGTTGGCGGAAGCTTTCAAGCAAACGTCTTACCAGTTATCGGGCCATTCACCACGTAATCTAGAAGTGCTTAAACAAGCTTTGGATCAAGCGAATGGCGAAACAATCAGCGATATGTATGGCAAAGGAGAAATTATCGAGGATTTTCAAAATAAAATGGCCGGTTTCTTAGGGAAGGAAGCGGCAGTGTTTTTCCCGAGTGGCACGATGGCCCAGCAAATTGCTTTGCGGATATGGGCGGATGAAAAGCAGGTAAAGCGTGTTGCTTATCATCCACTGTCCCATCTGGAGATCCATGAAGAAGACGGGCTGAAAGAGCTTCACTATATCGATACTGTATTGTTGGCGGATGAGGATCGTGTCATCGGGTTGGACGATATAAAAGCAATGGATAAAGATATCGCTTGCCTGCTGTTGGAGCTGCCACAGCGGGAAATCGGCGGTCAGCTTCCAACATTTGAAACCTTGGAAGCAATCTCTGTTTATTGCAGAAAGCAGAACATCCGACTGCATCTGGATGGCGCGAGACTATTGGAAACCTTGCCTTATTATAAAAAATCAGCTTCCGATATTTGTGCCTTATTTGATAGTGTGTACATTTCCATGTACAAAGGATTGGGCGGTGTAGCTGGTGCGATTCTTGCCGGGGAAACATCTTTTACAGAAGCATCGAAAGTTTGGAAACGGCGGCACGGTGGGGACATTATCAGTCTTTATCCATATATTCTTTCCGCTGACTACTACTTTGAGAAACGCAGAGGCAAAATGGGACAATATTATCAGGACGCTGTGCAATTGGCTGCATTCTTTAACCAGTGCCCGGCCACAATGACAATTCCGGAGGTTCCAGTTTCTAACATGTTCCACGTTCATGTGGCGAAACGAAAGGAAGAAATAGAGTCTCTCTTGGCAGCTATTTATCAGGAGACTGAATTAGGGCTTACCAGTTATCTCAAAGAAACGGGAGATGAATCCTGTTATTTTGAAGTCAGTGTTGGAGATAGTTTTCAAACCATTCCGAAACCGGTTTTGGAAAGGACTTTTAAGTTGTTTGGTAAGGGGATAAATGAGCTGACTGTACATGAATGAAGGGCGCAGCCACTAATCATAGGGGAAAAATATACTCGACGCAATAAAAATGAGACATGAAACGAAAAACTGTTTTCGCTATGAACCTCCATAAACGATAAAAAGATGGTGAAGCTAGTCACCATCTTTTTATCGTTAGTCTTTACAGGAGAGAAAGGCTTCTCGTTTATTCATGTTTTGTTCCTATACTTCTTAGCCATTCTCGTAGCTGGGCTTTCGGATAATAGACTTTATTATTAATTATTACATGAGGGATATCGGGGAAATCCTCTTTCAACGATTTCGCGTCTTCCTAGGTGATCCCCAGAAAATAATGCACGTAATTTTCCTTCAACAGTTGTTGATCATCATTGTCACTAGATGTATCCATCAATCCTTTTGTTTCCGGGTTTTTGAAATTCTTCAGCCCCTCTCCGATAAAGTAACCTGCCACGGCTATTCCAATTGCTAGCCAGAAAAAATCCAATTCCATGGTGTTTCCTCCCTACTTTTTCTAAATTGCTTTATTTATGTTTACGTTTATCGGCTCTTGAAAGTTTCACTAACCCAGACACCGGATGAGTAGGCAGTTTTAAAGCATGATATAGGATAGGAGGTGAAAATATGCTTGCAGATGGACAGGATGAACATTTTGACGGTGAACGGGAAGGCGTTTATAACGATTCGATCGGCAAAGAAATCGGTGTGCAAAGCGATGCGCCTAAAGCATCGGCAAATCCTTTTCACGTGAAGACATTGAAGAAAGACAATGAATGGAAAAGATTTGATCGGACACGGAAGAGATAAGTTGAAAAACAGCGGTGAGAAAGGAATCTCGCCGCTGTTTTTCCCTACAAGTTGACGCCGTTCATATCAGGATAACGATCCCCGGCAGCTACATGTTGAGGAGATACCTTATCAATTCGCGCCAAATCTTCCTTCGTCAAGGTAACATCGAGAGCTCCTACGTTTTCTTCTAAATACTTTATCCGTTTGGTTCCGGGGATTGGCACAATGTCGTCTCCTTGTGCCAGCAGCCATGCCAATGCCAGCTGTGCAGGCTTACATCCTTTTTCCTGAGCGATTGTTTCGATATCGGTAACTAGGTCCAGGTTTTTCTGAAAGTTTTCCCCTTGGAAGCGAGGAGAAAAGCGGCGGTAATCGTCCTCGGCTAAATCCTCGAACCGTTTGATTTGGCCGGTCAAAAAGCCTCGTCCTAGTGGACTGTAAGGGACAAAACCAATGCCGAGTTCACGGCATGTCGGCAGGATTTCGTCTTCGACATCACGGCTCCATAGCGAGTATTCCGTTTGCAGTGCTGTGATTGGATGGACCTTGTGTGCCCGGCGGATGGTTGCCGGAGCAGCCTCTGACATGCCGAGAAAGCGGACTTTCCCTTCTTTTACTAAGTCAGACATCGCACCGATTGTCTCTTCAATCGGGACATCAGGATCTACACGGTGCTGGTAATACAAATCGATATGATCTACCCCAAGGCGCTTCAGACTGGCATCGCAGGCTTTTTTAACATAATCAGGATGCCCGTTCACACCGAGAAAGGAACCATCATCTCCCCGGACATTACCGAATTTGGTGGCAAGGACTACGTCATTTCTACGTCCTTTCAAAGCCCTCCCTACCAGTTTTTCGTTTTCGCCGACACCATACATGTCAGCTGTATCAAGAAAATTGACTCCCAATTCCAACGCTCGGTCAATCGTTTTTAAAGACTCATTGTCGTCGCGCCCGCTGTAAAAATCGGACATTCCCATGCAGCCTAATCCGAGAGCAGTTACTTCCAATCCTTGGCTTCCAAGATTCTTCTTTTCCATATCCCAGTTTCACACCCTTTTACTAAGTTTTTATGTGATTGTCTTTTGACAAAGTGTAACGAAAAATAGGTGAAGATGCCATTAATTGGTTTTGACCTAATAAAGGTTGTTTATATCGTACTGTAAGATATAATCTTAAATAACGATATGATTAGAGGTGAAGGACTTGGGGCTGGACGAAAAGCTTCTAAATGAGTATTGGACCGATATATATTTTTTATTGCACTATCCGCATAAAGAGAAAGTAACGCATCAGGTTATCCGAATCATGCAGTTGATTGAAAAAAAAGAAACTGTCGGTATAGGCGATGTAGCCGATTACTTTGGGATTTCTCCTAACACGGCATCGGAGCATGTGAAAAGGATAATCGAAAAGGGGTTAATTGTAAAAAACAGGGATAAGGCGGATGAAAGAAAAGTCATCTTAGCGTTGACCACATTAGGACAAAAGGTGTTGCAGCACAATACGAGTCTGGATAGTGAAAAATTAAAACAAGTACTCGTAGGAATGACAGAGGAGGAGAGACAACACATTGAATCAGCTTTTCAATTATTGAGGGAGCGTTCTATTCATGTTTGTTCTGATTAAGATTCTTTTGTCGGCAATAGTAATTGGGATAGTTACCGAGATTTCCAGACGGATACCTGCTTATGGGGGAATGCTTGCAGCTTTGCCGTTGGTTAGTTTGATCAGTATCATCTGGTTGAAAGTACAGGGGGAAGCCGGAACGGACCTAAGTAAGTTCGCTTTAGGAGTTCTTGCGGGATTTCCGGCTACTGCAGTTATGTTAGTCGTTGTTTATTATTCTTTGAAACATGCAGTCAACCTTTACCTATCTATTTTAATGGGGTTAACTGGATGGATTGTTTTTCTCATACTGCAGGAAGCGGTACTTCGTTATGTGAAACAGACCATCATGTCTTAACATGATAGGAATAGTCGGGAGGACATAAATGGATATAGCAAAAGAAGCAATCCGTAACACAGACGGTGAACCGATTCCTTACAGGTTTATTCGAAACAACTCGAACAATAGCAGACTTTGTGTCATGCTTCCGGGATTAGGCTATACAACGGATCAGCCATTGTTTTATTATGCAACCGGACTGTTTTTTGATAAAGGGTTTGATGTCTTACATATTCAATATGAATATGACAGTGCTTCCTTTACAAAACGGGATCGGAAAGAACAATTTAAAATCATAAGCGATGATGTAGAGAAAGTAATGGAAGAGGTCGTTCCAGAAGCTAAATACACGAGTATTTATATGATGGCCAAGTCTATCGGCACTGGCGGACTTGCTCATTTGTTGGAACTGGAGATGACAAAAGTTATTTGGCTGACCCCGCTGCTGCAAATAGATGCGCTCTATGATTGTTTGCGCAATAGTTGGAAAGAGAGCTTATTGCTTATTGGCGACCAGGACAAATGCTTTGTTAAAGAAAGGGTGAGCGGACTCGCTGCCAAGCGCAACTTTAAGGTGCAGATTTTCAAGGGTGCCGATCATTCCTTGGAGCATGAGGGCGGAATTTACCAGTCTATTGATTGCTTGAAAGCTGTCATGAAGGAAATAGAATTGTTTACGAGCGAATAATGGAAAAAGCAAGAGGTCACCAGGACATAAATCCATTTGCGGATGCTTTTGGTATCAGGAATAGAATACCTTGTTGACGAATCGGTATAATTTTTATATAGTAAGTAATAATTTAACACTGACTAGTGCGAGGAAAAGGATAGGCGTTTTTCTAACCGGTTTACAGAGAGGGAAGGCAAGGCTGGGAACTTCCCAACGCAGGAGAAAAATGCACCACCTTCGAGCAGTATTGAGGAAAGCAAGTATTCAATACCGCAGCCGCGGCGATAAAGCGGAATGAGCTGTCACTTTTTTCAGAGTGACGGGAAGCTGGGTGGAACCACGGGTCTGACACACACTCGTCCCTTTCTTAGAGGGATGCGGTGTGTTTTTTATTTGCAAAAAATATAGAAGAATTGCGATGACAAGGACAACAGTTTTTCTAAAACGGCCGACAGAGAGGGAAGGCGAGGCTGAGAACTTCCCGGTGCAGGGAGAAAAGCTTACCACCTTGGAGCAGTCACGGGGAACTTTAGTAACCGGACCGCAGACGCTGTGATAAAGCCGTAACGAAGCCGTTTTGTAATCATATTTACTTGACGGAAAGCTGGGTGGAACCACGGGTATCAAACACGCTCGTCCCTTTTTTATAGGGATGGCGTGTTTTTTTATTTATTTGGAAAAGAAGGAGTGACAAGGGATGAAGTCTAAGAAAATAATCATCCGCTTCCCGGACGGAAGTGAGAAACAGTACCAACAAGGTGTGACGCTTGAAGAAATAGCAGGGTCGGTCAGCCCGTCTTTACGAAAGAAATCGGTTGTCGGAAAAGTGAACGGCGTGTTGACAGATTTACGAAGCAGTATTTCCAATGACGCCGAAATAGAGCTGCTTGACGTTCCGTCACAAGAGGGATTGAAGGTGATGCGTCATACTACTGCGCATGTGTTGGCACAGGCTGTCCAGCGTATTTATGGGGATGTTCATTTCGGTACAGGGCCGGTCATTGAAAATGGATTTTATTATGATTTGGAATTGAGCCAACCGATCTCACAAGATAATCTGGAACAAATCGAGAAGGAAATGCAAAAAATCGTTTCGGAAAATCTGCGAATCGAGCGGGAAGAAGTGTCACGAAATCGGGCAAAGCAATTGTTTGCAGATGATCCATTAAAGCTTGAACTGCTGGGAGATATCCCGGATAGTGTACCAATCACTGTGTACCGGCAAGGGGAGTTTGTCGACTTGTGCCGGGGGCCGCATCTTCCGGAGACTCGTCATATCAAAGCATTCAAGCTGACGCGCGTTTCTGGTGCCTATTGGCGCGGAAACAGTGAAAACCAGATGTTACAGCGTATTTACGGCGTGGCTTTTGCTTCTAAGCCGGAGCTACAGGCTTATTTTGAATTTTTGCAGGAAGCAGAAAATCGGAATCACCGCAAGCTGGGCCGTGAGCTGGATTTGTTTATGTTTTCGGAAGAAGCGCCGGGCATGCCTTTCTATTTGCCAAACGGTCAATTCATACGAAATCAATTAGAAGCATTTTTGCGGGAGATCCAACATCAGTATGGCTACCAGGAAGTGCGTACACCGTTCATGATGAACCAGCGGCTTTGGGAACAATCCGGCCATTGGAACCATTATAAAGATAACATGTATTTTTCCGAGGTTGATGACCAGCGATTTGCCTTGAAGCCAATGAATTGTCCAGGACATATGCTGATTTTCAAAGATAAACTTCGATCTTACCGGGAGCTGCCAATCCGAATGGCTGAGTTTGGCCAGGTGCACCGTCACGAATTCAGTGGTGCGTTGAATGGGCTGTTAAGGGTTCGGACGTTTTGCCAGGATGATGCCCATATCTTTGTGACACCGGAACAAATCGAAGGGGAAATTACCTCTGTGTTGAACTTGATAGACGAAGTATATAGTGCCTTTGGATTTGACTATTCGATTGAACTTTCGACAAGACCGGAAAATTCGATGGGGGAAGAGGCGCTTTGGGTCAAAGCGGAAGCTGCTTTAAAGGATGTACTGGAAAAACTGGACTACGACTACCAAATCAATGAGGGAGACGGAGCATTTTACGGGCCGAAAATTGATGTGCACATCAAGGATGCATTAAATAGAAGCCATCAATGCGCGACCGTTCAATTGGATTTTCAAATGCCCGAATTATTTGATCTGGTTTATGTAGATGAAGACAACCAGAAAGTCCGCCCTGTCGTCATACACCGTGCCGTTTTCGGGTCAATTGACCGTTTCCTGGGTATTCTGATCGAGCATTTTGCCGGTGCGTTTCCTGCATGGCTTGCGCCCGTACAAGTAAAATTGATACCGGTGTCCAGTGCTGTTCATGGGGATTACGCAGTGGAAGTGCAAAATCGCTTACAAACAGAAGGGGTACGAGTTGAAGTAGATTTACGAGAGGAAAAAGTCGGTTACAAAATGAGGGAAGCGCAAGTCAAAAAAACCCCATATATACTGGTAGTTGGTGACAAGGAACGCGACAGCCAATCGATTAATGTCAGGAAATATGGTGAGGAGGAGTCTGAAGAGATGAAATGGAGTGTCTTTATCGAAGCATTGAAGCAGGAGATCGGTATCTGACGTGGAAATTATGAAGGAAGAGTAATTCTTAAATAAGGGGGAGGAATATCACTTTGCGAATAATAAACTTGGTGATTGGCAGCACTACACTTAATTTTTCGTAATCGTTATGCTGGTCCAATCATTTAATCCTCCTATTTATTGGATGTTTGGTCTGTTAACCGCACTTTTTGGGGGGATGGGAATAGAGAGTCTGAAGGACGGTCAGAAGTGGGTTGGATCTGTCTTTTTGTTTACGGCTTTTGTTTCGTGTCTGACAATTGTGAGGAATGCTATTATCGCTTGAAGAGGAGATGGAGAAGGGTGAAACAGGAATTGGATGAGCATTATATTTTAAAAAAAATGACCCAGCGGCAGGCGGAAGAAATCGCTTATAAGTGGCATTATCCAGGTGAATATAGTTTTTATGATATGGAAGCGGATGAAGAAGACTTGGAGGAATTTTTAGATGCAGATCAACGGGGGGATGATTACTATGTAGTGGAAAAGAATGATCAATTGATTGGATTTTTCAACTTTCATCAAAAGCAAAATGGAAAGGTGGAAATTGGGCTTGGTATGAAACCTGAATGTACAGGGAAGGGGAGAGGGCTGGATTTTCTTCGAGCTGGATTGGAACTTGCAATCAAAACATATTGCCCGTCAGCAGTCACGTTATCCGTAGCAGCCTTTAATAAAAGGGCGATCAGACTATATCAAAAGGCAGGCTTTGTCGTAGTCGGTACATTTATTCAAAACACCAATGGAGGCAGCTATGACTTTGTATCAATGGAATGGAATCCAAGGGAATAAACGGGCTTGAAAATATAGCCGGAGGATGAGTTGTTAGGCGAAGATAAAAGCGAATCGGTATTCTTGCTATACTCCTGAATTTATCACAGTATCGTCTATTTTTTCTGCTTAGTATTGATAAAACCAGCAGGCGCCGAAAAGGAACTTGCTGGTTTTATCTTTGCTGCAACATTATTTTTTGTTAACGGAAGCGTCATAAATAGATTCTACTGCATCTCGAAGAGCAGCGTTGAATTCTTCATCCGTTTGATTGACATTTAAGTCAGCGCTCAATGCTCGGGAGAAGCTTGCAATCAAGCCGTCATTTTCTTTTAATTTCTCATTGGCTTCATCACGGGAATAACCGCCAGAAAGAGCTACAACACGTACAACACGCGGATGGTCGATTAACTCTTTGTACGTGTTTGCTACAGTAGGAATTGATAATTTCAGCATAACGTTATCTTTATCATCCAGATTATTTAAATGGCCGAGAATCTCGTCTTTTAAGATTTGCTCGGATTTTTCTTTATCGTTACTATGAATATCTACTTCCGGTTCAATAATCGGTACTAATCCAGCTTCGATGATTTGTTTTCCAATCTCGAATTGCTGATCAACGACAGTCTTTATCCCTTCTGGATTGGCTTCTTTGATAACGGACCGCATTTTTGTCCCAAAGATATGGCGTTCGTTCGCACGTCTTAGTGTCTCGTCCAAGTCGTGAATGGGCTTCATCAGTTGCACACCGTTGGATGCATCTGCTAATCCTTTGTCAACTTTCAGAAAAGGTACAATTCCTTTTTTCTCTGCGAGATAGTCAGCGGTGTACTGGCCTTCTATTTCGCGATCCATGGTTTGTTCGAACAAAATGGCTCCCAGAATGTGAGTAGAGTCAAAAGCAGGGGACGTAATGATACGGGTCCGCATTTCATGGACAAGATCAAACATCTCCTCTTCGTTTGAATAAGCGTCTTCGGAGACACCATAACCAGCCAATGCTTTCGGCGTACTTCCACCGCTTTGGTCAAGGGCTGCAATAAAGCCTTTCCCTTTTCTGATTTTCTCCAATTGATTTGCTTGCATCTTTCCCACTCCTTTACCGGTTTTCAATCACTTCTTCTGAATAGTGATAGAACAGAAGAGAGTTTCCATCCTTTAGTTTAGCCTAAATAAAAGAAAACTTGTAGTAATCGGACTTGAAGTTAAAAAGGATAGATAATAGAAATAGTAAAATTTCCCATTGTCTCAGACAAGCAAGTTCCGATACGTTGTCCTGATCTATCCTATATTGTTCTATAACCTGTTAAGCGAAACATCTAAACCAAAAGCGCATTCATTTTCCATAACGGGCATCGATAGATCGAAGTTCAGATCCAAACGATAAATTTGCAGGAATTTTCCTTGCCAAAAAGAATGTAATGCTTATGGAGAATGAAATGAGGAGGTGGTGTTGTTGCGGATGGAGGATGAAATAGCTGCAAAAGTACATCGCATGAGAGAACTTCACGAAAACTTTTCTCAAGGTCATTACTAGGAAATGAATGACAATTATTCAGATCACTTTATCGGCAGGCTTTACATGCCTGCTAAAGATAAAGTAGTGACCTTTACAGGAGAAAAAATCAAGCAGGGGAACAAACAGGCGGCAGATTATTATCAGGGCAAGGAGCTCAAATTCGTTTATTCCGGCTTAAAGATTATTCCGCAGTCCGATAAACAAGCAGCTGTATCTTACTACATCACACACCAGGCAGAAGGGAAATGTGGTCAAAGCACTTTCGTTGGAAGTGTGGAAAAAAGAACAAGACGGGGAATGGAGAATGATAAGGTGGTATGAAGAAAATGGCTCTGGACAGCCAGTTTAAATGGTATCTGCTTTATTTGTCTATTTATTTTGTCTTTATCGCAGGTATTGTTTTTGGTGGCATGAACCAAATAAGCAATGTAATTATAAGTGATACAGATTACATGGCGGAAGTCTGGAAGTCCTGGCTAAAATGAGAGAGGATAGGGGCGAGGAACCGCTCCATGAGGTCTACCGTGATTTGTACCTATCGACTCAATAAGCGGAAAGCCAATGAATTGATTTTTTCCTTGCAGGACCAGATAAAAAGACAATGACATAACAAACAGGAGAGCGGGAATCCCACCCTCCTGTTTGTTGTTAATATACTTTGTCGCCGTTGAAAATGGAATTTTTAACAACAACATAGTCCACATTGCGAATGGCTTCAAGCTTGTTGCCGCCTGCGTAGGATATCGCTGATTGCAAATCCTGTTCCATCTCTTTCAACGTATCGGAAAGAGACCCTTTGTGCTCGACAAGCATCTTTTTCCCTTCGACATTCTTCTTTTCTCCTTTTTGGAACTCAGAAGCAGAACCGAAGTATTCTTTGAAAAGCTTGCCGTCCGTTTCGATTGTCTCGCCCGGAGATTCTTCATGGCCCGCGAACAGAGATCCAATCATGACCATGGAGGCGCCGAATCGGATTGATTTTGCGATATCGCCATGCGTCCGGATTCCGCCGTCAGCAATAATCGGTTTGCTGGCCGCTTTGGCGCACCAGCGCAACGCAGCTAATTGCCAGCCACCGGTTCCAAAACCTGTCTTGATTTTTGTGATACATACTTTACCAGGGCCGATTCCGACTTTTGTCGCATCGGCGCCGGCGTTTTCCAATTCCCTTACGGCTTCCGGAGTGCCGACATTCCCAGCGATGACAAAGCTGGCTGGCAGATGTTTTTTAATATGCTGGATCATTTCGATAACAGCATTAGAATGACCATGGGCTATATCGATGGTGATGTATTCTGGCGTAAGCTGCGCTTTTGCCAGTTCTTCGACAAAACGGTATTCTTCTTCTTTAACGCCCACACTGATCGAAGCGATCAATCCGCGATTCTTCATGTCCTTGGTAAAAGCCAGGCGTTTTTCTGGCTCAAAACGGTGCATGATATAGAAATAATCATTTTCGGCTAAATATAATGCGATTTTTTCATCGATAATCGTCTGCATATTGGCGGGAACAACCGGAAGTTTGAATGTGTTACTGCCAAGCGTTACGGTTGTATCACATTCTGAACGACTGTCTACGATACACTTTGCAGGAACTAGTTGTATATCTTCATAATCAAATACATTTTCCATGTTATACACCTCTAAACACGAATATTTTAATCAAGTTAAATGTTATCGTTCGTACATAGGGTAATTTACATCATTTTTTAGTGGATGTCAAAGGTTTTATTTGGGTTAAACCAGAACTATTCTTTATATATAAAGGAATCTTTTTCAATGTGATTTCCGTTCTTCTTCGGAATGAATGATAGAATGCAGGCTGGCCGGGTACACTGGTTATAAAAACAAAATGGACTCTGCCTTAAACATAAGGCTGAGAAACTCAGCAGCCGGATTATACCTTTTACGCATATAAGTCTCTTGTTAAACACCATCTAAAAATCGTCTGATAAAGGAGGGGTACGTATGGATATCCGTATTGAAATGCTATATCAGACTCCAAAAGGAACAACGGCCAGCTTCCAGTCAGAAGAAATGAACCCGGGAAAAGCAATCCTGATAGCGGAGGATTTGGAAAGATCCGGACGGATAAAACAAATCCATTTTCTCGACAGCCGTGATACGGAATGGACTTTAAAAGAATTGAAGAAATTTATTGCTGAAATAGAAACAGAACCACATAATGTTACGGTGTATTTTGATGGCGGCTTTGACCAGGATATGCAGCATTCGGGTTTAGGATGCGCTATTTATTATGAGCAAAACGGAAAATCGTTTCGTCTGAGAAAAAATGCACAAGTAGAAGAGTTGGATACGAACAATGAAGCTGAATATGCTGCGTTTCATTTGGCGCTGCAAGAACTGGCATTTATGGGGGTGCATGACCTTCCTGTCACTTTTATCGGTGATTCGCAGGTTGTCTTACAGCAATTGAGTGGGGAATGGCCGTGTTATGAAAAAGAGCTTTCCAAATGGATAGATCGTATCGAAACACTGTTGGATGAACTGGGCATCGATCCTTCCTTTCAGCTTGTTTCCCGCAAGTTGAATAAGGAGGCCGATCAGCTCGCTACACAGGCGCTGCGAGGGATCAATATAACCGGCAATAAAGAGGTAAATTAACCATAATAGCTTGATAAATGCTGAAGTTGGGAGCTGAGTAGCTTCCGGTTTCAGCATTTTTATTGGAATATACTTTTTTAGCACATTAGCATTTGTAGCAAATTACATTGACAGACAAAGTAATATGCTTTACATTGTATTTTAGGAGGTGAGGATAAATTGGCCAGCAACATTTCGACAGACCTGATCAGGGGGCATACTGATACGATTATTTTGAACGTACTGCAGCAGGGGGACAGCTATGGGTATCAAATATATAAAACCATCATCGTTTTAAGCGGAAATCAGTATGAGCTGAAAGAAGCGACGCTTTATACTGCTTTTCGCCGGTTGGAGAAGGAGGGGTATATCGCTTCCTACTGGGGTGATGAAACGCAAGGAGGACGCCGGAAATACTACCGTATAACAGAGGCAGGTCTGGAGCGGTACAAACAGAACAAAAAAGATTGGCATTTTGCCAAGAATGTCTTGAATCAATTAATTGAGGGAGGAATCCATAATGAAGAGAATGAACCAGGATCTTAATCAGAAGGTTCGATCCTATGTAGACAATTTGTTTGCTGGAGTTGGCGATAGTCAACAGTTATATGAATTAAAAGAAGAGCTGTCCATCAATCTGAAGGAAAAGATTATCGATTACAAAAAGGCCGGCATGAATGAAGAGGAAGCCTTCAAGGAGGCGGTTAGTTCGATGGGAGATCTGAGCGGCCTGGTCGAGGATATGCGGCAGATCGGCCAGGACCAGACAAGAAAATCTGTTTATTCATCCATGACTGCCCGTGTTTCCACTGCGGGATTAATTACTGGCATACTGGTAGGTCTATTTGGTCTGTTGACGATGGCCATGTTGTATTTTATGGAGTTGCCCCTTGAGGCTGTGACCGGACCGGCTATCTTTATCGTATTCGGCGGAGCCATCGTCACTTACAGTATGTTGACAAGGGAAACAAACAAAAAGTACGCCATGACCAAAGTGCGTGCGATGCTATACGGTTTGTCGGTCGGATTAATTTTGTTCAGCTTGTTTACAGCTTTTACTTCCGGTTTTGCGACTGGTGAAATTTTTATCGGAATCAGTTCCTTCATGGTATTTTTCTTGGCCGGGTTTGGCTTATTGCTTGGACTGCTGTTCACAGGGACAGATCGGAAAAAAGGAAGATAGGGAATATGGGTGCACATGATGAAGGCATAGTACAGGAGAAGCCAATGATGATAGATGAAAAGCTCCCTTTGCGTTAAAGCAGAAGGAAGCTTTCCGAAAAATGTCTGATTTCGTCCCTTGGAGACAGGGACCGGGGAGAAGTGTTGGCGCACTTCTCTCTTTTATTATAACGAATAAGAAAGATTGATTCTACTAAGTAAAGCTATTATCGTGCGTGATCAAAAGAAGGATGAACAGGATCAAGAAGTTCAAGGCGGCGTAGATTTCAGCAATGGCGCGTATGCAATTATTACGTGAGCAGCGGAAAAGCAAGCCAACAAAAAATTCGAAGGGTTATTTTCACCGGACTTTTTGAACAACCCCTTATAAAATCGTCACCCAATATGGTATTTCCAGCGAACAAAGGATTTCTCTTTCAAGATTGCGGGGTTCGCTATAGGAACTGATTGCTTGAAGCTCGGTATCCGCAAAAGCCGGATGGGTCATGACTTCCACTTTACCGGCTGGGATCCTGCGTAATTGATCGAATATGCTGCTGGTAACACCGTTACCATAAAAGTCTGTCCACAAGGCTTCGGTCAATAGATAATCTGGATCGGTCTGAAGCGATTCTGCAAAGCGAACCGGAACTCGATAGTCTTCCGCTAATCGGAGCATCAACTCCTTCAGTGGTTCCCAGCCATGAATATGATGGTGGCTGTCGATATGATGAAGGGGTAACCCTGTGGAAAGAAACACCTCCAATTGTGTCCGCCATTCTTTTTCTGTTTCCTTCATATCAGGAATATTCATTTCCCGAAAATTACTCCGCCAGCGAAAGGTGCCTTCTTTGTCGACAATCGAATGTAAGTCGGGGCAGAGGGCTTTTCCCCAAGTAAGAACAAGGTGGATTCCGACTTTTAAACCAGGATGGCGCTTTGCAGCTGTTACAGCATCTTCAACGGCAGGTCCATTCATCATTAGTGTAGCGGAACCTACCACACCATTCACAAAAGCCTCGATGATTCCATCATTCACGCCTTTCGTCAAGCCGAAATCATCTGCATTAAATAAAACTTCCATCTGTTTCCTTCCTTTAGTTATGGATTTTGGTCATACAATCGTTCGATGATGAAATTTGTTTTGTCTCCGCGAAAATAAGAGCGTGAAAATTCGATCTTGTTTCCGTGTATATCTTCTGCTGTTGTCTCGATATAGAAGAGTGGCAATCCAGTGTCACACCGTAAATGGCTGCAGATCCGCTCATTTGCAAAGGTGATTTCTACTTGCTCGGTCGTTTTTGCAATATGAAGGCCGAAGACTGCTTGTAAAGCTGCATAGAGGGAGGTTTCGGCATGCTGTTTTGTAAGGCCGGGTGCCATGCTCCAAGGGATATAGGAAACTTCGTATTGGGTTGGTTCTTGATCGGCCAGCCGGATTCTTTCTATCCGTTGCACGGCATCGTTCCTGGAAATGGATAGAGATTGGGAAAGATGTTGATCAGCAGGGATGACCTGAAGATCGAGTAACATGATTTTTGGCTTCTTTCCTTGTATTGCAACCTGGTCACTATACCGTTTGATTGTATGGGAAAGGGTTTGTTTTACCTTCTGATCTGCTACATATGTACCCCGGCCTTGATGCCGTGCCAGGTATCCTTCTTGTGTCAATTGATTCAGGGCAGTTCTCACGGTCGTTCTGCTCACGTTAAACGTGTTGCAAAGTTCCATTTCCGTTGGGATCTTTTCGCCGATTTGGTAGTGGCCGGTTTTAATGCTAGTAAGCAATTCCTCTTTAATGAATTCATGTAATGATAGATTTTTGTTCATTGCATAACTCCCATCTGAAAAGCGACTGGTACTCAAAAATATCTACAGTTTGTTATGACAAATTCGGCTCTTACTCTCTATTGTATGGGAAAAGAATTATTTGTATGATACATTTTCTGCGCCTTTGACGCATAAACATCTTTAAAAAGAACTTGTCACGGCACTCGACTCCTGACCTGTGAAAGGAATGAGCACCAATGTGAAGGATGGATAACTAGGTATTGGCCGCAGACTCAACAGGAATCGTCTTGATGTTTAATTTGGCGAAGCTTATGTGTGATTCGACAGGAAAAAAGCAGGGAAGTGATTGGAAATGTTGATTCAGATCAACTGGGGAACGGCATTGGCCACTCTTCCCATCATTTCATTTAGGGGGTAATCAGAATGAATCATCCGCTCATGCAAAGGTTTATTGAAGTAGCCGGGAGAATAGGAGCTCAGCGTCACTTAGTTGCCATCCGAGATGGGTTTGTCGCCATCATGCCGCTCGTGATCATTGGATCGCTAGGAATCCTGATAAACAATTTTCCACCTTTCGGGAGTTTCGATTTGCCAGGTATCTTAAATGGTATTTTTGGAGAGGGAAACTGGCAAAAGGTAGGCGGGAGCATTTGGAATGGCACGTTTGCAGTTCTCGGTTTGTTGATTGCATTTTCCATTGCTTATAATCTGGCAAAGTCTTATGAAATAGACGGTTTGTCCTCAGGATTAATAACTGCTGCTGCTTATATCATGCTTGTACCAGAAACTCCGGACTGGGGCTTGAGTTTTGCCTGGTTGGGGGCGCAAGGGTTGTTTGTCGCAATCATACTCGCATTGGTTCTTACTGAATTATTTCGATACCTGCTCCAATCCAGGCTGACGATAAAAATGCCGGAAGGGGTACCCGATGGAGTCTCCCGGTCGTTTACCGCACTGATTCCTGCATCTATCATTTTGATCCTCGTAGGCTTATTTCAGGCCTTGATGAGTTACTTCGCGGAAATCAGCATTTTTGAATGGATTTTCAATATCATCCAAGAACCCTTGCAAGGACTAGGAAACACGCTGCCAGCGGCAATGGTCGTATCCTTCTTGAATCACCTGTTATGGTTCTTCGGTTTACATGGAACCAATATTATCGGTTCTGTCATCGAGCCGGTTTATCTGCCGCTCATCGAAAAAAACCTTTCCTTGTACCAAAACGGCGTTTCCGCTTTTGATGTCCCGAATATCGTAACCAAACCATTCCTCGATTCTTTTGTGTTTATGGGCGGTTCCGGGACAACGATTGCTTTGCTGATCGCTATATTTTTTGTCATCCGTCAAGAGAAAAACCATCCATATCGGGAAGTGGCAAAATTATCAACACCGGCTGGGCTTTTCAATATAAATGAACCCGTGATCTTCGGCTTACCTATCGTATTAAATCCAATTATGATGCTCCCCTTCATACTCATTCCTGTCATACTTACTGTTACTTCCTATGTCGCGCTGGCAACCGGAATCGTCCCTAAAACAGTAGCGATTCTCCCTTGGACGACGCCTCCGATTTTGAGCGGGTATCTTGTGACGGGAGGAAGTTGGCGGGGGATTGCTCTCCAGATTTTCAACCTGACGTTGGCGATAATTCTATATATCCCGTTTGTTGTGGCTGGTGTCCGGGCGTTGAAACAAAGAATGGAGGCACGATAGAGGAGATAAATGGGAAAACTTGCACGGTGCTTGATGATTTTGCGGGTATGAAAGGGAAAGGGATAGTAAACGCCCGCCGTTTTTTCTTAGAGATTTCTTTCAAAACATCAGGCAAGGTCTGCATGTTATTAAAAAGGCACAGATAGAAGTGATAGTGTTTCTATTGTGTTTTTTGGGGAGCAGGTTGCTTAAGGAAGGGGGAAGGAAAAGAAAGATGAATATCATTCTTGTATGCTCGGCTGGTATGTCGACGTCGATGCTAGTTGCCAAAATGAAAAAAGCAGCGGATAACCGAGGAGTGACGGCAACTATCGAAGCAGTTTCCGAGTCAGCGCTTAAGCGTAAATTGGAAAATCTCCACGTGGTGCTGATAGGTCCGCAGGTTAGGTATTTGGAGAAAAAGATAAAAAGCCAGTTGGAGCCTAAGGGAATAAAAGTTGCTGTAATCGACCAAATGGCTTATGGCATGGTACAAGGAGAAAAAGTACTCGATCAGGCACTGGGACTGTATAAGGAAATATAAATCGTTAGGGTGTACGGATTGCCAGGGGCGCTTAGCATGAAAGAGTGTTTCTGGCTTTTTGATGCTGGTGGCACGGTTGGATGGAACGACAGAAATACAAAGTACCTATTTACATCTTTCAGGAAAAAGGGAACAATAAGAAAGCAGCACTTAATAAGACCTGCGGTAATATGTCAAACAAAAATTAAATTAATATTTGATAATCAAGGTACACTTTATCAAAAAAGGCAACACCAAACTAGACCAGTAATATATGTAAATTACTGGAATGGAATAAAAAGGATTTAGAAGCTAGATATGCTTCATTCATTCACGCTCCTTTTCGACGTGTAGACTTGGTGATTGCGTAGTAGCGCATCAACCAACCGTACTAATTTTCTTGCGGTTAAGACGAGTGCCCTTTTATGTTGGTGTTTTGGTACTTCTTTGTATTTCTTCGCGTAATACGCTTGGTACTCAGGAACTTGTCTTCTTACCGAGTTGGCGGCTTCAACAAGGTAATATCTAAGGTACTGATTCCCATTACGAGATAGCGAAGTATCATCAGCTGTAAAACGTCCTGATTGATTTTTACGCCAATAGAGGCCTGCGTATTTAGCAATCTTTGTCTCATCATCAAAGCGTTCAATTTGGCCAATTTCTGCAATAATTCCTGCAGAAAACACAGGTCCAATCCCTGGGATTGTTTCAAGTGTTTCCGTTAATCCAGCCATGATCCGTTTGATGGCTTTATCTATCTCTTTTACTTGTTTTTGAAGTGTGCGAATCACTTCAATAGTAGTGCCAAGGATGAGATCAATAGAGTTTTCCAAGACCTTGTCTAATCGATAAGAAGAACGAACGGCTTTTTGGATTGATTTAGCTACACATTCGGCATCACTGAAACGATTCTTCCCTTTCTCTTGAAGGAATGCAGCTAGATCTTCCAATGGCATTTGAGATAGTTCTTCTAAACTGAATTTCTCGAAAAAGAGTTCCATCATGGCATTACCAAAAATGGAGGAGTCCACTTCCTCTTGAAAGGTATTGCATTTGTAACTCAAGTGTTGAAGAAAGTGCTGTTTTTCTTTGGTCACCTGATGAACGAGTTGGTATCTCGAACGAGTAAGCTGTTGGAGTGCTATGTATTGGCTCTCTTTAACAACAGACATATTGGCTCGGCCAAAGCGCAGGTAATCAGCTATAACAAATGCATCAATCTCATCGGTTTTGTCCATATCACTATAACTCTTTTTAAAGTTCTTAATTTGTTTAGGATTCATGACAAACACTTGTGTACCAAGTGCCTTGAGTGACTCGTCATTATGAAAAAACATAGATGGATGAAAGCTATAGACCGACGTAGACTCAAGACCAATTTTGAGTATATCGACTTTTTGGCCTTCGACACACTCTAGAATAGAATCTCGTAATAGAGTTGCACCTGGTAGATCATTGGATACGGTGAAGCTTCTGAGTTTATCTCCTTCACCATTTAGTAAGCAAACCTTGATATCAAAAGAACTAACATCTAATCCAGCAAATAATTTCACGGGGGATACCCTCCTTTCAAATTAGAATCATTGGTACTTATTTCTTGGACGCCCTGAGATATCCCTAGTGTGAACGCCGATCAGCAACCTCGTGTATCAGTACTATCCTTGGTTCGAAAGCCGCCCTAGAGCTACTATTTTCTAGGTTCGAAGAACAAGGTGCACAGCCTGCGAGTAGGAAGTTCCGCACGTACACTGGGAAACAGTCTTAAAGTGTGGTCGAGCCACAGGAGATGAAAGAATTGTCCCAAATGATCCTAAGACCATTATCTAGAAATATCTCAGGGTGTCCAAGACTTTTTGACATTGATAGCAGGAAAAAATGTAAAAACTGAAGGCTCTATTTGAGGGCCTAAACATAATATACGAGGGAGATTAATGCATGGGAAAATATTTAAGCTATAAAGAAATTCAAACTAGATGCGGTACATTGCAGGAAAAATATCAGATAGAGGAAGAAAGGTTTTATGATGTGGTGGAAATATGGGCGGAAAGCAATCTTTCGCCGAAAGATAAATTGCTCGGAAGTTTTCACGAGTTGCTGCGTATCGTCAGCAAGGAGATTGACACGATTGAGAATACCTTGGAATTGGAGGCCTCTTGTCGGATGGGCTGTGCGTTTTGCTGCTATTATCCTATCATTATCAATAAAATGGAAGCAAAGCTGATGAGACAGGCGATGGCGGTTTTTCCTGAGCAGCGCAGGAACAAACTTCATGCTCATTTTCATCATTATTTCCAAGAGTACGGCAAGCAGCTTGAAGATCTGTCAGCCATTGAAACGGAAACCGACCGGGAGTTCAAACTTGCCTACCGGAAAAAACAACTGCCATGCGTCATGCTCGATACAGAAACCAATCAATGCATGGCTTATGAAATCAGACCGATTCCTTGCCGGACTTACGTAAATTATGCTGATCCAAAAGTTTGCCAGCAAAACCTCATGCCAAAAGAAACCGTCAGCTTCGAATTTTTATATGGCGAGTATATGGGCGCACTCAACGAATTTCTGCAATTCCTTTATGAAGAAGAAGATACAGCCTTCATTGACTACCCAAACGACCTCTACACCCAAGATTACCTGTTTAACTGGTTCAAAGATGACTACAGGGTCTAACTAAGGGCTAAGGGGGAATACGGGGGTCAGTCCCCAATATATGAATTTCTGTCATTCTCAACCTGTCGGGACCGTTTTAGGGACTGACCCCAAATGGGGGAGACAGGATCTGTTAATGAGCTGAATGTTGACAGAGCGGGGTTTAGGGAGATTGAAGGTGTGTCCCCAAATCCGTGGAATATCTCACCTAGTTTGGTTAAGGGGTCAGTCCCTCCCGCGGTATTTGGGTGTCGTTACTGGTGCGGGAGGGACTGACCCCGGATTTTATTCTTTCATTCTGCTTTTGACAAGCTGCATGCGTTCGTTGAACAAGGTCGGATAAGACATGTAACCGAGCAAGATGCTGGTGACCACTGCTGTTGTCAAAATCAGGAATAAAATTAACAACTGAAATTGGACGGCTTGCACTGGGTCTGCACCTGCTATGATTTGGCCGCTCATCATTCCTGGGAGCTGGACAAGTCCGATGGTTTTTTGGCTCTCAATGGTTGGAATGGTGCTCGCTTTGATGGAAGTGATCAGTTGGCGATGAATCGCTTGTTTAGGTGTACCACCCAATGAGAGAATCAACTCGGTTTCGTCCTCGTGGTCTTCCACTTCAGCGGTAAATCGATTCAAAAACAATATCGACAAAACCATGGAATTCCCGATAATCATTCCGCTGATTGGAATGATATATTGAGGAGTAGGTGGTGTGATCGAAAGCCCGAGCAGAATACCTTGGGTAAGCACTTCTACAACAATAAAGGTGAGAATCAGTTTCCAGGTAATTCCTTGAATCGACCTGCCTTTCCGTCTTGCATTTTGTGTGGCTGCCGCAATCATCAGAACAACCATTAATAGAATGTAGAGCATGTTTTCAGCATCAAATACATACTGCAATAAATACCCGACCGCAAGCAGCTGTATAATCGAGCGGATGGCAGCAATAATCGTATCCTTTTCCAGTTCCAGTCTTAAAACTTTCGATAATAAAAGCGGAATGATAACAAAAATGAGTGCGAGGGACAATGTAAGATAATTCATGCATCTTCCCCCTTCACAAACCTTTTGACCTGTTCATTGGAAGGGTTGTTCAACAAACTGCTTTCCCCTGTTTCTACCACTTCTCCTTCAATCATCACCCAAGTATAGTCACCGAGGCTTCTCGCCTGTTGTAAGTTGTGGGTGATCCAAACTATCGTCGTACCATAGTTTTGATTGATTCGAATGATCAATTCTTCGATATCCTGTTGTGAAACACGATCCAGTGAAGCAGTGATTTCATCTAACAGCAGCACATCAGGACGATTAACTAAGGTACGGGCAATCGACAGCTTTTGCCGCTGGCCCCCGGACAAATCCTTAATGTTCTGTTGTATGCTATCCCGCTTCAGTCCGACTAAGTCTAATAATTCCAATGCGTCATCCTGTTCAAGTTCTTTTCCCTGCAGTTTGAGCGGAAGAGATAAATTTTCGAAAACACTCCCACTGATCATGGTGGCGCTTTGCAAAGCCACACCTACTTTCCTTCTGAGTTCTACAGGGTTATATACTTCTATGGGCTTTTCTTGTACGTAGATGTTACCAGATGTGGTCGCGCGCAGCCCGTTCATCAATCGGAACAAACTGGTTTTACCAGCGCCGGACGGCCCGACCAAGGTTGTGATTTTTCCTTCAGGAAAAGAGCCGGTTATCTGTTTCAATATCTTCTGACCGTCGGCAGTGTAGGATACATTTTCCAAACGGACGGCTTCCTTGTCTGTCACTGACATGATTGATTCTCCTTCTCTCTAATTTGCTTTTAATCAGTATCCCCTATGAAAACTGTTTCTATTTTCTCCAAAGCATCAGGATTATTTTAGCAAACTTGATGGAGATTTGTTGATTGAGAAAATCGAAGAAAGTGATTGTGTATGAAAAGCAAACCTCTACCACCCCCAAGGAGAATCGGTTATAATAAAAGAAGCGCAACACAAAATTACATAAGCGAAACCACAAGGGGAGCTTTATGCTGAGAGTGAACGAGACTGTTCTGACCCTTTGAACCTGTTAGTTAATGCTAGCGCAGGGATGTGGATGATGGTGGATCGGATTCTGGCTGTCTGCATACATGTTCTCCCTTGGTGTTTCGTATGGAAAAGGGGAGTTTTTTTATATGTTGAAGAAGTTGGGATTGGTTGCATTGATTGAAGCTTCATTTTTCGCTGCACTGGCATTTGTTTTTGATTTACTTCCTTCGATCAGATTGTCTCCATCGATTTCCATCTCGTTTGCCATGGTACCGATTTTCCTGCTCGCATTCCGGAGAGGCTTCATTGTCAGTGTTCTGGCAGGCTTTATTTGGGGATTGTTGCAAGTGGCTCTTGGTGATGCAGCTCGTTCTATTCTTACGCCTTTACAAGGATTTATCGAGTATTTTGTAGCTTTTGCCTTTGTTGGTTTTGCCGGACTTTTTTATCAACCGGTTCAGACAGCATATCGCAGGGGGAGAAAAAGAGCCGCTTTATGTTTGGTGACTGTCGCTGTTTTTGTCGGTAGTATCGCCCGTTACTTTTGGCATTTCATTGCCGGTTTTATATTTTGGGGTGAATATGCTCCAGAGGGAATGAATCCTGTCTGGTTTTCCTTTGTTGCCAACGGGGTGACAGCACTGGGCGCCGCTGTATTGTGTTCTATATTGACAGTATTGGTACTAAGCAGTGCGCCGACATTAATTCGGCCCAAAACCGCTGCCCCTGTTTCTCCCCCGAAAAAAGCTTCCTGAGAGAAAAATAATAGAATGGTTACGGAAGGTAGGGGTAACTCATGGATCCATTGGATATCCTGGACAATTTAGAGAGTATAAAACCTGTCTACCAGCCGATTGTCAGCGCGATTCGTCATACGGTAGCAGGTTATGAAGTGCTGGGCAGATTCAGAAATGAAGAAGAATGGGAGAGTCTTGGTCCTTTTTTTTCTGATCCGGAAGTACCGGAAGAATTCAAAGTAGAAGTCGATCAACATCTTTTACAAATTGCCATAACGGAAATGCTTGAAGCCGAAGTGGATGGCTATTTATTCATCAACCGGAATGCAAAACAACTGATGGTCAATGACGGAGAAGATTTGTTACAACTGTTGTTGGATTTCGAGGCAAAAGGGTTTTCGATGAACCGTATTGTCATTGAAGTGACGGAGCATGATTTTGACGAGGCGTTTGAAAACTTGAACCATCTTCTGCTTTATTATAAGACTTTCGGCATTCAGATTGCAGTCGACCATGTTGGAGCGAAAAGCTCTAATATTGACCGGATTCGCCAACTGGAACCGCATATATTAAAAATAGATACAGATATCATCCGTCGTCACAATGCGGATGGTTTTCAAGATATCATGCATTCGCTATCCATGCTTGCCAGGCGGATCGGAGCAGCTTTATTGTTTGAAAACATAGAAGATAATTTTCAATTGTATTTTGCCTGGAAACATGGCGGCCGTTTTTACCAGGGGTATTATCTGGCGAAACCCGGTTTTGCTTTGGACGGTCAGTCCGTATTAAGGATAAATGTGACAGAAAAGGTATCCGAATACATCAAGCGGGAAAAACAACTGGTAGAACAACGTCTGCTTCATGTGCTGAATTGGGAGCAAAAAGTAAAAAGGATTCAGTCCCAGTGGGAAGGAACCAAGAAGGCTGATCACTTTATCGAAGGCTTGACCAGCGACTTTGAGGAAGAGAGTTTTCGGATGTTTATCTGCGATAGCGACGGTCACCAAGTATCTTCCAACTTTCGAAAAAGAGATGGCCGGTGGGAGATGGAGCCTGATAAAATAGGGTCGAACTGGGCTTTTCGTCCTTACTTCCTAGAAAATACTATGCAGATGAAAACATGGAGCAGGGGGATCCTGTCCGAAATCTATTCGGATATTGAAACAAGGGAAATGATTCGAACATTTAGCTTTCCGCTGACAGATGAGTATTTTTTGTTTATTGATATCCGCTATGCTTTTATATTTGAGAACGAATCGCTGCTAATCTGATCATCGCAGGGTAACGAACATTAGCTGAAAACAGCCTGGCAAATCTCAGGCTGTTTTTTTGATGGGCAAATAGTAGTCCATTTGGCCGACAAAAATGGGAGGGGTTGGTTCTATTTATTTATTTTTTAGAAAAGTTAGTTCGTTCAATTGATAAACAAAGTGTAGATGTTTATAATGAAAGGGCTTACAAACAGAGGAGTCACTCTTATAATGCTGCTTCTCTGTAGTTTATGTGATGGGAGGGATGGAGGAGGGTTTTTTTGTAACTTTTTATTTTAAAAAGGAGGAAATGATTGATGTTACAAGTCCTACGAAAACCTATAATTGCAGGCCTTGCCTTTTCTCTGTTCGTTTCTGTTGGTGTCCATAAAGTGGGGGCGGAACAAACAGAAAGTGCTGCCAGTGCCTTAGAAGTGCCATCCATCCAAGAAAGATATCAGGATTCCTTTACCATTGGAGCCGCAGTGGAGCCTTATCAATTGGAGGGAACACAGGGAGAAATACTTAAACACCATTATAACAGCATCGTTGCGGAAAACGTCATGAAACCGATTAATATTCATCCGGAAGAAAAGCGTTATGATTTTGAAGAAGCAGACAAGGTTGTCCAGTTTGCCAGGGAAAATAACATGGAGGTTCGTTTCCATAATCTCGTCTGGCACAGCCAGGTACCAGAATGGTTTTTCCTCGATAAGCAAGGGAACAAGATGGTGGATGAAACGGATCCGAAACAACGGGAGAAAAACAAGCAATTACTACTGAAACGATTGGAAAAACATATAAAAACCATTGTTAAGCGATATAGAGATGATGTAGATTCATGGGATGTCGTCAATGAAGTAATCGATGAATATGCTTCCAATGAACGCGGGCTGCGTGAATCCCCCTGGTATCAAATAACGGGGACGGACTACATCAAGACTGCATTTGAAACAACCAGGAAATACGCTGGCGAAGATGCAAAACTTTATATCAATGACTACAATACAGAAGTAGAACCGAAGCGTACGTACTTGTACAATCTTGTTGTTGATTTGTTGGAACAAGGGGTTCCGATAGACGGAGTGGGACATCAATCCCATATCCAGCTTGGCTGGCCATCCCTTCAGGAGATGGAGGATTCGATCAATATGTTCGCTGATCTTGGACTTGATAACCAAATCACCGAACTCGATGTTAGCATTTACGGATGGCCTCCAGCTCCTGCATATCCAACATACGATGCCATTCCGGACAGTATCTTCCTTACCCAGGCACAGCGCTATGATGATTTGTTTGCCTTGTATGAGAGACTGGAAGATAAAATCAGCAACGTAACCTTTTGGGGCATTGCAGATGATCATACCTGGCTTGATGACAGGGCCGAAGAGTACAATGATGGCATAGGAAAAGATGCTCCGTTCGTTTTTGACCCGGAGTATAATGTGAAACCTGCATATTGGTCGATTATGGACTGAAAAGCTAAGGAAGAAACACATATAGCAAGGACTGCTTAGGATTTCGGCAGTCCTTTCCTTTTTAACCGATTCCCATTCGGATAAGAATTCCGGCCAACATTCCTGTCAGGAGAGAAGGAAGAAAACGGCTTGATATTCGAAGAATTACTGCAGTGACAAGACTTCCGATAAGGACGGGGATAGAAAGTGTAAGCTGGTTGTTAACAGGAATAATCATTTGTTTTAAAATAAGGGACGTAATAATTGCTATAGGCAAAAAATCAAAATATCGTCGAAGAGCAGGTCCTAGTTCGCGTCCTGCCATAAACGCTGTCCCTATGATTCTGGAAAAATAGGTTGATACAGCAAGCAATCCAATCAATATCCAATCATGAAACATGGCGGTCCCTCCTTGCCATCAATAGCCCTGCAAATGGTGCAGCAACCCCCGTTGCGATAATTGTTAAAGGGTTGTCGGGAAAAACAAATTCCATTCCTGTTGTTAAAATAGCTGCTGCCAAGGCTGTGGTTATTTCTGGGCGTTTCCGGAGGCTTGGTATAAGCAAAGCGGTGAAGGTAAGAGGGAATGCTAAATCCAATCCCCATTGATGGGGGTCGATTTCCCCTCCAATGAGTGCTCCTGCAAGCGTAGCAAAAACCCAGGCAATATAGAATGTAAATGAGATAACGGCAAAATATAATGGATCTGGTCCATATTTGGTAAACCGGGCGCTTCCTAGAACGAATGGTTCATCGGAGACCCAAAAGGATAATGCCCATCTCCATCTACCAGCGGTTGAAATTCCTTTAGAAAGCGCCGCTCCGTATAAGAGGTTGCGTAAATTCAATAAAGTGGCTGTAATTAATACACTCACCATGCCCGCTCCACCTATCAGCATTCCTGCCGCGGCCAGCTGCACCGAGCCGGAAAAAACCAAAACGGACATGGCTGTCGCTTCTCCCGGATGGAAACCGGCCTGGTTGGCCAACACCCCGAAAGATAAACCGTATGCTGCTATAGCGGTTGCCAGCGGCAAAGCTTCCAACAAGGCAATTTTTACTGTCGCTCCATTTGATCCTTTCATTTTGTCCTTCCCTTCTTTTATTTGATAAAATAGGTATATTAAAGGTTACTTTTTGTATATTTTAATATAAATTCAGGCATTAGTATACTATGTTTTACTTTTTGTTTATTATAATAAACCGATTTTCGGTAAATGAGGTGAAAGCATGAATAAACCGAAGGAACGACAGACAGGAGATGCTGGAAAAAGAATCGGGACTAACTTGCGGCAATTCAGGGCAAGAAAAGGACTTAGCATTGACGCGCTTTCCAGTATAATTGGTGTTAGTAGATTGACCTTGCTAAAAATCGAGAATGGAGAGGGAAATCCGACATTGTCCGTGATTTGGAAAATAGCGAATGGGCTGAATATCCCGATTACCGATTTGTTGTCCATAGAAGGAGAAGTAGCTGTATCTCGAAAGACAGAAAGTTTGAAACTAAGCAGTTCGGATGAGGTTTTTACTGCGGAGCCATTGTTCCCTTCTTATGGACGTACGGAGCTTTATCGAGGATACTTACAGGCAAGAGGAAAATATGAGGCAGAAGCACACCAAACAGGTGTAACAGAATTTGTGACTGTAATGGCTGGCGGTCTGTCCATCAAAGTGGATGGGGAGACGTATAGATTGGAAGCTTATGATTCCATTCGGTTTAAAGGAGACCGCCTTCATACTTATGTTAATACAACCGATCAGGTAACCATCCTGCATTTCATGATTGCGTACCCAACCTTATAAAAAGCAACACACTCAATACGATTTTGTTAATTGAGGAAGCAGTTGCTTGTACACTTGGCCGATTACACCTTTCAATTGGTGGACACCTAAGTTTGCATTCGTCATGATAACCGCCCCCGTTCCCAAGGAAGGATAAGCGACAAGCATCGATTGAAAGCCAATTCCCCAACCGAAAGAAGAAATCTCTTTTTCTCCCTCCCCCCAGTCCAAAAACACACCAAGGCCTGAAAAGGGAGCGCACCCCTGGGGGGAGAGCATTTCTTCCGCAAGGGAATGAGAGAGTACTAAGGTGCTTTTACCAGTTGCAGCTAAAAGGAATTCTTTCAATATAAGACTAAGATCAGTAGGGGTTGTCCATAGACCTGCTGCGGCAGGAAAGGGATACACCGGATATTTCCCATTCACAGTTCGGCCGACCTTATCGTGACCGGAGGAAAGCTTATCTCCTTCTGTTACGGTATATGTACTGTTTTTCATTCGCAAGGGTTCAAACAATTCCTCTTTGATTATTGTTTCAAAAGATTTTTCGGTAACATCTTCTATCAAAAGCTGAATAATGCAATAAGCAGTATCTGAATAATGAAAACTCCCCCCTGGTTTTTCTTTGACATGGACTGGATAGGGGCAATAAGCGGTTTTACCCGTTAATACATCTTGCATAAGGGGGAATCCTTCTGCTTCGTTAAGGGGACCGAAGCTTTCCTTCGGGTCCTTTATTCCTGCTTGATGGCTTAGCAATTTGCGTAAGGTGACTTTGCTTGTTTTTATCAGGGGGGATTCAGGCACCTTCCAAGAGACTAATTTCCGATTCACATCCTCATCTAAATCCAGGATTCCTCTTCCAGCGAATTTCATCACAAGCATGGCTGTGACAAACTTACTGATGGAGCAGGCGCTAAATAACGTTTCAGGTTTTACCCACTGGTTAGCACCAGCTTCTGTGACACCGAAACATTCCGTTGTTTGAAGGTTATACTTCTCGATAATAGCCAAACTCATACCAGGAACAGTGGACTGCTCCACCAAGGATGTTAACTGTTTCCTCATTTTTTCATCTCCCCATCCGTATTTCTTTTCATTATATAATAAGAACACCTGTTCGTAAATGAGATAATGAAAATTGTTGGGACTGAAAGATAGAAACATTTATCAAAAACGTCCGATAGGAGTTGGAATCAAAGCTGGAGCACCACATTCTTTAACATCGATCATACAAAGCAAAAACCCGACGATTTCGAAACATCGTCCGGTCTTTGTTTTGATGACTATCCTTTTGTATATTATTTACTATTTATTAAAAAATTTTTGTCGTCCAATCTTCGCAATTCCATTTAGCTGTAACGATTCCATCGTAAAACTCCGGCTCGTGAGAAATAAGCAGGACACTACCTTTGTATTCAGAAAGTGCACGCTTTAGTTCCGCTTTCGCATCTGGATCTAAGTGATTGGTCGGCTCATCCAAAACGAGCAGATTCGTTTCCTTGTTGAGCAATTTGCAAAGGCGTACTTTGGCTTTTTCCCCGCCGCTGAGGACTTGTACCTTGCTTTCAATATGCTTTCTTGTCAGTCCGCACTTAGCCAGTGCAGCTCGCACTTCCTGTTGGGTGAAGTGGGGGAACTCGCTCCATATTTCTTCAATACACGTGTTGTCTGACTCTTTTTTTAACTCTTGTTCAAAGTAACCAATATGAAGGTGCTCGCCTAATTGAACAGAGCCGGAAACAGCAGGGATTTCTCCAAGAATACTGCGCAGCAATGTCGTTTTGCCGATTCCATTCGCTCCATATAAAGCGATTTTTTGCCCGCGTTCCATTGAAAGATTCAATGGACGCGATAAGGGTTCGTCATAACCAATGACCAATTCGGTTGTTTCAAACAAATACTTACCAGGAGTCCGTGCTGTTTGAAACTGAAAGGAAGGCTTCGGATTTTCTGCATCCAGCTCAATGAGATCCATTTTATCCAATTTCTTCTGACGCGACATCGCCATTTTGCTTGTAGCTGCGTTTGCTTTATTGCGGGCGACAAAATCTTTTAAATTGGCTATTTCTTTCTGCTGTTTCTTATAGGCTGCTTTCAGCTGCTGTTTTTTCATTTCATACACACGGAGAAATTCATCATAGTCTCCCGGATAGCGGTTTATTTGCTGGTTTTCCATATGGTAGATAACATTTACAACACTATTTAAAAACGGAATATCATGCGAAATAAGGATGAAGGCATGATCGTATGCCAGTAAGTAACTTTTCAACCATTCTATATGTTCCACATCCAAATAGTTGGTCGGCTCATCAAGCAGAAGGATGTCCGGTTTTTCCAGAAGCAGCTTGGCCAGCAGCACTTTAGTACGCTGGCCGCCGCTCAAATCGTGAACATCCCGCTCAAGCCCATAATCATTAAGGCCAAGCCCGTTTGCTACCTCTTCAACCTTGGCATCGATCGTATAGAAATCATTGTTGGTCAGGGCGTCCTGGATATGCCCGGTCTCTTCCATGATGGTTTCCAGCTCTTCCGGTTCCGCTTCCCCCATTTTTGCATAAAGTAGATTCATCTCTTCTTCCATGTCATACAAGTATTGAAAAGCGGTCCGCAGCACATCGCGAATCGACATACCTTGTTTTAAATCGGCGTGCTGATCGAGATAGCCGACTCTTGAGCGCTTGGACCAGGTAACGGTTCCGGCATCTGGCTCTAGTTTCCCGGTGATAATATTCATGAAGGTGGATTTCCCTTCACCATTGGCGCCGATCAATCCAATATGTTCTCCTTGCAATAGGCGAAACGAGACATCGTCGAAAATCGCCCGGTCTCCAAACCCATGGGTCAAGTTAGCTACAGTCAATATACTCATTGTAAACACCTTTTCTAGTTGTTATCGTCTTTCTTATTATAAAGGGGATTGGATAAAAGCGATAGGGGGGAGAATAGACTGCGAAGTGCCAGTGAGATAGAGGGTCGTGATATAATGAGAAACAGCACTTTTTGCTTATACCCTTGTAAATGATGGAGGGGCACTCAATGAAGCTAAACCTTACCAAAAAAAAGATTAAAGATAGATGCGGCACAGTCTCCTATAAAAGTGGTGAAGCCTTCTTTCGCAGTAAGAAAGTAAAACTGACTACTCCCATGCCAGGGAGATGGGAAGCAATCGTCATCGGCAAGGAAGACTTCCATGTTTTGATTAAAACGGATAAAAATGGATATATCTGTACTTCCTGCAGTTGTCCTTCTTTAGCGGGTTTTCCAAAAGATTGTCAGCATATTGCTGCTGCCTTGCTCGCAATCGAACAGAACGAATCAGCTTCTCAAGCATCAACACAGGAAGGAAGTGGACTAGCTGATAACTTGGTTTCCCTGTTCAAACAGCCGGAGGTACGTCCAGCCAGACAACAACCCCATTTTGAAAACCGTCAACTGCTGGATATCCAATTCACTTGTAAGCTTGTTACTTCTCCTGGCACCGACAGTTATTTTGCCATAGGCCTTGCTGTATCTACTCATAAAGTAAAAGATATCCCAAGCTTTCTGCGCCGATTACAGGAAGGGCAACCGGTATTGCTGTCCCCCGCTTTGACGATCGATATGCAAGTGCATTGTTTGCCGCAGGAAGAAGATGCCGTGCTCAAGCATTTGACTGGTATCATGCAGGATCAGTGGGAGGGCATGGATAATGCAGAAACAGAATTCTTACCGATTCCGCCATCAGCCTGGGAAAAGCTCCGTTACCTTTTACAGACAGTCAAATATGTTCAACTTGAATACCGAAGGCAACAATACCCACGTTTTGAAGTATCTGAGGAAAAATTGCCCCTGCGCTTTGAATTGGTTGAATCGGGCGTGAGAGGTTTTTTACATGTCGAGGGTTTGGAGAAAATCGTTCTGGTGGAACCTTATCAAACCGTACTGGCAGGAGGAACATTGATAAAGATAGAACGACATGACTGCAAACGTCTCGCAGAATTGATGCGGATGCTGGGAAGATCCGGAACAAAAAGGATTCCGATCGAACCTGGACAATTCTCTTTTTTTATCGAAAAGGTTGTGCCTGGACTGAAAAATATCGGCATGGTGACCATTTCGGGAGGAGAGCATTTCAGTCTGGCGA
The DNA here is from genome assembly GCF_017792025.1 of Sediminibacillus dalangtanensis. Taxonomy (NCBI): domain Bacteria; kingdom Bacillati; phylum Bacillota; class Bacilli; order Caryophanales; family Bacillaceae; genus Sediminibacillus; species Sediminibacillus dalangtanensis. The sequence goes on from NZ_CP046956.1 coordinate 1,420,514, forward strand.
ATAAGCCTCTTGTCGCAAAATTGTACTTGGATAGAGTGAACAGCCGTCTGCTTGCTGGCCTGGAATTCCATTATGACCAAATTGTGATTAATCCGATGGAAGAACGGGAGCTTGCTTTGCATTCTTTAATTGTCCGGGATAGCGAAAAAGAGGAGAAGATTCTTCAGTTAATGGAGGACAGTCTGTTCACCAAAACAGACAGTGGTTATTATCTGCATAACGAAGAGTTGGAATACGACTTTCTTACTTATACCTTGCCTAAACTCCAGAAATTGGCCCGAGTCTATACGACAACGGCTGTCAGGGTCCGGGTTGTAAAGGAAAATATTTTTCCGAGAATCAGGGTCAAGGTGCATAAAGACCGTATGAATTGGTTGGAATACAAATTTGAAATGGATGGGATCGCCGACGACCAGGTTAGAGAGCTGTTGCATGATTTAGAAGAGAAAAGAAAATATCACCGATTAAGAAATGGTTCACTGCTTTCTTTGGAAACGAAGGAATTTCAAGAAATCAGGCGATTTTTAAATGAGATTCCGGAAGGAGAAGGAGACATGGAAAACGGGTTGAAGATCCCATTTGAACAAAGCCTTCAGCTGCTTGACCAAGTAGACAGTAATCCGGTCCTGTTAGTGGAAGATTCTTTCCGGGCATTTTTGAGAAGTATCAGCCAGCCAAATGAACAAGCATTCGATTTGCCTACCGGTTCGGAAAAAGTACTTCGGGAATATCAGATTCGGGGTTTTCAATGGTTGAAAACATTGGCTTTCTACGGATTCGGTGGTATTCTTGCCGATGATATGGGCCTTGGGAAAACGGTGCAGGCTATCACGTTCTTATTGTCTGAACAAGAACAGATGAGGAAGAATCAGCAGCCGGCATTGATTGTTTGTCCTTCTTCGGTTACTTACAACTGGCTCCATGAATTGAGAAAGTTCGCTCCCGGGATGAAGGCCATGGTTCTCGAAGGGGAAAAACACTTGCGGAAGAAAATGATGGAGCATGTAAGTGATCAGGATATCTTGATTGTCTCCTATCCTATATTGAGAAGAGACATCACTGAAGTGGAAAAGACTGTTTTCCATACCGTCTTCTATGATGAAGCGCAGGCGTTCAAAAATCCTGTCACCCAAACCGCGCGGGCAGCAAAAAGGGTTCAGGCAATCCATCGATTCGCGCTGACAGGCACTCCTATGGAGAATGCCTATGAAGAACTATGGTCCATTTTCCATGTTGTTTTTCCTGCTCTATTTCAAGGTCTTCGGGCGTATAGTTTCTTGTCTAAGGATGCAATCGCCAAACGGGCCAGACCATTTATTTTACGCAGGATGAAGACGGACGTACTTTCTGAACTTCCACAAAAACGGCAAAGTATCGAAACGCTAGAACTGCTTCCCGAACAGAAGAAACTTTATGCAGCTTATTTAGCTAAGCTTAGGCATGACACCTTGAAACATTTGGATAAGGAAACGTTTCATAAAAATAAAATAAGGATTCTGGCCGGATTGACGCGGTTAAGGCAGATTTGCTGTCACCCTGGTTTGTTCGTCGATAAATATCAAGGAAGTTCGGCAAAATTCCGTCAGTTGTTTGAATTGATAAGAGAGGCAAAACTCGCCGGAAGAAGATTATTGGTGTTTTCCCAGTTCACCAAAATGCTCGATTTAATCGGAAGAGAGCTGACTGCCAGAGGATGGACATTTTTTTATTTGGACGGGCAGACCCCGGGAAACGAAAGAGTTGAGACGTGTGAAAGATTCAACGAGGGGGAGCGTGATCTGTTTCTGATATCGATGAAAGCGGGCGGGACCGGACTTAATTTGACAGGTGCCGATACCGTTATCTTCTATGACAGCTGGTGGAATCCAGCCGTCGAGGAACAGGCCGCAGATCGTGCTTACCGAATCGGCCAGCAGCGGGATGTGGAAGTGATTAAACTTGTCGCTAGAGGTACGATTGAAGAGAAAATGAATGATTTGCAACAGAAAAAGCGAAAAATGATTGGCGAGATACTCGATTCGGATGCAAAGGAAGCGGCATTGCTTACAGAAACAGATATCAAAGAATTATTGACGTTCAACGAATAATAATCATGACAGCCTATTTTAGAAGATGTTTTCCGCATGGATTTACTAGCAGCGGTTGGCAATTGCCAGCCGCTTTATTACGTTCTATTTTTTCTTGCTGTCTATCCTTCCTATGAAAATGATAGAGCAATTTGTGGTGCCAATAATCGTTGCCCGGAAGGCCTTTACTATGTTGAAAGGGAAGAATAGTAACGAAACCATAGCTTAAATCTATCTAACTTAGCAGTATAAATGTTAAGTAAAAGAGCATAGAATTCAATCTGTGCTTTTTATGCTAATAGTTGTTATATATGGTGGTAATTATTGGTAATTTATTGAAATATGACAGTATGCTCATGTTATACACTTTGGGTTGTTGCTTGACTGTGGAGGAACGGAGAGAAACTTAATTTGAACGATAAGGTTAAATAAAGGCTTTCTTAAGGTTCCTAAATAACAAAAAATCGTTCCGATAAAGTGAAAAACGAACCTGTTATTAAGGTCGAATATTTAATCTTCGTCTTTCTTTAAAACCTTCTTTATTCCTGCTGCGATAAGCACTCCTATAAGACCTGCTACACTAATCGTAACAATTTGTCCCCAATCAACTTCTCCGTTTTGCAATAGACTCATGATGAACCCGGCTACTATAACACCAAGAACCCAAGCAAGCCAAAATTTTAGTGAGTACATAATATCCCCCCCCTAAAGTCTCTAACGTGTTTGATAGACATAAGTACAAGTTATTTGAAAAACATATATCCCTATATTAACAAAAAAACAGAATCTACTATCTGTTGAAATTTTAGAAATCCTCAAAAACCTATTTTCATCGGCAATACCAACAATATTACCAGCAAAACTTTATTCAATCTTGTTAACCAAAAAATTGTCGCTTTCAAAATTCAGCGATGAACCTACACGAATATTATTCTCTTCCTAGTAAGTCCTGAGCTCTCGACAATAAAAACTTTTGCAGGCTTACTACTGGTCCTTTCCTTTAATCTTTTACAGGAAAAATCAAAGAAATGACGAAATAGATATAAAACAGGAGAGGGGAGATTTGGTGGAAACAACATGCTTTTTCTGTAAAAAGGAATTCACCATTGACTATTCGGATGACCAGTACTTAAAAATCAAAAAGAATCCGCAAGCCCGGTACGTATGTAAAAGCTGTAACCGGTCGATGCAGCAGGAAGCTCAGCAATCAACCGGATTACATCCAGACACAATAGATAAATATGACAAATTTTTTCGTTAACTGAAAATGAAACGAATAAGAACGAGGAAAGTATGCGAAACGTTGAAGTAGTATCTTACAAGGATCAATGGCCGAATTTGTTCTTGAAAGAGGCAAAGGAGATCAAAGAAGTTTTTGGAGACGAACTAATCGATGTTCATCATATCGGGAGTACGTCTGTTCCTGGATTAGCGGCTAAACCGATTATCGATATCATGCCGGTAGTCCGGGATATCGAGAAGGTAGACAGATACAATCGACAGATGGCTGCAATCGGCTATGAAGGAAAAGGAGAGTTTGGCATCCCGGGACGCAGATATTTTCGAAAAGGCGGCGAAAATCGCAGCCACCATGTTCATATCTTCCAACAAGGAGATAAAGGGGTAACCCGGCATTTGGCATTTCGTGATTTTTTACGGACGCATCCACATGTAGCCCGGAAATATGGGGCCAAAAAACAGGAATTAGCCGGGCAATTCCCATGCAACATAGAGTCGTATATGGATGGAAAAAATCAGCTTGCCCAGGAAATTGAGCAAAAGGCGCTGGCATGGTATCAGAACAATTAAAGACAATCCAAAATGGGTTTATTCGTTTTCCATGTTAAACCAAAGCGGATCATCGTTATCTACATCACCATTATAATTGATCAAAATTTCTTCTCCGGCTTTAATATCTTTATGGGCGAAGTAGTCAAAGGTATGTTTGGAGAAATTGATATCATAGTCCGCATTAGGCTGATAGGAATGGTTGAACAGCATGCCATAACCGAGAACAACCGCCGTGTGATTTTTTCCATATTCAAAAACATAATCATCCAGAACGGTTTGCTCAATGTATTGATGTTGATCATTCGGATAAGGAATGACAGGTGCCTCATGGATGATTTCCCCTTTGGAAATATCACGTGTAGCAAAGACACCGCGGTTAAATTCCCCGTCACTGATCTTAGATGTTCTTATTTCAATCATGCATTTACCTCCAGAAAAAATATTTATCTATACACAATGACACCAATCATCAAGTAATGCAACCATTTTCGGTTATTCTTTTGAAGGGTTAGTTTTTTATGTGGAAAAGAAAGAGAGAAGAGGATTAAAAGAAAGGGTGAAATGGTTTTGAAAGAGAGCTATAAACTTTTGGAAGTGCCGGGTTATCGAGCAGTAGGTTTAAAGTGGGAAGGGGCTTACAAGGATATTGACCAATTAAAACAAACGATTCGACGTATGAATGAAAGAGTGGGAGAACTGGATAAAGCAGTTGAACCTGATGTTCAGCTGGGATTGTCTTATCATCTGCGTCCGGATGGTTTTGTTCATTATTCTGCATACAAGGTAAGTGAGGAACAGCAGGTTCCAAAGGGAATGGTGGAAATCAGAATACCAGCAATGACTTGTTTATATACGGAGCACCAGAAAGGACAGAGTATTGGAGAGACATATTGGAAATTGAACCATTGGCTAGAGTCTAGTTCCTACCGTCCTTTTAAGGAAAAGGGTGTCGATTATTACGACGACTTGCCAATAAAGCATGAAAGATATCCGGCAGACCGGGATGAGGAGAATCCGCATTTTGCTATTTTGATTCCGGTAATCAATCGAGATGAGAAAAAGGCATGACGTTTCTTATATAGTATTGATAGGAGTTACTTACGTATTGAAAAGGAAGGAAGTATCAAAGTGAACGGAAGAACAATCAATCAACCGATTATCAGCAGGGTGGGTGGTGCATTGCTTCACGTGGACAACTTAAAGAAAATGGTCGCCTGGTATGGGGCGTTGTTGAATATGGATGTCACAATTGATAAAGACATCCCGTTCTATGTATTCGATCTGGATAATAACATCAATCTTACGCTTGATGACCATCGCAACATACCTAGCGTTAATAAAAGGTATCCAATCTGTCAGCTGAAGACAAAGGATATCGAAACAACTTACAAAGTGGTACGGGAAGCAAGAATACCAATCACACTTGATTTAAAGCGTCCACATCCCGGCTTGGCTTACTTTAACATACAGGATTCGGAAGGCAATAGCTTGATGATCCTTGAATCGGAATGGATTAATCCAGCTCCAATTAAGCAGAACGATACTTCCCATCCGATCACAAACCATTTAAGTAATATAATCATTCCGGTTCATGATTTGGAAAGGGCGACAGAATGGTATAGCAAGTTGCTCGGTTTTCCGATAAGAAAAGATCGGCAGGATGGCGGCCCCGTTTACTCATTCGACTATGATGGAGGAACTGGAATACTGCTCGATGACAACCGCAACAATCAGGACTTAACTTCCTTTCCTGGTTTTATGTTAAAGGCGAAGGATATTAAAGAGGCTTTTTCCTATGTTCGGAAAAGCGACGTGGAGGTTGTAAGAAATGTTCAACATGATCACTACTTTATCATCAAAGACGCCGAGGAAAATTCGGTCATGATTTGTACTTGAGAATGGTGGGGAAGATGTCAGTGAGAAGAAGTTTTCGTTTTCCATCTTCCCTTTCCTTCCTTTTGAAGATATTCAAGGCAAATTCAGAATCGAAGGTTTCTTGCCTTCATCTACAGGGTTTTTATTTATTTTCCTATCAGGCATAGAAAAAACCTGCTGCAAGATAGCACAGTGTAGCAACTCCGGCACCGGCAGCGCAAAATTTCAGCTTATAGTAAGCATATTCAACCAGTGGCAGCTCCATAATGGAGGCTGTAGTAATCGTTGTATCTCCAAGCGGGGAAGTCATGGCTCCAAATGAACCGCTGGCGAACACTGCACCTACTGTCATTATGATCGGTGCATCGGTGGCAGCAGCCAGGGAGAATCCTAAGGGCATAAACAACCCCCACGTCCCCCAGGAAGAACCAATAAAGTAACCTACAGTCGATCCCAGAACAAATAAAATAGCCGGAATCGTAAATGCAGGAAGAAAACTACCCAGCGTTGAACTGACGAACTGTGAAAAACCTAAATCTTCCGCATTCAGTGATAATGCCCAAACAAGGATCAGCAGAATAATTGCCTGCATCATTTGGTTTCCGCCATCCACGAAATGATACAGCAATTCATTTAACGGCAATTTGCGAATCGCATAGAAAAGGAACGTAACCGTCAAGGTTAAGAATACGGCCAGCAGCATGACGAACGTAGCATCGGCTTGCGTAAACGCATCGAATACCGTTATCGCCCCTTTTGCGCGGCCATCTTGCCAAAGCAAATACAATGACAAACCCAAAAGCAGAAATAATGGGACGATGAGATTCCAAGGCTGGGCTTTCACCAATGATAATTCTTTATCAATGCTGGAACGGTGAAAAGGATGATCTTCGTCACCTTCATCTTTGTGTGGTTCTTTTTCAATGGCTTTAGATGTCCAAAACGTACGAGCAAGACCGAACAGAAGCATGATGATGGCAAAAAAATTAAATGGGATACTCATCAAAAATACGCTATAAGCACTCATTTCCAAACCATTTTTATGAATCCCGTTCTCAACAAGTGAGACCATAAAACCGACAAAAGCGGTTGCGACAGGCAAAAGGACAATGACGGATGAAGTAGAAACATCCATCGTAAATCCGACCTTTTGTCTGGAAATGCTCCATTTGCCCAACAATGATTTAACAACAGGACCAATCATCATAATCCGGAACATCGGCATCATAAAAGTAAAAGGCAGGGTCAACCAGATAAGACCTAAAAGACTCCGCTGAGAATGGATTTTCCCCCCTATCCATTCTGAGAATCCTTTGATTCCGCCAGATATCGTCATCATTCCGACCAGTCCACCGAACAAATATAAGAATCCGATAATTTTAATGTTGGTTTCGTCTGACAACGTTTCGACCATATAAGTGACAGCTTGATCGGACGCACTTAACCATCCTGCTTTTAAAAGGATAGAACCTGCCAGGACACCAAGAACAAGACCAGGTAAAATTCTTTTCAACCAAATGGACAGGGCGATAACGATAGAAAACGGTACGATGGAAAGCCACTCGACTGACAATTGGATCCCTCCTTACGTGATCCTTAGGATTCCCATATAAAGACGTACAATACCTGTCCATCTGTATCTCCAAGCCAAGGTTTAGGCGGTGTAAAAAAAAGGAGGGGATAATTATTCTTACTTGACAACTAGGAATAGTTGCAATTAAGATGTTTTATACAATTGTATATTCTTATCAAGAGAAGTTTAGGGAACTGGCCCGATGATACTTCAGCAACCTCTGTACACAGAAAGGTGCTACATCCAGCATGCTTGAGAGATAAGAGTTAGCAGAACCTTCCATCTTTCTCGGAAGGTTTTTTTGTGTGATATGAATGCCGTCTTGGCCAACAAGGAAAGGGGGAAGTTGAGTGAGAACATTGAATGGAAAAATAGCCGTAGTGACCGGCGGTGCCAGAGGAATCGGCAAAGAGATTGTCAAAAAGCTGGAAGAGGCTGGGTCCACGGTGATTGTTGCCGATAAAGGAATACACGCTGACAAGCTTCAAACTCTTCAATTTGCTGTTGATGTGACGGACAGGAGAGCTGTGGAGCAGTTTTTCCAATCCGTCACCAATAGGTTCGGTACAATCGACATTTTGGTGAATAATGCCGGAATATCCACGATGGCAGAAGTAGTGGAAATGGAGGAAGAAGATTGGGATTCGGTCATGGATGTGAATGCGAAAGGGGTTTTCCTTGCCAGTAAATATGCTGCGAAACAGATGAAAACAGCGGGGAATGGCGGCAAAATCATCAACATATCCTCTCAAGCAGGGAAAAACGGTTATCGGTACATGGGAAGTTATGTTGCTTCTAAGCATGCTGTCCTTGGATTGACAAAAGTTATGGCTTTAGAACTGGCAGCCGACAATATCCTGGTGAATGCCGTGTGTCCAGGCATTATTGAAACCGAAATGAAACGTACAGAACGGGTCTGGGGAGGCGAACTACGCGGTGTGGAAGCAGCTGCGATCGAGGCAGAAGACCATTCCCAAGTCCCTTTGGGAAGAACCGGGTCTCCAGAGGATGTAGCAGACACCGTATTATTCCTGGCATCAAATGCAGCGGACTATATTACCGGTGAAAGTATCAATGTTACAGGCGGAATGACCATGAATTAAGAATGCTTTTTGTCTGAGAAAAAGGTATAAACTGCGCAGTAACTTCCTTTGTAGTCCTTGGGCCTTTTTATAGTAGTGACGTAGTCCAGCGCTACGGAAATACCTTACGCTTTCCGCGGGCAGCTGGTGAGCTTCCTCAAGCTAACGCTCTGCGGGATCTCACCGAGGCCTTTGCTCCCGCAGGAGTCTACAGGTATTTCCTCCGCTGGTAGGGGATTTCTGAATTTTGGTTAGGGGGATACCACATGTTAGCTCTATTTTAGTGCTTTTTCACCTATAATTCAGAAATCTATCTTAAGCGGCGGAAAATGCGACACTCCTGGGGGAAGAGCAGCTTCCGAAGACCCCGACGGCTGGGTCTGCGTCTTCCGGTTAAGCTCTGTGGCGGGTTTCCTCGACCCAAGGGGCAAAGTGGCATATTCAAGTAGAATCCTAGCTGAGGTGCTGCCCCCGGAAAGGAGGGTTGTCCGCAGCACTGGACTTTCACTCAACTTCATTAATGCGCAGTTTTTATCCACCGCTCACCTATTGGGTAAGGTGCAGCAGTCTAAAAAAATAGTTATTTCGAACGGGAGGAGACGAGAAAATGAAAAAGGGAAAAATAGAGGGGAATCCTTATGCATTGCTGCCGTTTCTTGTGTTTGTATTGTTATTCCTCGGCACAGCATTAATTACAAAGGATTTCAGCAGTATGCCAGTAGTGGTGGCGATTTTGATTGCCGGCTTGTTTTCGCTGACTATGAACCGTAAAGAAAGCTTTGCCAAGAAAGTCGAAGTGTTTTGCAGGGGTGGAGGCGACCATAATATTATTCTGATGGCACTTATTTTTATATTGGCCGGTGCCTTTGCTTCCGTGGCAGAAGCTACAGGTGGAGTTGACTCTATTGTCAGTTTGGGCACCTCGATATTACCGGCGAATTTGCTGATGGTCGGTTTGTTTGTAGTCAGTTGTTTTATCTCTATATCAATGGGAACATCCACTGGGACAACTGTCGCGATCGTACCTATAGCTGTGGGTGTCGCGCAACAGACTGGCATCGATACTGCAATGGCCGTCGGTGCAGTCATCGGTGGTGCCATGTTTGGTGATAACTTATCGATGATTTCAGACACAACCATTGCAGCAGTTAGAACGCAGGAGACCAACATGAAGGACAAATTCAAATCAAATTTCTTTATCGTTCTGCCGGCGGCTATAGTAACTGCCTTGATATTGGCGTTTATCCCGGTCGGGGAAGCTGCTGTGAGTCCAGAGCAAAGCTATCAGCTAATCACGGTCCTTCCATACCTGGCTGTTCTTGTCATCGCCCTGCTGGGTGTGAATGTACTGCTGGTCCTTGTCGGTGGAATCGTCTTTTCCGGAATAGTCGGCCTGGCAAATGGCTCCTTTGATTTCTATGGCTTGCTAGGTGTCATTGGAGATGGGATAGTCGGAATGGAAAACTTAGCAATCATCGCCATCTTGATCAGTGGCATGGTGGAAATTATCAAACATAATGGCGGAATCACATTCCTGCTAAATTACATTGTCAGCAAAATTAAAACCAGGAGGGGAGCGGCATTCGGAATTGCCGGTTTGGTTAGTACGGTCGACGTTTCGACTGGTAACAATACCGTTTCCATTTTGATGTCGGGTCCGTTGGCAAAAGATATTTCGACGAAATATGGAATAGAGCCTAAGCGATCTGCAAGTATTCTCGACTTGTTCTCTTGTTGTTTCCAAGGTCTAATTCCATATGGTGGACAAATGCTTGCAGCAGCGGGATTGGCTTCGATTTCGCCTGTGTCCATCGTTCCTTTTGCCTTTTATCCGATGTTAATTGGAATTAGCGGGATTATTGCCATCTTTGTTTTGTATCGCAAGCGTACTGATTCAGCTAGTGATGATGCTGTAACGGAACATCAGGTTTAATCTAATCGTTTTCTACCTACCAAAGCATTATAAGCCGTTTACCGTAAAGCCCAGAGCAACCTCTGGGCTTTATTGATAGTCGTTTCAGAATAAAGATAGATAGTTGGAATACAATGTACAGTGAATACTTGAAGCGGTCGAAACTATTATGCAGCCTTATGTGGATAGGGAGGACAAAAAGTCGTGAACAAAAGTATATACTTCATTGTTTTCCTGTTCGCTCTGGGAATTTATGTTCTAGTTTATTCTAATCAACATACTGTGGTCGACTCTGCTGGAGATCTGTATTCTTTCTTGCCTCCAACTTCATTAGATAAAGTGGTTTCGGCTGACAAATCTATTCCACATGATGGTTCAAAATTAAGTTGGATACTACCTCAACCGAAGGAGTCGACGCAAAATCAACAAGTGAAAGATATATCGCTATATATGGAATCTGACAACTGTCAGTTTGATGAGCAATCTGCATCGGCTTTTATAGAAAGAATGAGTCTATCGGAGAAAATTGGCCAAATGGTGATTGCCGGCATTTCAGGTACAGCTATGGGAGAGCAAGAAAACAGCCTGGTTGATGACTATCATATTGGAGGCTTTATATTTTATGCCAAAAATTTGGAGTCACCTGAACAAACCTCTATCTTTTTGAACCAATTGAAGGCGGAAAACAAGAAGAACAAGTTACCGCTTTTACTGAGTGTCGACCAGGAAGGAGGCAGGATTTCCCGGCTTCCGGGAGATATTGTGAAGCTCCCCTCTAACAAATGGATTGGCCAACTGGATAAATCGGATTTTTCCCATCGGGTAGGAGAAATACTGGGAAAGGAACTCAATGAGTTTGGTTTTAATATGAATTTTGCTCCCGTTCTTGATGTAAACAGTAATCCGGATAATCCGGTGATTGGCGACCGGTCCTATAGTGACGATCCGAAAATTGTCAGTAAACTTGGAATTCAGACGATGAAAGGAATCCAGTCAAAGCAAGTTATTCCGGTCATCAAGCACTTTCCTGGGCACGGTGACACTTCTGTCGACTCTCATTATCAGCTTCCCAAAGTCAATAAAACGTTACAACAGTTGGAAAAACTGGAGCTGATTCCATTCCGTCGGGCAATCGATCAAGGGGCAGAAGTAGTCATGATCGCTCACATTTTACTTCCCCACCTGGATGAGACCTATCCAGCCTCCATATCAAAAAAGGTTATCACAGATTTGCTTAGGAATCGGTTGGACTATGATGGTTTGGTGATGACCGACGATATGACAATGGAAGCGATAATCGACAACTTTGAAATAGGTCAGGCATCCGTTGATTCCGTGCTAGCCGGGAGTGACGTCATTCTGGTGGCACACGATTATCAGAAAGCGGTCCGTGTGATCGATGCGCTGCGCACGGCAGTGGAGAATGGCGAAATATCGGAGAAGCGGATTAACGAGAGTGTGAAAAGAATTATCCGGCTCAAGCAACAGTATGGATTGAAAGACGACCCAGTGAACAAAGTAGATATTACGTCGTTGAATCAGTCAATTAATACGTTGTTAAACAAATATGATCAATAAATTCTTGTATTTTCTTGTATCTATTCTATCTTGGGCATAGAAAGGACAAGAAATAATCCGAATGTCCGTTCGTTGAAACTATATGACATGATATAATAAATATAGATAAAGTTCTTTTTAGGGTGGGTCGGCTAGCCCCGTGAAAGGGGGTGATGCCGTGAGCATGTATCAAGTATTAATGGTCCTGATTGGCTTTGGTTCTTTTTTGATTGCATTGCTCGCTTTGATCATTACCATGATCAATAAAAAATAGACCTCCCTATTTGCCCTTCAAGTGACTAGGAGAGGTCTATCTCTTGATGATAGCCGATCCCTCTGGGGGAACCGCTTATCTATCCAGACCACGGCATGCGCTGTGGTCTGTTTTCTATCTATATTATACCCCAATGATCTGGTTAAGAAAAGGAAGCGAAACTGCCTGTATCAAAAATGGGTCCTTGCGTTTATTCGGCTTCCAGTCTGTCTATGCTATAATAAATACAAGATAATGTTCTTTTAGGGTGGGTCGGCTAGCCCCGCGAAAGGGGGTGATGCCTGTTGAGCATGTATGAAAGTTTTATGGTGCTGATTGGTTTTGGTACCTTCTTGATTGCTTTGCTCGGCTTGATCGTTTCGATGATCAATAAAAAATAGACCTCCCTATTTGCCCGTTAAGTAACTAGGAGAGGTCTATCACCACTATGATAGCCGATCCCTCTGGGGGAACCGCTTATCTGCAGACCACAGTGCCCGCTGTGGTCTGTTTAGTTTTATTCCATTTCCACTTTTATTATACCCGATTTTCGTACGATTGAAAAGCTGTTCATTGTCTGGAACCCCCGTCGGATAATAACTGATAAACAGCAGCGAAATCTTTTTTACTCAATCCCTTATGTTTGGCAAACGCATAAACCTCTTTAGCACCATGTGTTACTGGTAACGGAGCACCGGTTAAATAGGCTGACTCGGAAATCTGTTGTAAATCCTTATGGGCATGCTCCAGGGGAAACTGTGCTTCAAAGTTCTCATGCAACATCATATCCCGTTTCCCTTTTAAGATAGGAGCGGTGACAGGGAGCTCGAATAGCACATCCATCAACTGCTCGCGCTCCAAACCTAGAGAAGTTCCGAAGTTTACCGCTTCTGCAAATGTGGCCATCGAAGTGACTAATGATAAATTAACAGCCAGTTTTGTTGAAATGCCGTTTCCGTGTTTTCCCATGTGTTGGATCGATTTCCCCATTGCCTTTAAGTATGGTTTTACTTCCTCTACATCCTCGTCGTTTCCGCCAACCAGAAAATTTAGCTGTCCCTGTTCAGCAGGTCCTTTTGAACCAGCAACAGGTGCATCGATAAACCTGCAGCCAGCCGCTTCTGTCTTTTTTGCCATTGCTTTACTAAACGCTGGGTTGACCGTACTGCAATCCACCCATAGTTTATTTCTTGTCAGTCCATTTAATAGCCCATCTTCCCCTAATGCTACGGATTCCACAGCTTCGGGGTTGGTCAGCATGGTAAAGACGATATCTGCTTTATGAGCAACAATGCTGGGTGAATCTGCCCATTCGGCCCCTTTTTCTTTTGTCCTATTGTAAACGACAAGTGCTTCTCCATTAGCAAGCAAATTTGCTGCCATATTGCCGCCCATTATACCTAACCCGATAAAACCTATCATGATTTTCATCCTTTCCATTCAAAGTCTGTAACAAGAAATATTCCCTGAAAGGCGGAAAGAAAAACCGGGCGGAATATTGCACAGAAATAATGTTTTTAAACAGTTGCACGCTCGATTAATTGAAAGGGCAGGGAAACTTTGCTCTTTTTCTCTGTTTTTTGGATAAACTGGACTGCTTTTTTTCCCATTTGTTTGATCGGTATGTCGATCGTTGAAATATGCATCGCTTTGGCAATCTGTTGATTGTCAAAGCTCAGGATGGCAAGATCTTCGGGAATTAATATTCCCTTTTCTTTGGCCGTAAGGACCATTCCGGCAGCCACCTGATCATTGGTTACGAGAAAGGCCGTTGGTCTCTCTGGCATCCGGCACCAACTTTCCATTACATGGATACCATCCTCGATGGTCAAACATTTATCGAATACCCATTTTTCCCTTACTGGTTGATTAATCTTATCCATCACCGTTTGATAGGCTTTCGTACGTTTATGACTATTTGTACCTTGTTTTCTTCCCAAAGTGTAGGCTATTTTGGTATGCCCTTTTGTCAGCAAGTAATCCAAACCATCCATGAATGCCTTCTCATGAGGAATACTGACCGATGGCAGATCCGTTTGATCGGAATCTTCACAAAGAATGATGGGGCCATGCGGTATGTAATCTTTTATAATTTTCAGAGACGCGGCTCGTGAAGTGAAAATCAACCCGTCGATTAAATTTCCTCGAAGCAGCTCTAAAGCTTCCAGTTCTTTTTTGACATGATAGTTTGTTTGAATCAGGACAAGCTGTAAATCATGTTTTAAACCTTCCTCCGCTATACCTTCTACAATATTACTGAAATAGGGAGTCTCAATGGAGGGGAGGACGACACCCAGCAAGTTTGTTGATCCTTTCGATAGATGAATAGCAGTAAGATTCCGATGATAATCGAGTCTTTCCATTGCCTGATACACGGCTTGCCTTTTTTCATCCCGAACATAGGGATGGTTGTTCAATACGCGTGAGACGGTCGAGACCGAAACACCGGCAAGACCGGCAATTTCCCGAATGTTGGCCATGTTTGGCGACTTCCTTTCCTTAAAAAATTTCGTCTTGACCTGAAACGCGTTTCATACATTACCTTTTGTTTAAACTTAAGAAAGGGTGAAGGCAGGATGATAAGCGGGTTATTGGTTTTGGTTTGTTTATGTTTGTGTGAGATTATCATAGCAAAACTGGTGGTCAAAGACAAAACGGCTTTTCTCATGGATTTTCAAGCGTTTTTTGACTGGCCGGATACTTATGGGGAGAGAGTCAATAAATCAAAGAACAAAGAATAATAGGGAAGAGCGAAACCATTTTGCTTAACTTTAGCAAAATGGTTTCTTTAGGCTCTAGATAAAGAAAGTTTATACTTATGATAATACTAGTGCAAAAGTAATAAAAAAAGTGAGATAATGAGAAAAATTTAGAGGAAATTTACTAAGAAAGGATGACGAACAAATGAACAATATTTTATTTGATATACCTGCCGATGTATATAAAACGTTAAGTGAATCGGAAAGATATTTGCTTGAATACATAAATAATCATCTAGAAGAGATATCTACAATGTCGATTGTGAAATTGAGTGAAAATGCGAGCGTTTCTACTGCAACAATCGTCAGACTAATGAAAAAGATAGGTTATGACGGCTATACCTCTTTTAAATACAGCTTAAAAGAAAAGGTTCAAATAACAGATGAAAACGATGAAATGGAAAACATAGATATGAAAATAAAACACGCTATTAAAAAAAATGAATTAGAAGTGGTAAAAACGATACAGTTACAGAGTATTGGTCAAATTGAGGATGCAGTACAAAAAATTCATGATGCAGAGAAAATTTACATATTTGCGCGCGGTTTTTCAGAGATGATTGCTCATGAAATGACGATCAAGCTACAACTCATGGGAAAAAACTGTGAAGTACATGACGATCCAAATATTATTCGTATTAAGTCACGAGAGATAAGAGAGCGTGAACTGGCGATTTTTGTTTCGTTAAACGGTGAAACAAGTGAATTGGTAGAGGCTTGTAAGAACTTGAACATCCGCCAAATCACGACTATTACATTGACAACAAGGATGGAATCAAGCTTGGGAATGATGTCAGAGATGGCCTTCATTGGATATAAAGGAAGTCAGTCTTACTTTCCAGATTATGAAGTTCGTTCCAGACTTCCACTCAGTGTGTTATCCAGAATATTACTCGACGCTTATGCGATAAGAATGCTCTGATATTACAGGGCATTTTTTTGTAGGCAAATCTCGAGATTCTTGGATGAGCGCATCATGGGTGAGTAGGGAACTCTCTAACCTGCTAGTCGTCAACCGCTTCTATTGGGCTTCCCGATCGTTTTTTTCATAAGGTCACATAATCGACTTCGAATTCTTACTCATTTGCAGGAAATAACTACCCGTTCCATATTTAGGGGTTATTGTTTTTAAACACATGTGAATTTTTATATAAAAACGTTTCTAAGGATATGTGAAGTATCCGCAACCGCACTTTTCATTTCGAGAAAACGTTTACAAAAACTGAAAACATTTACATGGAGTTCTATGTAACAATGAAATTAAGGAATTTGAAGAAGGAAGGTGTCTCCATGATTTACACCCTGACTCCGAATCCGGCCATAGATCTATATGTCGGATTGGAGGCATTAAGACCCAATCACGTTAATCGTACTTATGAGGAGGATTATCAGCCAAACGGTAAAGCAATAAACATATCAATCATGTTGAAAAAGTTGGGAATCAACAGTACTGCACTTGGTTTTATTGCTGGTTTTTCAGGCTGTTTTATAAAGGAGGAGCTGAATAAGTTACAGATCGCCACTGATTTCGTAGAGGTAAAAGGCATTACAAGAATCAATATTTTTGCCAATGCTGAACAGGAATACAAGATTGTCAATAAAGGTCCCGCAATACCGGAAGAGCGCAAGGAAGAAATGTTAGAAAAAGTTGCGATGATTCCCGAACATAGTATGCTTTTTGTTTCGGGAAGCTTGCCAGGAGGAGTGGATGACACGTTTTATACTGAGATTGCAAGTATTTGCTGGCAAAACAATATAAGACTGGTTTTGGATATAAGTTCTAAAGAAATACTGGAGTGTTTGCCTTTTCGGCCCTATTTAATTAAACCGAATGATGAAGAGCTTGCCAGCTTCTTTGGGATAAGCAAAGAAAATATGGATGTGTCTACTATTGTTAACTGTTCCAGAAAATTGTTAGAGAATGGTGCAAACCAAGTGCTCGTATCTCGAGGAGAAGCTGGAGCAATCTATATTTCTCCAAGTCAAATTTTAAAAGTTACAGCGCCGAAAGGAAAAGTTATCAATACCGCTTGTTCTGGAGATGCACTACTTGCTCTGTTTATCGGTAAGCTTGAACAAGGCTCCTCTCTGGAAGAAGCTTTGCAATATGCTTCTGCTGGAGGATCTGCGACTGCATTCAGTAAAGGGCTGTGCAGCCTTTCTGATATAGATGCACTTATACAAGAAGTGAAAATTACCCAAATAAAGGAGGAGTTCATCAATGGCTGATATTAAAATCGTAGCGGCAACCGGATGTCCCACAGGAATAGCCCATACATTTATGGCAGAGGAGGCGTTAAAGCAGGCGGCCAAAAAACTTGGGATTGAGATTAAAATTGAGACACACGGACAGTCCGGTATAGAAAATGCTCTAACGAAACAGGAAATTACAGAAGCCGATGGAGTAATCATAGCTGCTGATAAGGATGTCAAAGCCAGTCGTTTTCATGGCAAGCCGGTTGTCGAGGTCCCTGTGGCGAAGGGGATTCATGAACCGGAAAAATTGATTCAAACAATTATTGATGGAAAAGCAACCGTATACAAAGCAAAAAAGGATGGCCCGCAGGAAGTGATTACGGATTCTGGAAGTCATCCAACTGGGAAAAAAGCAATTTTGCATTCCATTTACAAAGATTTGATGAATGGTGTTTCCTATATGCTGCCTTTTGTAGTCGGCGGCGGTGTATTGATTGCTTTGTCGTTTTTATTCGGAATACATTCAGCAGATCCAGACCACGAATCATATAATTCCGTTGCTGCCTTTCTAAATAGTACAGGTGGACTTGCTTTTCAATTAATGGTACCGATTCTAGCAGCGTTCATAGCTGAGTCAATTGCTAAACGTCCGGGATTGGTAGTCGGTTTTATCGGGGGATTAATTGCCAGTAATGGAGGAGCGGGATTTCTTGGAGGAATTGTTGCCGGTTTTGCTGGCGGATACATTGTCTTATTACTTGTAAAGCTGTTCAGCAGGATGCCGAAATCGCTCAATGGATTAAAGTCTATTTTTCTCTATCCCTTAATCGGAATCTTGTTGATTGGAATAGTCATGACGTTATTAGTTGAGCCAATGACAGCTATTAATGAAGGGATGAAAACATTCCTGTCTAATTTTCAGGATGCGAATCCGATTTTACTTGGCTTGATTGTCGGTGCTATGTCCGCCTTTGATATGGGTGGACCAGTAAACAAAGCAGCCTATGTAACAGGTACGGCACTATTGGCAGAAGGGAATTTTTATTTCATGGCGGGTGTATCGGCTGCTTGTATAACTCCGCCGCTAGTCATAGCATTTGCCACCCTTTTCTTTAAAAAGTACTTCAACCAGGCTGAACGGAATGCTGGGGGCGTTAACTTTATTCTGGGTGCAACCCATATAACAGAGGGAGCGATTCCTTTCGCAGCCAAGAACCCGATTGTTGTGATTCCGATTCTGATGGCAGGTTCCTCGGTATCTGCAATTTTGACTTACGTGATGGGAGTACAAGTACCTGCTCCACATGGTGGTTTTTTGGTACTTCCTGTAGTAACAGGAGCAGTGCAATGGGTGATTGCTATTCTTGCCGGTTCTTTGACAGGAGCATTTATTTACGGATTTTATAAAAAGCATAAACATGAAAAGGAAAAGCAGAAAGGGGAAGAGGATGAAAACAACGAACAAATTGCTTAGCTCTAATCAAATACGTTTGAATCAATCGGTTTCTTCTCAACAGGAGGTTTTCGATTTGATTGGGCGCATGGCAGTTGAAGCGAAGATCGCCTCGTCAGCTGCACTTGTGGCAGAAGGGTTGAAACAGCGGGAACTTGAAAGTACGACGGGGTTTCAAGATGGTTTTGCCATTCCTCATACACAGAATGAAGCGATAGAGTCACCTGGTATTATTATTTTAAAAAGCAATAAAGGAATTGAATGGAATTCTTTAGACGATAAACCTGCACAATTTTTTATCGCCTTACTTATCCCTAAGGAAGAAGCAGGTAATACACACATTCGGGCTTTGGCATCCTTATCACGAATGCTGATTCATGAGGAAAACAGGAGAGAACTCCTCCGTGCAGGAGATGAAACAGAAATTTTATCGAAAATCAGTGAAGCATTAGAACAATAAATCTCAGGAGGCGTATTATGGGACTGATATCATCTACACCTATGTTAGAAAAAGCTAGAAGTGAAGGATTCGGAATTGTCGCGTTTAATGTACATTCATTGGATATGATTTATGCAGTGGTGGAAGCAGCCGACGAGGTCAAAGCTCCAGTAATTCTGCAGACAACAGTAGGTTCCGTCAAGTCATTAGGAGCTGAAAATATTGTAGCAGCTGCCGAAAAAGCATCAAACCAATATAATGTGCCAGTAGCACTTCATCTAGATCACTGTACAGAGTATTCCGTAATAGTGCAATGTATCCGGGCTGGATACACTTCAGTGATGATCGATGCATCCATGCATCCATTTGAAGAAAATGTTAGAAAGACAAATCAAGTAATGGAAATAGCAAAGCATCTGGACATCAATGTGGAAGCAGAGTTGGGAAAAGTAGGTGGAGTTGAAGATGACATCGTTGTTTCTGATGAGGATGCACAAAAAGCAGTACCGGCCGAATGTGTAGAATTCATTAAACGGACAAAGGTTCCGACATTGGCCCCAGCAATTGGAACTGCGCATGGCATCTATAAAGGAGAGCCGGACATCGATTTCATTCGCATTCAGGAAATTGCCCACTTGGTGGAAGTTCCCTTGGTATTACATGGCGGGTCTGCAATCCCTGATGAAGATGTTAAACGGTGTGTCTCATTAGGAATGGCTAAGATGAATGTTTCGACTGAATTGAAAAATGCTTACTCTGCTGCAATCAGGAATCATTTTATAGAAACTCCAGAAGCTTTAGATCCGCGCCAGTATTTAAGCAAAGCTAAAAATGCTGCAAAAGACCTTGCCCAATCTAAAATAACGCTTGTCGGATGTGCGGGAAAAGCAACAGAGATACAAGAATATGAAAAAGAAAAGCACAGTAACCCTATAATGGCTAATTAAAGTTTGTGGGCTGCCGAGATGAACTCAGCAGCCCAACTCTTCACTTATACTTCCTTCAAAACAAACACTTCCGAATTGAAGTCTTGTGGGTATCCTGTTTCATTTCGTTTCAGCAATATACCGATATTCATCAGTTCGTCCCCGAAATGATCGACAGGATTGTTGTTGATCAAGTACCGTTTATCAGGATCAAGTCCTTGCAGTTTAATCCGATTGAACTTATCATTTGGTTTTGCTAACACTTTATAATAACCTACAATGGCCTCTGACTGATCATTCGAAACTACCATCCAGGCTGTTTCATTTCCGTCGAATGGACTAAGTAACCGGTAAAATCGGCCGGTTCGGATTAACGAGCGTTTCTCTTTAAAAAAGCGTACCTGTTCCTTTACTTCTTCTTTTTCGGCTGCAGTAAGGTTTGTGATATCCAGTTCATACCCAAATGTACCAAAGTATGCTGTATTTACACGAGTATGAAGCGGAGTCGTTCTGCCGACCTGATGGTTAGGAATGGCAGACACATGACTTCCCATCGCGCTTAAAGGATAAACGAGCGAGGCACCATATTGTATTTTTAATCGCTCCACCGCATCGGTGTTATCGCTGGTCCAAGCTTGGGGTGCATAGTACAACATACCAGGATCAAATCTTGCCCCGCCGCCCGCGCACGATTCAAAAAGAATATCCGGATATTTGTGGATCAACCTTTCATAAAGCTGATAAACACCGAGAATATAACGATGCATCACTTCACCCTGCCGGTCAGCTTCCAAATCAGAGGAATAAGCTTCTGTTATATATCGATTCATGTCCCATTTTATATAGGAAATCGTTGCCTTTTCTAGGACGCTATCCATTAATTTATAAATGTAATCGACAACTTCCGGACGTGAAAAATCCAACACATATTGATTACGACCATGAGAAGCCCGGCGACCAGGAGTCGAAAGTACCCATTCTGGGTGTTCTGAAAACAATTTAGTGCCTTTGCTTACCATTTCTGGTTCAAACCATAAACCAAATTTCACTCCCAATCGATCTATTTTCCTGGCTAGTCCATCAATACCATCAGGAAGCTTCTGCTTATTCTCAAACCAGTCACCTAGTGAAGAGGTATCATCATGCCGCTCACCGAACCATCCATCATCAAGAACACACAATTCCATGCCTAGTTCTTTAGCTGTGTTTGCAATTGCTAGCACTTTTTCTTCATCGAAGTCAAAGTAGGTTGCCTCCCAGTTGTTGATTAAGACTGGACGGTCTTTGTCCCGCCAACGGCCTCTGACAAGTCTCTCCCGATACAACGCATGATAGGTGTTGCTCATACCGTTCAACCCTTTATCTGAATAGACCATGACACATTCTGGTGTTTGAAAGCTTTCACCTGGTGCTAACTTCCATTTAAACTGGAATGGATTGATCCCCATCATCACTCTGGTCACCCCAAATGTGTCCACTTCAATCTGGCCAACGAAGTTCCCGCTATAAACAAGACTAAATCCAAATACTTCCCCACTAGATTCGGTCGTCTGCTTACGCTTTAAAGCAAGAAAGGGGTTGTGTATATGGCTGCTTGCACCCCGAGAGCTTGAAATAGACTGAACCCCTTTGAACAGGGATTGTGCCTGAAGGTGGGTTTCACGTGCCCAGGCACCATTTAAATGTACCATTTCAAATTGATCATCTGGCAAATCGATATTTGTGCTCATTGCACTGTCCAGAAAGCAAGTTTCATTTCCCAGGTTGACGAAACGGGCATTTCGCGTGATAACGCTGCGATTCGTGTAAATGCTATAGCTCAAAATCAATCTGCACTGTAGTATCTTATCGAAAAGGACAACTTCCAACGTTTCTGCTTCTTCTTCTTGCTCTGTATAGGTTGCTGGGAGGTTTTCGAGTGCCGGTTTCCCTTTGGTGATGTGATAGCTTTCATACTGGAAGTTGGTTACATGGCTGCCGTGCTGACCAATGATTTTATGAGCAGGATAGCGATAATCCGTCGTTCCATAGCTCGGATATTCCTGTTTGATATGCTCTAGGGAGGAGGTATAGTCGCCTTCTAACATATTTGTCGAAGCAGGCCTTGCTTCACGTTCAATCAAATGTTTAAAACTTTTTCGGTGGTTCACGCCTTTTCCATAGTACAAATGTTCCAGTTGACCGCTTTTCTCCATGACACGAAAAATGTAACTTATTTTTCCGTTGGTCAAGTGAAATTCCCGGGCCTCTTGGTTTATGTTTATCGCCATTCTAATAACCCCTCTCTAAAGGATTTAAAAAAACATTTCAAAGTAAGGTTGAAATCCCTTACAAGCATTTAATCATAAGTTGCTAAGTAGAGAAAGGTGTAATATCAAATTGAACTTATTTATTCCCGATCGTGATGCTGAAGGGATAGGGAGGGGGAATGCCTAGGGTGGCCATAACTTTGATGTAGTGGTATGTTCCATATAAAGTATGGAAAAAGTGCCAAGTATCCCGTAATAACGGGACTTGGCACTCCATAATCAATTGATGGAGAATTTTTCTTTTATTAGTAAATCCTCCGGGTTTTTTCCTATTTCATCCTGATGAAAATAATCTCTGAGTAGGCCGTCTTTCAAATAATTCGCTATGGCGGCCATAGTCATGCCTTGATCAAGAGCCAGGTAAGCTTTTGTAACTTCACCTGTTTCGACATTGACAGAATCAAGGAAGCCATACTTTCCATAAGCATCAAAACTTTTTAACGTTTGAATATTTTGGAATGCCTCCATCGGAGCATATTCTAACGCCAGGAAAGTTGCATGCGGAGTGATCGTTCCATCCGACTTGTAACCATCCATACCGAGAGGTGTTGCGGCAAACTCGGAATAACCTTCAGGAGTAGCAGCTGGTGACATTCCCCAGGCTGGATACCCTTGTTCTTCAGCATAGTTAATTTGAAGATCGACATGTCGTTGATTATTCAATCCCAAAGCTTGGGTTCCAAGTTCTTTTTCTTTGATCACAAGCGAAGGCATTAAGGCTTCAAACATACTTCCGCCCCAGCTAGGCACATATTTCTGATCATTGTAGCTATAGTGACCTTCGAATACTTCGACTCCATCATACGTTTCCACATGTCCTTGAGGTGTTTGGGCTTGCCAGTCCCAACTCTCAGGCATCGTCCGATTCATTTTCCACCAGTGTTCCTTCGGTACATCTCCTTTCCCAATAGAAATATAGCTTGCTACTCGTGGTTCCGTATAAAATGCTCCGTAATGGTGTGCGGTTAAACTTCCGGTTTCGACATCATAACCTCCTCTCATTTGTCCTACTTCAGGATCATAGAGAGTAGAATAATCCATGTTTTCTACAATGGTATTGGTTTTTTCATAAAGCTCTGGATATGCTTGTCCCGCCACGATTAATCCAGCTGAAAGCCAGCCGTTGTCCACGGTGGAAATGAATTGTCCCCAATCTGTCATAAGAGTGGCATCCGCTGTATAATACCAGTTATAGTAAAGACCGTTCCACGTGTCCATGTTTTCTAAAGTTTGGATGGTTTTTTGGAGATTTTTTAGAGCTTGTTGACGGTTGATGAGTCCAAGTTCTTCAGCAGATACGACACTCATCATATACATGCCTATGTTGGTTGGAGACGTGTGTGATTGAATGTTGATTTTTCCGTCATTCCAGCGTACAGCATCAGCGGTAAGACCTGTCTCGTTATCCGTGAATTCTTCAAAGTAACGGTATGTTTGTTTAGAAATAGCTTTTAATTGCTTCGATAAGGCAACTTCCTTTCCTTTTGGAGAAGTATCCGCAAAACCAGGCGTTGTAATGGCAGCATTGACTAGCAATAAAAATATTAATACCAACGCACACTTTTTCTTCATCCTAGCACCCTTTCTTATTAATAATTGAAACGTTTCAATTGGTATTATACTAAACAGGAATGTAAGCGCAATCATTTGAGTGCCGAAAAAGAAAAAACAGGAAGTTTGCCTCATCGTCAGTAATTTGAATGTTAGGACAATAGTACACCATGTAGCGAAATTAGGTACATTTACTCGAGAGATTGGTTCGGCTCATTAAAGAGTTGAAGCATTCTATTTCAATTTCCATCCAATATATGTAATGATATTATCTAAACAGTAAAGGAGCTGATGTCATATGACAGAACAAACCCAATTAGGAAAATCTGGTTTGAAGGTCAATCCGATTGGTCTGGGTACAAATGCAGTCGGTGGACATAATCTTTATCCAAATCTCGACGAAGAAGCAGGAAAAAGTTTAGTGCGTACAGCGATAACCAACGGAGTCAATTTGTTAGATACCGCGTTTATCTATGGCCCGGAACGCTCCGAAGAACTGATCGGTGAAGTGCTCCAGGAGACTGGCAGGCGGAATGAGGTCGTCCTTGCTACAAAAGGGGCACATAAGTTTGTCGGCGATGACACCGTCATGGATAACTCTCCGGCATTTTTGAAAAAATCGGTAGAAGACAGCTTGAAAAGGCTGCAAACAGACTATATTGATTTATTTTATATCCATTTTCCGGATGAATACACTCCAAAAGACGAGGCTGTTGGAGCACTGAAGGAACTAAAGGACCAAGGCAAGATCAAATCCATCGGTGTCTCGAACTTTTCAATCGACCAGTTGAAAGAAGCAAATAAAGATGGCTACGTCGATGTTTACCAAGGAGAATACAATCTGCTTCAGCGCGATGCAGAGAAAGAATTATTGCCTTATACGGCAGAAAACAATATTTCCTTTATACCATATTTTCCGCTTGCTTCCGGATTATTGGCGGGCAAGTACACGGAGCAAACAACATTCAATGATTTGCGTAAAGAAATGCCGCATTTCCAAGGGGACAATTTTAAGAAAAACCTTGTGAAGGTGGACAAGGTACGCAGCATTGCCGAAGCAAAAGGGGCAGAGGTTGCTCATGTAGTCCTAGCATGGTATTTGACCCGTCCATCCATTGATGCCATTATTCCTGGCGCTAAGCGGTCTGAGCAGGTACTGAATAACTTGAAGACATTGGATGTGAAATTGACTGAAGAAGAAATAAGTGAAATTGACCGTATTTTTAGTTGATAAATGAAACAAGAAAACGAGTACTGAACCTAAATCGGACAGTACTCGTTTTCTAATAGATTCAGAAACTGACGGATAGGGTATACGATAGGCAATTCCAATCTATAAGGAAGAACTTCTTACATTTTCCTGTTAGATCACATCACCAACAGATTGATTCGATACAGGATTAATGATACGATATTCGATAATTTAACCAAAATCAACAGCAGAGGAGGCATCATCATGAGACCTGTCACAATGAAAGATATTTACCAGCATTCGATAGCCCAAAAATATGTTAGGCGCTCTGGAATGGCGCATGCAATTTCTGTAGCATTCCACGCTTATAAGCTGGCTTTGTCCTACAATGTGAATCCGGATTGGGCAGCCAAAGCAGGCTTTCTCCATGATATCGGCCATTATCAATGGTATCGAAATGGAGAATGGGATTATCAGTTATACCGGGCGTATGACATTCATCCTATTAAAGGAGCGGAAAGGGCTCATAAATTACTGGTTCGTCTCGGGGAAGACAAGCAAGCAGCAAAAGAGATTGCCCATGCGATTCTGTTTCATACCGAATCTGCACTGCCGCAAGGGAATGTTCAATTAAATGATTTACAACAAGTAATTCATTTGGCTGATGAGAAAGATAAGCAGCCGGGGGATTCCCATCATTACCGTCACATGGATAAGCAAAAGGAATTACAGCTGATTGAATTGATCGATGAAAAAATAGATCATAGCTTGACTGCCGGGATGAATATTTAATCCCACAGTTTCGGAGACACCTTCCCCTCCAGCTTTCCCTTCCTTCTATTCCTCTTTGCAACGAACAAACACCATCAAGCATGGTGTTATTTTTATGCTCTCAGCGTGTATAGGACAACCGGTTGAGAGGATAAATGTCACTGCGCCTCTATCTCCGCCTATCATTCTTTGTGTTCTCTATTTTCAGATAAGAGCTTCTCTTATTAAAAGTATATAGGTTGAAAGATTATGTCTTACCTCTACTAGAAAAAGATTTTACGTGTCATCCGTTTCTTATTGGGAATAGGTAGAATAGAAGATGATAAGGAGGTTTTATGATATGAATCTCGAAAAAAAGTTGGAAAGTAAAATGCCGGAAATGACGGCATTGCTCGAGGAATTGGTCAATATGGACAGCAACACGCATGATAAAGAAGACGTAGACAAAGTCGGCACCCTTCTGAAAACTAAGTTTGAGCAGTTGGGAATGTACGTTCATACCCATCGGGAGAAAAAACTAGGGAATAATTTGGAAGTGAAGGCTGAACGCAGTAGCGAACCAAAAATTATAATTGTCGCACATATGGATACAGTTTTTCCGAAAGGAACAGCAAAAGAACGTCCATTTGAAATTATTGATGATTTTGCGTATGGGCCAGGTGTAAGTGACGAAAAATCCAGTCATGTCGCTGTATTATATGCTCTCAAGGCATTAAAGGAGAGCGGATCGGACGCTTATAAAAACGTTCATGTCATTTTTAACAGCGATGAAGAAATTGGTTCTCCAACCTCCAAACCGTTGATAAAAAAGGCGGCAGCAGATAAGCACTATTCATTAGTGGTTGAATCTGGACGACCTGGCGATGCGGTTGTGTCCGAGCGGAAAGGAGTTGGCCGGTTCGACATTGAGGTCGAGGGAAAAGGCGCTCACGCTGGAGTTGAACCGGAACTTGGCAGGAGTGCGATAAATGAACTGGCACATAAAGTCATAAAACTACAAAATCTGAACGACTACGAATCAGGTCTTTCGGTCAATGTGGGTCTCTTTAATGGTGGAACCTCGAGTAATACCGTACCACCTGATGCTGATGCCAAAATCGATGTTCGTGTCAAGGACAAGCAACAGGCGAAAGAGGTCACAAAAGAAATTTCCGATATTGCCGACGAGGATACAGTAGAAGGAACATCAACCTATTTGGAAGGCGGGATGGCACAGCCACCGATGGAAAAAACAGAAGAGACGGAAAAGCTTCTGGATGTTATTCGGGATGCAGGAAAAGAGTTGGGGATGTCCATAAAGGATGTCGGAACAGGCGGAGCGTCGGATGCAGCGTACACAGCAGATGAGGGAATCCCTACCGTGGACGGCATGGGACCGCTTGGAGAGTATTCACATAGCCTTACCGAAGAATATGTCGACCTTACAACGTTTGCTAAGCGTACAGCCCTGTTGGCCAGAACTATCCAACTTTTGACACCTGAAAATCAATAAAAAACAGATGGGGACTGTCCCCCAGTACTCTACCACTGCGACTTGGTAGAGTGTTTTTTATAAAAGGTTAAGTTCTCGGGTGGTGTTGTCTAGCTCCGACCCGGCAAAAAGGCCAATCTGAAGCTTGTTTTTAAGCATGTTTTCGAATGTAGCAAAAGGGCAGGGGAGACAGTGCAGTAAAATGTTAAGCAATAAATATACGTGAAACAACACACTGTCATGCTAGAATCTTCTCCAATCTGTATGTTTTCTTTGCCATGGATGTGCAAGGCAATTGCACTATATAACTTTTTCTGATAATTTCAATTTTTTATGTTACCCTGTATATTATCTAGCAAACTTGTCATTGGTGAGAAGGGGAGACTATTACATGAAGACAGAAAGAGAAAAAATGATTGGCAGTGAGTTATATAATGCTGGGGATCCAGAATTGGTTGCAGACCGCAAGAATGCCCGCAGGCTGACCAGACTTTACAACCAAACCACTGAGTCGGATGACGAAAGGCGCAGGGATCTCCTTAAGGAGCTGTTTGGCTCGACAGGCGATCGTTTTTTTGTAGAGCCGACCTTCCGATGTGATTATGGTTATAATATCCATGTCGGAGAAAGGTTCTATGCAAATTTTGATTGCACGATACTTGATGTTTGCGAGGTACACATTGGCGATGATTGTTTATTGGCTCCTGGTGTACATATTTACACAGCTGCTCACCCCCTCGATCCGGAAGCTCGTAAGGCTGGTGCTGAGTTCGGAAAACCTGTTACCATTGGTAATAATGTCTGGATAGGCGGAAGGACAGTGATCAACCCTGGGGTTGCGATTGGTGATAACGCTATCATTGCCTCTGGTTCTGTTGTGACTAAGAATATCCCTGCAAATGTAGTAGCTGGGGGAGTACCGGCGAATATTCTTAAGGAAGTAAAATAATAACGGAAGAGAGGAGGTACTCCATTGAATCCTGTATTATTGGATATACCTGTTGAAATGAAAACAGAAAGGCTGCTTTTACGCAGGCCTGAACAAGGTGATGGTGAATTGGTGAATCAGGCGGTCAAAAGATCAATCGAAGAATTGCGTCCATGGATGCCGTTTGCCCAAACTACTCCAACAGAATCCGATAGCGAAGCGGACATTAGAGAGGCCCATATCCGTTTTCTTAAGCGGGAAAAATTAAGATACTTGCTATTTCACCGGGAATCAAATGCGTTTATCGGTTCTTCCGGCTTTCACAATATCGATTGGGAAGTACCAAAATGCGAATTAGGTTACTGGATCGATACAAAGTACGCTGGGCTTGGTTATATGACAGAAGCCATTGATGCCTTGACCTCTTTTGCATTCGTTGAACTTAACTGCAACCGTGTGGAAATAAGGTGTGAGGAAAAGAATTTTAACAGTCGCGCCATTCCGGAAAAGCTGGGCTACGAACTAGAAGGAATATTGAAGAACGTGGATGTATCGGCGGATGGAAAGCATCTTACAAACACGTGCGTTTACGCAAAAGTAATAGAAAAGAGCAGGGTTCCCTCGTTGTAACCGGGAGCCCTGCTCTATTTATTCTTCCCCTGGTATGGTGAAGGATTGTTCGGCTTTGTATTTCTCCCCGCCACTTGGGGTCAACCAGGCTGTCAGCAAATAATCGCCTGGTTCCATGTCGCGTTCACGTAAATCGATTTGATAATCAAGCGTATCACCAGGATGAAGCGTTTCTTCCCCCATTACTTGTGCAAACGAGGTAACACTGGAAAAGAGAAAAACTTGCTCGCCGGCATCATTTGTAATTTCGTAATCATAACGCTGGGAACTTGTAAATTCTAACTTAATCTTCTCGTCGCTATTATTACTCACGGAATATTGATAAACCAGCGGACTCTGTTCCATCAATTCTGCATTTACCTGATTTAGGGACCCGTCATCGTTTCCATTCACTTCTTCAGCCTCCTCATCCTGATTGTTCGAACCGCATCCTGCCAGTATGGCAGCTGCCAATAATAAAAAAAGGAATGCTCTTTTCATTCCACAACCTCCCGTATCATTTGTCGATTAGACGTCCTAAATGGCTATAATGTTACAAAATAACTGTATCATTAATGGGATGGACAAAAAATCAAGAAAGCATACCTTTTTTTAAAAAGAAACAAAAAACGCACTGCTGCCTTTCTTTTGAGAGAAAGACAGCAGGTCACCTTTTACTTTATTTTGGCATTTCCCCAGTCAGCATGGTCATAACTATTGCCATCTCCTGCATCGGTTACAACAAGTTTTAGTATTTCTACTCCTTCGATGTCCACAGATATTGCTTCACCTGGAGTATTGCCGGTCTTTGTTTCACTTTCAAAAAGCTTTTCTTCATCTCCATACACTTCAAAAGTGACAGATCCATTGCTGCCTACTTCTGCGTCAACCCCGGCCACTGCTTCAAACTTTTTGGCTCCACTTCCTGTTAGGTCAAAAACGATTTCAGAATTGGCATGCGTGCCGATTCCTTTTTCAAAGTGGTTCACACCCTCCGTTGTCCGCAAACGCAGGTCATTGCCTTCCACAGATTTATCTCTTTGGACCGAGCGCCAGCCGCTGTTTGCACTTATCCAGTCCATATCGCTGAGAAACAGTTCCTCGACGGTTTCAAACTGGATAGTGAAGGTTTGTTCCAACAGACCGTCGTTTGATCGAGCTATGATAACTGCTCGACCAGGTATTTCTTCTGCTTGAACAATTTCAAGATCGACATGGTCATCAAATGGTACCGCCTCAACTTCCGGTATCTCGGTAAGGCTTCCAGCCAAATAACGCTTCGTGTACTCGGTTTTTCCCGGGTGGAACCCTTGAAGAGTTTCACCATCAATTTCAATGTTTTTCACAAGGTTTGTCGTTATCAGTTTATTACTTTCTTCCATAGCGGATTGGTCATTTGAAATAGGTTTGAGACGATAGGAATAGGTATAAGACTTATCAGCGTTTAGTGTGAATTCTGGGTGAGGACGCGCTCCCCAGCTGTCGTCGCCACCTAATCCCATTTGGTGATAATCCAGACTTACAAAGATATCATCTTTTCTCACTAATTCGTAGGGATGCGCATGGTTTTCCAAATCCTGTTCCGTATAGTGTAAAGCGCCGACTTCCAGAGATGGTTGGCCGATTGCCATTAGCCCAATGCCTTGTTTATTGGTGAAAGTCGTCCAGCGGACTCCGGTGTGGTTGCCGGTCTCCTGAGGCTCGAGGTAGGGGATGAATTGATCCTCTACCGTACTTTGATACAAGCCGATGTCCGCCGACTTGTTGCGATCCCAGTAATTCTCATGCGGTCCCCGACCAAACCAGGTCATCTCTTCATATTCTTTTGGCAATGTCAACTCCATTCCGATTGCGGGAATTTCCGGAAGGTCCGCGCCGGGATTCAATGTACTATCAATCACGACATCGCCGCTTCCGTAAATGACGTACGATACACTGTAAGAGGATGTGTTGGTTGTCGGCAACGTAGAATGAACGTTGATTTTGACAACTTTGTCACCAATTGGAGTTACCTTTACTTCTTCAATCGTCCGGTTTTTTCCCGCCTCACGCCAAGTGGCTGTTCTAGAAGGCATTCCATTCCCTTTGTCGTTGTCATTCGGTGCCCGCCAGAAATTGGGTTCCGGTCCTGCTTTGATCAATTGGTTTCCACGATAGATAAAGCTGGAGATCGTTCCGGCTTTCTTATCGAAGTCCAAATGAAATTGTTCCCCTTCAACAGTAACTGAATCGTTCGTTTCATCCAAGGTCATGCTTGGCATTTGAGAAATGTCTTCCATAGGCTGGTCTGGTACTTCGTAGGGGATTTGCAGCTGTTCCGACGCTACAACGTGCCCCTTTTTTGCCCAATCCGTTTTATGAGGAAGTGTGAAGCGAATGTTCAGCCAATACTCAGCACCAGGTGTCAGTTCCGGTTGACTGTAATCAAGATTTATTTGCTTTTGTTCTCCTGGCTTGATATTCAATTTTTTCTCTTTTCCTTTTTCTATCGTTTTGTCATTCTCCTTTACTTCCCATTCCAAATCATAGCTGCTCAAATTGGTAAACAAAAAGTCGTTCTGGATGCTGATAGAGCCGTCGATCAAGTCTTTTCCGGTCACCTTGATGTTTTGGTAGACTTTTTTGACTTCCCAAAGTTCAGGTTGAATGCTGCGGTCGGGGAAGACCAGGCCGTTAGCAAGGAAATTACCATCGTTTGGATTGTCCCCCCAGTCTCCGCCGTAAGCAAAGTATTCTTTTTGCTCAAATTCTTCCTCTGTTACTTCGTTGAAGTCCATCCATAGCACGGTGGAACTGTCCGGTCCTCTGTCGCTTGTCAATTCCTCCGCCGATAAAGCTCGGTTATGAATGGCTGCTTGGTCAATGACTGCAGTAGTTACACGGTCGGCTTCTGTGTTCCGGCCAATATTGACAGCGAAAGCATTACTGCTAATATCTCCATCATAGGCTTTATCAGCCAGCAATTGTCCGTCCACATACAGTTTTAAAGCGTGCCCATCATAAACACCTGCTACATGGTGCCAATTGCCTTCCCAGTTGTCGGGTAAAGAGGCAGACACGGTTATCCATGGATTGGAGAGATTTTGGTTATAAACGAAAAATTCTAGTTGGCTGCCGTTTTGTTTCAGTGCATACTGACTGTCTCCTTTCGCGATAAATGGACTGTGGGTACTGGTTGCTTCGGGCTTTACCCAAGCTTCCAAGGTTAGTTGTTTCTCCGTTATGTCCAACTTTTTTTCTTGTGGAACGGTAACATATCCATCGATTGCCTTACCATTTTCTCCTTCTATCGATTCGCCAAACAACCGGCCTTCGACAGGGTTAGCACTTTGATCATTGACTATTTTTTTGACAGGTGTCGGTTCACGCAGTGATTGGTCGACCCAATCCCAAATAAAACCACCCTGAAGATTCGGGTATTTGTCAATGACATCCCAATACTTATATAGGTTGCCGACACTGTTTCCCATCGCATGGGCATACTCGCAAAGGATATACGGTTTATCATTCCCCGACTTGCCATAACTTTCGACAGAAGCGACGGAAGGGTACATATGACTTTCTACGTCAGTCCAGCGATTATCCCCTTCATAATGGACAAGTCTGGTAGGGTCAGCTTCATGTGCCCATTCCGCCATTTTCTTAAAGGAATCGCCACGGCCTGCTTCATTACCCAATGACCATATCAGTACGGATGGGTGGTTCTTATCCCTTTCAATCATGGATTGGAGTCTGTCCAATGATGCATCCAGCCATTGCGGATCACTAGCCGGCAAAATGTTATTTGCTCCGTGAGATTCCAGATTGGTTTCATCAATCAAGTAGAGTCCGTACTCGTCTGCGAGTTCGTACCACCGCTCATTATTGGGATAGTGAGAAGTACGAACCGCGTTAATATTAAATTTTTTCATTAACTTTATATCCTTGATTATTGTTTCTTCGGAGATATTGCGGCCAGTATCCGGATCGATTTCATGTCTGTTGACTCCTTTGAAGACAATAGGTTTCCCGTTTAAATGCATTTGTCCCTCTTTTAATTCGAATTCACGAAAACCGATTTTACTGCTTTCTGTTTCGATTATATTTCCATTGTTGTCCTTAAGCACAAGCACCAATTTATACAGATTCGGATTTTCTGCCGACCATTTTTTCGGATTTTTGATTAATTGGCTGCTGTTTGTTGTAAATGCTTGTTTTCCATCTAGACGGACATCCATTTTAATGGGTTCTTTGCTGACGAGTTTGTCGTTTTCATTATATAAGTGGGCTTCTACTTGGTATTCATTGGCTTCTTTGCTTTCTGAGAAGTTCTGAATATCGACCTCTACATCCAAGGAAGCGTCCACATATGCTTCATCCAAATCCGTTGTTACCGTGAAGTCGTTCATGTGGATGGTTGGTGTACTGTATAAATAAACATCCCGGAATATGCCGCTAAGCCTGACAAAATCTTGGTCCTCCAGCCAGCTGCCGTCCGACCATCGATACACTTCCACCGCCAATGAATTTTCACCAGGATGAAGATAATCGGAAATATTAAATTCTGCCGGTGTATAACTATCTTCACTGTAACCGACTTTTTCGCCATTTATCCAGACATAAAAAGCGGATTCGACCCCTTTAAAGGAAAGGAATATCTCCCTGCCGTCCCAGTTGTCAGGAATAGTAAATGTACGTTTATAAGAGCCGACAGGATTGTACACAGTAGGTGCTTTAGGTGCTTCAGGCTGCTCATACCCTGTCCAAGGATACGTAATATTGGTATAAATCGGATAATCAAAGCCCTGCAGCTGCCAGTTGCCGGGGACTTGGATCGTATCCCATGTGGATATGTCATAGGAATTCTTGTAAAAGTCCTCTGGTCGGCCATCCGGGTTCTTGGACCAGCGGAAACGCCATTCACCATTTAAGGACTTATAAAACGATGAGGCAGTTCTATCTCCCTCCAAGGCTGTTTTTATCGAATCATAAGGCATTAATGTAGCGTGGGCAGGTTCGCGATTTACTTTGAATGTTTCCGGGTTGTTGTTCCATTCTGGTTCGGAGTTATCCGCAGCTTCAATACTTGTGGAAACGACGAAAAAAAGAAAAAGTAAAGCTGACAAACCTATAATCCATTTTTTCTTCATTACTTAACATCCTCCTTTTTTCTTTGATAAGCTAAAAAAGCTAGAGAAATTCCTCCTTTCAAGAAATAGATTAAGCACCTTTATAAGAATGAAAGATACTTGTGATAAATAAATACACAGAGAACGGAAGCCAACAATAACGTGGTGTAGGACAAAGGTGGGAATTGGGGAGCGTTTATATCCGTATAAGTAAACGCTTACATAGACTATAATTGTTTTTGATAGAAATACCAGGGATAAAAGCTGGATAATTTTAAGATTTTCTTCATATTTTTAAGATTGGCAAATCCTTTGGAGACCTGCTTAGTGCTAAGGACTTAACTGGATCAATCGCATAAGCGGAAGATAGATAAATAGAATTAACGCTTTATTACTAAGAGAAGCTGGTTGGATGATAACGCAAAAAGGAATCAGGTCAGCATTCTGGCAGTCGTTGACATTCATGCAGGTAAACTATATAGTCGAATTGACAGAATTTTTCAAAAGGAGGGAGCGGCTTTTGGAAACAAAAAAGCACGAAGACCGGTGGAGCAGGGAATATGCAAAACAATTGGATCAGCAAGATCCACTAGCTAATTTTCGCAGTGAATTTTACATAGACAAAGATGTCATTTACTTTGACGGCAATTCATTGGGATTACTCTCAAAATCTGCAGAAAAGGCCGTCCATCTTGTGCTGGATTCATGGAAGCAAAACGGTATTGACGGCTGGACTTCTGGAGAAAACCCATGGTACTACCTGGCGGAATCGTTAGGGGAGTTATCTGCACCGTTAGTAGGGGCTGAACCGGAGGAAGTGGTCATCACTGGTTCAACCACCATTAACCTGCACCAGCTTGTCGCCAGTTTCTATCAGCCAAATGGCAGTAGAACAAAGATTTTAGCAGATGAATTGAATTTCCCTTCAGATATATACGCTTTACAGAGCCAGCTTGAGCAAAAAGGATATGATCCGGATAAACATCTGATTCGAGTGAAAAGCTCGGACGGGAGAACACTGGATGAACAACAGATCATTTCGGAAATGACGGACGAAATTGCTCTGATCGTATTGCCGAGTGTCCTTTACCGCAGCGGCCAGGTGCTTGATATCAAACGTCTGACCGAAGCTGCTCACTCACGTGGGATTCTGATTGGTTTTGATTTATGTCACTCTATTGGTGCAATACCCCATCAATTGGATGAGTGGGAAGTCGACTTTGCTTTTTGGTGTACATATAAGCATTTGAACGGCGGGCCAGGGAGTGTCGGAGGTTTGTATGTAAACCGGCGCTATTTCGGCATGAATCCTGGTTTAGCTGGGTGGTTCAGTTCGAATAAAGAAAAACAATTCGATATGGAACATACATTGAGCCCGGCTGCATCGGCTGGAGCCTTTCAAATCGGCACTCCTCATATCCTCAGCATGGCGCCAATGATAGGTTCTTTAAACATGTTCGCGGAGGCAGGGATTGAACGGATTCGTGCGAAATCACTGAATCTCACGGATTATTTACTATTCTTAGTGAGGCATCGCTTGCATGGTTATCACTTTACGATCGCAAACCCTCTCTCGCATGATTCCCGTGGTGGTCATGTTTTCATCGAGCATGAAGAGGCTGTCCGGATATGCAAAGCGTTGAAGGAGGCAGGGGTGATACCGGACTTTCGGGCTCCAAACGGCATAAGACTGGCACCAGTTGCGTTATATAATACATTTGAAGAAGTGTGGCAGGTAGTGGATTTATTGAGAACCATCATGGAAGAAGAGCGTTTTCTGCGCTTTGAAAAAAAGCGGGAGGTTATAGCATAATATGAACTCATCAGAATGGATAGATATCACTCAACCCATGTCGAACAGGATTGCTCACTGGCCGGGTGATGAACCGTTTTCCTACCGCCTGACCTTTTCTAAAGAACAAACCGGA
This sequence comes from Sediminibacillus dalangtanensis, assembly GCF_017792025.1. Taxonomy (NCBI): domain Bacteria; kingdom Bacillati; phylum Bacillota; class Bacilli; order Caryophanales; family Bacillaceae; genus Sediminibacillus; species Sediminibacillus dalangtanensis. The sequence continues at coordinate 1,456,263 of NZ_CP046956.1, forward strand.
TCAGTGAATATTGGTCAAATCAGTTCCAGTTGTCATACAGGCACTCATATAGATGCCCCTTACCATTACGACAACCAAGGAAAACGTGTCCTTGATATCCCGATTGACACATATATTGGTCCGGCCAAAGTCGTTGATGTCTCACATGCAGAAAAAATCGATGCGAACATCTTGTCGAAATTCCGGATTGATGGCGTGAAACGACTACTCTTGCATAGCTCGCTTCCGAATCAACCTGAACGGTTTCCGGAAAAAATGCCTTTGCTTGATCCGGATATCGGCCCCTTTTTAAAAGAACGGGGAGTAGGGCTGTTAGGAGTAGATATGCCATCTGTCGATCCAATAGAAAGTAAGGAATTACCAGTTCATCATGCATTACATGATAATAGTGTCTATATTCTGGAAAACCTCATGCTCGATCATATCATTCCAGGAGATTATGAACTGATCGCTCTGCCATTGGCACTGGAAGAAGCTGACGGGAGTCCGGTACGTGCTGTACTGCGCTGTCTGTAATGAAAAGGGGGAGAGAAATGGCTGACAAGAAGACTGATTCTAGAGAAGACAGCATCCATACCGATTTTTTGAAAAAAATGACGTACAGCGATTATTTAGATCTCGACCGTTTGTTGTCCAGTCAGAAACCGTTGTCTGATCACCATGATGAAATGCTGTTTATTATCATTCACCAGGTGAGTGAGCTGTGGATGAAACTGATTCTGCACGAAATCCAATCTGCGATTCAGGCGATTCATAAGGGGAATTTGTCTGAAGCTTTTAAAATGCTGTCACGGGTGAAAAAAACCCAAAAACAAATCATCGCGGCCTGGGATGTGTTGTCTACCTTGACTCCCAGCGAATATATTGAATTTCGGGATAAGCTTGGTCAGGCTTCCGGGTTTCAATCTTATCAATATCGGCTAATCGAGTTTTCGCTGGGCTTTAAAACTTCGCATGCATTAAAAATATATCAGCAAAATCCTGTGATTTATCAACAATTAATGGAAGCTTATCGCGCACCTGGTTTGTATGATGCCGCCATTCAGGCTCTTCATAGGGCGGGTCTGCCAATCAATCCTGAAATGATAGAAAGGGATTTTTCTGAACCATACGAAGCTGATCCTAGTGTGGAAAAAGCTTGGCTGGAGGTTTATGAAAATATCGATCAATACTGGTCGCTTTATGAGTTGGCAGAGAAGCTGGTCGACATCGAAGATTCCCTTCAACAGTGGCGGTTCCGGCACATGAAAACAGTCGAACGAATCATAGGACATAAGACGGGGACTGGTGGATCTTCTGGGGTAGGCTATTTGAAAAAGGTACTCGATCATTATTTTTTCCCGGAGCTTTGGAATCTGAGGACGAAAATATAGCGAATATATTATCTTTTATATTAAAATAGCAGCATTGGAGGGATGTTATGAAAACAAATCGAGAGCAGTGGTCTTCAAAAATAGGATTTATCCTTTCGACGGCGGGGGCGGCAATCGGCCTCGGCGCGATCTGGAAATTTCCATATGTTACCGGGATGAACGGCGGTGGAGCGTTTTTTCTACTATTTGTTGTTTTTACAGTATTAATCGGACTGCCCTTGTTGATTTCTGAGCTCATAATAGGCAGAGGAGCAGGTAAAGAAGCCGTCACGGCTTATAAAGTTCTTGCACCCAATTCCCACTGGCCTTGGATTGGTAGGCTTGGTATAGTAGGTTGTTTTTTGCTTTTGTCTTTTTACAGTGTAGTGGGAGGCTGGGTATTGATATACAGTGCCAGAGCAATTCCCGGAACGGTGATCACCGATTCTGCTGACTATGCGGAAATGTTTGGTGCTGTCACTGGAAGTCCGCTGGTTACGTTAATCGGCCTCGCCCTATTTTTGCTTATTAATATCATCGTTGTTTCATTCGGAATTAAGAAGGGGATCGAACAGGCAAGCAAATTGTTGATGCCGCTGTTATTTATCTTTTTCATCATATTGGTTGTAAGATCCTTGACGCTGGATGGCGCCATGGAAGGGGTTCGCTTTTTCTTACGGCCCGATTTCTCGAATATAACAGCTGAAGGGGTACTGTATGCTTTGGGACAATCCTTTTTCTCTCTGGCTGTTGGTTTTTCCTGCATGGTTACATACAGCTCTTATCTGAATAAGGAAGTGAGCATCCCGTCATCGGCTGGGAGTGTTGCGGGTATGAACATCTTTGTTTCCCTTCTGGCCGGACTGGCAATCTTTCCGGTTGTTTTCGCTTTTGGACTTGAACCGACAGAAGGACCTGGCTTACTATTCATTGTACTACCATCTGTGTTTTCCCAAATGCCATTTGGTGAACTGTTTTTATGTCTGTTTCTGTTATTATTTTTATTCGCTACGTTGACTTCTTCCTTCAGTCTGCTGGAAATCATTGTTTCTGCTTTCACAGAAAGCGGGAAACGACGCAGAAAACCAGTTACGCTAATCGCCGGGATTGTGGTCTTTTTTGCCGGAATACCAGCTGCCCTTTCTTCTAGTACGATAAGCGGTTTCCATCTATTCGGTCTGACTGTATTTGATGCGACCGACTATCTGGTAAGTAACATTTTGCTTCCGGTGGGCAGTCTGCTAATCGCTGTCTTTATTATATACCGGATGGAGAGTTCCTTGGTGGAACAGGAATTTAAGCTTAGTTCAGGGCTGGCTTCTCCTTGGTACTCTATATGGAAAAACCTGATGCGTTACCTTATCCCGATTACTATTATTGTTGTGTTTCTCACCACAATCGGAGTCTTTGGGTCTGCGTGATTGCAGATGAGTTATATTAGCATTCCATTTCTATGGTTCGAATGCAAACTTGGAATAAAACAATAAAAATTTTTTCTATTTTTTCTGCAAAGAATGAGCGTCGGACAAAAGCATCGTAACCAAAAAAACCCGAACGAACGGTTCCACCATTCGTTTGGGTTTTTTGATTAACAAAAAGCAAACCGTCCTACCCTTCTCTTATGAAAAGTGCGACTCTCCACTCCGGCAAGATACTTCGCTTTCCGCGGGAACGCGTAGTATCTTGCTGTAGCGATTTGAAGCACACATCAAACCACAGGATAAAACGAGAATACACAAAAAAACCGAACGAATTTGATTGGCATTTAGAATTCGCTCGGTTTTTGCTTTAGTAGCCATGCTTTTGTCCCGGCCTCATTGATTTTAATGAATATGGGGCGGGTGGCCCTTCGAGGAATTCGTGATTTTAAATCCTTCGGTAGGTATATAAAAGTATTGTATCCATACGCCGTCCAGAAAATCTTCCCTGCTATCCATCAACACATCGATTTCTTTATCTGTATGAACGATTTCGTCATGTTCTTTCGGATAATCGAGCGTCAGGTCGTAATGGGCATGATTTCCATGGAACTCGGAAACAAAAACACGGAGCATTTGTCCTTCTTCTCCATCCTCGGCAAGCCATTGCTTGATTTTTTTGGCGGCATTGCGATTTATTTTGCATTTCATGGTATCATTCCTCCTTAAAATGTATTATCCCTTCTCGGACTAAAAAAAGAAAGAAATCAGGCTTCTTACAAGCGAATAAAAATCTTCGCCGGACGGCAGCGCTGGAAACCAATCATAGAGAAGGAGCGCGGTTTCTATTATGTAAACGGACATAATAGTTTGACAATTCAACACAACATTGCTATTATTTAGTCATAAGTTAATAATCCTTTAAGGGGAGTAGCTTTTACGGCAAAGTCGTCAATACAGAGTTTTTCACTCTCGGCTTTGTTGGCAACTTTTCGTTGTTAGCAAGACCTTACCTGTTGAGAGGTATAGGTCGTTTTTTAATTTATACAGGCCTATACCGCTATCGGTATAGGTCTTTTTGTTTTATAGGCGAACTAGCTTTTAAGGAGGAAAAGAACGTGAGGAAGAATATTTCGTTTTCGACATTAGTAGAAGAAAATAAACAAGAGTTAACCAGGAATTCACAGGAAGTGGAGAGGATTGAAAAAAGGTTGGATGATAAATACCTGAAAACAGATAAGGGGGTAAGTCGGTGATGAATAACTTTATGTTCCAGAACATGCCTGGATATATCCAGCAGGAAATTGAAGGAGTGATGAGCAAGGTAAAATCGTTGATAAAAAAGAATACGATTTTTACGCTTGTATCCATTCCGTTAATCGTTTTTTCGGTATTTAACTTATTCATCCTTCTTTATCGTTATGGAGCAGGGACCGAAATGGTCTATGTGCTCTTACTGTTTGCTTTATTAGGATCCATCGGTATAGCGTTGTATAAAGAAGCGAAAGCGATCCGTAAAGAAATCAGGAAGGTCAGCAGTGATCAAATTGTAGAGCGAATTGAGGCAAGTGACGTAGTCAATGATTACCAAAAACGAGGGTTTATTGAAACCATCAAAAAACAACCGGTATTAGCCATGTCCGTGTTTATACAGTTTCTCCAGGAAGAAAAAAACCGGAAGGAAAACGAATAAGAGAAGTAAAATACAGTTTGACATATTTATGGAACGACAGGTCCATGAGTACATTTACATTGAAACATGTCTGGAAAAAAATAGTGGCAAAAGAAAAACCGATCGATGATTCGAAATTCTTCGAACCCGTTCGGTTTTTCCTTTTGGATTTTTATTATAACCTGCGAATTAACTTTCTGTTTAGAAATATTGGTGCCAAACACCATCGGGAGATATTTCGCTTTCTGAGGAAGTTGAAGCCATGATCATAGAAACCACCGTTTCTCGGAGTAGCGAAGTGAAGCACCCATCAAACAAAAAAGAATGAAACGGAGTTTTCAGGATATATCTTTTTTCAAGTTCGTAAATTTTCGGATGATTTTGTAGATTTGCAGGATAGTGAGAATGATGAAAGCTGTTACAATACAATGTAAGCGCTAGCAATCAGGAGGAGATATGTAATGAAAAAAATAGGATGGCTGTTGGCAGGTATGCTTGTATTGATCAGTTTAGCTGCATGTGGCGGAGAAAGCGACGAAGCTTCTGGCAGTGATGTAGTAGAACTGACCGTTTGGAATGACTGGACGGAGGATCGCCCAGAGAACACCGTTTACAAAGACATGATCAAGAAATTCAATGAAGAAAACGAAGGGATCGAAGTGAAAGTCGAAAGCATCCCGCATGATCAGTATGAAACAAAGCTACGCACACAAGCTGCAGGACAGCAGCTTCCTGATATGTTCCGGGTATGGCCGGGTACTAGAATTGCTCCATTGGTAGAGGGCAACGCACTGCTTTCCTTGAATGAAATTGTCGACGAATGGGAAGGAAAAATCCCGGAAGGAATCTTGAAGGATTATGCCATCGATGGAGAGCATTATGCAATTCCGGCAAATATCAGTGAAACCAGCCTGATTTTTTACCATAAAGATGCATTGGCAGAGGCAGGTTTTGATACGTTTCCTGCTACTTACGAAGAACTGAAAAGTCTGATCGAAAAATTGAAAGAACAGAACGTCACACCTATCGCACTTGGAAACAAAGCGATTTGGCCGCTTCAGTCGGTATATATATCGACGATTGCAGACCGTTATACCGGAAGCGATTTTCTGGAAAAAGCCTTGAATGGTGAAGCATCCTTCACTGATGAACGATTTGTCAAAGCATTGTCTGTCATTGAAGAATTATCGAAAATGGATGCTTTTAATGGGGATATGAACACAATAGACGAAGCGCAATCGAGAAGTGAGTTTGTGAGTGGCAACACGGCTATGCATTTCGCTGGTTCGTGGGCAATTGGTCCAATACTGGACAGTGTAGAAAATCCAGATGCAATCGGAGTAGCCCCGTTTCCATCCTTTGAAGGAGGGAACGGTGATCCTGCCAAAATAGCAGGAGTTGCAGGTGGCGGTATTGCCTTGAACAGTGATTTGAGTGGAGAGAAAAAGGAAGCAGCTTTTAAATTTCTAAAATACTTCTACAGTGATGAAATGTTCCAAAAGCTAGTCAAAGCCAATATCATCGTGCCGGCTGACGTAGAAATGGACGACAGTATCCCACAGGTATTTCAGGAAGCCAACAGCTTTGCACAAGGCGGACTGGCACCTGTCTATGATGCAACTTTAACACCGGAACTGACCGATATTATTAATAATGGTTTACAGTCCATAACGCTTGGTGAAAAAACGCCTGAAGAATTAGCGGAAGAGATGGAGAAAGAAACGGAGTAAAACAATTTCATTGCGATAGGCTGCCGTTATGGCGGCCTTTCCCATGAAAAAAAGGAGGAATGGAGATGCAGGCAGCCGGAAAAGCAAAAGGGGCCATCATCATCGGTTTATTACCTGCCATCTTGATTTATAGTGTGTTTGCCATTCTGCCAATTATTCAATCGTACTATTATTCGGTGATGGAATGGAATGGATTTTCCGAAATGTCATTTGTGGGCTTGGCAAATTTTCAAGCATTGTTCCAAGACGGACTGTTTTGGAATTCGGTGAAAAATAACATTTATGTCGTATTGGCATCCGTACTGGGGCAAGTACCAATTGCTTTGTTTATTGCATTGCTGTTGAACAGAAAGTTGAAGGGATTGAAAATCTTCCGGACAATTGGTTTTTTGCCCGTCGTTTTGTCCACTGTGGTCATCTCGTTAACCTGGAGCCTGATTTATAACTCGGAAAATGGTTTGATCAATGAATTACTCCGGGCGTTGGGCTTAGGCGGATTGGCGCAAAACTGGCTAGGCGATACGAACTGGTCGATGATCGCTGTTTGTGTCACGGTTATCTGGCAATTTGTCGGCCTGTATTTAATCATTTTTCTTGCTGCTTTGCAAAATGTACCGGAAGAGGTATTAGAGGCAGCAAGAATGGATGGAGCTTCAGAATGGACGACAACCTGGAAGGTCACGGTTCCGATGATATGGGATACCATCATCGTTGCGGTTATTCTATGCATAGCCGGCAGTTTGAAAACGTTCGATTTAATCTACGTCATGACAAACGGCGGACCGTCCCACTCGACGGACGTTATGGCGTTATATATGTTCAATGAAACCTTCAGCCAGCTGCAGTATGGATATGGAAGCGCAGTATCCGTTGTCATATTTTTCTTCAGTTTAATTTTGATTTTTATTGTCACCAAATTACTGGGACGTAAAATGTTATAAAAAGGAGGAACAAGATGGAAACGACAGTGAAAACGGCCGCTGGATCACAGGTTGAAAAACAAAGAGGCCGCAAAAAACCTGGTTGGAAACGGCTATTGATTTATACAATTCTAATCTTGTTTGCCATTGTGAATGCCTATCCAATAATCTGGATGGTCATCAATTCATTCAAGTCGGAAAGTGAATTTGCTGTTAACCAATTCGGATTTCCGAGAGAATTGGTATTGGAAAACTATCAAAATGCTTGGGAGATAGCCAATTTTGGTGTTCTTTTTAAAAACAGTATATTCATCTGTGTCGCTGCTACTGTTATCACCGTATTAACAGGGGCTTTAGCCTCGTACTTTTTATCAAGATTCACGTTTAAAATGAGTAAATTCATTTATACATTTTTTATTTTCGGAATGCTGATTCCTATTCATGCTACCCTGGTTCCCATGTTTATCCTGATGCGTAATCTCGGATTGTTGAATACGCCGGTCACCTTGTTATTTCCCTATATTGCTTTTCATTTGCCGATAACGATTTTTATTTTAACAAGCTTTATGAAAGCTTTTCCTAAGGACATTGAGGAGTCGGCGATTATGGATGGCTGTGGTATTTTTCGGATTTTCTGGTCCATCGTGCTGCCGATGTCCCGACCGGCCCTTGCTACGGTAGTCATTCTTAACTTCATTTATAATTGGAATGAATTTTCCTTTGCCCTGGTACTGATCAATGACCCGGCTTTCCAGACACTGCCGTTGGGTCTGGCAAATTTTGCCGGTCAGTTCACCACCAACTATGGAGCACAAATGGCAGGTTTGACCATGTCACTGATCCCGATAATCGCTATTTATTTAATGCTTGAAAAAGAAATCGTAAAAGGTATGACAGCTGGGGCGGTTAAGGGATAAGATAGAGCTAGTACTCGGTCAAGGATGGATGCTAATGTTCCGCCAATGGGGATTGAAAAAACAGTTTGCCACCGTTTTCCTGGTATTGATCACTCTGCCGACGATGTTTTTCGGTGCTTTGATCTACTACCAAACAACAAAAGCGTTTAAACAACAAGCAGCCGATCATACTATCGGACGCTTGGAAACAAGTGAAGAAACGTTGACATCGGTTATACGAAATGTAGAAAACATGACTTCCTTCATGATTTACGACGAAAATTTCCGCACTTTTTTCTCTTCTTCAAAATCGGAAATGACGAGTGAAGTCTACAAGCGGGCTGAAGAGGGCATAAAAGGGTACTTCACGTTTCAGTTAACGTCTTTTGATTATATCGATTCTATCATGCTGGAATCAGCCAGTGGGAACAAGCTTCATTTTGGCAATCCAGTCACAGCGGATGAAGCTGTATTAGACCAGGCAGCCACAAAGAAAGGCGGTGGCCTGTCCTGGAGCGGTTCCTATCAGGTCGACAGCGATTGGGAAGGAAAAAAACAAGTAATAAGCCTTTCGAGAGAAATAAACGATCTCAACCATATAACAGAGCCAATCGGAAGGGTAAGAATTCGACTGGATCAGGCGGATTTATACCAAACGGTTAAAGGCGACACTGCAGGTGGCCAGGGGTACTTTTTTGTCATGACGGATCAAGGCGATGTAGTACTGCATCCGGATGAAAACATGGTTGGTAAACCGTTCCCTGATCAGACACTGATCGATCGAATTATCGCAAGCAGTCAGCGATCGATCAGCTATGAAACAAAGGACAACCGTTATTTAGTCGTGAAAAAGAAAATAGACGGAATGAACTGGTTTTCAGTGGCAGTCGTCAACCAGGGAGAAGTAGTTCAGGAACTTTATAATGTACGGTCTCTCCTTGTTGACATGATTTTGTTGCTATTGTTATTGGGCACCGTTGCTTTTGCTGGATTTTATTTTTTCAATATCCGACGTATCCTAGAACTTACCGAACAAACCAAACAGCTGGAAAATGGGGATTTCAATGCCAATGTCCCCGTAAACACAAATGATGAAATCGGAAAGCTCGGTATGCGCTTCAACCAGATGGTGAAAACGATCCAGACATATATAAACCAGGAATACAAGCTGAAAATCAAACAAAAAGAGTCTGAACTACAAGCCATGCAAAACCAAATAGACCCTCATTTTTTGTATAATACATTGGATATGATTCGCTGGACAGCAAGGTTGGAAAATGCGATGGAAACAGGACATTTGATTGAACAGCTGTCAAAAATGTTCCGGATGAACTTGAATAAAGGGAATATGTGGGTCAAATTAGATGAAGAATTTGCTTATATTCGGCATTATCTCGAACTACAGAAAAGCAGGATGGGGAGCCGTCTTCGATACAGTATTTTTTATGAAGCGGATATTGGCGGGGCATATAGTATCAAACAGATTCTGCAGCCACTGGTGGAAAACAGTATACGCCATGGATTTAAAAACGTTTCCTATCAGGGAGAACTCCGTATCAGGGGATACAGACAGGAGAATCAAATTTTGATTGATGTGGTGGATAATGGGGCAGGCTTCCAATCGTACGATGAAACTGGAAATGAGGGCAGCGGTTTTGCGCTGAATCAGCTTCATGAACGATTATTGCTGGCCTTTGGAGAGGAGGGGAAGATAAAGCAAATCCCTTCCCGGAATGGAACCTGGATGCAAGTAAAGCTGCCACTGCTGAATAAGAGACCGGAACAGAAGATTAAAAAGGAACCGGGTGATTGGAATGACGTGTAAAATGCTCATTGTCGACGATGAACCGATTATCCGCAATGGATTGACAAAAACAATTCCATGGGAAAAATACACTATCGAAGTTGCGGAAGCAGCACACGACGGCTTAGATGCAATCAAAAAAATAAACGCTGCTGATGACATTGATATCGTCGTAACCGATGTGCGAATGCCGAATCAAGATGGTTTACAGCTTGCTGCTTATTTAGCTGAACACTATCCTGCAATCCGTATCATCATTCTAAGCGGTTATGATGACTTCGATTATGCTAAACAAGCGATGCACGCTGGTGTGAAAGATTACTTACTAAAACCAGTAGACATAGATGAATTGATTACGGTGGTAAGAAAAACGTCCGAAGAAATCCTGGAAGAACGTTTCCGCCATGCTCAGATGGAACTGTCAGCCATCAGAAATGAACTATACTACCAGGTGATGGATACACCAGTCAGTCATTTTCCTGACAAAAATCTTAGTGAAAAAGTAAAGCTATTCCCTTTTGTCACCTTGATCAAGGATTACTCGGTTCTTCTAACAGAAGAAAGTCACAAACAGCTAACTGAATGGAAACGTCACTGGGAACAAAGCATTTCCGAGTTGTTTACCACGATTGATGTAAACTGTATTTCTTTTTTTACCGGAGAAAATATGTTGTTGACCTGTCTGATTGTAAAAAAGGAAGGAATTAAGACGGAAGAGATTGAACGCCTCCTGGTTTCCGGGATAAATTATTTGGAGTTTCCGCTATACGCTCTTCTCCATAACCGATATATTCAGCTGAATGAGCTAGCGTATGTATATCGCCAGTTTGACCAATCGTTATCATTTTTGCCACTGGCAGATCAAGGAATCATCCATCTGCCAGTTCCCGAGTCTTGGCACAGCGGTTGCAAGTCATCAGATTTTCCGAGTGATAGGCTGATCGATTCCATTTTGCGCGGAGAACGGGACAAGATAAGGGATCTTACGGATGAGTTATTTAACAGCTTTCGTTTAAATTCCCGCTCTCTTTCGCAAACGGCCACTGCAGCTCGAGAGATTGTTTCCTCTGCCTACGAAAGGTGTCAGGGGTTGATGAGAAGACAGATCGATAGGACGCCATCTCTTCATCACTCGCTCGATTTTCAGTACCACAACACGTATCAAGCAATCCGGATTCTGTTCGAAAACGATATTCAATTGTTGATGGAGCAGTATCAATTGACTCGTGCCGAAAACAATGACTGGTTGATGGAGCGTGCAGAAGCCTACATTAAAAAATATTACACCTCAGATATTAAAGCCCACGAAGTAGCCGATGTTATCAATATTTCTCCGAATTACTTCAGTTCTTTGTTCAAACAAAGAACTGGAAAGAATTTTAATGAATACGTGAAGGAACTTCGGGTTGAACAAGCGAAGACGTTACTTGCTGATACCCCTTTTAAGGTAAGGGAAATCGCAGAGCAGGTCGGTTACCATGAATACAAATATTTTGTAGAAGTATTTAAAAAGTTTGTGGGGATGACACCAACAGAATTTCGAAAATGGAACACTGCCAAAGTAGAATGAACCACCAGAATTTGTATTACTGAATTCCGTTATTTCATAAAAGGAGCGATAAACCATGCAAACAAAAATGATTCAAGTACCTGAGGATTTCATGATCGGTGCGGCCGTTTCCGCCTGGCAGACAGAAGGCTGGTCAGGAAAAAAAGATAGTCAGGATTCCTATTTGGATTTATGGTACAAAAACAATCAAAACGTCTGGCATGAAGGGTATGGACCAGCAGTAGCGACCGATTTTCGCAACCGTTACAAGGAGGACATCGGTTATATGAAAGAAATCGGTCTGACGCATTTCCGGACTTCCATCAATTGGTCTCGATTTCTAGTAGATTATGAAAATACTGTCGTGGATGAAGATTATGCCGCCTACATCGATGACATGATCGATGAATTGATTGCCAACGGAATAGAACCGATGATTTGTCTGGAGCATTACGAGGTACCGGCAGTCTTATTTGAAAACTATGGTGGTTGGGGATCCAAGCATGTTGTCGAGCTATTTGTAAAATATGCGGAGAGGGTGTTCGAGCGATATGGTGACAAAGTCCAACACTGGTTCACTTTCAATGAGCCGGTTGTCGTACAGACGAGGGTTTACTTGGATGCCATTCGTTATCCATTTGAACAGAATACAAAGAAATGGATGCAATGGAACTTTAACAAAGCACTGGCAACAGCCAAGGTGGTTTCTTTGTTCAAAGAAATGGAGCTCAATCAAAAATACGGGGCTAAAATCGGTGTTATTCTAAATCCGGAGGTCACTTATGCCCGTTCTACGTCCCCTCACGACCAGGAGGCGGCCCGAATCTACGATTTGTTTTTTAATCGTGCCTTTCTGGATCCCTCTATCAAAGGGGAATATCCACAGGAACTATTCGATTTAATGGCAAAACATGATATAACATTTGAGCATACCAAAGAAGAATTGCAAATCATTCAAAGCAATACGGTCGATTATGTTGGGCTCAATCTTTATTTTCCGCATCGTGTACAGGCACGGACATCAGCCTGGAATGAACGGATCCCTTTTCATCCCGCTTATTACTACGAGAAATTTGACCTGCCCGGCAAAAAAATGAACCCTTACCGAGGATGGGAAATCTATCCACAAATCATGTACGATATGGCTCTTCGAATGAAAGAGGAATATGGAAACATCGAATGGTTCATTGCCGAAAATGGAATGGGAGTAGAAAAGGAACAGCGTTTTAAAAATAAGGATGGCATGATTGAGGATGATTACCGAATAGAGTTTATCAGTGACCATTTAAAATGGCTGCTTAAAGCAGTCGAAGAAGGTGTGAATTGTAGGGGCTATATGCTGTGGGCATTTTCTGATAATGTTTCCCCGATGAATGCATTTAAAAATCGTTATGGTCTGGTCGAAATCAATTTAGAAGATAACAGGAACCGCAGGCTTAAAAAATCCGCCTACTGGTATCAAAAATTGATTGCTGAAAGGCAATTCGAAACAATAGTTGGGGAGTATAAGTGAGACATCCGTTTGTGCATAAGGAATAACATGGAAAAGGAGTCAGCCCGTTTTAAAAAAAGAGAAGAGGGGGGAAACCATGGGCAATATTCTGGCAATAGATATAGGCGGAACATTTCTGAAATATGGAATAGTTACTAGAGAGGGGGATATCCAGTCAAGCAGCAAAATAAAGACACCGAAAACGATCGATGAATTGCTGTTCTTTCTTGAATCGCAAGCAACGTCCCAACCATTCCTTGCCGGGATTGCAGTGAGTTCGCCGGGAGCTGTATCCGAAGCTGGTTTTGTCTATGGTTCAAGTGCTGTTCATTATCTGCATGGCCCGAACATGAAAGCATTAATCGGTGAAAGAACTGGTCTTCCGGTCTTTATGGAAAATGACGCCCACTGTGCTGCCTATGCAGAAATTTGGAAAGGGGCCGCTGCAGGGCGAAAGGATGTCATGGTGATGGTTATCGGGACGGGAATCGGCGGAGCTGTCATAAAAAATGGGAAGCTGCATAAAGGAGATCGTTTGCACGGGGGAGAATTCGGTTACATGCTGCTTACCTCTGATATCGAAAGCAGCGATGATGTCTGGAGCCGGATTGCTTCCATGAAAGCGCTTGTTAAAAAGGTTGCAAAGCAAAAGCGGATTGAGCCATCCATGCTGACAGGAGAAGAAATATTTGAAATGGCTGAAAACGGCGATCCAATTTGCCGGGAAGCGGTGGATGGTTTTTACCATTTATTGGCGATCGGTATTTATAATTTGCAATATATTTATGACCCGGAAATCATACTTATCGGAGGTGGAATAAGTGCACGTCCGGACTTGATTGAACACATAAACGGCAAGTTGGACAGGATACTGCGTCTGATCGATTTGGCCAAAATAAAACCGCGCATTGAATCTTGCCATTTTCGCCAGAATGCCAATATACTTGGTGCAGTATATGGTTGGCTAAAACGTGAACAGAGCATAAACACTAAAGAACAAAATAGATGTTGAAAGATTTGGCAGTATCGGTTTCAACACAACTAGTTACACAAGAGAGAGTTTGGAACAAAAGCATAGTGGCCAAAGCAAAAACCGAACGATGATTCGATCTTACTAGGATGCGAATCCGTTCGGTTTTTGAAATTTTAATAGTAACTGTGAATTGCTTTCTCTTAAGAAGAGTGGTGGTAAGCACTTTAAAAAGGTACTTCGCTTTTCGTGGAAACATCGGTGTTATTACCTACTACATAAAACGTTTCTAATACAACTATCCATAGTACGAAAGGATTGTATGCTGCTTTGTTAAAATGGCATGGATCATTCAAAATCAGAACACCGTATCTTGTGGAAGATTATATTAGCCGGGTCATAGCGCCTTTCTCTCCTTATCTTAATATAGTGGCTTTCTATCAACGGTATGACAGGTCCGGAATGATAGGGAAAAGAAAAATTGACATTTTCTGGGCGGAAATATTTTTTGTTTGTCCGCATGACTTATTATATAATAGGAGTGAAAAGCGAGGAAAAAGCCTCATATGGAGGGAATATTTTGCAAATAGCGGCAATAGACTTTGAAACGGCAAATCGTTACCGTACCAGTGCTTGTTCCGTCGGCATTGTCATAGCTGATGAGAATGGGATAATAGATGAGTTTTATAGCTTGATCAATCCATTGATGGATTTTGATTCCTTTAATACGTATATCCACGGCATCAGCGAACAAGACGTGGTGGATGCTCCAACTTTTGATGAGCTGTGGCCCACTTTGATACCATACTTATCCGGCCGATTGGTCGTCGCTCATAATGCCAGCTTTGATATGAGTGTTCTGCGACAGACCCTGGATCGATACGAATTGACTTATCCTGAATTCGACTATCTCTGTACAGTGACCATGTCCAAAAAGGTTTGGCCGGAATTGTCGAATCATAAATTGCATACAGTAGCAGCACATAATGGAATCGAGTTCTTTCATCATAATGCTCTGGAAGATGCCAGAGCAGCAGCGTTACTGATGGTAGAAGCTATCAAGCATCAACAGGTTGAGGGTTTTGACGCGTTGGCGGCTTTACATGGTTGTAAAAAGGACAGGGTTTACGAACGTGGTTATCTCCCACCCAAAACTCAGACCAAACGGCGAAAGTCTGCTAAACGGTAAGGCATATTCAAGCAGATACAGACAGCCACAGGCTGTCTTCTTTGTTTTTACGCTTGGAAGAAAAAGTCGGCAGTTGTTATTTAGAAATAAGAGGGTGGAGCAATGGAAAAATTTTTAGCTTTTGATATAGGCGGAACGTTTATAAAATATGCTGTGATCAAGGAAGATGCAGAATTAGTGGAGAGTGGTAAAACGGCAACCCCGGATACCCTTGAAGGATTGATCAATATAATTGTGGGGTATGCGGAAGCCAATGCGGATGCTAAGGGGATTGCAATCAGTGCGCCTGGAGCGGTATCGGAGGAGGGTATTGTATATGGATCGAGTGCCTTGCCATATATACACGGACCAAATATTAAACAAATGGTAAAAGAAAAAACGAACCGGCCGGTTTTTATGGAGAATGATGCCAACTGTGCGGGATATGCCGAGGTCTGGAAAGGAGCAGCACGAGGCAAGCAGGATGTACTGGCGGTTGTCCTCGGTACAGGAATTGGTGGAGCCGTTATTAAAAATGGTTCCTTGCACAAAGGGGCGCATCTGCATGGTGGAGAATTTGGTTACATGCTTACACGTCCTGAACTTTCTGAAGAAGATAACACGTGGAGTGCTACGGCTTCTACCGCTGCTTTGGTCCGCATGGTGGCAGCTGCTAAGCGAGTCGAAAGCAGTTCGTTGTCCGGAGAAAAAATATTTTCCATGGCTGAAACCGGGGATAATGATTGTATAAACGCAATTGACAAGTTTTATCATAATCTGGCGGTCGGTCTGTATAACTTGCAGTACATATTCGATCCGGAATTGATAGTAATTGGTGGCGGGATTAGTGCCAGGCCGGATTTAACCGACAGAATCGGTGAAAAATTAGAGCAAATACTCAGCAGGATAGATATTGCCACTGTAAAGCCAAAGATAGCCGCTTGCCATTTTAGGCAAAATTCGAATTTACTTGGAGCAGTTTATGGATTAATGAAGCAAATCAATCCTTCTTACAGGTGAGTAGTTCCATACTAGGTAAATTGTAGGAATTTTCGTAAAACTCGGTTGACAATCTGTTGGCCGAGCTTTATGATACTGCTTATAACAACGTTGTTATCTTTTGTAAGCGCTTTCTAATTTTGGGGAGGTGGTGAAAGTTCCGGCTTGTTACAAGACACTGCAATATAACTTGTTAAGACCTGCGGTAATATGTCAAACAAAAATTAAATTAATATTTGATAATCAAGGTACACTTTATCAAAAAAGGCAACACCAAACTAGACCAGTAATATATGTAAATTACTGGAATGGAATAAAAAGGATTTAGAAGCTAGATATGCTTCATTCATTCACGCTCCTTTTCGACGTGTAGACTTGGTGATTGCGTAGTAGCGCATCAACCAACCGTACTAATTTTCTTGCGGTTAAGACGAGTGCCCTTTTATGTTGGTGTTTTGGTACTTCTTTGTATTTCTTCGCGTAATACGCTTGGTACTCAGGAACTTGTCTTCTTACCGAGTTGGCGGCTTCAACAAGGTAATATCTAAGGTACTGATTCCCATTACGAGATAGCGAAGTATCATCAGCTGTAAAACGTCCTGATTGATTTTTACGCCAATAGAGGCCTGCGTATTTAGCAATCTTTGTCTCATCATCAAAGCGTTCAATTTGGCCAATTTCTGCAATAATTCCTGCAGAAAACACAGGTCCAATCCCTGGGATTGTTTCAAGTGTTTCCGTTAATCCAGCCATGATCCGTTTGATGGCTTTATCTATCTCTTTTACTTGTTTTTGAAGTGTGCGAATCACTTCAATAGTAGTGCCAAGGATGAGATCAATAGAGTTTTCCAAGACCTTGTCTAATCGATAAGAAGAACGAACGGCTTTTTGGATTGATTTAGCTACACATTCGGCATCACTGAAACGATTCTTCCCTTTCTCTTGAAGGAATGCAGCTAGATCTTCCAATGGCATTTGAGATAGTTCTTCTAAACTGAATTTCTCGAAAAAGAGTTCCATCATGGCATTACCAAAAATGGAGGAGTCCACTTCCTCTTGAAAGGTATTGCATTTGTAACTCAAGTGTTGAAGAAAGTGCTGTTTTTCTTTGGTCACCTGATGAACGAGTTGGTATCTCGAACGAGTAAGCTGTTGGAGTGCTATGTATTGGCTCTCTTTAACAACAGACATATTGGCTCGGCCAAAGCGCAGGTAATCAGCTATAACAAATGCATCAATCTCATCGGTTTTGTCCATATCACTATAACTCTTTTTAAAGTTCTTAATTTGTTTAGGATTCATGACAAACACTTGTGTACCAAGTGCCTTGAGTGACTCGTCATTATGAAAAAACATAGATGGATGAAAGCTATAGACCGACGTAGACTCAAGACCAATTTTGAGTATATCGACTTTTTGGCCTTCGACACACTCTAGAATAGAATCTCGTAATAGAGTTGCACCTGGTAGATCATTGGATACGGTGAAGCTTCTGAGTTTATCTCCTTCACCATTTAGTAAGCAAACCTTGATATCAAAAGAACTAACATCTAATCCAGCAAATAATTTCACGGGGGATACCCTCCTTTCAAATTAGAATCATTGGTACTTATTTCTTGGACGCCCTGAGATATCCCTAGTGTGAACGCCGATCAGCAACCTCGTGTATCAGTACTATCCTTGGTTCGAAAGCCGCCCTAGAGCTACTATTTTCTAGGTTCGAAGAACAAGGTGCACAGCCTGCGAGTAGGAAGTTCCGCACGTACACTGGGAAACAGTCTTAAAGTGTGGTCGAGCCACAGGAGATGAAAGAATTGTCCCAAATGATCCTAAGACCATTATCTAGAAATATCTCAGGGTGTCCAAGACTTTTTGACATTGATAGCAGGAAAAAATGTAAAAACTGAAGGCTCTATTTGAGGGCCTAAACATAATATACGAGGAGATGAGTGAATGAAGAAGAAGTGTTTTCGACTGTTTCTTGTTTTGGCGTCATGTTTGCTTATATTCAGCAATCTGTCCCTTTCGGTTTTAGCAGGACCCAACAAGAATTCAACCAATAATGAGTGGCAATTTGCTGCTTTCGGATCGAATACGAGTGAAGAAAAAAATCCGCGGCCGCTCTTTCATGAAGATGGTTCCTTCCGTATGGATGCAAAGGGCGGGAAAATTGCCAGTAGCGAAGAAGGGCTGTCATTCTATTTTATGGAACTGCCGGCTGATTCCAATTTTGAATTGCATACAACCGTGAAAGTAGACCGATACAGTCCTGACAGCCAGCGTTCATTTGGACTGATGGTCCGTGATCAGGTGGCTGACAGTGGGGATTCCGGTAAAATCACTTCCAATTATTTAGCTGTCGGCGGACTGGATGATCAAATGCGCGGTTTTTATAACCAGGCTGGGTTAACCAAAATGAATCCTTTTGATAAAAGTAATCCACCGGTTACCGGGGAAAGCTATGATTTATCTATTAAAAAATCGGGAGAATCATATGAGGTTGCTGTAAATGGAGAAAAACAAGCAGTTTCCTTACCTGACGGCCTATCGGACAAGCTATATGCCGGCTTTTATGTTGCACGTGACGCAGCTGTAACCTTTGAAGACTATTCTTTAAACGTTGCAGACCAGGTGCCGGACCATTTGCAAGTCGATGCTGAACATATGAAGCAATCTTATTTAATCGGTGAACAACTCCATTTAGAAGGACTCCTTGTAACAGCTGTTTATTCAGATGGAAGCCGTGAGTTGCTCGACTCGGATGATTTTTTTATTACCGGATTTGACAGCACCACAGCCGGAACTACTTCCATAGCGATACATTATGCTGGAGCCTCGGCTGAGTTAAACTTGGAAATCCGGGATTTGGCACTGACCGACCTGCACATTAAATACAATCCGGCGAAAACCGACTATTATTTGCAAGATACCTTTGAACCAGATGGACTCGTCGTAGAAGCAGAGTTTGACGAAGGATACCTGGTTGAGGAATTAGAGGAAGAACAATTACAGTTCGTTATCGATGGCGAGATTATCGACCCAGCTGATTATCGATTTAACGAACCAGGGGGCAAGATGGTGATTGTTCAGCCAAAGCAAAACCCTGCTATTTCTGTTTCCTTTCAAGTCACTGTTTCGGAAGCGGAACTAACTGGCTTAGAGATCCAAAAGGCTCCGGTGAAAACGACCTATTATCCGGGCGATGAGCTGGACTTGGCAGGATTGATTGTCGAAGCGACATACAGTGATGGTTATGTGGAACGGGTTATGCGAAGGCAGCTTACCGCATCTGAAATAGATACGGAAACGCTTGGCAATCAGCAGGTGAAGCTATTTTATAAGCAGACGGAGACAGCCTTTACTATTCAGGTAAAAGAAAAAGAATTACAAGGTTTAAAAGTGATGAGCTACCCTAAAACAACCTACCAAATTGGGGAGGAATTTACTTCAAAGGGACTTAAAGTAGGAAAGCTGTACGATAACCAAGATGTAGAGCAAATCGATGAAACAGCTTACCAACTGGATACATCTGCGTTCAATGGTGGAAAAACAGGTGTTTATCCGATTCAAATTATTCCAACTAAAGATGGTATCGACCCAATTACCTTCGATGTAACAGTTAGAGATCCCCTTCAACCAGAATGGAAGTCGATTCAGTTCGGGCAATCGACAGGACCAGAGAAAAACTATATCGAACAACTGGATAACGGAGCTGTCCGGATAGTAGCCGAGCCGGGTGCCGGAAAAGTCACAGGAGATCATGACGGCATTACGTTCTATTATACAGAAGTAGATGCAGAATCGGACAATTTCCAGCTATCTGCTGACATTACTGTTCGGGAATACGCCAAAAGTCCGGCACATGATGGACAGGAATCATTTGGCATCATGGCAAGGGATGCGATTGGAAAGGAAGGAGACTCCGGCGTTTTCGCTTCTAATATAGCAGCGATCGGCGGCTTCAGCGGCGGTACACAGGAAAAAAACGGTACACAGCTGTTTATCCGGACAGGGGTGGAGACACCGGACGATGCAGGCAGCAATGGCATTCAGAAAATGATGCTGGATGAGGAAAAACCGACACCAGGCAACACGTATCCTGAAGAAGCCTACCGTCTCACTTTGTCCAAAACTAATAGCGGATTTTCAGGCCAAATCAATGATGGCGAACAAGCTGTCTTTTTTGAACCCGATATCCTGAATGTCCAAGACTCCAAGATGTATGTCGGTTTTTATACGGCCCGCCTGGCAGACATCGAAGTTCATGATATAGAATTTGAAGCTACCGCTCAAGCTACAGATCCGCCAAAAGTGGATCCTCCTGCAGAACCAGTTAAGCCGAAACTGGAAGTGTTATCAAGAAGTAAAACTTCTGAATCTGCTTATGAGTTACGCTTGAGACCAAATGTCGATGGATTTGTTACCGTCAAACAAGGAGAGGAATCGGTTGCCCGTTTTCATTCTCTTCAAGCGGGAGAAACTTCGGCAATAACAACCGATCTTAACGCCAATCAGGCGAATGATTTCAGTATTTCTTTTGTTCCTGATGATACACAATATTTAACTGATTACAAAAAAATCGTACAAAATTTCACTGTCTCCATGAAGACCTTTCGTAGTGGCCGGGATATTCATGCAGCTCCTAACGGTTCGCCAGAAGGAACCGGAACAAAAGAAAACCCGCTTGATCTGGATACTGCTATTGCTTATGTTCAGCCAGGACAGAAAATCATATTGGCGGACGGCAACTATGAACGTAATCAAAAATTAGAAATTGAAAAATATAATGACGGTACAGAAGAAGCAAGAAAGTATTTGGTCGCAGAGGATGGTGCGAGACCTGTCATTGACTTTGACAAGAAATCGGAGGGCGTTGTGCTCAGTGGTGACTATTGGCATGTAACCGGCATTGATTTCACTAGATCTGCCGGGAATACAAAGGGATTCACGGTAGGAGGCAGCCATAACATCATTGAACAAAGTCGTTTTTATGAGAACGGTGATACCGGCTTGCAGATCAGTCGAACGATTTCGGAAGCGCCTAGTGAAGAATGGCCATCTGATAATTTGGTTTTGAACAGTGAATCCTTCGACAATCGAGATCCTTCTGACAATAATGCCGACGGATTTGCCGCGAAACTAACTGCTGGAGAAAACAATGTTTTCCGAGGGTGTATTGCCCACCATAATATCGATGATGGGTGGGATTTATATACAAAGGCTGGTACCGGTGCAATCGGTGCTGTCCTGATAGAGGACAGTGTTGCTTACGAGAATGGTACTTTGAGCGACGGCACGGTTGGTGACGGTGATAAAAATGGCTTTAAACTCGGTGGGGAGGGAATCCATGTACCACATGTAATCAAGGACAGCATAGCGTTTAGCAATGGTGCTGCCGGGTTTACCAGCAACAGCAACCCTGGTGTTATTGCAGAAAACAATGTTGCCTACGATAATGCCGGTGGCAATATCGATTTTTCGACTTATGGCGGAATCGAATCTGATTTCACCATCAATCGATTTATTTCTTATCAAACGGCGTATACAGTCAGCGATGTTTATCCGGCGGATTTGGCTTCGGGAACAAACTTTTTCTTTGACGGCGAGCAGACTGAAAATAGTACAGGAGTTAACCTTACCGATGAGAGCTTTGTTAGTCTGGAGCCGGAACTACCTTACCAGCGTGATGCTGAAGGGGCGATTATTAAAGGTGATTTCCTAAAAGTCCAGCTTCCGGCTGAAATCACACTCCATCCACATATTATAAAGAAAAACAAAGGAAAAAAATCTGGTAAAAGAGGCCCTAAACTGAATGTTTTTATAGAACTTGATCAAGGAATCAACCTTGAAAATATAGAAGTGAACAAGGTCAAACTTGATGGGGATTTACGTCCTATAGATCAGAAGTCTATGAAAATAGGGGACCATGACAAAGATGGTATTCCAGAATTGAAGCTGCAGTTTTCCAGAAGTGCATTAGAAGCAAAGCTTGAAAAAGGGAAACAACTTATTACCATTGATGGTGAACTGACTTCTGGACTGCCGTTCCAAGGACAAGCGGAAATACTGGTTAAATAGAACAGTTAGAGTGCTCCATTTGTGTTTCTAAAAGACTTTTTCCTATACTTTCTTGCTTGTACTTTGAATCCTTTCTGTATTGCTTAAAAATTGCTATCCTGCGCTGCGGAATTACCCTGCGTTTTTCCGCAGGCGGCAGGGGAGCCTAATCGAGCTCTCGCTAGGTGGGTCTCACCGATGCCTTCGACTGTTGTACTTCCATCGGAGCGAACATGTAACACCCTGGCTGGTTCGGTTTCGACGGAAAAAGCAGGTGCAATTTCTTTTTAGAGGCCTTCGTTATGCCCGAACTTTTTTGCAGGAACATAAAAAGCCTTGAAAATCATCAGAATATTATATAAAATAAAATAACAACGTTGTTATAAAGATGAAAAGGAGTGGATTTCAGGTGGATCGTTTTATTAAAGCCGCAGATCAAAAAGGGTATCGGGATATTTTTTCAGAGGATTATGAGCTCCTGGAATACTTGGCATTTGGCAAACTAGCACTGGATAAAGGAGAGAGCTTTTCAGCAGACACAAGCTCTTATGAAACTGCTTTAGTCATTCTGACAGGAACGGCATCTGTCGAAACGGAAGGAGAAAAATGGAAACAACTGGGCGGAAGAGAAAGCGTTTTCTCCGGGAAAGCTACGACTGTTTATCTGCCGTGCCAGTCTTCTTATCAAATAACTGCTGATACGGATGTGCAAATAGCAGTCTGTAAAGTAAAGGCCGAAAATAAATATCAGCCTTTCGTCGTCCGACCGGATGAAGTAGTCGTACATAACCGCGGTGAAAAGCAATGGAATCGTACCGTAAATGATATTATTGCGGATAATGCTAACGGAAGAGTCCACCGAATGGTTCTTGGGGAAACGATCAACGATGAAGGACAATGGTCGGGTTATCCACCACATAAACATGATGGGGAATTTGCACCGGAAGAACCCAATCTTGAAGAGATTTACCACTATCAAGTAAACCCGGAACAGGGATTCGGCGTGCAGCATCATTATACGAAGGACGGAAAAATCGATACAGCATATCCGATAAGACACGGTGACAGCTTTGCAATCGATATTGGCTATCACCCAGTTGGAGCTGCTGGCGGTTATCAAGTCTACTACTTATGGTTCATGGCTGGAGAGTCCGGCCGGAAATTAAATCCCTATGAAGATCCTGCTCACAAGTGGCTGCACGAAAAATAAGCAGGAGGGTATGTAGGGGAATGAACAGGGAGGAGAGTAGTTTGCCTCCCTGTTTTATTTGATGGATGTATAGTCTTTTTGTCTATCCTCCAAGCTCTATAATAAGGCTGTTCGTAAAGCGAGACATGCATTTAACCAGAAAGGACTGAAAAGAATGGTCGAAAACAGGAAAGTCCACCGGTTGCGTGAGATGTTAACCGCAGGGAATAAAACCGGTATATTGCTGACCTTGCAAAAAAACATTTCATGGCTGACAAATGGGCGAAGTTTTATCAACACAGCATCGGAGAAATCACCGGCAAGTATTCTTGTAACGAAAACGAAGATAGCACTATTTGTAAATAATATAGAAGCGGAGCGCCTGATCGAAGAGGAATTTGATTTGAAATTCGATTATACGGAAGTGTTTCCCTGGTATGAACCAAAGCAGTTTGAGTTGCTTCTTTCCAACTATGTCGACAAACAAGAGCTTTTACTCGATCTTCAGGTAGAAGAACAGTTACTGCAGGTGCGAACCATTTTGACGGGGGAAGATAGGGAAGAAGTTCAAATACAGGGAAGACTTACTGGTGAAGCGATTGAACAAGTCGCTTTTGAACTCAAACAGGGGGAAAGTGAGTATCAACTGGCCGGACGTCTTGCCAAGTGCTGTCTCGATCGGGGGCTAGAACCGATCGTCAATTTGGCGGCGGTGGATGATCGTGCTTTCAAACGCCGCCATCCACTTCCAACCTCCAATCGATTGGAACGTTATACCATGTTGGTTGTCTGCACTAGGAAGAAGGGAAAGGTAGTATCTGCCTCCAGACTTGTACATTTCGGCGAACCGTCTGACACAATAAAAGAGCGGCACCGTGGGGTAATTGCGGTGGATTCCCGTCTGATAGCAGCTACTCAACAGGGTGTTGACTTTCAGACGCTTTATGAGCTGATGAAGACTGCATATAGCGATGCGGGATACCCGGAAGAGTGGAAATATCACCATCAGGGAGGTCTTTCTGGATATAACACAAGAGAAAGACTGCTGTTGCCTGAGCACGCAGATCATGTTGTGCAAACAGGGCAGGTTTTTGCCTGGAATCCGAGTATTACAGGAGTCAAATCAGAAGATACCATTCTTGTTGGAGGAAACGGGTCTGAAATTGTAAGCTATACTGGAAATTATCCAATGTTGGAAGTAAAAGCAGGGAATAAAGTCGTCGAACGGCCGGATATCCTGATTCGTTGACTAACAGAAAGCGACAGAAATAGGAAAGAAGGGCGGCTTGAAGTGAAGAAACAATCTGACCGATTCGGCTACAAGCAACTGGCAGGATTTTTTATTCCGCTTGGTTTTTCGGCGAGTTTGACATCAATCACGCATGTGATCATTAATGGTACGTTAAGTCGTGGCGAACATGCAGCATTTATTATAGCCTGTTACGCGGTGGCGTTTTCACTGTTCGGGATTATTGAACGCCCCGTCATCGTTTTCCGGCAGACATGTTCCGCTTTGGTGAATGACAGGCTCGCATTCCGGAAGCTGTGGCTGTTCATGGTTTATATACTTGCCGTCATTATCGGATTAAGTATGGCAATGGCTTTCAGCTCAATGGGTGACTGGGTATATGTTAAACTTTTTAACGCAGACGAGAATATGGTTCACACCATTTCAGAAGCTTTTACAGTAATCGCGGTAGTAATTATTTTTTCAGGAATCCGCGGGATATATCAAGGAATCATCATCAACCACTTGCAGACAAAGTGGCTCACCATCGGGGTCGTTATCCGACTGGTGGCTATGTTTGTCATTGCTTATTTGTTTGTCGCATTCGATTATGTAAAAAGCGTCACCGGTTCGGTCATTTTTTTGACAGGAATGATTATGGAATGTGGCATCAGTGTCTGGAAAGGTAAACGAATTCTGACAACCCACTATCCGAAACAGGTTGAGCCACTTTCGATGAAAGAAATTTCCCAATTTTATATGCCGCTCGTCTTTTATTTTCTTATCCAAACGATTTTGATTCCTATTATCTATGTATTCTTGGCCCAAACGGAAAACATGGAATTAGGGATTGCATCCTTTGCTCTTGCTTACAGCATCACCCAGATGTTAATGAGTTTCTTTATGTACACACATCAACTCGTCCTGCAATTATACGAAACGAATAAGCAGAAGGTTGTACGGTTTATGGGAGCAGTCAGTTTACTGCCGACACTGCTTCTTTTACTGCTTTGTTATACACCAGCTGGTTACTGGTTCATGGAAACGATCATGGGGGCAAATGGTGAACTCGCCGAGTCAACACTGGCGGTGATGAAATTTTTCATCATTAAAACGCTCGTATTTCCATGGGTCGACTTCTTAAATGGATTCCTTATGTTGCACCGGCAAACGAGGAAAATGCTCATTGCTCAGCTTTTGAATTTGGTCACTGTCGTTCTGAGTATTTGGCTGTTTGTCCGGCTGTTCCCAGCATGGAATGGCATCAGTGGTTCTCTTGCAGCATCGGTGGGGGAATTTGTCGGTCTTATTATGGTAAGCATAATTATCTACCAAATGACAAGAAAAACAAAACGGCAAAAGCAGGATTGGAAAGCAGGATAAAAATAGAGAGAAAAGTCCATCTTACCTGTTCGATGAAAGATGCTATAATAATAGTAAATGTAAACGCTTGACAGGGGGATGTTATGCGATTTCGTCCTTTTTACAGCAGTATTAAAATAAAAAATAAAATATTTTCGATTTCCTTACTGCTTTTATTGATTTTTTGCATAATCGGAATGATTACCTACCATTATTTTACTCAGCTATACGAAGAGCGTATCTATCAGGAGTCTGCTGATATGCTGCAATTATCTTCCACTGTCATCGACGAAGAATTGAAAAAAATCGAAAACCTGACCTTTCAAGTCAGCACGGATTCTCTCGTTCAGGAGTACATGGAAACGATCAATGAGCGAAAGCTGGGATTTGAAGATTATAAAACAAAAGCAAACTTGTTGGAGCGACTGCTTACCTTTGCTTCAAGTGAAAGGTACATATCTTCCATCCAGGTGATCGACCGGTTTGGGGAGAAGTACACGACCGGTTATGATACAAAAATAGAAAACGACGCGGAAAAAATACGCAAGCTTGTTTACGCGTCACAGGGTTCCAATACGTGGTCCAAGATAGAAGGGAAAAATGGGATTTCGGCAGCGAGGCTGATCCGGAGAAAGGAAAATGTCAGTCTTGCCAATATGGGGATTCTTATCGTATCGGTAGATATGAACAAGTTTGTCGACCAGACACTGGATTTTTCTAAAAATAAAAATTTCATCGTGACCAACGGAAAAGAAATCTATTACCAAAACAAGGGAAACGGGCTGGACGTTCAAGAATTGCCTGATAACGTAAATGACAGCGGTTACAAAGTGGTGGATTTTTCTGGTGAAGACTTTTTACTCACATACAAGCATTCCCGTTTTTCCAAGCTCACTTACTTTCATTTACTCCCCTTCAGCGATATTACCAAGCAGTCTCAAACGATTAAACGAATTATGATTATTTGTTTTCTGTTCATGCTTACACTGACAATCCTGCTGAGCAGGAAAGCTGCAGAGAATATATCTAAACCTTTGGAAGAATTGTCTGCAAGGATGAAGCAAGTTCAAGAGGGTGACTTCGAAGAACAAGCCACCGTTCCGGAAAAATACTATAATGACGAGGTTGGCCAGCTACATGTCAATTTCCGTTCTATGCTGGATAAAATCAATCAACTCATCAAAGAAAACTACACGAAACAATTGATTATCAAAGAAACGGAATATAAAGCACTGCAGGCACAAATCAATCCCCATTTTCTTTATAACACACTGGACTCAATCAATTGGCTCGCCAAAATCAACCAACAGGAAAAAATCTCGGTCATGGCCGAAGCACTTGGCAATATGATGCGCAACATTATCAGCAAGAAGGCAGCGATGATCACCATAAAGGAAGAATTAGAGATTGTTAATAATTATGTCACCATCCAAAAGTATCGTTATGAAAACAGATTGGAATTTACGCTTTGCGATTGGGAAGTATTCGAAGATTGTCAAATTCCAAAGTTGACTATTCAGCCAATAGTCGAAAACGCGATTCAGCATGGATTAGAAGAGATGGTAACACCATGCCGGGTTATCGTGCGTTTTAAGCGTATAGATGAAAATCTGCAAATTATAGTGGAAGATAACGGTCCGGGAATCGAAGAAAATAAATTGGAAGGAATTTATAAAGGGGAAATCCGATCGAAAAGCTCGGGAATAGGATTAAAAAACATTAACGAGCGCATCAAGCTGATGTTTGGTGAGGAATACGGCATCATGATTGAAAGTCAAGTGGATATAGGAACAAGGGTGAAAATATTAATTCCGAATATGGTGGGGTGAAGAGTTTGTATCGTGTACTGTTGGTCGACGATGAGATTAATATTCTGGAGGGGATAGCCGCACTGGTTGACTGGTCTTCTTGCAACACATCATTACAAGTAAAGGCTACGAATGGCCAAATGGCTTTTGAGCTGATTAGGGAAAATCCGCCGGACATTGTCATTACGGATATCAAAATGCCGGGAATGAACGGGGTGGAATTGATTCAGCAAGTACATCGTCAATATCCAGAGATTCGTTTTATCGTCTTATCTGGATACGACGAATTTGAATTTGCTAAAACAGCTATGGAGTGTAACGTTAAGCACTATTTGTTAAAGCCGAGCAATGAAAAGAAAATCGAGGATGCGCTGAACCAGGTAGTAGCTGATTTAGATGAACAAAATCAGAAACGGGATTTTTTAGAAAGAATGAGAAGTCACTTACAAAAAGTGATGCCTAAAGCGAAAGAACAATTTTTGAAAGATTATATCACAAATAAAAGCTACAGCCTTCAGGATTGGGAAACCTACAGTCAAATGTTCGGACTGCAAACAACCTCCAAACTTTTCCGGCTGCTAGTACTGGTTGTCGATGGAGCACACGAATACGAACAACAATTTGCCTTGAAGGAAATGGTCACCGAACGGATGGGGGAACAGCAGTCGGTCCCTATGTCCACTACCATCGGTGAACGGATTGTCCTCCTGCTGGAAGATATGCCGGTGACGGAATTATCTGAATACTTAAAAGAAATGAAAAAGACCTATAAAAGCTTCTATCAAAAGACATTCACAACGGCAATCAGTAACGCAGGAACGATCAATGAATTGAGGATGTTATACAATGAAGCGATCAATTGCTTGACCCAGCGTTTTTATCTTGCCGACGGCAGTATTATCACTGTCCAGGATATTGGGGAAGCAGACGATGCCAGATTTAAAGAATTGCAATACGATCATGAAGATTTGTTATTAGCAGTCCGGAGTGGTAACACAGAAGCGATGCGCCATTATTTAAGTGATTTTTTTGATGATATTCATCATCGCAAGCTTGAGGTGGGATTGGTGAAATCCCATTGCCTGGAATTATACATGTCCATCATACGGCAAGCGGACCAGCAAGCTATGGATCGATACTTCCAACAAATCATTTTATTTCAGCAATACAATCGCTTTGGGGAAATAAAACAATATATCAGTGAAATCGCAGAAGAAATTACCGCTTACCATTATGAACGGACAAAACAAACCCAGACGAACATTATTAGCAGGGTGATCAGCTATGTGGAAAACAATCTTGCTGAAGAGGAGATGTCGCTCTCCAAAATTGCTGCGGATGTGCTTTATATGAATCCTGACTATTTGGGAAAGCTGTTCAAGAAGGAGAAGGGAGAACGTTTTTCGAACTTTTTGATTAACCGGAGAATGGAAAAAGCAAAAAGGTTAATCGAAGAGACAGAGCAAGTCAAAGTATTCGAAGTCGCAGAAGCGGTAGGCTTCGGTAATAACCCGCGTTATTTCGGGCAGGTTTTCAAAAAACATACGGGAATGACACCTACCGAATATAAAATGCATTCCATTAAAAACTAGGACTGGGCCAGCAAAGGACCAGTCCGTCTTTTTATAAGTCGTGATTCTGTCATTTTTATGCTTTACCACAATCAGTATAAACTGCACACTGAATTTATCCTGACTTCCCTTGAAGTGGGAAAATCCCTCGCTACAGAAATATTTGCTCTATCTTAATTATAAGAAAACAATCAGCCATTTGATAAAGGATCATATCTGTTTTTTGTACATAAATGTCTGAAAATTTTATTTTTTACAAACAAGGCTTGCATTATGATGGAATTAAGCTATAGAAAGCGCTTTCAAAGACAAAGGGGAGATGTGAAAAATGAAGAAAAGCTTGTTATGGAGTTTGGCGTTGGCCTTCGTTTTGTTTTTATCTGCATGTTCAGGATCGGATGAAGCGTCGGGTGAGGGCGGAAGCGATGACAGTGGAGAAGACGGGGATCAAGTGACACTAAGGATGACTTGGTGGGGATCTCAAAGCAGGCATGACCAAACACAAGAAATTATCAAGAAGTTTGAGGAAGAAAACCCGGACATTAAGATTGATGCAGAATTCACCGGATTTGACGGCTATTTTGAAAAAATGGCCGCACAAGCTGCAGGTAATAATCTTCCGGATATTATGCAGCAAAACTTCGGAGAATACCTCAATCAATATGCAGACAAGGGATTGCTTGCAGACTTAACTGAATACGTGGAAAGTGGCCAAATCAATGTCGAAGGTGTAAGTGATACAGTAATGGAATCCGGTAAGAAGGAAGGAAAGCTGCTTGGAATTCCTACAGGGACAAATGCATTAACAGCCTTTTACAACACCGATATGTTGGAAGAAGCAGGTGCGGAAATTCCTGACGAAAACTGGACGTGGGACGATTACGTTGCTACTGCGAGAAAGGTACACGAAGAGACAGGGGAATTCGGGGCAAGGTTGATGGAACCAAAGAATTTATTTGAATATTACTTGCGGGAAAAAGGTTATAAGTTATTCAACGAGGACGGCACAGATCTAGGATATAATGATGACCAGTTGCTTGCTGATTATTTCACTTTGAACAAACAGCTGGTAGATGACGGAGTGGCACCTGGTTATGATACCATCCAGCAAATAAAAGGGGTCGAGGATGAATTAATTGTCCACGGAAAAGCACCTTTTGATTTCAGGTGGTCCAACCAGGCAACCGCATTGACCAGTGCTGCGGGTGACCGCAATTTGGAGATGACATTGTTGCCAGGGGCTAACAATACGGAAGGAATGTATTTAAAACCGGCAATGCTTTGGTCAGTTAGTGAAAACTCAGAGCATAAGGAAGAAGCAGTACGTTTTATCGATTTCTTTACTAATAACATCGAGGTTTACAAAATAGGCGGATCTGACAGAGGGGTTCCGATTAAAGAAGACATTCGCAACCAGATGGCTGATGACTTGAGCGAGACGGATAAGAAGGTGTTCGATTACATCGAATTGGTGACAGAGAACAGCTCTCCTATCGATTCCAACTTCCCGCCTGAGTCTTCTGAAGTATTAGCTGCTTTGGAGGAAGTCGATGAGCTTGTTATGTATGGAGAACTATCTCCAGAGGAAGGCGCAGCCCAGTTTAGAGAGAAAGCAACATCGATTTTAACCAGATAAGCAAAAAGAGATGGCCCTGAGCGAGGTGATCAGGGCCATCTTCCTGATTTGATTTTTTTAATTGTTCACTTCCGGCACTCGTCGGATAACATGACGTATGTTGATTCTCTTCAATAATATACAAAAGAGGTGAGGGCAATGTTACCGAAAAGAGAAGAGCAAACCACAACAACCGTACCCGAAGTGTCTTCCAAACAAAAGTTTAAGCAGATGGAGCCGCTCAAGCCTGCCCGGCGCAAGGTGAAG
Organism: Sediminibacillus dalangtanensis; assembly: GCF_017792025.1. Taxonomy (NCBI): domain Bacteria; kingdom Bacillati; phylum Bacillota; class Bacilli; order Caryophanales; family Bacillaceae; genus Sediminibacillus; species Sediminibacillus dalangtanensis. The sequence goes on from NZ_CP046956.1 coordinate 1,487,330, forward strand.
AAAGACAACCGTAACACAACTGGTTATTTGTTCATATCACCGTTTTTGCTGGGATTTTTTACGTTGACAATCTTTCCGATTTTGTATTCCTTGTATTTGTCTTTCACTGACTATGATTTGATGGGCACGCCCAGTTGGATCGGACTCGATAACTATGTACGGATGTTTACCGATGATCCAACCTTTTGGAAGTCGATGAAAGTGACCTTTTTTTATGCAGGGATTGCCGTTCCGATTCGTCTCGTTTTTGCACTCTTGGTAGCGATGGCTTTGAATAAAATCGTTGAGATGGTCGGTTTGTACAGGACACTTCTTTATTTGCCATCTGTGGTAGGGGGCAGTATCGCCGTATCGATTATGTGGCGACAACTTTTCGGGAATGATGGTGCAGTCAACTCGATTTTAGGTGCACTGGGACTACCGACCCATTCTTGGTTGGGGGACCCTGATACGGCAATTTGGACCTTGATCGTGCTATATGGATGGCAGTTTGGTTCATCGATGTTGATTTTTCTTGCTGGCCTCCGTAACATACCGAAAACTTATTACGAAGCTTCTAGTGTCGATGGCGCTGGACCGGTTAAACAATTCTTCATCATCACCATACCGTTACTGACACCCGTTATTTTGTTCAATACGATTATGCAGGTAATCCAAGGATTCATGGCCTTTACACCGAGTTTTGTCGTAACGAATGGCGGACCAGTCAACAGTACGTTGCTATATGTCCTGTACATGTACCAGCGTGCGTTTGAATACTTTGATATGGGTTATGCCTCTGCTATGGCTTGGGTGATGCTAGTCATTATTGCCATTTTCACTGCGTTGATTTTCAAAAGTTCACCCCATTGGGTTCATTATGAATCGGATACTAAATAAGGAAAGGAGAAGTGGGCATGAAAAATAAAAAATGGAAAAAGATAGTGCAGCATACGGTCATGATTGTGTTCACGCTGATTATGATTTATCCGCTCGTATGGATGGTCAGCAGTTCCCTGAAGGAGAGCTCCAGTGTGTTTGTTGACGCCCATTCCCTGATACCCGAAGGCTGGCATTTTGAAAATTATATCACCGGCTGGAAAGGTTTTGGTGGAATCTCCTTCAGTACATTCTTTATCAATTCGGCAATCATTTCTGTTGTGGCTACCATTGGCAGTATATTATCTTCTACTTTGATTGCCTATGGATTTGCCAGGGTGAAATTCGCCGGTAAGAACATATGGTTTGTTTGTATGATGCTGACGATGATGCTGCCGTTTGAAATGGTAATGATTCCCCAGTATATCATGTTTAACAAATTTAACTGGATTGATACTTATTTGCCGTTGATTTTGCCGACATTTTTCGGAATCCCATTTTTTATCTTTTTAATCATGCAGTTTATCCGCACTATACCGACGGAACTTGATGAAGCAGCGAAGATAGATGGATGTAATAGTTTTCAAATTTTCTATCGAATTATTGTTCCGTTGATTGTACCGGCAATGATGACTTCGGCGATTTTTTCTTTTTATTGGAGATGGGATGATTTTATGGGACCGCTGATCTATTTATCTACTCCAGAAAAGTATCCGGTTTCCTTGGCATTGAAGCTGTTTTCAGATCCTAACTCCGTTACGAATTGGGGAGCGATGTTTGCGATGTCAACTCTTAGTATCGTGCCGATATTTGTGATTTTCTTCCTCTTCCAGCGTTACATTGTCGATGGAATCAGTACAAGTGGACTAAAATCTTAAGCATTTATAAAAGGAGTGTTCTGTGGTGGTTACAACCAATCAATCAAAAACTGCTAGTCCATTAAAAACACCTTTAGACTGGGCAAAGGCTGCGTGTGACTCTCTTATGGCTGCTTATAAACCGGCCGAATTGCCCCCCGACGGCCGCTGGCATTACCATCAAGGGGTGTTTCTGGAAAGTATGCGGCAGTTGAAAGCACATATTGGGGGGGAAGACTACGAAAAATATATAAAAGCCTATGTTGATTATAATATTGATGAAAATGGAAACTTCTTGTGGAACCGCAAAGAACTGGATGCCATTCAGGCCGGTTTGCTGTTATTTGAACTGGATGAGCAAACGGATGATTCCCGTTATCGGACGGCTGCTGGTAAATTGCGTAACATGTTTCCGACTTTAAACCGGACTTCAGACGGCGGATTTTGGCATAAAGACGGCTATCCCTATCAAATGTGGCTTGATGGTCTCTATATGGGCGGTGTTTTTGCCATGAATTACAGTGAAAAATACGATGAACCGGAACTGTTGGAAATGGTATTGGAACAAGAGCGACTAATGAGAAAACATACGAGGGATCAGCAGACAGGTTTGTACCACCATGCCTGGGATGAAAGCAGAAAGCAGCCATGGGCGGATAAAGAGACAGGGAAATCCCCAGAATTCTGGGGAAGAGCTATCGGCTGGTATGGCATTACATTTAATGAAATCCTTGATTTTCTGCCGGAAAGCCATGCTTCAAGAGTGGAGGTATCCTCCGCCTTGCGTGATCTGGCGGTAAGCCTAGTCGGCTATCAGGATGAGAAAACGGGCTTATGGTACCAGGTGGTTGATAAACCGGATCATCCAGGCAACTGGATTGAAACGTCTTGTTCCGCTTTGTTCGTGTATACGATTGCGCGAGCTATCCGGGGTGGCCATCTTGATGAAAGTTACCTGCCATATGCAGTTAAAGGGTATAGAGGGTTGATCGAGCGCATGCAGTTTGACGAGAATGGACGATTTATCATGCCGGAAATATGTATCGGGACCGGTGTGGGAGATTACCAGCACTATATCAATCGTCCGAAAACGGAAAACGATTTACATGGTGTTGGTGCGTTTGTCCTGGCCAGTATGGAGATGCAAGAACTGTTACCGGCCTTGTAAATAAAGGAAGTGGAGGGGGAAATATGAGGAAATTTGCAGTATGCGGGGTAAGTAAACGTGCTATGGGCATGTTTATCAAACCGATGTTGGAGCGTTTCGCAGCTACTAGCAAGCTGGCAGCCCTCCTTGATGCGGACGCCAAGCGATTTGCCGTCTGTAAGTCGGAATTCCCTGAAATAGAACATGTCCCGGAGTATGGAGAAACGGAATTTGACAAAATGGTAAAGGAAACCCAGCCGGATGTCATCATCGTGGCTAGCAGGGACGATACGCATGTTGACTATATTTTGAAAGCGTTGGAGAAGGATATAGATGTGATTACGGAAAAACCGATGACGACCACTGCTCTGGATAGTAAACGAGTAATGGAGGCGGAAGCTCGAAGCAAGGGCAAGGTCACGGTAACGTTCAATTATCGTTACAGCCCTTACCATATGCGGATCAAAGAATTGATCATGGCTGGTAAGGTAGGACGGATTACTTCGGTGGATCTGAATTGGTATATTGACACCTATCATGGTTCCAGTTATTTTCAGCGCTGGAACAGGATGAGGGAATTTTCCGGCGGGCTTTCCATCCACAAAAGCTCTCATCATTTTGATTTAGTAAACTGGTGGCTCGACCAAAAACCAATGGAAGCTTTTGCTTTTGGCGCATTGAATTATTATGGCCCGGAAGGGGAGCACAATCCATTAAAGGAAGACGGAAGGCATTGCAAAACCTGTGAAGTCAAGCATGATTGTTCCTATTACATGCGATGGAATTCGCGGAGTAACAGTGTGATCGTTCAGGATGACCACATTGATTCAGATGAAGCGAGGAAAGACACTTATACCGGTTATCGACCGGACCAGTGCGTGTTTGACTCTGCGATAAATATAGAAGATACCTATACAGCGACAGTGAAGTATGATAAAGGTGCTTTATTAAGCTATTCAATCAATTTTTCTTTGCCTTATGAGGGATATCGGCTGGCCATCAATGGGACAGAGGGACGGATAGAAACCACTGAATTCCATGCTCCGTCAAGGGTGCCCTTTCCTGTACCAGAACAAACGATAGAATATTTTCCATTGTTCGGTTCAAAAGAAACGATTCATGTAGTGAAAAGAGATGGAGGCCATGGCGGAGGCGATCCGGTCATTCAAGAGGATATTTTTATGGGAGAAGACCCTAAAAGACCTTATACGATTTTATCGGGAAGCAAGGATGGCGCGTATGCCGTCACGCTCGGAGAAGCGGTTTGGAGGTCGGCCAAGGAAAACAGGCCGGTCCGCATTGAAGATTTGTTGAGCCAGCAAACGGTAAGCAGTTAGTCGACAGGGAATCGGACAAAAAGAGGTAAGGTTAGAATCAGGGAGGGTTAGCTATGCAGGTAGGAAGATTGTTGAATGGCGTCATGGCTTTTTGTAAATGGGTAACCCATTTTGCTTTGCTCAACATATTATGGATCGGCTGCACTTTGCTCGGTGGAGTTGTTTTTGGGCTTGCGCCGAGTACGGCAGCTATGTATGCCGTTGCCCGCAAACATATGCTCACCGAGGATGCGCCACTCCTCCGTACGTTTTGGAGCGTTTATCGCCAGGAATTTTTCCGAGCAAATGGGCTGGCTTGGCTGTTGGCGGGGATGGGTGCTATATGGTATTTTGATCTTCATTTTTTCCGGGAGTTTGAAGGCTGGGTTTACTCGCTAATGGATTACCTGATGATTATGATTGGCCTGGTTTATATGATTTTGCTGATGTATATTCTTCCAGTGTTTGTACATTACGACTTGAAAATCCTGGGATACATCAAACAAGCGCTGATTATTGGATTTCTTCATCCTGCCAACCTTGTCTTAATGCTTGTCGTCGGGTTATCGTCCTATTACTTTTTCATTTATTTCCCTGGTTTGATTCCCCTGTTCGGTTTAACCGTGTTCGCCCATTTAAATATGTGGCTGTCATGGAAGTGTTTTGATCAGATTGAGGAAACAAAACTTACCGTCGAGAGAGCAGCCTCATAATGATTGATGGATATGGTCTGATGGAAGGCGACTTCTGCAGACCATGTTTTTTGTATGATCGGAAACTATTTGTTTACTATTTTAGTGAACTTCTATGGCCAGACAAAACTGCTGTACTACCATTCGATAATCTCTGGAGGACGCTCCGAAAAGTTTGTTATCTTTCAAAAGCATGCTTTAAAGGCAATAATATAGGCGAAAAAATCTTTCAAAAGGCAAAAATTGAGGATATAAATAGGTGGTTCTTTTTATGGAAATGATTTTTATATTTTTGAATATCATCCTCCCCGTGTTCATTCTCATCGGGATTGGGGTATGGCTGCACAAACTGTTCACCTTAGATCTTTATACACTCGCAAAGCTTAATATTTATTTTCTGAGCCCGGGTTTTGTTTTGATCAATCTCTATGAGTCTGAATACTCTCTACATATTCTTTGGGAAGTGTTTTGCTTTTTCGTTCTATTCATTGCAGGTTTGTATTTGATTGTTAAAATGATTGCGAAAATGGGGCGATACAGTAAAAGTGTAGAAGGGGTATTTACCAACAGCGTCCTGCTTTACAATTCTGGAAACTATGGCATTCCGGTCAACGATTTGGCCTTTAAAGATCCGCTTGCAGCCACTATTCAAGTGATCGTCATGACCTTTCAAAATGTTCTGTCCTATTCCTTCGGTATCTTTTCGTTGAAGGCGGTCAACGAAGGAAAGTGGAAGGCTTTACTCGGCTTGTTGCGCATGCCTGCTATCTATGCAATGTCTGTAGGGATTTTATTGAATGTTTTTGAGGTTGATTTACCTGTTTTTTTGCTGAAACCGGGAGAATATATAGGCAACGCTATGATTGGAATGGCATTGTTGACCTTGGGAGCACAAGTAGCTCAATTGACATTCCATCCTAAACTCATGGTAGTGTATGTCAGCTTGGCAGTAAGGCTGGCTCTTGGACCAGCCTTAGCGGTTGTTTTGATTTGGTGCCTCGGTTATGAAGGATTGCTTGCCAAGGCGCTGCTCGTTTCATCGGCAATGCCAAGCTCTGTGAACAGTGCGATAATCGCGCAAGAATACAAGAACGAGCCGGATTTGGCTGCACAAACCGTTCTTGCTTCCACCGTTCTAAGTATGTTTACAGTTACCATCACAATCTATTTATCTAGTTTGCTTTACTGACAGGAGCCGCCCGTTTTTGCTAGATTGTGTTTCTGTTCCAGGAAGGTTTTAGAGAATTTCCGCTGTTCGGGCGTGTTGGCAGCTTCCATGATTATATCGACTTCCGGCTTATACTGTTGGAGTAATTGAAAATATAGATCATAATTCAAGTGGCCGCTGCCAGGAGGAACTGTTACCATCTGACCATTCTCAATGATTCTGTCTTTTGCGTGACAAGCGAGAATCTTAGTACCCAAACGTCTGAAGGCTTGTTCAATTACTTCGTCTTGCCTGCTGACATTTTCGGCCGTCAGCAAGTTTCCCGGATCTAAAATGACACCTATGTTGCTCGACGGGAGCTGTTCCATCATTCTTTCTAGCGTTTCCGCATCCCCGATCAAATGATCGTTCGCTGGCTCGATCCCGATAAAAACCCCATGCTTTTCTGCTTCTTCAATAAGCAATTCCAAGCTTTCTTTTAAAACTTCCCAGTCTTCCGGGATAAAGCCGCCGGGCATTTTTCCAACTTCTGCCGCCACCACATAACAGTCAAAGAACGGTGCGTAACGTATCAGCTCCTTGAAACGCTCCAGGTTCTCCTGTCGTTGTTCCGGATCTCTCTCATACAGATGCAGATAACAGGCAAGAACAGAGATGGAAACACCGTGCCTTTTAAATGCTGCATGGATGCTCCTTGCCAGCCCGGGACTTAGATATCCGGGACAGTGGAAGTTCGGTGAATCAATTGCTTTCCACAAAGCAAGCTGAACATGCGAAAAACCTTCTTTCCCTACTTTTTCAGCCAACATATCCCATGGCTGTTTTCCCATCAAATGGGCCAGTACTCCGATACTCATCCGATCCCTCCTTCCTTTATTGGAAATATTAGATAGTCAGCCAGCGGCAGTTTCATTGTTCTTAAGCACTTACAGACCACTCTGGCTATTTCTTCTGCACCTTGTTCGTTAAAATGCGTATTGTCTTGTAAGCCGTCTGGATAATTTTTCGACGCACCTGGTTCTACCCACATAAACAATTTTTTGGATTCTATATCTCCTAATTTTTCCAAAAGGACAGTCGTTTCCTTGGTTAGGTCAATCAACGGTATTGATTCCATGCGTGCCAGTTCCCGCATAGCAGTTGGGTAATCACCATGTGTTTCCCGCAGCCTTCCGTTTTCTGAAAAGTTCCGCCGTTGAACCGGAGTCAGTAAAACAGGGAAGGCTTGTTTCTGTCTCGCAACAGTAATATACTGGTTCAAACAATCTTGATAGGTAGTGAATGGATCTGTACGTCTTTCGGGTTCAGGCTTGCTGTCATTGTGACCGAACTGGATGAATAAATAATCGCCTGGCTGCAGATCACGATTGATTTCATCCAGTCTGCCTTCTGTCATAAAGCTTTTGGAGCTCCTGCCTCCAACTGCCCGATTGATGACAACAACTCCCGCTTTAAAGAAGCGGGGAAGGGCCTGCCCCAGCCTGCTTGTGGAGCTCGATCCTTATCATAATTACATACAGTTGAATCTCCAGCTAAAAAAACCCGTATCCCCATCGGTTTCAGCTCCTCCTTATCCAGCTGTCTGTCAGGCAAGCGGTTTACAAGAGCTGGATAATCTTAATTCCGGTTCCAAGTAAATGGCAGATGCTAAAGATTTTTCGTCAATGACAGCCATCAGTACTTCTGCAAGTTTTCCTGCGATGGTATCAAGCGGGACCCCGACGGTTGACAAAGACACTTCCATGTCCTCGCTTTGAGGGAGGTTGTCATAACTGATGATCGAAATATCTTCCGGTATGTGCAAGCCCTGCTCATGAAGAGCGCGTAAGACTCCCTTGGTCAAATCATGGCTTCCACTGACTATTGCGGTAGGCAATACCAGCTGTTGCAGGATTTTTTTAGCAGCAGCATACCCATCATATTGTTCCAATCCAGATACCTGAATCAACTGTCCCTCCACCGAAGCCGAAGAAACAGCCGATTGGAATCCTTTAACTTTGTCGGCTTGCAATCGGTCTTTCTCCTGCATATCTCCCACATAACCGATACGGCGATGTCCCGTTTGGATCAGGTGTTCAACTGCAGCTTTGATAGCTTTACGGCGGTTGGCATCGATGACTGGATTGATGGTGTTTTCGCTTGCGATTCCATACGTAACCATTGGGACCGACACATCCAAGTCGGTTTGATTTGTTCCCTCCTCGAAAGTGAGAATGGCATCGACTTGATACCTGTTGAAGGTTTTCACCGCGTCTTCTAATTCATTAATAGAAATAAGCGTCGTATAGGATAACTGTTCCAACCGTTTGTTTAATCTTGTAATCAATGCGGCATGGGCAGCTCGTTCAATTGTCGGCCAGACAACTCCGATGGTATGAGACTTTTTCGACACAAGGCTGCGCGCTGCGGCATTTGGCTGATATCCTAACTGTTCAGCCAATTCGGTAATGCGTTTTTTAGTAGGTTCTTTTACCAGGGGACTGTCCCTCAGAGCTTTAGAGACGGTGGAATAACTGACCCCTGCGGACTTAGCTATATCTTTAATCGTGACGCCCATTGGTGTTCCTCCATTTTTAAGAGAATGTGTAATAAGTATATAACGGCATGATGCAGGAGACAATGCTGTCCAGGAGGATAATCAGCCTTCTTAGCGATCCAGCTAACTGACATTGACAGAATATTCATTGCACTCTATAATAATAACAACGTTGTTATTATTTTTCAAATTAATTTTTCAGGAGGTCTAACATGAGTGAGCCCACGATCGTGATTCATGAGCGGGATAATGTAACAATAGCGCTTCAGGACTTAAAGCCAGGAGAATCGATTGTAATCGAAGGGGAGGAAATCATTGTCCAACAGGCTGTCCGTGCCGGCCATAAAATTGCAAGGAAACCGATTCCGGAAAATGAAAACGTTATCAAGTATGGCTACCCGATTGGCAAAGCTTCTACTCCTATTGATGTCGGAGATTGGGTGCACACCCACAATGTGAAGACGAATCTTTCGGGAACTTTGGAGTATGAATACAACCCGACACCAGATAAAGTCACCAGTCAAGGAGAATCTGAACGTACTTTTCAAGGGTATGTCAGGAAAAATGGAGAGGTCGGAATCCGTAACGAAATTTGGATTATCAATACGGTAGGATGCATTAACAAGACTGCTGAAATCGTGGCGAAGATGGCCAATGAACAGCATAAGGATGAACAAATTGACGGGGTTTTTCATTTTTCCCATTTATTTGGTTGTTCGCAGCTTGGGGATGACTTGCATAATACCCAGAAAATATTAAGCAGCCTTGTGCATCATCCGAACGCTGCAGGAGTTTTGGTAATGGGGCTTGGATGTGAAAACAACTATATAGATGCATTCAAACAAGTGATCGGTGATATTGATGAAGACAGAATCAAGTTTATCAGTGTGCAAGAAACAACCGATGAGATTGACCATTCCCTTGATCTCATTGAGGAGCTTGCTGATTATGCGCGTTCCTTCAAGAGAGAAGCTGTACCGGTTTCCAAGTTGAAAGTCGGGTTGAAATGCGGTGGATCAGACGGTTTCTCCGGGATTACCGGTAATCCGCTGCTTGGTGCTTTCTCGGATAAGCTGATTCAGCAGGGGGGAGCTACAGTACTGACAGAAGTTCCGGAAATGTTCGGTGCAGAAACCATTCTGATGGGAAGAGCAAAAGATGAACAGACCTTCCGTAAGATCGTTGATTTAGTCAATGACTTTAAGGAATACTTTTTGCGGCATGGGCAGAATGTCTATGAAAACCCTTCACCTGGAAATAAGGAAGGCGGGATCACCACTCTGGAAGAAAAGTCATTGGGGAATGTACAGAAAGGTGGTTTCGGAGAGGTTGTCGATGTACTGCCATATGGCGACAGGATGATGTCCGGAGGATTGAATTTGCTTCAAGGACCTGGCAACGATTTGGTGTCTACGACAGCATTAGCAGCTGCTGGTGCCCATATAGTCTTATTTACGACCGGCCGTGGCACCCCGTTTGGAGGACCTGTGCCTACGGTGAAAATTTCTACGAATTCGGCACTTGCCGAAAAGAAAAAGAACTGGATCGATTTTAATGCCGGAGCATTGGTAGAAGGGAAGGGCAAGGAAGAGCTGACGGAAGAATTTTTTGATTACATTGTTGATCTTGCTTCAGGCAACAAACAGACGAACAACGAAAAATTTGGCTTTAAAGAAATTTCGATATTCAAAGACGGTGTCATTTTATAACGAACATTCAGAAAAGAGGAGGGAAAGCATAGTGGTCAAATTAGATCGTACCGTCTTGGAGGAATCGGTTACTGACACAACATACCGAAAGTACGACAGTAACCTTCCAGAAAAAGTGCTGCAAATCGGAGAGGGGAATTTCCTTCGCGGATTTGTGGATTGGATGATTCATCAGATGAACAAACAAGGAATCTTCAAAGGTTCCGTAGTGGCTGTTCAACCAACCCCGCATGGGCGTGTACTTCCGAAACTTAAAGAACAGGATTGGCTTTATACGGTGATCCTTCGCGGGATAACCGACGGAAAAAAAGTGGACGAAGCAGAAGTGATTCCAGCTATTTCGAGAGGGATCAATCCTTACGAAGAATGGGAGCAAACACTCAAAGTTGCTGAATCAGACGAGTTGGAATTGATCATTTCCAATACAACCGAGGCAGGAATTACATACATGCAAGAACCTTATCATAGTGATTCCTCTCCGTTGTCCTTTCCAGGAAAGGTAACCGCTCTTCTTTACCATCGCTATAAACACTTTTCCGGTGACGTAAAAGCAGGATTGCATATCCTTCCTTGTGAGCTTATCGAGGAAAATGGCGGAAAGCTTAAATATATTGTAAAACGGATTGCAAGGGACTGGAATCTGCCTTCCGGTTTTTTACGCTGGCTCGAAACGGCAAATCGATTTTACGATACGTTGGTTGACCGGATTGTCACAGGGTATCCTAAATCGAACGCAGCGGATTTTGCCAGTAGGCTCGGTTACGAAGATGCCTTCTTCACTGTGGGAGAGCCATACCACTTATTTTGTATTGACGGGCCAGCGGAAATAAAGCAAGTGTTTCCCCTTGATCAGGCCGGCTTACGGGTGAAGTGGGGAGATATAGAACAATATCGGGAGTTAAAGGTCCGTTTGTTGAATGGACCGCATACCATGATGGCTTCTGCCGGTTACTTGGCGGGTGCAGATACGGTATTGGATGTCATGAAGGATAAGTCGCTTCGCTTGTTTGTAGAACGAGGATTTGAAGAAATCGGGGAGGCTCTTCCTTTCGGCGATCAGGAAAAGCGTGATTATGCAGAGGAGGTAAAACAACGGTTTTTGAATCCATATAATCAACACTATCTCCAGGATATCGGAATGAATGCAGTGAACAAGTTCAAATCGAGGCTCTTGCCCACCCTGAGCAGGTATATCGAGAAAACAGAACTTTTGCCAAATTCTATAATACTGTCGCTTGCTGCAATTCTCGTCTATTTCCGCCCTGTACATATGAATGAGCATGGGATTGTCGGGAGAAGGAATGGGAAAAACTATCAAACTCGCGAAAGTGAGCTTGTCAGCAAAGTGCTGGCGAACTGCTGGGAAGAATATGAACAGGAAAAGATCAGTATCGAAGAATTTGTTTTTGCAGTTTTGGGAAACCGTGCCATTTGGGACGAGGATTTAAATGAAATAGAACAGTTGACACAGACAGTCAGCAGCTATGTCCGTCAGATTATTTCTATGGGGATGAAGGAAACCCTGACACAAATGCTTCAGAAGAATTACTCTTCTTTGACTTGAATCCATGATAAAAATATCCCTTGTTATCTTTCTAACTCCGTGCTAAAATCAAACTATAACAAACAAAAACAAACATAAAAGTACAGGAAGGGAGAGAAGCTTGGTTATGGGCGAACTATTCTCGTTAAAAGGTAAAACCGCCCTCGTGACTGGTGCCACCCGAGGACTTGGTCAGGGCATGGCAGTGGGTCTTGCGGAAGCTGGAGCGAACATAATCGGAACGGGGACAAGTGATTTGAGTGAAACACAAGCGAAAGTGGAAGCTGTTGGCCGAACCTTTCACGGATTGAACAAAGACTTGTCCCGAAGAGGTTCAGCAGCGGAACTTGCCAATGAAGCGGTAGAACGAGGCGGAACAATCGATATTCTCGTAAATAATGCTGGAATTATCCGCCGATCAGATTTAGAGGACTTTACAGACGAAGACTGGTACCAGGTAATCGATGTCAATCAGCATGCTGTTTTTCAACTGAGCAGGGAACTTGGCAGACATATGCTGAATAATGGTTCGGGGAAAATCATCAACGTAGCTTCGATGTTATCCTTCCAGGGCGGCTTGAAAGTGCCAGCCTATACAGCCAGTAAACATGCTGTTGCCGGGTTGACCAAGTCTTTTGCCAATGAGTGGTCCAGTAAAGGAATTAATGTAAACGCTATCGCACCCGGGTACATGGCAACGGATAATACAGCTCCCATTAGAGAAAACAAGGAACGTAACGCCTTTATTACATCCAGAATTCCCCAAGGCAGATGGGGATCCCCAGATGACTTAAAAGGTGCAGTGGTGTTTCTTGCCTCAGATGCTTCCAATTATGTTAATGGCCATGTGCTTTGCGTAGATGGTGGATGGATGAGTTCTTAATAAAATCCGGAGAGGGGAATGAGCAATGGAAATCAGGTATGCGACCAATCCAACAGATCTGAAACAGTATGACACAGAAAGGATCCGCAAAGAGTTTTTAGTGGAAAACCTTTTTAAAACCGGCGAATTGAACCTTGTTTACTCTCATTATGATCGTCTTATCACAGGCGGAGCAGTGCCGGTAAAAGAGGCGCTAAAGCTGGAAGCAGGCGATCTGCTTAAAACAGAGTATTTTCTGGAAAGGCGGGAAGTGGGAATCATCAATATCGCTGAGGGTGCTGGGATTGTGACAGTGGACGGAGAAAAGTATGAATTGAACAAACGCGATTGTGTCTATGTTGGTCTCGGGCATGAGAATGTATCTTTTGCCAGTAAAGATAGCAGTAAACCTGCCCGGTTTTATATCGTTTCTGCTACGGCACATAAACAATATCCAACCAAAAAAATCGCCATTGAGGAAGCAACACCTAACCATTTGGGTTCCGACAGCCAGTCCAACAAGCGCACCATCTATCAATATATCCACGCTGGCGGAATACAAAGCTGTCAGCTGATGATGGGGATGACCCTTCTGGCACCAAACAATATGTGGAACACAATGCCGCCGCATCTTCATGACCGCCGCATGGAAGCTTATTTATATTTCGATATGGATGAGGATTCCCGGGTCATTCACTTTATGGGGCGACCGGATGAGACGAGGCATATTGTCATGAAAAATGAACAAGTCGTTTTTTCACCACCATGGTCCATTCATTCTGGAGTAGGTACCGACAACTATACGTTCATTTGGGCAATGGCAGGAGAAAATTACACGTTTACCGATATGGACAGCGTATCCATGGATGAACTAAAATAACGACTTTCAAGTGAAAATAAGTTCTGCCAATCCGGTTCATTGTTTACAGTGAATCGGATTTTTATTACACAAAATCAGCCGATTCAGGAAGTTGGTAATGGAAATGGGAAAAACACTAGAACAATTTTTTATTGATGAATACAATCGGGTCCCGGTCCTTAAACGGACGTTCGAGCAGTATGAAAGTCAACGAGAGAAGATGAAACTGGAATTGAAGCATTTACTTGGTGATTTTTCCGATTGGGATAAAATACCTTCAGTACCTGTCATCGAATCTGTTGAAGAATTTGAAGATTATCGTCAAGAAAGGTTTAAAGTGAGATTAGGGAATCAGCTTGATGTTCCTATCTATGTGCTTACACCATTGCAGGCGAAAACGACTTTTCCTACTGTCCTGGCACTTCATGGTCATGGTTATGGACCAAAACAAATAATCGGACTGACGAGACAAGGAATAAGGAATCTTTCGGCTACTACGCAAACAAACTATGCTTTGCAAATGGTGAAACGAGGCTGTAAAGTTTTCGCGCCGGCTTTATTAGGAAAAGGAGAACGGATTTTTCAAGCCGATGCGGAAGCGGGGAAAGACAAGTCATGTGAGCGGCTGGCTCAATTATTCTTAATGCAAGGAAAAACACTTCTCGGCGCCAGAGTTTGGGAAGCCCGGAAATTACTTGATGTTATGACATCCTTTGATGATGTACTTCCTCGTAATATTGGAGTATTCGGCTTTTCGGGCGGAGCTGCAGTAGCTGGTTTTACAGCGATTTTAGATGAAAGATTGAGAGCGGCAGTGTTGGCGGGCTATCCCAGCCTGTTTCGAGACAGTATTCTGGATAAACCACACTGCCTGGACAACTATCTGCCGGGCGTATTAAATCTTTCCGAGCTTCCGGGCTTGCTTGGACTGGTATCACCTCGTCCTATTTTTATTGAAACAGGAGAAAAAGATCCTTTATTTCCATTAGACAGTGCTAGTGTTGCTATCTCTCAGTTAGAAAAGATCTATCTGCAAAGCGGGAGACCGGAAGCGTTTGGTTTTCACATCCACAATGGCGGTCATGAAGTCGATGGCGGCCTGTCCTATGACTGGCTTTTACGGCAGCTTATCTAGCAAAGCAAAGGAAGTTCGATGAAGACATTCTACCCTGAATATGGTAGGTTAAAAATATGTGTAACTGCAGGAGGGTTGATATGCTATCAATAGAACGCTATCAACATATTTTAGCTGAACTGGAAAAACAGAAGATTATCAAAGTTTCCGCTCTTAGTAAACAATTAAAAGTGACCGAAAAGACGATCAGAATTGATTTGGAAACCTTGGAAAGTCGCGGGTTACTTACCCGAATTCACGGCGGTGCGATGTTGGTGGAGTCAGAGGAACGATTGTTGCCCATCGAAGAGCGGCAATCCGGTCAAAACGAGATAAAACAAGCGATTGCCAAACGGGCAGAACAGTTGATTGTGCCGGGAGAAACAATCCTTATGGACGGAGGCAGTACAACGGTAGAAATCGCCAAGCTGCTGGGCGACAAGGAGGTTACTGTCATCACGAATGATTTGAATATCGCTCATGTATTGCAAGCCAAACCGAAAGTGCAGCTTCTGGTTCCGGGAGGAGAGAGGATAGCCAATTCCAGCTCTCTTTTCGGTACACAGGCTACTCAATTCCTGCAAAAACTGCACGTAAACCGTGTGTTCTTTGGTGCTACAGGGGTATCAGTGGAACAAGGGTTATCTGTTTTCACTAGTTTGCATGCAGATTGGAAAAAACAGATTGTGGGTTGTGCAGAAGTGGTGACACTTGTCGCTGATTCCTCCAAACTTGGCAAAGTCGCCCTGATTCAGTTTGCCGATATTGACCAAGTCGATATCATCGTAACCGATGATCGTCTTGATAAGAATTATAAGCGACAACTTACGGAAAGAAACATTCAAGTATTACTTGCATAAAGACAAAGGAGGATTTCAGGCATGGATGTAGTAACTTTAGGAGAAAGCATGGTTTTATTTACCCCGGATACTGAAGGTCCGCTCCGCTATGTCAGCGGATTCCATAAAACGATCGGCGGGGCGGAATCAAATCTTGCGATAGCCTTGACCAGACTAGGTCATCAAACAGGCTGGATCAGTCGGCTAGGTAACGATGAATTCGGTCTGTTTGTCCGCAATTTTATTCGTGGAGAAGGAGTCGACACATCGAATGTCGTCTTTGATACAGAATTGCCGACAGCTGTTTTTTTTAAAGAAAAACTTGCAGCGGGCGATCCCAAAATTTATTATTATCGAAAACTTTCTGCTGCCAGCGAGCTATCGCCAGATGATTTAGATGAGGAATACATAAAACAGGCAGCTTACCTTCATGTAACCGGCATCACCCCGGCACTTAGCGATACATGCAAGCAAACAGTGCTTGAGGCTATCCGTCTAGCGAAAGAGAATGGCTTAAAGGTAGTGTTTGACCCGAATCTGCGTTTGAAATTATGGTCTGAGCAGGAAGCGGCTAAGACGTTGATGGAAATTGCTGCTTTAAGTGATATCGTGCTTCCAGGAATCGACGAAGGGGAACTGATGACCGGGCATGATGAGGAGAAAAAAATTGCTGAAGAACTGTTGGAGAACGGTTCAGACGTCGTCGTCATTAAACTCGGTTCAGCTGGTGCTTATTACGCTACCAGACGAGAAGCTGATTATGTTGAGGGATACAAAGTAGAACGAATTATTGATACCGTCGGAGCCGGAGATGGTTTTGCGGCCGGTTTTCTATCAGGCCAGCTACGTGGATGGGACCTTGCCGAATCGGTAAAATTGGGCAATCGAATAGGAGCTTATGCATTGACCGTTGCTGGTGATGTGGAAGGTTATCCTTTCTGGCATCAAGTCGATACGGAACAGGGAAACAAGGAAATATTGCGCTGAACAATAAGGAGGCAGAAGAAAAATGGATAAAGCTACGATTATGAAGAAAATAATGGAAAATGGAGTTCTTGCAGTTATTCGCAAAGTACCGGAAAAAGATGTAGAGCAAGTGGCTGAATCGCTGATAAAGGGTGGCGTGAATGTTCTTGAAGTAACGCTTGATGCCGAAAATGCCAATCAAATCATCCAAACTTTAAGCAATAAATTCGCCGGGAAAGCGGTAGTCGGTGCCGGAACTGTCCTTGATGCGCCCTCCGCAAGAACAGCCATTGAACATGGAGCACAATTTGTCGTCAGTCCGCTTCTCGAACAAGAAGTAATTGAGGCAACCCTTGCTCTTGATAAAGTTTCTGTTCCCGGAATCATGACGCCAACAGAAGCAATGACAGCTGTTAAACTAGGCGCCGATATTGTCAAGGTTTTTCCGGCTTCGGCAGTAGGGCCTTCCTTTCTCAAAAATGTCAAGGGTCCATTACCGGATATCACGATGATTCCGACCGGAGGCATCACGACAGAAAATGCTGCTGATTTTATAAAGGCAGGAGCGGCGGCAGTCGGAGCTGGGGGAAATCTTGTGGACAATAAAGCGATCAGGGAAGGGAACTTCACTCAGATTGAACAAGTTGCTGCAAAATATAAGGAGACGGTAAGGCAAGCAAGAGAGACGATGTAACAGATTGATAAGTTTATGGAATCTGTTTCAACAAACCCTTGTCATGAATGGTAATTATTTGACACAACAATGGAAAAGATTTATGTTTGTGAAGATAGTAGCAAAAGGAAAACTTCCTTTTTTCAAGATGTCGAGACGAGAAGATACATAGGAAGGTTTCATCTTTCTACCGCCGAGGGTAAATAGAATCAATAGATTTGCCGGAAATGGTAGATTTCTCCTGCTTATAAGTGTATCTCTACGGAGGTATTGCACTTTTATATATAAGAGAAAGGTGTGGACATGAATATGAGCAACAAACCTAAAATTGTCGTTCTTGGCGCGGGTTATGCCGGGATGATGACAACGAAACGATTGACGCAAAAGCTAGGCCAAGAAGAAGCAGACATTATTCTGGTCAACAAGCATAATTATCATTATCAATCTACGTGGCTTCATGAAGTTGCGGCAGGCACGATTGATGTCAACAAAGTCCGTATGCTTATCAGTGATGTCATCGATACGAATCGTGTAAGACTTGTCTTTGATACAGTGCAGGAAGTGAAAAAGGATGAGCAGCGCGTCGTTCTGGAAAATGGCGAGCTGGAATATGATTATTTAGTGTTCTCGTTAGGATTTGAGAAGGCCTCTTTCGGTATTCCCGGAATGGAAGAAAACGCACTGTCGATTGAAAGTGTCGACAAAAGCCGCTTGATCAGCGAACATATTGAGCATCAATTTGCCCGGTATAGCAGCGGGGAAGAAACAAACGACGAGGCATTGAACATCGTTGTAGGCGGATCTGGGTTCACCGGTATCGAGTTTGTCGGAGAACTCGCAGAAAAGGTGCCGGAACTCTGCCGGAAATACGATATCGAGCGCAGTAAGGTACGTATCATCAATGTGGAGGCTGCCCCATCGATACTCCCTGGATTTGATGAAGAGCTGGTTGCTTATGCCCGTAAATCTTTGGAAGACCGTGGAGTAGAGTTCCGTATTGGCACGAAAATCCAGGAATGCAGAGAAGATGCATTTATCGTGGGTGACGACAACGAAGAGATCAAAGCAGGTACGATTGTCTGGACTGGCGGTGTACAAGGAAGCTCTATTCTGGATAAATCCGGTTTCGAAGTGTTCAAAGGTAAAGTAAATGTGAACGGCGACCTTCGTGTACCAGGCTATGACAATATCTTTATTCTCGGAGACTGTTCCTGGGTAATGGATAAAGAAAATGACCGTCCATATCCTCCGACTGCCCAACTTGCTATCCAGGAAGCTGACACTGCTTCTGACAACCTTACAGCATTGCTGCGTGGCGGCAAGCTGGAAGATTTCGTTTTTGATAATAAAGGAACGGTGGCTTCATTGGGCGGCAGCCATGCAATGGGAACCGTTTTCTCCGGATATAAGTTGTACGGTAAAACTGCCCGCGCCATGAAAAATGTCATTGATAACCGTTATCTATTCATGCTCGGCGGACCAAAGCTTGTCTTGAAAAAAGGGAAACTTCGTCCATTTTAATAACCAACCATCAAAACGCTCAGGGAGGGAAGTAGGTTGAAAAACACATTTCTTGTAACACTGCTTGCGGTCCTTTCTACGGTTGTCTATGCCGTAGTTTTGAGGAAACAGGAAGACAACAAACATTTTTGGTAATAAGCATAACCGGAATCCATTAGGGGTTCCGGTTTTTTTCTTTAGTCTCTTATCGCAGTCTTTGTTGTTTTTACTCTTTTGTTACCGAATCCTCACTTGGTCCAGAATTTTTGACTTGAAGACAATCGAAGAAAAAACGCTTGCACCTTCTTTACAAGAAGGAGTAGAGTAGATGCAAACATTCGTTCCCTAGATTAGTTATCCGTGTTATAATGGTGGAAGCCTTAGTTTGGGTTTACCTTCTCCTTTTATATTTCCTTCGTATGCTGTTCCGGACATAATTCTCCCCGAAAAAAGTAAAGATGGGTGATACACATGAAATTAATATTAGCTGAAAAGCCTTCTGTGGCAAAAAATATTGCAGATGCTTTAAATATAAAAACAAAACAGGATGGTTACTTTCAAGGTAATGGTTATTTGGTTACCTGGGCATTTGGTCACTTGTTGCAATTATTTGACGCAAAAGATTATGATCGTTCGATGACAAAATGGAAGATGGAAAATTTTCCATTCATACCGGAGAAGTTTCAATATAAAGTGAAAACGGATATCCGCAACCGCAACCGGGCAGATGGAGGGGCACAAAAACAGCTTCATGTGATTAAGCGCTTGATGAAGCGACCTGACGTAGAAGCAATTATCTCTGCGTGTGACTATGATCGGGAAGGCCAGTTAATTGGCGACAGCATCATCGACTATATCAATCCCAAGCAACCTGTCTATCGATTATTGATCAACGAGTGGACCCAAGAGGAAGTGCTTCGGGGACTGAAAACCATGCAACCGAATGAAAAGTTGCGCGCCTTGCAGGATGCCGGGATCAGCCGCCAATGGGCGGATTGGGTAATCGGTATCAATTTAACCTCTGTTGCTACCCTTAAATACCAGCAGGGAAGTGGAAAGGCACTTAATATCGGACGGGTTCTGCTGCCGACATTGAAGATCATTTATGACCGGGATAAAGAAATCAAATCATTCATTCCGGAAGATTATTTCAAGCTGACCGCGACATTTTCTACTAAATCCGGTGGAACGTTTCAAGGTGTTTACCAGGAAAATGAACAAGAAAAATTCAAACATAAGCAGCCACTTGAAGAAATCGCCGGTAAAATAGCCGATAAAAAAGCAACCATAATAGATAAACAGGTCGAGAAAAAGAAAGAGTTCCCTCCATTCCTTTTCAATCTGTCCAATTTACAAGGATATATGACAAATAGGTATAACGGATGGACATCGGACAAAGTACTAAAAGTTGCTCAATCACTTTATGAAAAGAAGTGGATCACTTATCCCCGTACAGCAAGTACGGCCCTGGATGAAAGCCTGGCAGGAAAAGCGGCAACGGTATTAAAAAAGTTGGCTGAAGATGTTCCGTATAAAGAAGAAATCCGTTTCTCGAAGTCAAAACGGGTCTTTAACAATGCTAAAGTGGAAAGTCATAGTGCAATTATGCCTACTTATGTAAAACCAAAGCGGCTCACTAAGGACCAGGAACTCGTCTACCAGGCAATAAAAAACAGATTCATTATGCAGTTTATGCCACTTGCAGAATATGAAGAAACAAGGCTTTTCACTAAAGTTGAAGAACTGGAATTACCAGGTTTGTTCTATTCGAAAGGCAGAGTCCAGTTAAAGGAAGGATGGAAGCAGGTAGAAAGTATTCAGTCAAAGGAAACGATCCTTCCTAACGTGGAACCTAAAGAAATGGTCGCAGTTAAGGGTAGCGATGTTTCTTCCCATGTAACCAAGCCCCCAAAACCTCATACTGAAAAAACATTGCTTCGATTAATGGAAACGTGCGGAAAGGTTTCGAAGGAAAAAGCTCTAGATCAGGAAGAGGAAGTTACAGAAGTACTATCAGGCTTTAGTATCGGTACTCCAGCAACAAGGGCTGAAACAATAAAAAAATTGAAAGATGTTGGGTATATTACGATGCAAAGAAAAAATCTGGTATGTACCGAGCTTGGAAACAGGCTTGTGGAGACTTTTCCGATTGATCGTTTATTCGACTTAGAATTTACTGGAAGATTAGAGAAATCACTTGCGGATATCGAAAAAGGCAAAGTGGATAAGGAGCGTTTTTTGGAAACCGTATTCTCCTTTACGAAACAATCCGTGGGCACGATTAAGCAGGAAGCGAAGGTTACGATAAATAAGGTTGAGCGGCAAAAAGGGACGAAAGAGGCACTCGGAAAATGTCCGGTATGTGGCAGCAAAGTCGTCGAAGGAAGTAAAGGATTTGGTTGCAGTAATTGGAAGAGTGGCTGTAAATTTGTCGTTTGGAAAAATGATAAATATTTAGCCTCAATGCGAAAACGGGCGACAAAAACGTTAGTAAAAGGATTGTTGAAAAATGGACGGGTATATGTGAAAGGATTGACTAGTAAAAAAGGCAAGAAGTTTAACGCCTATTTAAGCTATCAAAAAAATGCATCCAATGACTATTTCAGTTGGAAAATGGATTTCACCAAATAAATAGAAAAGTTTGTCAGATGTTATGACAATAATAAAGCAGGGATTCATGGCCTGTGTTATCTTTAACTTACAGAACATAACAGCTGACCAAATGGAAGCTTTGCCATCCACCACTTGGTTGATAGCTGCAGGTTTTGTACCCAAAGTTTGCGTCTCCCTCTTTTCTTTGCAAGGTGTCTGAATGATTGCCGCCAGTCCAACGGCAATCGCAAAAAAGCCAAACCGGCTCCCAAGCGGCCGGTTTGGCTTTTTGTTTTTACAGGAAATGATAAATTTAACTGTCTGGGGATCATTAGTGGCTGAAACAGCCACGTCCAGCTTCAGCGCCTCGAGGTCTTAAGCCCACCCTCGGTGTGGCAAAAAGCGCCACGCCGAGGTTGTTCTTAAGCTTGTCGGAGGCCCGAACGATGTGGGTCATGCAGGCGTTGCCACAGGACGTGGCGGCTTTAGCCTGTACTCCTTTAAACAGGCGCTTGCGCTTTTGTCCATTTAGGAGACATAAAAAAAAGATTAGCTAGAAATAGCACACCATGTTATGTGGTGTTGGTCAGCGGTCTGCCAAATAAATACAGTGAACTTCACGGTGCATCCGTTTAAAGCATAACAAGAAGAGAAATTTTATGGTGATCGGAAAGGGTGTATAGAAATCACTCTCGATATTTTTCAATGCTTGTTTTAACAGAATCCATCATCTTTTGGAAGGAATCTGCTGCAGCAACGGTGTTCCGCTGCTTGATTGCTTCTAGCAAAGCTACATGGAAAGGGTAGCTTTGATCAAAAATATCATCTTGACCGAAGGGTTCATTCCAGAACTGGTGGAAAGTGTCCCACACAGAATCAATAATACTGGTGAGCAGCTGATTGTTGGCGGCATCGTATAAAGCCTGATGAAATCCCGCGTCTGCACGGTTGGCTTGTTCGCGTTTTCCTTCCTCAATGTAACGCACATAGTCCGTTAAGTGTTGCTGCATGATGGTTATATCTTTCTCTGTTGCCTTATGGACAGCTAAATCAACCGCTTTTCCCTCTAAAGCCATTCGGACATCAAGCGCATCCAGTAAAAATTTCTTTTCGTTTTCTACATCGAAAGCTGTCCTGATATAAAAAGGTTTTGCGTCTTTTATAAATGTGCCTTTTCCATTTAATACTTCTAGGATGTCTTGTGATTCTAGTAATTGCAGTGCTTCCCGCAGTGTGGATCGTCCAATACCCAAAGCATTCATTAACTCGGTTGTAGCAGGAAGGCGATCTCCGGAAGTAAGGTTTTCCTTTTTAATATATTGTTTTATTTCATCGGCTACCATTTCGGATAGTCTTTTTTTCTTTACTGTTTTCATGTAAGCACCTCGCAAATCAACTAACCCTATTATAGCAAAAAAGTAAATAATTGATGAGTACAGCAAGCTGGAAAGAAACAATAAGGTATTTTGTTAGATATTCGACTTTTGACCAGTATTAGAAACTGCGTACTGCGATGTAGATGACTCCATCTGTGGATTACCACTTATTCTATAAAGGAGGGGGTAGCCGCATGAAAGTTGAGTTGCAGTTCCTTTCTCTGGTAGTCGTCAATCAATAATTATCAGAAAAATTAGACCTTTCATACAGGTGGATAGTATGATAGTATAAGCATACACGATATTTTAAGCAGAATCCTGCAAGAAAGAAGGATGAAAAATGTATTACAGCGATGAAGAAATTTGCACACAACTTGGGGAGTCTTTCAGTGACCATCATGGGGCTGTGTCACCTCCTGTTTACCAAACAAGCTTGTTTGCGTTCGATTCATTTGAAGCCTTCACCGAAGCACAGAAAAGAGAACGCGAAAATTACGTTTATACCAGGGGGCTCAATCCTACTACTGAAATACTGGAACAAAAGCTCGCATTACTGGAGAGGGGGGAGAAATGCAAGTGTTTTGCTTCGGGAATGGGTGCCATTAGCAGTATCTTTTTATCCCTGCTGCGAAGCGGAGATCACGTTTTATTTGTGAATAACATCTACGGACCGACAATTCAATTGTTGGACCACTTAAAACGCTTTTATATCGATCATAGTTCGGTAGGCAATAGTCTGGAGGAAATGGAAAAGGCGATCAAACCAACTACTAAGCTTATTTACGTAGAAAGTCCAGGAACGATGTTAATGAAGGTTGTAGATCTTCAGCAAGTTGCCCATATTGCCAAAAAGCATGGAATCATCACGGCAATAGACAATACGTGGTCCACGCCGATTTTCCAGAAACCTTTGCTGCATGGGTTTGATTTATCGGTCCATTCCTTGACGAAATATATCGGCGGTCATAGCGATGTCGTAGGCGGAGCGGTAATTGGAAAGGAAGAATTAATCGATACTATCTCAAAATATGGTTTTCAATTAAATGGAGCCGTTTTATCTCCCCACGATGCATCCTTGATTATCAGGGGACTGCGGACATTGCCGATCAGGCTAAGACAGCACCAACAACATTGCCTGAAGGTGATCGATTACCTGAAAGGTAAGGAGGAGGTACACCGTATTCACCACCCAAGTCTTCATTCTGAGGAAGACCGTGTTATCAACAAGCAAATGAAAGGTTTTTCGGGATTGTTAAGCTTTGAATTAAAGGATGCAGGATTTGAGCAAGTCGCCCGACTTATTAATCAGTTATCGGTTTTTAAAATCGGAGTAAGCTGGGGGGGGTTTGAAAGCCTGGTAAACGCACCGGTGAAAAAGGGGAACGAAAAAGAATTGAAGAAACAGGGATTGAGTCCAGGTTTGGTTCGTTTGTCGATTGGTCTCGAGGGAGCAGATTTACTGATTCAGGATTTAGAGCAAGCCTTCCAGGCCTTGAGCCGGGAAGTGGAAATCCAGTAGCTAAAAGGAGAGGGTAAAAATGAATGATGCAAAAATAAAACGGCCATCGATTGGGATGGCAATGATTCCAATAGGTCTGGCCGTAGCTATTTTCATTATTGGGATTGGGGTGTTGAAATACCAAGCAGAATTAATGTTGATTTTTGCTGGTGCCTTGTTTGCCTTATTCGCGACGTTTTATGGTCGGTCATGGGAAGAAATTTTGGTTGTAATGGGGGATAAAATCAAAAAAGCCTTGCCGGCCATTTTAATATTGTTCAGTATTGGGATGTTGATCGGTACCTGGATGATTTCTGGAACGATTCCGTTTTTTGTCTATTATGGACTGGAAATCATCAACCCTGCCCATCTTTACGTTATGGCTTTTCTGGTAACCGCCATCGTTTCGACTTGTGTAGGAACCTCCTGGGGCTCAGCTGGGACAATCGGGGTGGCGTTGATGAGCATTGCGCAAACCATGGATTTATCCATGGCTGTAACTGCAGGTGCGGTTGTTTCCGGTGCCTATTTCGGGGATAAATTATCCCCTCTATCCGATACAACCAACATGAGTTCACTCGCTGCTGGTTCCAATCTATACGAGCATATTCGTCATATGCTTTATACATCGTTACCTTCTTCCATCGTAGCGGTCATTGTATTCTTCATAATGGGTTTGCAAATCGATTCAGCTGCAGATCAGCTTGCCAATGTGGATGAAATGCTAAGCGGACTTGGACAATTATTCAATTTAAATCTTGTTGTTTTGCTCCCCGCTGTTATTGTAATCGCGGGCTCTCTTATGAAGAAATCCCCGTTGATAGTATTATTTGTTTCAGCTTTGACAGCGATGGTGGTGGCACTGATTTTTCAGCATGCCACTGTGAGTAATCTGATTACTTCGGCCGTAGAAGGATTTAACGTCGAGATGATCGCTTCTTCTGTAGCAGGAGCTGATGCCTCCGTCATTGGACAAGACATGCAGGATTTACTCAATAGGGGAGGGCTGTACTCTATGTATGGGGCAACGTTCTTTGTATTTTGCGCTTTTTTCTTTGCTTCTGCCTTGGAAGTTTCGCAAGCCCTAAATGTCGTATTGGAAAAGGTGATAACCTATTTACGTTCGGTGGGAAGTGTTGTAGCAGCTTCCCTGATCACAGGATTTGCTGTCATTAATTGTACTTCCAATGCATTGGTAACATATTTCTTGATTCAAGACATTTATGGAGACGTTTACAAAAAGAAAAAACTCCATCCGGTCAACCTGTCGCGTAGCATGGAAGATTCTGTTACGGTAACGGAAGCATTGATGCCTTGGACGGTTTCTGGGGTTTTTATGGCCACAACGTTAGGAGTAGGAAACTTTGAATTTCTGCCTTGGGCAATATTTAACCTCGGTGGCATCATATTCTCTGTATTATACGCTTTCCTTGCACCCTTGACAGGTGGTTTTGGAATTCGAAAACTGAAGGAGGAACCAGAAAGCGGTCAAGCTTCTTCTAAAACAGCGATTTAAATATATGTG
Source organism: Sediminibacillus dalangtanensis (assembly GCF_017792025.1). NCBI lineage: Bacteria > Bacillati > Bacillota > Bacilli > Caryophanales > Bacillaceae > Sediminibacillus > Sediminibacillus dalangtanensis. The sequence goes on from NZ_CP046956.1 coordinate 1,512,960, forward strand.
CGGTGTGCGTCTCCCGACTTTTCAGCCAGATTATGTCGGCAATTCGTCAAATAAAGTATTGTTTTAAGCCTGTAGGAATGGCTTAGAAGGAAGGATAATGCCACTTAAGTACTTATCCATCCTGACAGCATGAAAAGCCCTCTCTGACAAAGAAGCACAAGGTTTTTGTTTTAGCAAAACAGTTTCGTGGAAAAATAAACGTGAAAGTGGTAATATCTAATTTGCCGTCTTCAAAGGCAAATCATGTGAAAAGGAGGGTAATCATGGCTGAAAAGATTACAGCGCAACAATTTAAAGAACTGACAAATACGATGGACAAGCCAATCATCCTCGAATTTGGAGCTGACTGGTGACCAGGCTGCCGTATGTTGAGGCCGGTGGTCTCAAGCGTTTCTGAGCAGCTTGATACTGTAAACTTCTACTATGTAGACGTAGATGAGTCAGCAGAATTGGCTGAACAGTTTGGGGTGCAAAGTATCCCGACATTGGTAAAAATAAAAGATGGCGGAGAAGAAGCGGATCGTTCTGTCGGCTTTATGCCAGAGGAGCAGGTCAAAGCCTTCGCTGAGTCATAAATGTAGAAGAAAGGTGCCACGTCTTGAAGACGGGGCACCTTTTAATTTTTGCCTGATTCCCTTAACAATTGAAACGTGTAACCTTCCTGTTTAATTGATTGGATCAGCGATGGAAGGACTTCAACTGTTTGTTCTAGCTCGTGCAGCAAAACAATGGACTTGTCCTGCAAATGATGAAGCGTATTGTCGACAATTTGCCGGGGGTTGTTTTTTAGCTCCCAGTCAATCGAGGCTATTTTCCAAAGTACTACAGTTAAGCCTAGCTTCTCTGCAGCGCGTTTTGTATTCTCGTCATATTGGCCAAAAGGAGGCCGGAAATACGTCACTTTTTGCCCGGTAATGGATTCAATGCTCTGGACACTGGCAGCCAGCTGTCGATATTGTGCCTTGTAATCTAACCTTGTCATGTCAGGGTGCGTAATCGTATGGGTGCCAATTTGGTGACCTTCCTGAATCAATCTTTTCCATGGTCTTTCCGGGTAGAGAAGTTTGGATTGCCAAAAAAACATAGCCGGAACGTTTTCGTGCTTTAATATATCAAGTATCTCGGACAGTACACTGCTTGGCCCATCATCAAAGCTGAGCATGATGGTTTTATCTTTCGATTCCGGAAGACTTGTGATGATTTGTTTATCCTTTGAGTCGTACACGACTCTTGATTGATCTGCAATTCATGGACTATATGCCAATTTTTTCCCTCCTCGGTTTTATATTTTCTGGCAGGTTATCGTTTCTTCGTTTTCCCACTTTCTTCTTGGGATTCATATGTGTCGAAATACTCCCGATCCGTAAACTCCTCCGGTTTTCCATCAAAAATGATTTTTCCTGCTTTTAATGCGACAATCCTGGTCGCATATCGTTTAGCCAATCCCACATCATGTACATTGATCATCGTCAGTAAATGACGCTTTCGATGCATTTGCTCAAGCAGGGAAAAAATATGGTTGGATGTCCCTGGATCGAGACTGGAAACCGGTTCGTCCCCCAGCATGATTTGCGGTTGTTGCAACAATGCCCTAGCAATACCGACGCGCTGTTTTTGTCCTCCACTTAATCGTTCGACACGCCGATCGGCCATGCTGGATAAATCAACATCTTCAATTACTTGTTTTGCCTGTTGTTTTTCTTGATCACTAAACCATCCGATAAGATTTTTAAAGTTGCTCCGATAGCCAAACGTACCGGTAAGTACATTTTGCATGACGCTTAGTCTGGGAATCAAATTAAAATGTTGAAAAATCATTCCCATCTGCCGACGAATTTTCCGTAATTGTTCCTCTGACATTTTCGACAGGGCTTGTCCATCCCAACGAACTTCCCCGTTTGTGGGTTCTTGCAGCCCGTTGATACACCGTATCATGGTAGACTTACCAGACCCGCTTTTTCCAAGAATGCAAACAAATTCGCCCTGCTCAAATGTTAAAGTTACCTTTGACAATGCATCCTGTTCACTGCCTGGATAACGGACAGACACTTCCTTTAATTCCAGCATTTGTCGCACCTCCTTATATGACCCGATTTCTGACAAAGCTGCCTAATACATCGACAATGACGACGATCACCATAATAATCAATACATCAAGCGAAACAGAGGAGTATTGAAAGGTTTTGAAGTCATTGAATAAACGCTGGCCGATTCCTCCGCCACCGATGAAACCGAGAACAAGTGAGGTCCGGATTGCCACTTCAAGTCGATAAAAATAGTGTGATAGCACATTCGGCCAGATTTGCGGAAGGATACTGAACAAATGGGCAAACCAATTTTTTGATCCGACAGCTTTCATTGCTTCCTGCGGTCCCGGGTCTGAGGCTTCTACTAATTCGGAAATCAACTTGCCCAGAACGCCGATATTATGAAAAGCTATCGCGAGAACAGCCGGAAAAGGGCCGAGTCCTAAAGCTGTCAGCAAAATCAGACCAAACACGATTTCCGGAATGGAACGCATGAAACTCAAGGCAAATCGTGACAAATGGTAAACCGGCTTGGAAGGGGAGGTGTTCCAGGCAGCAATAAAGCTGATTGGAAGGCCGAAAAACAACCCGATAAAACTACCCAAAAAGGCCATCCCCACTGTTTCCAAGCTATCATTGACCATACCAGGGAATTTAGAAGTATCCATAGGAAACCACTGTGCCAAAAAATCGATCATATTACGAAAATCACGAAATTTCGACAGGTCAAATTCGGTCAGCCGCATGCTGATATATAAGAGTAGACAAAGGATAAGCAATGTCACTAGATTTTTTCGTTTAAACCACATTGAAAATCAGCTCTATTCTTCAATAACGCCTTGTTTGATAGCTGCATCACGGATGCTCTCATAATCTTCGTTTGTCGCTGTTGTAAAACCAGTTGCCCCAAAGGCATTAAGGATTTCTTCATCTTCTATTTCCTGGAAAGTTTCCTGCAATGTAGCAATGGTTTCTTCATCCGTATCTTGATGTACAGCCCAAGGATATTGGAATAACTCTTCCGATTGCCAGATTGTTTTTATTTGATCGCCATCTACTTTACCTGATTCGACTAATTGATTATAGATAGCACTGTCAATTGCTCCGGCGTCGACTTGTTTGTTTTGCACGGCCAATGCTGTCGCGTCGTGTGAACCAGTGAAACGGACAGAATTAAAGGAATGCTCGTCTTCCGATTGATAAACACCTTGATCTTGAAGCTCTATTTCTGGTATCAAGGCACCTGAAGTAGAATTAGGATCACCAAAAGCAAAGTCGATTTCTTCCGGATCTGCAAGTAACTCTTCTAAAGACTCCCAGGGATTATCATTGTGCGTAATGATATAGGAATGATAGTAAGGTTCACCATCTATAAGTTGAGTAATGATTGCCTTTGCGCCGCTTTTCTCATGAGCGACTACATATGTCAGCGGGCCGAAATAAGCCATGTCAATTTTGTCGTAATTCATTGCTTCTACGACACCGTTATAGTCAGGATAAACATCGACCTTTACGTTCTTTTCCATGGCTTCGTCTAATATGGATTGAAGTTTATCCATCGCCTCTTGCATTTCGCCTTCTGTCTGTGCAGGTATCACTCCGATAGTGAACGTGTCCTCTGCATTGTCATTCTTTTGTTCATTAGCACTATCATTATCCTGTTTATCCCCGCAAGCAGAGAGAAGTACAGACACACTCAACATGATTGCTAAGTAAATCCATTTTTTCATCTTATCACCTCATAATTTCATTTACCGGCTTTTGTTATTGTATTCAAGAAGAAAAAGGACTCTCTTGAGCCCTTTTCCCTAGAAACAGAAGGTTTATACCACAGAAATACGTCCACAGTTTTCGCTGGTGACGTCACCGATTATTGCTGACGGAACATCGCTGTTTTGCAGTTTTTGTTGTAATTCGTCAGCTTCGGCTGCTGGCACTGAAATCAGCAATCCGCCGGATGTGACAGCATCACACAGGATCAATTGATCAAGCTTACTTATTTGATCACTGTAATCAATGCATTCGGCCAACCATTTATGGTTCTTTTTTGAACCTCCAGGGATGACATTCTTTTCCGCCAGCTCTTTTGTTCGGGAAAGAAGCGGTACTTTATCGTAATGAATCGTGATGCCGACATCGCTGCCCTCAGCTATCTCCCTTGTATGGCCCAGCAACCCGAATCCGGTGACATCCGTGCATGCATGGACGGTATGGTTCTCCATCGCTTCGGCTGCATATTTATTTAAAGCAGCCATCACTTCCATCACTTCATCAGTTGTTTGTTCGTCCAGCAAGCCGTTTTTGATGGCAGTTGTTAAAATCCCGACCCCGATCGGTTTGGTGAGAATAAGCTTGTCACCTGGTCTTGCGCCGACATTTGCCCGGATTTTGTCCGGATGAACGGTGCCGGTGACCGATAACCCAAACTTAGGTTCCTGATCATCGATAGAATGGCCTCCGACCAATACGGCCCCGGATTCATTCACTTTATCAGATGAACCGGCAAGAATATCAGCGAGAATGCTTTTATCCAAATCATTGATCGGAAAGCCGACAATGTTCATTACCGTAATCGGCTTGCCACCCATTGCGTAAACGTCGCTCAATGCGTTTGCGGCTGCAATTTGTCCAAACATATAGGGATCATCCACAATGGGAGTAAAATAATCCAAAGTCTGAACGAGGGCAGTTTCATCATTGATTTTATAAACACCTGCATCATCTGACGTTTCTAAACCGACGAGCAGATTTGGATCTGGTACGGATTTTGGTAAGTGACGCAGCACCTGCGTCAGGTCCTCAGGACCGATTTTGCATCCTCAGCCACCTTTGCTGGATAAAGAAGTTAATTTAACTATTTCTTCTTTAGACATTTTCCCACACTCCTTTAATTCCTTAAGAATTGATCTGCTGCCTTCTGAATATTCCAATGCACCCATTACGTAAGCCGTTTATAAATATCCAGTAGATTTTTAGCCTCTTGTTGACTGGAATGGTTTTCCGAAATATAGCGGGCAGCAGCCTGTCCTATGGACTGTCTTAAATGGTTATTATTCATGATTTTTTCCGCATAAGCAAGAAATTCGTTTTCGTTCTGGTAAATAAACCCATTCTCTCCATGGGAGACAATACTACGATTCCCTTGGTTATCCGAAACTAAAACAGGTATTCCGGCAGCCATTGCTTCCAATATTGCCGAGGGCTGTCCTTCCGCGAGCGATGTATTTAGCAGAACATCGGCTGACCGATAAATGCTTCCCATTTTTTCATGATCTATTTGGCCAAGATAGCTGACCCAATGGTTGTTTTCGGCGACCAATTGTTCCACTGCATTTCCTTCTTCTTCTTCCAGAATTGGGCCAACCAATGCCAAGCGAATAGTTGGGTAATCGGTGTGCAGCTTTTTCATCATTTGGATGGCTGCCGGTACATTTTTAACTTTTCTTATACCTGCTGGTAGAACAAACAGGGTGGTACCTGGTTCTTTTTCATACTTATCATCAGGACTTGGAAATTCATCTGTGCCTTGGGGAATCACATGGATTTTTCCAGTGATTCCAGGGATTTCTTTCAACAGGGTGGACCGTGCTTCCTCATTAAATACATGAATGGCACGAGCTCTTGTTAGTGAAGCAATCGTATCAGCTCTGGTCGTGTCCTCATATAAATAATAGCTTAAGTCCGTACCGGTGATGGTGATCATATATGTTGTCGGTTTTTTTCGAAGCTGCTTCAAAAACTGATAAAACCGATAGGCATGAAAACCGTGTACCAAATCTGCATCAGGTAAATCTTTTTGTTGATTTTCAGACGTGATCGATACGATTTCCGTTTGTATGTTCAATTTAAGCAACGCCTTCGATATCCGCTGGACTGTAACGGTGTTTCCGCGTTGTTGATGATAATTTGGTGTTGCGAGTATTACCTTCATCGTACACATCCTTTTATAAATACTTATATTGGCGATAAAGAATTGAAAAATTGTTCATAAGCCACCATGCTAAGGCAAGCTATAAGCTGATGGAAAATGGATGTATGAGCTTACTTTACCCGGAAGAGCAAATAATAAGCCGCAATTCTTTTAAGTTGAATTGCGGCCGTACTTTCCTTATGTATTGGCGGGACTGTGTGGGAATCGAACCCACCGGAGACGGCACGCGCCTCCCTCAGGGTTTTGAAGACCCAGGGGGACACCAGTCACCCATCCAGCCCCATCAGTCATTATCGCCAAGCCTCACCCAGTTTATAATGATTTTCCCGCAGGTGCAAGTACAAAGTCTCAGTAGTTTTTACCAGCGTACATTGGAATGAGGAGACAGACAAATACTATGCTGGAAACTGTTTGAAAAGAGGTGGAAAGAATGGGCAGAGATGAACATCATCATTCAAGAGGGAAAAACAAAGTGAAATTACCTCAAACACCAGCATATGAAAAAGACCGGACCGGCGTCGATATCGAAATGTCAAAAAACCCCCGTGTTCAGTTCGGCATAAACGAAGAAGACAAATAACCCTTCAGACCTGAGGGGTCAGTCCCCCTACACCCAATTTACGCACTATTTATTAGGAAATGCGGGGTAGGGGGACTGACCCTGAAAGTATTGGACGTGCACACAAACGTTGGGACAGCAAGGTTTTCAGTGCTGCGCCGAGTAGCCCGCATGGTTATCAGTCGCGAATAAGGGACTGACCCTCCTAGGTTTTCTGTCCCTCCTAGTTTTTGATTCTTCCTGCTTGAATCACGGACTCTAGATGATTAAAGTAAGAAGTACGATGACAGAATGAAAGAGGGTGGGGAGGATGGACGAGACTTACTATACAATCGGGATGGCTGGTCACATTGACCATGGCAAAACGACCTTGACCAAAGCGCTGACCAATGTTGATACGGACCGGCTGAAAGAAGAAAAAGAGCGGAGTATCTCGATTGAAGCGGGATATGCCCCTTTACATACAGAGGATGGTACGCACGTATCCATTGTTGACGTTCCAGGCCACGAACGGTTTATCCGCCAAATGATAGCTGGTGTTGCAGGCATCGATTTGGTAGTACTGGTAGTCGCTGCTGATGAAGGAGTGATGCCGCAGACAAAGGAGCATTTGGAAATCCTTCAATTTCTCGGCATTAAAAGGTGTTTGGTGGCTGTAACCAAAATCGACCGGGTTGACGAAGAACTTCAGGAGTTTGTCGGAAGTGATATAAAAGAAGCATTGTCGGGCACGATTTTCTCGGAAGCTGAAATGGTGTTTGTAGACAGTGTGTCAGGGAAAGGAGTGGAAGAGCTTCGATCGGCTATTTTTTCCGCTTTGAAACAAGTAGAATTCAGGGACCGGTTTGGCTCATTCCGTCTGCCGATCGATCAGGTTTTCACTGTACAGGGGCAAGGTACGATCGTTAGAGGAACCATCTATGAAGGTGTGATACGCCAAGGCAGTTCATTAACGGTGTTGCCTGCAGGAAAAAAAGTTCGGGCACGTAATATTCAGGTACATCATGAAAATGTACAGGAAGCAAGAGCAGGACAGCGGACTGCAGTAAATATTACAGGCGCGGACCGTGAGCAAATCAACAGAGGAGATGTTCTAGTTGCTTCCAACCATTTCTTGGTAAGTAAGACGATTGATGTGGCGGTCCGTTTAGTGGATGACATGGAGCATCCGATAAAACAGAGGGCTCCCATCAAATTACATATTGGAACATCTGAGGTGATGGGGAAAATAGTGTTTTTCGATCGGAATGAAGCACAAACAGCACAGGATGAGATACTTTGTCAACTGCGATTGGAAGAGGAAGTTGTCGTGCGTCGGGGGGATCGCTTCATTATCCGCAGGCCTACCCCAGTGGAAACGATCGGTGGAGGCTGGGTAATCGATCCGAAAGGTGAAAAATACCGGTTTGGTACAGAAACGACCAATATGCTGGAACAGAAAAAGGTAGGTACACCAGAGGATTTGATTGCCGCAGCACTAAACGAACATACCCTCTTGAATGAACAGCAAATTATTCAGAATACTTCTTTAGATAATGCTGTCGTTATGGCGGCCTTAAACAGTGGTATTCAATCGAAACGGTTTATCCCAGCCGGAAAAAAGTTCGTTTTAACGAGTACTTTTGAGAAAGGGAAAAAGACCATAGAAGAATTCGTGGTAAACTATCAACTGCAGCATCCGATGCGGCCTGGAGTTAACAAAGCGGAGTTACGCCAAAGTTTTCTGGACACCTTTCCAAGACCGTTTATCGATTTTGTTATAACTGAAATGCTGGAGCAAGGGATAGTAAAGCAACAGGAACAGTATTTGTCGACCGCTGATTTTCGACAGCACTTGCCCCCGCGTTGGAAAGCGAGATTGGAAGAAATTATTGACCAGCTTAAAGAGGATGGGCTGCAAGTCAGGAAATGGGAAGAATACTTTGTTGGTACTCCTCTTCCTGAAGCGATCGCTGGTGAATTGAAAAGTTTTTTGCTACAGACCGGACAGGCTTATGCACTTACTGATGATATGATTATTGATCAGCAAGTGTTCTTAGAAGCCGTTAAAAAGCTGAGAAAGATGACGAATGAAACGTTTGGACTGCAAGATGTGAAGGGTGCGTGGGATGTTTCAAGAAAATATATGATTCCGCTGCTCGAATTGCTTGATCAATGGGGTTGGACCACTCGGGAAGAAGGCAACCGGCGCTGGCTGCACTCGGAAAACGGATGAGACAGTTTTGTCCTGAGTTGTAAATGATAAAGAAAAAGGAGGAGAAAATATGAAATACGAGGTAACGATTACATTCTGCATGCAGTGAAATTATGCACCAAAAGCCGCAAGTTTTGCGGAACAGTTATTTACTCACTATCGTTCTACGATTACATCCCTGTTAATGATACCAAGTTCTCGGGGAGCGTTTGAAATCTCTGTGAACGGTAAGTTGCTGCATTCGAAATTGGATACAGGAATTTATCCTGAACTGGATGCAGTAATTGCTGAAATGGATAGGTTAAATTAAGTTAAAGGAGCCAGCAACAATGTGGCTCTTTTTCTAGTTAAAACATGGAATTCGTCGTAATCGAATTAATGGGTTTAAGAGCCGTTTTCAGGCTATAATGGGAATAGAATACATGTTAGGCATAATGGAGGAAGATGATATGAAGCATTTGCTGCGAGAACTGCCGCCGGTTCATGAATTTCAGCAGCATTCGAAATTCCAAGACCTTACCGCTCAATCCGGATTCCCGGAAGAGGAAGTCACTAGCACCATAAAAGCTGAATTGGCCGAATTGCGCAAGGCGTTACTGGACGGTATCAATCCGCTCGAAGAGACCGCTGGCCATAGTTTCACAGAATACATATGGCAAAACACTGAAAAGCGTTTACAGCGCTTTGAACAGGACAGGCTCCGTCCGGTAATCAATGCTACTGGAACCGTCTTGCATACGAATCTCGGCAGAGCACGTCTTAGTCCGGAAGCAATCGACCATGTAAAGCAGGTGGCAGCCAACTTTTCCAATCTGGAGTATGCCATTGAAGCCGGCAAAAGGGGGTCACGCCATGATATTCTCGAGGATTTACTCGTGAAGCTGACGGGAGCGGAGGCAGCCATGGTCGTAAACAACAATGCGGCTGCAGTCTTTCTCGTACTGCGGGCGTTAGCAAAAGAGAAAAATGTCATTGTTTCCCGCGGACAGTTAGTCGAAATAGGAGGATCGTTCCGTGTCTCGTCCATCATGGAAGAAAGCGGAGCGAATTTGGTGGAAGTCGGTACGACGAATAAAACGCATTTATATGACTATCAGAAGGCTGTAGATGAAGAAACGGGAATGATTTTAAAGGTTCACACAAGCAATTTTAAAACAGTTGGTTTTACAGATTCCGTGAGTACCAAAGAGTTGGCGGAATGGAAGAGCCAATACCCGGATCTCATTTTTTACGAGGATTTAGGGAGCGGTGCACTATATGATTTTAGAGCAGAGGGAATCGGTGACGAGCCAATTATAAAAGAGGTCATCAAGGAAGGTGCGGATTTAGTATCTTTCAGCGGGGATAAGCTGTTGGGTGGACCACAAGCAGGAATCATAGCCGGAAAGCGGGAATTGATTCAACGGTTAAAAAAACATCAGCTTGCACGGGTTCTTCGTGTTGATAAGATGACGTTTGCTGGATTGGAAAAAACGTTGATGGCTTATATATCCGGAACTGCAGCACAACAATTGCCAACTGTCCGGGATATTGTCAAAAGGCTGGAAACAATCAAAGAACAAGCGGAAACGATGATCGAACGGCTGGAAGCCGAACTTCCACAACTTGAGTTTGAAATGATAGAAGACACATCGCAAATCGGCGGAGGTACGATGCCTGCTGTAGAACTACCAACCTATGTGGTAGCGATTACTAGTACAATCTCTTCCGCGCAACACTTAGCAGACACCTTACGGTTGGGAACGCCGGCCATTATTACAAGAATAAAGGAAGAAAAAGTGATGCTTGATTTTCGTACGATCGCACAGGAAGAGATGGAAGGCTTATATGAACAGCTACTCCATTTATTGAAGGAGAAAAAGTGATGACAGGAGGAAAACATATGAACAAAAAAATCACCGTTTTTTCAGATTTTTTATGAGCTTTTTGCTTCATCGGGAAAATCCCGTTCAGTTGCTGAATAAATAGTAAAACAACTTTCTTATTCGACTGCTTGTTGAGAAACCTTGCGTTTTCTGCAAGCTTTTGTTGAAAAAGCAAGAGAGATTAGGCATAGACAAAACTTGTTCGACCTGTTTCTTTCCTTCTCAACATTCAGGCGCGGCAATTGTGAAAGGTTTCGAGCGGTGCAAATCCTTCTATTCTTTAACTTTTTATAGGAAAAATGCAGGAATATCCGGACTGGTATGGAATATATATGACTGGGATTCAATTTATACAGCAGATAATAGAAAAGCAGGTGGAAAGATGGCATATATAATCGAAACAATGACATTCCCAGTCGACAACTTTTTAGGAATGCTTCTGTATGCAGTATTGTTTATGGCAGGGGCAGCCTTGCTTATAGGAATTCCCATGCACTACATTCCATATCATATTCCATATGCCGTTAAAAATGCTGCAATCGGAACAGCAGTTTTTATCGGTATTTTAATTTGGTGGCTGCTTATATTTTAAGATGGACTGTTTCTTTGAAAACAATTTCCTATCAAGTAGTTATATTTTTTGTTTCCATTCAGGTTGTAATAAAGAAAAAATCAACGCATCATGGGATTGCTTATGCTGGTATAAATATCCTCTTAAAGTGCCCTCCTCCATAAAACCTAATTTACGCAGTAACTGATTGGAAGCATGATTTTGGGGGAAAGTAACCGCGCCAAGCCGGTATAACCCGAGCTTTTCAAAACTGTATTGCATGATTTTGTTGATTGCTTCGGTAGTATAGCCCATCCTCCAAAAATCTGGATTTATTTCATAACCAATCTCAGCTTTTTTGCTATAGGTACTTAAGTTATTCAGTCCTGCAGTCCCGATAAAACGGTTACTATCCTTTACAATCAATCCCCAGCGAATGCCCCTTCCGCTTTTATAGGTTTCATGAAGCGAGTATATCATTTCCTCTGCTTGTTCCATGTTAACCAGGCTGTTCATCCCATAATACCTAGTCACTTGATCATTGGACATGATGTCAAAAAAACTAGAGGCATGTTGCTTTTTTATTTCCACTAAATGCAGTCGCTCAGTTTCTAACTCCGGGAAAATCATATTTCAACCCACCAATCTTAACAAGATTTCTAAATGGATAAAGTTGTTTTCAATGGTATCCTAACTCATTAAAAAGTTCAATTACCATCTGAATTCTATAGACGAATCTGCAAATTCTATAGAATTATAAGTGCTTTCAAACTGATATATATCAAATGGGAAAGTTAATATAACAATGAGGGGAGACGAGAGGTACACGTGTGGCTATTCTTTTGTTCACTGGAACGTCGAATGGCCAGGAAGTTGTAAAAAATCACTCCTAATTAAAAAAGGAAAAAACCAGTATATCTGCTCCGGTTTTTTCCTTTTTTAATGGGTTACTCGGATTTCGCGAGGTTTTGATATTGTTCTTGTAATTGTTCCTGCAAGGTCGATAGGGGAATGTGAAAGGCAGGTTCTCCCATATAACCCGGTGCAATCTCGTATTGGCCAAAAGCGATGACCAAATCCCCGTCTTCTATATAGAAAGATTGGTCCTCTGAGATACTTTGAAAGGCACTTGCTCCTGTAAAGAGATCATCGGGGTGAAAATAGCTTCCCTCCTCTGCGTTTTCCTGCTCTTTGATTTGTCGATGGATCTCCTGGTTGATGATGTCCTGATAGTTACTGTTTTCTTTGAAAAGACCTGTAAGAACTAACTTGTGATTGGTTTTTAAGTCAATATTATAGTAATCGGTTTCTGTAATCCCGTGCGCACCTCCTGTATAGGAATAAGTAGTTACCGTAAAGGACAAGACTTGATCCGTATTTTTAAGATTGTAATCAATCTTCAGTTCATAGGGATTAAATGGCCGGTTTTCCTGTTCGGCGTTATTCTGACCCTGTTTTGCCTGGACGATGATTTCTTTCTTCGCTTCCAAGGCTAGTTTTTTGATGTGACTATTTAGTCTTTTTTCAAATTTACGGTCGGACAAACCGTTTACGACAGGTATAGTTAAATCAATGGAAACGAAATCGGTTTTTTCCTGGATGACTTTGGAACCGATGATAATACTCCCGCTGTCGGACTGATCGCTTACTGGCTCTACAGAAAGTGCCTCGGCTGGTTGTGGAACTGCGGAATGCCAGCAAAAAAATGCAGCAGAAAGTAGGATCCAAGCTTTCTTCATATACTGTTACCTCCTGTTTTTTTGATTAGCTTGCCATATTTTATGAAAATACATGCTTTAAACAGAAAAATTGGCAGGAGGATTTTCAGTAAAAAGCGAAGTAATAGCTAGTTGCACTAATTATTTTGCAAGCGAAAGAGGGAGAATATAATGCTTGAAGTAAAACAAATAGAACCGGAGAGAACGTATTTACTACGTCATCAGGTTCTACGGCCAAACCAATCTATACTCCAATGTCAGTATCCGAACGATTTTCAGCAGGGTTCTTTCCATTTGGGTGCATATTTAGATGGGGAGTTAATCAGTATTGCTTCTTTTTATCCGGAAAAGCATCAAGCATTTTCCGACACAAGGCAGTACCGGTTACGTGGGATGGCGACATTGGAGGCGTACCGTAATCAAAAGGCCGGTACCGCATTGATCCAAAAAGGTGAATCATTGATGAGGGAGAAGTCGGCTTCCCTGTGGTGGTGTAACGCCCGTACAACTGTCAGCGATTATTACCTGAAAATGGGGATGGATTTTGAGGGTGAAGTATTCGATATCGAGCCCATCGGCCCCCACCGCTTAATGTATAAGCGGCTGGGTTAGGCAGACACAGTAGGCCTGTTATAAAATCAACTGGTAAAACCATACGTCCTGCCAACTTTCGAACTTGTAGCCGACCTCCTTAAAGCTACCGATGAATGTGAAGTGAAAATGCTCATGGAGCTTGATACTGGCGTCGTTACCGGCTGTTATGCCGCTAATTACTGAATGATATCCGAGTTTCTGTGCCTGCTCTAGGATAGCTCCCATCAACGCTTTTCCTAGACCTTTTCCCTGGTTGGCGGGATCGACATAAACCGAAAGCTCGCAGGTCCATTGGTAGGCGGGTTTGTCTCGATAGGCACTCAAACAACTATAACCTGCTACTCTTCCATCGTGCTCAGCAACGAGCAATGGGTATCGGCCGCCGTACTTGGAAAACCACTTATTCCGTTGCTCGATTGTTTGTGTTTCCAAATCAAACGTGGCGGTTGTATGTTCGATTGCGTGGTTGTATATGGTCAACAACGAAGAAATATCTTCTTTTCTTGTTTGTCTGATGATCACTGGAACCCCTCCCGGGCGAATATTTCATTCTTTTAGGCTATTTTATAAGAGAATAGTGTTTTGCGCAAAAGTCAGAAACTGCACATTAAATGGTTCACTTCTGTCCTTGATTAGAAAATGTGTAGTCAACTGCTGCAGGAATCCCCTGCGCTTTCCAAGGGCGGCTAGTGAGCTTCCTCGTGCTTGCGTTCACAGGGATCTCACCGAGGCCTCTCCTCCCGAAGGAATTTCAACCGTTTTCTATACTTAAACAGGATACTACTGAATTCTCACTTAGAACAGCGATTACAGAGTACAAGTGAAAACGAGGCCGTGGAATCGGCGTGGGAGTTACTTCCCGGTTTCTATCCAATGTACCAATGAACAATATGGAGAAGAAGCGATTTTTCCTATTTATTCAGTGGGAAGGATAGAAAAATGTAAAATAAGTTTGACATGAGGTAATCTATGTTTTACACTACAAATAAATGTAAAACATATTAGACATTTTAATGGGAGACCGTTATATTCGGAGGCAGTAGATGTGGAGAATACGATTCGGAGGATTAGAAAAAGTAAAAAACTGTCGCAAGAAGAATTGGCAGGGAAGTGCGGTGTTACGAGACAAACGGTCAATGCAATTGAAAATAACAAATACGATCCGACTCTGGCGCTGGCTTTTAAATTGGCCTTCCATTTGGAGGTAACCGTTGATGAGTTATTCGAATTTCACTATGGAGAGGAGTAAATGGGAAATGCGGAAACCAGATGAAATGGAAAAGCATCACAATTATGTAGCATGCAGAAATGCTTTTGTATTTTATTCAGTTGTCCTGCTCATTTGGTCACTGTGGAGTTTTATTGAAACTAGAGAGGCAGGATGGAAATTTATCATCCTCTTGACAGGTGTGGCGGTATTTTGGTTTACCAGAGTATTTTATGCACATAAAACCGGTCAGCAGTAGAAGGGGATTGGATGCCGATTAGCGTTTATTCAAAAGGGGACTGTCTTTATTGATGAAATTTGTTATGATAAAACAGAAACTACTTAATGGAGGACATTATGGAAGATATATTACAGTTAAAAGATAAACATATTGTAGTAATGGGAGTGGCCAACGAACGCAGTCTTGCCTGGGGAGTGGCTAAATCACTGGCTAAAGCCGGAGCAAAGCTGACATTTACATACCGTAAAGAACGCTCATACCAAAAATTGACGAAGCTTTTTGAAAAAAACGAACTAACTGCTGAGCATGTTACTGTTTGCGACATTAATGAGGACGAGAGTATAAAAAACGCATTCGCAGACATCCATGAAAAGGCAGGCAGGATTGATGGCGTGGTACATTCCATTGCCTTCGCTCATGGAGAGGATTTGAAAGGGGCATTTGTGGACACTTCACGCAGTGGATACGCTTTTGCTCAGGATACCAGTGCATATTCGTTGATTGCTGTGTCCAGGGAAGCGAAGCCCTATATGACGGAAGGTGGAGCGATTATCACCATGAGTGCGCTTGGTGGAGAAAGAACACTAGAAGGGTATAAAGTGATGGGAGTTGCCAAAGCTGCTTTAGAATCTTCGGTGCGCTATTTGGCGCTGGATTTGGGAGCGGACGGTATAAGGGTCAACACGATCTCGGCTGGACCGATCAGGACGCTGGCAGCTAAAGGAATCCCTGGATTTAACGATATGCTTCATGATATCGAATCAAGAGCGCCGCTGAAACGAAATGTGACACAAGAAGAAGTGGGAGATATGGCAGCAGTGATGATGAGTCCGCTTTCGAGAGGAGTGACAGGCGAAACAGTTCATGTGGATGCCGGATATAATATAATGGCCTAAGTCCAAAAAGTAAACACGAAACGTCTTTGTGGGAAAAAATTTTCTTGCAAAGGCGTTTTTTAAAAGATAAGAAAGTATAAATTTCAGAGATGTCTAGCTCCAGCGCCTACCCCCTCGAGGTCTTAAGCAAATCCTCTGTGTGGCAAAAGGCCACCACTTCGAGGCTTTGCTTAAGCTTGTCGGAGGGCCAAACGATGTGGGTCATGCAGGCGTTGCCACAGGACGTGGCGGCTTTAGCCTGTACTCCTTTGAACAGGCGCTTGCACTTTTCTTTATGTGAATGTATATGTTTTTCCTGTCTTTTCATTTTTCATTAAAAAATTTGCCTTATCTCTTTTTCCAAAGGAATAACCCCCGTGTAGAGAACACAAGAAGGATGAACAATAGGAAAAATGCCCTGTTTGAAAAGACTGGGGCTTTTAACTATAAGTGGATTAATATATATAACAGTCACTATATCAGAGTTCATTTACAGCGGCCTGTACAAGAACTGGAAGTCGTAACAGTTAACTAGAGAGAAAAAATGAAAAAGTAAGAAAAACGTAGGAATCACTCAAATAACGAACAGAACTGTTGTATTTTTCACTAAAAAGAACGAATACAACGGTTTTCTGTTTGTTTTTTTCGTTATAAAATATTTTATATTCTTTATAGAGAACAAAAGTGACTTTGGCAGGAAGTGACTAGCTTGGGAAAAGTGCTGGCTTGTTTAGTGTCTATATGCTTTCTTGTGTTGTTTGCAATTCGTCTGTTTTCAGATCAAGCGACAGTCATAGTCGCTGACACCCCTTATATTCGCGATGCACACTCATTTGAGTTGGCTGGCAGAGTGCCAGTATACATCCGGGAAGCCCAAATTGAATCGGCTTATGCTGAGAAGGGATGGCACCTTATTTGGTATGACGAATTTACGGATTCAGGATTAGATACGGATAAGTGGAGGACGGAAGACTGGGCATCCTTTAAAAATGAGGAATTGCAATATTATACTCCTGCTAATGTCCAAGTTGGAGATGGTCGTTTACGGCTGATCAGCAGGAAAGAAACGTATCATGACAGAAGATTCACTTCTGGAGCCGTACATACCCAGAGCAAGTTTAGCTTCCGCTACGGGAAGGCAGAGATAAGAGCGAAATTGCCGAAAGGAAAGGGGATATTCCCAGCATTTTGGATGCTTCCCGATCAGGAGGATAAATGGCTGCCTGAAATTGATATTCTGGAAATGCTGGGGCATGAACCGCATAAAATTTGGATGGTACAACACTGGTTAAATGGAAATGAAAAGCTTGTAAGCAATTCCTCCACCTATACAGGAGATGATTTTTCAGCAGGCTTTCATACTTTCTCGATAGAATGGTCTCCCGGGCAAATCATCTGGCTAATCGATGGGAAAGAAAGATTTCGCTCCAGTGAGTCCGTGCCGGGAATGAAAATGTACCTTTATTTAAATACCGCAATCGGGGGTGTATGGCCGGGAGATCCCGATCAAACAACTGAGTTACCACAAGCTTTTGAAGTAGATTATGTAAGAGTATTTCAAAAGAAGGGGGGTGTAGATAGATGTTGTTAAAAGTAACGATCGTTTTTTTTATCATATTTATTGTATTTCAACTCTTATATATATTCATCCCGTTATTTACGGTTAAGCCAAATAGCCGGTTTCGCAGAGCAGACAGTCAGCAGGGCATTTCCGTTTTGATTCCAGCTTACAATGAAGAACTGATTATTCTTCGTTGTATACAGGGAATTGTCCATGTTGATTACAAGAATTATGAAGCGATCTTTGTGAACGATGGTTCCACTGATCGGACGATGGATGTCCTTCATCAGCATTTGCAGCTTGAGCCGGCAGTTTTCCGGTTGCCCGCCGTGAAAATTCCTCATCAGTCGGTAAAGGAAATATACCAATCGAAGCGATTTCCTCAAATCTTTGTCATCGATAAAGAAAATGGCGGGAAAGCAGATGCATTGAATGCCGGAACAGAATATGCGCGTAAAGAGATTGTCGTGACGCTGGATGCAGATAGTGTGCTCGATTCAAATGCTCTGCATGCTGTCAATGCCGGATTTGAAGATAACCAGGTTATTGCTGCAGGCGGGACTGTTCACATCGGACAAGGGTATTCCAGTAGTATTACGCAACCCATGCCGACTTTCCGAACAAAAGGAATCATTCGTTTTCAAATCATTCAATATATCACTGCTTTTTATTTACATAAATTCACTCAGGCAAGGCTTCGCTCGATTACTGTGATTGCCGGCGCTTTTGGTGCATTTCGGAGATCGGCTTTATTTGAAGTGGATGGCTACCGAAGGACTGTAGGGGAAGATATGGATATTACCCTGCGTATTCAACGTTTGATCAATTGTAAGTACAGTAGCCATAAACTGGTATTTATTCCTCAGGCAGTTTGCTATACAGAATGCCCCGCGACTTTACGCGACTTGTTCCGGCAGCGAATCCGTTGGCAAAAAGCATTTGTTGACTGCATTTTTATGTACCGTAAAGCCTTTTTTAAACAGCTGGGCATGGCTGCGTCAATCTATTTATTGATCGATTCCCTTGCACTCGGAACACTGAATGCCTTTCCAATGTTGTTTATCCCAGTATCGATTCTAATTAATTTGGATAATTTGATGATTGCGTGCGGCCTGTTTACGATTTCTTTTTTTCTGGCAAATTATCAAAGCATCACGGCATTGATTGTCAGCCATCGATTTGGTGTCACTTATTCGTTTCATGACTATTTGCGTATCGTTTTCTTTATACCAGTTGAAATTGTTTCTTATCGACTGCTCGGCATTTTTTTCGTCATTTGTGGTACGTATATGTATTTTCGGAACAGGAATGACTGGACGGTTTCCAACCGAATACCAACCACGAACCCACCTAACAGTGAAAATTTAGCGCTAACGGATGATCAAGCTGTCTAACGGGGGGGGATTGGGATGAAAAAATGGTTTAATTTCGGTTATACACTAGTATTCCTTTTGATTTTTTCTTCAATTTGTCTTTTTTATTCCGACGATTTCACAAGGGCTTTATCATCGCGTCCGCCCCTATTTCCAACGAATCAGCCATTTGGCATAGAAAAATGCCAGAAGTGGACAGAACAGGTTAGAGACTTTTCGCTATTTCGAGAAAAAGCAGCGGAAAAGGTTACCGTGCTCATGTATCATCGGATTTTAGAGGAGGGGGAGATCGATCCATCGATCCATTATGATAAACATGGGCAACTGTATGACACAATCGTATTGAAGTCCGCCTTTGAGGAACAGATGCAATTTCTGCACGATCATGATTATACAACGTTAACGGTAAAAGAGTTTTTATTGTTCATGCAAGGAAAAATAGAAGTGCCGAGAAAAAGTGTTTTGCTTACGTTCGATGATGGATTCAAGGATAATTTTATAGAGGCTTACCCTATAATGAAAAAATATCAATTTACCGCCGCCAATTTTTTGGTTACAGGGTTTGTTTCCAAACGAGAGGACAAATTCTCATCGAGCAAACATCAATACTTCAGCCTGTCTGATGTGGGAAAAAGCTGCGATGTTTTTGACTTTCAAAGTCATACCTATAATTTTCATCAACGGAACAAACAGGGTACAGCTTACCTCGAATCCAAAGCGCCAGATGAGATAAGAGATGATTTATCGGTCAGTTTGACTAATTTGTCAGGCCGCAATCGTTCTATCGCTTATCCTTACGGTGCATACAACCAAAATACTATCGATGTAGTAAAGGAGCTGGGCTTTGAATTGGCATTTACCGTTGAGTACAATGATGCTCGTCCAGGAATGGCACTATATGAAATACCTCGTAAAGCCGTATATCCAGATGATACGTTGCATGATTTCAAAGAAAAAATCAACTTTTACTAAGGGTAAAACTGATATACAAGATTTTATTCCCGAAGGGCCAAGAAAATAAAATATGGTTGTTCTGGAAATCGCTTGTCGCTTTTTTCAATAGTATAATTCGCATCGGTTGACAAATAGTAAATATGCCACAGTCTATTACAATGGAGGTCAACTGATGAAAAAAGCGTTTGTTACTGTTGCAGCGGCCGTTGTCTTAAGTGGTTTAACTGGATGTAATACGAACAACCAGGAAGCGCAAAACCCGAATAATGACGAAGGATTTCGCCAAGTCGGTTTTCATGGTGGAGGGCAAGATGCCGGAAATCCGGATAATGACAATGATAATGGACAATTTTTTCTCAATCCGGGTGGCCAGAGCCAATATCCAAATCTTAGGGAAAATCCACCGCTAAGACGCGGAAATGAGAACTTTCAACAGGATTTTAGGCAGTTCAGCCAAGGAAACAATCAACCAGATAACCGACAAAACAACCAACAAACAGATCGTCAGAATGGTGAAACGAACAACAATGCGAATATCGGTGATATGCAGCAAGAAGTCATCCGGTTAACGAATGTCGAGAGACGTAATAATGGACTTCAAGAGCTGAAAGCCGATGCGGATTTAACCGAAGTAGCACAGGAAAAATCGGAAGATATGTCCGAAAATAACTACTTTTCGCATAACTCGCCAACATATGGCTCTCCGTTTGATATGATGCAGCAATATAATGTGGACTATCAAACAGCGGCTGAAAATATCGCTTCAGGACAGCAATCCGCTGAGGCTGTGGTACAAGCATGGATGGATAGTCCGAGTCATCGGAAAAATATCCTGAACGGAGAACTGACCCATATTGGAGTCGG
Organism: Sediminibacillus dalangtanensis; assembly: GCF_017792025.1. NCBI lineage: Bacteria > Bacillati > Bacillota > Bacilli > Caryophanales > Bacillaceae > Sediminibacillus > Sediminibacillus dalangtanensis. The sequence goes on from NZ_CP046956.1 coordinate 1,533,473, forward strand.
ATTTGATGCTGATGGTAACTATTGGACACAAATGTTTATCCAAAAATAGCTAGAAAAGGGATTCACCGCTGCTTGGTGAATCCCTTTTCGTTTAATCCTTCTTCCGGTCGATTTTCTGTCTGTCCTCTTCCGAAAGTTCTTCCATTATTTCCTCTTTCATTTCCGCTTTCACCTCTTGTTTGACTTCCTCATAAATCTCATCGTATACTTCTGTTTTTACATCGTCCATTAACTCTTCTCGGAATTCCGATTTTATTCTGGAAATGCGCCGCTTCCGTTTTCGATTGCCTTCGAGTTGTAAATCTTTACTGAACATCATCAGAATGGCAATTACCATCACCAACATGATAATAGCAAATGGCAAAGCGGCAATAATCGAAGCCGTTTGTAATGCATCTAAACCGCCGCCTCCGCTTAAAAGCAGTACACTGGCTGTCCCTGCAATCAGGAATCCCCAAACGAGCTTAGCAGTCATCGTTGGTGCCAGGCTGCCTTTGGAAGTCATGGCACCTAATACATAGGAAGCCGAATCTGCGGAGGTAATGAAAAAAATCAGGATTAGTAGGATGGCAAGAACGTTGGTAATCGTGCTAAGTGGCAGTTCCCCCAGCGTTGCGAACAATGCTAATTCTACATCACCGGTGACTAGTTCGGCTAATCCGCCAGAGCCGAACATTTCTACATTCAATGCGGTACCGCCAAAGGTAGTAAACCAAATAATCGCCAACAAGGAAGGAACAATCAATACACCGGCCATGAATTCTCGTATTGTCCTGCCTCGTGAAATCCTAGCGATGAATAGTCCCATGAATGGAGCCCAGGAAATATGCCAGGCCCAGAAAAAAATGGTATTTGTGCCAAGCCACTCACTGTCGGAAAAGGGGGTCATCGTCAGACTCATCGGAACTAGATTCGAAATATAACCGCCCAATGTGGAAACGAAGTTCTCGGCGATAAATAATGTCGGCCCCACGATAATAACGAACAATAAGAGCAGCCCGGCCACAACAAGGTTCACATTGCTTAATAATTTAATCCCTTTGTTGACTCCTTTTGCTGCTGATATCATGAATAAGCAGGTGACAATGATGATAATCGAAATTTGCGTCCAAGCATTGTTGGGAATGGCGCTGATATAGGACAAACCGCCTGTGATTTGCATCGCGCTGAGGCCGAATGTGGTTGCCACACCGGTACAGGTTGCCAGAACCGCCAGTATATCGATTGTTTTACCGATCCAGCTGTCCGTCCGGTCGCCAATCAATGGGTAAAAAGCAGAGCTGATTAAAGCGGGCCGGTCTTTGCGGAATTGAACATAGGCAAGCGTCAAGGCAACAATGGAAAATATAGCCCAAGGATGCAAGGCCCAGTGATATACGCCATATCGAAGTCCTGCGATGGCCGCTTTTCTGGTTTCAGGTTGATAACCTACAGGTGTGTCCAAATAGTAGAGTACAGGTTCGGCAACTCCCCAGAAGACAAAACCGACCCCGATTCCAGCTGCAAACAGCATACCAATCCAGGAGAACCAGGAATATTCCGGCCTGTCGTCCGGTTTTCCAAGACGGAGCCGTCCAAAAGGGCTGATAGCTAAAATGATCACGAACAGGACAAAAAATGCAGTGATCAGCATATAAAACCAGCCGAAGCTTTCAATCATCCAGCTAAGTGCGTCACTGGCTGCCTCTTGCAGGGTGTTTGGAGAGGTCGCTCCCCATAAAACAAATAAAGCTACTAAAATTGTGGAGATAACAAATACAATTCCTGGTTTTTTTGTAGTATAGGTATAGTTTTTTTCAGCCATGAAGTTGATCTGCGCGCTATTAGCGCAGAGCCCCCTTTCTTTTATTAAGAAATAAATACTCTGTAATGTTTTTGTCCAGCTTCAGCGCCTACCCCCTCGAGGTCTTAAGTCCATCCTCTTTGTGGCAAACCACGCCACTTCGAGTCTGTTCTTAAGCTTGTCGGAGGCCCAAACGATTTGGGTCATGCAGGCGTTGCCACAGGACGTGGCGGAATTAGCCTGTACTCCTTTAAACAGGCGCTTGCTCATTTCTTTATAAATAGATTGTTTGGAAGTGTGTAAAATAAAATGCGAGTGTGCATCAGTGGGTGATGGACCATTCTGGTCACATCGATTATGTAGCACTCGTACCTTTAATACCCATAGTGACCCATAATAAAACCGTATCATTAATGAGACGCTAGTGTAAACGGTACGTTATATTGATTTTTTGCTGTTTCCAGCCCTTTGAATGTTGCCTGTAACTTTGGTCGGGTTTTATCATGGAAGGTAGAAGGGTATATCATAATTGTCTCTAGAAACATACCTTTTTGAGTGATGATTAATATCGGAGGACACGCATATGAATGAGGCTTATTATTCTTTTTTAATCCCTTCCTATAATGAATCGGACAATATCCAGCTGATCCATGAAGCACTGACGAAAGAATTGGGAAAAATGAATTACGCTTATGAAATTTTATTTGTAGATGATGGAAGTGAAGATGATACATTTAAGAAAATACACCAGTTGGCAAACGACCATCCAGCGGTAAAGTATGTTTCTTTTACAAGAAATTTTGGAAAGGAAGCAGCATTGCTTGCCGGCCTAAGACATGCACGAGGAGATGCCGTCATTATTATGGATGCCGACTTACAGCATCCTACATATTTAATCGGAAACCTGATCGAGGGCTTTGAGGAAGGCTTCGACCAGGTTGTTGCTAAGCGCAACCGTGATGGCGATTCACGAATGCGTTCATTCTTATCGAAAATTTACTATAAATGGATTGATCAAGTTGTTGATGTAAAACTAAAAGATGGAGAAGGAGATTTCCGTCTATTGAGCAGAAAAGCGGTGGAAGCTGTGCTGGAATTGTCAGAAGGAAACAGGTTTTCTAAAGGACTGTTTTCCTGGATAGGATTTGAACAAAAGACAGTATATTACCAAAATCATGTTCGTGGTAACGGAGATTCAAAGTGGTCTTATAAAAAACTGATCAATTATGGAATAGAAGGAATCGTTTCTTTTAATCAAAAACCGCTCCGCGTCTGTCTCTACGGCGGGCTGATTATTATGTTTCTGGCCCTGCTTTACATTTTTGTCATGCTGGTCGGCATCATCCGTACAGGAATTGATGTTCCTGGCTACTTTTCCATCATCTCTTCTGTTTTGTTTCTTGGAGGAGTTCAATTGGTCAGCCTGGGGATTATCGGTGAATATGTCGGCAGGATTTATGCAGAAACGAAGCGCAGGCCGCATTATTTGATAAGGGATACGAACATGGACAGGGATTTATGATGAATTGGATCAATAATGAGTTCACCCGTTTTGTAGTTGTCGGCGGACTGAACACTGTTAATTATTACTTGGTATATTTGATTTGCTTTAACCTTTTGGAATGGCACTATTTAGTCGCTCACATTTTGGGGTTTTTTGTCAGTCTGGTGATTTCTTTTTTTCTAAATGTTTATTTCACCTATCGGGTAAAGCCGACGTTTTCCAAGTTTTTGCAATTCCCGTTATCTCAACTAGCTAATATAACGTTATCATCTTGTTTAATGTATATCTTTGTCGATCTACTTGGCTGGAATGGAAATGCAGCCCCGTTCGCTGCCCTGTTTATAACAGTGCCAGTCACATTTATGATTACCGGAAAAATACTGAAAAAGTAATGGTGGCAGTCTATGAGAAAATATAATTACTTCATGAAGCTGATCGGTTTCAGTGTGGTGGCTGCGATTGCAGCCCACGGATTTTTTCTATATCAATGGTGGCAGGGGGGCTTGATGGCTGGTCCTAATGATGGTCTTTCGCAAATGGCCCCATTCAGAAGCATGCTTTATCAACAGTTTACGGACGGCAATCTGTTCTATTCCTTTATATACGGGCTTGGAGGGAGCACTTTCACCCAACTTGCCTATTATTATGGAATTAATATTTTCTTTTACATAACAACTGCAGTTGTGTACGGTTTGGAGCTATTGTCGCTTGTTAAAGAACCGAATGTATTGTTTTGGGCACAAGCCACTGTATTTATAAGTGTTGTGCGATTGTCGATTGTTCTCATCTTGACTACTTGTTTGTTTCGATACATGAAGATGAACACCATTCCTGCTTTTACCGGGGCATTGTTATACGGAGCTTGTGTTATGTATTTCCGCCACGTTACTTACTGGGAGTTTTTTGGCGATGCTTTTCTATGGCTTCCGCTGTTAGTGCTCGGAGTCGAAAAGGGAATACGGGAACAGAAGCCGGGCTGGTTGATCATGGCAGTGGCGTTGTCTCTATTTGATAACTTTTATTTCGCTTTTATCAATTTCTGTTTCATCGGCTTATACGTTTGCCTGCGCTGGGCGATCCGATTGACATCGGAAGAACCGACCCTGAAAGTGCAAATACGTCAGTTTAGCCTTTCGGCACTTTTAGGCTTTGGAATTGGATCGGTAGGTTTTGTCCCAGCTGTCTGGGGCTTTTTCCATAATTATCGACCTGATTATGAACATGACATTCCATTTTTGGACAATACAAGCAACGTATTATATGACAGCCATCTTTATCTGCTCCCTGCCATATTTGTAATGTTTTTATTTGTATTTCCTTTGTATCGAATCCGGGCGTTTCGTCTGTTTGCGTTGTTGGCGATACTATTCACTTTCCTGCATTTCATTCCGTTGGCCGCCAGTTTTTTTAATGGAATGTCTGCGCCTCAGCACCGGTTTGAGTACTTGGGTTTCTTCTCGATAGGCGGTACTGTTGCAGCTGGCCTACAGCACTTCAATCGGTTAGATCACCGTGTATTGATACCGGCTGCCGTACTGATGGTTTATAGCTACATTGCTTTTTATGTGATGGATGATTCTTTATCTTTGAAGGATATACTTCCTTTCCTCATCGTATGTACTGCGATAGGGGTCTTGCTATTGACTGTCACCGCTGGAAGATTTCGTTTTGTCATGCCATGGTTGGTCGGTTTTATTCTCTTGTCTCATTTAGTGATTGTCAATCAGTTCCAACACGATAAGCTATATGAGGCTGGAAGGGTAAAAGAATCAACAAAAGCGTATGTTGAGAGCGAAGCTTATTTTTCGAATGAACAACAACGCTTGATTGATCATGTAATTTCCTCGGACGCTGCAGTACTTCCGAGGGTTGAGTGGAAGACTGATGGAAGGAATAACACACCGCTTATTCAGGGGTTCCCGGGGACGAGTGTCTATTCGAGTATTTTAAACAAGGAATTGTTGTTTTTTTATTATTACGATTTACAGATAGATATGAAAAGGGAAAGTGTCAGCCGTTATTCCGGTTTCGGGGACCGCGCCAATTTGTACAGTCTCTTTGGCGGTAACTATATCATGTATGAAAAAAACAAGGAGAAGAACATTCCTTATGGATTTACGGAATACATGGAAAGTGACCATTATGTTGTTTATCAAAACCGTAACAGTCTTCCATTTGTCCGTACATCGGACATTGTATACACGGAAGAAGCTTTGAGGGATGCTTCCGTACTTGATCGAGAGCATGCGATGTTGGATGGAATCGTACTGGAAAAAAGTTCGCAACAATCAGCTGAAATCGATACTGTGCCTAATTTAATTGAGCAAGCTACTATAGAACCAATCGAAGCAACTTATAACGATGGCCAGTTGAATGTCTCCGGTAAAACAGGCGGAATAGACATCCATACAAACCAGATTGGTCCATCCTATGAGGATTATTACGTATCCTTCTATTTATTAAATAACGATAGGCACGCACCGCTCTTCCCTTTGCATGTTAATGATTTTAAAACGAGCAGGAAGTCAAGACAGTCGATTTACCGGACAAAAGTTAATGAAATTACTGTTCGCGTACCAAGGGAGGAAGTTATTTCCCTCAGGGTGCCTGAAGGGAACTATACACTCAAAAATCTTCGTTTATATGGGGAAGATTACCAGGAACTCGAGGAGGCTGCTGGCGGTACGCAAAACCATGCAGAAGTTGAATTAGATGGCAATCGGATTGAAATATCCCTTGATAACAAGAAAAGGGACCATTTTCTTTCGGTACCTATACCATATGAAAAAGGTTGGCATGTTTACATTGATGGGGAAAAGCAACAAATTCGAAAAGCGAACTATGCTTTTCTGGGTACGAGAATAAAACCTGGCCACAACGAAATCAAAATGGTTTACTATCCTCCTTACTTTGGCATTACCATCACTTTGGCATTGCTTTCAGCTGGTGTTTCGGCTTTTTGGATTTTGTGGAGAAGGAATAAAAGAAAAAAGAGGGAAAGACATAACCTGAAGCGACTTGCAAAAGAACCGATCGATAACAGAATATGAAATAGTGATTCTCCTGGCTAAGGGCGTACCAGAGGAAAGCGAATAATTCTGTCGGCGCGAATGTGGCCCACCTTGTGAGAAGGAGACTTTAAAGTCGGAAAAGAAAAAACGAGCGATTTCGAAAGCATGCACGGTATCGCCCCCAAAAGTTAGAGTGAAAAAATCTGACTTTTTGGGGGGGACCACGTTCGGTTTTTCCATCGATCGCTATGTTTTTCTTCCAGGAGTGATACACCCTGGGCTTTCTCACTTTCCGTAGCTTTTCCAGAGTATTGCCAACAATATGATCATGATGATATCTAGCCTCGCTTCAAAAGCGAAGGATAAGAAACCTGCATGTAATAGTGGGATTTTTGTCAGCAACAAGGCGCCAATCATGATTGCAAGTAATGGAACAACTGCTCTTTTTACGTAAAATTGAAACAAAATGAAGCCTCCGCCAATGACCTCAGTTAACGCTACCAGTAAAAGAAGCGTAGCAGGACTGGGGATGCCTGTATTTGCGAACACTTCCTTGAAACTTGGGTTAAGCAATTTGATTAAACCTGAGGCGATGAATACATAAGCGACCCCATATCGAATGAGGTGCAAGGAATGGATAGGTCCTCGCAAATTTTACTCCTCCTCCATTGTTTTTCTTTTACCTTATGCAGTACGTAGGACAGCCTATGCTCTAAATTGGAATTATTTCTATATTTCTGAAAATAGTTGCTTTTTAAAGTAAAATGAATTACCTTATAAAGTAAGGAGGCGGTAAGATGGAGGATTTGAAGCTCAATGTTAGTTTGCTGCGCAAACGGGTTCCCAATTTAACAGTTGCTGCCCGTTCTGTTGGTCTCAGACCAGCGACCGTATCCAATCTTTGTACAGGGAAAATTCCGTTGGCACGGGCAGAGGTAAGAACATTAGTCCGTTTGGCATCTTTAGCAAACTGTGAAGTGGACGACTTGATCATTCAAAGAGGAGGGGAAAAAATGATCGAAACTGGAATCAAGGTGTTGGATTTATTCGCCCCGCTTGTAAGGGAAGGAAAAACGGGACTGGTAGCAAGACCAGGAATGGGCCAACTTGTTTTGTTGGCGGAAGTGTTTTATCGTTTAAAGAAGCAAGGTTTTCGTTCCATGTTTTTTGCAGATGATTGCAACAGCAATATTGCCGATGCACTCGCAGAATCGGAATTTTACAGTACTTCTGCCGAAGAAATTTTCGCTTGCATGGAGAAATACCAGCCAGCAGACATTATCCTGGGGGTGGACCGCAGGATCTATTTATCAGAGGATTTTTACCAATTAGAAGATCGTTTTTATGAAAGTGGTATAAAAAATATTACTTTCGCGATTGTTGATACGAGTGGAGAGGCGGTTGATGAGGAGCTGCCATATGGTCCGCTTGAAACCCTTTGGGAATTTGATATGGAATTGGCAGCCAAGCATGCGTATCCTGCTGTCAATCCTTTGACTTCGATTTCGACCGTTTTGGAAGATATTGATTTGGACAGTGGCCATATGGAAGTGCAGCAGCAAGCACGTAAAGTTCTTCGCAGATCAAAAGAATTAACGTATCTTGTGGAACAACGAGGAGTAAGCAATCTTTCAGAGGCCGACAAGACCACGTTTGAAAGGGGAAAAAAATTAGAGGCTTTTTTGACCCAGCCACTATTTGTAGCAGAAGAATTTTCTAATCAGCCCGGACAGTCTGTAGCGCTTTCAGAAACGTTGAATAGTGTAAAAGCAATTTTGCGGGGAAAAGTAGATAAATTAGCTGTCGATGATTTGAAATATATCGGATCCCTATCGTTGTGAGGATATTTCGGTTGCACAAGGTGATTGCAATGAAGAATGAAACATGTTATATTAATTTGGCGATGAGCTAATTTGCGTAAGACGAACAGACATGCACATGCTAAACGCCGAAATGTGGTCGGCGGTCTTTCGCCGCAAACGTCAAGCCCTCTACCAGGACAGGGGGCTTTTTTATATGGTTCAAACTAAGTAGTTGAGACAAAAGCATGGTTTCCAATGCAAAAACCGAACAAATTCGTTCGGTTTTTGCATTGGAAACAGGAGTTCTTTTCATCCTTCCCTATCCGGTTATTGTTCGGTTTTTACATATGGATTTATGGTATGTCCAAACCTCTCACTCGTTAGCAGCTTTTATACTTGCTTGTTTTCTGTTTTCCGACAGATACCATGCAACAAACACATCGACAAAGCGGGGATCCCATTGCGAGCCCTTCCCTTCTTCCAAAATGGCAATTGCTTTTTTAAAGGACATTCCTTTTCGGTAATTACGATCAGAAGTCATGGCGTCGAAAGCATCAGCCACTGCCAGAATTCTCCCGAACAAAGGGATACTTTCTCCCGCCAGTCTGTCAGGGTATCCATGTCCATCAAAGCGTTCGTGATGGTGGCGAACACCGGGAAGCAGAGGCGAAATGGCCTCGCTAGGTTTGATTTCCAGCAGGATTTGTTCGCCGATAATAGTGTGAAGCTTAATCGTTTCATATTCAGATTCTGTAAGTTTTCCGTCTTTCAATAGAATTTCATCTCGGATACCGATTTTCCCGATGTCGTGAAGTAGTGCAGACTGTTTAAGTAAGGCAAGTTCACCCTCTGACAAGCCGTATCTGCGGCCGATATGCTGTGCATACTCTGCAACACGTATTGAGTGGCCGGCCGTATATGGGTCTCTGGCATCGAGCGTGGCAGCGAAAACAGTGAAAAAGCTATCATGCAGTTGCTCGGTCATTTGTTTCTTTTCTAAGATGGAATCAACCATATGATTAAACCCATTGATCAAATGACTGAACTCATCTGAATAGTAATTGTTTAACTTAGCAAGGTCTCCTGCTTCTACTTTCCGCATACCATTTTGCAGCTGTTCGACTGGTTCTTGAATATCGTGGCTTAACAGGTTGGATCCGAACAGAGCAAAAGTTAAGACGATTATCACAACAATTACTGCCCAAACAATATATTCCATCATAAAGGCTGAGCCTGATTCATGAAGCCGGAGGGTGGTTGCTGCAGCGAACAGTAACATTGGAAAGACACTAAGTAAGGCGGCACTAAAATAAAACTTCTTATTGATTGACAGTAACAAATCTGCTCCGTGTGAAATATCTTTTTGAAACAACTCAGTCCCTTTCTCTTTTAAAAACGTCAAAACCCGCCGCATGACGAGGCTTGTCAGATAATACTCAATCATTCCATGCATGAAAGCGATGAGCAATGCCGCAATGCAGGCGATAAAAGCATAATAGTAAGGAAAAGACAGCCAGCCTGTATTTATGGCTAAAATCGTTAAAATAGCAGCAGGAGCTGTGATGCCGATAAAATGAGGCAAGATGATCCGTTGAAAGGAAAGCATTGGAAAACGGTGTGCACATTGGTAGGCTGCTTCCAATCTCATTAGCGTTGGCCGTCGATGCTTCAATACTTTTTTTATCGGAGCAATATGCTTAGAATAAGCGCTATATTCCAGAACCAGCATCACTATAAAAGACACCACAACAATTCCTAGGAAAACGATGGTCTCCGTTTTGGAAGCCTGCAAGGGATGCAATATAAATATACTGCAGAAGCCAAAAACAGCAAAGAGGGAGCCGATTAAATAATTGAGCATTAATTTAACGGCCAATTTGTTATATGACATGGGTTTACCATCCTAATTCACTTATTGTTGGAGTGTTGTATTCTTATTATAATAAAAATTGTCGAAAAAATGGGGAATTTGTCATAACTTTTTTCAATTGAATTCTGTTATTTATGATACCATTGTTTACGTGCGAAATGTTCTTGTTCGAACTTGTTTTCTGGAAAGGACGATGGAAAATAACGGGTATTAGGGGGGACATGATGAAAAATATTGTGGAAGTAAAGGGACTTAAAAAAAGTTACAAGGATTTCCAGGCAGTGACAGGTGTCGATTTTGAAGTGGGTGAAGGCGAGATATTCGGTTTTCTCGGACCGAATGGCGCCGGAAAAAGCACTACGATTAACATGCTGTCGACAATCATCAAACCTTCTGGGGGAAAGGCAAGCATCAATGGATTTGATATAGTAGCAGACAAAAACAAGGTCCGATCAAGCATTGGCCTTATTTTTCAAGAATCAACGCTGGATGAAAAATTGACCGCCAACGAGAATCTAATGCTGCACTGTAAATTTTACGGTGTGCCGAAAGAAAAACGGGAAGAGAGAATAAAAGAAGTGTTAGAAATCGTCGACCTCGAAGATAAACGAGGAAATATTGTTGATACCTTTTCTGGGGGGATGAAACGCAGGCTGGAGATAGCCCGTGGCCTGTTGCATTATCCGAGGGTCCTGTTTCTCGATGAGCCGACCGTAGGATTAGACCCTCAGACTCGAAACCATATTTGGGAGTATATACTTCGACTGAAAGAAAAAGCGGGGATCACGATTTTTTTGACCACCCATTATATGGATGAGGCGGAGATATGCGACAGGGTTGCCGTCATGGATCATGGGAAATTAATCGCTCTTGATACCCCTGATCAGTTGAAAACCAATGTCGGCGGAGACATCATTGAAATCGAAACAGAAGACAACCAGGCAGCGAAGTCAGTACTCATGGAGAAATATGAAGTGGAAGTGAAGGAAGCAGGCGGATCCCTTACATTTCAGGTGGACAAAGGGAGCGAATTCCTTGTTCAATTTGTCAAAAACTTTGATATCCCTATAAAGACAGTCAATCTTAGGCGCCCGACTTTGAATGATGTATTTCTAGCGTTGACTGGAAGAGAAATACGAGAAGAGATGGTTTCCTCAAAAGAGAAAATGAAGACCAGTATGAGAAAGGGGCACGGATAGGATGGAAGCGATATATGCGATTTGGCAGCGCGACGTCCTGAAATTTTTTCGGGACCGAGCCAGGCTTATTGGTTCTTTTGCCATGCCTTTTATGTTTTTGATCCTTTTTGGAAGCGGTATGAGTGGTGCGATAGGCTCAATGATGGGTGGAGAAGCAGCCGCTGGACCGCTGCGTGACTTTGATTTCGTTGAATTCATGTTTCCGGGGATAATTGGCATGACTGTGTTCAATACGGCGATTTTTTCCGCACTGTCGGTTGTCCAGGATCGGGAATTCGGCTACTTACGCGAGATTTTGGTTTCACCGATGTCAAGGACGTCTATCGCAATTGGCAAGGTGCTTGGTGGAAGTACAGTTGCCTTATTCCAAGGGTTGATGATGCTCGTTTTTGTTCCGTTCATAGGGGTATCCATTACGATACCAATTATTATCCAATTAATTCCTGTCATGTTCTTAGTGGCTTTTGCCATTTCATCAATCGGTCTTTTGATTGCAACAAGCTTAAAAACTTCCCAAGGCTTTCAGATGGTCATTCAGGTCTTGATTTTTCCGATGCTGTTTTTGTCTGGAGCGCTTTTCCCTTTAAATGGAATGCCTGCATGGATGGATTTTTTGGTGAAAATAAATCCGTTAACGTATTCGGTTGATATGTTTAAAAAGATTATTCTTCAGCCGGAGGATTTAGCACCTGTTTTGCGAGAGGCAATGGGGCTGAACCTGTCTGTTTTCGGCCATGTTATTTCTTTTTCAGAAGAAATGGTTGTTGTCCTCATTCTCAGTATCCTGTTTGTTGTATTGGCCACTGTTCGATTCAATCGATCAGAAGCATAACTTTTACCAATCAAAAGTATAAACGCAGAATGAAAGGAAGGCAGGGGAAATGGTGGAGCATCAGTCTGTTAGAGAGGTTAGTGGGATGAAAATCATTACGAACAAATACGATAAAACGTATTTCAGCAAGAAGGATAACCAGTCAGTGGTTCTGCTGGCAAGAGACGGTGACTCATTGGTGCTAATCCGGCAGTATCGTGAACCAGTAAACGATTTTGTTGTCCAACTTCCAGGAGGAGGGGTAAATCCTGAAGAGGATTTAGATGCTGCAGTAAAACGTGAATTTGCGGAAGAAACCGGCTTAAACTGTGAGAAAGCAGTTTATGTAGGGAATATGTATGCAGCGTCATGGATTACGAATGAAGTAACGCACGTTTACTATAGCGAATCTATTAGTAGTGGAACGGGACAAAAATTGGAAGCCCATGAAAAAATTGATGTACTAAAAGTCCCGATTGAAGAGTGTATCGAGAAAATTAAGCAAAATATTTATAACGATACAGAGCTTTGTTTTGCGGTACTTCAAGCTTCGTTGCGGGGTTTTTTATCACCTGCTGAACAATAATTTGCCGCCCTGCAGGCCATAATAAACGGAAACGTTTATTATCGGAGGGTAGCGAATGGAAATCAAAAGTGCGTACACAAACTGTTATAGTGAATATGGGCGACTTAAAAGAGTGGTCTTATGCGAACCCCAATACATGACAATTCGAGATGTCATCAATGAAGTGCAAAAGAAATTTAAAAATGAAGGGATCCATATTGAAAAAGCAGTTCGACAGCATCGTCAGTTCGTGAGCAAGCTTCGTGAATTCGGAGTGGAAGTAGTATTGCTGCCCTATCATAAAAAATTCCCTGAACAGGTTTTCACCCGTGATATCGGTTTTACACTTGGGGAGACTATTTTTGTTGCGGAAATGGCCAGCAAGGTAAGGAAAGGGGAACAGGATCAGTTAAAACAATGGCTCGAGGATGAAACAATATCTTACTATAACTTTATCGGCAACCAGATAGAAGGTGGAGACGTCATGATTGACGGAGAAGTGATTTATGTAGGTCTCAGCAATCGGACAAACCGCCAGGCGGCTGAACATTTAAGTAAACTATTGACTAATTTCGAAGTCATTCCTGTTCCGTTTGTGGAAAAATACTTGCATCTCGATTGTGTGTTCAATGTGATTTCCCCCACAGAGGCGTTGTACTATCCCGAAGCTCTCGGCCAAAAAGAAATTAATTTGCTTGCGTCAAAATATGATTTAATCGAAGTAACAAAAGAAGAACAATTCAGGCTGGGAACAAATGTTTTAAATATCGGTGACAAGCAAATCTTCAGCCTTCCTGTAAACACACATGTAAATGAACAACTTCGTGCCAGAGGTTACCAGGTTATCGAAGTGGATATAAACGAAATCATCAAGTCTGGCGGATCTTTTCGATGTTGTACGTTGCCGTTGCTTAGGGAATGAAATTTCGCAAGGCAGGCGCCTGATTTAGGTAGACTGAAGCCGGTACTAATAGCAAAAGGTATGCTCCGAGTATCAAAAAACTTACGGGAGCATACCTTTTTTTGTGTATAGGAACTGATAAATTTAACTGCCTGTGGATCATCATTGGCTGAAACAGCAACCTCCAGCTCCAGCGCCTACCCCCCTCGAGGTCTTAAGCCCACCCTCTGTGTGGCAAAAAGCGCCACGCCGAGGCTGTTCTTAAGCTTGTCGGAGGCCCAATCGATGTGGGTCCTGCAGGCGTTGCCACAGGACGTGGCGGCTCTAGCTTGTACTCCTTTAAACAGGCGCTTGCGCTTTTGTCCGTATCCGTTAGTAGCATCTAATACTATTTATTAAAATCAATGTTTTCCACCACAATTTGTTCCGGATCCCAGCCTCTACTAGGATTTGTATCAATTAACTCAGCAGTCACCTGTTGCCCGACTTGAAATTCCTTTGGATTCTCCACCATGATGGGATTGCCATCAATATAAAGCAATTGTTCCTCATCATCAATCAACGTTATTTCTCCTTCTACATCGAACTTTTTGGCCTCATTATTTTGTTGACAGCCGGTTAACAGGACGACTGAAACCGCTAAAGCAATCATTAGGCGTATCTTATGCATGTTTTTTCTCTCCTGCTGCAGATTGTCGTTTTTACTTGTTACCCATCTGTTCAATGAGGTAAACCTGCAAAAGGATGACAAGAAGAGGTTTGCAATCGAGGGATTGATCAGAAGTGGAGTGTTTCAAGAGGAAACAGTCGATCTGAGTTTAAAAAGGGGAGGTAAACTCTGAATGCATATATTACTGGAACGATGTTTCCTCTTAATATATAGACGATTACATCTATATAATAGTTTCACTTTTTTCTTATTTTTACGTTGTTGAATAATAATGCATAGAGGCGGACAATTATGGGCAGATTACTAGCGACATTTTGTTTGAACATAAGACGGAAGCTTGTCAGCTTCCTGAAGGAGCGGCATATTTATGAAAACAAAAATTATATTCCTCTTCATTTTAATGGGAATCATGGGATCAACCCCCGTTTTTGCTTCGCCTGAGGAAGTGGAAGAATCAGCTGAAGAACATAACTGGGAACGGATGGATACAGAGTATGAAACAGTCCCAGTCGACACCCATACATATACTGTTTGGCGAAACTTTATCCGGCATACACGTCAATGCGATATTTCTCATTTAATTAAAACGGATGTCTGGTACTGTGACTTGCATCATCATACCCGAAGTTCTTCCACTATAGAGGAAATTATTCATAGTGAAAAGCATAGCCATTAATCTTTAGGCACAACGTGATGGCAAAATCTTGAGATGGAGAAAAAGGGGGGAACTTCGTGGATCATTTAGAAACAGCTAGAGCTATGTTTGGTACAACCATGGCTTTTCATATCATATTTGCTACCTTGGGCGTTGGCATTCCGCTCATGGTTTTGTTTTCTGAGCTCTTCTATCAAAAAACAAAGGATCGGGATTTTGCCGTGATGGCCAACCGCTGGACAAAAGGATTTGCTGTTCTGCTCGGAGTAGCGATACCTTCCGGGACAATTGCCGGTGTACAGCTATCTCTATTGTGGCCGGGATTTATGGAAGTGATTGGAGAGGTGATGGCTCTTCCCTTCCAAATTGAGATTTATGCCTTTTTTGTGGAAGCCTTATTCATGTCGATTTATGTATATGCCGCCGATCGAATATCTCCCTGGATGCGGATTGTCAGCTTATGCCTCGTAGCTTTGGGGGCAGTTGCTTCAGCTATTCTGATTACGAATGTTCATGCATTCGAAGGGACACCCGCCGGATTTCGCATAGAGAACGGCGAAATTGTTGATGTGGATCCTTGGGCGGCCTTCTTTAATCCTGCATTCTTTACTACTGCCGGACATGTGGTGGTATCGGCTTATACGACCGGAGGGTTTGTGATAGCTTCCATTGCTGCCTTCAAAATGATAAGACAGCCGGTAGGAAGCAGACTCCGCCGTTTTCACCAAAAGGCATTGCTGCTTGGATTGACTGTCGGAGGAATATTTTCTTTACTCACAGCACTTAACGGACATGAATCGGCACAGCTTTTACACGAATACCAGCCGGAAAAATTGGCCGCAGCCGAAGGACTATTCGAAACACAGGACTATGCTCCGCTTGCTATTGGGGGTTTTACTGACAGAGAAACAGAAGAAGTTAAATGGGCAATCGAGATTCCCTGGGCACTAAGTTTCCTGTCCGGTAATCGTTTCGACACCGTTGTAAAAGGATTGAATGATTTTCCCGAAGAGTGGTGGCCGCCATTGTATGTTCATACCTTGTTTAATGCGATGGTGGGAATTGGTTCGCTGTTGATCCTTATTGCAGCTAGCGGTCTTGGTTGGTATAAATTCATTAAAAAACGTCCATTTCCCAAGCCTTTGATGGTCTTATTCATTGCATCCGGACCTTTGGCCGTGCTAGCAATCGAATTTGGCTGGATATTCGCTTGTACTGGAAGACAGCCTTGGGTTATATACCGGATGATGACAACCGAAGATGCTGTAACGGGAGCGACACAGCTCGGAGTTCTCTTCCCACTGTTTGGTCTTGTCTATATTATTTTAGGTATTGCGGTAATTCTCGTTTTGCGTTTCTATTTTAAAAAGCATCCAGTTCAAGATGAAATTGATATGCAAGAGTAAATGGAAGAAGGAGAGGGTATCCCATGTCGGATGTATTGATTGCCATTACGGTCCTTTGGGGATTTATTTTTATCTATTCGGTTATGGCTACCATGGATTTCGGTGCCGGCTTTTGGTCGTTGGTTTATATTAACAAGGAAAAGACCAATGCAACCAACATAGCAAACCGCTACCTTTCCCCGACTTGGGAGGTTACCAACGTATTTATCGTAGCCATTGTGGTGGCTTTATTCAGCTTTTTTCCCGGAGCTACATTCACGCTGGGTACCGTTTTACTGATCCCGGGAAGTATCATCCTTCTGTTGTTGGCTGTACGTAGTGGATTCCTCGTGTTTTCCCACATCGCCGAAGAATACCGCAAACCTTTAACGTATATTTCAGGTGTGACGGGATTTTTGATCCCGGGTTTGCTGATTCTGGTTCTTCCGGTGACCCATGGGAATTATATTGAGGTCCGAAATGGGGTGGAGCAATTGCTTTTCGGAGAATTACTGACCAGTTATCACGCTTGGTCGTTTATCGGTTTTGCTATCAGCAGTACCTTGTTTCTATCATCCTTGCTGTTAGCCGACTTTTCCAATCACGCCGATGAACAAGAGGCGTACAAGATTTACCGTCGTGATGCGCTGCTGTTAGGCCCTGTTACGCTATTGATGGCTTTCCTGGTCATATTTACCATGCGCTATGAAGCTGTTTGGATGTATCAAGGAATGATGGAACACTTGCCGTTTTTGTTAGCATCGGTATTTGCGTTTCTGCTGGCAGGCTTGTTTCTTTATCTGCCGTTGGGCAAGCGGAAATTGGGGTGGCCCAGAATTGCCGTCATTGTCATTGTCCTTCAATATTTACTGGCAAGCTATGCGTATGGAAGGGCACATCTCCCTTATCTGGTTTATCCGACTATCACCATCGAGGATGGCTTTACCAATCCAAATGCTTTTCGTGCTTTGTTTGTTTCTTATATTTTCGGTTTCGCTATTTTATTTCCGGGGTTCATTTACTTCTGGAAACTGTTTATGAAAGATAAACGGTATGCGAAACAACAAAAGTCAGGTTACAGTAAATAACGACGGGGCACATCTACTCAAATATCATAGACAGCCCCGCTTGATTTTCTATTTCCTTAATGTGATGCTTCATAATCGGCAATGGCCTGTTCGAGGGTAAGGGTAACAGCGATTTCATCCCAGCCGTTAAGCAGCATTTGCTTCTGATACGCCGGAAGGTCAAATTCCGCTAGAAAGCCTTGACCGTCGGTGACCTGCTGTTCGTGTAAATCTACTGTTATCCGGTATTGCCTGGTTTCGGCCTTTTGTATCAACACTTCTGTTTCGAGTTCGTTTAAATGTATGGGGAGAATTCCGTTTTTTGTACAGTTATTATAAAAAATATCGGCAAAACTCGGAGCGATGATCACTTTAAATCCATAATCCTGCAAAGCCCATGGTGCATGCTCCCTTGAAGACCCACACCCAAAATTTTCACCTGCTACCAAAATGGAAGCCCCACTGTATTTTTTATTATTCAGGGTGAAGTCAGGTTTTTCTGTCCCATCTTCGTCGAAACGCCAGTTATAAAATAAAAACTTACCAAACCCTTGTCGTTCTATTCTTTTGAGAAATTGTTTCGGAATGATTTGATCGGTATCAATGTTGGCTCTGTTCAATGGATAAACTAGTCCTTCATGCTTTTTTAACGGTTCCATTTTTTCACCCCTCACGATTGCAATGTTGCTTCGGTAAATTTTCGAACGTCGACAAAGTGACCTTCAATCGCAGCCGCTGCAGCCATTTCAGGACTGACAAGGTGTGTCCGTGCTCCGTTACCCTGCCGGCCTTCGAAGTTGCGGTTGGAGGTAGAAGCACAGCGTTCTCCGGGTGGTACAATATCATCATTCATGGCAAGACACATGCTACACCCTGCGTCGCGCCACTCAAATCCTGCCTGGGTAAAAATAACATCCAACCCTTCCGCTTCGGCAGCTGCTTTTACACTGAATGAGCCAGGAACAACAATAGCTTGCACTTGTCGGTGAACCTTCTTTCCCCTTATTACATTCGCAGCTCTTCGCAAGTCGCTTAACCTAGAATTGGTGCAGGAGCCGATAAATACGTGCTCTATTGGAACAGCATCCATCCGTTGTCCCGGATTTAGTCCCATATATGTCAATGCGCGTTCGATTTCTTCTTTTTTGCTAGCTGTCTCCGCATGGGCAGGGTCGGGGACGGTGGCACTTACAGGTATACACATACCTGGGTTCGTTCCCCAGGAAACCTGTGGTTCGATTTCCTCCGCATCGATGACGACGGTGGCATCGTAGATAGCTCCATGATCGGTTGCCAGTGCTTTCCACTCCCTTGAGATTGCTTCATATTCTTCCTGCTGCTGGGGTACATGGCGCCGTCCCCGTAAATACTCGACCGTTGTATCATCTGGACTGATCAAACCTGCCCGAGCACCTGCTTCAATGGACATGTTACATATTGTCATGCGTTCTTCCATTGTCAGGTCGCGGATCGCTTCTCCGGTATATTCGATGACATATCCAGTACCAAAGCGTACACCGAATTTGGCGATGATTGCCAATATCAAGTCCTTGGATGTGACTCCTTTGCCAAGTTTGCCATTTACCTGGACATTCAGGCTTTTTGGTGGCGCTTGCCAAAGTGTTTGCGTTGCCAGGACATGCTCGACTTCACTGGTGCCGATCCCAAAGGCCAATGCACCGAACGCCCCATGTGTTGAGGTGTGACTATCGCCGCAGACAATTGTTTTTCCAGGCTGTGTCAAACCTAGTTCTGGTCCGATAACATGGACGATACCCTGATCGGGATGGTCGATATCCGCGAGGGAAATACCGAACTGTCTACAATTTTCTTTCAAGGTTTCCATTTGTTTTTTGGAAATAGCATCTTTGATAATATTCCGGTGTTTTGTGGGAACATTATGGTCCATTGTCGCATAGGTAAGCTCTGGTCTGCGCACGCTCCGATTTTTCATTCGCAGTCCTTCGAAAGCTTGGGGAGAGGTGACCTCATGAACCAAGTGTAAGTCAATATAGAGTAAGTCAGGTTTATCCTGCTCCTGATGAACGACATGCCGTTCCCAAATCTTCTCAATAATCGTTTTTGGTTTGCTCATTTTATCAACTCCCTGCAATCAATATTTTTGTCCATTGATTATGCATAACAATTTAGGATACTGACGGTAGCGCTTTGTGATTTTATCAATTCCACAATCATTTCCGTCATTTGTTCCGTACCGACCTGGTGGCCGTTTTCTATTTGTAAATCGGCAGTATGGTAGCCATCATCGAGTACTGCCTGGACTGCTGTTTCAATCAAACGGGCTTCCTTTTCCAGTTGGAATGAATGCCTCAGCATCAGTGCAGTCGACAAAATCATCGCTAAAGGATTGGCTATCCCTTTACCGGCAATATCGGGGGCTGAACCATGGACCGGCTCATAAAGGCCGACACCGGCTTGATTCAATGAGGCCGAAGGAAGCATTCCCAGCGAACCGGTTAAGACGGATGCTTCATCACTTAAAATGTCGCCAAACATATTTTCCGTTACAATCACATCGAAAGATTTCGGGTTTGTAACGAGCTTCATTGCTGCGGCATCGACAAGCATGTGCTCGACCGTTACGTCTGGATATTGTGCTTGTTTTTCCTCAACTGTTTCCCTCCAAAGTTTGCTTGATTCCAAAACGTTTGCTTTATCAACAGAAGTGAGATGCCCTTTACGGAGCTGGGCGCTTTGAAAAGCTTTATCGACAATTTGTTCGATTTCTTTTTTTGTATAAGTGAGTGTGTCAACAACCGATTGCCCATCAACACTGCGCTCGCTAGGTGTACCGAAATATAAACCACCAATAAGTTCTCTTACGATCAGCAAATCGCTGCCACTGACTACTGCCTCCTTGAGCGGTGATGCATGCAATAGGTTGGGAAAAGCTTTTACCGGACGGAGATTCGCGAACAGATTGAGTGCTTTTCGAATACCCAAAAGTCCTTTCTCAGGGCGAAGATGGGAGGGGAGACGATCCCATTCTGGTCCACCAACTGCCCCAAGCAACACGGCATCTGCCTGTTTGCAGGCAGTTACCGTAGACTCCGGAAGGGGGATGCCGTGTAAATCAATTGCACACCCTCCAATGTCCTGTGTTTCAAATGTAAAGCTATGATCAAATTCTGCTGCAACAGCCTCCAGAACATCTTTGGCGGATTGGATGACCTCTTTGCCAATTCCGTCCCCAGGGAGCAGGACAATATGCTTTTTCATTGTGGGACCTCCTTTTCAAAATTGTCTTGAAAATACCAATTGTTTCATCATCCTGCATTTGCCTAAAGTGGTGCTGTCTCCTGCACAGTCGTATTTTTATTAAGAAAGACACGATTGATGGCATTTAAAAATGCATGCGCGGCTGCTTCCAAAACATCCTGGGCAGAACCACGTCCGCTTACGGTCGTATCATTGACAGTCATATTGACGTGGACTTCAGCCAAAGCGTCCCGGCCTTTTCCTATCGAACTTAAATGAAAATCGGTCAGATGGATGTTTTCTTCGACTAAAGCCTCGATTGTATTGTAGAGAGCCTCGACACTTCCTTGGCCGGTCCTGGCCGTTTCCACTCTGGATCCATTCGGCGTAGTAAGGGCCACCGTTGCCGTCGGCATATTGGAAGAACCATATTGCACTTGGAAGGCTTGCAGACTGTATTTTTTCCAGTCGTCTATATTTGTCTGAACATCGATTAAAATCGTGAAAAGGTCGTCGTCGGTCACTTCCTTCTTGCGGTCAGTAAGTTGCTTGAACGCTTGGAACGCTTCACTGACTTTTTCATCGGAGAGCCTGTAGCCAAGCTGTTCAATCTTATCTTTAAAAGCATGTCGGCCAGAATGTTTTCCTAATACCAGGTTGTTTGACTGAACACCAACAAGTTCTGGCGTGATGATTTCATAGGTCGATGCATTTTTTAATACCCCATCCTGATGAATGCCGGATTCATGGGCAAAAGCATTACGACCAACGACGGCTTTATTGGCTGGTACTGCCATTCCGGTAAACTTGCTGACAAGATCACTTGTACGCTTAATTTCTTTTAAGCGCAAATTGGTTTGGTATGGATATTTGTCTTGACGAATGTTCAAAGCCACAGCGAATTCCTCTAGTGCTGCATTCCCGGCCCGTTCACCAATTCCGTTGATTGTTCCTTCAATTTGAGTAGCGCCGTTTTCTACAGCTGCGAGTGAATTTGCCACTGCCATACCTAGATCGTCATGACAATGAGCGGATAGTGTTACTTGATCGATGTTCGGTACGTTTTTTCTCATGTAATGGAATAAAGCGCCATATTCTTCAGGAGTCGTGTAACCTACTGTATCAGGTAAGTTGACCACAGTTGCTCCTGCCTCGATCACTTTTTCAATAATGGTTGCGAGGAAATCCCGGTCGGATCGTGTGGCGTCCTCTGCAGACCATTCGACATGAGGAAATTTCTGTTTTGCAAAAGTTACCATCTCGACCGCTGTTTGGATCACTTCTTCCGGCGTTTTTTTCAACTTATGCGTCATATGAATGGGGGAGGTGGCCAAAAAGATATGCAGCCGTGGTTCATCCGCGTCTTTCAATGCCTCCCAGGCAATATCGATATCCGTCTTTTTTGCTCTAGCCAACCCGGTTACCGATGCGTTTTTGATCGTACGTGCGATGTTCCTCACAGCTTCAAAGTCGCCTTTGGAGGAAGCGGGGAATCCCGCTTCCATAATATCCACGCCAAATCGTTCCAATTGTTTTGCGATTTCCAGCTTTTCCAATTGGTTTAAGTTGACCCCGGGGGATTGTTCGCCATCCCGCAGGGTCGTGTCGAAGATTTTAATTGGACCCATGTGTGACCACTTCTTTCTTTTTGGAGTTCAGCGGCTGTTTCACAAACGGCATTAACTCACGAAGCTCACGTCCTACCTTTTCAATGGAATGATTGTTTTCCTTGACATTGATTGCGTTAAACTGCGGGCGGTTTGCCTGGTTTTCCAGAATCCATCCTTTGGCAAATGCGCCTGTTTGAATGTCGGAAAGTACTTCCTTCATCCGGGCCTTGGTATCTTCGTTTACCACTCTGGGGCCTGAAACGAAGTCTCCCCACTGAGCTGTATCGGAAATCGAGTAGCGCATATTCTCCAATCCGCCTTCGTACATCAGATCCACGATCAGCTTTAATTCATGCATACACTCAAAGTAAGCCACTTCCGGCTGGTATCCTGCTTCCGTCAAGGTTTCAAAACCAGCTTTCACGAGACTGGTAAGACCTCCGCAAAGCACGGCCTGTTCTCCAAACAAATCTGTTTCTGTTTCTTCCTGGAAGGATGTTTGCAAAATTCCGGCCCGACCGGCACCGATTCCTTTTGCATAAGCCAATGCAGTTTGTTCTGCTTCTCCAGTGGCATCCTGGAAAATACCGAACAACGCTGGTACGCCGGCACCTTCTTGGAAGGTCCTGCGTACAAGATGACCTGGCCCTTTAGGTGCAACCAGAAAAACATCAACGTCCGCAGGCGGGACCACTTGGTTGAAGTGGATATTAAAACCATGGGCAAATGCCAACGCATTGCCGGGAGATAGATTTGGTTTGATACTTTTTTCGTAAACGTTCGGCTGGAGTTCATCCGGAAGTAAAATCATCACCACGTCTGCCTGGGCTGTGGCCTCTGCAACGGACTGAACAGCCAGGCCATCTTCGACTGCTTTATCCCACGATTTTCCTTTTCTAAGCCCAACTACGACATCAAAACCGCTTTCCCTTAAATTCAAGGCATGTGCGTGGCCTTGGGATCCATACCCGATAATGGCAATTTTCTTTGCTCTTAAACTTTCTTCATGAATATCATTGTGATAGAGTACTTTTGTCATTTGTAGACATCCTTTCATTTCCGTATTTGTTTTATAAAAATTGGCTTCTGCCAACGTTTATCTATTTAGTAAAGAGTAGGAGGGGAGTTCCGTCGATTGCGGCTGGTGTCCCCGTAAAAAAGCAGTCATTCCTGTCCGCGCCAATTCTTTGATTCCATAGGGGCGGAGTAGTTCAATCAAAGCTTCGATTTTTTCTGGCTTGCCAGTAACCTGAATGGACAAGCTGTCTTTGGAAACATCGATGATTGAAGCGCGGAATGGCTCGATAATCCCTTGAAGTTCATTACGCAGCTGGCCGGCGGAGACTACTTTTATCAGGGCCAGCTCACGGGAAACAATTGCTTTATCTGTTATATCGGTGACTTTCAGTACATCGATTTGTTTGTTCAGCTGTTTCGTGAGTTGCTCCAATTTTTGATTATCTTCCACTTCTACCACTAAGGTCATTTTTGAAATACTGTCTGTTTCTGTTCTTCCGACGGAAATACTTTCAATATTAAACTGGCGCTTTTGCAATAAACCGGTAATCCGGTTAAGTACGCCGCTGCGGTTTTGTACGGTTGCGGTTATGATTCGTCTCATGGTTTCACCCCAATCATCTGATGAAGTCCTTTGCCTGGCGCTATCATCGGATAGACATTCTCTTGCCGGAGTACACGGCAATCCAGGACGACAGGTCCGTTGTATGAAAAGACCTCCGGAAGCAAATCAATGAATTCTTCCTGGGTATCAATCCGGTAACCCCGGATACCGTAACTGTCGGCCAGTTTCACAAAGTCCGGTTGTATTTGCAGCAGTGATTCCGAATAACGCTCTTCATAAAAGGTTTCCTGCCATTGCCTTACCATCCCGAGAGCGCCATTGTTTACAATGATTACTTTTACAGGTAACTGCCGTTCTTGTAGAACGGAGAGCTCCTGGAGAGTCATTTGAAATCCG
The DNA here is from genome assembly GCF_017792025.1 of Sediminibacillus dalangtanensis. NCBI lineage: Bacteria > Bacillati > Bacillota > Bacilli > Caryophanales > Bacillaceae > Sediminibacillus > Sediminibacillus dalangtanensis. The sequence goes on from NZ_CP046956.1 coordinate 1,557,503, forward strand.
CCATCCCCCACAAAGGCGATGACTGTTTCTTCCGGCTTTGCCAGCTGGGCACCGATTGCTGCGGGAAATCCGAATCCCATTGTTCCCAATCCACCCGAGGTCACCCACCTGTCAGGTTCTTCAAAGGCGTAATATTGTGCGGCCCACATTTGATGCTGCCCGACATCTGTCGTCACAATGGCATTGCCATTGGTAACGTTGTGAACAGCCTCAATCAACCATTGCGGAACCATTTCTTTTGCCGGGTTTTTATACCAAAGCGGATTTTCTTTTTGATAATCCGTAAGGTGCTGAAGCCAATCATCATGATTCGAGGTGGATTCAGCATGATAAAATAGCGATTGTAATGCAGCTTTCGAATCAGAAACGACTGGTATATGGGTTGTTACGTTTTTGCCTATTTCAGCCGGGTCTATATCGATGTGCGCAACGGTTGCCGTTGGGGCAAAATGTTCCAAATTCCCAGTCAAACGATCATCAAAACGGGCACCGATGTTAATCAGTAAATCGCATTCATAAAGCGCTCTGTTTGCTGTGAACGTACCATGCATCCCTGCCATTCCTAAAGCAAGTGGATGGCTGCCCGGAAAACTACCAAGACCAAGCAGGGTAGTGACGACGGGGAGAGAATGCTTTTCGGCAAATTTTCGCAACTCATCTGATGCATTGCCGAACATGACGCCGGCGCCTGCCAAAATAACGGGCCTCTCGGCAGTTTCCAAAGCATTTGCCAGTTTTTTTAACTGCAAGGGATTCGGCTTGATGTTCGGTTGGTAACCTGGCAAGTGAAAATCATCATCGTATTCATCTTCACAAGAATTAGCAGATATATCTTTTGGAATATCGACTACCACAGGACCAGGTCTTCCTGTACTGGCGATATGGAATGCTTCCCTCACAATCCTAGGCAGGTCACTGACATGTTGAACTTGATAGTTATGTTTGGTAATGGGCGTTGTAATTCCCATGACGTCTGCCTCCTGAAATGCATCTGTTCCGATTACGCCTCGGGCCACTTGTCCTGTGAAAACGACAAGGGGTAAGGAATCAATCATAGCGTCAGCAATGCCGGTAACAAGATTTGTCGCACCTGGGCCGGACGTTGCGATGACAACCCCTGGTTTCCCCGATACACGGGCATATCCTTCGGCAGCATGGATAGCACCTTGTTCGTGCCGGGTGAGTATATGGGTGAACGATTCTCTCGCTCTGTAAAGGGCATCATAGATCGGAAGAACAGCTCCTCCCGGATAACCGAATAAGATATCCACTTTTTCTTTAATCAGTGATTCAACAAGCAAATCTGCTCCTGTTTTTGTTTCGATACGGGGTGCAGCCCCCGGCTTTGTTTGTACCTTCACCTGGTAATCCCTCCTATATAGTTTGAATTTTGGGAACTTTGAAAATAAAGAATCGTTAAAAAAAGACTTTTTCTTCCGCTGACAGACTGCGTATGTGCAGAATATCAGGGGAGAAAAAGTCTTTTTCACGGTACCACCCTGTTTCACAGCCTTCTCGCGAAGACCGCCTCGGGAAGCATTGAACATTAATTCATTGCTTCATTGGTAACAGGCAGTTTGGATTCTGCCTGATCAAGCCTACTAAGTAAACCGTTCAGCCCGACACTCAGGGACGATGTCAGAATAAGGTGTATTTCCGGGCTTCCAGCAACCCCGGCTCTCTGTGAATACAGTTTCTTATTCCTTTGTTCCCGTCATTGATTTTAAAATTTTATTGTAGGCAGTGTGTCCTAACTGACTACTGCTTTATTGTTTAAATCAGGGTAACACTTGACGCCGTCATTGGTGACTACCTTCCGGAATTCTTTTAGTAACTGATTGGTTATTTTTCCTGGCCTGCCGTCATCGATTTTCCTGCCATCCACTTCAACGACAGCAATGACTTCCACCGCGGTACCAGTCAAAAATACTTCATCTGCTACATAGACATCATGTCTGGTGAAAGGTGTTTCCTTGACTGTGTATCCAGTTTCCTTCGCCAAATCAATGATGGCATTGCGAGTAATTCCTTCTAATGCTCCAAGATAGACAGGAGGGGTGAAGATGGTTCCATTTTTGACGACAAAAACATTATCTGCGGAACCTTCTGTCACATAGCCCTGATCGTTAAGCATAAGCGCTTCATCGACACCTGCCTGGTTCGCTTCCAGCTTCACAAGAATATTGTTTAAATAATTTAATGATTTAATTTGGGGGCTAAGGACATCCGGCCGGTTCCTACGGCTGGCGACTGAGCCGACTCGAAGGCCGCGCTCATAGAGTTCTTTTGGAAAAAGAGCGAGAGCTTCCGCGATAACTACCAGCCGCGGTTGTGAGCAGTTTGATGGATCTAAGCCCAGATTGCCGGAACCCCGAGATACAACCACACGGATATAAGCATCTTCCAGCTGATTTTTACGGATGGTTTCAACAATAATCTGTGTCAGCTCCTCCTTGGTGTATGGTACTTCCAACAGGATGGAACGGGCAGATTCATAAAGCCTTTGTAGATGCTCCTCAAGTTTGAATATATTCCCGTCGTAAGTCCGGATTCCTTCAAATACCCCGTCTCCATATAGAAATCCATGGTCATAGACGGAAACAACCGCTTCTTCTTTTTTTACGAATTCGCCACTTAGAAATATCCATTGACTACTCATACTCAACCACTCCTTTCTTGTCAAAATGTTAAATTAAGTTATCCTATTTCGTTTTGCCGAAAGGGGGTGGACCGCTGTCCTTGTCATTTAAAAAAAAGTATCTCAACCCCGGCAGTGAAAAGTTTTTGTTTGCTTTATTTCCATTCGTAATTGTTAGGATTGACGACAATAATACAACCATTTACAGGGGAGGTCAACAGGTAAAACAGAAGTTTTCTGATAGTTTAGATAAATCAGAAAACTAGTAAGCGCTTACAATGCTTGTTTGTCAATAAATCTTACAAACATAATTTTTTTCTGAATTTTTTGTGTAGTACTGTCCCATCTGTGTGACAAGCTATGTTGAGTGTGAATATAGAGAAAGGGGAGAAGAAAAATTAGCCATACCTTATACATGAAAAAATGAAAAGGACTTACTCCTAATTAGGACAGACCTTCAGGAGGGTGTAAGTCTTGAATTAGCCAGACAAGGTGATTCGCCAGGCTGCTGCCGTTATTTGATGATCGAATCTGTAATAACAGTTGCAACTATGCCATTGTTTTAGTGCTTCTCGTTTGTTGATGAGCCATCGTAGGTGTCTTTCTTTTTGTTATAAGGAATGTTCCGTTGTTTTATCAAAATAGACTTGACGTTATGACGGTCGCACCCATTTATTTTGGTTAACTTCTAACCTTTAGCAGGCGTTATCAAGATTGCCCTATCGGCAGATGGTATCTCGTTAATTTTCTTCTGTTAGAATTGATTTTTTATCTGAACTAGTAAGCAGAAATCTTATGAATGGTTTTGTACAGTTGAGTTGAATCGATCGTTTATTTCCAATTAATCACTTATTCCACTTATGGACAAATCTTAAAACGAACAAATATTTTGTCGAATGAAAGCGTCAAAAAAAATTGCCAAAGATAGTTAAAAGACTTGGAAATGTCTAACGGATTTGTTATTATAATATTAGCTATTTTGTTCGTGACCGCTTCAAGTAATTGAAACGCCAACATTTTTTGTTGAGGTAAGAGCAAGAATAGTAATACATGTGTGTGGAAGATCCACACAAGGAGGAAATGTTTCATGGCACAAGGAAAAGTAAAATGGTTTAACGCAGACAAAGGTTTCGGTTTTATCGAAGTAGAAGGACAAGACGATGTATTCGTTCATTTCTCTGCTATTCAAGAAGAAGGTTTCAAAACACTTGAAGAAGGTCAAGAAGTGACTTTTGATGTTGAAGAAGGAAACCGTGGACCACAAGCAGCTAACGTTGTAAAAAACTAAATTAGCTGATGATAAAAAAGGCAAACCTTATGGTTTGCCTTTTTTGATTTGGTCAGCAGGAAGATGAAGGAGGAAAAAAGTAAATGGAACCGTTATGTATTATACCTTGCGGAAAGAAAAAAATTTGGGATAAACAGGCAGATGTCGGTCCTGTTGCGGCACGAGAAGCATATATCGGTACATTCCACCGTTTGTGTGAAACGTACGCAGATCATTTTAAATTGGATTGGGTTGTTTTGTCTGCGAAACACGGGTTCCTGCTTCCGAAGGATATCGTACCGGAAAATTATGATCTTACATTCAATCAGAAAAGTGACCAAATCGTTACAGGGGACTTCTTGGCAAACCAGGTAAAAAACAAGCGCCTTGATATTTTTTCTCGAATTATCGTCCTTACTGGAAGAAAGTACAAGCCGTTTATTTCTGCTGCTTTTTCTTCAACGAATCCAGAGATAGCTTATCCGCTGGAAGGCTGCAAAGGAATTGGGCAAATGCAGCAGCGATTAAAAACGGCAGTGGCTAATGATACACCAATTCATCCGGGATACTGACGATTAAGCGATACTTGCAACGAATGGATTTAATTTATTTTTCCATCCCATTCCCTCTTGAGTATACTCATTTCATAATAGCTCCAAAATTCGTCCTTAACTTTCCGGACTTCTCTGATCAATCCCTCGTTTGTGAATCCCGCTTTCTCATATGCCTTGATAGCAGGAGTATTGAAGTCAAACACACCAAGACTTACCCTGTTCAAACCAAGATTTAGAAATGCAAACTCTAAAATTTGTTCCAACATCCTTCCGGCAACCTTCTTTCCTCTGGCCTGTTCGGTTACCATCACTTTTCCGATTCTGCCTGTCATATGGCCGTAATCAATCCGGCCGATTGAGATATGCCCCACTATCTGGCCGCTGTTGGTGTCGACGGCCTTAAAAGCATACGTATCAGCCCCATCCTGGTTGGCAGACTTGATATATGTTGACAACTGTCCGCGGGTCAGTGGGTAAGTGAAAGCTGGACCACTCCATTGCATCGTCAATTCTGGAGAGGTTATCCAGCTGATCAACAAATCAAAATCGTCTTCAGTGAAATATTCCAGTTTTATCATTTTTTCCTCCTATCTACTAAACTCATTGTAATACAGATTGTTATTTTTTGAAGGTGGTTTAAGCGTACAAGAAATAGAAATGGCTGCGATATAACATTTGATTTGTTTAAAAGAAGATAAGAGTGCTAGTCTTCGACGCAGGAGCACCCCAGTCTTTCTCCGGGAGCCATTAAGCTTTCTCACAGTTTCATCATCTACGGTGATTATATAGTAATAAGTCTTGTGAAAAGTATTCATGATGAATATGTTTTTCGCTGCCAATGAAAAAAAACTCCGCTTACCCTTCACCTTTTTATTGCGTGATGAATACCTAATAAAGGAGGGGCAATAACCCAACAAAACTTATCATTAAGGAAGTGGATAAATTGTTCTATCACGTAAGCGAACTGCAGTACCGTTCTAAGCCTGACTGTCCGGATCCCGTTTATGCGAAAAAACTGCAAGAAGTTTTAGGTGGGCAGTTTGGTGAAATTTCCGTGGCTTTGCAATATTTATTCCAAGGTTGGAACACCAGGGGAGACGGTAAGTACCGGGATCTATTAATGGATACCGGTACCGAGGAACTGGCACATATTGAAATGTTGGCCACCATGATAGCTAGACTTCTGGATGGGGCTCCTGATGTGGAACTGGATGAAGCTGTTCAGAATCCAGTTGTTGCTGCCATACTTGGAGGAACAAACCCGCAGCATGCAATCGTATCGGGTCTTGGAGCAATGCCTGCAGACAGTGTAGGTAATCGCTGGACGGCAGATTATATCATTGCCAGCGGCAATCTGCTGGCCGATTTTCGCGCCAATTTAAACGCAGAATCCCAAGGGAGACTTCAAGTTTGCCGTTTATATGAAATGACGGATGACCGAGGGGTGAAAGACATGCTATCCTGGTTGATTGCAAGGGATACTATGCATCAAAATCAATGGCTTGCTGCCATAAGAGAGCTGGAGTCGAAAGAAAATATCGTTGTGCCTAGTACGTTCCCTCGTAATCTTGAAAAGCAGGAAGTAGCTTATACCCTGTTTAATCTCTCTAACGGAAACGCCAGCGCTGAAGGACGATGGGCGCATGGACCTAGCATGGACGGGTGCGGTATGTTCAATTACGTAGAACACCCAGTACCTTTTGGTAAAAAACCAAAACTTCCACCAGCACCGCCATATATTTACGATACGCCATTGTTCGCCATGCGCAATTCAGATGATTACCCGGATCCAAACATGAAATAATGGAGTCGATCTGCCTTAACGGGCAGATTTTTTTTACTGTATAGGAAATGATAAATTTGACTGTCTGTGGATCATTATTGGCTGAAACAGCCACGTCCAGCTCCAGCGCCTAGCCCCTCGAGGTCTTAAGCCCACCCTCTGTGTGGCAAAAAGCGCCATGCCGAAGCTGTTCTTAAGCTTGTCGAGGGCCCACACGATGTGGGTCATGCAGGCGTTGCCACAGGACGTGGCGGCTCTAGCCTGTAATCCTTTAAACAGGCGCTTGCGCTTTTGTCCTTTTCAGATAGCCCAGTCCGAAAATTAAAAAGACGAAATGATAAATAAATAGCTTCGCTACGGCAGAAAACCTTTCCATGGGTAGCGGCTTCCGCATCCAGAAGTGAAGAATGCCTTTTTACAGGTTTCGGAAGCATGCGTTTCTTATAGGAGTTTGCGTGTTCTGCCTCCGTTGATAGGAAGTTTCTCCATCACCCGGAAGTGACAGCCTTCCCAAATCATTTTTAATTTTTCATGGAAGCGAAGAATTGGGAAAATGCAGGGGGTATTTTATTGAAAATTTTGCCGATTTCTCCCTATTCGCCTATTAAAAATGATAAAATATGTAAAAAGACAATCCAAGGGGGAAGTATGGTGTCATCATTACAAGCAAAAATTACTACAGCAAAACAGGAAATCGGAAAGACTATTATCGGAAAAGAACTGGCAGTAGAACTGCTGTTCACCGCTGTGTTGGCAGAAGGGCATATCTTGCTCGAGAGCGTTCCCGGTTCTGGGAAAACAAAGCTTGCCAAAAGCTTTGCGACCATCATCTCCGGAGACTTTCAAAGGATTCAGTTTACGCCGGATGTACTGCCAAGCGATGTAACAGGAATCCAATTTTATAATCCGAAGACGCAGGAATTTGAACTGCGGACTGGTCCAGTATACTCGAACATTTTACTCGCTGATGAAATCAACCGTGCTACACCGAAAACACAGTCAAGTCTGCTGGAGGCAATGGAAGAAAAGCAGGTGACGGTGGACGGGGAAACAGTAGCGCTTCCAGTCCCGTTTTTGGTGATTGCCACTCAGAATCCGGTGGAAAGCAACCACGGTACCTTCCAATTACCAGAAGCGCAGTTAGATCGTTTTTTATTTAAAATCGACATGGGCTACCCATCTTTAGAGGAAGAGCGGACAATCCTCGATACATACAGGGAAGCTGAACCCTTTTCTGAGCTGCAAAAGGTTATAGAGCTTGAAGAATTGGTGGCTTGGCGGAAGCAAGTAAGACAAGTAACAGTCTCGCAGCCTGTGCGGGATTACCTGCTCAAGCTGGTAAGAGGCACCCGTGAGCATCATGAGATCGAGTTGGGCATCAGTACCCGGGGAGCTCTGGCATTGATGAAAGCAGGACAGGCTTATGCATTGATCAAGGGAAAAGACTATGTAAGCCCGGCGGATATTAAATTACTCACCCCTTATCTGTTTGAACACCGACTGATCTTGAACATGGAAGGCTCTATTCGTAAAACACCAGCTCAAGTATTGGAGGAAATAATCAGCCAAATAGACGTCCCAGTGGAAGCAGGAGAGCCTGTATCATGAAGTTGGAAAAAAGAATCGGCGATCAGTTGAACTATGGTTATGAATTAATGGTGTTCCTGGTCAGCGTTATTTTTGTCTTCAGCATTATTTTTAATCGTCCCATGTTATTCGGACTAGTAGCAATTGTTACCGCATATTTATTTATCAACAGGCTGTATGAAAAGAACATTGGAAACCGTTTGGTGATCGATAACCCAGCGAAAAGCATTCGGTTATTTCCAGGAGAAGAGAGTGCTATTTCTTTTTCATTCAGCAATCAATCCCGCTTACCGATAGTGAATGGCAGACTGTATTTCGCAATCGGAGAAGTGATAGAAGGGAAAGAGGACAACGACGAAAAGAGCGCCACCCATAAATTCGGGATTCCTTTTTCTATGGCTAGAAAAGGAAAAACGAATGTCACCTTCCCTTTCACGGCAAAACAACGAGGAACAGCAAGAATACATAATATCCATTACTTATTTCCCCACCTTACGGGATTTGATACCATCCGTTTGACTTTCAACGGCTTCTATCGTACGGAGTTGATTGTCTACCCAGAACCGTTGCCGGTTCAAGGAGTTCAAAGTGTATTTGTACAAGCACCGGGGAATCAACGTGCGGTCATTTCCCCTTTTGAAGATACGATGGATGCAGCTGGAGCACGGGACTATGTTAGTTCTGACTCTTTTTCCCGCATACATTGGAAAGCGACTGCGCGAACGACGAGGCTTCAGACCAAAGTCTATGAACGTAGTCTGGATTTCACCTGGGTAATGGTCATTAATCTGGGAGAAACAAGCAGGCTTGGCAACCGGTATTTTTCTGCCTCTATGGAGAAAATACTTTCCCAGGTGACCTATTTTTGCTATGTTGCTGTGCAAAAAGGATATCCTTTTGAAATCTATATCAATTTACAACGACCAGGCAGAAAACGATTCTTCTCGATAGAAACTGGAAGTGGAAAAACACATCTAAAAGAAGCACTGGAGATGCTGGCAAGAGTGGATAAAAACTATAAGCTGGAAACTTCTGGCACATTGCTTCAGTTTGTGGATAACCATATGTATAAACAAAAATCTGTCGTATTTTTCGGAGAAATGGATGATGCAACCAAACACTATGCCAACAAGTGGAGTAAACAAGGGATTCCGGTGTTTTATGTGGAAGAATCGAAAGAAACAGGAGCGATGAAAGGTTGGGGGGCATACCGATGAACCGTACAGCCCTTACGATTACTCGTATCTATCAATTCATAAGTGAAGCGATAGTAATTTATTTGCTGGCGGTACCATTTTTATGGGTATTTCATCTGGAATATTCGTTTTGGAGTTATTTTCTTCTCGTCTGTATCCAGGCAGTCACCGGCTTATTGATTATGCGGGTTACTGCAATATTGGCTGCTCTCATAGTCCTTGGTGCTGCCATTACCGCAATGGCTGGTTTTATCCTCCACGTTCCCTGGCCGGCGGCTGTTATCACAGGAGTCCTACTATGCTGGAGATTCATAAAACATCAAGAAGATGCCGATCATCAGCATGAAAAAGCCATTCTTGGACTAAGTTTTTTCATGTTATCGGGGTACCTGCTGTTAAGTACCGATATCACTTTTTTGGCAATAGGCCTTGTTCAGTTTTTACTGATTTTGTCTGGTTTTTTACTTCGCAATGTTTTTAGCATGGAAAAAGATCGGGGATTCGGTGTTTATATCGTAAGCGGAACGATAGGTATTTTCGCTGCCGCAGGGCTGGTTATAGCCTTACTATATAACGGCGCCCGATCCATATATTTATTTGCCGGTGGTTTGTTTTCTTCATTGGCAGGCGGAGCCATGGCAGCCTTGCTGAGCCCATTTGATTTGGAGCCTAATTTGGAAAAGACAGAGCGGAACGGAAATGAGACAGAGCAAAATCAAGGGGCAGAGGATCCACTACCAGACCGTCCTGAACAATTTAATGGAGAAGCAATAGATCGAGTTTTTCATATTGTGGAATGGGTGGTGATCATCGGTGCGCTGGCTATCATTGTATGGATAATCCTTAAGGTATACCGAAAGCGGGTACAAATGGAAACGGTTGATAGCTCTAAACCAATGGTCACTTATGAAGTGCTGTCTGATCAAGACAAGCAAAAGGGATGGCGACTATTGAAAAGGCGGAAACCGCAGATAGACGATACTGTCCGTCAATTGTTTTTAGAATTTGAATTGTTTGCCGCCAAAAGAGGACTTGGCAGAGAGCGGTTCGAGTCGATAGAGGACTGGTTCCAACGAATCGGTTTACAGGTGAACGACACAGAACTTTATCAACGGGTTCGATATGGAGAAGAACAACTGGAAGAGGATAAAATAGCGGAATTCCGGGAGGGAATAGCAGAATTAACCTCCCGCTTAGAGGAAAAATTATAAGGAAATAGAGGCATGGTGCTTTGTCTTGCATATGGGGATACGAAATAGAGCCTGGGACAAAAGCATCGTGACCAAAATGAAAACCGAACGATTCCACCATTCGTTCGGTTTTTTGATGAGCAAAAAGCAAAACGTTTAACCCTATGAAAAGTGCCACTTTCCACTCCGGCAAGGTACTTCGCTTTCCGCGGGCACGGCCAGCTAACTTGGCAAAGCATACCGCTTTGCCAAGTGGATCTTCAGCTCGCGCTCATCCGGCTGGAGTCTGCGTACCTTGCCTCCGTTGAAGGAGATACATTCTCTTCTGGTGTGATTTCCGTTTTGCCTATTGCTGTTACAGATAGAAAACTGAGCTGCATGGAAACAGCCTTCTTATGCTATTGTCCAATTTCCGAAGAATAAAGGCCCCCCCATGCTGATTTCTCGTCTTCGTCACTGTTTAGATACCTATCAGCCAATAAAAAAATATGGTTCATCTTGTCTTGATCATGTGGAAATCAGATCACGAAATCGTAGCGATTCGAAGCACGCATCAAACAACAGGATTAAAAGAGAATATACAACTAAAAACCGAACGAATTTGATTTTAAAATTCGCTCAGTTTTTGCTTTGGTGGCCATGCTTTTGTCCAGACCACTATTTTTCGTTTGTTTCGTCCATCCCCTCCAACGGGCATGTCATCACAATAAATTCAATATTATTGTTCATAAATGCGCCTTGTATGGTGAAACCCACACGTTGGTATACAGTTACAGCCCGCTGATTGAAGGCCGCGACAGTTAAACGCACTATACGGGGTTGAAAGGTTTTAATGCCGAATTCCATGCCTCTGGTCAGGAAACTGGTGCCTAATCCTTTTCCGGTTAAATTAGGTCGGAGACCAAGTCCGATATCAAGAGCGGTTCCGTCATAGAACCCTTCTTTTTTTCCTGCAGGGACCTGGGCACTTTCCCCAAAACAGAAATATCCTATTAACGATTCATTTACCGTAGCTCCATAGTAAGATCCGTTTAATAGTTCTTTGATTAATGCAGGACTTCCGTCATGACTGTATAAGTCATAAGGTTTTTCATATTGCCAGGATGAAATCTCCCGTGCACAATCCTCGCTTAATGCATCGATAGATACTGGTAATCCTCCGATCAAGTTCATCGCACCTTACTCCTGTCTTCAAACAATTATATTAGTGAAACTATTCCTATTGTAACACAGATATATGTGGATTCCTGCCGAAAATAAGATAGCTGCCGTGCCCGAAATTGTTTAATTTGATTCTACTATTAGGAGAAGTATTATGCTTCCCAATCTAGACTGAGGAGGTGACGAAATGGACAAAGGGACATGGGTCAGAACCGTTGTGTTGGCTTTGGCTCTCGTAAACCAAGTGCTTGTCATGTTCTCCAAGTCTCCACTTCCAATCGACAATGAAATGGCGGAGCAAATAACAGCCAGTATTTTCACCGTCGTTACTTCTGTCTATGCATGGTTTAAGAACAACTATGTTACGAAGAAAGGAAAGCAGCAGCGAGATATTCTAAGACAAAACGGGTTATCAAAATAAAAGGAGGGGATCGGTAAGTGGCACCTATTTTAATCATTGATCCCGGCCATGGGGGAAACGATCCAGGCGGCGGTTCCAATCAATATTGGAGGGAAAAAGACCTGAACCTGCAAATATCGCTATATCAGTTTCAACGATACCAAGAGCTGGGTGTTCCAGTTGCTATCACTCGAACAAAAGATCAAACCCTTACTCCAGAAGAACGGACACGTCTGGTTATAGACAGTGGAGCCGACTATTGTCATTCCAACCATATAAACGCAGGGGGCGGGGATGGAGCAGAAGTCATCCACTCCATATACAGCGATGGCAAAATGGCGAAAGCGATTGGAGAAGAATTACGGAAGGCCGGACAAAATCTCCGGAATATTTATACGAGAACACTGCCCGGTAACAGTAACCAAGATTACTATTTTATGATCAGGGATACAGGCCAAGTTGAAACGAATATTATTGAATATGGTTTTGCCGATTCAAGTGGCGATGATATACAGCAGCTAAAAGAAAATTGGAGAACATTAGCAGAGGCGGTTGTAAAGGCATTTTGTCAATTTGCAGGATATCAGTATCAATCGCCTTCTGGCTCAAGTAGTAAGAACGTTGGGAGCAAACCGGTCAATGTTTCTCCTACAAAACAATCATCGAACGGCAGCTCTGCCGGTCAGACACTGTATCTTCCGGCTGATGCGAACTCATGGCGTGTTTATCCTTTAGGTATTTCTCCGGTGAAAGGCAACGAAAAAGGGTTTCTTAGACCAGCAAAATTTGGTGGATTAGAATATAGGATTGAAGGAACAACCCAGGCAAATGTTTACATCATCGAGACAGCAGATTTTGGCAAGGTTCAGATATATGCACATCCAAATACAGGCGCAAAAATTGTCCAGGGAAACAAAAGCGGTACCAATCAACCTGCCTATGCAGGCCACAGGGTGGAAAGTAAAGTGAATAACTTGCGTTTTTACAACCGCCCTTCTTGGAGTGACGCCCATGTGGTCAATACGATTGATAAAGGTATCGGGTTTCCGGAAATCCTCGATAAAGTGAAAGTTGGCAGAAGTTATCAATATAAAGTCAAAAATTCCAAAGGATCGATTTATTATCTTACAGCCAATCCCTCATATGTTCGCGTCATCTGATTATTTCAGCATGAACCAGGAATGAAGCGTAAGAAAATCAGGGAACCGGGGACAGTCCCCATCACTGCTGATTCTGCAAAAATTTGCAGGAAAAGTGGTGTTGAGGGACTGTCCCCACACAAGCTTAATGGCGGATAAGCGATTTCATTCTGGTAAAAAAAGCGGTATAATAGAATACTAAAATAGGGAAATAACAAGTAGGAAATAATTAGGGAGGGAACTGCCCCTTTCTTTCTTGCTATTTTGCTAGAAGATAAGGAGAGGTGTTGGATGAATAGCAGATATAATCCGCGTTGGGACCTGGAATCTATTTTTTCCGGTGGAAGTGAATCGGTCGAGCTTGAAAATTACATAGCCGTTTTGGAAACGGATTTGGATCAACTTTCCCAGCAAGTGAAAGGGTTTCCGCTGCCGAAACAGCCTGAGGATGTCGCTTATCTGGAGAGTATGATCAGTTTACTAGAGAAAGTATCCAAGCAACTAGGTGAGGTGTCAGCCTTTGTCAGTTGCTTGACGGCAGAGGATGTACATGACTACAAGGCAAAACTGCTTGTAGGAAAAAGAAGTGAGCTGAGTGCAGCATATTCTGCGAATTTGACGATTCTGGATCGTAAATTTGTACAGATTGATTCCGATGTTTGGAATGGTCTCCTTCAACAACCGACACTCGCTCCGTTCTCATTCATTCTTGACGAAAGACGGCAAAATGCGATGGACAAGCTGCCGGTCGAACAAGAAATACTGTTGAACGATTTGGCAGTGGACGGTTATCATGCCTGGGGAGAAATGTATGATGCAATTGTGGCAAAAATGGGGATAGATTGGGAACAAGATGGAAAGAAAGAGCGACTATCCATCGGACAGGCGGCTAACTTGTTAAGTAGTCCTGATCGAAGTGAGCGTAAGTCTGCATTTGATAAGTTGGAAAAAGCATGGCTGGAGCAAACAGATTTGTTCAGTGAGACGATTAATCATCTAGCCGGCTTTCGTCTGCAGACATACAAACATCGCCATTGGGAAAATGTTTTAAAAGAACCGGTCCAGTATAACCGGATGAGTGAGAAGACGCTTAATGCGATGTGGGAGGCAATATCTAGTCATAAAACGCCGTTTGTTTCTTATCTCAGGCGAAAAGCTGAGTTGCTTGGCTTGGAAAAACTGAGCTGGTTTGATCTCGATGCTCCTGTTGGGGAAAATAACAAGACCATCGATTACGATGAGGCTGCAAGAATTATTATCGAACAATTCAACCGTTTCAGTACCGGGATGGCAGAATTTGCCCAAATGGCTTTCGACCAACGCTGGATTGAAGCAGAAAATCGTCCTGGTAAACGTCCGGGAGGTTTTTGCACAAGTTTTCCAGATAGTCGGGAAACGCGAATCTTTATGACCTATTCAGGCACTCCCTCCAATGTAGCCACATTGGCACATGAACTCGGTCATGGATATCACCAGTTCGTGATGAACGATATTGAAATACTAAATCAGGATTATGCAATGAATGTGGCCGAAACAGCTTCTACTTTTGCTGAAATGGTTGTAGCCGATGCTGCTGTGAAAAATGCAGAAACCAAGGAAGAAAAAATTTCTTTACTGGATGATAAAATTCAACGTAGTGTGGCATTTTTCATGAACATCCATGCTCGTTTTCTGTTCGAAACAAAATTTTATGATGAACGTAAAAAAGGCCTTGTCTCTGCTGAACGCTTGAATCAATTGATGAAACAGGCACAAAAGGATGCGTACTGTAATGCGCTTTACGGTTATGATCCAACTTTATGGGCATCTAAACTTCATTTTCACATTACTGATGTACCTTTTTACAACTTCCCTTACACATTCGGTTATTTGTTTAGCCTTGGCATCTATGCGGATGCACTGGAATCTGGTCGAGGTTTTGAGGACAAATATGTTGCCCTTTTAAGAGATACTGGACGAATGAGTGTGGAGGAATTGGCTAAAAAACATCTGAATGTCCACCTGGACAGAATGGAGTTTTGGGAGAAAGCCATCCAATTGTGCAAGGACGATGTGGAAGAATTTTTAAAGCTGACAGAGCGATAAATACTTGTTTTATATAGTACGAAGGGAGCGGAACAACCACCCGCAGTGGTTGTTCCGCTTTCCGTTGTTATGGAGACGATTTTCGTAATACCTGAAAAGCAACAAGGTCTGAAAAAAGTGACTTGATGAATAAGAAATTTTGCCATGTGCGATTTGTAAGCCAATGCCTTTTTCAGTTCAATCAATTCGGTTGATTGAAGGATACAAGTTGGTTTTCTGGGAGACAGTTAAAAGACAGCAGAAAAACATATGCTTATACTGCCAGTTTAAGCCGCTCGCTTTAAGGCTAAAGAATAGATATAGAAATGAATGTTGTAGAAGGGAGTCTCAGTCATGTTAGCGCATCAGATCGTTTTGCTATTATTCTTAGGCTATATCGTTTTTTCCATTGATAAAAAACAGAAGTATTTTCCGGTACCAATGGTGTTGGTGCTTTTAGGAATCGCGTTATCGTTTATATCCTATTTCGATTCTCTCAAAATTACCAAGGAGATTATTTTCAACGTTTTTTTACCAGCCTTGTTGTTCACTTCCGCATACCAGTTTTCACTTGATTCGTTAAAGAAAAATAAATGGATCATTGCTACGCTTACTACTGTGGGACTAATGGCGACTGCTGGACTTCTAGGTGTCGCCATTTATTTTATCAGTGGGCCTTTCCTTCAAATTTCCCTGTTAGGAGCGCTTTTGATTGCGGCAATCCTGACACCGACTGATCCGGTCTCGGTTGTTTCCATTTTGAAGCAATCAACGGGAAATGAAAAAATAGCCGATATTGTAGAAGGTGAATCGATGGTGAACGATGGAACAAGCATCGTTGTCTATTCGGTACTTTTGACTATGTATAAAAGTGGAGAATCTTTCTCAATTGTTTCCTTCTTAAGCGAATTTTTACTCGTATCTGCAGGCGGGGTCATCCTCGGGATTATTTTTGGCTGGCTTCTCAGCAGGGCTGTGCACTATACACACCATAAACAGTACCAGGTTATGCTCAGCATCATCGTCGCATACGGAAGCTTCCATATCGCGGAAAAAATTGGTATTTCTGGTGTCTTGGCAACTGTCACTGCTGGGATCATGCTTTCTTGGGAATTCGGTAAAACGGAAAAAGAAGATTATTTCCATGACTCACTTGATGGGTTCTGGACCATTGTTGAGCCGTCTGTGTTAGCCCTCATTTTCCTGCTTATCGGCATAGATGCTGCAGATTACCTTGCATTTCCCGGCTGGGTCCTTGCTTTTATCATTTTTGTTTTATCGCTTGTTGTCCGTTTCCTTGTATTGGCTGGTTTTACGAGCGCGGTACCTGCCTGGAGGAAAAAATTCAGTGCAGGTGACGTTGGCCTGATTACCTGGTCCGGCATAAAAGGAACGATGTCGGTCGCATTATTGTTGGGATTAGAAGCGGGTGTAGATCAGGATAATGTTCTAGTGTCTTTGACTTTCGCAGCCGTCTTATTGTCATTAGTCATTCAAAGTGTCGGTGTCTATCCATTGACGAAAGAAAAAGAAAAAGAATAAGCCTGTGAAAATTTTTCTCCATCAGTTGGTGCCTTTCTTTTACTAATTGAATAGACTGCAATAGAGGTGAACGCCCATGCAGAAAATTTATTTGGTGCCAGTCGATGGCAGTGAACAATGTTTATCGGCAGTTGATCATGCTGTAGAAGCGGCGCTTGAAAGTGGTTATGGAATCCGATTGTTGAACGTCCAGCCGAAAGTCCATACACAGTATGCGCAATCAAAAGTCGGAACAAAGACGTTGGAAAACTATAAAAAGGAAACATCCGACAGAATCCTGAATCAAGCAGAAGAGAGAATAAAGGATCAGGTAGAGGTTGTTTGTAAAACACGCTGGGGAATCCCCGCAGTGGAAATATGTGAAGAGGCAAAAGGGAAAGCGATAAAAGGAATTATTCTAGCACCGCGAACAGCAAAGAAAAAGCTTGGAAGCGTCACTTATAAAGTCTTGCAAAAGTCGACTGTCCCAGTAACTGTCATTCCAGTTTAACGGTATAAGCAATAATAATTCCGCAAGATATAACTCCAATCCATCGTTTCCTTTTTGCGGTGCAAGGCAGTTTTCGTTATACTGTGTCTAACAAAAAAAGAGGATGCCGAAGTCTTCAGGGGGAGCCAACTGGCTGAGAGTGAACACTGATGTTCAGACCCTTTGAACCTGTTAGTTAACACTAGCGTAGGAATGGCGGCTTTTATGATGGCGAGGTAAGCAATGCAACGGGTATTTCCATCAGGAAAGCTTTCCCCTTTTGCATTGCTTTTTTTGTCGATAACTAAAACTATGGGGGTGTGCACGATGGAAGCAAGGCAAACACTGTTTTTGGTCGAGGTAGCTATCATGTCTGCTATGGCACTCGTACTTGATATTATTCCTTTCTTATCGTTTAAAATTTGGCCGCAAGGCGGCTCTGTATCCTTCGCCATGATACCAGTATTTCTTTTTGCTTTCAGGTGGGGCATGAAAGGGGGACTGTTGAGCGGTCTGTTGTTCGGGGCATTTCAAGTGGTGACCGGTACAGCTTATATTCTTACACCATTACAAGGATTGATAGAATACGGTTTGGCCTTTACTGCTCTCGGTACTGCAGGAGTTGTATCAACAAAGGTACAAGCAGCACTGAAAGCAGGAAAACATTCAGTATTTTTTGTGTACATTTCACTCGGTGTTCTTCTAGGATGCAGTTTGCGTTTTTTGGGTCATTTGTTGGCGGGCGTATTCTTCTTTTCGGAAAATGCGCCCGAAGGACAGCCGATTTGGCTTTACTCCGCAATTTATAATGGTTCTTACATGCTTCCGGCGTTTATATTGAGTTCGATAGTCATTTCCTTTTTGTTCTATAAACAGCCACGGTTGGCAGAAGCCAGACCATGATAACGACGAAAACGGATCGTAAGGAGGAAAAAGGAGGTTGAATTTTAATGAAGGAACTTATCGGCAACTGTATTCGTTGTAATAAAGCTGTTTATTGTAAGGATGGTTTTTTTGACGGTATTCATCATGAGGGGAAACTGCTTTGCGTTGATTGTAGTGAACAGGACGAACTGGAAGAAGAATCAGACAAACAGTGATCCTGAAGTAATTGAATCATGGTACATAATCTTAAAGCATACCAACCGATGCGTTTTCTTTCCCTGTATGGAACATTCCTAATTAACAAATAGGGGCTTGTCCGCAAAAGTCTTTCTTTTGCGACAGCCCCATATTCTTCTTAAAGGGTATTGGTTAAAATTTCTTCTACGTTATCGGTATTGGTAACGACCAGTAAAATTTTCCCTTCGTCCAATTCTTCCTCATAATTATTAGCTTCCACATCAGATAAACCTACTTCTTTCAACTTGGTACGAAGTTCGTCTCCTTTTTTATTGAACAGATTACCAACGGCACTTTTTAAGTTCATCTCGTTTAATCCGATGGTATTGGCGTCTGCATTATCTGCAACACGTTTCGACCGATCGCTGTCATGGGCAAGAACATATACGTTATCTTTATCAATGCCCTTTTGACTTAATTTGTTTACATCCTGTTGTAATTGTTCGTCGTTTGTATATTTGCGAATAAATGGTGACATATAAAGCCCTCCTTTTTTATTTTCCATTTCATAAATAAAAATACCCTTCCCACATAGAATGAAACGCTTTAAAGGGGAGCTCCAACCATACATGATGTCAGAAAAGGATAAATTTTCAGGTAAATAAATTGCTGTTCTTGGTAGTATTGTTCTAAAATGAATGCAGGTCATTAAGGGGGGAATAAATTTGAAGAAAAATATCGTAGCAACTTTTTCCATTGTCGGAGTGGATCCGGAAACAGGAGAACATGGGATTGCTGTTCAATCAAAGTTTATTGCGGTAGGGTCTGTCGTGCCGTGGGCAAAGGCTGGAGTGGGAGCAGTAGCGACCCAGGCTTTTGCCAATCCTTCTTACGGTCCACAGGGTCTTGAGCTTCTTGAAAAAGGGTACACACCTGAAGAAGTTATTGACCTTTTGACAAAAGACGATCCACAGAGGGAAGAACGTCAGGTTGGCATAGTAGATGCGAAGGGAAACAGCGCTACTTATACTGGGGTACATTGCTATGATTGGGCAGGAGGAACCCGCGGAGAAAATTTTGCGGCCCAGGGAAACATTCTCGTAAATGAAGCCACTGTTTCCCATATGGCTAAGACCTTTGAACGATCACAAGGAACATTGGCAGAACGCTTGCTGGCATGCCTGCAAGCTGCCCAAGAAGCTGGTGGGGATAGTAGAGGAAAGCAGTCGGCAGCACTGTATGTTGTGAAAGATAAGGGAGGATATGGTGGGTTCAATGACAGGCTTGTCGATTTACGGGTTGATGACCATCCTGAACCTATCCAAGAAATTATCCGTCTTTATCAGCTTCAGCAGCTTTATTTCGGTGAGATAAAACAGGAAAACGTACTTCTGATTGAGGGAACAACAAAGCAGAAGGTGATCTCTGGTTTGGTAAACAAGGGATATCTCCGGAGTATGGAAGTATCCGAGGAAGAGCTTCAGAAGGGGCTGACGGAGTACCTTCATACCGAAAATTTTGAGGAAAGGGAATTAGAACCGGGTAAGATTGATAAAGAAGTATTGGATTTTTTAAATAAGTAGTAACATTAAACGTCTTAGCCATAGAGGCTAAGGCGTTTCTTATAGGATAGCTCTGTCGCCCCAGTAGTAATACAGGGGAAAGAGTCTAGGCACTCCTTCAAGGATGCGCCGGAACTCCATGGTCTCCGATTGCATAGGCTATAGCACACACATAAGCAGTACCAATTGAAGGGAGTTCCTTGCTATGGAATTGACTGTATCCCATTGGTTGTACGGTTCTTTTACGTTATTAATTATCCTTACGATGATTTTTCGTAAAGGGGTGGTACTGCCAACGCTTCTGGGTACCTTTCTGGTTTCCTGGGTTTTTAAAGGCAGCGTCATCGGTGGATTCACAGCCATTTTTAACGCTAATCTTGTAGCTGCGAAAGAACTATTTAACATCTTTTTGATTATCACTTTTATGGTTGCGCTGCTTCATTCCTTAAAGGATCTGGATGCCGACAGACGAATGATTCAGCCAATCCAAAAGGTTATGGTCAATGGACATTTAGCCTATTTTGTATTAGTTGGTGTTACTTATGTTATTTCCCTGTTTTTTTGGCCCACCCCAGCTGTCCCTCTTATTTGCGCTCTTCTCGTTCCAGCTGCCATCCGAGCGGGGCTGCCTGCAGTTGTGGCAGCGGTTGCTGTAGCTCTTGCCGGGCAAGGCATGGCTTTGTCGTCTGATTATGTCATTCAAGTGGCGCCAGGCCTATCTGCAGCAGCTGCCGGTGTGGAAACGGCAGCTGTATTGGAGAAAGGACTTGTATTATCATTGATAACTGGTGTCATTGCAATCTCCGTTGCTTACTTTGCCAACCGCCGGCATATCCGTTCCCAGAATGACCCAAGGAATGATGTAGAATTAAGCATGATGCGGGGGATAGACGATCAAGATCAACCGTTAAATGGTAAGCAGGATGTCCCACCTTGGGGTAAATTTTTTGCTGTAGTTGTGCCATTATCTATGTTATCTGTCATGATATACATGGTTTCAACAAAGCTTACATCCGGAAGAATGGGAGGATTCGAGGGAGGGGATGGTGCTGCCTTTATCGGTGGTGTCGCAGTAGTATTGCTGTTATTGTCGACCGTGGCATTTGGCAAGCATCGTGCACTGGATTATATCAGCGAACATATTACCAATGGGTTTGTCTTTGCTTTTAAGGCGATGGGACCGGTGATTCCGATTGCCGGATTTTTCTTTCTCGGAAGCGCTGACTTTGCCAGTTCCATTCTTTCCATCGAGGCAGACAAGGCCCCTGGACTGCTGTTTGATTTAGTGCAGTCATTACAAGCGTATCTTCCAGAGAGCTCCGTACTGGCAGCGTTTAGTATATTGATTATTGGGGTCATTACAGGACTTGATGGCTCTGGATTTTCTGGCTTGCCGTTGACTGGGGCATTGTCTGGTGCTCTGGCGGACGGAACAGTTGATCCGTCTGTACTTGCAGCTATCGGTCAAATGGGATCGATATGGACTGGGGGAGGAACAATCATCGCCTGGTCTTCATTGGTTGCCATTGCCGGATTTTGCGGTGTACCGGTCATGGAATTAGTACGAAAAAACTTTCTGCCTGTAATGACCGGATTATTTATTTCAACCCTGCTGGCACTATTTATATTCTGACACCATCTAATAGAGGGACAGCTCCGGAGAAGGGGACTGTCCCTCTGTTTACTAGTGAACATAATGTTTCGTGATGGGGGAAGGCGTATGATACCATAAGAAAAACCGTACATACTTTTATAAGGAAAGGATGATTGGATGAAAGCTTTTGTCCATCAAGGTGATACAATTGCTTATAAGGAAATAGAGGAGCCTGAAACTGGCAAAGGAATGGTCAAAATCAAGCTGAAAATGGCTGGTTTGAATCACCGGGACCTGAATATACCAAAACGAAGAGGCAGCCAGCCTGAACCATTAGTGTTGGGATCCGATGGTGCTGGGACGGTTGTCGAAACCGGAGCAGGTGTTACCGGAATAAAAGAAGGAGACGAGGTGATTCTTAACCCAGGCTTGGGTTGGTACCATAACAGCGATGCACCTCCGGCAGGTTTTGAAATCTTGGGAATGCCGGATAATGGAACGTTTGCTGAATATATTGTGATAGCAGCAGAGCATGTTGAGAAAAAGCCGGCCTTCTTGACATGGGAGGAAGCAGGAGTACTCGCTTTGTCTGGTTTGACAGGTTACCGGGCCTTAGTTACCAAAGGTAGTATCCAGCCAGGGCAAACGTTGTTCATTCCCGGGGCAGGCAGTGGGGTTGCAACCTTTTTAATCCAGTTCGCGAAAGCCAAGGGTGCCCGTGTTATTGTCTCTTCCAGAAGCGAAAAAAAGCGGCAAAAAGCACGCGAATTAGGTGCTGACAGGGCAATCGATACTAACGGTGATTGGCAGGAAGCCTTATCCGAAGAACAAATCGACCTGGTGATTGACAGCGTCGGACGGGCTACTTTCAACCGGTCTCTGGATGTTTTGAAAAAAGGCGGCAGGCTTGTCAGTTTTGGAGCAACAACCGAAGACGAAATAACGATCAATATTCGAACATTCTTTTATGGACAATATCAATTGTTTGGCTCAACGATGGGGAGCAGAGAAGAATTGCGTGATATGCTCCATTTCATGGAGGTGCACAAGATTCGTCCAGTAGTAGGAGAAACCTTTGATTTAAAAGAAACAAAAGCGGCATTTGATTATTTGCGGGAGGCAAAGCAGTTTGGCAAGGTGGCGATTCGGATAGACTGATTATCAAGTATCCTGTACAAAACACCATGTCCCGTTCCTTTAAGGGTTATCTTTTTTAGGAGCGGGACCTTTCTGTTTTACCAACCATCATTTTTGCTGAATCACCCTTTTGGCTTAAATAAAATAGCACCGATCATGCCAAAAATAATTGCTGCAGTGATGCCGGAACTTGTCATTTCGAACATACCGGTAACTACACCGATTAAACCATGCTGTTCAGCCTCCTGCATAGCACCATGAACCAGTGAGTTGCCAAAACTGGTAATGGGAACAGTAGCACCAGCACCTGCAAAGTCGATAAGTGGTTCGTAAAGACCGAAACCGTCAAGCAGCGCCCCAATTACTACCAATATACTAAGTGTGTGGCCAGGAGTCAGTTTGAGAATGTCGAACATCAACTGACCAATTACGCAAATAAGACCGCCTACGACGAATGCCCAAATAAACATCATTACGTTGTTTCACCTCCGGATTCGATTGCTACAGCATGGGCAATACATGGAATAGACTCCTTCTGCTGAGTAGTCAGTGGTGATAATAAGGCACCGGTGGCTACAACCAATATACGGTTCAGTTCCCCTCTTTTCATGCGATTAAGGAAGTGGCCGTACGTAACGACAGCAGAACATCCGGCACCGCTTGCGCCGGCATTGACATGCTGCTCTTTACTGTAAATAGTCAGGCCGCAATCGACATAGTTTTCATCGAGAATCTTCGTTCCATTCTTTTTGAATAGGTCAAGGGTGATTTGGCGTCCGATTTTTCCTAAATCACCGGTAATGATTAAATCATAGTGGGAAGGCTCAAGGTCTAAATCGTTGAGATGTGCTTCAATCGTATCCACAGCAGCTGGTGCCATAGCCCCGCCCATATTAAATGGATCATTCAGGCCCATATCGATTACTTTGCCGATAGTAGCAGAAGTGACAACCGGTCCTTGTCCAGAATTGCTTAGCAATGCGGTTCCTGCCCCTGTCACTGTCCATTGGGCTGTTGGAGGTTTTTGTCCACCGTATTCAGTGGGATAACGAAATTGTTTTTCAACCGCAGCATTGTGACTGGATGCCCCGGTCAACACATAGTTCGCGCCACTAGCATTTACTAGGAACGCACTAAGGGCAAGTCCGGCCATCGAAGTGGAACATGCCCCAAATAGTCCCAAATAAGGTGCCCCCAATGTTTTCGCCGAAAAGCTTGTAGGAGTAATTTGATTGATCAAATCGCCGGCTAGGAAAAATTGAATTTGGTCTTTGGTTAATCCTGCTTTGTCGATTGCTTGCTGACCTGCTTTTTCGAGCAATACTTTATGTGCCTTTTCAAAAGAGTCCTGTTCCATATACAGATCGGGATGAAGCAGGTCAAAATCTTCTGCTATGTTACCCTCTGCCTCGAAGGGCCCGCCAACGGTACCTGTCGAAATGATTACCGGCTTATTGGCAAATGTCCAAGTTCGTTGGCCAGTTAGCATCATATTACCCCCCATTGAATAAGTAAAGTTTTTATCAACGCAATGATAAATGCAGAAAACACACCAAAGAGAATGACCGATCCAGCCAGCTTGAACATGTTTCCGCCGACACCGAGGACGAATCCTTCCGTTCGATGTTCAATTGCTGCAGATATGACTGCATTGCCGAATCCAGTTACCGGCACAGCGGAGCCAGCCCCCGCAAATTGTGCAAGCCTATCATATACACCGAAACCAGTTAGCAGCATCGTAATGAAAATTAGTGTAGCCACTGTCGGGTTGCCTACATTTTGCTCGGTGAAATGGAAAAAATGAATGTAGAAAGTGGATATCAATTGACCAAAAGCACATATCAAGCCACCGATAAGAAACGCCCGGATACAGTTTTTAAAAACCGGCCGTTTTGTTTCCCGTTGTTTGGCGAATTGTTGATAATCTTGATTCGTTTGTTTGTTGGTAGTCATTGTCATCCCTCGTTCTTTATGCTTGATCTGAAATCAATTTCTTTATCCTGTTGGTTTCCTGGTCTAACTTTTTCTTGGATAAATCCTTTGTTTGCAACCGTCCTTCTAACTCATCGAGTTCTAAGTAAATTTTCTTATCAGTAGAAACGGTCACCTTTTTATCCTTGAACTTTTTTTCCAAGTCCGACGTGATTCTCTTTTCCAATTTTTTAAGTCGAAAGCGATCCAATTGCCGGACTTCTATAGCGACGAGCAGCTGATCAGAAGTATTGACTCCCCGTGCTCCAATTACTTCTTGTTTTTTTAGTACGGATCTTTTTGCTTGGTTAGCTATTTCCTGACTGATTTCTGCTTTATTGCTTACTTGCGTTAAGTCGTAATCGGGATCACTGCTGGCACTGCGTCCATCCTCGTTGTTTGCACACCCTGCCACCGAAAGGAAGAACAATAGCAAAGCTGGCAGAGAAGCTTTTTTCCATATGTGTTTCATCTGCATCACCTGTATTAGTAAGTATGAAAAGCCAAAGCAGGAGCTGGCCATTAATTTCCTGCTGTCTTAGCATGAACCTGTTGCAGACAAATATACTTTGTATTAATTACCTTTGAGAATTAATTGAGCAGTAAAGCAATCAGGGGAAAAGCCGTGGATGGTTAGGGTTGGATAAAGTATGAGAAAGTAAAAACTTGTAGAAAAACCAGAGGTTTTTCTACAAGCTTTGTCAAGGCAAATTTTATATTGTTCCTTATAATTCTTGTTTATTAGGTGGAGCCATAAACTCAACACCAATAGGCGATTTCACTGTTCGCATCAGGATTTCGTCTATATCCCTCATCGTTTCATCATCGATAGAAAAATCCCAAAGATTATCTAATGGAGCTAGTTGGTCCGGGTGTCGCGCCCCCCATAACGAGATAGTCGATCCAGGTTGCTGAAGATTCCAACGCAGAGCTAACTCAAGCACATTTTTTTGAAATCTATCCTGCGCCAGGTCATCTAATTCTTTGACTGCCTTCAAGTATTGTTCAAACCGGGGAGATTGAAATTTCGGATCTGTATCTCGACGGATATCTCCATCAGGAAACTGACTTTCTTTGGTGATCTTACCGGATAAGAGCCCTCTGCTCAGCGAACTGTAAAGAAACGCTGTCAATTCTTTTTCCTCCGCATAGGGCAGGAGTTGATTCTCACTATTTCTTTCAAACAAATTATGTGGTACCTGGATCGCATGGATGGGAGCTGCTTCCCGGAAAATGTCCATTTGCTCGGTAGTGAAATTACTTAGACCGATTGCCCGTATTTTCCCTTCTTTATATAAATAATTCAATGCTTCCGCTGTTTCATAAAAAGGAGTCAGCGTGTCGGGCCAGTGGACATGATACACATCGATATAGTCGGTTTGAAGGTGGTGCAGGGTCCGTTCGATATCCTTGTGAATAAAGGATTTGCTGGAATCCCGAAACAATCCATCCTTTTCGTTCCAATTAATTCCCGTTTTAGATGAAAGGATGACTTCGGAACGATCGAGGGAGGAGGTATGCAGCGCCTTGCCAATGATCTTTTCCGCTTTTCCAAATCCGTAACCAGGAGCAGTATCAAGCAGCCTTATTCCTTTGTCCAAGGCAGCATGAATGGTTTTTTCCGCTTCCTGTTCATCCGTGCCGCCCCATTGAAAGCCTCCGATTGCCCATGTTCCGAGTCCAATTTTACTTGTTTCTATATTGGTTTGTTTCATTGTCATATTTTCCATGATTTCCACCTCCATTAATAATGGGCACTGATAAAGCAATTCCCGTTATTACTGTCATTCAATCATAAAAAAATTGTCGGCAATATGAAACTTTTTCCATAGATCCATCGTCTATAATATAGGGTAAAGGTAATACATAGATGGTGGCTTCAGAATAACAGAGGAGGAGAAAGATGGTAAAAAAATTGCTGATGATTTGTACGACATTGGCTGTTATTGGGGGAGCAGCAGCTTATTGGTTTGTGGAAACATCCAGTGCAAAGCTGGCGGAACCTGTACAGGTTAGCGAGCAAATGGAGGATTTTATTATGCATGTCCAAGTTGAAAAAAACGAAGAGGGATTTCAAGTTTTAAGATCGCTTGAATATATTGGAGATGAGCCGATTGTCTTATCTCATCGTACTCCATTGATATCACTCCGTGTCAATCATGATGCGAAAAACTTCACAGGCAGTCCAGTCACCAAAGAGCTGAACCCCGGAGATGTATATCATCCCCAGGAAGCAAAAGTATTCAATCCATTAAAAAAGGGCAGTCACACTTTGTATATGGATTGTGAATTTTATATTGACGGTGAACGCAAAAACATTAAAGCACATAAAGAAATGGTTTTTCAATGATAACAGAAATGTCGAAATCTTCAATTATTCAATAGTCAATTCTATCGTTTTTGTCGGTTGATCGGATAGATACCAGGTTTCAAGTGACTCTTCGGTACCCGATATGGCTGGTACCGTCACGGATATCACCTGGTTGTTTTTCCAAGATGCCGACAGGACCGGCCAATGATATTCGTTCTTGAATGGTTCTCCGCTATCCATCAGCGTCCTTTGCCTGCTCATTTGTTCCAAGTCGACAATCACCATCTTGTCTTTGGAAATATCCGTTTCCAAGCCAGGCTCTTTTCTGTTGAAAAGTAGTAAGAGAAGGTCATTTTCTGGTGAAATAGAGGCGGATTTAAACATCGCTAAATCTGCTGCAAGGTAAGAACCGCCTTCTTCCTGCTGATTCAGGAGAAGGTAAGAGCAACTATCCTCTCTGCAGGTAAACTCCAAAAGGTAAATTGTATCCTTATCCGGTATATCTACTCTTGTTAATGACATATCCTCTATTTCCGCTTCTCTGTCTGGAACCGCAGATAAGTAATGCTTCAAAATCGTGACTTGATTTAAATCAATGACAACTTGTTCGTTCGGCAAGGTGAATTCAAGCAGCATCTCCTCTGGCTCTGAATCCTCATCCTTTTCTTCCGTATCTTTTTCAACTAAGACAGGTTTTTTTTCTGTAGCATCTGCATGTTCTTCTGATTTAACCATCACTGGCTGGGCATCATCATCTGAACAAGCAGAACCTGCCATAACGAATGATAACCCGATCAAAAACAGCAAACCTGCACGCATAAGTGTCACTCCCACACCTCATTTTAGTCGCTTTGTTATTATTATACCGAAAATTGAATGAAAAGCTTAGAAAAACGGTCTTCTGTTCTTCAGGTTATGGTCAGCATACCTTCCATATGTTTATACATGTAGTAAGAGAGGGGAAGCTGTCATCTCTACTCTACTACAGGAAAGAGTTTCTAATTTTTCAAAAGTGGTAAAAGTATTTTAGGATGGTTATTAATAGAATGAATAAAACATCTTTAATGGTAGGAAAGGTGCTGACAATGGGGAACTTAATTGATTTTGACCAAAAGAAAACGAAGAAAAGAATGAAAGAGCTCGCCCAATCGAAAGGGGTTGTATATGAAATTTATTTAATTGTTGTAAAGTATGTCTATAGGTATGCTGATAAAGAAAGAGTCGATGCCTATGACTTCTTGACAACGGAAGCAAGTTTGTCCAACTTGTTTGCTGGAGACAGGAACAAATTCAGACAGACTTATGATGAGTTGATGCGCTACTGGGACTTAACGAACGTTTATGATCGGGATGTCCTCGGGGGAAAGGAATTTCAGCAATTCCATACAATTGGAGATTTGTGTTTTTATATTGAAGAAAAATTAAACAAGGAAAAAGGTTTATAAATCTAACAATGAGGCGTGCACCAGCCGGTGCACGCCTCATTGGTTTCCTCAAAGTTTTTCTGCTTCATCCGTTTCGTGCTCGGCGCCACGTTTGATGTAATCCTCATTAAATGCTTCCAGTTCTTCCGTCGTCAAATCTGTATCGCTGTTTTTCTTTTTACCACTTGTTTTAAAATATACAAGGACACCGATAACAAATGCAAGAACGATAAGTAAAAAAATCCATGTCATACTGTATTGCCCTCCTCGTGTCTGTTATTTTCTATATTTTCCCTATATTGCTGTTTTTTAATCGACAGCTTTTCAGAAATTTTTCCAGAACATCTATAAAATGCAGGGTGTTTGAAGTGCGAAATAAAAGGCTACATATCAGTATACTTATCAGGGAAAGGGGATAAACATGGCAGGAGAATTGTTTTCTTATCAAAAAGCAGATCAATTATTGAACCCCGAAAGAGAGGAATGGGTTCCGATTGATCAAGTCATCGAACTATTGAATTTGCAGGGAAATGAAAAAGTGATTGATTTAGGGGCGGGTAATGGTTATTTGACTATACCTATAGCAGAAAAAACGGATGACCGGGTGGTTGCAGTCGACGTCCAACAGGAAATGCTCGAACAGCTTGCTGATCGTGCTGTTGATCAAGGACTCGAGAATATAGACAGAATGCCAAGTGGAATCGATTATTTGAATTTTCCTGATAATTCATTCCAGAGAGGTGTTGCTGCATTTGTCTTTTACGAGGTGAATGAGCTGGAGCAAGCTTTGCAGGAAATCCATCGGGTCATTAGTGAAGATGGCAGGCTGCTTATCATAGAATGGGAAAAGTCGAATCATGAGGAAGGGCCTCCATTGGATGTACGTCTTCCAAAAGAAGCCTTGCAGGAAAAACTGGAAAACTTCGGTTTTTCCGTGACAAATGGTAATTTAAACAGCAATATTTATTACATGGTAGCAGAAAAAGTAAAACACATATGAAGAAAAGATGCGGACTTGTTCTCAAAGACGGAGACGGGTTCGGCCAGGAGTCTGAGGAAAAATCCATCTAGATAGCGTTTTGAAAAAATCCTTCGCTTTTTATAATGAAGTTACCTAATAGGAAGCGGGGGAACCACATGAATATTTATGAAATGGAAATCGAATTGGAACGGCGAAAGCCAAAACACAAACAATTGAATAGTGGATAAAAGACCAGCTGAACTTAGCTGGTCTTTTATTTTTGTACTTGTATAGGAAATGATAAATTTAACTGTCTGTGGATCATTAGTGGCTGAAACAGCCACGTCCAGCTTCAGCGCCTACCCCCTCGAGGTCTTAAGCTTGTCGGAGGCCCAAACGATGTAGGTCCTGCAGGCGGTGCCACAGGACGTGGCGGCTCTAGCCTGTACTCCTTTAAACAGCCGCTTGCGCTTTTGTCCTTTTATTAGAAATGTCTGTGACTTGATGCGATAAGTCTTAAGTCACTACTCTGTGTAACCAATATGTAACCAATGGATTCTATGTAAAGTTTGCTCAAACAGAAAGTAAAGGGAGGGCAAACAACTAGCACTCCCAGGATTACTTAAGCTGACCAGGGGGTGAGAAAGGTGCTTGGGTTTTCCGTATGCGGGTTAGCGAACGGTTCTGAGCTTTTTCTTTTTAAGCTTTTATAAGTTTTATATGGGGCAGCGGGCAAGCGAGCATGACCATATTCCCGCTTTCTTGTTAAATCGGAAGTTTACTTATTTACTCGAGCAGGTATTTATTAGTACGGGCTTAAAGAAGGAGAGGATGATCAGGATGAATGTATTTAGAAGAATAGATAAAATTCAGGCTGGAATTGAAAAGTGGACGATCATAACAGCAATATTCGGGATGACTATTGTATTGTTGGCCAATGTATTCGCCCGAACATTAGGCAACAGCCTGACCTTTGCAGAAGAGGTTGGACAATTTTTCATCATCATTGTGACCTTTATCGGACTTAGTTATTGTGCCAGAAGGGGCAGGCATTTGAAAATGACGGCTATAGTAGAATTTCTGCCTTTTAAAGTCCGCAAAATACTTGTGCTGATCATTACATTCACAACTTCCCTATTGCTTTTTTATTTATGTTACATCTCTTTAGACTACACCATTACATTATATCAATTGGGAAGAGTGACAGCAGCATTACGATTTCCGGTATATTTGATTACATTGTTTATTCCTATCGGATTTCTGTTCAGCGGACTACAGTATTTAAGGGAGTGCTGGCTAAATTATAAGTATAAAGACGAAATGATCGATGGTACGGAAGACCCTGACTGGGAGAGAAAGGAGGCAGATGGAACGACATGATTTGGATATTATTAGGTATTATGTTTCTACTTTTGTTCCTGGGTTACCCGATAATGGTTCCATTAATTGTGGCTCCGCTGGTAGTAGCCTTGTTATTTTTCCCTGAATTAAATCCGATGGTTCTGATTCAGCAGTTTTCCATTGGAATCCAGACGTTTGTACTCCTGGCGGTCCCTATGTTCATATTCGCGGCGGACATTATGTCTTCAGGGAAAACGTCTACCAGGCTCTTGGATCTTGTAGGAAGCTTTATCGGGCATATCCGTGGTGGTTATGCTATCACGACTGCTGCTGCCTGTGCCATGTTTGGTTCAATATCTGGGTCCACGCAGGCAACAGTCGTTGCGGTCGGAAAACCGACAAGAGAAAGACTGAAAGAAATCGGTTATAAAGATAAACAAGCAATCCCGCTGATTATTAATGCAAGTGACCTTGCTCTCATGATACCTCCAAGTATAGCCATGATTGTCTATGGGGTGGTTACCGGAACTTCTGTCGGTGAACTATTCATTGCAGGCATTGTACCTGGTTTGATAATTTTCCTGTTCTTTGCTCTTTATAGTTATTTTTTAGCAACGGCTAAAAAATTGGGTAATGAACAAAAGGCAACCTGGAAACAGCGAGGCAGAGCTTTTAAAAAAGCAATATTGCCGCTGGGCTTTCCAATTGTCATTATCGGTGGAATTTACTTAGGT
Organism: Sediminibacillus dalangtanensis; assembly: GCF_017792025.1. Classification (NCBI taxonomy): domain Bacteria; kingdom Bacillati; phylum Bacillota; class Bacilli; order Caryophanales; family Bacillaceae; genus Sediminibacillus; species Sediminibacillus dalangtanensis. The sequence goes on from NZ_CP046956.1 coordinate 1,588,590, forward strand.
ATCTTTAGTCCTACCGAAGCTGCGGCTGTATCTGTGTTATATGCCTTCTTATTGGAAGTGGTTATCTATCGCGATGTAAAACTAAGTGATTTGCCTAAAATAGCTGAATCTACTGCCATTGTAACTGCTGCAGTATTTATTTTGGTGGCGGCAGGAACTGCGTTGAGTTGGATTTTGTCTTATGCAAAACTGCCCCAGGAAATCACGGAGGCTGTATTGGGAAGTGATCCTTCCGCAACATATGTGCTGTTTATTGTTGCTATTTTCTTCTTTGTCGGCTGTATGTTTGTTGATCCACTGGTCGTCATTTTGATTTTGACACCGATTTTCTATCCCGTGGCGATGGATGCAGGAGTTGACCCAATAGCTCTAGGGATAATTGTTACCTTGCAAGCCGCCATCGGATCGGCTACGCCACCGTTCGGAGTTGACATATTTACAGCTATAGCAGTATTTCAGCAGCCATATAAAGAGATAATCAAAGGAATTTGGCCATATATACTAATTTTAATGGCGGCCTCTGCTTTGTTTATATTATTTCCGGAAATTATTACATCTTACCAATACTTTTATTCGGATTAGAAAGAAGGTGATAGGATGAAAAGATCAGTATTAATGTTGTTTAGCATGTTACTTCTGTTGACTGCATGTGGGTCAGGAGGGACGGAAACGACAAGAGGAGAAGATGCTCCAGAGTATGTATTCCGTTTCGCCCATGAAGAATCACCGGATTCTGTTCAGAATACCTATGTAGAGGAATTCAAAAAAATCATCGAAGAAAAATCAGACGGAAATATAAAAATAGAAATTTATCCAGTAGGACAACTCGGAAATGCTACCACTCAAGCTGAACTACTGCAAATAGGTGCCATTGATTTTGCCATTATTTCACCAGGTAATATCGGTACGATTGTTCCTGAATCGCAGGTGTTGCTATTGCATTTTCTATTCTCGGACGATATGGAAATAAACAAACAAATCATGAACAATAGTGAAGCGCTATATGGTCCATTGGCAGATAAATTTGAGGAAAAAAAAATAAAAGTTTTATCCTACTGGACAGAAGGCTTCAACCATTGGACGACCCAGTCTAAAATTGAACAGCCGGTGGATTTCTCAGGGGTGAAGTTTCGGACAATGCCATCTCCGTTAATCGTTTCTTCTTATGAGCAGTATGGGGCGAATCCGACTCCTGTACCTTATGAGCAGGTTTACAGTGGGTTACAGTTGAACATGATAGAAGGACAGACAAATCCAATGTTTGCCATCGAACAAATGAAATTTTATGAGGTACAAAAGTATTTGACCCTGTCTAAACATTCGTTATATACGACCACCACAGCGGTTAACCCGGATTTATATGAAGAAGTACCGGAGGAAGTAAGACAGATGATCGACGAGACGATTAAGGAGATGAAGGAGAAGGCCTTTGCAATTCAAGAAGACACCAATAAACAGGCGTTAGAACAAATTAAGGAGAATAGTAACATAGAAATTACCGAATTGACCGATGAGCAAAGGCAAGCTTTTCGAGATGCGAGTAAGCCGGTCAGACAGCAATATATCGATCAAGTCGGTGGAGCTGCAGATGAAATTATCAAAAAATTGGAAGAAGAGATAGAGGAAGCAGAGAAAAACAGCAATTGACAAGCCCGACCAGACTGGAGCCGATGGGGCATCGCCGGTCTGGTTTTTCGGTTCTCTGTCAAATGAGATGGTGTGATTTTCACTCCACCCTCTCTTAATCTAAAGGCTCATTTCAAAAAATAGCTATTCTACTCAGGCCGCAGCGGAAATAAACTCGCTTTCCGCGGACGAACGTTTTTCTTACACGGCGAAATGCCTCTATGTTAGAAGCGCGCATCCATTACAGGCATTAATCCAGTCCTTTTCCACCTTTTGTCGCCCTTCTGACAATTTGGAAGGCGATTTCCACAACAGCTTTTTACCTCGCTTCGTGTGAATACGTGTCTTTTTATCCACCTCTCGTTGAACTTCTGGACGAACAGCATTCACTACCAGATAAATCTGCCGCATGAAATGAAATCGATCGGCAATGATTAATGGAACTCCTAAGTACCTTACGGACTGCCTGTTAAATGACTTCGATAAAACCATCACGACTTCCACTTTTACTGGTGTCACAGGAACACAAGTACTTTTCGATCGGAACACAACCACATTCAGTAGAAAGCCGGTTTTTCTAATTCATTAAAAAGACAAAATCCGCTTCATGCGGATTTTGTCGAGTAAAGATGGAGAAAAGGATGATTATATATGATAAACTTCTTATAAGAAGTTCCCAACGAATTATTTAAATGACAAAGGAGATGTCATTGTCTACTTCAACTTTATGTCGATTTCTGATTTTGGCCTGTTTCACGTTTTTATTTAACAGTTGTTTGATATGTTGATAACCTTCGTCCGGCTTTTCGCCGTCAATGACAATCACCAAAGGCTTTTTGCTTGAAGCTATGAGGAAAAAAGATAGCAATTTTGGAAAGTTTCCTGCGTCGGCCACCTGTCCGTTTTGGTACAAATATACATCATATTCACTTCTGGAAACATAATGATACAGCTTCATCATTTCGTGTGTGGTTAATTGATAAGTTAAATCTACTTGATAGGATGTAATTTCTTTCAAGGTCATCACCTCTCCAATTTTTGTTGTCTAATCTGTCTATCTAATCGCGCAGAAGTAACAAAGTAAACAAGCCAGCCGTTCACTAAGTTTTTCATGTTGGTATATAGATACCCCTGGGTTGCGAGGATAAAACCCGAAGATCAATAAATATGCATGTAAACAACTGTTACAGCAGTTACTTAGGTAGAGCATCAGCATGGTTTTTTGGTACAATAAAGAAAGATAGTAATTGACTGACAGAAAGAAACACCCTGCCTCCGATTGCATTGTAAATCGGTGAAAGTTGTTAGGAGGAAATCATGAAAACATTTAAATTAATTTCTCTTGACGTGCTGGAAGATCAGCATGAAGAAATCCGTCCCCGTAATATTCCGTTGCTCGATGGGTTGATCATCAACAGGGAAGATGACCAAAACCGCTGGCTGCTAGAAGCCTATTTGGACAAGTCTTATGAGAAGTATTTTCAAGTATTAAAGGAAGAAAATGAACAAGTCATGTTACAGGGGAAAATTACCAAAGAAAGTAACCAGCCGGCTACTTTCATGGCTTCTATCACCAATATCAATACAATTGGTGAACACATCAATGTTCTTTTTTTAAGCACGCTTGTCGACCGGAAAAAGGGAGAGATAGAGCGTACGTTAAAAACTTTAATAGAAGAGGGTTACCAGGGAGACGAGCTGCTTGATGAATTTAAAGACAGAGTATGAAACTGTCCGGAGGTACCGGCTGTTGATTGGATGGCCGGTGCGCTTTATGTCGCTTCTTTCGGAAGATATATCGGGTCATTTTTCGGAATTTTTTTAAATTTATTTTCGTTGAATGGCTGTCTTCCATAGAATTGTCGGTCCAAAAGCGTTCTCGTTACTTGCGGTACACAGTTAAACATTTCTTTTGAGGAGACAGGAAGTAACCAAGAATGAATCATGGACTTGAGGAGGCCTGTGAATATGGCAAACAAACCAACCAATGCAGAGAAATTAAGTACACATCAACAATTTTCCTCCAAAAACCGATTTTTGCACAAGGTTGCCAAGGGATTGGAAGAATGTAAAACTACTAAACGGTCACTAACTGTTCTATTTATTGGTTTGGATTCTTTAAGGCAGATTTTCCATACATATAATGTGAAGGATGGAACGGCTTTTCTCAGGCAGTGTGCAGACCGGATACGGATCTTTTATTCAGAAATCGGGGTGGCAGAAGGAGGGGATGGCCTGTTACTCCTCGTTGATGGCCTCCATGATATGGAGTCGGCTGAACGAGCGGCCTGCGACATTATTGAAGCATTTTCGGAACCGTTTGCGATGAATGGAACGGATATATTCCTTACTGTTAGTTTGGGTATTTGCCTGGATTCTGACCAAAGAAAATCTCCGAATGAGTTGGTCAAAGGAGCAGAAATGGCATCGACGTTAGTAAGAGAGAAACCCGGAAGTAATTTTCACTTTTTCAGTCCGGATATCCTTACGACATGGAAAAACACATTCAACTTGGAATTTTCTTTGAGAAAAGCTTTAAAAGGAAACCAATTCGAACTTCATTATCAACCACAGAAAGATATAAAATCAGGAAATATCGTTGGATGCGAGGCTTTACTAAGATGGAAGCATCCGGATAAAGGCTATATACCACCAGACCATTTTATTCCATTGGCAGAAAAAAATGGGATGATGCTTGAATTGGGTGAATGGGTCTTACGGGAAGCCTGCAGACAGAATAAAAAATGGCATAGTACGGGAACTTACCGCGGACTTATAGGCGTTAATTTATCAGCAAGGCAGTTACATCAACCGGAGTTGGCAGAAAAGGTAAAAGAAATACTCGAGGAAACAGGACTTTCTGCTGAGTATTTGGAGCTGGAAATCACAGAGAGTGCGACAATCTCCCAAAACAATGAGGTGCTGAACAGTCTAAGGCAGCTAAGGGAGCTCGGTGTTCACGTTTCCATCGACGACTTTGGCACAGGCTATTCCTCCTTAAAATATTTAAGTATATTTCCGATCAGTAAGTTAAAAATCGATAAACTGTTCATGAAACAAGAAGTACAGCACAATCAGGCGATTGTAAAATCAATTATCACAATGTCACATTCTATGGAAATGAAAGTAATAGCGGAAGGGGTGGAAACCGAGGAACAGCTTGTTTTTTTAGAGAAAGAAAATTGTGATGAGGTGCAGGGGTATTATTTTTATAAACCACTTCCGCTCCAGGAAGCAAGCGAATTATTTTTGCAAGCTCAATAAAGTGAATAAAAATCAACAAACCCCCGTGTTTGGGGGTTTGTTTTAAGTTGATGGTTGAATGAGGTTCTATTAGCAGTAGAAAGCAGCACCAACGATGATGAGTAAAATGAAGAGAACCACGATCAAAGCGAAGGAGTTACCGTAACCGCCGCCATAATAACCGCCGACGTTGCCTCCGCCGCAGTAACCTCCACCATAAGGATAACCAAAGGACATACATACTCACCTCCTGAATGTTTACAATTTACTATATGGAAAGAGCGGAGGGTTTGTATGGACGTATGCCTATGAGAATGAAAGTTAAGTAAGATTGGGCAGGGTATTCGGCTGAGAGAGGGGGGTGTACCTCCTCAAAGGAATGAACATATCCCTATCTAACAGGCATATGTCTATTCTTTTATCCTCTAACGTACAAAAGCCTCCCAAGTGGACTGTTCTATACACTTTTTATCGCTATGGAAACAACCCTTATCAGCTAGACATAACTATTTTATTGGTCTTGCCATTGCAAGTGGATTCCCTTTTTATCATTCCTTGTTCTTCTCTTTTTCATTAATCAGCTCCCGCTTTCCTTTCAGCAGTCGGACTTGATCATTTTCATATCCTACTTCAAATCGATAAAGGTAAACCCTTTTAAAAACCTTTTCGGGGCTGCTGCGCTCTTCATGCTCAACCTCCATTGTTACTTTTGCAAGGTTGTTTTCTTTGTCGAATTGGATATCCATTTCCGATGTTTTGGTATCAACGATATAGATATAATCCTCTCGAAATTGCTGGTAGCTCGTTTCCGTTTGCCAGTCACTCCCTAGGAGGGTGTAAGCATTGATAAAGTCACGGATGGAGATACTTTCAAAAAAGTAATTGATCATGTATTTTGCGTCTTCTTTTAACTTATCTGGATCTGATTCTTGTGCATTGGCTATAGCGCTTTCGTAATCCAAGGTCTCTTCATCTGCTTGTTCAGACCATTGTTCTGCTTTATCGATCACCTGCTGCATCGGAATACTGAAGCCCATACTTCCATCATCTATTCCGGCAGAATTAACCGCAATAACTTTTCCGGAAGCGCGGTTTATAAGGGGGCCTCCGCTGTTCCCGTGATTGATTTGTGCAGAGATTTGGTAGGCATCCTCATATTCGAATTCATCTATTTCAAAGGATCGATTCTGCCCGGAAATAATGCCTAACGTTACGGAATTTTGAAAGCCTAACGGACTACCGACAGCAAGAATTTCATCTCCCAGCTCGGCCTCAAAGCTAGTGTCCAAAACCGCTGGAGACTGATTTGCGAGTTGGGGGACACGAATGACAGCAATATCCAATTTTTCCCCTTTACCAACCAATGCGGCTGTATAGGTTTGGGCATTTGCTGTTTTGACATAAATCGTTTCTGCATTCTCCACAACATGGGCATTGGTTATGATATCTCCTTTGTCATTATATAAAAATCCTGAGCCAATTGTTTCATTCCATTTATCCAACGCCTCTACCTGTACAACGTTTTTCTGTGACTGATGAATAATTGATTTTAAATTCACTTTGTCCTGCTGCTCTTCAACTTGGTGAGCCAGCGTATTTTTCAGTTCCAGTGACTGATCATCCCAGTTTTGGTATATAAGGAATACAGATGCTGCACCAACAGATAGAAACAAAACGGTTAAGAGAACCGGGAATATAAATTGTTTGTTTTTCATTATCTCACTCCGTCTTTCTGTAAGTCGTTAGTCGAGAAACCATTTTATTTTTTCAATTTCAACCTTGGATGTATCCTGTGCGTTGGTATCAAAGTGAGTGAACTCAAACTTGCCTTCTTCTCCTGGATAAAGGGTATCAGGATATACATACACCTCATTTGTCAGCAATTCATCATCCTCAGGGTCGAGTATTTTATAATCAACAGATATCGAGTAAACCGGAACAGTGGCAATACTTTTCAGTTTACCACTGACTACGGCTTTCCCCTGATCATCTTTGGAAATAGATACATCAATCATTTCCACTGCATCATTTTTGTTTTGATTCTGTTCTTTTTCTGCAGCAGTAACTGCTTGCTCTATTCTGTTTTGCTGTTCTGTTTCAAAAGCCGTTTTTTCTTTTTCAATAGTTGTTTGCAAACTTTGCAATTTATCTGAATCCGGAACATAATTCAGCCCCTCTTCCACAACATCACGTGCATCGGTAAATTGTTTTTGGGATAGCTGTTCATTAGCCGTTGAGAAAATATAAGAAATGATTTTCTCCTCTATGGTTCCGGTGATGGTTTCCGCTTCTTCACTGTTGATCGCCTTTGCTTGCCATAGTAGCGTTTTTAACTTTTCTATCGAGGGATCGTTTTCCATTGCTTCTTTTAATTGATTCAACTGCACTTCACTTCGTTTTGTAACTACTTCGTCTATAATGACATCGACTGCTTCTCCATCATAGACTTTTAGATTGTTTTCCGCTTCATCTATTTTTTCCAGGGATTTTTGATAGTTTTCATCACCTGCGTAATCCTCTGCTTGTTTTAAGTCTAATTTTGATCGGAGGGCAACCTCCATAAATGATTTATTTTCGCGGGCAGCAGGAAAGTTGTCTTTTTGTTGAAGAGCTGTTTTAAACTGGATGAGCGCCTCATCATAAGCACCATCCAGGGCTTTTTCTTCAGCGGCCTGAAATGCTTCCTTTGCCTGCTGAGTCTGGTGTTGTAAATAAAAGTAACTAAAACCAACAGCTAATATACTGATAATGAAGGAGGCAGCCGGTAAATACCAAATCCGCTTACTGACCGTCGGTTCTGCAATTCGGTCATAGCGATCCTCCGGTAATTTTTTTCCGCACTGAATACAAAACAGTTCGTCATCATTCGTTTTGCTTCCACAATATGGGCAATAAAGCATTATCACACCCGCTTTCTTTTCTGTGAAACTAGTTTTATGTCTAGAGTCTCAAAGAATAGTTTACCACAATCCTGCCACCATCCGTACCCATTATTTGTTAATAAACTTTTTTGTCAAAGGTGGAGAATCTAAAACTGAAAGAAAGGGAAATCCGTAAATTTATATGGAAATGTTGCTGGAAAAGGATCTATTGATTACAATGGAAATGGAGGTGTAGGGAATGATAAATGCCGCTTTAGCAGTTGTTTCAGTAGGAATTCTTGTTTTGAATATCGGTTACTGCATATTTGATAACAGTTAAATGAAGCAATAACGGAGAAAACCTCCCGCGTTTATGAACGGGAGGTTTTACATGTCAATCATTTTCCCCAGCAGATTTGACCATCTGTTTCAGTAAACCTGTAATATGCCTTTGGTACTCTTCTTCAGCATTCAATTTTATACCGAAAATATGATAATTGTAATGGCGTTTTCCCCATACGACGGTTCCAACAGCCTGACAATCTGCTTTCATTAATTGGTAAGTAACTTGTACCATATCCCCTGTATTTAGTGAATAGGCCGCTTCTTGTTTAACCCTGATTCCATTCAAGCTGACATCGAGAACGGAAGTATGGTAGATAGTTTTTTCGTCTTCATTCAGGATTTTTATCTTCCCGTCTATAGGAGTGGCAAAAGTAAACCGATATGCCTCGTTTCGTTTATAGTACATCTTAATCCTCCCGGGGTAAGTAATAGTACCTAAAATCTCTTCTCCACGATGATTGTATCGAAGGTAATGTTGTCGAAATATCTGCCTTTCTTTTTATTTTATTACAAATTGTTATAAAATTTTGTCTAATTTTGCGATTCCCTTTACTTATCCTAGTTCCTCTGACATAATCATGAAGGTTAAAAAAAGAAAAATGAAAGGTCTTGGGAAAGTTGAAGGGGAATATAGCAGGAAGAGAAATCTATTATTTGCAAGAATCGATCGCTGAAAAACGAAGACAAATGATTCAGGCGGCAAACAAAAATGGGCTGTCTAGTATCATTACCTTGAAAATCAGTCAAGAACTCGATGGATTGCTTAATCAGTATACACGAGTTCGACAAGCGATTAAATGAGAAATCAGAGAACAAGAAGCTAATTACATCCAGAAAAGCAAATTGAGGAAAGGAAATCAGTAAGCTGTTAGGAGGGTAACCAGGCCAAAGATGGAAAATTCTCAGTCGCTTTTGGAAAAAATTGAATACTTACGCAACAAAATGACCAAAGTAGCCCTCCGTAAAGGCTTCACAAGCAATGAATCGATTTCACTAAGCCAGGAATTGGATCACCTATTAAATACCTACGAAAAAAGTAAAAACAACAAAAATAGATTATAGAAAAATGAGAGCGTCTTTTCCTGTAATACAAAAAGTGGATTTCGCCGGAGGAGATAAAGGAAACAGGATGAGCGTAGGAAAACTATGATGACTTTGACAAGGCTTTGATAGCAACCAGGACTCTAGTTTTGCCAGTCGACGACTCTTCTTTTACGTACGGTGGGAGGCAAAGGAAGTTTGTAAGATTTCTAGTAACTACAGCAGGACAAAGAGCGAAGTCGCTTCCGCAAATACACTGTTACACCGGGTGCAGGTTAGATGCTTACGTACAAGGTGGGGAAATGGTGGTCGTTTTTTTGTTATCAGCTGTGGAAAGTAAGGAGTAACGGAGAAAAGAGAAAACTCTCTCTTTAGGCAAAACGCTCCTTCATTGTTGGATACGTCTGTCAGTCTATTTACAAGAGAGAGTTGTTCAATCGGCGTTCTACAGTATATTTGCTTTCCGAGGGTAGTGCTTCAGCCTTCTCGAACATGTAAATGGAGTTTCTTCAGGGTAATGGTTCACTGCCGAAACTTCCATGACCTGTGGGATAGCACGCGGCCGGAGACACCGTAAGAAGCTTCCTCGCGTTTTTGGTGGACTTTGCCCAAGGAAAGCGTAATGTGTCCACCGGCGTCTAAGAGAGACGAAATAGTACTTATAGTACTATACGTTTACCTGTTGCTCGGGTTTCTATCACACGAAAGGGAAGGCCAGGTCTGGTTATTCCCGGTTTTTATTACTTGTGTCGCGCCAGAAACTCCTCAAGCCTGTTAAGTCCTTCCTCCAATGTGTTCAAATCATAGGCATAAGAAAGACGCAGAAACCCCTGACCCCCTTCTGAAAAAGCATCCCCTGGAACAAGGGCCAATTTTGCTTCCTCAACTAATCTTCGTGCTAAATCAAACGAAGATATCCCATTTAGTTCGATACCGAAGAAGAAATAGAATGCTCCGTCAGGCTTCATGACGTTCAATCCCATCTTCAAAAGCCGTTCATAGACATAATCTCGCCTTTTCAGATATTGGCGTCTCATTTCTACAGGGTCCTGTCCGCCGTCTTTCAATGCAGCTAACGCTGCATGCTGACTGATGGAAGTTGCGCAGGAAACATTGTATTGATGAACTTTCAGTATATGCTGACATAGCCATCCGGGACACAGCAAGTAGCCAATGCGCCACCCGGTCATAGAATGAGATTTTGACACGCCGTTGATGACGATGGTTTTCTCCCTGATTTGAGGGAATGTGCCAAGTGATACATGTGTATGCTCGTATACCAGTTCACTGTAAATTTCATCTGCCAGAATAAATATGTCCTTATCAGCCATCAGATCGGCTATCTCCTGAAGTTCTTGCCTGTTAAGTGTCATTCCCGTCGGATTGGAGGGATATGGGAGAATGATGCACTTTGTTTTACTTGTGATATGTGGCTCGATCAAATCCTTCGTCAATTTAAAATAGTTTGTCCGAGTATCTACATGGACGGGCGTTCCACCTGCCAGGCGGATTAAGGGTTCATATCCTGGGTAGACCGGGGAGGGGAGGATTACTTCATCCCCGGTTTGGATAATTGTCCTCAAGGTAATATCGATTGCTTGAGAAGCCCCTACTGTAACGATGACTTCATTGAACGGGTCGTAGGTTAAATGGTATTTATCCTTTGCGAAGTCAGTGATTGCTTGACGTAAAGGGAGCAAACCGGCATTATGCGTGTATGTTGTCTGATTCTGATCGATCGCTTGTTTACCAGCATCTTTAACATGCTCGGGTGTAGGAAAATCAGGCTGCCCGATTGTCAGTGAGACGATGTCCTGTTTCCCACTTACCATGTTGAAAAACTTTCTGATTCCTGATATTTGCAATGCTTTTACTTGATCATTAAGAAGATGTTCCACATTCCGACCTCCTGAAAAGTTCTCTAATTGTTCACACAATTAAGATAAATATAGGGTGTAATTCTAGTATAATGAGATAGAGGATCAATCAAGTATATAAGGGGTGATCGTTTTGCGAAATCGTCCTTCCACTTTCACTGAACTGGTAAAGAGAAATAAAGAGGAGTTGCTCAAAAATCCTCAAGAAATGGCTAAAATGGAAAAGAAACTCGATGCAAAACAAATACTAAGAACCAAATAACCTGACTGGTAAACTGATGATACCATACTACAGGACATTCTAAAACCGGAAGGATCAAGGCAACTGGCGATGGCTGTGACAAAAGCTTAGTGGCCAAGCAATAACCGAACGCCGATTCGAATTTCAACCATTCGAACACGTTCGGTTTTTCTTTTTTTAATAGTTGGTAAACACCTTAGAGAAACTTTCTTTCACCCTCTTCTTACCTTTAAAGAGAAAGTTAGCCTTCGTTTGTTCTTCCACTGTACAATCTACTAAAAGTACAAACTGGTTTTTTTCGTACTTCCTATCGGTTTTTAGGTTTGCCTCCACCTCATTCGTTTTTATTTGCTTGATAGCCATATATTCGATATAATATTCCTATTTTGAACCTAGAATTTCCAATTTAGAATTCTATCAAAGGATGTGTCTATATGATGCAGGATGTCGGTTTGGTATTGGAAGGAGGCGGCATGAGAGGTGCCTATACAGCAGGAGTGCTCGATGCTTTCCATGACAGCGGGATTACATTCCCTTTTGTGACAGGAGCTTCAGCTGGTGCTTGTAATGCCACTTCTTATGTTGCTGGCCAACGTGGACGAAACTATAAAGTGTTGGTTGAATATGGAAGCCATCCAGAGTACATCTCACTGAAAAGAGCTGTTATGAGGAAAGAGCTGTTCGGGATGGATTTTATTTTTGATGTTCTGCCGAATCAGCTTGTTCCCTTTGATTTTGCATCTTTTTTTAACAGTAATATTCGTTTTGTAGTGAGCACCACTGATATCGATACAGGAGAACCAGTGTATTATGATACATTTCATTCGAATCAAGAATTACTCACCATCATTCGTGCTTCCAGCTCTCTACCCTTTGTCGCACCAAGCATTTCGGTGGATGGCAGAAACTTAATGGATGGGGGCATCGTTGATCCCATTCCCTTGCAGCCATCGATTGATGCGGGGAATCGTAAGCATGTAGTGATACTTACCCGAAACCAGGGCTATATGAAGAAACCCATGAGACTCGCATGGTTATTGAAACGTTCTTTAAAAGCACATCCTGCGCTTGTCTCTGCCATGCAAAATCGGCATAAACGATACAATGAGATGGTAAAGCGCCTGGAGAAAATGGAAAGAAACAATCAAGTTTATGTTATTCGACCGAAACAACCATTGGAAGTAGGTAGAATCGAACGAAATAGGTCAAAACTGGATGCTCTTTATCAGCAAGGGTACCAGGAGGCAAAGCAGCAAGAAGAAGCAGTTGTTCGCTTTACCAGTCCTGTGGAGGAGCCTGTCATGTCCTGAGAAGTATAAAGTCTGGAACAGGTGGTTAGGCTGAATTAAAAGGGACTGAAGAGGTGAGCCTATGAACACTTGGAATGATGGACCGGTTTTCGATTTAACTTCCATTGTGAATAGAAACCAATTGCATACATTAGGTATTTCAGATAATTATTTGTATATTTTGTTGGGTTTCGTCAGTATTTTGATCTGTTTTTGGCTAATCAGGCCGCTGGTAAGGTTTATGGTTCTGTTGAATTGGGAAGATCTAATAACCTACCTGATTGGCGGAGTGATGCTGTTCTCCTCATTATTACTTATTGTATACTCAGATGGCAATGAGGAAAAAGGTCAGGGAGATCAACTTTCGTATCTTGTGCTTGGCTTTGTTTTGTTTGGAGGGTGTTTATGCTCATTGAAAGTCATTAAAACAATGGCTAAAAATATGAAAAAAAACATCGGATCGTAAAAGAATAAAGTAAAGCAAAAATCCCTTCTTCGATTGATTTCGAGTGAAGGGATTTTTTGCTTTATGAATCTATTTCCCTTTGTAAAACGTATAGTAATTACAGGAGGGGAAAACATGGGAGCTATGTTGTTTATATTTTTGTTTGCAGCAGGTTTGTTGTTCTTGAATATTTTCACTAGTATTTGGGCCTACAAAGATGCTGTTAGTAAGGGAAGAACCAGTGTTTTTGCTTTGATCGTATTATTTGGTACTTTATTCTTTCCAATCTTGGGATTAATCGTTTATGTGTTTATACGGAATGAATAAAAATCAACTTATTCATCTCCCGTAACACCCATTTCTTTCTGCATGGCGGATAGCCATTTCGTCGCGTTTTCTGCTAATTCATCAGGTGGAGTCTGGGTCGGAGATTGTGATAATACCAGCTGCTTTTCAGTGTCAGACAGTCTATTATATGCATCTTTAAGAATGGAAGACTGATCCATATATTTATTTAGTTCATATAGAAAATCCTGTAATTCGAGCATACAATAACCTCCTTTATAAAACCATTTCCGATTATTGACCGAACTAAACCACGATATCACCATCAGTTAAAATAAAGGGTCAGGATAAACGATCATCAGAAACAGTTGCAGGCTGATTCTTACCTGTTTAAAAATACCTTGTCCACCTATCATGGGGGAAGCCGGGATTTAATAATAAAGAGGCCGGGACAAAAGCAAGGCCACTAAAATACAAACCGAACGAATCTAAATGCCAATCAAATTCGTTCGGTTTGTATTTGTATATTCTCTTTTTTATCCTGTTATTTGATGTGTGCTTCGGAATCGCTACGGCAAGATACTACGCGTTTCACGGGCACGGCTTCAACTTCCTCCGAAAGCACCAACCGCTTTCTTGCGGGATTTTCAGCTCGTGCTGTTCCCGTTGGAGTCTCCGTATCTTGCCTTCGCTACGTTTATGTGCTCTGATTTCCACACGATAAAGACAAGATGAACCGTATTCTTCTATTGGATGATAGATATCTAAACAGTGACAAAGACGAAAAATCAGCATGTGGGTTCCTTTATTCTTTGGAATAGGACAATAGCATAAAAAGGATAAAGAAGTACTCCTGGTTTCCACGCAGCTTCGCTTTCTATCCGTAACGGCAATAGGCAAAACGGAAATCACACCAGAAGAGAAAGTATCTCCATCCAACGGAGGCAAGGTATGCTGACTCCAGCGGGATGCACGAGCTGAAGATCCACTTGGCAAAGCGGTATGCTTTGCCAAGTTAGCTGAAGCCGTGCCCGCGGAAAGCGAAGTACCTTGCCGGGGTGGAAAGTTACACTTTTCATAAGAGAGGGGTAGAACGGTTTCTTTTTGCTTATCAAAAAAACCGAACGAATGGAGGAATCGTTCGGTTTTCATTTTGGTCACGATGCTTTTGTCCCAGACTCAGATTGAGTCAAGTATTCGAATTAGTATTTTTTTTGTTTTCTTCGCGGTTTTCTTTCCCACTGGCCGAGAGAAGAGGGGGTATAATAAGAAGAAGGTTGTTTACGGTCGGCTTCCTTTTTTTCGGGAAAGGACCATCCCAAATAACCGGATAGTATTTTTTTCGCCTGTGTCAGACTCATTTGCGGTTTAGGATTTCTGAAATTTTTGTCGGTCGCACCCAAATGCTTCACTTCTTGGAAATCTTGTTTGGCAGGCGGAATATGGAAGTAAAAGTCGCTCACTTTAACAAGTAAGGTGGAGTGTTGGCGGCTTAGTTTTGGTCGGTCAGAGAAATGCAAACCGATTTTTTCAGCATGGTTTTCCTGAAGCAATTTGTTAATGGCCTGCTTTTTCATGTCGTATAATGGTCGGGGATTTGGGGCGGTCTTTGCATGTCGATTCACAATGAAAAGTGCTTTTGCAATATCATTCAGATTGTTTGTTTTATTACTCATGTACCTGTCCTCCTTTTCCAACGAGCTAGAGGTAAATGGGAATCACATATCCCGGGCCAGGAATAAAAATCCCGGCCTCGATGGAAGGTTATCCTTTAGTTGCTCATCTTTTTAATATCTTCTACTATTTTGTCCATTTGAGCAGCTTTCGTACCGTCGTAAGCTTTAATGGCATTTCCTTCTGGAGAAACTAAATAGAAGCTTGTGGCATGTAAGTATTGATCGGAATCATCCAATTCTTCGACTAATGCTTTAAATGAATTAATGGAAAACTCTTTTATTTCGGAGAATTCATATCCCGTAAGTAAGTCCCAATTGTCAAACTCGCCCCCGCGTTCTTTGCTATACTGTTTCAAATCTTCAGGAGAATCATGTTCCGGATCAATACTGAAAGAAATAAGACGTACATCCAGGTTTTCCTGCTTCAATTTTTCCTGGAGACGAGCCATGTTAGCTGTCATTGGTGGGCATACTGTTTCACAATTAGTGAATATCATATCGGCCACCCAAAACTTACCGTCCAATTCTTCTTTGGAAACTGTTTCGCCATCTTGGTTTTTATAGGAAAAAGGTTCGACTTTATAAGAAAAGTCTCCTTCATATTTTGGCCCGCAGGCTGCTAAGAAAAGCAGAGAAACTAACCCTGCGACCAGTGCCATCCTTTTTATACTCATGCAAGAACCTCCGTGAATCCTTTTCTGTTTGTCCATTATTTTAGCATGGCTGGTTAAAAAATACTATGTCCGTTCTGTGACGTATCTCCATTAGCAACGCGCTACTGTTCTGAATTTAATTGGAATAGAGTGATTTCAGGAGCGCATAAAAAACGATAGGGCAGCCGGGTCGTTCCTATTCCTCTGCTGACAAACAGCTGCAAGTGATCTCCAATCAGGTAGTTACCTTCTACATATTTCTCTGCATAGGCAGGCGTGTAGATATGGCCGACCAATGGAATTTGCACTTGTCCCCCATGGCTGTGTCCGGAAAATTGAACATCTATCGGATACTGCTTCGCTTTGTCCGCATAGTCTGGTTCATGTATCATGACCATCGTGTAAGCATTTGGATCGGTCCCTTCCATTGCCTTATCCAAGTCAGGCTGACCGAGCATCACATCGTCAATTCCTGCCAAGGTAATGAAATCATTTCCTTTTTTAAGGGTGGTGTGATTATTTTGTAAAAGCTTGAAACCGCCGGCTTCCATGGCTTCTTTGACAGTTTCTGTACCATATCCTCCATGGTCGTGATTACCATAAATCCAGAACTTCCCTTCAGGACCGCGAATGTTTTTCAAAATATCTGAAATCCTGCGATCCCACATAAATTGATTCGGTTCATCCACTAAATCTCCTGTGAATAGGACGATGTCCGGGTTATGGCTATTGATTTCCGTTGATAGCTGGTCTAATTGCTCTAAGGAATATTGAAAGCCGACATGTGTGTCTGAAAATTGCAGTATTTTTAAACCATCGAACGATTTCGGGATTTTTGTAGAAGTAAGTGTTTCTTTATGAATTTTCAGCATGCCAGGTTCTATTTCCCTGGCATAATAATAGGTTCCTCCTCCTACACCAAATAGTGCAAGGACAGAAGCTCCTAATTTTTTCAGGAATGATCTGCGGTTCATCTATGTCCAAACCCTTCTTCTGCTAGATTAATCTAGTAGCATTATAGCACGGAATGAAAATTTTGCGTGACCATAAAAAAATGCCGGGAATGGAAGGGTTTCCAGCAGTTATATGGAAATGTTAGGGGAGGGGGGATACGAATGGAAAATGAGACAGTCATCATCACAGGAGGATCCAGCGGGATGGGGAAGCAAATGGCCAAACGTTTTGTCGAAGGCGGAGCAAACGTAATGATTACAGGGAGAACGGAACAAACATTGGCTAAAACAGTTAGAGAACTAGAAAATGCAGGCGATGGAAAACCAGCCTATACAGTGATGGATGTCAGAGAGCCTGACGAGATAACAGCTTTGCTGGATAAAACGCTCAACATATTTGGAGGGGTAGATCATTTAATTAATAATGCTGCCGGAAACTTCGTCTGTCCAGCCGAAAAATTGTCCGTTAACGGTTGGAATGCCGTGGTGGATATTGTCCTTAATGGAAGCTTTTATTGCAGCCGAGAAATCGGTAATTACTGGATCGGCAAGAATCAGAAAGGAAATATTGTCAACATGGTGGCCACCTATGCCTGGAACGCAGGAGCAGGTGTGATCCATTCAGCAGCCGCAAAGGCAGGGGTCCTTTCTATGACTCGAACACTAGCAGTCGAATGGGGAAGTAAATATGGAATCAGAGTGAATGCAATCGCTCCCGGCCCTATTGAGCGGACAGGAGGAGCCGAGAAATTGTTCGAGTCAGAGAGCGCAGCGCAAAGAACGCTGGAGTCCGTGCCGCTTCATCGGCTGGGGAAACCAGAAGAAATAGCGGAGTTCGCGTATTTCCTCTGTTCAAAGCATGCTGGCTATATCAATGGAGAAGTAGTAACCATGGATGGGGGGCAGTGGTTGAATAAACACCCTTTTTGAACCAGGATAAACAAATAGAACAAGGCAACAGTCATATACTGCTGCCTCGTTCTATTGTTAAATTAAATAAAGAATAACCGAGAAAAAATGGAGAGCTGTTCCAGCTAAAACAAATAAATGCCAGATTGCATGGTGGAATTTAAATCCTCTCCACACATAAAAAATCGACCCGATCGTATACAGAATACCGCCAATCACAAGTAAGAGAAGTCCGTTAAACTGCATGTTCTCTACAAGGGTTTTCCAAGCGAAAACAATTTGCCAGCCGACAACAATATAACCAATCGTAGAGACGAACAAAAATCGTTTGACAAAAAAACATTTAAAAATCGTGCCGGCGATTGCAATTCCCCACACAATTCCAAATAAGGTCCAGCCTAACCAGCCTTTTACTGCCACAAATAAAAAAGGAGTATAGGAACCGGCGATAAAAAAGTAAATCGAAGCATGATCCAGTATTTCAAAGACATCTTTTCCCCGACCTTTTGGCAAAGCATGAACAAAAGTCGAAGAAATATATAGTAGAACCATCGTAGTGCCAAAGAGAGTGAAGCTGACTACATGCCAAACTGTTCCGTGTTGAGTTGCATAAACGATTAAGGTTACAAGAGCGGCAATGCTGAAAATAGCACCGACAGCATGGGTAATTGCGTTTGCAATTTCCTCGTTTTTAGAAAAAGTATGAGTGTTAGCCAAATTGACCGTCCTTCCGGAGGGGGATTACATCCCCACCTCATTTTTATATGCTTATTATACACGGATTGACTGAGATTATAAAGAATGGAGGTTTGAAGAGGGCAATGGATGTGGAATGTTTAAGATGGTAGTTGTCGAATCCAGTCGTTATTTCCTGTTTCCAATCTGAGTTATGGAATGGTTTTCATAACCTGGATATGGTAAAATGACATTTGGATAGGATGCGTGAGAACTCCTTCAACTGCTAAAAAGGAGTGTCAGCAAATGAGCAGTACGCAAAGCAAAGAAATGACAGAAATGGTAGTCGAAGATTTAATGATTCCTGCAGAGAAAGTAGCACATGTTCAAATGGGAAATCCATTGGAGCACGCATTGTTGGTTCTGGTGAAATCGGGTTATTCCGCAGTGCCCGTGCTAGATGCCTCGTTCAAATTGCAGGGAACAATCGGCAAAACAATTATTTTAAATGATATCCTCGGACTTGAACGCTTTGAAATGGAAAAACTATCGGTTACGACAGTTCGAGAAGTGATGAACACCGATATACCGTGTCTTTCGAAAAAAGATGACTTTTTGAAAGCATTAAAAGAGATGATTAATCATCCTTTCATTTGTGTCGCTGATTCACAAGGTTATTTCGACGGGATTGTGACTAGAAGGGCAATTTTAAAGCAGTTGAACAAAAATCTTCACGCAAGCAAATATTCGCCGGTCACAGAGATGGTTACCGGGAAGAATTAAAGTTCATGTCAGAGTGGGTTCTTGGTCAGCCAAGAGCCCTTTTGTATGCAAAGATTACTCCATACTATCCTGATAAAACGGCAAAAGTGAACAGGAAACATTTTAAAACAGGGTAAAATTCTTGTACCCTTGTTTGAAATTTTGATAAAGTGTAATACAGAGTATGATAAATGGAGGGAACAGTAAATGAAAATGATGGATGCGAATGAAATAATCTCTTTTATTTCCAATAGTAAAAAATCAACACCTGTCAAAGTATATTTAAAAGGCACTCAATTGAATACAATCGATTTTGGCGACCTGATTCAGGATTTTGTCGATGAAAAGACAGGCGTTCTCTTTGGTGAATGGAAAGACATAGCAGCCGTACTGGATACATACAAAGATCAAATTGAAGATTATGCGGTCGAAAATGATCGCAGAAACTCGGCTATCCCATTACTGGATTTAAAAGAAGTCAATGCCCGGATTGAACCTGGTGCGGTTATACGAGACCAGGTTGAAATCGGAGATGGCTGTGTCATTATGATGGGAGCTATGATAAATATCGGATCGGTTGTCGGTGAAGGCACAATGATCGATATGAACGTCACACTGGGAGGAAGAGCTACCGTCGGTAAAAATTGTCATATAGGTGCCGGCGCTGTACTTGCCGGTGTAATCGAGCCGCCTTCGGCCAAACCCGTTGTTATTGAAGACGGCGTTGTCGTCGGAGCAAATGCCGTCATTCTTGAAGGAGTCACAGTTGGAGAAGGTGCAGTTGTTGCGGCTGGAGCAATTGTAACAAAAGATGTACCGGCCAACACCCTTGTTGCTGGTACTCCTGCAAGGGTGCTGAAGGAGATAGACGACCAGACGAAGTCTAAAACCGAAATAAAAGCAGAACTGAGAAAATTGGATCAGTGATAATCAAGTCACTTTCCGTTAGCAAAAAGCAGGAGATGTTTCTCCTGCTTTTTGCAATTCACGCTAAACGACGCAATACAATGCTGCAAGCCTGCATAGTGCCTTCAAGGCAGGCAGAAGTGACTTAAGGGAGGATTGACGAGTGAATCACCAAGATTTAGTGAATATAAGAAGAGATTTGCATCAAATTCCGGAATTAGGTTTCCAGGAATATAAGACTCAGCGATACTTGCAGGAGGTAATTGCCCGTATACCGCAAAAGCATCTTACCATTAAACAATGGAGAACCGGATTGCTGGTAAAAGTATCTGGATATAACCCTGCCCGGTTAATTGGCTACCGAACAGATATTGATGGATTACCAGTTACAGAAGAAACGGACTATTCATTCGCTTCTAAGCATGAAGGGAACATGCACGCTTGTGGACATGACTTTCATATGACTATTGCTTTGGGAGCACTGCAGCGTTTGGCAGAACAACCGATGGAAGATGATGTCCTGTTTATTTTCCAGCCGGCGGAGGAGGGACCTGGCGGTGCTTTGCCAATGCTGCAGACAGCATTGTTGGGCGAATGGAGACCGGATGTCGTGTTTGCCCTTCATGTAGCTCCTGAGCTTCCTGCAGGAACGGTTTCTACCAGGGATGGTTTATTGTTTGCCAATACGAGTGAATTGTTTATCGACTTCAAGGGCAAAGGAGGGCATGCTGCTTACCCCCATTTGACTCATGATATGGTGGCTGCCGCCAGCAGCTTCGTCACCCAGTTGCAGCAAATTGTAGCCAGGCGGATTGATCCATTGCAAAGTGCTGTGGTAACCATTGGAAAAATCGCTGGGGGTTCCGTACAAAATGTTATTGCAGAAAAGGCCCGACTGGAAGGTACGATTCGGACTCTTGATCCCAAAGCAATCGACCTTGTGAAACAGCACATTGAACAAATTGCTAAAGGGCATGAAATAAGTTTTGATTGCAAAATAAACCTTGATTATGGAGCTAATTATTATCAAGTTTACAATACAACGGAATACATCGAGCGATTTAAACAAATTGTATCTCAGGAACAGCTAACGTGGAAAGAAGCGAAAGCTGCTATGACAGGCGAGGATTTTGGGTATATGTTGAAAGACATACCCGGTTTTATGTTTTGGCTCGGCGTTGATTCCCCCTATGGATTGCACAGTAGCAAATTAAGTCCTTCGGAGGATGCTCTTTCGACCGGTGTCCATATTGTGGAGAAGACGATAAGGAATTTGTAAAATGCGATAAAGAAAGTATATCGGAGATTGTCATGATGTAGTGACCTCCTACGTTCTTTTCTGGCAAAAGGAAGGCCATACCAATCGTGAAGAAAACAACCATTTATCAAGGTCCAGCTGCAGACGCTGCTTTTTAAGCCGACTGGTCCCGGTTCTGTATATGCTTTTCGTATTAGGGAAGTCTAATAGGGATTATTTAATCCATTTGTACAGAGGAGGTATTTGGATGCCGCGTATAGGTATAGAAGGAACACTTTCAGACGTAAAAGGAGCATTACAGGAACGGGGCTATGAATTGGTGGATTTGAGACAGGAATCAGATGTACAAAATTGTGATTGCTGTGTCATCTCAGGGCAGGATAAAAACGTGATGGGAATGGCGACGGCGAGTACACAGGCCCCTGTTATCAATGCAAATGGGATGACTGCCGACGAGGTTTGCCATCAGGTTGACAGTCGTTTTCAATAACGGAATCGATAAGGTTGTAAGGGGGAAGAGGCTGGCTTCTGTTTAGAAAGAAGCCAGCCTCTTATCATTTCCTCATTTAGGTTGTTTATTTACATTAACCTGGTGGGGATATGGAATATCAATGCCAGCTGCATCAAATTCTTCTTTGATTCGTTTCCTTAAATCTCGTTCCACTTCCCATTGCATCATGTTTTCGGTTTGTCCGAGAACCCGAAGAACGATATCAGAAGAGCCGATGCTTTGCACGCCTAAAACGTCCGGTCCTTCTGCAAAACGAGCATCATTCTCTCGGAAATCATCACAAATCCGTTGGAGTACGGCCATCGCTTCGTCAATGCTGTCTTCATAACTGATCCCAATATCGACTAGGGCGCGCATGGTGCCGCGGGAATGGTTGCTGACGCTGGAAATTTCCCTGTTCGGAACGAAGTTCAATGTTCCGTCGAAGCTGCGTATTTTGGTTGTCCTTAATCCGATTTCTTCGACGATTCCATCGAAACCGCCTAAGGTTACATACTCATCCACTTCCACCTGTTTTTCCAGCAACAGAAAAAAACCGGTGACGACATCGCTGACAAGGCCTTGCGCTCCGAATCCGATTGCAAGTCCAAGGACGCCTGCACCTGCAAGGAGCGGGCCGATCGGGATGTTGAATATACCAAATAGAATAACGATGAACAGAAAAATGAGCACATACGAGTAAACATTGATCAGCAGTTTTTCGAGGGTTTTTATTCTTCCTTCTGAAACCTTTTCCCTTCGTCCGGCTCGGGAGAGTGTTTTAGCAATGATTTTTTTCCCGAGCGGTGCGGCAATCATAAAACCGATGATCAACAGGATGATTTGCAATCCATAACCAAGGAGTGCTCCGAAATCCAAATACAACCCTTCTTGAAAAATGTCCATACTACGTCTCCTTCCTATGTATTGTTAAGTTAAAAGAAAAAAAGACTGTTTGCAACTGAACAAGCCAATTTTCTTCCTTATTCTTATATATCTTCGGGCTTTTTACAGAATTTTTGTCATTGGGAACGAAATGAATTAATTTTTGACTGAACAACGTTCCTCCTTTATAATGTTTTTTGTAAATCAACAGCGTTCGTTGAAAAATAGAGAAGCAATGTGGAGGGATTACATATGGCAGAACGCATGGTAGGAAAACAGGCTCCTAGGTTTGAGATGGATGCCGTACTATCTAATAAGGAATTTGGAAAAGTATCTTTGGAAGAAAACATGAAAAACGATAAGTGGACGGTGCTTTTCTTCTATCCAATGGATTTTACTTTCGTTTGCCCGACAGAAATCACTGCGGTTTCTGACCGTTTCGACGAATTTGAAGATTTGGATGCAGAAGTTATCGGTGTTTCCACTGATACTATCCATACGCATTTAGCTTGGATCAATACCCCAAGAGAGGATAACGGTCTTGGTGACCTGGAGTACGCGTTAGCTGCCGATACCAATCATCAGGTTGCCCGTGAATACGGAGTACTGATTGAAGAAGAAGGGGTAGCGCTTCGCGGTTTATTCATTATCAGCCCAGAAGGGGAGCTTCAGTATCAAGTAGTTAACCACAATAACATCGGCCGTGACGTCGATGAAACACTACGTGTTCTGCAGGCATTGCAAACTGGCGGTCTTTGCCCGGCGAACTGGAAACCAGGTCAAGAAACATTGTAATTCGGTTCCGTGAAGACTTAAACGGGTCTAACACATTGTGTTAGACCTTTTTCACGACATAATCGCTTTGGTTGAAGAAGGAGGAAAAGGGAATGAAACTAAGAACACCAATGCCTGAATTGGAAGGCGCTACCGAATGGCTTAACGGAGAAGTAACGAAAGAAGACTTGGTTGGAGGAAAGCCGACTTTAATCCATTTTTGGTCTGTAAGCTGTGGTCTATGTAAAGAAGCTATGCCGAATGTAAATGAGTTTCGCGATGAATACAAGGATGATTTAAATGTCGTAGCTGTTCACATGCCACGCTCCGAAAAAGATTTAGATCTGGAACAGATAAAAGAAGTGGCTGAAGAACACGGCATTTCCCAACCAATATTTGTTGATAACAAACATGCCTTGACAGATGCATTTGAAAATCAATACGTCCCTGCATACTATGTATTCGATGCAGAAGGAAACCTTCGGCATTTTCAAGCCGGCGGTGGCGGTATGAAAATGCTGCGTAAGCGCGTCAATCGTGTTTTAGGGCAAAACGAGAAATAAATAAGAACTAACAGCAGGAGGATGGGAGCGGTAGCGCTAATTCTCCTGCTTTTTTCTTGTTGTACAGGAAATGATAAATTTAACTGTCTGTGTATAATTATTGGCTGAAACAGCCACGTCCAGCTCCAGCGCCTCACCCTCTGTGTGGCAAAAAGCGCCACGCCGAGGCTGTTCTTAAGCTTGTACTCCTTTAAACAGGCGCTTGCGCTTTTGTCCTCTTGTTTTCCACGCTTAAGGAATGCTGATACGGTGTTTGGTAATAACTTTGCTTCCCTTCAGATTCTCCTCGTATCCTCCCTCCTTATTAAAATCCTGTGTCTAAATAATATACATTCTTCTAGGCCAACTCACGTGGAAAAAACATTAGTCCTTCTTATGGATAAAGCGAAAAAGGCATGAAAGGCATGAACGCAAGGTTAGGATAACCATGGTACTTTTCCAAGGAATCCTCCTTCTTCTGCAACTCTAATCGATTTAGGAGTACACCATTTCTTTTAGCTCTAACAGAGTTACCGTTTATATGTACGATTAAGAAACCGTGACAAAATGTCCCTTATTCTTTGAGGAGAGTAGAAGCATTCCGGTAATTCGCAGCCGATTAAAAATTTTAAAAAAATTGAGTCAAATGGGTGGAAAAATATTTCGTTACCCGATATATTTATACATACGTGAAAAAATCATCAGGAGGAGGGATATTCTTGGACACTTTTAAAAAGTTAAAAAACTATTACTGGCCATTTAAAAAATTGTTTTTTGCATCCCTGTTTTTCGTTATGCTGGTTACAGCAATAACAGTCATTTACCCAGTGGTCCTGCAGTTGACCATCGACAATGTCGTATTGAAGGGCCAGTACTCATGGATTCCGTATTTGTCAGTAGGATTTATACTCATCATGGCCGTGAAAGGAGTCGCAAACTTTTCCCAGCAGTATTTAGGAGAATTGTTTGGTGTTAAATCCGTGTACACATTAAGGGATAGTTTATACCAAAAACTGCAAAGGCTTTCGTTTACTTATTATGACAACGCTAGAACAGGGGATTTGATGTCACGTCTGACAATGGATGTGGAAGGATTCAAATTTTTCCTTGCTGCAGGATGTAAGGAATTGATCAAAGTCGTCTTGTTGATGCTTTTGAGTCTGAGTGTCATGTTTTACTATTCCGTTCCTTTGGCTCTAGTAACCATGGCTGCCATGCCGTTTTTAGCAGTTGTTGTCTATAAGTTTGATCGGCGTGTTCATCCTTCATTCCGGAAAATCAGAAAATCGATGGGAAGGCTCAATACGAGGATTCAGGAAAATGTCAGCGGAATGAATACAGTAAAGTCGCTTTCGAAAGAAGATTTTGAAATCTACCGTTTTACCGATAAGAATGACAACTACAAAGATAATTATATTGCTACCTCGCATATTTGGGCCCGTTACTTCCCGCTCATGGAATTCATCGGCAATATCTGTATGGTCGCCTTGCTTGCTTACGGTGGTTATTTGGTTATTAACGGGAATCTAAGTATTGGTGCCCTCGTGGCTTTCTTCAGCCTTGTCAATTATATACTTGGACCTTTGATGCAGCTTGGATTTATCGTTAATATGTTCTCGCAGGCAAAAGCATCAGGGGAACGGCTGCTGGAAATTCTGGAAGCTGAGGAGGACATCCAGAATGCAAAGAATCCGGCAGAAGTCCAGAGACTACAGGGGCATGTCACTTTTAACCATGTTACCCTTACATACTCGGAAGATGATGATTCTGCTTTAAAAAATATATCTTTCGACGCGCCCCCTGGAACGGTAGTTGGTTTAATCGGAGCGACAGGAGCAGGTAAAACGAGTATTACTCAATTGATTACCCGCTTCTATGAACCTGAAGCGGGTGAAGTACTGGTGGACGGAAGAAAAGTGGAGGAATACGATTTAAAATCATTACGCCGCAACATCGGTTTTGTATTGCAGGAGTCTTTTTTATTTTCCACTTCTATAAAAGAAAACATTGCATACGGTAACCCTAATGCCAGCATGGACGAAATTGTGGATGCAGCCAAGCGTGCCCAGGCGCATGATTTTATCATGGAAATGCCTGCTGGCTATGAAACCATGCTTGGCGAAAGAGGAATGGGACTTTCTGGAGGTCAGAAACAACGAATTGCAATTGCCAGGGCTATCTTAATTGATCCGAGCATTCTTGTTTTAGATGATGCCACATCAGCAGTCGACATGGAGACAGAGTTTAAAATTCAGAAGGCGTTGAAAGAAGTGATGAAAGATCGGACCACTTTTATCATAGCCCATCGAATTTCTTCTTTGAAACATGCAGACGAGGTGTTGGTCCTGGAAGATGGAGAAATTGTCGAACGCGGCAGACATGAAGAACTGTTGACGAATGGCGGACCATATCAGCGGATTTACGATATTCAGTATCAGGATAAACAAGAAATCATGAGTGCTGCAAAATAAAAGGGGGGGAATAGTATGGCAAAAACAATGGCTAATCAGCCCAAGCAAAGCAGGCACCTTAACCGATTTTATTATCCATTGGATCATGCAGTGGAGAAACCCTTTAACTGGAAACAAATGCTGCGACTGTTGAGATATGTAAAACCATACACCGGGAAGCTGGTTCCAGGCGCCATTATCGCCATGTTTATTTCCACGCTGATCAGAATGGCTGTGCCTGTTTTGATTACTAAAGTGGCGATTGATATAGCAATACAAAATAAAGACGTCGGTTTCCTGACGTATCTTGTCATTGGAATTTCAATATTGTATTTAATCAGTTATCTTGCGAATACATTTCGGATAAAATGGGTGAATATACTTGGACAGAATGTGATTTATGATTTACGAAGGAATCTCTTCTCCCATGTTCAGCATTTGTCCCATAACTTTTTCGATAAACGTTCTGCCGGTTCAATTCTTGTACGGATTTTGAATGATGTTAATTCCTTACAGGAATTATTTACGAATGGGATTATCAATTTGTTAATGGATGTAGTCATGCTTATCGGTATCGTAGTCATCCTGTTCGTGGTCAGTCCTCCGCTTGCATTGGCAGTCATGGTCGTATTACCGATCATGTTTTACATTTCCACAAAGCTGCGGCGTAACATACGACGTGCTTGGCAGGATGTCCGAATCCAGAAATCAAGGCTTAATTCCCATTTAAATGAAAGCATGCAGGGAATCCGGATCACCCAGTCTTTTTCGCAAGAGCAAGAAAACACCGAATTTTTTAATGGTGTGAACACAGATAATTATGAAAGTGAACGACTTGCTACGAGAAAGAGTGCTTACTTCGGACCTTTCGTAGAAATGAGCAACGCCATTGGAACAGTCATTCTCATCTCCTATGGATCACATTTATTATTGCTGGGAGAAGCCAACGGAGGCATTGAAATCGGTTCATTTGTTTTGTTTGCCTTTTTCCTTGGGATGTTTTGGGAGCCGATTTCACGTCTTGGACAGATTTATAATCAATTACTGGTTGCAATGGCTTCCTCAGAAAGGATCTTTGAATTTCTCGACGAACAACCGAACGTAGAAGAAAAGCCGGATGCGAAGACGATTGACAACATGGAAGGACATATTGAATTTGATAAAGTACAGTTTTCTTACGATGAAGACAGGATTGCATTACATGAGATCTCTCTTGAAATGAAACCTGGCCAGACTGTTGCACTGGTAGGGCATACAGGATCAGGGAAATCGACGATTGCAAACCTGATCAGTAGATTTTACGATCCCACCAAGGGTGCGGTGAAAATCGACGGGTTGGATTTGCGGGATTTAAAGCTCGATAGTCTGCGAAAAAATATCAGTGTCGTGCTTCAGGATACATTTATTTTTTCAGGTACAATCATGGAGAACATCCGATTCGGAAGGCCAGATGCTTCAGATGAAGAGGTGTATGAGGCTGCAAAAGTAGTCGGTGCGGATGAGTTCATCAGCCGGCTGGCCGATGGATATCAAACGGAGGTCGAAGAAAGAGGAAACATTTTATCAGCTGGTGAGCGACAATTATTGTCTTTTGCTCGGGCATTGTTGGCGGATCCGCGAATACTAATATTGGATGAAGCGACGGCAAGTATTGATACAGAAACAGAAATGAGGATTCAACAGGCTTTGCGCAAGCTGTTGAAGGGCCGTACGGCTATCATGATTGCACACCGTCTCTCCACGATAAGGGAAGCGGACCAGATTATCGTATTGCAGCACGGTAAAATTTTGGAAAAAGGCAACCATCAGGAACTGATGCAACAACGGGGAGAATACTTCGACCTGGTTAAATCACAATTTCAAATGTTGAATGCTCTCTAATACAAAAGCTGCCCACCGAACAAGTGGGCAGCTTTTGTATTATTGGCAAAGCGGCTGCATATAGTGGGAAAAGTCGTCTGGTTTCATATCCGCAAATGGTTCAGAAATGATACAGATGTGATTTTTCCGTTTACCCCTGTACTGTAAAGGAAAATAAAATTAGATAGGGTTATATCTGTTAGGAGTTATGGAGGAAACAGAAAGGGAGGATGCAGTTTGTTTGCTGATAGTGTAGCGATGAGCAGAGCGTTGACATCATTGACGCTGGGCTTTCACATTATATTTGCAACCATCGGGGTCGGTGTTCCATTGATGATTTCGATTGCTGAATTCATTGGAATAAAAAAAGGTGATGCGCATTACATCTTGCTTGCTAGAAGATGGACACGCGGTTTTGTCATAACCGTTGCAATCGGGGTGGTGACTGGTACTGCAATTGGGCTTCAGCTATCTTTATTATGGCCAAGCTTTATGCAAATTGCAGGAAATGTTATCAGCCTTCCGCTATTCATGGAAACTTTTGCCTTCTTTTTTGAAGCCATATTTCTCGGTGCATATTTGTATACGTGGGATCGTTTTAAAAACCCGTTTTATCATTGGATATTATCCATACCTGTAATCATTGGTTCTACCATGTCTGCGGTTTTTATCACGACGGTAAATGCGTTTATGAATGCGCCGCAAGGTTTTGAATTAAATGGACGAACCATTACGTCCATCGATCCAATTGCTGCTGTATTGAATCCGGCGACACCTGCCAAAGTTTTTCATGTGGTGACATCCGCTTATTTGGCATCTGCCGCTATATTGGCTGCCATTACTGCGTTTAACATATTGAAGAAAAAAACCAATCCGTACCATAAAAAAGCGTTGAAGCTTACGATGATATCCACTTTGGCTTTTGCACTCGCCACTGCTATTGCAGGTGACGTATCAGCAAAATATTTAGCAGAACACCAGCCAGAAAAACTTGCGACTTATGAATGGCATTTTGATACCGAAAGAGGTGCGGATTTAATACTGTTTGGCACACTGAATGAAGAAAACGAAGTGGAACATGCTATCCGGCTGCCGAACTTTTTAAGCTTTCTGTCTTTCGGCGATTTCAACAGTGAAGTGTCAGGACTGGAAGAATTCGATGAAGAATTGGTCCCTCCATTATGGATTCATTATTTATTTGACGGAATGGTGACACTTGGTATGTTTGCCCTTGGAATTTCCATGCTTTATTTGATTTCGCTTAGAATCCGACGTTGGAATGAAGAACACCCGCTGCTTTTATGGCTGATTATTATCAATGGTCCGCTAGCCATGCTTGCCATTGAATTTGGCTGGATTCTTGCTGAGGTGGGGCGCCAACCATGGATCTTGAGAGGTTATATGAAGGTGGCAGAAGCCGCGACGACTTCTCCGCATGTTGGCTGGATGTTTTTGTTGTTTTTAGGATTATATATCGTTTTGGGGGTCATCGGTGTACGGGTATTGAGAAAGCTATTTAAAAACAATCCGGTTGAATTAGAGCTTGAGCAGCGATTTCCCCACATTGCAAAAAAGGATGATGACCAATGAGTTATGAAATGATAGGAATTATCGTCCTGTGGCTGTTTCTTTATGGTTATTTGATT
Source organism: Sediminibacillus dalangtanensis (assembly GCF_017792025.1). Lineage (NCBI taxonomy): Bacteria > Bacillati > Bacillota > Bacilli > Caryophanales > Bacillaceae > Sediminibacillus > Sediminibacillus dalangtanensis. The sequence continues at coordinate 1,618,282 of NZ_CP046956.1, forward strand.
GTCGCTTCGGTTGATTTTGGTGCAGGATTCTTTGCGTACTATGCAAAGCTCACCAACAACGACCATATTATCAACCAGTTGATATCCAGATACCTTTCACCTGTCTGGGAAGTGACCAACGTTTTCTTTGTCTTTTTCTTTGTAGGCCTTGTCGGTTTTTTTCCTGATACCGCTTATTATTACGGCCAGACCTTGCTGATACCAGGTAGCATTGCTATTGTATTATTGGCTGTAAGAGGATCATTCTATGCCTTTGAGAATTATGGTTCGAAGAAAAGCAATATCTATATGTTTCTGTATGGCGCCACTGGACTTCTTATTCCTGCATCCTTGTCGACAGCGATGACTATTTCGGAAGGCGGTTTTATACAAGAAACGGAGGAAGGGGTGGTTTTGCTTACAAAGGATTTGATGACAAGTCCTTATTCTTGGAGTGTCGTGTTTTTGGCGATTGTTTCCGTGCTTTATATCAGTTCAGCATTTCTAAGTTTTTATGCAAACCGGGCGAATGACCGAAAAGCATTAGAACTTGTAAGGAAATATGCTTTGTTTTGGAGCTTCCCGACTATTATCGCTTCTTTGACTACCTTTATTGCGCTGAGCCAGCATAACATCGAACACTATCAAAATATGATTGATTTGTGGTGGGTGTTCGGGTTGTCGCTCGTTTGTTTTTCAGCTGCAATGTGGCTAATATACCGGGGTATTTATTATGGACTTGCATTTATATGCGTAATGCTCCAATTCTTTTTTGCCTTTTTTGGCTACGGAGCAGGGCACCTTCCATATTTGTTATATCCTTATGTCACTGTGGAGCAGGGGGCGACACATGAGGCGATGGGTATTGCCCTGGTGAGTGCGTTTATATTAGGGTTGCTGTTGCTGATTCCTTCTCTGTATATGCTGATGCGTATGTTTTTATTTGATGCAGATTATGTAAAAGGCAAAAAGTAGCTTCCCCTGCCTCTTCTTCAGAAAATATGGTAGAATGATGAAAGTATTGATTAGATATGGAGGAAGAGGCATGGGTAGAGAATTCGCAGTCATCGGACTAGGTCGCTTTGGAGGAAGTATATGTCGCGAACTTAGTAAAGAAGGAATGCATGTATTGGCGATTGATTTGGCTGAAGATAAAGTCAATGAGTTTAAAAATATTGCGTCGCATGCAGTTATTGCTGATACCACAGATGAAAAGGTGTTAAAAGAATTGGGAATCAGGAATTTTGATCACGTGATTGTCGCAATCGGTGATAATATTCAATCCAGTATTTTGACGACCTTGATGCTGAAGGAATTAGGGATTAGTAAAATAACGGTAAAAGCGCAAAACGATTACCATGAAAAAGTATTAAATAAGATTGGTGCAGACCATGTTGTCCATCCGGAAAGGGATATGGGGAAAAGGATAGCCCACAGTATGATTTCCAACAATATTCTGGACCACTTGGAACTTTCGGATGAATATAGCATAGCAGAAGTGAAGGCTGGCAGGAAGATGAGTGGGAAAACGTTGATTGATTTAGATATTCGTGCGAATTATGGCTGTAACGTAGTGGCCATTAAACAGGCTAAGGATATTAACGTATCCCCAATGCCGGACGAAGTTATTTCGCATGATGATGTATTGATTGTCATTGGAGCAGATAAAGATATAAGCAGGTTTGAAAAACACTTAGTTGTAGATGAAGACTAAACGGAAAAACGAGATAGGGTCAATAAGGGCCAAAGCAAAAACCAAACGGTTCGAATGGACTCGTTCGGTTTTTTGTTTTACCTATGAACTGTTAATGAACTTGACAAATAATAAGCGATAGTAGCTTTCTATCAAGAATGGTGGCAAGTACTACACCTAGGTCAGATATTCCGCTTTCTGAGGAAGTTTCGAGCTCTAAGAAAACTGGACACCAAAAACAAACGGAGACTGATTTCGGCTATTAAAACCGCTGATCAGTCTCCGTCTTCAAGTTAAACTTCCATAATGATTGGTAAGACCATAGGCTTCCGTTTCGTTTTCTCGTATAGGAAAGGGGCAATTGTATCGGTAATTTCATTTTTGATTTCCGACCATTGTGTTGTTCGTCTCTCCATCACTTTGTTCAAGTGGGATGAAACAAGTTTTTGGGCCTCTTTGATAAGATCTTCCGATTCCCTCATATACACGAAACCACGAGAAATAATGTCAGGACCTGAGGCGATTTTGAACTCTTTCATATTGATACTTACGACTACCATGACTAAGCCTTCTTCTGAAAGAATACGGCGGTCTCGAAGAACTATGTTTCCGATATCCCCGATACCACTGCCGTCAACATAGACGGATCCGGAAGGGATTTTGCCGGCTACCGCAGCATTGTCTTTGCCAAGCGCGAGTACATCGCCATTATCCATGACAAAACAATTACCTGGATCAATATCACAAGCGTTGGCCAGCTTTGTATGTTCTTTCAGCATTCTGTATTCTCCGTGTATCGCCATGAAATACTTAGGCCTGATAAGGCGTAGCATCAGCATTTGTTCCTGTTGGCTGCCGTGACCCGAAGTATGAATGTCATTTAGCGGTCCGTGGATGACATCCGCACCAGCCCGATATAGCATGTTGATGGTTCTGCTGACGCTTACGGTGTTTCCAGGGATTGGAGAGGAAGAAAATACAACCGTATCGCCAGGGATGATCTGAATTTGCCGGTGCGTTCCATTGGCAACTCGGGAAAGGGCGGCCATTGGTTCGCCTTGGGATCCGGTGCAAAGAATCGTCACTTCATTTGCCGGAAGTCTGTTAAGCTGGTGAGCATCGATAAAGGTATCTTTGGGAGCCTTAATATATCCGAGCTCCTGACCAATATTGATAGACGCTTCCATACTTCTACCGAAAACTGCCACTTTGCGGTTGTGCCGCACGGCGGACTCAACTACCTGTTGGAGTCGGTGGATGTTGGAAGCAAAGGTTGCGAAAATTAATCTGCCGCTAGTTCTTGCGAAAATATCGCTGATGCTTTCCCCTACTACACGCTCGGACTTGGTAAAACCAGGTACCTCACTGTTGGTACTGTCTGATAATAAACAAAGGACACCTTCTTTGCCGATTTCGGCCATTTTCGCCAGGTTTGCTGGTTCTCCTACCGGTGTGAAATCAAATTTGAAGTCTCCGGTATGAACGATGTTTCCTGGAGGTGTTTTGATTACGATTCCATAGGAATCAGGGATGCTATGAGTGGTTCTGAAAAAGGTAACTGATGTTTTACGAAATTTAATAACGTCGTCTTCTTGAAATGGATATAACTTCGCATTTCGCAATAGACCATGCTCGTCCAGTTTGTTTTTGATTAATCCAATCGCAAGTTTTCCAGCATAAATTGGGACATTGATTTGCTTCAGCAGATAAGGAATCCCGCCGATATGGTCCTCGTGTCCGTGGGTGATGAATACCCCTTTGATTTTATCTTGGTTTTGCACCAGGTAGGTGTAATCAGGAATGACATAATCAATGCCCAGCAATTCATCTTCGGGAAATTTTATACCCGAATCCACGATAATAATCTCATCCTGGAACTGAATCCCATACATGTTTTTGCCGATTTCTCCAAGCCCGCCAAGTGCAAAAACGGCTGTCTGATCATTCTTTACAAATTTCATTGACTAAACAGACTCCACTTTATAATCAGGAGATTGTTTTTCATACTCCAAATGTGTTTCATCAAGTTGCTGGATAAACTCGATATTAATGTTGCGACTGGCTAGTTCTTTTCTAACTTGTCGTTCTGATTCAGCCTCAAAGTATAAGCTTTTCGTGCGTTCCCGCACTGGTATTTCTTCCGGTAACTCCTGGTAAAGAACTTTATATACCATAAAATATATCTCTCCTTAATCTTGTATTACCAGTTATATCCTTTTTCATAGCATGTTTATTATCAGTAAAATACAGTAATCAACAAACGCAGCAGGGTTTTCACTTAGCGGCAGTCATTTTCAAATGTACTAGGTACGCCTTTGCGACCGCGTCCTAACAGACCTTTCCATTGTTTTTTTAACTTTTCCCTCAAACGTTTTAACATTATTACTTACAGCTCCTTTCCTTATACACAAAGAAAAGCAACAGAAAAACGTTTACCGATCCAATCCCTATTAATTTATAGTATAGTATGAAATGGCAAATATTGAAATAGAAACGCGTCTCTAAATTTATTTTTTTCTGTTTCAGCCGAATTATCTTGAGTTTTTTGCTGCCTCGTGTAATGATATTTTTTACTTAAAGAGTCAACTTATACTAGCTTAAAACAGAAATGCTTGTTTTTTGTGAAGCCAATTATTTGTGAAGTGCCGAATCGATCGGCAGTTGTTCAATTTGGATGTAGGGGGAAGGAAAATGGCTGATAAAATTGTATTTCTCGATATAGACGGAACCATCGTAGATCATGAAAAAAAGATACCAACTGAAACCAAACAAGCAGTAAAGTCGCTAAAAGAACAAGGGGTTTATGTTGCCATTGCGACAGGAAGAGCTCCTTTTATGATTAAAGATATTTGTAGAGAATTGGATATAAATTCCTACGTCTGCTTTAACGGCCAATATGTCGTTCTCGAAGGCAAAACTGTTTATGAGCACCCGTTGACGGTTGAGCAGTTGACCGCTCTCTCTAAAAAAGCAGAACAGTCTGGTCATGCCATGGTGTTTATGAACCATGAAGGGATGCGGGCTTCCATTAAGGAGGACCCATTTATTGCGGATAGTTTGTCCAGCTTGAAGTTTGCTTACCCGGAAGTCGATCCTGACTACTTTTATAAAAAGCAAATATATCAGGCATTGTTGTTTTGTAAAGATCAAGAAGAAAAAATGTATCAGGATAACGATGATTATTTTACGCTCATCCGGTGGCATGACTACTCCTGTGATGTTTTACCTGGAGGAGGATCAAAGGCTGTAGGAGTAGAAAAACTGATCGAGGCGAGCGGACTTAATAGTGCTGATGCATATGCATTTGGCGACGGTCTCAATGATATTGAAATGATCAAACATGTTGGAACAGGGGTTGCCATGGGGAATGCAGTACCAGAACTGAAAGCGGTGGCAAACCATATTATCGGGAATGTAGATGAGGCAGGTCTCGCTAAAGGAATGGTGCAAATCGGCCTATTATGACTTGAACGTGATGATTTTCTCCTTGGGTTGCATTTCAGTAGAAATGCTCTTGGTACGAGGCTATCCGGAAAGGCAGGAGCCATCGTATGCAACAGGCTGTCCGATAAGGAATACCAATTATCGGACAGCCTGTTTTCAGGTTTATTCTATTGGTTTGGAATTTTCTGGAACTTCGAACGGGTTAACTGGATTAATATAATCATAAAACATAATGCCGTTTAAATGATCGATTTCATGTTGGAAAACAATGGCGGCATATCCCTTTAGCCGAAGTTTAACTGGATTTCCTTCCAAATCAGTTGCCTTTACAGTAATCCGTGCATATCGAGGGACATAACCCGGGACTTCCCGATCAACGGACAAACATCCTTCTCCTGTGGAAAGGTACGCTTTCTCAACAGAATGACTGACAATTCGCGGATTGAACAAGCCATAACTGTATTGTTTGCCATCGAAATCCTCTAAATGGACGGCGATCATCCGCTTTGGTATTCCTATTTGCGGAGCAGCGAGTCCCACCCCTGCGCGTAAATTATATTGTTCGGCAATTTTTTCATCCTGGCTATTTTTTAGGAATTGCAACATTTCCTTAAGTGTTTCTGTTTCCTCTTCTGTTGCAGGCAGAGAAACCTCTTCGGCTGTTTTTGTTAAAATCGGATTGCCTTCCCGGACAATATCATCCATTGTTATCATATCTTTCACTCCTAAGCTGCAAACTATGGTGATTTTTAGTTTAACACATTACCGTGGAAAGCGGGAATTGAAATACTTTTCCAGACAAATAAGAATGTTTGGGGGCTGTCCTCATAAACTAAAACAAGGAATAATGCGGTTGAAAAACTGCTTTATAAACCGTTGGATTTATTATATGATGGAAAACGTAATTGAATCTACATAAAAGATATTCAACTACGAAGATAGGAGGGGAATCATTGCCAAGGAACCGTATTATAATCCTTTTAGGGATACTTTTAATGTTGCTGGCTGCCTGTAATAGTCAGTCCACGGAAGAAAAAATGTACGAGCATTTAGAGGAGGCAGTTTCACAGGAAGATGTTTTTGCGGAACAACAGCAACCTTTAGTGGAACTCGAGCAGCAGGAAAAAGAGTTATATAATGAAATTATCTCCTTGGGGATGGAAGAATTTGATCAAGTGAAAGAATTGTCGGAGGAAGCTTTAGGTCTGATAGACAAACGGGAAGAACGACTTAAGGCGGAAAAGGAGAGCATTGAATCGGCAAAGTCAGAATTCGATAAAATTGATTCATTGGTTGATGAATTGGAAGATGACCAGGTTCAATCTACTGCCAACGAGATGATCAGTGTTATGGATGAAAGGGAGCAGGCATATCAAGCATTGAACGAGGCCTACCACTCAGCCTTGGAACAGGATCGGAAGTTGTATCAAATGTTGCAGCAGGAAGACTTGCAAGAGGAAGATCTAAGGGCCCAAATCGATGTTATCAATGAAAATTATGACAAGGTAATTGCTGCCAATGAAACATTTAATGACAAAACAGAAGCCTATAATCAATTGAAGCAAGATTTTTATGAACAGGCCGAATTGAATGTCGAATATGAGAATCAATCGGAAAGTGAATCTAACAAACAAAGCGAATCGGACGAAGATGCTCAAGAAGACGAGCAAGATCAAGAGAACACGAAGGATGAATAACTAGTTGAACCCTCCAAACTGAAATGGAGGGTTTTTTAACTGTATAGGAAATGATAAATTTAATTGTCTGTGGATAATTATTGGCTGAACCAGCCACGTCCAGCTCCAGCGCCTACCCCCTCGAGGTCTTAAGCCCACCCTCTATGTGGCAAAAAGCGCCACGCCGAGGCTGTTCTTAAGCTTGTCAGATGCCCAAACGATGTGGGTCATGCAGGCGTTGCCACAGGACGTGGCGGCTTTAGCCTGTGCTCCTTTAAACAGGCGCTTGTGCTTTTGTTCTTATATCCTCTAAAACTGCTGCTTATACAGAAGTTGTAACACACTAAACTTCTATCAATACATCCTATGTCTAACAGGATCACTAGCATGTCCTCCTATCATTGGTTAAGCAATCACTTAATTATTACAAAAACAAGAGCCACTTAAATAAAAATAAGACCGTGCCTGCAGGCTCTTTAATCGGTAAATTTTCTTTGTGAGAAGAGCAGGATGATGGGCTGTTTCTGCATCTACTAATGAATTTACCCAAAAGCTATTGATACAGTTAGCTGAAAATCCTGAAACAGCTACAAGATATAAATGAAGGCCGTCGTGTTGGCGGATCTCTCGCCAGGAATTTACTCATAGAAAAAAATACAATCCACAAAGGTAAAGTGTTTGACCATCCCATACGAATGAGCTAAAATTAAACCAGAGTGAAAATTGTACCAGTCAATTTAAAGATAAACTATGTAACAGTTTGTTGATTGCTTTATCAAACGATTAAGTAATTGAAATAAAGGGTATTGTATTTTTATCATAATTGGTACAGATTTTTTAAACTTTTGGGAAGGCTAGAACCATAAAGGATTATTGCCTTTGTGCGTGCTTTCTGTTCAAGTTGCCGAAAAGTTGTTTCGGCCCACTCAGTATTACTTACCCCGTATGGTCGGGGACAAATCTAAAGGATAAGAGAAAGGAAGAGGTGAGTCGATTTGAAACGTACTCTTGAAAACATCGAAAACCAATTTGAAACGTTTCGAATTCTGAATGAAGACGGCGAGATCATCAATGAAGATGCTATGCCTGATCTTTCGGATGATGAATTGAAAGAACTTATGCACAGAATGGTGTATACCCGTATCCTGGATCAACGCTCCATTGCGCTGAATAGACAAGGGCGACTGGGATTCTATGCTCCGACTGCCGGTCAGGAAGCTTCTCAATTGGGAACACATTATGCATTGGAGAAAGAAGACTTTATTCTTCCGGCTTACCGTGATGTGCCTCAATTGATCTGGCACGGCCTGCCGTTGTATCAAGCATTCTTGTTCTCCCGTGGACATTTCCATGGCAACCAGATGCCTGAAGGTGTAAATGCACTAAGTCCACAAATCATCATCGGTGCTCAATATACCCAAGCTGCCGGTGTAGCACTTGGTATGAAGCGCCGCGGTAAAAAATCAGTTGCAATTACTTATACTGGTGACGGCGGTACTTCCCAAGGTGACTTCTACGAAGGAATCAACTTTGCGGGTGCTTATCAAGCTCCAGCAATTTTCGTGGTGCAAAACAACCAATTTGCAATCTCTGTACCTGTTGAGCAGCAAACTGCAGCTACAACATTGGCGCAAAAAGCGGTTGCTGCAGGAATTGAGGGCATCCAGGTAGACGGTATGGATGTATTGGCTGTATTTGCAGCAACGAAAGAAGCGCGTGAACGTGCCATTAACGGAGAAGGTCCTACCTTGATTGAAACATTGACTTATCGTTACGGACCGCACACAATGGCTGGCGACGACCCGACTCGTTACCGTACAGAAAACATGGATAATGAGTGGGAAAAACGCGATCCGCTTGTACGTTTCCGCAGCTTCCTCGAGAAGAAAGGCCTATGGTCGGAAGAGGAAGAAAACAAAGTAATTGAACAGGCAAAAGAAGAAATTAAAGCGGCAATCAAAAAAGCCGACGAACAGCCAAAACAAAAGGTAACAGACCTCATCAAGAATATGTATGAAGAACTTCCTTCCCATTTGGAAGAACAGTTGGAAGAATACACAGAAAAGGAGTCGAAGTAAATCATGGCTCAAATGACAATGATCCAAGCAATTACAGATGCCTTGCGCACTGAATTGAAAAATGATGAAAATGTGCTGGTTTACGGAGAAGACGTCGGTAAAAACGGCGGTGTTTTCCGTGCCACTGAAGGGCTGCAAGATGAATTCGGAGAAGACCGCGTATTTGACACCCCGCTTGCTGAATCAGGCATCGGCGGTATTTCCATCGGTCTGGCTTTGCAAGGATTCCGTCCAGTACCTGAAATTCAATTCTTTGGCTTCGTTTATGAAGCGATGGATGCCATCAACGGTCAAATGGCCCGTATGCGTTATCGTTCAGGCGGTACAAAGGCGCAGCCTGTTACAATCCGTTCACCATTCGGCGGTGGGGTTCACACTCCAGAATTGCACGCCGATTCTTTGGAGGGATTGATTGCGCAACAGCCTGGTATGAAAGTTGTCATTCCTTCTTCTCCTTATGATGCAAAAGGTTTGTTGATTTCATCCATCCGCGACAACGATCCGGTCGTTTTTCTTGAGCACATGAAGCTTTACCGTTCTTTCCGTGAGGAAGTGCCGGAAGAAGAATACACGATTGATCTTGGAAAAGCCGAAGTGAAACGTGAAGGAACGGATGTAACGCTTGTAGCTTATGGTGCAATGGTCCATTCTTCTTTGAAAGCTGCTGAAGAGCTGGAAAAGAATGGCGTAAGCGCGGAAGTAATCGACTTAAGAACCGTAATGCCAATCGATATGGATACAATCTTGGAATCTGTGAAGAAAACAAATCGGGTAGTAGTGGTACAGGAAGCACAACGCCAAGCTGGTGTGGCAGCGCACATCATTGCTGAAATTCAAGAACGTGCGATTCTTCATCTGGAAGCTCCTGTATTGCGAGTTACTGCTCCTGATACAGTATATGCGTTCTCTCAAGCAGAAGAAGTTTGGCTTCCAAACTATAACGACATAATTGAAAGAGTCAACCAAGTAGTTAATTTCTAAAGAGAACCTGAGATAGGAGGCAATATAAATGGCTTTTGAATTCAAGCTTCCGGATATCGGTGAAGGTATCCATGAAGGTGAAATAGTAAAATGGTTCGTAAAAGAAGGCGACCAGGTCAATGAAGATGACGTGCTTTGCGAAGTACAAAACGACAAGGCTGTTGTTGAAATTCCATCTCCTGTAGAGGGGACAGTCAAAGATGTGAAAGTGGAAGAAGGAACGGTTGCCGTTGTAGGTGACGTCATTATCACGCTTGACGCAGAAGGTTATGAATCAGAAGACAGTGGAGAGGAAGAAGCTCCTGCAAAAGAAGAAGAACCTTCTGAGTCAGAAGAAAAACCTGCTGCTGATCAAGAGCAGCCTGCTGCAAGTGAAGAGGACAGCGCTGAAGATTCTGACAGACGTGTCATTGCTATGCCTTCTGTACGTAAATATGCCCGCGACAACAACGTGAAAATCGCGAAGGTACAGGGTACAGGTAAAAATGGCCGAGTTACCAAAGAAGATGTAGACAGTTACTTGAACGGAGGACAGCAGCCTGCCGCTGATCAAGCAGAACAACAACAGCCGGCTGAGGACCAATCTGCTGCTCCTGCTACTGCTCAAACAGTTCCGGAAGGCGAATTCCCTGAAACTCGCGAGAAAATGAGCGGCATCCGCAAATCTATCGCTAAAGCGATGGTTAATTCGAAAACAAAAGCTCCTCACGTAACACTTCATGATGAAGTGGACGTAACTGAGCTAGTAGCACACAGAAAGAAATTCAAAGCAGTTGCTGCTGAACAAGAAATCAAGCTGACCTATCTACCTTATGTCGTAAAAGCTTTGGTTTCATCCCTGAGAAAATATCCGATTTTAAATGCATCCATTGATGAAAATACCGATGAAATCGTTCAAAAACATTACTATAATATCGGTATTGCTGCTGATACGGATAAAGGATTGCTAGTACCAGTTGTGAAAAATGCTGATGCTAAATCCATCTTTGCGATTTCTCAAGAAATCAATGAATTGGCAGGCAAAGCAAGAGATGGTAAACTAAGCCCGAATGAAATGAAAGGTGCTTCAAGCACTATTTCCAATATCGGTTCTGCAGGCGGACAGTGGTTCACACCTGTGCTTAACTACCCAGAAGCAGCCATCCTAGGAATTGGACGTATCGCTGAAAAACCTGTTGTACGCGACGGTGAAATTGTGGTAGCTCCAGTATTGAGCCTATCCCTAAGCTTTGATCACCGTATCGTAGACGGCGCTACAGCCCAAATGGCACTAAATCAAATCAAGCGTCTGTTGAACGATCCACAATTAATTATGATGGAGGCGTAAATTATGGTAGTAGGAGATTTCCCGATCGAATTAGATACTTTAGTAGTTGGCGCCGGACCAGGCGGCTATGTAGCCGCCATCCGGGCTGCCCAAACCGGCCAGAAGGTCACCATTGTCGATAAAGGCAATCTGGGGGGCGTCTGCCTAAATGTCGGTTGTATTCCTTCCAAGGCTTTGATTCAAGCAGGTCACCGTGTCGAACAGGCACATGGCGAAGATGAGCTTGGAATTAAAACAGAAAATGTCAGTGTCGATTTCTCAAAAGTTCAAGAATGGAAAGGCACTGTGGTCAATAAACTGACCAGCGGAGTGGAAGGACTTTTAAAAGCGAACAAAGTGGACATTGTGAAAGGGGAAGTTTACTTTGTCGATAAAAATACAGTGAGAGTAATGGACGAGAAAAATTCTCAGACTTATACGTTTAATAACTGTATTATCGCGACGGGCTCAAGCCCGATTGAACTTCCGACTTTCAAATTCTCTGATCGTGTTCTGGATTCCACTGGAGCGCTTAACTTAGGTGAAATTCCTGAGAAATTGGTAGTGATCGGCGGAGGTTATGTCGGAACAGAGCTAGGAACTGCTTATGCCAACTTCGGTACGAAAGTGACGATTTTAGAAGGAACGAAAGATATCCTGGGCGGTTTCGAAAAGCAGATGACTTCTCTTGTGAAGCGTCGTCTGAAGTCTAAAGGCGTAGAAATTGTAACCAACGCAATGGCTAAGGGAGTAGAAGAAACGGATAATGGCGTTAAAGTAACTTATGAGGCAAAAGATAATCAAGAGGTTATCGAAGCTGATTACGTTCTTGTAACAGTCGGTCGACGTCCAAACACTGCTGAAATCGGGCTTGAGCAAGTAGGCATCGAGATGGACGATAAAGGATTGATCAAAATCGACAAGCAGTGCCGTACAAATGTAGATAATATTTTTGCGATTGGTGATATTGTTGCCGGTCCTCCACTTGCTCATAAAGCGTCCTATGAAGGAAAAGTAGCTGCCGAAGTTATCGGCGGAGAAAAGTCTGAGATTGATTATAATGGCATCCCTGCTGTTGTATTCTCCGAGCCGGAACTGGCTACAGTTGGATATGATGAGCAAAGTGCCAAGGATGATGGGTATGAAGTGAAAGCTTCTAAATTCCCATTTGCAGCGAACGGCCGTGCATTATCTCTTAATGATAGTGATGGATTTTTAAAACTTATCACGAGAAAAGATGATGGATTGGTCATTGGAGCACAAATTGCCGGTCCAAATGCCAGTGACATGATTGCTGAACTAGGATTGGCGATTGAAGCAGGAATGACTGCTGAAGATCTTGCACTTACTATTCATGCCCATCCAACACTTGGTGAAATTACCATGGAGGCAGCAGAAGTTGCCCTTGGCTCACCGATTCATATCGCTAAATAATTTGAAATGCAAAAACTCCAGAAGATCAATCTTCTGGAGTTTTTTTCTTGTTATATAGGAAATGATAAATTTAACTGTCTGTGGATCATTATTGGCTGAAACAGCCACGTCCAGCTCCAGCGCCTACCCCCTCGGGTCTTAAAAACAGCCTCTGTGTGGCAAAAAGCGCCACACAGAGGCTGTTTCTTAAGCTTGTCGGAGGCCCAAACGATGTGGGTCATGCAGGCGTTGCCACAGGACGTGGCGGCTTTAGCCTGTTCCTTTAAACAGGCGCTTGCGCTTTTGTCCGTAATAAAGTGTGATCGCTTCATATTGGATTCTATGTAAATGTATTGGTAAGACTCTCACTCCACCATTTCTATGTCGAAAAGCTTATTCCATAATCATAGCAGTTTTGTTCAGTCCCCAGAGGGAAACAAAACTCGCTTTCCGCGTTATAATGCACGGACCTTCCCGCATAACTACTGAAGGGTCTCAGTCGCTCATATCCCGCAGGAGTCTCAGTAACAAAGAAAATCATCCCATTCAGTATAGAACCTGTTACGTAATTCTTTCTGTAAGACAAAAAATTCCACCTCCGAGTAGTAGATTTAACCTGTCGGGGGTGGGAGTAATGCTTTACGGCTTTCTTAATTGACTGTTTTTAGCAGATGCTGTAATACTTCTGATTTTTTTGTATTGCCACTTACAGTTGAAATTGTTTCTCCATCTTTCACGATAACAAGCGATGGATATTCACTAATTTTTTTTCTTTTCGCGGCTTCTTTGGTTGTTTCTTTACGTTCTATATTATCCATTTGCTCAGGATAATCTTGTTTTAAATCCAAAATAGCGGTTAAATATTCATTTTCTATTTTTGGGTTTGAATTGGTTGAATAATAAAAGACCTGATAATCACTTGGGGCGAAGCTTACTTCTTCGATTGGATGCTTCGCATTACAACTTGTTGAAATTAAAACTAAGCCCACAAAAATAAAGGTAAGCCATCTTTGCTTAGTGATATGCCGCACCTTCCTTTTGGTTGATGTCGTATAGCTACATCATAACAAAAAATTCGCCAGTATTAGTCTCTATAACCTAATTGTTAACAAAATGAAACAGGAGTGCGGTTTGTGTAACAAAATGAAATAAAAACGGTTCTCTGTCAAAAGTGGTGGTGTGATTTTTCCTCCCACCCTCTCTTTACAGAATGGGCACTTTTGTTGCCTTTTGTGTAAAGCTCTACTCTTAAAGCACTTCCTTCTTCCTTTACATTCCATACATCCACTTGTTTATCTTAATCCCTAATAATTCGATGATAAAATGACGTTTTACTCATATCCCTCTCTTTTTCCTTTGGTGTCGGCAACTTTAGGGTAACAAAGAGAGAGGGAATGAGTGTATTTTTTTGCCCTGTTCGAATCCGCATCACGACAGGGGACACCACCACATTCAGTATAGAGCCATACAAACTATGGAAGTGTGAAGAGTACCGTATTTTTCCGGTTTAGGAAATGGACTAGTGAAATAAAGAAAAAAGCTAGGACATGCCATAAATCCACTTGCGAAAGCGAACGATAACAGAACGTGAAATTCTAAATGGCCATCTTCCAGTGTTTCAATTTTATTTCACAGGAAGGGCAGTAATTTTTTTCACCCAGTTGTGTGATGAGTGTTTCGCTTCACTCAGGCAGGATACTGCTTTCTAAGGGAAGTATTGCACCACTGACAGGTTATAAGAAAAAGTGCGCTATGGTACAGCTTTCAGGCTATGACAGGGAGATAGTAACACTACTTCATTTCTTGCTATATAGAGGATCGCGAGGCGCTGTAGCTGGGTAGCATCACATTAGAAATTTAGAAGTAAAAAAAAGAAAAACCGAACGGGTTCGTTCGGTTTTTTCGTTGGCCGAGACTCTTTTGGACACAGCTACTTATCATATTATCTATTATCTTTCTTTGGTCGGCGTAAGTCCACTGTTGCTGCTTCCTCACGGAAGGACTTGACCAATGAAAACACGACCAAAATCATAATGATAGCAAATGGAAAAGCGGCAATGATAGAAGCTGTTTGCAACGTTTTCAGACCACCTTGCCATAATAGGATGGCTGCAGCAGCCGATTGGATAATGCCCCAAACAAATTTTATCCTGTTTTGTGGATTCAATCCGCCGCCTGTGGTTTGCATACCCAGCACAAATGTAGCGGAGTCCGCTGATGTGATAAAGAAAGTACTGATTAGCAAAACAGCTAAAATCGACATGATTAAACCGAGAGGATAGGACTCCAATACTGCGAATAATGCAATTTCGGTTCCCATGTCATTTACGTAATGAATGATGTCCTGACCGCCGTAAAATTCAAGGTTGATGGCAGATCCGCCGAAAACCGAGAACCATAATGCGCCAAATATGGTCGGCACCAGAAGAACACCTAATACGAATTCTCGGATTGTTCTTCCTTTTGATACTCTGGCAATAAAAGTACCGACAAATGGAGCCCACGCAATCCACCAGGCCCAATAGAAAATCGTCCAACCCTGAATCCATGTATTATCTTGATCGAACGGGGTAAGCCGGAAACTCATATTGACAATGTTGGCAGCATAATTCCCAAGTGACGTAGTAAATAAATCCATGATGAAGTTAGTCGGCCCGGCAAACAGTAAAAACACCATAAGTAGAATGGCCAATACGATATTCGTATTACTTAAATATTTTATACCTTTGTTAATCCCGGTCATTGCCGACAACAAATAGAGCACAGTTACGATGGCAATTATGATTAGTTGTACAGTTATCGTACGGTCTATACCCGGAAAGATGAAAGCAAGACCGCCGCTGATTTGAATAGCTCCGAGTCCGAGTGAGGTAGCAACACCGAAGATAGTCGCAAACACTACGATAAAGTCGACAAGGGTGCCCCAACCGCCTTTTATTTTTTCACCAAATAATGGCTCCAGAATGGAACTGACCAAACCAGGTGCACCTTTTCTGAATTTAAAATAGGCTAGTGCCAGTGCGATGACAGCGTAGATCCCCCATGGATGCAGGCCCCAGTGGAAGAAGCTGTAACGCATTGCTGTCCGGGCTGCCTCTGGGGACCCCTCGACAATGTTTCCATCTGGCGGAGTATGAAAATGCGACAGTGGTTCCGCAGCTCCCCAGAACACCAAACCAATTCCCATTCCGGCACTGAATAGCATAGCAAACCAGGTTAAGTAGTTATACTCTGGACGGTCCTCTGGTTTACCAAGCCTGATATTGCCGTATTTAGAAAAAATCAAGAATATCGCGAAAACCAGGAATCCCGTAGCTGATAATAAATAGAACCAGCCGAATTTTTCAACGATAAACCCTTGGACTGCACTTGTCACGTTCTCCAAATTGCCATTAGGCAAGACATCATCCGAAATCAAGCCCCAGATGATAAAAATGATAGCTACAGCAAGGGAAATATAAAAAACTCTGGTAATTTTATTCATTTTTTCTCGTTCCTTTCCTTTATAATTTTTTTGACGTAATCAACATTGTTAATAAAACCACAATTATGTATTAAAACATAAATTGTCCATGTTTTAAAATGGTTTGCAAATATCTTGGTGTTCAGGAATGGTCTTAATATGTCCATGTTTTTGAAGGAGATTCTTTCTTTAGGAGGGAAGGGAGGAATGAATTGCTTCGTCAAAACTCGACAGAAACGAACACATAGAATATGATTACCCATCCTTGTAAACCACTAAACACTTTAAAAATCCTTCTTTCTCACTAGAAAATTCTTACGTGGAATGGTTCCCAACTTTTAGTGGATTATTTATAATGAGGAGACAGGAAACGACAAACAGCAGGAGGGAATTTTTTGAAGAAGCTCAAGATTTTATGGATTGGAATAATCGGTGTACTCTTACTTGCCGGCTGTAGCCACTTGTCTACTTCGGCAGGTCCTGACAAAGAGAGTCAGCAAAGTGAAAACGAAGAGGATACCCAGGAACAAACAGATGAGGATAACGTTTCTGAAGGACAAGAAGAACAGAAGGATACAGGTGAGAATGAAGTACAAGAAACAGTACAACCGGAAAGCGGATCGGCTGACAGCGTTATAGAGCCCAAATATGAATTGACAGATACTTGGTCTATCAAACCCATTAAAGATCAAGCGGAAGAGAATGTCGTGCTGTTGACAATTGACGATGCGCCGGACAAGCACGCTCTTGAAATGGCTAAAACATTGAAAGAATTAGATGCCAAAGCAATTTTTTTCGTCAACGGACACTTTCTAGAGAGGGAAGAACAAAAGCAAGTATTAAAGAAAATCCATGATATGGGCTTTTTAATTGGTAACCATACATACCATCATCAAGCTTTAGTCGATGCAACGAAAGAAGAGCAGAAAAAAGAAATTGTCCGTTTGAATGATTTGATTGAGGACATTATTGGAGAAAGGCCGAAATTTTTCAGGGCGCCTAATGGCCAAAATACCGATTATTCAAAGCAGGTTGCGAAAGAGGAAGGGATGCTTCTTATGAATTGGTCTTATGGCTACGATTGGAATGAGGAGTACATGGATGAAGATGCCCTTGCTGACATTATGGTGAATACAGAACTATTGGGTAACGGAGCAAATCTGCTGATGCATGACCGTGAGTGGACCGCAAATGCGCTGGAAGAAATTGTATCTGGTTTGCGGGAAAAAGGGTATGAAATTGTCGATCCGGGTTTAATAAGAACTGCGGATGAGTAAAGCTTTAACTGATTTCGTGAATGCAAATAACCCTCACGGCCAACCAATGGCCGTGAGGGTTTGCATTTAGCGATTATCTGAAGGCTTTATGTTCTTTTATCACTCGGATAGATTGTAATGTTTCGTCCTCCAGTCCCTGAACAGGCAGACCGGTTTTTAAGTTTTCCCGGATATATTGGATGTTATCTGCAGTAATAATTTCACCAGGAATAAAAATTGGAATACCCGGCGGATAAACCATGATGGATTCAGCGCTGATCCGGCCGGATGCTTCCTGAAACGGAATAACTTCGGTATCTGCGTAAAAAGCGTCTCTTGGCGACATGGATAAGAGAGGTATTTCGGGTATCTTGACGGGTACACTTTTCTGAATGGCATAACTGCTGCGTTCCCAAGCCAGTTTATCCAATGCTTCGACAAGCGTGTCTGTTTCCTCTTCCTTATCTCCCGGAGTAATAATGCAGAGAATGTTATACATATCCGACAATTCCACTTCGATTCGATAATGCTTTCGAAGCCACAATTCTACGTCATAACCAGTGAGACCGAGGTTTTTAACAGAGATAATCAATTTGGTCGGGTCGTAATCAAATGTCGCCTCACTGCCAAGTATTTCACTGCCGACACAGTAAAGGTTCGGAATTCGGTTAATGGCATCTCTTGTTTTGTTTGCCAAATGAATGGTCTCGTCGATGAATCCTTGTCCATTTACAGCCAAATGCTTCCTGGCAGCGTCAATGGAAGCAAGAAGCAGATAAGAAGTAGATGTGGTCGTAAGCATCGATAGGATGCTCTGAACCCTTTCATGGGAGACCAAGCCTTCCCTCAAATTAAGTACCGAGCTTTGGGTAAGCGATCCCCCTAGTTTATGAACACTCGTGGCGGCCAAATCTGCACCTGCATCCATGGCAGACACAGGAAGGGCTTTGTGAAAATGGATGTGGACCCCATGCGCTTCATCAACTAAGACCGGAACTTCAAAAGTGTGTGCTATCTCGACTATTCTTTTCAAATCGGCAGCAATTCCAAAATAGGTTGGATTGATTACCAGCACCCCTTTGGCATCCGGGTTTGCGCTTAATGCCTTTTCTACTGCTTCAGGAGTAATACCATGGGAAATACCGAGTTCATTGTCCACTTCCGGATGGATGAACACCGGCGTAGCACCGGAAAAAATAATCGCGGTCGTCACCGATTTATGAATGTTTCGCGGGACGATAATTTTGTCGCCAGGTCCACAAACACTTAATACCATTGTCATAATAGCGCCGCTTGTCCCTTGGACTGAGAAAAAAGTATAGTCAGCAGAAAAAGCTTCGGCAGCAAGGTCTTGGGCTTGCTTGATCATACCTTGCGGGTGATGGAGATCGTCAAGGGGTTCAATGTTAATCAAATCAATTCCGAGAGCGTTATCCCCAATAAATGCCCGGAAATCGGGATTCATTCCTGCGCCTTTTTTATGACCGGGGATATGGAATTGAATTGGTTTTCTGTTCATATGATTCACCAATCCAGTAAATAACGGAGTTTGTTCCTGTGATGTCATTATTCAAAATACACCTCTTTATAGCACTTTAATAAGTAGTTATCATTTGTTTTAATCTAACGTTCCACTCACTCCAGAGATTGCGCAGTGTATGAGAAATTATAGCAAAACAGAAGAAGAATCGCTACTTTTAGAAAAAGAATATACGACATGATAGGATAAAGAGAAAGAGGGGGGATAGAATGAAATGGAATACCCAGATAACGGAGTTACTAGGAATAGATTATCCGATAATTCAGGGAGGTCTTGCATATTTGGCCTATGCGGACCTAGCCGTCGCTGTATCCGAGGCAGGTGGACTAGGACAAATAACGGCAATGAGCCTTACAACTGAAAAACAATTGCAGCAGGAAATAGTAAAAGTGAAGGAAAAGACAGACAAACCATTTGGCGTCAATTTTTCCATTGGTCAGCAGCGCCGTCCGTTTCAAGGGATGGTACAAGCAGCAATCGATGCACAAGTTCCTGTTATAACGGTAACCGGAGGGAACCCCGAACAAGTGCTAACGATGACGAAGGGCACAGGGATTAAAACATTGGTGCTTGTAGCCGCCAAACGGCAAGCACAAAAAGCAGAGCAGTTAGGAGCAGATGCTGTTATTGTGGTAGGACAGGAAGGTGGAGGACATCTAGGGAGGCAAGACACAGGTACATTTGTTTTGACTCCGCAAGTGGTAGAGGCCGTATCCATTCCAGTGATTGCTTCTGGCGGTATCGGAGACGGAAAAGGGATGATGGCTGCTATGGCTTTAGGTGCTGAAGCAGTGGAAATGGGGACAAGGTTCATCGCCACCAAGGAATGTATCCATGCTCATCCAGCGTATAAACAAGCCCTTTTAGAGGCAGGAGAGCACGATACTTTGGTTATTAAGCGTTCGCTTGGCGCTCCCGCTAGAGCACTGCGCAATAAATGGACAGAAAAGATCGTAGAATTGGAGCAAGATAATCCCGGGTATGAAGTTTTACAGCCTTATATAAGTGGGGAAGCGAATAAACGGTTTATTTACGAAGGAGAGGGTTCAAACGGATTTGGATGGGGAGGCCAAATTTCGGCAAGAATAAGCGATATTCCCAGCGTGAAACACTTAATCAAAAGAACGATGGGTGAGGCGGCCGACATCCGAAGGACTTGGAGTGTAGGAAAGGAGGAAAGTCTGTGAACTATAGTTATCCAATTGAAGAGACATGGACAAAGCAGGAAATCATCGATGTGGTCAATTTTTATTCCTTGGTGGAGCAGGCTTATGAGAGCGGTGTGAAGCGTGATGATTTGATGCTGGCATATACTCGGTTTAAACAAATTGTTCCTTCGAAAAGTGAAGAAAAACAGCTTTGTGGTAAATTCGAAAAAGAATCTGGTTACTCTTGCTATCGGACAATAAAAAAAGCAAATGAAGCCGGTACTGGGGGAAAGATAAAAATGTAATTACATAAACGGAGAAAAACAAAAATCACTTGGAATAGACCAAGTGATTTTATTTGTTTTCAACACTCCAAAGGTAACTACTACTTTCGTAAAACGGCTTTGCTCTCTGTATTCTGGATTATGAAATAGCAAGCTTGTAAAAAGGTAAGAGGGTTTCGCAGGTTTGTTTCACTTCATCCATGAATTTATTGCCATTTTTAGCAGTAGGACTGTCCGGATTAATATGTTTCCCTACTAGAAATTCTGCTTTTTTCACATCTCTGAACCTGATGAGATTTTCTTCGCTTAAATCGGAAATCGGCATTGCCTCCTTCTTGGTATGGTCAAGAGAGACTACAAAATCATCCGGGAGCTGTTTCAAAGCATCGTAATTGTCCAGGAATGTTTTTGCTATTGTTTGTTTTTCTGGAAGCTCATAAATCAATGCCAACCATATAAACACATGATCATCAAACAACCCAACTTGAAAATGTGGGTGCTTCTTGTACCCTCTTTTGTTAGCAGCTACCGCCAGCCAAGTATCTGCTGGTGGATTAACAGACCTTCGGGCATGCTGCGCTATATGTAAGAACATTTCGTTCCCTAGTTGTGCGGCGAGGTGCTCTGTCAATTCACTTCCGATAAGTTGAAACTTAGGCTGGATGCGTTCTCTTATTGCTTCCATTCTGGCATCCAAGCCATCGATATCAAAAGTAGCAAAATCTTCTTTCGTAAAACCGTTAAATTCCATGTTACGCTCTTCCCTCCATTATATTGCTAAATTTATTTTACCATAGTAATCAGGCAGAACAAACGGAACAGCCTGTGTTTAAAGGGATGGTCAGAGGGGTAATAAAAAATTAACAAAACGTAAAAGATAAATAGCAGGATAAAAAACGACCATAAATAATCAAAGGGAAGGGGATAAAATGAAATACGTAATGGAAGCAATTAAAAAGCGAGAGGCTGAAGAAAAGCTCCCGGTAATAAAATTGGAAATCGATTATGAACTAATTACCTTGTATGATGCAATGAAAGATAACGACCAGGAAGCAATGGATATTTCCAAACAACGATTGAATGAATTACGCCGGGAAATGCTGGCACTGTCTTAAAAGGAATGAGCTCATGCTCGTTCTTTTTTATAGCATTTTTTAAAAGAGTGTTGCTTTTTGGTCGTGGGGGACCCCTTCGGTGAATTTACTTTTTGTTTACAAGCAGGAAATCTGCTTGGTATTCCTCTAATTTACCGCTAGAAACGGATATACGCTTCAACCATCTGGAACAGATAATGATGAGTCGTGATTCTCTTTATTCTCTTTATTAAAAATGGGAAGCTGTGCTCACTTGAAAGGGAAGCGCAGAAGTGGATTCAAGTTACGCTTGTTTGATGGCCGAGAAAGACAAGAGGGATTGCTCTGGAAATCTGGTGTGTTTTTCTTTAGAATGAAGAAAGAATATAATGGGTGGCTTCCTAACCTTTATAAGTGGTAGGCAAATATGAAAAAAGGTGTGTTAGGTATGAAACGAGAAGAAAGACAACAGCTATTTGATACGGCGAAACAGTGGGTTCTTGAGGCAGGAGAAAATATACGGACAGCGATAGATGAACCATTAAGGATAGATACGAAATCCAATGCAAATGATTTAGTAACACATATGGACCAACAGACGGAGAAGTTTTTTACGGAAAAAATCAGAAGGGAATTCCCTGACCATTCTATACTTAGCGAAGAAGGGTACGGAGATAATTTAGATAGTGATAAAGGGGTCATCTGGATAATCGATCCTATTGACGGAACGATGAATTTCGTCCACCAAAAACGAAACTTTGCCATTTCCATTGGAATTTACCAAGACGGGGTTGGGGAAATCGGATTGATTTACAATGTGATGGATGATGTACTTTATGCTGCCCGGCGAGGCGAAGGAGCATACCGGAATGAAAAAAAACTTCCACAGTTAAAGCAGGAGCTTCCATTAGAAGAAGCGATTTTAATTCTAAATAATTTTTGGACATGTCCGAATCATAAGATAGAAGAAACCAAAATGCAGTCTCTCGTTAGAAAAGTCAGAGGAACGAGATCGTATGGTTCCGCTGCATTAGAACTCGCCTATGTGGCCGAAGGGATAGCTGACTGCTACTTGACCATGAAGCTAGCACCGTGGGATATTGCCGGTGGAATGGTCTTAGTCAATGAAGTTGGCGGCTTGACAACGAAAGCTGATGGCAGTCCGATCAACATACTGGAACAAAACACCCTCTTATCCTGCAATGGCGATATCCAGGAGGAATTAGTAGGAGAATATATCGAGTTGAAATGAAACAATGGGCTGCTCCTAAGTGAATAAACTTAAGAGCAGCCCGTTTTTTTTTCGCAGGAGTCTTGCTCAATTCCTCTGCTCCGTTATTTCGCTTTATAGAGCCTTTATAACCGCTTGTTGCCAAAAGACTTTTTGCTTTAAACGTTCAAAGTTTCTGGTTCCAAAGGAATCTCGTTTTATAATTTTTATCGTATTGTTTATCCCCTCGACATCCTACTGTTTCCACCACATGAAGGTTTTTCTTACACGGCGAAATGCCTCTATGTTTGAAGCACGCATCCATTCCAGACATTCCTCCAGTCCTTTTCCGGTCTTGTTTATCTTTAATCTCCACTAATTCTATGATAAAGTGACTTTGCACACTGTACGAACCCGCATCACGACAGGGGAGACCACCACATTCAGTATAGATCCCTTTAAAGCGTTCCTATAAGCATAAAAAATCATCAGCAATTATCCTATGCTGATGATTCCTCTTTATCCCGTCCTATCGGGATATCCCTTTATGCGTATGATTACCTGAGTCAGGAAAACGACTGCCTTCTCCGTTTTCTCGCCAGTCCGAATCCCATCAACAGAAAGCCTGCCAGAATAAACAAAACCATCCACAAATAGTTTCGGAACCCAATTGCAACCCCTGCTGCTACGAAACTTGCTATAACTAAAACAGCCAACAGCAGCATCGGTAACTGAATCTTTTTCATGACTCTCACCCCTAATCTTCTACCATTAAGTATAACGGAATTTCCTGTAAATGAAAATGATCTTTTCTTATGCTAGCACAGCAGATGATGTTCTAGTATGATAGATGGGGGAATGATTCGGAAAGAAGGAGTGAAAAAGGTGGAGGAAACAAATGAAGCAATCGATATAGGCAACAATTTGCCCATTGTCGACTTCCTGTTTAATACGGCGGCAAATGGCGACCTCCTGATTGGTTTTCTTTTGTTGTATTTGACGATTGGTATCCTGCTGGCAATTTGTTATAAATTGGGTTTTGCAAGAAAATTACCGCTGCTTAAATCTTTGATTGTCTATATCTTTTTATTTATCGGAGCTTTTATCATTGCAATGCTTGGTCTTAAACTTCCAATGGCAGAGTGTCTGGTCATTATAGCTCTGGTGCTTGGGATTTATCGTTTCCGGCTGGCTCAAGACCGAAAACGACGGAATAACCAAATTGAAAATAATTAAAAAAGAAGGGACGTACCTGCTGCCATTTGAGCGTACGTTCCTTCTTCTTTTTTGTATCATATCAGGCTGTTCTTTTTTTTCTTTTCTTTGTATAACTTAAAATTTCCCGTGGCATGTCGCTTATTCGTGTTCTTTTCCACTCTGTCGTAGCAAGTTTTACA
Source organism: Sediminibacillus dalangtanensis (assembly GCF_017792025.1). Classification (NCBI taxonomy): domain Bacteria; kingdom Bacillati; phylum Bacillota; class Bacilli; order Caryophanales; family Bacillaceae; genus Sediminibacillus; species Sediminibacillus dalangtanensis. The sequence continues at coordinate 1,642,223 of NZ_CP046956.1, forward strand.
AATATACATATGAATTCGGCGGTTGCGTAACCTTTTTGCCTGCAAACAGTTGCTGTCTATATTTTCAATAATGTCACATAAGACACATTTTACTTTCATATTATTATCACCTCGCGGTAATTATTTCTACCATTGTAACATAGGCGAGGGACATACATCTAATCCTTTTTGCGAATAAACTGGCTAAACAGAAAAGGGCAGGCGAGTAAAACGAGGTTCATCCTCCCTCCTTAGATGATAAACCTCGATTTGATGCTCGTTACTGATTTTTTTGTTGATTGGACTGATCATTCTCGATATCATCTAATTCCTGCTGCTCATTTTCTGGTATTACTTCTTTATTTTGATCAGGTTCTTCAGGCTGATCATCATTGATGGGGATTTCCGGCATATATCTACCGACTACTGCGGAGAGTTCATCGACAAAACCTTGGACAGGATGGCCCTGTTGAATTTTGTCAGCCATGTGCCTGATTCGTTCCATTCCATCAGCATCTGCTATGACAATTGCTGTTTTCCCGTATGGATCATGATGGAGCGCTTCCGCCACGGAGTATTTAATGGTACTAACACGCGAACGATCTAAATCCTTGTCTACATCTATTCCGACTACTGCATAGGGGCCAGCTACTACTGAGGAAGCATCATTTACGTTTGGTACATCAGCAGCCAAGCTTGCCAAGTGATCGGCTATTTCTTGATTCGTGTAATTTTTTTGCTGTCCGTCTCCGGGGTCAGAGTTTTCCACTTGAATGGTCGGATCCTGGTTCTGTTGATCAGGCAAGCTTTCCTCCTGTTGACAGCCCATCAATACCAGTCCCAGCGACAAAACACTTGCACATAGGAAAATAAACCGGGTAAACATAAGGGCACTCCTCCTTTTACTCCTATCATTTCAATTCCTGCTCAGTTTATGCATGGAAAGGAGGGAAAGCAGTGCGATATGGATCAACATAAACATCAACTGTTTTCTGAAAAATCGAGGGTTATCATTATGGATCCCTTTGACTAACTTATTTTATACAAATTTTCTTGCCGGAAGTGAGATCAAAGTTCAAGAGGCAATGCTGAAGTACTCTGGTTGAAGACAGGAAAGTCAGTAAGGAAGAATACAAGTGGATATCCCGTGAGGAAGGATTAGGTGAGACTTTTCAGAACAAGATCCCGATAAGGCTCACCCGCCGTCCGCGGAAGGAGTGCTATCAGCTGAGCACTCGTCCTAGTAATGGAGGTTCTTGCGTGGCAAATCTTACTCCATTGAGCGCTATAAAAAGCAGGCATGCAACGAAAGCATTTGGTTCACTCTTCATTCAATAATTATTTTGGTTACTCCTTTGATTGGTTCATCACGATTAGAACCGTCAGCAAAGTAAACATGAACCGGACCGTTCTCTTTAACTGGTTTTCCGTTTTCGGCAAATAAAAATAATGAATCTTTTAAAAGCGGTAAAGAAATAATTTTTTCCTCGTTGTTTAAGACAAGTCTTGCCTGGCTTGCACCTGCTTCTATTTCTGCCGTTTTGAGAAAGTCTTTAATGGGCATGAGGTATGTTCCCTTCAAAATTTGTTCTTTCTCGAATCGGTTGATGCTTCTATTTACTGGCGGTTTGCTGCTTTGCTGGGTGACTTCGCGCTCCCAGCGAGTTGAAGCCCGCTTCAGTGCTTCTTCTGAATCCTCTTCAGGTAAGTCCGTCGAATCGGTAAAGGCATTTTCCATTTCTATTTTTCGATCGTCAAAAATCCACACAGTCGGATCCAATGTGATTTGATAATTTACTTTTCCCGTAAGCTGGACAATCATCTGTACCAGTCCCTTTCTATCTCTATTATAGTATTCGTTTACAAGAATAGCAGACTTGGTGTTGAATTTCATCTATTGCGGGGGGGTATCCCTAGTTAAATTAATTCCGAAAGAGAAGATATTTCTGTTCTTACCTTGCATTTTTTTCGGACAACAGCTAATATAAATAGAAGAGAGTCTGTTAAACGGAGGGGATTTTGTGATACCTGAAGTGGCTGTTAGCAATCGTGATAAAGCCTATGCCCTTCTAGAGGCTGATGCAAATAAAATATTGAAATTGATTAAAGTACAAATGGATAACCTGACGATGCCTCAGTGTCCTTTATATGAAGAGGTTTTAGATACGCAAATGTTTGGTTTGTCGCGTGAAATTGATTTTGCAGTCCGGTTGAACCTGGTCAGCGAGGAAGACGGCAAAGCATTGCTGGAAAATCTCGAAAGACAATTGAACGTGTTGCATGAAGCAGCTCAAAAATCGTAGAGAAGGACAGGCGAATTCTGTCGTATAAGAGGAAAACCTTTGCCAAAATCCGGCGGGGTTTTTTTGTTACTGTATAGGAAATTATAAATTTAATTGTCTGTGGATAATTATTGGCTGAACCAGCCACGTCCAGCTCCAGCGCCTACCCCCTCGAGGTCTTAAGCCCACCCTCTATGTGGCAAAAAGCGCCACGCCGAGGCTGTTCTTAAGCTTGTCGGAGGCCCAAACGATGTGGGTCATGCAGGCGTTGCCACAGGACGTGGCGGCTCTAGCCTGTACTCCTTTAAAGAGGCGCTTGCGCTTTTGTCCCTTGTACCAAACTATGCAGCTGTACCTATATATAATCATTGTTCCCTATGGTATATTTTATATAACTGTGAAATTTGGATTAAAGGGAATTGATTATCAATACATAGTTAGGAGTCATCACATTGAAACAGAAATGGAAAGATTTAGATTTCACGCTTTTTATAACCCCGTTGCTATTGACTGCATTCGGTATTGTGATGATTTACAGTGCCAGTATGGTAATTGCAGTTATAAAAAATGACGTACCAAGCAATTATTTCATGGTTCGGCAGCTGATTTGGTTTGGACTTGGCTTCGTTTTTTATCTGTTTTGCAGCATGTTTGCATACCGCCATTACCAAAAGCTTATCAAGCCGATGATTATGGTGATTTTTCTACTGTTGGTGGCTGTTCTTTTTTTTGGAGAGGAAGTAAACAATGCTAAGTCATGGCTGGTTTTGGGGCCGTTGAGACTGCAGCCAGCTGAATTGGCGAAGCTTGGACTGATCATTTACCTGGCATCTGCTTATTCCAAAAAACAGCAATATATAGATGATTTTTTCAAAGCGGTACTGCCGCCTTTAGTCATGACAGGAATGATATTGGCGTTGATTATCAAACAGCCTGACATTGGTACTGCAGCAATTATTTTGATGATAGCTGCCACGGTTATATTCAGCTCAGGTATAAAATTCCGTCATCTTTTCCTTTTGGGTGGCGCTGTTATCGTCATAATCGGATTGGCAGCAACCAAAATGGTTACTCCTGAACGAATTTCCCGATTTACTGGCGCCTATCAGCCGTTTGACGATCCTGACTTGAACGGCTTCCATCTCATTCAGTCCTATTTGGCCATTGGTACAGGTGGGTTAACGGGACAAGGGCTTGGACAAGGCATCCAAAAGCTCGGGTACCTTCCTGAACCCCACACGGATTTTATCATGGCTGTCATTGCAGAAGAGCTAGGGTTCCTCGGCGTGATCGTTGTTCTTGGAATGCTTGCGGCGATTGTACTTCGTGGGTTATACATCGCGAATCAATGCAGAGACAGTTTTGGCTCTCTATTGGCAATCGGTATTTCTTCCATGATCGGTATTCAGGCATTTATTAATCTTGGCGCTATAAGTGGACTTTTACCGATAACTGGAGTGACACTGCCATTTGTCAGTTACGGAGGTTCCTCCTTGCTGATCCTATTGATCTCCGCAGGAATTCTCAACAACATCGCAAAATCTGTTCGTGCAAATGAACAACGGATAACAAAAGAAACGATACCAGATGATAAAGAATACGACAAAAACAGAAGAACAGTAAGACAGCGGAGGTCCTGGTCGCAATCGCAGTAATCATAAACATGCTGAAAGAATATACGACTAAAAGAAAAAGAGGCCGGGACAAAAGTAGCGTGATCAAAGCAAAAACCGAACGATCCACCAATTCGTTCGGTTTTTGCTTTGGTGCTATGCTTTTGTCCCGGCCTCTTTGTTCGTGTTAGCCATATGCAGTTCAATTTTCGTGTTTGGCGCTCCGGGAAGAAAGCAAGATAAAATAGCTGAGAACGCCAAAGTAAATAGAAATGATCAAAGCGTGAAATAATGCAGCAGTCAAATCGACCATGCTGAAAATCACGATTGCACCCAATGCAACCTGGGTGATCATCAAAAGAGATGCCGCAGTCCATCCCCAGAGCATGACGCGATTATGTTGATAACGGCGGTAAATCTTAACCATTAAGTATAATGTCCAAACAAATGCCAAACCTGCGGCCAACCTGTGACCCATTTGAATCCATTGTGTAAAGTGAAATTCGAGGGCAAAAGGTGCTCGGTTATCACAAAATGGCCAACTCCGGCATGCCAGGCTTGCATGAGCGTGACGCACCAGTGCGCCCGTATAGACAACCAACAATATATAAATGAATAAGCCGTAAAAGTGGCGGCGAATTCCTTTTTCGATGATCAGGGAACGCGCGTCGAACTTCTGATCAATTTCGAAAATCAGCAAGGTAAGTAAAAACACTGCCGCAAATGAAATCAGCGAGATGCCGAAATGCATGGCAAGAACGAAATCGGACTGGGACCACAATACAGCAGCAGCGCCGATCAAGCCTTGCAGTACTAAAAAGAAAATGGAAACAAAAGATAGAAATTTCACTTCTCTGATATGGCCGACAAATTTCCAGGATAAAACCGATAACAGCAGTACAATGATTCCGGCGGCTCCCGAGACAAGACGATGGCTTAATTCAATGATCAATTCTGCTGAAAGCTCGCCTTCGCAAATAGGCCAGTTTGCTCCACAGCCCATGCCGGAACCGGTTTTGGTTACCAGGGCACCACCGAGCAGAACAAGCATCATGGTAATTGTGGCTATGATAGATAAACTTTTAAGGAACTTAACCAAGGTTCCACCTCACAATCTTAGTGGAAGAGTTTTTTAGGCTGAAATCAGCTGATCAGATAACACGTCCAAACATACAAAGGTTATACTACCATGTTTGACGGCTATTTTCACTATAAAAAAATCAAAAAAAGCCTTGCATTGTTGATATTTGTTTGCTAGAAATAAATATGAGGATTTGATCGTCTTATTAATCGACGCCGTAAGAGTTGATTCGACCGCAGTTTCGGCACTTCCATATTGATTAAAGGCTTCTGGCCTTTAATTTTATTTTTGCCCTGTCGTTCACAAAATTGTCATCTTTATTTTTGGCGTAAAGCCGGTCTTACGGCGTTTAGTTAAATAGATGGAATAGCAAATCCGTGATACAATATGGATATAACCTGCGTAGTTGTTAAAAATAGGTTATACTAACAACATTGACGATCAACCATCTATTTTAAAGAGATGAAAGCTGACGAAAGCTTTTCATCACACGCGTTTGATTGTAAAGGGAGCTGGAAGGAGGGTTGTAGGCTAGAATGAATAAAGTAGAAGCAACTTCTTCTCATGTAATAGGGAAGACAGACAGCGAAGATAAGTCTGCTCTCTGGGCGGATATAATGGCTCTCATTAAAGTAGGTATCATAAATTCCAATTTGATCACTGCTTTCGCCGGATTCTGGCTGGCGCTGTATTTTACTGGGGGTATTCTGTCGGATTATTGGGGTAAGTTGATATTGATGGTGGCTGGTACGGCTTTGTTGATTGCCGGTGGCTGCATATTAAATAATTATTACGACCGGGATATCGATCCAATCATGAAGCGGACGAAAAATCGTCCCACTGTTACCGGGAGCATACCTCTAAAAGTAATTCTTGCAATGGGGATTTTAACTTCATTGGCAGGGGTTGTGCTCTTGTCGTTCACGACTATGGAAGCTGCCTTGATAGGAGCTTTTGGATGGTTTGCCTATGTTGTTCTTTATACAATGTGGACAAAAAGAAGGTACACAATTAACACCGCTGTCGGCAGTTTGTCAGGTGCGGTACCACCAGTAATCGGGTGGGCAGCAGTTGATCCAAGCCCGCATGCTGCGGCTTTTATTTTGTTTTTGATCATGTTTCTATGGCAGACGCCGCATTTTTTGGCGCTGGCCATTAAAAAATGTAAAGAATATAAAGCGGCGGGCATACCGATGCTTCCAGCCGTTCATGGATTTGCCATTACAAGAAGACAAATGGTTATCTACGTGGCTTGTTTATTGCCACTGCCGTTTTACTTATTTTCATTGGGGAAGATATTTCTGATCATTGCCGGACTGTTGAATGCAGGCTGGCTGATTATGGGCATAAGCGGCTTTTTTATGAAGAATAGCAGGAAGTGGGCAAACCTTATGTTTGTTTATTCTTTGAATTATTTGATGATACTATTTGTAACTATGGTATTAGTAACACTTCCGGGTGTTGTTAATTAATTTAGAATACGTTTGAAAAGTTCACTAATTGGCAGGTTGATTCGGCTTGTTCGTACCTTGGCTTCAATTGTGTTACGGTGGATTTAACAAGCCGTCCTGCTTACATACTAACGAACTTACACCTGTGTATTCTAATTATTTAAATAAAAGGACACAAGAGAAAGAGAGGTATCATTCGAATGAAAGGTTGGATGGGAAAGTTCCGGGCACTCGGTATATTCGGTTTCTTGATGCTTGTACTATCAGGCTGTGGAAAAGAAAATCTAAGTGCCTTAACACCTAAAGGTTATGGATCCAAAGCTGCCTTGAACCTTATCAATATTTCTTTAGGCGTCATGATTTTTGTGTTTGTCGTCGTAATGGTGATTTATGCGATTGTCATTGTTCGTTTCAGAAAGAAAAAAGGGCGAGAGGATTACATTCCACCACAAACAGAGGGGAACAAAGCGTTGGAAGTGATTTGGACCGTTATCCCTATTATATTACTTGTCATCATTGCGATTCCTACTGTCGCTATTACGTTTGATCTGGCAGACGAAAGCGCTGCAGATGAATCACTGAACGTAAACGTAACTGGTAACCAGTTCTGGTGGCATTTTAATTATGAAGGGGAAGAAATTCAAACAAGCCAGGACTTATATATCCCTACTGGTGAAAAAGTGTATTTGAATATGAAAACCAGTGATGTACTTCACTCATTCTGGGTGCCGGCACTCTCCGGTAAAATGGATTTGCATCCAGAAAACGAAAACACCATGTATATTCAAGCTGATGAAGAAGGAGTTTACGATGGAAAATGTGCTGAGTTTTGTGGTACATCTCATTCATTGATGGACTTCAAAGTAATCGCTGTAAGTCCTGAAGAATTCGACCAATGGGTGGAAGATATGCAAAATGTGGATCCGGAAGCACAACCGGAAACAGCTGACGCTCAAGAAGGTCAACAATTATTCCAGGATAACAGCTGTATCGGCTGTCATGCGATTGGCGCATCTCCAGCTGCCACTGGTCCGAATTTGACAAATTTCGGTGACCGAACCACTTTGGCAGGTGTGAAAGAACATACCAAAGATAACATCGTTGATTGGATCATGGACCCAGAAAGTATGAAACCGGGAAACAAAATGGCAGATGCCAATTATGATGTCACGCAGGAAGAAGCGGAAAAAATCGCTGACTATTTACTACAATTACAACCATCGGATATTACTCCTGAAAGTGCAGAGACAAACGAGTAAAAAAGGGATGGAAGAGGTTAAGGGAGGTTTAAAAGCTTGAGTACAGCAGTTGCGCAAAAAAAAGGCTTCGGCGCATTTATCTGGGATTACTTAACCACTGTCGACCATAAAAAGATTGCCCATTTATATTTAGTGGCTGGTGGATTGTTTTTCCTGGTAGGTGGACTAGAAGCACTATTGATCCGTATTCAGCTAATAAAACCAGATAATGATTTTGTTAGCGCTGGTTTTTATAATGAGTTATTGACAATGCACGGAACGACCATGATTTTTCTGGCTGCAATGCCATTAATATTTGCTATCCTGAATGCTGTTGTTCCATTACAAATAGGGGCCAGGGATGTAGCATTCCCGTTTTTGAATTCATTGGGTTTCTGGCTATTCCTGTTTGGCGGCCTTATACTTAATTGCGGCTGGTTCCTCGGAGGAGCTCCCGACGCAGGATGGACTGCCTATGCACCGCTGTCAGCTGTATCGCCGGGCCATGGTGTTGATTTTTATGTGCTGGGTCTGCAAATATCCGGTGCAGGTACATTGATTGGGGGCATTAACTTCCTTGTCACCATCATCAATATGCGCGCGCCAGGAATGACTTACATGCGGATGCCGCTATTCACTTGGACAGCACTTGTAACAAGCACATTGATTCTCTTTGCATTTCCGGCATTGACAGTCGGCTTGTTTTTGTTAATGTTCGATCGTTTGTTCGGAGCTGGTTTCTTCAATGCTTCGATGGGCGGTAACTCGGTTATTTGGGAGCACTTATTCTGGATATTCGGACATCCGGAAGTCTACATTCTGATTCTTCCTGCATTCGGCGTATTTAGTGACGTACTATCAACGTTCTCGAAAAAACGATTGTTCGGTTATACAGCAATGGTGTTTGCGACCACACTGATCGGTTTTCTAGGATTCATGGTTTGGGCGCATCATATGTTTGCAACCGGTCTGGGACCTGCTGCCAACTCTATTTTTGCGATTGCAACAATGGCAATTGCGGTTCCAACAGGTATCAAAATCTTTAACTGGTTGTTCACCTTATGGGGTGGAACTATAACCATCAATTCTGCCATGTTATGGGCGTTAGGGTTTATTCCTTCGTTTACGATTGGTGGTACGACTGGTGTCATGTTAGCGGCTGCAGCAGCAGACTATCAATACCATGATACGTACTTTGTTGTTGCCCACTTCCACTATGTCATTGTCGGCGGGGTAGTGTTTGGCCTGTTTGCCGCCATGCATTACTGGTGGCCGAAAATGTTTGGTAAAGTTCTTAATGAAACATTGGGACAAATTACATTCTGGACATTCTTTGCCGGTTTCCATTTAACGTTCTTTATACAGCACTTCCTCGGATTGATGGGAATGCCTCGTCGTTACTGGACATATTTGCCGGGACAGGATTTAGATACAGGAAACCTGGTGAGCAGTATCGGTGCGTTTTTAATGGCAATCGGTGCTATCGTGTTTGTCATCAATGTCATTTATACATCCGTTAAAGCACCAAAAGTAAGCGGGGATCCATGGGACGGACGAACGCTGGAATGGTCGATTCCATCTCCACCGCCTCATTACAACTTTAAACAAACCCCATTGGTGCGTGGACTTGATCCTTTATGGATTGAAAAAATGGAAGGACGGAAAGGCATCACTCCAGCAGAACCGCTGGATGACATTCATATGCCGAATCCATCCATTCTGCCATTTATCATGTCGCTAGGTCTGTTCATCGCAGGATTCGGTTTTATTTATCAGGTCGACAATTTGTCATACCTATGGTTAGTGATTCTTGGCATGGGTATTACACTTGGATGCATGTTGATCAGATCGGTGAAAGACGACCTTGGACACCATATCCATAAAGAAGATTTAGAAGAAGAGGGGGCTGAACAATAATGAGTGATCAAACATTGAATCCGGAAACAATGCCGGAACAGCCCGAAAGAGCTACATTAGAAGGAAAGAACAAATTTTTAGGGTTCTGGTTCTTCCTAGGTGGAGAAACCGTGTTGTTTGCAAGTCTGTTTGGTACTTACCTTGCATTGAGAAATTCGACGAATGATGGACCAGGATCAGAAGAATTATTTGGTCTGGAATTAGTATTTATTATGACCATGTTGCTATTAACCAGTTCACTTACCAGTGTTTATGCGATGTACCATATGAAAAACAACAGTTTCGGCAAAATGCAGCTGTGGCTTGGAGTCACTGTTCTTCTGGGACTTGGTTTTCTGGGCTGTGAGCTTTTCGAGTTTTATCATTACATCCATGGCGAAGGGTTTACACTCCGTTCCTCTGCATTCGGTTCGGCGTTCTATACACTTGTCGGATTCCACGGGGGACACGTGACATTCGGTTTACTGTGGATCATTGCCTTGATGGTACGGAACGCGAAACGCGGATTGAACTTGTACAATGCACCTAAATTTTATATTGCCAGCTTGTATTGGCACTTTATCGATGTTGTATGGGTATTTATCTTCACAGTTGTTTATCTGATGGGGGTGATCTAAGCCATGGCCGAGAACACCAATATTCATGAAAATTATAAACGCAAAAAAAACAAGGAAGAAATGAAACAACAGGTTATCACCTTTGCATTGATGATCGTATTTACGCTCATCGCATTCGGAATGGTGAAGGCAGATCTAAGCAAGTTGTTTGTGATACCGATTTTACTGGTACTGGCTGCAGTTCAAGTTGGATTCCAACTATATTATTTCATGCATATGAGCCACAAGGGACATGAAATGCCAGCTCTGATGATATATTCTGGAGCATTTGTTGCATTTATGACTGTCTTGACTCTATCTGTCTTGATTTGGTGGTAAAACATAAAGGGCCCGGGGAACTATTCCCGGGCCCTTTTTTAATGGTTAAAAAAACCTCACATCATGGTAAGATAAATTATATCTAGTGGGAACTTATCGCTGAAATAAACCTAGGTGTTTGATTGGGAGTTGTTCTATTGATTTCAAAAAAACAGGGAAACGCGATATAATGTAGGAGTGTACGGGATGTCAATCTGTTTTTAAATTGTCACAATACACGCTCAACAAGGTTTCGGGATGCGTTATAATGGAAGAAGCAATTTTTTAGATGGAGTGAGGTTGTTATGTGGCTGGAATTACAAATTTTTGGTTTTCGAGCTCTATGGAGTCCTTATTATTTGCTGTTTGTTATCGCACTTGGCTTGTTATATTACTTGGTCACCATTACTTTCAGAGAGAAGTTCACTGATAAAGCAAGGCCAAGTTCAAAACAGCTGATTTATTTTTACACTGGATTGGTAATTCTTTATCTAATTAAAGGATCACCAATCGATCTACTTTCCCATATCATGTTTACTTCCCACATGGTACAAATGTCGCTGTATTATTTGGTTTTTCCGATTTTGATCATCAAAGGTATCCCAGAGTGGATATGGAGAAACGTTTTTTCGGTGCCGGGTTTAAAACAGGTGCTGTACCTTTTGACAAAACCATTGATCGCTTTACTATTGTTCAACGGGTTGTTTTCTATGTACCATATGCCAGTCATATTCGATTTTGCAAAAGCAAATGTAATTGCCCATGCTGTCATCACGACAGTGATATTAGTAGCGGCATTTTTGGTTTGGTGGCCGATTTTTACACCTATCAAAGAAATGGACAAACTATCCCCACTAATGAAAATTGGTTATATATTTGCTAACGGGGTGTTGATAACACCTGCTTGCGGTTTAATTATTTTTTCTGGACAGTCGCTATATGCCACCTATAGTGAGACAAGTGGTTGGATTCAAGCAATGTCGCTTTGTGTCCCGCAGTCCATTCTAAACGGACTTCCGTTGACAGGGCCACAAATGTTCTCACCAATTCCAGTCTTGGAGGACCAGCAGCTTGGTGGGATTCTGATGAAAATCATGCAAGAAATTGTTTATGGGTTTGTTTTAGCCCGGATTTTCTTTGGCTGGTTCAATAAAAGTGTGGACAGGGTCGATCCGTTGCCATCAACAAACACAACTACAGAAGCATAAATCGAACTATTCAGAACAGGGAGAGGTAAAAGTCTTATGCCTATATTGCCAACGATCAGCACGTTTTTTATCGTATTGAGTGCTGTACTTATTGCCATCGGCTGGTATCTAGTTGCAAAAAATAAGTTCGCTGCTCATAAACGTACGATGATAGCAGCTGCGATTAGCGCTTTGCTGTTTTTTATCATTTATATGTCTCGGACCATTTTCATTGGTAATACCAGCTTCGGAGGTCCTGATAATATCAAGCTATACTATACCGTTTTCTTGATTTTTCACATTATCCTTGCAACAGTAGGGGCTGTTTTTGGAATTGTGACTCTGACCTTGGCTTTTAAAAGAAAAATCAAGAAACATCGTAAAATCGGTCCAGTTACGAGTATTATCTGGTTTTTTACTGCTATAACTGGTGTAGCAGTTTACCTACTGTTGTATATCTTTTTTGATGGCGGGGAAACTACCAGTATGATCAAAGCAATCCTCGGCTTGTAAATGGAGTTTCGAACACCCGGAAAGGGCTGTCCCAATTGTCATAATACAAGATGGGACAGCCCTTTTATTAAGTTAGTTTTGCTTCAACAGGATTTTTACCATTGTGCTGATAAATTACTTTCATTTCCCACTTTTAAAGAGCTCGTACGTTTATTTCTTCGAATCCGATGGTATATAGGCTATATAAACACGTACGAAAGGATCGGTTTAGATGGATATAGAAAGCGCACGGTTGCTTATAGAACCTGTTACATTAGAAGAAGGCCAAATGCTTATCAAAAACCCGATGGAGTATTATTATGAGAAACATATCCCATATGATGTAGAATGGCCCCATTATTCATTGAAAGCATTGCTCCCTTATTATTTGGAAGATTTGGAGAAGAAAAAAGTATCTCTCGGCATGGGACCGTGGATTATCCGGGACAAACGAAAGGGGCGGATAATCGGTGAGGCGGGTTTCAGAGCTTTTGACGAACAGAAAAAGACGGTAGAAATCGGCTATCGAATTCTACAAAAGAAACAAAATCAAGGTTATGCAACGGAGGCTGTAAGTTCCCTATGTCAATGGGCTTTTTACCAGCAAATAAAAAAGATCAGAGCTTGCTGTGACAAGGAGAATGTTGCTTCTCAACGTGTACTTAAGAAGAATGGTTTTAAAAAAGTTGCCAATGAGAAAGGCATATTGGTATATGAAAAAAGAAGAGCTGTCCAAAAAAAGAGCATCCAAGGAACCAATTCCTTGTAAAAAAAACAGCCTACCTGGTAAAAGGGATAGGCTGTTTTTGTCATTGTATGCGTGCCCAGCGCGCTATTAATTGCTTACTGGTGAAAGTCCAGTCTGAGTAAGTGCCAAGACGCTCAGTAGCTGACAGGCGACTGGTGGAGAAACCCTAAGGTTGAAGCCCTGTGACAAAGCAACTCCTTTCGGAGTGCGAGCAACTTAACAGGTTGTAACATGAAGTGAATCTTGCAGCTTCGTCAATTAAATCCCTCTTCGGAGGAGCAAGGGAAGTCGAGCCTCTATACGATGGGCGAAGACCATGGAAGGTGTGTAGAACTTGGAGTACAGCACTGAAGGATCCCTCGGGGTATGGAGAGCGACATGTTAAGACAGTAATTAATGGAACTGGGGATACCCTCCTCGGTCACTTCGAAAGAAGTAAAACAGATACCTATAAGCTATCGGTGAAATGGTTGACGGACTGAGAGGGAGTCGGAGGGGGTCATAGTACCAATGATGACAAGGACAACACAACATTGTCTAGGGAAGGACGGCACAAGCCAATACCCTACTTCGTTCATATGTTCAAAGGAGGTAAGAGTCAGTGAATGCCAAGAAAATGGCTAACTACGCCAGTAATGCAAAAGCTCAAGAACTCTGGAAAACATTATACCTTTGTGCCAAGGAAAGTGATACTCGTCGGTTTCATGCACTATATGATAAGATTTATCGCCCGGATATCTTGTGGGATGCATGGCAACGCGTGAAGCGGAGAAAAGGAAGTGGAGGTGTCGACGAACAAACGCTGGAAGATATCATGGCTTATGGAGAGAAGAACTTTCTCAATGAGCTCTACTTGAGTTAAAAGATAAGAAATATCATCCACAACCGGTTCTTCGAACCTACATTCCAAAGGGTGATGGCAAGAAACAAAGACCATTAGGAATCCCAACAATTAAGGACCGAGTAGTTCAAATGGCAACGAAGCTTGTGATTGAACCAATATTTGAGGCGGACTTCGAGGAATGTTCCTATGGCTTTCGTCCAAAACGAAATGCGCATCAAGCTATCGCTAAAATACGTAAAGAGAGTAAGAAATCCTATTGGGTATTGGACGTCGATATCCAAGGTTTCTTTGACAATATCAATCAAGATAAATTAATGAAACTTCTTGAACAGCGTATCAGCGATAGAAGAGTGCTAAAACTTATTCGAAAATGGCTAAAAGCTGGAATTATGGAAGAAGGGAAGCTCAGAAACTCCATAACTGGTACACCGCAAGGTGGAGTTATCTCGCCACTTCTCGCGAACATCTATTTGAATACAATGGACAGGTTATGGGAAAAGAAATTCAGTCATTTTGGTAAACTTATTCGTTATGCAGATGACTTTGTGGTTATCTGCAAGAGGAAACAAGAGGCACAGGAAAGTGCGCAAGTAATAAAGGCCATTATGAATAAACTTGACCTTACCATTCACAAGGATAAATCGAGATTAGTGAATATATGGGATGACAAAGATGGATTTGATTTTCTTGGATTACATCACCGGAAATTTCCAATCCGCAAGAAAGGTGGTCGTACATTCTATATCATGAACCACGTACCATCAAAGAAGGCCATGAAAAAGATGCGAACCAAAATCAAGGAATATACCGAACCACGCCATAAATTATTTATGGATATTCGTGATTTAGTGAAAGGATTGAACCGTAGACTTCAAGGTTTTAAGAACTACTATCAATTATCACCGATGGGAAAGAAGTGGTTAAATCGCATCGACTGGTATGTGTTAACTCGTCTTAATCTGTTTAATAACAAGAAAAGGAACAGACGGAAAAAACATGCCAAATTCCAAGATACTGCGGAAGAAGTTAAATACTTATTAGTGAAGTTGGCAAGTTAACACCGTAAAGCCAAAGGAAGAAGAACGTCGGAAAGCCGTATGAGGGAAAACTTCACGTACGGTTTGATGAGGGGGAGCTGAAAGTAAAGAAGATAGCCGAAAGGCTACCCTCTAGAAATCAGTTCTCTACTCTACAGGAAATTATAAATTTAATTGACTGTGGATCATTATTGGCTGAACCAGCCACGTCCAGCTCCAGCGCCTACCCCCTCGAGGTCTTAAGCCCACCCTCTGTGTGGCAAAAAGTGCCACGCCGAGGCTGTTCTTAAGCTTGTCGGAGGCCCAAACGATGTGGGTCATGCAGGCGTTGCCACAGGACGTGGCGACTCTAGCCTGTACTCCTTTAAACAGGCGCTTGCGCTTTTGTCCTACTGTACGACTATACTTTAAAGTTCCATTTAATAATTCCAGCTTCCTTCGCTGAATTAAAAGCTATAACCAGCAAAGGCCCCAGGATAAAGCCGATAATTCCTATTAACTGAAGACCGAGGTACATGGCAATCAGTGTTGCTAAAGGAGAAAGTCCGATATGACGACCCATTACTTTCGGTTCTACGGTTCTTCTAATCGCCAACAGGATGATCGCCAATACAGCAAGCTGAATGCCCATAACTGTGTCACCGGCCAAAAGCATATACAAGGCCCATGGACCTAGTATGACAATGGAACCTATAATCGGGATGAAATCAACCAGCCAAATGATAATCGACATGATAATGGCGACTTCCGGTGTGATATAAAGAAGTCCAATTAGCGATACGACAAATATTATGATGCTTACGAGAAACTGTGCTTTCAAAAAGCCAAGTACGACATAGGACAGACGGGCATTCATGAACTTTACTTTTTCTGCTGTTTCCTCTGTTAGGTGATTGTAAGACATTGCTTTCAGGCGGGGCAATTCAAGCATGAATAAAAATAATGCGATTAAGTAAACGAGCAGGCTGACAAGGTATTCAGGTACTTTAGCCGCTGCCGAAGCAATCTTATCTAATTCAAAATACTGTTTAACTTTTGTATTCAGTAATTCAATATTACGTTTAAATCCATCTTTCACCTCCGCTACAAAATCAGCAGGGAGATTTTCGGTAAAACGATCCATATCTGTTTCCCATTCCGTAAATTTGGTATTCAGCTGGTTCACATAAGACGGCGCGTTTTCGGCAAAGTTGACGACATGGGTGATGGCTCTTGTTACAAAATAAGTTCCGACAAGACTAATAATGAGCAAAAAAATCAAAAATATGACCGTTACCGATATTTTGCGGTTCAGTTTAAAACGGTATTGGAGCCATCGAATGGCCGGATTCAAAAACATGGCGGTCAGAAGAGCCAAGATTAAGGGTACAGACACCGGCAAAATGAAATATCCAGCTATAAGAATAAGAATCGCTGCAATAATTAATATCCATTGGCGTTTTGACAAGTAACGGAACAATTGATTATGTATCTCCTTTCCTGCATGTGAACAAAATATAAATACGGTTGCGTCGAACTTATTTACGTAGTGGTGTATACAAAGAAAACTGCCCCAGGGCAGTAATTCTGAGAGTAACGCGTTTTAAGCAGGCAAACAACAGCATTCTCTAAGGTTAATCATAACATGTTTTTTTGTAAGTTTGTTGAAAAAACAATTAACTTCTTGTGAACAAAATCAACAACATTAGTTAAACGACAAGGAGAAAAAACTGCCGGCACATAAGCCGGCAGCAGTAATACATTATTTCGCGAAATTGTCTAATTCGTTCTTTGCTTTCGCCAACAAACTTTTTGTACGGTCGATGACACTTTCCGGGAAATCTTCCCCTTCTCCATACTCGACTCCATGCGGATAATAATGTTTTCCCAATAAAGGCGTCGTAAGTTTGATGACTGCGTCCCCCCGGTCTACTTCGCCTTCAACAGCGTATCCCTGGATTCTTATGTAATAAGTGATATTTTTCTCTGCAGACCCGATTTTATAATCGTATGTGACCCTTTCATAGTCCCATTGTCCGGCACGGACAAAAGCGATTTCATCCATTAGATGGTCCAAGGGTTTTAAGTCCATGATCATTCCTTCGATTCCTGTTCCTTCTATTCTCATTACTTCCACCTCGCAAAAATTGTGTATCTAATCTAATAATAGTATTTATTGCAATAAGTTGCAATTATTATTGTACGGATCATTTCAGTCCATTTCACTAATGAGAAGATCTTATAGGGAAGAGAAGTTTTTATAAAGGAAGTGCGATTTATATGAAGGGTTTAGGGGAAGAATACCTACAGAGTGGGGAGTACCATTCATAATACAACGAGGAGGTACTGCAATGAAAAAACTAAGAGAGGTTATGACAACTGATCTTTCTGTTTGTTCAGCAGATGATACGTTGACTGAAGCGGCAAAAATCATGACAGACCATAATGTCGGTGCTGTCCCCGTATGCGGGACCAATAGAGAATTGCTTGGGATGATTACGGACAGAGACTTGGTTGTACGCGGATTGGCGAGGGAAAAAAGTCCTTCGACTAAAATAAGTGACGTAATGAGTGGGAAACTTTACTCTGTAGCTCCCGATACTTCCGTTCAAGAAGCAAGTAGCTTAATGGCTGAAAAGCAAATTCGTCGTCTGCCAGTTGTTGAAAATGGTAAGTTGGCGGGAATCGTTTCGCTTGGAGATTTGGCGTTGGAAGAAAAATCTAATTTAGCTGCAGGTCATGCTCTGGAAGAAATTTCTGAGCGACCGGAACTTCACTAAGTTGTAACAATTGAATGGAACAGACTGTCCCTGAAAGACAAAGGGACGGTCTGTTTTAGATTTTATTATACGAAAGGATAAAAGGTGGTCGACTACATCCTTCTAGTGAAGTCAAAGCAGCTTGAAGAAGAGGATATTTTTATCATTCCTGTACAAAGTAGCGCCACGTTGAGGGCGAACCGTAGCATGTGACTTAAGAAAAATGGGTTTCCTCAATTTCTTTTCATAAAGTCGGTTTTCGATTATTATAATTATTTAACAGGTAAAAAAGGAGTTTAAAGGGCTATGAGAGGAATCGGAAGGTTGATCGTGCTGTTACTGATCGGCGCGGGGGTTTTTTATTTGGTTAAAATAGGGGATTTTAACCCTGATGAAGCGGTACAGAAAGTAGAACAAAAATTAAAGACAAAAGAAACAAAGATGGAAAGCAAATCCACCCCGGATCATTTTACTCCAAATATTGACTTGGAAGGAGATTTGTACAGCAGAATCGGGGAAACATCGGATGAATTGCAACAAGAGCTGGGAAAACCAGTACGCAAAGATAAAAGTTCATATGGGTACGACTGGTGGGTCTACACCACCGAAGAAAATCAATATATGCAATTTGGTGTGGAGGATGGACAAGTTGTCACTATCTTCGCAACAGGTGAAGATTTATCAATTGATCCAGTCAACATCGGACAATCATACGATGAAGCAGCCGCACATTTTGAATTTACCAAAGAAGTATCTATATCGGAAGGGATTACTTCCTATAGGTTCCAATTGACAGACGAGGAGTTAAAAGTACGCCCATTAGTAAAGCTGGACAAGCAAACTTATATGCAGTTATATTTTGATACATTCACGGATAAATTATCCTCTGTCAGGGTAGTAACCCAAGATATTTTATTGAAACAACGTCCATACGAAATATACTACCGCGGCCAGCTTCCTGAGAAACCGGAGTTAACCGATGCAGAATGGGAAGATGTACAAAAAGGTATGGAGAAGCAAATATTTGACATTACTAATGTCATTAGAAAACGGCACGATAAAGGCTCGCTCAGTTGGGATGATCCTATAGCAGAGGTTGCCTTTTCACACAGTAAAGACATGTCGGATAATAATTATTTTTCCCATTATTCTCAGAACGGCGAAGGGTTAAAGGAACGGCTTAGTGAACATGACATTTATTACTTGTCTGCTGGAGAAAACATAGCGGCTCAATACACAGATGGACCTGCTGCTGTGGAAGGATGGCTGAATAGCGAAGGACATCGTGAAGCACTTTTAAAGGATGGTTACACCCATTTAGGCGTTGGTGTTTATCGGTATTACTATACGCAAAATTTCATGCAAAAACCTTAGTACTATGCAAGTGACAGGGATAAAAGTATAAAGGAAAAAGCAAAAACCGAGCGATGATTCGAAATCGTTCGGTTTTTGCTTTTTTGTACCAACAACCGATAAAAAGTCTACTGATATGCTGTCCCGCTTCAGCGTTTCCCTCTCGAGTTCCATTAATATGCCATTAGTTACTTGCTCATGGACACTTGTCATAGGGAGGAATTTCACACGTTCTCTAAGCATTCATATAATGAATGAAAAAGGATATGGGGAGCAGGTGATTGTCAATGAGTGATTTACACCCTTCTGTACAAGAGTTTAAAGCATTCGTCAAAAAGCATCCTGGACTGGTAAAGGAAGTTAACCAAAACGGAAATTCCTGGCAGGATATCTATGAAATGTGGGTGTTGCTCGGGGAAGAAGATGAAAAATGGAAGGAATTCCAAACGGGAAACCTGAAGGGAGCACAGAATAGTGAAAGGTCGGCACCAGGAGATTCTCAAGGTAAGCAGCAACAGCTTGCAAGTCAATTCATGCAAATGATTGAGAAAGTAGACTTAAATAAGGTGCAGGGTCATATGCATCAATTAAACGGAGCGATTAACAATATCCAGACGTTAATTGGCCAATTTCAAGAGTTTAAAAAACATTCTCCGGCAAAACAATCTAAAATGCATCAGACACCTTGGAGTAAAGATTAGGGGGAATACGGATTGCAGCCAGCCATTTATCAGCAACTGACGAACCGGCCAGACTTGAAGCATTTTATCAGGATGAACCCCGAATGGTATCGGAAATTGACTCGGTATCCGGAAGAATTTACGGAGATGGAAAAAGCAGCAAAAGCTTTTTATGGGAAAACAATTCCGCAGCGGATTGAACGTTTGAGTGGTCAAATGCAAATGATATCAATGCTTATCCAAATGGCCGGATCCATGAAGGATTAATTAGGAAAACTTTATTTTGATGGGATCTTTTCGCATACATTGTTGCTTATTAATCGGCATAGTTGATAGAAACTGCGATATAACTGTAATGGGAAGTTTCATTGCCTATTCAAAGAGCGTGTTACCGCTTGGTAGCATACTTCGCTTTCCGCGGGCACGGCTTCAGCTAACTTGGTAAAGAAAACCGCTTTACCAAGTGGATCTTCAGCTCGTGCTGTTCCCGCAGGAGTCTGCGTATGCTCCCTGCGCTAAGGAGCATGCTGATTAAAGGAAGCGGAGACTTTTTCCTTGAGAACCAACAAGCCATCTTAAAAACGTTTTTCAGGAAATAGGTACTTCTTTTCATAAAAAGACAGTTGGAGTTCCCGTCTTTTCTCCTGTTCTTGGACTTTCTGCTTGTTTTCCTAGCAATCTTTTGATAATAAGGTGCATAGAGTACCATGAATAAAAAATTTCGAGGCGTTTCTAAACAGAAAGCTGTTCCTAGCGAAGAAAATACCCGGAGACTCCCGCGGGAGGAAAGGCCTCGGTGAGATCCCGCAGAGCGTCAGCTCGAGGAAGCTCACCAGCCGCCCGCGGAAAGCGCAGGGTATTTTCGCAGCGTCGAACTCCAACTCAACAAAAGTAAGAAGTAAAGTAAGAAGACAGGAAGATGCATTCAAACTATGTCGTAGTTTATAATTTATGTGCAAGAGCAAAAATTTATAAGAATCCGCCTTGTAGAACACAGCAAAAGTTTGAGACGAGCCATAATTGTTGGACCTCTATCCTTGCAAGTCATAATCCGGTTCTACATTACTAAAAGGACTGATATTACTTTTCATTTCAGTCCATTGTTGGTATTATATAGGATATGGAGGTGGATACAGTGTTTGCCACTTTAGAGTTAGTAGATATTATAGATAAGTCTGAAGCACTTGGCCAAATGATTCTTCAATCCGATGTCATGGAAGAATATCATCAGCAAAAAAGACAGCTGGAAGAGGATGATGAGGCGCAAAAACTGATTGCTTCCTTCAATCGTATGAAAGAACAGTACGAGGATGTTCAGCGATTCGGTAGGTATCATCCGGATTATAATCAAATTATGAAGGATGTTCGTGCTTCGAAAAGGGAAATGGACATGAACGAAAAAGTTGCTTCGTTTAAAATAGCTGAACGCAATTTGCAGCAATTTCTTGATGAAATCAGTGATTTGGTTGCCCATAGCGCCAGCGAGCAGGTGAAAGTGCCTAAGGATGGAGCAGCACTTCAGGACAGCGGATGTGGCTGTGGAAGCGGTGGAAGCTGTGGCTGTCAAGCTTCATAATCACTATATATACATGAGCGGCTGGACCTCATACTGAATGATTGGTCCAGCCTTTCTGTTTTTTCAGGATATTGATGGGTACGAAATATTCTGATAAAATGGACATAAATCAGTGAATAAGCGAGGATCCTATATGAGAACAAAACGTCAAGGGTTAATTGTTTGGTTCCAACATATGAAAAACATAAAACAAATCAAACGATTCGGTCATTTAATATATGTATCAAAGCAGCGAAAATACGCTGTGGTCTATGTAGATCAAGTTGAAGCCGATGAAACGGCAGATAAATTGAATCATTTACCGTTTATATCCAAAGTGGATTTTTCATACAAGCCTTACGTGAACACCGAATTTGAAAATGCAAAAATGGATAAGGCGAAAGAATATGATTATAAAATGGGTATTTAAAAACATCCTTGCCGGACACTCGGCAGGATGTTTTTTTCGAAAGATAAGAAAGTATAAATTTCAGAGATGTTTAGCTTCAGCGCCTACCCCCTCGAGGTCTTAAGCAAATCCTCTGTGTGGCAAAAGGCCGCCACTTCGAGGCTTTGCTTAAGCTTGTCGGAGGCCCAAACGATGTGGGTCATGCAGGCGTTGCCACAGGACGTGGCGGCTTTAGCCTGTACTCCCTTAAACAGGCGCTTGCGCTTTTGTTCCTGTTACAGCTTTTGCAGATGCATTTAGAAACTTTTTTAAATAGGATCAATACTGAATATGATGGTTTCCATTTGTCATACACTATGGATTAGTGAATTTTTATCAAACGGTTCATTTGAAAAATTCCGATCAGATATTGAAAATATAACGTCTTTTCATGAAAATCAGCAGAAGATTTGACTATTAATGATTTAATTTCATGCTCTTGTTCGGAAGCTGCCTTTTTAAATAATTCATATCTTTTGCTCTCAGCAAATTCCGGGTCTGGTACACCTTCCATACAAATATAAATCGGCTGAAAATTACCGACTGTGGCAGGACTCATAATAATAGCCGGCGAAGTAACCTTCCTGCCATTTTTCTCAGTCCGGAGTGATACAAAGTGAAGAATCCTTTCGGGCATTTTTCCCGCAAGTTCACAGAGTTCATATATATCAGCATATCCATCGCCAAGTTCAATTATTCGCTGAATCATTTGTTCACCTCTCTCCCCTTATACTTTAGCATGGGATAAGGCCATTGCAAATATCAGGAAGGGAGAAAACCATAAAAAAAGCCTGCAGATAAATCTGCAGGCCCTTTTTGTTCTCTGATTAGAAAACAAAAAGGCAAAGGGAGAGGAGAAACCGGAAGAAGAACTTATGGGGAAACGTAAGCCTTCTCCGTGTTCTGAAGCAGCCGTCAGGATAGCCAGCTGCTTCACTACGTTAGTATGGACGGATTGGAAATTTATATACCTTTCCGTAGAACAATAATTTAAAGAATGGAATATTTCCGCTATATACCGTTTTATGGTAGGATGAAGTTCGAATATAAAGCGAGAGGTGGACACTGATGAGGGTTATTTCCGGTAAATACAAAGGAAGGCAATTAGATCCAGTGCCAAACCGGCTGACCAGGCCTACCACAGATAAGGTAAAAGAAGCGTTGTTTCAAATTATCGGACCGTTTTTCCAGGGAGGAAATTGCTTAGATTTGTTTGCTGGTTCAGGAGGACTCGGAATTGAAGCATTGAGCCGGGGAATGGAAAAAGCAGTGTTTGTCGATAAACAGCCAAAAGCTATCCGTACTATTCATGATAACCTTCGAAGCCTGGAACTTGAGGAATCTGCAGAAGTCTTTCGGACAGATGCGTTTATGGCGATGAAAGCGGCGGGCAAACGCGGTCTGTTATTTGATGTCATATTTTTAGATCCGCCGTATGGAAATGTTTCCTATGAGAAATTATTGGGAGCAATAGATACATACCACTTGTCGACAAAAAAAGGGCTGATCGTTTGCGAACATGAAAACAGAGAAAGACTGGTCGATGAATATGCCGGTTTTTCACGAAGGCAGACAGAAGTTTACGGAGGTACTACCAGCATTACTATCTACCAGCGAAAGGAGCAATAAAGATGGAAAGAGTTGCTATATGTCCAGGAAGTTTTGATCCAGTCACCTATGGACATTTGGACATTATTCAGCGGGGGGCAAAGGTGTTTGATAAAATTATTGTAACTGTTTTTAACAATCAATCGAAGTCTCCGCTATTTACTGTAGACGAAAGAATTGAATTATTAAAGAGCGTTACCAGTGATATGGAAAACGTTGAAGTGGATTCGAGTAGTCAACTGTTGATGGAGTATGCCAAACAGAAGAAAGCTTCGGTGATTATAAGAGGATTGCGGGCAGTCAGCGACTTCGAGTACGAAATGCAAATAACAACAATGAATCGCAAGCTGAATGAGGACATAGAAACTTTTTTTATGATGACAAATAACGATTATTCTTTTTTGAGTTCAAGTATGGTAAAGGAAGTAGCCAAATATCAGGCTAATGTATCGGATTTAGTTCCGAAAGCAGTTGAACTGGCACTTCAGCAAAAGTTCAACTAATCAGGAGAGGCTGTGCCACCGCTAAACAGTAAGTATTAGCCGTTTAGATGAGAGGTACAGCCTTTAATCCTCCATTCAATTATCAACGACTTAATCGTCGAAGCAAAATCAGCGCTCCGCAGGCAAGGGATAACAGTGTGATCAACGGTCCGAATTGCTGAAGCAGTTCAAAGGAAAGGAGCCAATTTTGACCATCTGAGGCAGCGAACACTGGAATGCTGGATCCCGTTGAGGAAGCCAGCTGGTCTTGGTACAGTGGCTTGAATAATAAGATGGCTAAGGTACTGGCAAAAATTCCATGCAGAATTCTTGCAAAGAAATATGGTGTGAAGCGAATATCGCTTTCGGCAAGGATACTTGCCACTTGTGCCTGAACCGAAAACCCGTTGAATGCCAGAATAAAACTGACTACAATGACTTCTGGCAGCATGTCTGGCAAGTTTGTACCCGAAATCATTTGGGCACCTAGGGTGATTTCAAACAGTCCCGAAAAAAACGGTAGCGCCAATTCTCCTGGAATGCCAGCCAATGTGAAAAGCAAAGAAATACCGGCAGCCAGAATTTTGGATATGCCGATTAGAAATATTAGTTTATTGAACACGGAAAACATGATGATAAATCCACCTATCATCAATAGGGTTTGGATAGATTGAATGACGGCATCGCCAAATATTTTCCCGAATGGGCGAGAATCCTGCAGTCTTGTCCGATGAAGTGCCTGTAAAGCATGGTATAGTGAAACACGTTGTTTTTCTTCGCCGCGCTCTTTTCTGTCTCTGCCGTAAAAACGCATGCAGAGTCCGACAAGTGTGTTCCCGCCATAATGACAAACTGCAAGCAAAATCCCTAACTGTGCATCATGAAAAAAACCGACAGATACCGCGCCAAAGATAAATAAAGGATTTGAAGCATTTGTAAAGGAAACGAGGCGCTCTGCTTCGGTCTTTGTCAATTGTTTTTCCTGGCGAAGCCGTGTGGTAAGCTTCGCTCCGGACGGATAACCGCTGGCCATCCCCATTGCCCAGACAAAGCTCCCGGCTCCTGGTACGTTGAATAATGGACGCATGACAGGCTCACATAAAACACCGATGAAACGGACTACCCCAAACCCAATTAATAACTCGGCAGTGATGAAGAACGGAAGCAGAGATGGAAATACAATTTCCCACCACATATTCAATCCCCGTATACTTGCTTCTAGTGTTTGATCTGGAAATGTAATCAGTGCAGCTGCCAGAAATAAAGCTGTTCCGGCAAACAAAATCGACTTTATTTTAGATTTCAATACTCCGGCCTCCCAGTTGGTGAGCTTCACACATTTCTGTACTTCTATTAGAGGAAATAGTAGAATATGAATAGCTCCTATAGTACAAGCAATCCTTTAACAATATACGCTCATAGTTCTTGGTTTTATGCCATAATATAGGTAAAAAACATTCAGGCTAAAGGAGCGTTCCAGGGTGAATCCATCTATAGGTTTGGCATTAGGTTCAGGAGGGGCTAGGGGGTTTGCCCACTTAGGCGTTTTAAAAGCATTAACTGATAAAGGGATTGCCATTAATTGTATAGCAGGAAGCAGTATGGGGGCGCTGATCGGTGCGTTGTATGCATCTGGTCAGAGACTGGACAGCTTGTACCAGCTTGCCAGAACATTCAAGCGAAAGTATTTTTTGGATTTTACCCTTCCGAATATGGGGTTTCTTCAAGGAGACCGAATTAAGGAATATATCCGCTTGTTTACCTTTAATAAAAATCTGGAACAATTTGATATACCAATCGGTGTAACAGCAACTAACTTATTTGATGGCAGTAAAAAAGTGTTTACAGGGGGAAGTGCAGCAGATGCTGTCCGGGCGAGTATATCGATACCGGGCATATTTATTCCGGTAAATATCGATGGGCAGTTATTTGTTGACGGGGGAGTAGTTGATCGTGTTCCGGTCTCGGTTGCCAAGCAGCTGGGGGCGGATTTCGTGATTGGCGTAGATTGTGCTCATTTTTCGATTAATACCGATGTTGATTCCATTTATGACGTGATTATTCAAAGTATCGATATTATGCAGGATGAGCTGGTCAACGCAACGGGTCCACAAGCAGATATTCTATTGAAACCCAACGTATCTGCGTTTAGTTCCCGTGCATTCAAGGATATAGAAGCGATAGTCGATGAAGGAGAGCGGGAGACATTGCGAAAAATGCCGGAGATTATTCGCAGCATCGAGGATTGGAAGGAGAAAAAGAGATGAAATTTAATAAAAAAACGCTCATTCCCGCAATCATTGTCATTGTCATTGCGGCTTTTTTGGTTAGCTATCGGTTACCCTATTATATTTACAAACCAGGTGGAGCTGATGCATTGAACCCAATCGTAGAAGTAGCTGGTGGGTTTGAAAGTAAAGGAGATATGCACTTGGTAACCATCCGGGGAGGACAAGCAACCCCGTTACAGTACTTATGGGCATCCATCCGTCCTCATCAGGATATTGAGCCAATTGAAGAAGTGTTTCCTGAAGGGATTTCCCAGGATGAGTACTTTCAGGCTCAACTACAGATGATGGAAAGCTCACAGGAAGCTTCTACGGTCGTAGCTTATCAGGCGGCTGGGAAACAAATAGACATTGAATACGAGGGTGTCTATGTCGTAGCAGTGATTGAAGGAATGCCTGCAGAAGGAAAACTAAAGGCAGGAGATAAAATTGTAGAAATAGACGGACGCGAACTTGAAACATCAGATGATTTGATCAACTATGTATCGAGTAAAGAAGCGGGTGACCAAATAGAAGTAACCGTGGAAAGAGAAGAAGAAGCTGTCAATAAAACAATTGAATTGGAAGAGTTTCCTGGACAGGAAAAGATAGGAATAGGTATTCAATTAGTTACCAACCGCAATGTAGAAGTAGAACCGGAGCTAAAGTTTGCAAGCGGTAATATTGGTGGTCCAAGTGCAGGTCTGATGTTCAGTTTGGAAATTTATGACCAACTGACGGAAGATGATTTGACGAAAGGCCATCAAATTGCGGGTACAGGAGAAATTAATTACGAAGGGGAAGTAGGCCGTATTGGCGGTATTGACAAAAAAGTCATTGCTGCTGACAAGGAAGGCTGTGAAGTGTTTTTCGCTCCAAACGAAGGTGGAGCGGAAGAATCCAATTATAAAGTTGCTGTAAAAACGGCAGAGGAGATTGGCACAGACATGGAGATTGTACCTGTCGATACGTTTGATGATGCATTGACTTATCTTCAAGAAATGGATAATTAATAGGTTCCGGAAATCATCTGAGTACTGTCAAAGTAACTTAATACGGAAATGAAAGAGACTTGGACAAAAGCATCGTGACCAGAATAAAAACCGAACGATTTACAATTCGTTCGGTTTTTATTTGGTTAGCAAAAAGCAAACCATTCTACCCTCTGAAAAGTGCCACTTTCCACTCCGGCAAGGTACTTCGCTTTCAGCGGGCACGGCTTCAGCTAATTTGGCAATGCGGTATGCTTTGCCAAGTGGATCTTCAGCTCGCGCTCATTCCGCTGAAGTCTGCGCACCTTGCCTCCGTTGTAGGAGATACTTTCTCTTCTGGTGTGATTTCCGTTTTGCCTATTGCCGTCACGGATAGAAAGCGAAGCCGCATGGAACCAGGAGTACTTCTTCAGCCTTTTTATGCTATTGTCCTATTTCCAAAGAATATAGCAGCCCCCGCTGATTATTTGTCTTCGTCACTGTTTAGATACCTATCAGCCAATAGAAGAATACGGTTCTGTTCATCTTGTCTTGATCATGTAGACATCAGGCTGCGAAAACGTAGCGATTCGAAGCACGCATCCAACAAGAGGATAAAAGGAAGTTAACTTTACAAAAAATCGAGCGAATTCAATCAGCATTTAGAATTCGTTCGGTTATTATATATCCATTTTTCATTATCTGATATTCTCATAAAATCAGATAACATAGTTCTAAATATGAAATTTTTTATTCTTCGCCTGCTATGTAAGGAGAGGTCAACTCCTGGCGGCGCAACTTACTCCTTATATCATGATTAGTGACACTGTAGTAAGCGTTTGAAGCTTTTTCATCTATCAAAGCAAGCGGGCTTTTTTGCTTTTTTAACTGCGAAACCAGCGGAACATCTATTTCTTTTCGTTTATGGTTTAAGTAAGCTCGTCCAGTTTTATTCATTGCCAAAATTCTCAGATGTTGCATGTGGTCTGTGTTTAATAAAGGTTGAATGGTTTGTTTTTGGTTATTAAGCAATAAGTGAACAAAGATTCGCTGCAATCTTGTCCAAGTGTATCGTTTTGTTTTTAGTGCTGTCATCCAATCGATAAAGCTGTCTGTTTTGGCAGCAGTTTCTTTCAATCGATGCTCCAAGCCCTCCTCAACACCGTGAATTTCTCTTATTTCTTCCACCTGCATGGTAAGTATCCGGTATTGAAGAAGGTCAAAATAATCCTGCCAATTATGCCACAAACCAGCCTCCTGCTTATATTCCAGCAATATTTGCTGGACAGGATCGGGTAGAGTCTCTTTGGCGATATCCGTGATGTCTTGATGTTTATTCAGTTCGTTGCGTATGCTGGTTGCACTTGCAATAGAATGTTTGATCTCTGGCTCATGATAATCGTTGTGCACTCGTTTAATCGTCAATGCTTTCATGGAAAGACCGTATTCCTCGATTGCTTTCACATAACTGTAGCCAAGTATATTGTTCGGTTTGGCTAAATCGACCGTCCCTGAATTCAACCCGATTGCTTGGTAAGCAGACCTGCTTGCTTCAGGAAAGGAATGCCCCTCTGTTAATGACCGCTTCAGTTCCTGTTCATATGTCTCCCGGTGTTGGCTGAAACGATTATATGCCTGTAAAAAAGTATCAATTTCACCGTGTTCACTTCCAAAACAAACGGAATCAACCTTCAATTCCTCCAAAGTAAGCAAGGCTCCTTTTGCAAATAAATCACTGTTTTGAACGGCGAACACTGCAGGTAACTCGATGACAAGATCGACGCCGCATAGTATAGCTGCTTTTGCCCTTTGAAACTTATCGATAATCGCCGGTTCACCACGCTGCAAAAAGTTACCGCTCATAACCGCTACTACACAGTCGGCTGCAGATTTTTTCCGTGATTGTTGCAAATGATAGAGATGCCCATAGTGAAACGGATTGTATTCCACTATCAGTCCACAAGCGTTCATGCGATCCAACTCCTGTTAATGGTTTGATTTTATTTTATCAAATCAATCGGCCATCTGCATTTTAATTTGGTTGTCACCGAAGAATATGTTAGTATACTAGAATATGCATTCCATGCATGTTTTTGAATCGGAATAAAATAAACGCTGTAAAGAAAAAATATTGACAAATGCCGGAATACCTTTTAAAATATTTTTTGTTGCCTTGAGGTGATATCAATGAAATTTCCTCTTCAAAAGTTAAAAATGGCCGGAACGGAAGGCTATTCATTTGAAGACCATGTAGATATTTCTGAAATAGAAGAAATGAACAATGACATTCGGAAAATTGATCCTGTTTTGGTCAAGGGTCGAGCAACCACACAGGGGGATGAAATTACCTTTCTTTTTTCGATTGAAGGAGAAATGATTCTTCCTTGTGCTAGAACCTTGGTGGATGTTCCTTATCCATTTCACATTGATGCTTTGGAAGTTTTTTCAGCTTCACCATATTACCAAGAAGAGGATGAATCAGAAATTCATCCGGTTGATGGAGAAATGCTTGACTTAACTCCTTATATAAAGGAAAATGTTTTATTGGAAGTACCGTTTCGTGTATTTTCTGATGATCCGAAGGTGCAGGAAAATGCTCTGACCGAAGGGGAAGGCTGGGAATTGCATACCGAAGGTAAAACAGAGGATAAGGTCGACCCGCGTCTGGAAAAACTGCAATCATTGCTGAAAAACAAAGATCAAGAAGAAAATCGCTGAGGATAGCTTTTCAGCTTCATCTTTACCTTATTATGACGAGCAGAAAAATAGTTTCTCTATTTTTTCTTCCGGATAAGGAATGATTTTCGTTATTAGTTGAAGGAGGTGTAAGACATGGCAGTACCTAAAAGAAGAACTTCTAAAAAAGTCAAAAACCAACGCCGTACGCATAAAAAACTTCACGTACCAGGTATGATTGAGTGCTCTAACTGTGGTGAATACACAAAACCGCACCATGTTTGCAAAAATTGCGGACATTATGACGGAAAACAAGTGGTTGAGCAATAATATCATCAATAGGCGTCCTTATAAGGAAATCACCTTTTGAACTTGCTAAACAAGCGGTTTGAAAGGTGATTTTTTTATTTTCGTGTTTGCTGTAAAATTGTGGTGTTTGCGTAAAAGATTTGGACCGGAACCTAATTTGCCGGATGATTTTCGAATAGGAGTGCTGATACTCGCTCCGAAATGCTTTTCGCGGACGGGGCTGGTGATCCTTCTTGCGCTTTAATCGAAGGTTCTCGCCGATGCCTTTCCTCCAACAAGGAATTCAAGGCAAAAGAAAGCATGATGGGCTAAGTGCATTTTCGTTTTATCTATTTTAAGATAGTGGACAATCAACAGGCGATTGTTCGGTGGCAGTGGTCTGAAAAACGTCATGCCATATCGCTTTCGATGGCTGCGAAGTTAAATAGAAGCAAATAGAAGGGTTTTCAAACGAAGAAAAAAATAGAACAGATAATTTTATTCTATCATTCCTATCTTTTGCATACATTGATAGCAAACCGTATACAGGAGGGATGATATGAACAATACGAGGCAGGACGCTTGGAGCCAGGATGAGGATGTCCTGCTTGCTGAGACTGTTCTTCGTTATATTAGAGAAGGGAAGACCCAACTCGAAGCTTTCAAGGAAGTCGCCAATCGCTTATCCAGAACCCCGGCTGCTTGCGGATTCCGCTGGAACGCTTCCATAAGAAAACAGTATCAGCAGGCAATTCAGCTTGCAAAACAGGATAGAAAGCAGGCGGACCATTATCCTGTCTATCAACCAGAAATAAAAAATGACGGGAAAGATGCTGGATTCGAAGCCGCCATTTCCATGCTGGAAAAGCTTCGGCATAGTTATGAATCAGCTAACAAGCAATCAATTGATACAGAAATTCAGCGGTTGAAAACAGAAAATGATCAATTGAAAGAGCGATTGAAAAGATACCGGGATGCCTGGAATGAAATTGGGGATGTGTGGAAGCGGGCGGACAGCCCGGAGGAAGAACGCCAGGCTAAATAGAAATATCCATCCATGGAAGTGGAAAAGAGCCGTCTTCAAGAGGCTGCCCTCACAGGCAGAACTCATGCAGGACGGCTTTGACGTTGAAGGTCGAGGTGTGCATTAGGAAACACTTTGTTCGGCTACACCTTCAGGAGTCCAAATCAATGGATTTTCTCCTAAATCTCTTTCCATATTGTATTTAGCTTTCTTGAAGCCCATCTTTTCCCAAAACCCGTGAGAATTGATTCTTGGATTCGTTTTGATCGGCAATTTATATTCTTTGGCGAAATCAACGAGTCGGCTGCCATATCCCCTTCCCTGATAATCAGGCAATACTTCCAGCTTCCATAATTCGAGATAATCTTGCGGTGGAGTGAAATATTGATCGTATTTTGCATCTACTTTATAAAGACTCATCCTGGCAACTAAAGCGTTTCCATAATAAATGCCGAAAAAAGGAGATTCACTGTCATTTTCAATAATGTTGCTCTCTAAATCCTCGAGCATGGAAAGTTCCTGGTTTCCGTACTCTTTAAATCGCTTGAATTTTTCGAGTGTTTTGTAGTTGACCAACAGCCTTTCTACCTTCACTTGATGCATCGTCATTTCCCCTTTCCTGCTATTGAACTGGCTGCCGCCAGATCCTTAAACGAAGCTTTCCGACGAGGAAAGCTTTTTTTGATTTCTTTACGCTTTCCTCTTTCATTATAGTATAAAAATTTTCAGAATGAAATGAATTGCAGCTATTTACTGGCAATCGAAAAAGTTTTGCAGATATTTTCAGCATTCTCTGCTACAATCCTAATAGTTGAATTTATTGAAGGTAAAAAAATGAAGGTTGGCATTATTGGCGGCGGGGCAGTCGGGCTCCTTACTGCTGCCAATTTAACTAAAGGGAATCACCAGGTCACCGTTTATGTAAGAAGGGAAGAGCAAAAACACGAAATCAATAAGGGAGGCGTCTCTTTGATTCCGGAGCACAGGATCTTTCCGGTCAAAGCACTGCTGTTAGAAGAGTTAAGACAAGAAGACGTAATAATGATTGCAGTTAAACAGTATCAGCTTTCTGAAATCCTCTCCAGTCTGCAATCCTATTCAAACATTCCGTTGATTTTCTTGCAAAATGGAATGGGGCATCTGGAACTGCTTAGACCGTTGAAGAATAGTCATCCCGTGCTATTGGCGGTAATTGAGTACGGCGCTTTAAAGCATGACGATCATACCGTCGAACAAACCGGGAAAGGATTGTGTAGAATAGCTTCATTAAGCGAAGCGTCTGCAACAAGCAGACAAATTATCCAGAAGCTAACGGCATCTTCCTACCCGATTAATTTGGAAGAAGACTGGTACAATATGTTGGCACAGAAACTGGTAGTTAATGCAGTCATTAATCCGCTTACCGCATTATTTCATGTCAAGAATGAAAGCCTGCTTAAGAATGAACATCTTCTATGGCTAGCTGGAAAACTGTGCCAGGAAGCTTGCGAAGTACTCGGATTAAGCACAGGTGAGTCATGGGAAATGGTAAAGCGAATAGCTTATCAAACGAAGGAGAATTATTCATCCATGTGCAAGGATATAGAAGCAGGAAGAAGGACGGAAATAGATGCAATATCTGGTTACATACTCGAAAAGGCGCAGTGTGACCTTTATTATACATCGTTTGCCTATCGAAGCATAAAGGCTTTGGAGATGAATGCGGGAGGCTTGAAAGATGATTGACTTAATGGTCTGGTTGCTTGCGTTTTGTTTGACGATGCCAATAGTTATTTCCTGGTTGATGTATATCGTTGTAAGAAAGGTAAGCAATAATCGCTTGAAGGCACTACATGTTTCTGTTAATTACACAACGCTATTATACATTCTATCAGTGGGAGTCATCTTCCATCACTTATATGGAACTACTTATTATGGGTACATCTTTATTTTCCTTATTGTACTTCTGAGTTTTTTTATCATCATGCAGTATAAAGTCAAGGGGGAAGTATTGTTTCTCACCGCTTGGAGGCGGTTTTGGAGACTTAGCTTTCTTCTGTTCACACTGCTTTATTTTCTGCTCGTCCTATACGGTATAACTGCAGGAATTCTTGCCGTGTAAACATAATAAGTGAATTTGCCTACTGTTTTATGTAAAATACGAATAGGCAAATTCAAATAAAGGAGCAGGTAATAGTGCGGATTGATCCAATTGAAACAAACATTCAAACGAAACTGATCGCTGGATACCGATCTGGAGACAAAGCGATTCAGGATAAATTCGATTATCAGCCTTTTCAACAGGAAACGTATGTACAAAGAGCTCAGGATATCAGCGACAAGCAATTCAATCGTGAGGGACTGTCCGCAGTCTTATCTGAATTAAATGCAAGATGGGGTGGAGCTCAGGCGACAATGCATAATATAGAACGGCTGAAAAACGAAGACAGTATGGTGATTGTCGGCGGCCAGCAGGCTGGACTGTTAACCGGCCCTCTATATACGATACATAAAATCATCTCGATTATCAATTTTTCCAAAGAACAGGAAAATCGGCTAGGAAGACCGGTGATACCGGTTTTTTGGATTGCTGGTGAGGATCATGACTTCGATGAAATCGATCATATTATGATGCCACAGGGTGAGCGCATGAAAAAGAACAGAGTCGGACAGCGTTCGGATCAAAAACAATCCGTCTCCGATTTGCAGGTTGATCATGCTCAAGCGGAAAAATGGTTGAAAAAAATTTTTTCTCAGATTCAAGAAACGGACAATACAAAGAATCTATATTCTTGCTGTCAAGATTTACTGCAAAGCTCAGGCACTTATGTAGATTTTTTTGCCAAAATTATATTGCGCCTGTTTGGAGAAGATGGGCTAGTGTTGGTGGATTCAGGAAATCCGCTGGTAAGGAAATTGGAGAGTGATAACTTCCTGGCGATGATAGAAAATCAATCTTCGATCAGCCAGGGGGTGTACCAGGAAATCCAAAAAAACAGAAATGAAGGGTATCCAATAGAGCTTGATGCCGAACCGGAGAGTGGGCACCTTTTTTATCATCTTGAGGGGAGCAGAGAAAGGGTATTGCTGTTCAAGCAAGAAGACAATACATGGGCTGGAAAGCAAAAGGAATGTAGCTTTACGACAGCAGAGCTTCGTCAAATTGCAATGGAGCATCCCGAAAAATTAAGCAACAATGTAGTTACCCGTCCATTGATGCAGGAACTGTTATTTCCTACACTTGCCTTTTTTGGCGGGCCTGGAGAAGTTGCTTATTGGTCGGTTTTAAAACCTGCTTTTCATGCGCTGCGAATCAAGATGCCCCCTGTACTCCCGCGATTGTCTTTTACATTGGTTGATAAGAATACTGAAAAAATAGTTCGCAATCTTTCTTTACCCATTAAAGCGGTGTTAGAGCGCGGAGTGAATGCTGAAAAAACAAATTGGCTTGCTTCCCAATCCAACCCACCGATAGAAATGTTAGCTGAACAGGTCAAGAAGTCTATCGAGGAAGCACATCGGCCATTACGTAAAGCTGCCGAAGCAATTCGGACGGACTTGAAACATGTTGCGGATAAAAACTTGGAGTATTTATACAGAGATATCGATTTTATAGAAGAAAGAATCAACAAAACCTTGCAGGATATGCATCGTAAGACGTTGGAAGAATATGATTCAGTGAATCTTTGCTTATATCCGGAAGGGGGATTACAGGAGAGATCCTGGAATGCGCTTCCCTGGATCAATCATCATGGCAAAGATTTTATCAGGCAGCTTACGGCATCATCCTTTGATTACAGTAAGGCGCACTATATTGTTTATTTATAAAAATGCTCAACTGGTGGTCAGAAACTCCTCCACTTTCCACCACTTGAGAAAAATCGATAAATGGAATAGTAAAGATTATTTGGTGTAATAGAACGCCCTGCATTTTGCAGGGCGTTTTTTTTGGGGCTAGTCAACGAGTTCGGTTCTTTTGGTGAAAGTGATCATCGCTTACTAAAAGCCTATAACCACGGGGTATCTGGGGTGTAGAAAAAAGATTTTTACAGATTGTTTACTTGTAAATAAGTTTTAATAAAAAATAAGTGGTGAATAGTGGGGGAATGTGGTACGATTAATTTAGAAAGTGGGGGCGGTCTCTATGTTCATGGGTGAGTTTCAACATAATATTGATACAAAAGGCCGGATAATCGTCCCTGCAAAATTCAGGGAAGGGCTTGGGGAAACCTTTGTCCTTACTCGCGGTTTGGATCAATGTTTATTTGCTTATCCTATGGACGAATGGGCGCTTTTGGAAGAAAAGCTGAAAAAGCTGCCGCTCACCAAAAAAGACGCCAGAGCGTTCACCAGGTTTTTCTTTTCTGGTGCCGTGGAATGTGAAGTGGACAAGCAGGGGAGAATAAATATACCAGCACCTTTGCGGAAGTACGCCGGGCTGGAAAAAGGATGTGTGGTCATCGGTGTCTCGAACAGAATAGAATTCTGGTCTGACAGTGAATGGGAAACCTATTTTGAAGCATCCGAAGACTCTTTTGCAGAAATTGCAGAAAATATGATGGATTTTGATATTTGATTTACCAATAGACAAAGCGTAAGCGGGTGAAGGTATGTTTGAACATTTTAGTGTGCTGAAACAAGAAGCAGTGGAAGGTTTGAATGTAAAGCCAAATGGTACATACATAGATTGTACGCTCGGTGGAGGCGGACATTCCGAGATGATAGCCAGCAAGCTTGGAATGGGCGGGATGCTGATCGCTTTCGATCAGGACGAACAGGCGCTTCAAGCCGCTAGAGAACGCCTCGCGCCTTACCAAGGAAAAGTTCTGTTCATCCATTCGAATTTCCGGAATTTGAAGGCGGAATTAGAAAATAACGGAGTAGAGGAAGTCGATGGGGTGTTATTTGATTTAGGCGTTTCCTCCCCTCAGCTCGACGATGCAGAGAGGGGATTCAGCTATCAACATGATGCAAGTCTGGATATGCGGATGGATCGATCCCAAGACTTTACTGCTTATCAGGTTATTAATCAATGGCCATATGAACAACTCGTGAAAATATTTTTCCGTTACGGTGAAGAGAAATTTTCCAAACAAATTGCCCGGAAAATCGAAGAGCGCAGAAAAGAAAAGTCTATCGATACCACATTTGAACTAGTCGATATTATCAAGGAAGCGATCCCGGCTCCGGCCAGAAGAAAGGGCGGACATCCGGCAAAAAGAATTTTTCAGGCTGTCAGGATAGCGGTAAATGATGAACTAAATGCATTTGATGAAGCATTGCACCAAGCGGCAGAGGTTATTGCTGTAAACGGGCGGCTATCTGTCATCACTTTCCATTCATTGGAAGACAGGCTCTGCAAGCAGGCTTTTAAGAAGTGGAGTACAACACCGCAGCTTCCCAGGAATATTCCGGTGATTCCAGAAGAAAGCAAGCCGCCGTTTAAACAAATCAATCGTAAACCGATTCTTCCAGAAGATGAAGAACTGGATGTCAACCGACGCTCCCGCTCAGCAAAACTGAGAATATTAGAGAAAGTAAAACCTTGGAACGACGAATTCAGTTATCAAGAAGGGTGGAATAAGAAATGAGCACATCACCATTAAAGAATTGGCAGGATTCCTGGCAAGAAACCGGCCGGCAAACGGTACCTGATACAAAGAAGCAGGTCAAAGTCAAAGTTCAAAAGAAAAAATGGATTACAACCGGAGAGAAATTCATTTATACTATATTCAGCGCTTTACTAGTGGGGGCATTATATTTTTCTGTCTCATTAAGCAGTTCTACGGATGCACTGAACAGAGAGGTGCAACAATTGGAACAGCAAGTGGAAAGGCAGCAGGAAATAAATCAGAATTTAGAATACAAAGCAAAAGATTTAAGTAATCCAGACCGAATTTTGAGAATCGCCAAGGAAAACGGTCTAAAGATCCAAAATACGGAAGTGAAGCAGGCAACTCAAATATCTGAATAAGTAAGGATGGAGATATGGCGTGCGAAAGAATAAAACGACTCATGTCATGTCATCGGTGTTTATGTTGTTATTTATCGTCTTATTCCTTGTTTTATCTGGACGCTTTTTATACATACAGGGAACAGGAGAAGTAGATGGAGTATCCTTGCAGGAGTGGGCCGACAAAAAACGGACCAACTCTTATGTAATTGAAGCAGAAAGAGGGCAGATATTG
The DNA here is from genome assembly GCF_017792025.1 of Sediminibacillus dalangtanensis. Classification (NCBI taxonomy): domain Bacteria; kingdom Bacillati; phylum Bacillota; class Bacilli; order Caryophanales; family Bacillaceae; genus Sediminibacillus; species Sediminibacillus dalangtanensis. Next base: position 1,679,263 of record NZ_CP046956.1, read on the forward strand.
GACCGAAACGGGATGCCTCTTGCATACGACCGTGCAGTTTACCAAATTTCTGCTATTGTCGATGAAAGCTATTCGGAAGGATTGGAAGAGCCGAAGCACGTCGATGATATCGATAAGGCGGCTGACCAGTTGGCACCGCTGCTAAATATGGATGCAGCAAAAATAGCCGAAATCATGAAAAAGGGGCAGGAAGAAGGCAGGTTCCAAGTGGAATTCGGTGTCCATGGGAAAAATATTACCCAGGAGACAAAGGAAAAGATTGAAGACTTGGAAATTCCAGGGGTCAACTTCGAAAAAGATTCTATCCGCTATTACCCAAATGGTACATTCGCTTCCCAAGTGATTGGCATTGCGCAACAGCAGGAAGATAAGTTGATAGGCAGAAATGGGATAGAAGCAGAAATGGATGATGTGCTAAGCGGGAAGAATGGATCTATTTCCTACAAAAGGGACAACTTTAACACAAAACTGCTTGATCCGGATGAAGTGATCAAACAGGCCGATGACGGGGAAGACGTCTATCTGACAATTGATCAAAAAATCCAGACGTTATTAGAAGATGCAATGAGCCAGGTCGATAAGGATTATAATCCAGAGCGGATGACAGCAGTGGTGATGAACCCAAAGACAGGAGAAGTAGTGGCCATGAGCAATCGGCCTAGTTATAATCCGAATGAACTTGGGGAAGTGAGTAACTGGTATAACGACGTTGTATCCAACCCATTTGAACCAGGCTCCACCATGAAAATTTTTACGCTTGCTGCAGCGATAGAAGAAGGTGTCTTTAACCCGGACGAAAAGCTGAAATCGGGGTCTTATAAAAATGACCAAATGAACAGTCCGATACATGATTGGCGAAGAAACTGGGGAACCATCACTTATAAAGAAGGGATACAGCGATCTTCCAACGTGGCGGCTGCCAAGCTCGTATGGGAAAAGCTGGGGCCCGATAAATTCCTCGATTATTTAAAAGCTTTCCATTTTGATCAGAAAACAGGCATCGATTTGCCGAATGAACAACCGGGCCATATTCTTTATGATTGGCCAATTGAAAAAGTGACTACCGCTTACGGACAGGGGACGACTGTCACCCCTATACAACTGATGATGGCCGCATCTGCCATTGCCAATGACGGGAAAATGATGCGACCCTATGTCATTTCCAAAATTGTCAATTCAGAAACTGGACAGGTAATGAAAGAGAATGAACCAAAGCAATCGGGCCAGCCGGTTTCAAGCCAGACGGCAAAGGAAGTGAAAGATATCCTGGAGACGGTTATCACCTCTGAACATGGTACGGGTCATAATATATACAACTTAAATGATTACTCCGTAGCAGGCAAAACAGGTACGGCGCAGATCCCGGACTCAGAGACTGGACGTTATATGACAGGAGAGGAAAATTACCTATTTTCGTTTCTTGGAATGGCGCCTAAAGAAGATCCTGAGCTAATGATGTATGTATCGGTAAAACAACCGGATCTGGAAGAAAATGAATCTGGCTCTGCCCCAGTGTCATACATTTTTAAAAATGTGATGGAAAACAGTCTGCATTATTTAAATATTGAACCTGACCAGAAAAATGAGCAGAAAGTGGAAACGGTCAGCATGCCGGATATAGACGGATTGTCCGTTAATAAAGCAAAAGAGAAGCTAGAATCGAAAGGTTTGAAGCCCGCGGTTATCGGAAGCGGGAAAAAGGTAGAAGCTTTCAGCAACCGGCCTGGAGAACAACTTTTAGCCGGTAAAAAAGTCTTTATCCTAACTGAAAAACCGGAAATGCCGGACGTAAACGGATGGTCGATGCGTGATGTGCTCAAATTCGGGGATGTGGCAGGTATCGAGATAGAAACCATGGGAAAAGGATTTGCAGTTAAACAAAGCATAAAGAAGGGAACTGCACTGAAAAAAGATGATTACTTATTAGTTGAGTTCTCACCGCCGCAACGCGAAGAAGATAATAAGGTTAAAGAGGAAGAAAACCCGGAAGCTTCCGATGACGGTTCTGGGGAACAATGATAATGAAAACAGCAGTGTTCTATTCGTTTTCAGCCATTCATATATTGGATACAAGCATACCTTTGTAAGGAGATGTCCTATGAAACGAGTATCCAATGTAACAATGCGAAAACGTTTAGTCACTGTTTTTCTTTTGGGAATTTTTGTTTTTGGAATCATCGATATCCGGCTTGGTTACGTACAATTTGTCCTTGGAGACTGGCTTACAGGGGAAGCGAAAGAACTATGGAGCCGTGATATCGTCTTTGAACCGGAGCGTGGCGAGATTTTGGACAAGAATGGCGAGGTTTTGGCTGAAAATGTGTCTGCTCCTACTGTCATGCTGGTTCCTCGTCAGATAAAAGATCCTGAAAATACCGCAGAATCCCTGGCCAAAATCCTTAACATGGACAAGAAAAAGGCTTATCAAGAGGTCACTAAAAATGAAAATATTGTTAGACTTCATCCGGAGGGGCGGAAAATTTCGGAAGAAAAGGCTGATGCTATCCGGGCATTGGGAATGGAGGGAGTTTATATAGCGGAAGATTCCAAACGCCACTATCCAAAAGGTTCATATTTATCTCATGTGCTTGGGTTCAGTGGAATCGACAACCAGGGTCTAATGGGACTGGAACAGTATTATGATGAACAGCTGAGCGGTGAAAAAGGTAGTCTCTCCTATTTTTCCGATGCCAAAGGACAGCGTATGGCTGATTTGGCAGATGTATATAACCCACCTGTGGATGGGAATTCCTTGAAACTGTCAATCGATTCCAGGGTACAGACAATAATGGAGCGTGAGCTGGACCTTGCTGTCTCGGAATATAATCCTGATGGAGCTATTGCGATTGCTGTGGATCCTAAAACGGGGGGGATACTTGGAATGTCTTCCAGACCGACCTTTGACCCTGAACATTACCAGGATTATGATTCAAGTGTATATAACAAAAACCTTCCGATTTGGAGTACGTATGAACCAGGCTCTACCTTCAAAATCATTACGCTTGCAGCTGCATTGGAGGAAGATGCTGTAGATTTATATGAAGAAGAATTTCACGATGATGGATCAATCGAAGTTGGTGGAGCCACTTTGCATTGCTGGAAGAGCGGCGGGCATGGCCATCAGACTTTTCTGGAAGTCGTACAGAATTCTTGCAACCCAGGTTTTGTCACGCTTGGTGAACGTTTGGGAAAGGAGAAGCTGTTTTCCTATATTGATGACTTCGGATTTGGAAAAAAGACCGGCATCGATCTACAGGGAGAAGGAACGGGAATCCTGTTCAAACCGGAAAATATCGGACCTGTCGAATTGGCGACAACCGCTTTTGGTCAAGGCGTTTCTGTTACCCCGATTCAGCAAGTAATGGCTGTGGCAGCTGCGGTGAATGGAGGATATTTATATGAACCATATATCGCCGAAGAATGGATTGACCCCAAAACAAACAAAGTCGTTGAAAAAACGGAGCCGACCCTTCGAAACAGAGTGATTTCCAACGAAACTTCTAAAGAGATCAGGGACGCGTTAGAAAGTGTCGTTGCCAAAGGCACCGGAAGAGGTGCTTATGTCGAGGGGTATCGAGTAGGTGGAAAAACAGGGACTGCCCAAAAGGTAGGGAAGGATGGCAAATATATGAGCAATAACCACATCGTTTCCTTTATGGGCTTTGCCCCAGCTGACGACCCTGAAATTGTCGTTTATGTTGCTATCGATAATCCGAAAGATACGGTCCAATTCGGAGGTGTTGTAGCAGCTCCGATCGTCGGGAGCATTATCGGAGATAGTTTGAGAGCTCTTGGTGTTAAAAAACGCACCAATGGGCTGGAAAAGGAATATCAGTGGCCTGATCAGCCGTTGGTAGAGGTTCCAGACTTGGTTGGTTTAAGTAAAAATGAATTGATGGAATACATGGTGAACCTATCTGTTGAAACAAGTGGTACAGGCGAATATATCATTGATCAGGCACCTAAACCTGGCACCAAACTAGAACAGGGCAAAGAAGTAAGAATCTACCTTTCCGAAAAAAAACCGGATGAAAATTAGCAACCCATCCGGCCAAGAGGAAAAACTTCTGTTATAATAAAGTGATGTAAATAATTTAAACTAAAATCGTTCAATCGTCTACAGGAGTCTTGTTCTTGTGGCGATTGGGCGATTAACAGTGAGCTAAAAAGGGAATTCAGACAAAATGTACATGGAAGATGTCAAGAAATTGGTTTTTAGAAGGTTAGGATGTGGAATGATGAAACTTACGGAGATTTTAGATGCTTTACATTTTTATCGAGAGACGAAAGAGATTGAAAACGTAACAATCAAGGGATTGGAAATAGATTCTAGAAATGTTGAACAAGGCGACTTGTTCATTTGTATCGAGGGTTTTACAGTCGATGGCCACTTGTATGCCCGGCAAGCCGAGGAACAAGGTGCTGCAGCTGTTATCGCTGAGAAACCGGTGGATGTTTCTATCCCCGTCATCCTTGTGAATGACACCACAAAAGCAGTAGCCCTTCTGGCTAACAAATTTTATGACTATCCGACCGAGAAGCTCAACGTAATTGGGGTTACAGGAACGAATGGCAAGACATCTGTCACCTATTTGCTTGAAGCAATATTCAAAGAGCAACGGAAAAAGACCGGTTTAATTGGAACAATACAAATGAAAATGGAAGACGATTGTTTTGATGTCAAAAATACAACACCGGATTCGTTGTTCTTGCAAAGAAGTTTTCAACAAATGGTGAATAGAAAAATCGATACCGTTTTTATGGAGGTATCATCCCATGCGCTGGACTTAGGCAGGGTTTACGGATGTGATTTTGATATAGCCGTATTTACCAACCTTTCTCAAGACCACTTGGATTATCATGCGAGCATGGGAGATTATTTGCATGCAAAAAGCTTGTTATTTTCTCAACTGGGGAATAGGTATGATGAGAAAAAGCCAAAGTTTGCCGTCGTCAATAAAGATGACCCTCATTCCAAAATGTTGATAAAAAGTACTTCCCAACCTGTCATCACTTACGGAATCGAACAGCAGGCAGACATTCGAGCTATCGACGTCAAGCTTGATGCCAATGGGTCCAGTTTCTTGTTAAAAACGTTTAATGAGGAAGTACACATCACTAGTAAGTTGATGGGGAACTTCAGCGTATATAATATGCTTGCGGCTGCCTCTGCTGCTATTTGTGCCGGGATTCCGTTACATACGATAAAACGGGCACTGGAATCAACTACTGGTGTTAGCGGACGATTCGAACCTGTAAATCTCGGTCAACCGTTTGGAGTAATTGTGGACTACGCCCATACCCCTGATTCTTTGGAAAACGTTCTGGAAACGATCCGCTCTTTCGTGAAGAGGAAAGTATACGTCGTGGTTGGTTGCGGAGGAGACAGAGATAAATCGAAACGGCCGTTGATGGCTGATGCAGCTGTTAAGTATGCAGATTTGGCTATTTTCACTTCCGACAACCCGCGTACAGAAGAACCGCAGGCTATCTTAAACGATATGGTCGCTGGTCTCCAAGGGAATAATTTTCAAGTGATCGAAAATCGCAAACAGGCAATTGATGAAGCAATACGGCTCGCAGAGGAAGATGACATTGTATTGATTGCCGGAAAAGGACATGAAACCTATCAGCTGATTAATGGAGAGGTTCATGATTTTGATGATAGAATCGTAGCGGCTAATGCAATCAAGTTTAACTGGAATAAGGAGAATTGAGTCATGTTGTTTACCACCGAATTTTTGGCGGATGTGTTTGATGATTACAAAGGCGCTGTTCAGGATAGCATTGAAATAAATGAGGTGATCACAGACAGCCGCAGACAAAGCCATAAATCGTTATTCATCCCCTTGGTTGGGGAGTCCTTCGATGGGCATGATTTTTTAAAGGGAGCTTTTGATAATGGGGCGGTTGCAATATTATGGGCAAAAGACAGGGAACTTCCTGAATTCCTGCCTGCCGGCTTCCCGGTGTTTTATGTGGATGATACGCTGGAGGGATTGCAACTGCTTGCCCGCGAATATCGTAAACGAATCAATCCGACCGTTATTGGAATTACTGGTTCTAACGGAAAAACGACAACCAAAGACCTTGTTGGAACAGTAACGGCTTCTTACTATCGTACCCATCGGACAAAGGGAAACCTTAACAATCATATAGGTGTACCATTGACCATATTGTCGATGCCGCCACAAACAGAGGTGCTCGTGTTGGAAATGGGCATGAGCGGATTTGGCGAAATTGAATTGCTGTCTAAAATAGCCGAACCGGATTATGCGGTGATTACGAATATCGGAGAATCACATATTGAGTATTTGGGTTCAAGGGAAGGAATCGCTCAGGCTAAATCGGAGATTTTGGCTGGATTGAAATCGGATGGCCGTCTATTTATTGACGGTGATGAAGCGCTGCTGTCCCCTTTGAAGCAAAGAGAGGATGTTATCGGGTGTGGTTTTCAACCCGACAATCAGATAACAGCCGATCAGATTCGTATGTATTCCGACAAAATCACTTTTCGGTTTAATGGACAAATTGCATATGAATTAAATATGCTTGGAGAACATAATGTTAAGAATGCATTATTTGCGATTGCTATCGCTGATCAATTAGCTATTCCGGAACAATATATCAAGTCTTCCTTGTCGAATCTTGAATTGACCGGTATGCGTTTTGAATTTATGAGCGGAAGGAATCAGTCGACGATTATCAATGATGCATATAATGCTTCTCCTACCTCAATGAAAGCCTCGATCAGTGTGGTTCAGCAATTAACAGGGTATCAAAGGAAAGTGCTGGTACTAGGAGATATCTTTGAGCTGGGCGAGCAGGCGTCTGCTCTCCATCGGCAAGTCGCTGCTGCCATTAATCAGGAAATCGATGTACTGTTTACAGTCGGCAGCAATGCGCGTGAAATTTCGGATGCGAAACAAAATGAACTTCGTCTGGTCCAGCACTTCGATTCGCTGGATGATTTGACAACTGCTCTCCTGCCACTGTTGGATGATGGCACCCTTGTCCTATTAAAGGCATCCAGAGGCATGAAGCTGGAAACGATGCTCAAAGACATTGCTAATCAATAACTAGAAAGAACTAAATGGGCGGGTTTTTGCAATAAAGGAGGAAATAACTGTGAATGAATATGTATTACTAATGACCATGGCAATATCTTTTCTGATAACCGTCCTGATTTCTCCAGTATTTATCCCATTCTTACGTAGATTAAAGTTTGGACAAAGTATTAGAGAAGAAGGTCCGAAATCCCATATGAAAAAGACTGGAACACCGACAATGGGGGGGCTTATGATTCTCCTCAGTGTAGCTATCACGACTCTGGTGATGATCGGCAAATTTAATCCGCACCCATTCGGCTTCCAAATTGTATTACTGCTAATCGTATTACTAGGCTTCGGTCTGCTCGGTTTTCTGGACGATTTTATCAAGGTGGCAATGAAAAGAAATCTTGGATTGACTTCCAAACAGAAGATGGCTGGACAGATTATTATTTCTTTGGTTTTTTACTTTATTTTGAAAGCGAACGATTTCCCTACTTATATTCAAATCCCAGGTACAAATATTCAATGGGAACTGGGCTGGGCTTATGCAATCTTAATTATAGTCATACTGGTTGGTTCTTCCAACGCCGTGAATTTAACTGATGGGCTCGACGGCTTGCTGGCAGGAACAGCAGCTATAGCTTTCGGTGCTTTTGGTATTCTTGCATGGTATGGGTTTACGCAATTCGAAGTAACTATATTTTCTTTGGCAGTAGTCGGAGCTTTGCTCGGTTTTTTGGTCTTCAATGCGCATCCTGCGAAAGTATTCATGGGCGATACCGGATCGCTAGCACTCGGGGGAGCTATTGGAGCGATAGCCATTCTTACAAAGATGGAAATTCTGCTGATCGTTATTGGCGGTGTTTTTGTCATTGAAACACTTTCTGTCATTATTCAAGTTATATCTTTTAAAACAACAGGTAAACGGGTGTTCAAAATGAGCCCCTTACACCATCATTATGAGTTGATGGGATGGTCTGAGTGGCGGGTGGTAACGACGTTTTGGCTGGTGGGACTTGTATTTGCAGCACTCGGGGTTTATATCGAGGTGTGGTCATTTTGAAAACATTGATTAATTTTCCTTATGAAAAAATTCTTGTACTCGGACTTGCTAAAAGCGGCACCGCTGCAGCTAAATTGCTCCATGAAAGTGGGAAGGAAGTACGGGTAAATGATTTAAAAGCTGATCAAGACAGTGATCAGGTACAAGAATTGACAGGTTTAGGAATTGAAGTAGTAACTGGTGGACATCCGCTTTCTGTACTGGAAGGTGTTGAGTTGTTAGTGAAAAACCCGGGCATTCCTTACGAGAATCCCGTTGTCAGAGAAGCTGAAAACAGGAAGATTCCGATTATCACGGAAGTGGAATTGGCTGGAAGACTCGTAAATGATTCCATTATTGGGATAACGGGCTCCAATGGAAAAACAACGACCACAACATTGATTTACGAAATGCTCAACCAAAGTGGCTGTAAAACCCAACTTGCTGGGAATATCGGTAATGTCTCTTGTGAAGTCGCCCGGAACATGGCCGAAGATGAATGGATGGTTATTGAACTATCGTCTTTTCAGTTATTGGGGATAGACAAGTTCAAACCAAAGATTTCGGTCTTGCTCAATCTATTTGAGGCCCACTTGGATTACCATAAATCGTTCGAGAATTACAAACAAGCGAAAGCTGGCATTATGAAGAATCAAACCGAAGATGATTTTATCGTATTTAATGCGGATGACAACGAGATTGCAGATATCGCAGCTCATTCTGCTGCAGAGAAAGTACCTTTTTCCAAAACAAAAAAAATGCCGGATGGCGCCTGGTGCGATGACAAGTATTTATATTTTAAAACGGAAACGGTCATCTCCTTAAAGGACATCGTACTTGTCGGCAGCCACAATCTCGAAAATATCATGGCAGCTGTCAGTGCGGCCAAATTAAGCGGAGCTGATAATGAAGGAATCAGACAAGTGCTGAATACGTTTACTGGTGTTAAACACCGGCTTCAGTTCGTCAGCAACGTAAATGGACGTTTATTTTACAATGATTCCAAAGCTACCAATATACTGGCAACCAGCAAAGCGTTGTCTTCCTTCAGCCAGCCGACCATTTTATTAGCAGGGGGGCTGGACCGAGGCGGCTCTTTTGCTGATTTAATCCCTTCATTGGAATTTGTCAAGGCGGTCATCGTTTTTGGAGAGACGGCAGATAAAATAGCCGAAACGGCGAGCGACGCAGGAATTAAAACAATTGAATATGCAAAAAACGTAGAAGAGGCTGCCCGCAAAGCTTATCAGCTTTCCTTGGAGGAAGATGTGATTTTGTTATCACCTGCTTGTGCAAGCTGGGATCAATACCGCACTTTCGAGGAAAGAGGAGACATGTTTATGCAAGCTGTGCATACATTAGAGTAGGGGGCTTGGACTACTCACCCCCATTACCGTGTACGAAAGGGAATTGGGGGTGTTTTTTTGGCTAAAAAATGGGTGAATGATGCAAAAGATTCTCCGGATTATCTGTTGGTAATAACGATTTTAACTCTGCTCACAATAGGTGTGGTCATGGTTTACAGTGCTTCTGCAATCTGGGGAGAATATAAATTTGATGATGGCTTTTTCTTTGTGAAACGACAGTTGCTATTTGCCGGATCGGGTATTGCAGCAATGTTGGTAGTCATGAACGTGCCTTATTCTTCTTGGCAGAAATATGCCAAACCATTGCTTTTTATCTGTTTTGTTTTGTTGTTGGCTGTGTTGATCCCTGGCGTGGGACTGGTAAGGGGAGGAGCTAGAAGCTGGATCGGAGTTGGAGCGTTCAGCATTCAGCCTTCTGAATTTATGAAACTTGGGTTGATTATATTTTTATCGACTTATTTGGCAAGCAATCAAAAATACATCACTTCTTTCAAAAAAGGTTTTCTCCCTGCATTACTGCTGATATTTACTGCTTTCGGGCTGATCATGTTGCAGCCAGACTTAGGGACGGGTGTCGTCCTTGTACTGACCTGTTTTGTCATGTTGTTTGTAGCAGGAGCGAAAATCACACATTTTTTAGGTCTGGGAATACTTGGTATTGCAGGATTTCTCGGTTTGATTTTGTCGGCTCCCTACAGGATCAACCGGATTACCGCTTTTTTAAATCCGTGGGAAGATCCTTTGGGGAATGGCTTTCAAATTATTCAATCTTTATATGCGATTGGTCCGGGTGGTTTGATGGGATTAGGACTCGGGCAAAGTCTGCAAAAGTTTTTTTATCTACCCGAACCACATAATGATTTCATTTTTGCCATTGTCGCAGAAGAACTTGGTTTTATCGGAGGGACATTTCTGATCATGCTGTTCGGCGTGTTTTTATGGCGTGGAATCCGCATTTCATTGGCGGCACCTGATACATTCGGAAGTTTGCTTGGATTAGGGATTGTCGGGATGGTTACCCTCCAAATCATGATCAATGTCAGTGTTGTAATCGGTCTGATTCCAGTTACAGGTATTACGCTTCCTTTTCTAAGTTATGGAGGTTCATCGCTGACGTTGACTTTATGTTCTATGGGGATTTTATTAAATATCAGCCGGTACGCAAAGTATTGATTTTTAATCAACTTGCAAAGTAAGAGGTCGAATCCGATGTGATTCGGCCTCTTATTATTTGATGAAAACATCGCTCGGGACAGTGTTCACATTTATTCTAACCAGTAATTGGACTACCTGCTAAATCGCCCTGTTTTTTGTACAAGCTTTTCAACCGCAAAAAATATAACCTGCGACATTGTTTTATACTCCTTCCTAACTTCTTGGATTTATTGAGTGGGAGTTCGGCGCTACGGAAATACCCTGCTTTCCGCAGCGTTGGATTAGTACTCATTCTGTTAAGACTAGGAGGAAGAAACAGCAGGGTTATGTCGCAGGTTTCTATCAACTTCTTTCTTACAACTACAAATTGAATGAGGTGAGATTAAGGGTGTATTGGGTGAAGTAGCGGAATTGCGACGAAAGTATCACCTTAAAACATGACGAAGCATCCGGAAAATGTGATATAATTTTAACAGAAACAACCGTAACGGCATACCAAATGTCGTTTGTTTATGTTTCAGTTTTAAAACCTCGATTTATATGGTTCATCAACGCATCTTTAAACTGAAAAGGAAGATAAAAAATGAGTCAAAAAAAAGTAGTGTCCATAGAAGACCGAATACCGAAGCTGAAACAAGCACGAAAGAAAAAAGCGAACCGCCGATTGATTTTTTATCTTTCTATTTTCTTTGTTTTGATTTCCATAGTAGTCTACTTGCAATCTCCATTAAGTCAAGTTCGTCATGTTGTCATAAATGGAAACCAGTACATAGACAGCCAAGAAGTAAAAACGTTAAGTGGGTTGTCGACCAAAAACAACTTTTGGAATGTGGACAAACAAGCTGTAAGCGACAAAATTCAAGAACATCCGGTCATCAGAAAAGCAGAAGTGGAAAGGCGATTTCCGACAACTATCCAAATAGAAATAAAGGAATATAACAGGGTAGGATACGTCATGGAAGACGGGGCCTATTATCCGGTTTTGGAGAATGGGAAAAGCCTCAAGCAGGAAAAAATGAAAACAGCAAAGGGAGATGCTCCTCTATTGTCCGGATTCACAAAGGAGACGTATTTGCAGGAAATGACGAAAGAACTCCAGCGTCTGCCCACGAGCATCGTTGGGTTAATTTCGGAAATCAATTGGGAACCGACAGAGGAAAATCCTTATAAAATCATCCTTTTTATGAATGACGGCTATGAAGTTGAAGGAACGATTCGTAACTTTTCTGCGAAAATGAAAGCTTATCCTTCCATCGTGGCGCAATTGGAGCCTGGAAGTGAGGGAATCATTCATATCGGAGTGGGAGCTTACTTTGAATCCTATCAAAAAGAGGAAGAAGAGGAAGATACAGAAGAAGGTGATCAGGATGAAGCTGAGAGGTAGGCACGTCATTCTGTCATTGGTTTTACTCGTTTCCGGTTTCTTAGTAGCTATTAGTTACGAAAATACCAAGCAGGACTCGAAGGTGGTACAAGTCAATGATCAGGAGTGGGAAAAGGATTATTACTACCGGCAACAGCTGATTAATCTAGAAGAAAAAAATCTGGAGTTGAAACAGGAGTTGGAAAACAAACGAAAAGAAATACAAAAACTTGAAGAGGAATTGGGCGGACAAACCGAAAAAATCGACAATTATGTCGATCGTAAATTGGAATTACAAATGATTACCGGAGAGCTTCCTGTTATCGGAAAAGGCGTCCGGATAACCTTAAGCGATGCCGATTATGTACCTTCAGAAGAAAATGCCAATCAATATATTGTTCATGAACGCCACATTCATCGTGTAGTAAACGAATTACTTAGTGCGGGAGCAGAAGCTGTTTCGATTAATGGCCAACGCGTATTTCGCGACAGTTTTATAAATTGTGTTGGCCCGGTTATTTCTGTAGATGGGGTTACCCATCCGGCTCCCTTTTCCATTTCGGCAATCGGGGACCAGGAAGTCCTGTACTCAAGCATTAATTTAACCGATGGCCTTGTGGATGAATTGATCAATGACAATATTGAAGTAGAGATGGAAAAAATGGAAAACATCCAGATGAGTGCTAGAGTCGACCAGGAAAGGGGATAACAGTGAAATTCAAACACAAATTAATTATTTCCCTTGTTTTTGGCCTGATCGGGCTTATGGTTGCCATTCAATTTCAAGCAAATCGGAAACCCGACGTGCGGGATACAAGAGATTTATGGGAAGTTAGGTCCCAGCTGCAAGAAGAACAGAAGCTCCAGCAGAATCTATATCAACAAATCAGGGATGCAGAACAGACAATCGATCAGTATGATGCGACTTCAGAATCTGAAAAGGTTCAGACGTTAAAGGATTCATTGGAAAAATTAAGGAGCGAAGCGGGGTTGACGGATTTACAACAACCGGGAATCATTATCGATATTTCCCCAATCTTCGTAGAAAAAGAGATTGGGCAAACATACCCTTCCATTGCTCCGGATTTGCTCAACCGCCTTATCAACGAGCTGAACACATACGGTGCGACAGACATTCAAGTAGCGAATGAGCGGATTGTCGATGTAACACCGGTACGCTCGGTCAATGGAGAAACATATGTCAATAACCATCCATTGCCTTCTGTTCCACTGAAGATAAAAGTGTTGGCGGCCAATCCTGAAAAGCTAAAGGATTATATGGAAGTTAGCCGCTCCAAAGACGACTTTGCCATAGAAAATCTCGATATGGAATTGAGATATGAAAAACAGGTCCACTTAACTGGATATCAGGAACCTGTCCAAATCAAATCCATGCGAGTGTTGGAAGAAACAGGTGAGGAATAATGTGGCTTCCTGTATTATTTTTGATTATCGGAGTAGGATTGGGATTGCTCACAGATATCCGCATTCCTGAAATATACGTGGATTATCTGTCTATTGCTGTATTGGCTGCTTTTGATACACTTTTCGGTGGAATAAGGGCTTACTTAGAGGGAAAGTTCGATGAAAAAGTTTTTTTGAGCGGTTTCTTCTTTAATACTTTACTCGCTGCGCTTCTTGCGTTTATAGGTGTCCAGTTGGGGATTGATTTGTATTTGGCTGCCGTTTTTGCATTCGGAGTACGGTTGTTTCAAAATATCGCAGCAATCAGACGATTTGTCATCGATAAAAAGTATATTTCAAAGAAATTGGCAAAGTGGCGAAGAAAATAACAGGAATTCGCTGCTATCTGTAGAATATGGTAGTAGTTAAACGAGTTTATCTTCACTGAAGAAGGGGAATATAAGCTAAGTTGGCTACCTGGATGGTTGCCGCCACCTTAACATGCTGATTTTTATTTTATTGATAATTTTTATTGATAACAGTCGCCATATAGCTTAAAATTTCCATATACTTTACTGACAAGAAATGTTTTACTTAATAGGAGAGCTTATTTTCTTTGTAAAAAATAAAAATATTCGATAAGATGTGAACTATTCAAAATGTTTTAGACTGGGAGGTGCCTTTCTTTGAACAACAGTGAAATATTAGTCAGCCTGGATATAGGTACATCGAAAATCAAAGTAATAATAGGGGAAGTGCTTAACGATTCCTTGAATATAATAGGTGTCGGTACAGCAGCATCCAATGGAATGAAAAAAGGTGCCATCGTCGATATAGATCAAACGGTGCAATCGATAAAAACGGCTGTTGAGCAAGCAGAACGAATGGTAGATATGCATATTGACCGGGTCGTTGTCGGCATTAATGGCAACCATATTCAATTGCAGCCATGCCATGGAGTAGTTGCAGTTTCAAGTGAAAATAGGGAAATAGGCAATGAAGACATCGGCAGAGTAATTGACGCAGCACAAGTAATTTCGATCCCTCCCGAAAGAGAGATCATTGATGTAGTACCAAAACAGTTCATCGTAGATGGGCTGGATGAAATAAATGATCCGCGGGGAATGATAGGCGTTAGGTTGGAAATGGAAGGAACGATCATTACTTGCTCAAGGACTTTGTTACATAATATTTTGAAATGCGTGGAAAGAGCCAACCTCGAAGTGCTTGATATTTGTCTACAACCGTTGGCTGCCGGTTCCATTGCACTTTCCAAAGATGAAAAGAATCTGGGAGTGGCATTGATTGATGTAGGCGGCGGAAGCACAACGGTTTCTATATTTGAAAATGACCATTTAGTAGCCACAAGTGTCATTGCGTTGGGCGGAGACAATATAACCAAGGACTTGTCCATTGGACTCCGTACTTCTTCTGAGGAAGCCGAACAAATTAAATTGAATTATGGACATGCTTTTTTTGATGACGCACGAGAAGAGGAAACGTTTGATACCACAATTATCGGCAGCAATCAAAAACAAACATTTAATCAACTGCAGATTTCTGATATGATTGAAGCTAGACTAGAAGAAATTTATGCATATGCCGAAAGAGAAATCAGAAAAAAGGGATACAGAGAGCTGGCAGGCGGATATGTGCTAACCGGCGGAACAATCAGCATTCCAGGTGCATTGGAACTTGCCCAGGATGTATACCAATCCAACGTTCGCATTGCTATACCAGACTACATAGGTGTAAGAGAATCGCAATATACCTGTGGCGTTGGTATCTTGAAGTTTGCCTACAACAATGCGAAAATACAAGGAAAAGAGATTTCTGCTTCGGTTCAGCCAGCTGAACATGATATACCTAAGCAGACGAAACAGAAACGGGCAGTAAAGCAAAAGGATACATCGTCTAACAATAAAAAAGAATCCGGAATCGCTAATTTGTTTAAATACTTCTTTGATTAAACAAGCGTTCCCTTACAGAATCTATAACTTCGATGAATCTTGTAATCTTGCAAAATAGGAGGAACGAATATGTTAGAGTTTGATACAAATATGGACCAGCTTGCAACGATCAAAGTAATCGGTGTAGGCGGCGGCGGAAGCAACGCGGTCAACCGTATGATCGAGCATGGAGTGGAAGGTGTAGAATTCATCGCTGTCAACACGGATGCCCAGGCGTTGAACTTATCAAAAGCAGAAGTAAAGATGCAGATAGGCTCGAAATTGACTCGCGGGCTGGGAGCTGGTGCCAATCCGGAAGTAGGAAGAAAGGCAGCAGAAGAAAGCAAGGAACAGTTAGAAGAAGTCCTTCAGGGTGCCGACATGGTGTTTGTAACTGCTGGTATGGGCGGTGGAACTGGAACTGGAGCAGCCCCGGTGATCGCTCAGGTAGCTAAGGAAATCGGTGCATTGACTGTCGGTGTTGTGACACGCCCCTTCAGTTTTGAGGGCCGGAGACGTTCTACACAGGCAGTTAGTGGGATAGATGCGTTGAAAAGTAATGTCGATACGTTAATCGTGATTCCAAACGACCGTTTATTGGAAATTGTCGACAAGAATACACCGATGTTGGAAGCATTCAGAGAAGCAGATAATGTCCTTCGCCAAGGTGTTCAAGGTATTTCCGACTTAATTGCCAAACCGGGGCTGATCAATGTTGACTTTGCCGATGTCAAAACGATCATGTACGACAAAGGGTCTGCTTTAATGGGGATCGGTGTGGCAACAGGTGAAAATAGAGCTACTGAAGCCGCAAAAAAGGCCATTTCTTCTCCGCTGCTTGAGACATCTATCGATGGTGCTCATGGAGTACTCATGAATATTACCGGGGGAGCGAATTTAAGCCTGTACGAAGTACAAGAAGCAGCCGACTTAGTTACTTCTGCTGCGGATCAGGAAGTTAACGTTATTTTCGGTTCGGTAATAAATGAGGAATTAAAAGATGAAATCGTTGTGACCGTTATTGCAACTGGCTTTGATGAATCGCAGTTGAAAGCCAATCAACCAAAACAACGTCCTGCGGTCAACAATCAGGCGCAGCCTGCCGGCGGTGAAAAACGAAAAGAAGAACCTCGCCGTGAAAGCCCTGTGCAAGGCCAGCAGGTAAAACAGGAAGAGGATACGCTGGATATTCCTACATTTTTACGCAATAGAAATCGCAGAAGATAAGTATTACCTAAAACCCTTCAAGTTGTATGCTTGAAGGGTTTTTTTATGTCTGTATAGGAAAAGATAAATTTGACTGTCTGTGGATCATTATTGGCTGAAACAGCCACGTCCAGCTCCAGCGCCAGTGCCTCCCCCCCTCAAGGTCTTAAGCCCCCCCTCTGTGTGGCAAAAAGCGCCACGCCGAGCTGTTCTTAAGCTTGTCGGTGGCCCAAACGATGTGGGTCATGCAGGCGTTGCCACAGGACGTGGCGGCTCTAGCCTGTACTCCTTTAAACAGGCGCTTGCGCTTTTGTCCTTTAAACAGAAGATCCCCATCTTTTTTGCTGTTTTAAAGAAATTATTTTGACAAAATCACTGATAAATTCTGAAAATAAGTTGTTTTTATGGTTCAAGAAATGACAGACTTCTATTTTCCAGTTCGTTATACTTGCTACAAGTCCTGATTGGTAGATTGAAAGGAAGAGTAAACGTGACAATCTATTTAGATGCCGTATGGCTTTTGAACTTTATGTTGGATTGGATGATTTTATTATTAACCCATTATATAGCCAAAAAACCGCATAATCGTTTACGGCTTATTCTAGGTGCTCTTGTTGCTTCCTTTCTTGTCCCACTTACTATTTATTACCCGGATTCTTTTCTTTCTGCTTGGTGGGGTAAAGGGCTTTATTCCCTGTTGATCGTATGGACTGCATTTGGCTGGTATAATGCCAGTTCGTTTCGAACTTGTCTGGTATGGTTCTACTTTGTTTCGTTTATTCTTGGAGGTAGTTTGATTGCTCTTCACTTTTTGATTGGGCAACAGGTAATTGCATCCTCAAGCGGATTGCTAACATTTAAGACTGGTTTCGGAGACCAGGTAAGCTGGCTTTTTGTATTATTTGGCTTTCCTTGTGTCTGGTGGTTTACAAAGAACCGTATGGACAAGCACGCATTCGATAAACTGCAAATGGGCCATATTTTCCCTATCACATTAACGTTCCGTGGGAAAAGAGTATCAACTACGGGTTACATGGATAGTGGAAATTCGCTTGTTGATCCGGTAACCAGGGAGCCAGTCATTATTTGCGAACAATCTCTGCTACTTCATTGGTTTAGTGAAGAAGAAATTGCTGCTTTTCAGGATGTGCAGGAAAACCTGCAGTTAGAGAAGCTTCCTGAGGCCTGGGAGGACAAATTACGCCTGGTCCCATATCAGGGTGTCGGTGGCAGGAGTACATTCATGCTTGTCTTCAGGCCGGAATTAATCGACACGTATTATGAAAATAAGCAAATTGTCACAAGCAGGATACTTATTGGCATGCAGTTTGGAAGTCTTGCGACAGATGGCAGTTATCACTGTCTCCTGCATCCTGGCATTCTTAAATATTCAACAGCAACATCTGCTTAAATATCGTAAAAAGGAGAGGATACAGATGGGGAAATGGAAGTTGAAGCTGCAATTGTGGTGGTATAAACTACTTATCAAACTTCGAGTAAAGTCTAAAGAAGTTTACTATATTGGTGGTAATGAGGCGCTACCGCCTCCGCTCAGCAAGGAAGAAGAACACGAGCTGTTAAAACGGCTGCCCGTTGGAGATAAAGCAGCAAGGGCAATGCTCATTGAACGGAACTTACGACTTGTCGTTTATATTGCAAGAAAATTTGAAAATACCGGTATCAATATTGAAGACTTGATCAGTATCGGGACTATCGGCCTCATTAAAGCTGTCAACACTTTCAATCCGGAAAAAAAGATAAAACTTGCTACATATGCTTCCCGCTGCATAGAAAATGAAATACTCATGTATTTGCGCCGGAATAATAAACTGAAAACGGAAATTTCTTTTGATGAACCACTGAACATCGACTGGGATGGCAATGAACTTTTGTTATCTGATGTTCTTGGGACGGATGAAGATATTACCACCAAGGATCTGGATGCCAATGTAGACAAGAACTTACTCCGAAGTGCCCTGGAACAACTAAATGAACGTGAAAAACAAATCATGGAATTGAGGTTTGGTCTTATAGGGGAAGAAGAAAAAACACAAAAAGATGTGGCAGATATGCTTGGAATATCTCAATCGTATATTTCTCGTCTGGAAAAGAAAATTATCAGCAGGTTGAAGAAAGAATTTAATAAAATGGTCTGAAGCTTTGGGAGCGTTGTACTAAAACGCTATCCGGCACTTTTGGCCACTGAGCGGACTGCATAAAAATCCTCTCTGGGGAGATACTGTTCCATGAATAGCATCTCCAACAGGGAGGGTAAGGCACATGACAAGACATAAAGTAGAAATTTGCGGAGTAGACACATCAACATTACCTGTTCTGAAAAATGATGAAATGCGGATTCTTTTCAAGAAAATGCAGGCAGGAGATCTTGCTGCCAGGGAAGAACTGGTCAACGGCAATTTACGGTTAGTCTTAAGCGTCATTCAACGGTTCAATAACCGCGGTGAATATGGGGATGATTTATTTCAAGTGGGTTGTATCGGCTTGATGAAATCCATAGATAACTTCGACCTTGGCCAAAATGTAAAATTTTCAACTTATGCAGTACCGATGATTATCGGGGAAATCAGAAGATACTTAAGAGACAACAACCCGATTCGGGTATCAAGGTCTTTGCGCGATATAGCTTATAAAGCGCTACAAGTAAGAGAAAAATTGATAAGCAAAACTTCAAAAGAACCGACACCAATGGAAATCGCCGAAGAAATGGGGATTTCGCACTCTGAAATTGTTTTTGCCATGGATGCCATCCAGGATCCTGTCTCTTTGTTCGAGCCGATTTATAATGATGGCGGTGATCCGATCTTTGTGATGGATCAATTAAGTGATAATAAGGATAAGGACAGCACCTGGCTGGATAATCTTTCGTTGAAAGAAGGTATGCAACGATTGAATGAAAGAGAAAAAATGATTCTGAACAAGCGTTTTTTTCAAGGGAAGACACAAATGGAGGTAGCAGAAGAAATCGGTATTTCTCAAGCGCAGGTTTCCCGGCTCGAGAAAGCTGCCATTCAGGAAATGAACAAAGAAATGTTTGAATAAGCATATCGGCCTTGTAATGTACAAGCTATAATCTTTACGAAACAGGGTCTTTTTTCACTAACCCAAATATTGAGAAAATCATCAGCAAAAATCTAAATTGCTGATGATTTTTTTGTTTGAAATTTCTTTCAATGTTTTGTTGCTGTCTAAATTTGTGGTTTGGTGATTACATGTTTAGAAAAAAAGAGATAAGACAAACAGTCAATTTTTCCGAAAAACATGCCCTTTACTTGCATATAGTAGATAGAAAAGGCAGGTGTAAGCATGATCACACTTTCAGAACTGCAGATCAAAGATGTGATTGTTGTAGATGACGGCAAAAGACTTGGCAACATTACCGATTTGGAAATCGATGTAGATCACGGAAGGATTACGTTTCTTGTAATCGGATTGAAAGGGAAAATGATGGGGCTTTTCGGCAGGGAAGAAGAAGTGGTGATACCATGGGAAAGTATTGTGACGATTGGATCGGATGTTATCCTCGTCAAAAAGCAGAAAGAACCCACTTTGTACACAGAAAAGAGTGAATAATGACAAACATCAGCAAAAGTTCTTGCAAATATGATAAAATGAATGAAAAAATAAGGAGGAGAATGATGAAAGACCCCTTTCAACTATCAGAGGAATCGGTGCTTTCAATCGGGGGCTGGCATGGACTGGCACCGGGATTGAAAGCGGGATTCACCACAAGGCAAGGCGGGGGTAGCCTCCCTCCCTACGACACATTTAATTTAGGACTACATGTAAAAGATGATCCAGATACCGTCATAGCAAACAGACAAAAATTAGCTGATATAACCGGTTTTCCTTTGAAGGACTGGGTTGCTGCTCAGCAGGTCCACGGAACCGACATCGCAGTCGTTTCAGAAACAGACAAGGGAAAAGGATCTAAGACACAAACTGATGCCATCTTAAATGTCGATGGTTTAATTACAAATCAAACGGGAATTTTGTGTACAGCCTTCTTTGCCGATTGTGTACCACTTTATTTTTTTGATCCCGCGACCCGTTGGATTGGGATTGCCCACGCAGGCTGGAGGGGAACAGTCAACGGGATGGCTGAAAAAATGGTTTCTGTTTTAAAGGAATACGATGTTCAACCTGAGACTCTTTTGGCAGCAATCGGGCCGTCTATCAACGTTGAAGCTTATCAAGTGGACGATAAGGTGATCAAGTTGGTACCAAACGGCTTGGAGGATGAAGTAGTACACAGGGGAGAGACTGGCACTTTTTTGGACTTGCAGCGATTAAATGAATTGCTTCTGCAGCGGGCTGGATTGCCTCCTGAAAATATCAACAGAAGCAAGCTTTGTACCTTTAAAGAAAACGAGTTGTTTTTTTCGCACCGAAGAGAAGAAGGAAAAACTGGAAGGATGCTGGGTTTCATCGGTTGGAAAGAATAAGCGGGAAAGGAGTTATTTTTTTGGACGTAGCAATGAATGTAGAGCAAATTCAGTATAACATTAGTGAAGCTTGCCGGAAGGCTGGTCGTAAAGAAGAAGAAATCACACTCATCGGAGTGACGAAATATGTTACAATTGAGCGGACGGAAGAAGCATTGGCAGCAGGCGTACATCATTTAGGGGAGAACAGGTTGGAAGGTTTTTTACAAAAATATGACGCAATCGGTGAGAAGGCTAAGTGGCATTTCATTGGATCATTGCAATCCCGTAAAGTAAAGGATATGATTAATAAGATAGACATGCTGCATTCTTTGGACAGGAAATCTTTGGCAAAAGAAATTAATAAACGAGCTGAAAAACCTGTACCCTGTTTTGTGCAAATCAATACAAGCGGTGAAGCATCGAAACATGGAATCGAACCGGAGGAAGCTCTGAAATTTATTGACGGACTTGCGCAATATGACAAAATTCAAGTTGTCGGTTTGATGACGATGGCGCCATTTGTCGAAGACGAAGAGATCATCAGGCAAACTTTCCGCAGGTTGAAGATGCTGCGCGACGAAATAGAGGAAAAACATTATCAGCACGCACCTTGTCGTTACCTATCCATGGGAATGAGCAACGATTACCAGTTGGCCATAGAAGAAGGCGCGACCCACATTAGAATTGGTTCTAAGCTTGTCGGCCAAAAATAGCTCGAGGTGAAAAAGAATGAGTTTTAAAAACAAACTAAAAACGTTTTTTACAATGGATGATGAATACGAATATATCGAGGAAGAGGAAGAATTGGAGGTTCCGGAAGCAGCCTCCCAGCAAAAAGGCCAGGGACAGAATGTCGTGAGCTTGAAAAGTGTACAGCCTGCATCCAAGGTAGTACTTTTGGAACCCCGTACATACAGTGAAGCACAGGAAATCGCTGATAATATTGTCAATCGCAGAGCGGTTGTGATTAATTTGCAGCGTGTCGACCATAACCAGGCAAAGCGGATTGTCGACTTTTTGAGCGGTACCGTTTATGCTGTGTCTGGAGACATCCAAAAACTCGGCAGCCATACATTCCTCTGTACGCCGGATAATGTCGATGTTTCCGGTACGATTTCCGATATGTTTGAAGAAGATTTAGACAAAAGGTGGTAGTCCCAGTGTATCAATTATATACAATACTTTTTTATGCAATTGAAATTTACAGTTTTGCTTTGATTGCCTACATTTTGATGTCCTGGTTTCCCGGTGCAAGGGAATCCTCGTTTGGAAGTTTTCTAGCTAAAATATGCGAACCGTATTTGGAGCCCTTCCGGAAAATCATCCCGCCGCTAGGCATGATCGATATTTCACCAATTGTTGCAATCCTGGTACTTAATTTCGCAACAAGAGGGTTGGCAGTATTGTTTGGCTTTGGCGGTTTTTAATCCGCAATAAACACTAATGGAAACAGTTGGGTGACTCAATGGATATTTATCAACACTTTCGTAAAGAAGAACAACCTTTTATTGATCAAGTACTTTCCTGGCAGGAGGAATTGGAACGCAGTTATCAGCGAAAGGTGACAGACTTTCTCGATCCGCGCGAACAGAAAATTTTCGGTTCTTTGATTGGCGGGAAAGAAGATTTTCGTTGGCGTCTATTTGGAGGAAGCCCTTCTGCTGAAAGAAAAAGAGCCATACTTGCCCCTTATTATGAAGAGATAGTACTGGATGATTTCGAGTTGGTACTGCTTGAAGCTGATTATCCAGTTAAATTTGTCAGCCTGGCACATCGTGATGTTATGGGTGCCTTTCTTTCCATGGGAATCAAACGAAAAAAACTCGGTGATCTAGTTGTCAAGGACGGGCTTATCCAAATTATAACAGCAGCTGAAATAGCGCCGTATGTCAAAATGAATTTGACTAACATAAAAAACGCCGGTGTCCGTTTCGAAGAAGTATCATTTGAACGGTTGATGGAGAAAGAGGAGCAATGGCAAGAAAAAAATATGACGGTAGCTTCCCTTCGTCTGGACGTCCTGGTAAAAGAAATTTATCAAGTTTCCCGGCAAACAGCCGTGCAGTTCATCGAAAAAGGATTAGTGAAAGTCAACTTCCGTGTCGTTGACTCCCCGGCTTTTACTTTGGAACAGGGTGATTTGTTGTCTTTAAGGGGAAAAGGCAGAAGTCATGTGAAGGAAATCCATGGACGTAGTAAAAAAGAGAAATGGAAAATTACTGCGGAAATCTTGAAATAAGCAAAAAACATGCAGGATTTTCTTCGATTTTGTCGAATTTCTCTGTTACAGTATTGCGCACTTTTTGTTATCCTAAATTATTCTAACAGACAGGAGGTGGCCGATGTGCCATTGACACCACTAGATATTCATAACAAGGAATTCACCCGGAAATTCAAAGGATATGATGAAGATGAGGTGAATGAATTCCTGGACCAGGTTATCAAAGATTATGAGACGGTCATTCGGGAAAAAAAGGATTTGAAAGAAAGGTTAGACCAGTTAAATGAGCGATTGGGCCATTTTACGAATATTGAAGAGACCTTGAACAAATCGATCCTGGTAGCACAGGAAACTGCCGAGGAAGTGAAGGGGAATGCCACAAAAGAATCCAAACTGATCATCAAAGAAGCGGAAAAAAATGCGGATCGGATTATCAATGAGGCATTGCATAAATCCCGTCGGATAGCAATGGAAGTAGAAGAACTGAAAAAACAGGCAAAGGTGTTCAGAACCCGTTTGAAAATGCTTGTAGAAGCCCAGCTTGATATGATTGAAAATGATGACTGGGACGGATTGCTGACCACAGAAGTCGATCCGGAAACTGAATATGAAAAAGAGGCAGTCGAAAATAATTATTAAACCTTGACGTTTTCATGAATTTTACATATAATTCATAAACATAATGCTACTATTTCTGTAAAGTAAATTAATTGATAAATACGAAGACAGGGACAGTACAGGAAGAAGCATGCTGTATTAGCGATCCGGGGACGGTGTGAGCCCGGAACAGAGCCTTTCTGGAAAATCACCCTTAAGTATCCGCGTTGAAATAGAGTAGGGGCGGACGTCTTGTTCACGTTACGAATTTCAAGTGGAAGGATTCTTTCGTTGTCCTTCTATAAGGGTGGTACCGCGAGTCCTTCTCGTCCCTTCGGGATGAGAGGGGCTTTTTTTATTTTCCTGCCATTCGTGGATTGTCTAGACTATTTGCAGATAGATTTGCACAGCTAACAAGGAGGAAAGAGAAGATGGATTATAAACAAACGTTGCTCATGCCAAAGACAGCTTTTCCGATGCGGGGAAACTTGCCGAACAAAGAGCCGAAGATGCAGGAAGAATGGGATCAGAACAAGATGTACGAAAAAGTCCAGCAGCGCACGGAAGGAAGACCGCTATTCGTCCTTCATGATGGACCTCCATACGCTAATGGGGACCTGCATATGGGGCACGCCTTGAATAAGATACTGAAAGATTTTATTGTAAGGTATAAGTCAATGGCCGGCTTCCATGCTCCGTATGTTCCCGGTTGGGACACCCACGGATTGCCGATTGAACAGGCGCTGGCAAAAAAGAAAGTCAACCGCAAGAAAATGACGGTGGCTGAATTTAGACAAAAGTGTGCGGAATATGCTTTAAAGCAAGTCGATAATCAACGGACGCAGTTTAAGCAGCTGGGAGTTCGTGGCGATTGGGAAAATCCTTATATTACATTGAACAAGGATTATGAAGCTGCCCAGATCAAGGTTTTCGGTGAGATGGCGAGAAAGGGATATATTTATAAAGGGCTTAAACCGGTTTATTGGTCCCCTTCTTCTGAGTCAGCGCTTGCCGAGGCGGAAATTGAATACCAAGATAAGCGATCGGCTTCCATTTATGTTGCGTTTGAGGTGAAAGACGGGAAAGATGTCCTGGATGGTGATGAGAAATTCATCATTTGGACGACAACTCCATGGACGATCCCTGCCAACCTGGCGATCAGTCTTCACCCTGACTTGGATTATGCAGTAGTGAAAGTGGATGGTTACAAGTACGTAATCGCTCATGACATGCTGGAGACTGTTACCCAAGTGCTTGAGTGGAACGATCCAGAAGTAATCAAGACGTTTAAAGGCAGGGATGCAGAGCGCGTCGTCACGAAGCATCCTTTTTACGACCGTGACTCCCTGGTAGTGCTTGGGGAACATGTCACAACAGAAAGTGGTACTGGGTGTGTTCACACTGCACCTGGGCATGGGGAAGACGACTTTTATGTAGGCAACAGATATGGTCTTGAGGTGCTTTGCCCGGTTGATGAAAAAGGAAACTTCACCGATGAAGCACCTGGTTTTGAAGGGCAATTTTATGATTCTGCCAATAAAGAGATCACACAAAAGTTGGAGGAAGTGGGTGCCTTATTAAAACTCGAATTTATTACGCACTCCTATCCTCATGACTGGAGAACGAAAAAACCGACTATTTTCCGTGCAACCAATCAATGGTTTGCTTCCATCAAAGATTTTCGCGAAGATATCCTGAATGAAATTCAACGAATCAACTGGTACCCTGGCTGGGGTGAAACGAGACTGTTCAACATGGTCCGAGATCGGGAAGATTGGTGTATCTCGCGTCAAAGAGCTTGGGGAGTACCAATTCCGGTGTTTTACGGAGAGGATCGTACACCTATCATTACCGAGGAAACGATTGAACATGTCTCCAAATTGTTCCGGAAGCATGGATCAAACATCTGGTTTGAATGGGAGGCGAAAGATCTGCTTCCGGAAGGATACACTTCCGAACACAGTCCTAACGGCAAGTTTACAAAGGAAACAGATATCATGGATGTATGGTTCGATTCCGGTTCCTCCCATGAAGCCGTTTTGAAAGGCCGCCCGGAACTTCAACGGCCGGCAGACGTTTATTTGGAAGGATCCGACCAATATCGCGGTTGGTTTAACTCGTCCATTTCCACTGCGGTGGCTGTGACAGGAAAGGCACCATATGAAGCAATTATCAGCCATGGTTTTGCACTGGATGGTCAAGGCAGAAAAATGAGTAAGTCGGTAGGTAATGTAGTCGTTCCTTCTAAAATCATGAAACAATATGGTGCGGATATTTTAAGACTATGGGTTGCTTCTGTCGATTATCAGGCAGATGTGAGAATTTCGGATGAAATCATCAAGCAAACTTCTGAAGGGTATCGTAAGATTCGTAATACGTTCCGTTTTATGCTCGGAAACCTGCAGGACTTTGATCCATCCAAAGATAAAGTGTCTTATGAAGATTTAGAAGAAGTGGACCGTTACATGCTGATTCAATTGCAGGAGCTTATCGAGAAAGTACGACATGCTTATGATCATTACGAATTCTCGACTATTTATAACAATATCCACAATTTCTGTTCGATTTCGTTAAGTTCTTTCTATTTAGATTTTGCCAAAGATGTATTGTATATTGAATCGGCCAACGATCATAGAAGAAGAAGCATCCAGACCGTCTACCATCAAATTTTGACGGCATTGGTCAAGCTATTGTCACCGATTATTTCCCATACCGCCGATGAGGTTTGGCAGTATATTCCTGGTACAGAAGCGGAAAGTGTACAATTGACCGATATGCCACAGCCAGAACAATTCGAGGGTCAGGATGAACTGAAGCAAAAATGGGATCGGTTTATGGATATTCGGGATGATATCCTGAAAGCGTTGGAAGAAGCACGTGCAGAGAAAGTCATCGGAAAATCATTGGAGGCAACTATTCAAGTTGTGCCAAATGATTCTGAAACAAAAGATTTGCTGAACAGTATTGAATACCTCCAACAATTGTTGATTGTTTCTGGTTTGGAAATCCAGCAAAGCAATTCGGAAGCGAAACGATACGAGCATGTTGCTGTTCGGGTTGAAAAACATCCGGGAGAAAAATGTGAACGCTGCTGGGTATCATCGGAGACAGTAGGGGAAGATGAGCAGCATCCAGAGCTTTGCTCCCGCTGTGCAGAGGTAGTGAAAGAGCATTACGCAGATCTCGTTTAGTGTAGAAACGGCTAGCATGATAAAGATAGAGCCTGGGACAAAAGCATCGTGACCAATATGAAACCGAACGATACCACCATTCGTTCGGTTTTTTTTTGATGAGCAAAAAGCAAATGTTCTACCCTATGAAAAGTGCAACTTTCCACTCCGGCAAGGTACTTCGCTTCCCGCGGGCGCGCGTAGTATCTTGCTGTAGCGATTCGAAGCGCACATCAAACAACAGGATAAAAAGAAAATATACAAAGAAAAACCGAACGAATTTGATTGGCGGTTAGCATTCGCTCGGTTTTTGCTTTGGTGGCCATGCTTTTGTCCCGGCCTCTTCTATATGGGTTCTTTTCGTATAGCCTGATGCTTTATCACACTGAGAGCAGTTAGGAATCGCGGAAAATTTTTGGCATGACTTATTTCCGTGTAAACGGAAGTGTGCTAAACTCTCGCTGAGGAAATACCTTGTGTATTTCATGGGAACATTAATCGAAAAGATAAAGATGGACCAGTAAACAGTATGCTTATTTTTATACCACGTTGTTTTGTGGTAAACTTTAGTTTGTAAAAGACAGCGATAAGAACGGGGGAAGCGGTGTGCAATATTACATACTGGCAGTAATCATTGTCCTGATTGATCAACTATCCAAATGGTGGATTATCAAGAATCTGGAAATAGGCGAACAATTTCCTGTCATAGAGAATTTTTTCTATATAACCTCCCATCGCAACACCGGGGCAGCATGGGGCATGTTGGAAGGCCAAATGTGGTTCTTTTATATTGTCACGGCTGTTGTGGTGCTGATTGTGATTTATTATATCAGGAAGTTTGCAAGGACAAGCAAATGGATGGGATTGGCATTGGGATTAATTTTGGGTGGAGCAGTCGGTAATTTCATTGACCGCTTGTTCCGGAAAGAGGTTGTCGACTTTTTTGATGTATATTTAGGCAGCTATGACTATCCCATATTCAATGTTGCTGATTCGGCTCTTGTTTGCGGAGTGATCATTGTTTTGATTATGACTTTTGTCGATGAGAAGAAGAAAGGAAGAACTGCAAAATGACGAGTTCCAGTCATACGGTACAAGCTAATCAGACCGGTTTGAGAATTGATAAACTGTTGGCGGAGGTTAACGAAGACGCCTCAAGATCACAAGTTCAGGAATGGATAAAAGAAGGACTTGTCTATGTCGATGGAAGCCAGGTTAAAAGCAATCATAAATGTTTGGAAGGAGAACAAATCTCCTGGGAAGTGCCTGAACCGGAAGCAATGGAAATAAAAGCAGAGGATATACCATTGTCCATTGTTTATGAAGACTCGAGTCTCTTAGTGGTAAATAAACCGAAGGGCATGGTTGTTCATCCTTCTGCGGGTCACCGCAATGGAACCATGGTAAATGCACTGCTATATCATTGCAACGATTTATCCGGAATCAATGGGGTAATTCGGCCGGGAATCGTGCATCGAATCGACAAGGATACGACCGGGCTGCTTGTAGTGGCTAAGAATGACCAGGCCCATTTGTCATTAGCTGAACAATTGAAAGATAAAACCATGTCCAGGAAATATCAGGCGATCGTTCATGGTGATATACAGCATGAATATGGCACGATCGATGCCCCATTGGGAAGAGACCCGAAAGACCGCCAGAAACAAGCTGTGGTCCGTGATGGAAGGTCTGCAGTCACACATTTTCAGGTTATCGACCGATTCGGCTCTTACACCCACGTAGAATGCGTGCTCGAAACCGGACGTACCCATCAAATCAGGGTGCACATGAAATATATCGGTCATCCCTTGGCAGGTGATCCGAAATATGGACCGAAAAAAACATTGGATATCGAGGGACAGGCGTTGCATGCCGGATTGCTGGGTTTCAGCCATCCACAAACCGGTGAATGGATGGAGTTTGAGGCTCCTTTGCCTGATGAATTACAAACAATTTTAGCGAAGTTAAGAAAATGAGGTTGACAGCTGACGGTTATTTTGAAATAATCGTTAGTAGAAATTATAGTAGTAAGGAAATTGCGCTGTGCCATAATTGCATAATATCCTTTAAAACAGTCCCGTGAGGCTGGAAAGGAACGGATAAATGATAAACTGTAATGGTTGAAGTATGTCCAAATCCCTTCTTTCCTCTCGCGGAAGAAGGGATTTTTTTGTAATACGAGTTTGGCTGGGGGGATTACAACAATGGAAAAAAAAGCTACAGTATTGGACGATGCAGCAATAGGCAGATCGTTGACAAGAATAGCTCATGAAATTTTAGAAAAAAACAAAGGCGTTCAAGGCTTGATTCTTGTCGGAATAAAAACGCGCGGTATCCCGCTGGCAAAGCGTCTCCAGGAAAAAATTGTGCAAATAGAAGGTGTAGAAGTACCAATCGGCGAATTGGATATTACGCTTTACCGTGACGACCTTTCAAGTATCGAAGAAAACCGTGAACCTCGTTTGAATGAAACAAAGATTGACGGGGATATTTCCGGAAAAACACTGGTGCTGGTAGATGACGTTCTGTTTACAGGAAGGACCGTCCGGGCAGCAATGGATGCCATAGTCGATCAAGGTAGACCTGAACAAATACAACTGGCTGTGTTGATTGATAGAGGACATCGGGAGCTTCCTATCCGAGCTGATTTTATAGGCAAGAACATCCCTACTTCCAAGGAAGAAATTATTGTGGTTGAATTGGATGAAACAGACAGCCAGGATGAAGTAAGTATTTATGAAAAATAATCAACGATAAAAACCTGGACCTTTAAATCGAGTCCCGTGAGGCTTGCAAGGTCGCGAAAGGATACGTGTGTATTTTCGGCACGTTTGCCTCCTTGCGACCAAGCAAGGAGGTTTTTTTACGCAAAAAAAATAGAGAGAAAACAAACAGGGAAACATCAGAGGAGGAAACAAAATGAGCAGCAAACACATCGTTATGGATGTACAAGACATTCCGAAAATTCATAAGTGGTTTACCTTGAGTTTACAGCATTTATTTGCCATGTTTGGTTCTACCATTCTCGTACCTTTTCTAACAGGTCTGTCACCAGCAATCGCGCTTGTTTCCAGTGGAGTGGGAACATTGGCATACCTTTTGATCACCAAAGGAAAAGTACCAGCTTACTTAGGTTCAAGTTTTGCGTTTATCTATCCGTTAACGGTTGTCAGCGAGTCTAGCGGCATTCCGGGTGCCATGGTTGGAAGTTTTTTAGCCGGTCTGGTTTATGGGCTGGTTGCCCTGCTTATTCGCACTTCGGGATTGAATTGGCTCATGCGGATTCTGCCGCCAATCGTCGTGGGACCTGTCATCATCGTGATTGGTTTAAGTCTCGCATCGACAGCAATTGATATGGCGATGTATGTACCGGGACTGGATGAGCAAGTGTACAGCGGAACACATTTATCGGTGGCGTTGGTAACACTGGCTATCACCATCATAGCCACCATGTTCTTTAAAGGATTCTTCGGTCTAATTCCGATATTGACCGGTATCGTCGGAGGATATATTTTTGCTTTGTTTCAAGGTATCGTCGATACAAGTGAAATTGCTGCTGAGTGGGCTTCATTAACATCAGCAGGTTCTGTTGGAGAGTTTTTCACAGCTTTATTTCAAAATCCCGGTTTTGTCCTGCCTTTTGTGGATTATTCCCCATTGGAGGTTATCAGCTGGCAAATCGCTTTCGCCATGGTTCCGGTTGCTCTTGTGACAATCACAGAGCATACAGGTGATCAAATGGTCCTGTCAAAGGTTGTAGGTAGGAATTTCATCAAGCAGCCTGGACTGCACCGTTCCATCCTTGGCGATGGTACAGCTACGATTATAGCATCCTTGCTTGGCGGTCCACCTAACACGACTTATGGAGAGAATATCGGGGTTCTGGCGATAACCAGAGTGTTTAGTGTATTCGTCATCGGTGGCGCAGCGTGTCTTGCTGTCCTGTTCGGGTTTGTCGGTATCATTACAGCTGTTATAGGTGCTATTCCGTCCGCGGTGATGGGCGGGGTATCGATTCTATTATTTGGGATTATCGCCTCCAGCGGTTTACGTATGCTGGTTGACAATCAAGTAGATTTAGGAGACAAGCGAAATTTGATCATCTCTTCCGTGATTTTGGTAATCGGAATCGGCGGGGCATTCGTTCAAGTGACGGATGATCTGCAAATAGCAGGGATGGCATTGTCTGCCATCATTGGGGTTTTACTGAACCTGGTTCTGCCTGGAAAAGAGAAGGGATATGGAAATGGGAATATGTTCAGTGATACCGAGCCCGATCCGGTAATGCAAGGTGACGGCGAGGATTGATCTGACTATCATTGGAGGGACTGTATGCTTCTCGTAAACCGGGAGGGGACAGTCCCTCGTTATAAAGGAGGAGAAGACAACGATGGAGCACTTTTTATCGATGAAGGATCTTTCCGAACATGAGATTTTACGGTTGCTTAAGGAGGCAGAAGCAATCAAAAATGGTGGGCAAAAACCTTTTGAAAAACAGTTGTTTGTCGGGAACCTGTTTTTTGAACCAAGTACCCGGACGAAAATGAGTTTTACAATTGCCGAACGAAGGCTTGGTTTCGAAAGTCTTGATTTCACTGGCGAATCTTCCAGTCTGGTAAAAGGAGAAAGCATCTATGATACGGCTCGAACCTTTGAAGCAATAGGTGCGTCTTTACTGGTGATCAGGCATCCGGAAGAAAATATGGCAGCACGACTGGCAGCTGACATTTCCATACCAATCATTAACGCTGGCGACGGAGCAGGAGAACATCCAACCCAGTCACTCCTTGACCTCATGACCATCCATCAGGAATTCAAACGATTTTCAGGTCTCCGGATAGCGATAGCAGGTGATATCAAACATAGCAGGGTGGCTAGATCGAATGCTTTCGCTTTACAAACGCTTGGTGCAGAAGTCTATTTATCTTGCAAGCCGGAGTGGGAAGACCGTTCGCTTCCTTATCCTTATGTATCAATCGATGAAGCCGCAGAAATGTGTGACGTGGTTATGCTGTTGAGAATTCAGCACGAACGGCATGGAAAAAACAAAGGCGTGAACCCTGCGGACTATCTTCGACATTTTGGCTTGACGGTAGAAAGGGAACGTTCGATGCAGCCGCACGCCATCATTCTTCACCCTGCGCCGGTGAATCGAGGGGTCGAAATTGAAGACGAATTAGTAGAGTGTCCAAGATCCAGGATTTTCAAACAAATGGAAAACGGTGTATTTGCAAGAATGGCAGTAATGAAGCACTTATTAAAAGACAGGGGGATTATCGATGACATTAACATTGATCAACGGGATGCAATTAGCAGCAGATAACGATTTGAAACAGTGTGAATTAATTGTGCAGGATGGTCATATTTTGGAAATCGCTGAAAAGATTGAGGAACCGGCAGGAAAAGTGATCGATTGTCAGGGCTGGCTGATAGCGCCAGGGTTCATTGATGTGCATGTCCATCTTAGAGAGCCTGGCGGCGAAGCAAAAGAGACCATCGAAACTGGGACCATGGCAGCAGCGCGTGGCGGTTACACGACGGTATGTGCCATGCCGAATACCAAGCCGGTACCAGACAACACCGAGACGTTGAAGCAATTACAGGAAGCGATTGATGAAAGAGCTCACATTAGAGTGTTGCCCTATGCTTCTATTACAGAGCGACTGCTTGGGGAGAAGCTGACTGATATGGGAGCATTGCAGAAAGCAGGAGCTTTTGCCTTCACTGATGACGGCGTCGGTGTACAATCGGCAGATCAAATGCTTCAGGCTATGCATCAGTCTGCTGCTAGCGGTAAACCAATTGTTGCGCATTGCGAGGACAATAGTTTAATACATAAAGGCGTGGTCCATGAAGGAATGGTCAGCCGAAAGCTTGGTGTTCCGGGGATTCCTTCCGTATGTGAATCAGTCCAGATTGCCAGGGATGTCCTATTAGCAGAGGCTGCAGGCTGTCATTACCATGTTTGTCATGTCAGTACAAAAGAATCCGTCCGTGTTATCCGCGATGCAAAACGTGCAGGGATAAAGGTGACAGCAGAAGTGACCCCGCACCATCTACTCCTCAATCAGGAAGACATCAGTGAAAATGATGCAAACTACAAGATGAATCCGCCACTGCGTTCACGGAAAGATCAGCAAGCCCTGCTTGAAGGATTGCTGGATGGAACAATCGATTTTATTGCAACAGATCATGCACCGCATACGGTAGACGAAAAAACCATGGGCTTGTTGGCTGCACCCTTTGGCATCGTAGGATTGGAAACGGCCTTTGCTCTTCTTTACAAGAAACTAGTAGAGCCAGGAACCTTTACGTTAAAACAGCTTATAGACTGGCTTACTGTAAAACCGGCAGATGTGTTCGATTTGCCTTATGGAAGAATGGAAATCGGAGCGGAAGCTGATCTTACCATATTAGACATAGAAGAAAAATGGACAATCGATACTAATGAATTTTCTTCTAAAGGGAAAAACACTCCTTTTTCCGGCTGGAAGGTAACAGGGAAACCAAAGTTGACTATTTTTG
Source organism: Sediminibacillus dalangtanensis (assembly GCF_017792025.1). Classification (NCBI taxonomy): domain Bacteria; kingdom Bacillati; phylum Bacillota; class Bacilli; order Caryophanales; family Bacillaceae; genus Sediminibacillus; species Sediminibacillus dalangtanensis. Next base: position 1,712,759 of record NZ_CP046956.1, read on the forward strand.
GTGGAGAAATCGTTTATGAGGAGGAAAATGATGCAAAAACGACAGCTCGTTCTTGAGGATGGCACGCGTTTCCTAGGAACAGGTTTTGGAAGTAGTCGGGAAATTAGTGGTGAGGTTGTTTTCAATACCGGAATGACAGGTTATCAAGAAATTTTGTCAGATCCGTCCTATTGTGGCCAAATCGTAACAATGACCTACCCATTAATCGGAAATTACGGAATCAATCGAGACGATTTTGAAACGATCACACCTTCTATTCATGGATTGATTGTGAAAGAGGCTTGCGATTTACCATCCAACTATCGTTCAGAAGAAACGTTGGACCGTTTTTTAAAGGCAAATGATATTCCCGGACTTGCCGGAATTGATACAAGAAAGCTGACTAGATTGATTCGGAACCATGGAACCATGAGAGGATTGTTTACCTCTGCAGCCTATTCCATTGAGCAAGCCTTACGAATCCTTGACCAGCAAACACCGATAACCAACCACATCGAACGGGTTTCCACGGTGAAACCATATGTGGTGCCAGGTCGCGGTAGACGAATCGTTCTTGTCGATTTCGGAATGAAACATGGAATTTTGAGGGAACTGACCAAACGGAACTGTCATGTAACGGTTGTTCCCTACCATTATTCAGCAGAGAAAATTAGAAGGCTGAAACCGGAAGGGGTCATGCTCTCTAATGGACCCGGCGATCCAAAACAAGTCCGGAATGCTATTCGGATGATCGCAAACATCATTACCGATATTCCTATCTTTGGCATATGTCTCGGTCATCAATTGATCGCGTTGGCGTGCGGGGGAGATACCGAGAAGCTTCGTTTCGGACACCGAGGGTCCAATCATCCTGTCAAAGATTTGACAACAGGCAAAACCGTTATGACTTCTCAGAATCACGGCTATACCGTGACGGAAGAATCCCTTGCCGGGACAGAGTTAGAGCTGACCCAAATAGCATTGAACGACGGAACAGTCGAAGGATTGGCACATAAACGTTATCCGGCTTTTTCGGTTCAATACCATCCAGAGAGTTCGCCGGGACCGGAAGATACGTATCACCTATTCGATCGATTTCTTGCTAACATAGACACCTATCAGTCGGAAAATAAGGAGGAAGAATCATGCCAAAGCGTACAGATATAAACAAGATTTTAGTGATTGGTTCCGGGCCGATCGTTATCGGGCAGGCAGCAGAGTTTGATTATTCGGGCACACAGGCTTGTCAATCACTGAAAGAAGAAGGTTATCAAGTGATTTTGGCTAATTCTAATCCAGCCACCATTATGACGGATGATTCAGTGGCTGACATTGTATATATGGAGCCATTGACTCCCGAGTTTTTAATAAAAATTATCCGAAAAGAGCAGCCGGATGCTATTTTGCCTACACTGGGAGGCCAGACCGGCCTTAATATGGCCATGGCTTTAGAACAGACCGGGATTCTTGCGGAGTATAATGTTGAATTACTCGGAACGTCGCTTTCTGCCATACGAAAGGCGGAAGATAGGGAAGTATTCCGCAGCTTGATGCACGAACTTGGTGAGCCTGTAGCAGAAAGCCAAATCGTTCATTCTGTCGAGCAAGCTCTGGAATTCGCAGAAGAAATCGGGTTTCCACTGATTGTCCGTCCCGCATATACATTGGGCGGAACAGGAGGAGGCATGTGTTATGACAAGGAAGAATTAAAGGAGATAACAAGAAACGGGCTGGCTTTATCCCCTGTTACACAGTGCTTGGTCGAAAAAAATATTTCCGGCTTTAAAGAAATAGAATATGAAGTGATGCGAGATAAACAAGACCAGGCGATTGTCGTATGTAATATGGAGAATGTAGATCCGGTAGGTGTCCATACCGGCGATTCGATTGTGACCGCCCCTTCCCAAACACTCAGTGACCGTGAGTATCAAATGCTGCGCAATGCGTCTCTGAAAATTATCCGGGCATTAGAAATCGAAGGGGGATGTAATGTCCAACTGGCATTGGATCCCTCCAGTTTTCAATACTACATTATTGAAGTGAATCCGCGTGTCAGTCGGTCATCAGCATTGGCTTCAAAGGCAACAGGATACCCGATAGCAAAGCTTGCAGCAAAAATCGCACTTGGGTTAACGCTTGATGAAATAATCAATCCAATAACCGGAAGAACATATGCCTGCTATGAACCAGCGCTTGATTATGTGGTCACCAAATTGCCGCGCTTTCCTTTCGACAAATTTGTCAGCGGCAATCGCAGTCTTGGAACGCAAATGAAAGCAACTGGCGAAGTGATGGCTGTGGGCAGGAGTTTTGAAGAATCCTTGTTAAAAGGTATCCGCTCCCTTGATATCGGGACAGAGGAACTATGGATGGAGAAGTGGACGTATAAGACGTTGGATGAACTATTCGCATGCTTGAGAAAGCCGGATGATGAACGGATATTTGTGATAGCGGAAGCATTCCGGCGTGACTGTACGGTAACGGAGTTGTTTGAGGCAACGAAAATTGATCCGTTTTTTTTGACAAAGATACAGAGAATAATAGAACTGGAAAGAAGCGTTTCAGCACATAAAAATGATATGGAAGTATTAAAGAAAGCGAAACAGGCTGGATTCTCTGATTCCCATATTTCGAGACTTTGGCAAACGGATGTCGATTCTGTTTATAACTTGCGGAAGCAATCCGGCATGTTACCGGTCTATAAAATGGTCGACACGTGTGCAGCAGAATTTGAATCGGAAACCCCTTACTTCTATAGCACGTTTGAAGAAGAAAATGAATCGATTGTTTCCGGGCGCCAAAAAGTGCTGGTAATCGGATCAGGGCCGATTCGGATAGGTCAAGGAATCGAGTTTGATTATGCAACTGTTCATTCTGTGCTTGCTTTAAAACAGGCTGGTTACGAGGCAATCATCATGAACAGCAATCCGGAGACTGTTTCTACCGATTTCAGTGTTTCTGACAAACTGTATTTCGAGCCGCTGACGTTGGAGGATGTTATGCATGTGATCGAACTGGAAAAACCCAAAGGGGTTATCGTCCAGTTCGGTGGTCAGACAGCAATCAATCTAGCGGAAGGATTGAGAAGAAGAGGCGTGGCAATTCTGGGAACCGACTTGGAAGCGATTGACGCTGCCGAGGACAGGGACAAATTCGAACATCTATTGAATGAACTGGCTATTTTACAGCCGCAGGGGAAGAGCGTCCGTAAACTTGATCAGGCGGTCGAAGCCGCTGAACAAATTGGCTATCCTGTTTTGGTCCGACCTTCTTACGTAATTGGCGGCAGCCAGATGGAGATTGTTTATAACAAGGATGAATTGGCTGCTTATCTGAAAAAAAGCAATCATATCAAGCATACTCATCCTATTTTGATCGACAAGTATTTGACAGGTATCGAGCTGGAGGTCGATGCTGTATGTGATGGGGAAAATATTGTCATACCAGGGATGATGGAACACATTGAACGGGCGGGAGTCCACTCTGGTGATTCGATTGCCGTCTATCCTCCACAACGAATCTCAGACAATGCCAAGCAGGAATGCGTGGAAATTACCATGAAAATAGCGAGAAGACTTAATGTGAAAGGCCTGATCAATATCCAATTTGTCATTCATGAAGGCCATGTCTATGTTTTAGAGGTGAATCCAAGGGCAAGCAGGACCATTCCGTTTTTAAGCAAAATAACAGGAGTTCCGATGGCTGCGTTGGCTACAAGGTGTATTTTAGGAGAAAGTCTTGCTGATGCCGGATATTCGAATGGGTTGCTTCCAGAACAGCCGCAGGTTTCAGTGAAAGTCCCGGTATTTTCTTTTGCGAAGCTGCGTAGTGTCGATACGATGCTGGGGCCGGAAATGAAATCGACTGGAGAAGCAATCGGAAGGGATAAAACACTGGAAAAGGCTCTTTATAAAGGATTGACTGCCTCCGGGCTGTCGATTCCGCAAGAGGGAGCGGTGCTTTTGACCGTTGCCGATAAAGACAAGCAGGAAATGATCGAAATCGCAAAGCGGTTCCATATGCTCGGTTTTAAGCTTTATGCGACCGAAGGGACCAGTGAATTCACTGCCAGTGAAGGAATCCCTGTTCAAAAAGTCGGCAAGGTAGGAGCTGCCGGAGAAACGGTTTTGTCCATAATCGAAGAAGGCAAGGTGCAGGTTGTCATCAATACGTTGACCTCTGGAAAGCAGCCAAGATCGGATGGATTCAGAATCAGAAGGGAAGCAGTGGAACACGGTATTGCTTGTCTGACGAGTCTGGATACTGCAATGGCCATTTTAAATGTTATTGATTCCACTACTTTTACGGCAAGTCCGGTGTCGGAAAGAAGGGCGGCAGTCGTAAAATGATGCAGACAGAGCTAATCGTTTTGGCAAATGAAAAAATAGCAGACCAAACGATCGAGATGCAGCTTGGTTTGAATAGCGATAATTTGGGGACAGAAGTACAAAAGTTTGTACCAGGACAGTTTCTTCATGTAAAGGTGGGAGAAGCAGATACAACGATGCTAAGAAGGCCGATTTCTATCGCCGATGTCGATGGTAATGGAAACATAACGATCATATTCAAAATTTCCGGGCGAGGTACAGACATGCTGAGTAAACAGACAGCCGGGAGCCGAATCGACGCTTTGCTGCCATGCGGTACAGGTTATCCAGTTGATAATTTGAATCTGGACACAGCCCTGCTAATTGGTGGTGGAATAGGCGTCCCCCCTCTCTATTACCTTGGCAAAACTTTGGCCGCCCGCGGTACTCGTATCATTTCCATCCTTGGGTTCCAGAAGGCCGACCATGTGTTTTATAAGGAAAAATTTGCGGAGCTTGGTGAATCCATTATTGTCACAGATGATGGAAGTTATGGTGAAAAAGGATTTGTTACGGACTGCTTGAAAGAAATGGACATTGATTTTGATTGTTTTTTTTCATGCGGACCGACACCAATGCTCCAGGCTGTGACAAACAAGCTTACCGGCCGGCATGGCTATATTTCGGTTGAACAGCGGATGGGGTGCGGAATCGGTGCCTGTTATGCCTGTGTCGTACCGGCTAAGAGTGGAACTGGTTTTAAAAAAATCTGTAAAGATGGTCCGGTATTTGCAGCAAATGAGGTGAGTTTATGATTTCTCTGGAAACCAAACTTCCAGGTTTGGATCTGAAGAATCCGATTATGCCAGCATCCGGCTGTTTTGGTTTTGGGCGGGAATTCAGTGAATTGTATGATTTGAATAAGCTTGGGGCTGTGGTTATCAAAGCTGCCACACTAAATCCAAGATATGGTAATCAGACACCGCGTGTAGCTGAGACCGCTGCAGGTATGCTAAATTCGATTGGATTGCAGAACCCGGGAGTGGAAACGATTTGTAGCGAGGAACTGCCGTTTTTATCTCAATTCAAGACGCCGGTGATTGCCAATGTAGCCGGCAGCACGATAGAAGAATATGTTGCAGTGGCAAAAAGGCTGGACGAAAGCGGCTTGATTCAGGCTCTGGAACTAAATATATCTTGTCCTAACGTGAAAGAAGGGGGGGTTCAGTTCGGCAAGGATCCGGTACTTGCTGCCGAAGTGACTGCACAGGTAAAAGAAACAGTAGCTTTGCCGGTTTATGTCAAATTATCACCGAATACAGCTGATATAGTACAAATGGCAAAAGCGGTAGAAGCTGGTGGAGCGGATGGATTATCGATGATCAATACGCTGACAGGCATGCAAATCGATTTATCTTCCAAAAAACCTCTGTTGGCTAATCAAACAGGTGGGCTGTCCGGTCCCGCAATCAAACCGGTCGCCATCCGGATGGTTTATGAAGTGAGGCAGCATAGCGGACTTCCGATCATTGGAATGGGCGGCATATCTGCTGCCGAGGATGTGCTTGAGTTCCTCATAGCGGGAGCGAGTGCAGTAGCGGTGGGAACTGCTAACATCCATGACCCGTTTGCTTGTGTGAATATCATTGACAGACTTCCACAATTGTTGGAAAAGTATGGTTTCCAAAATGTTGAGGAAGCAATAGGGGGAGGAAATAGAAATGAAGCCAATGTATCTCGCTCTTGATTTTCCTGATTGGCAGGAAACAGAATGGTTTATCCGCAGTAATGAGCTTCAAGGGGTACCTGTAAAAGTGGGAATGGAACTGTTTTACCGCGAAGGCCCACCGGTTATTGAAAAATTAAAGGGTGATGGTCATTCCATATTTTTAGACTTGAAGTTACATGATATTCCCAATACGGTTTATAAAGCGATGAAAAATTTGGCGAAATTGGGGGTGGATTTAGTCAATGTCCACGCCTGGGGAGGAAGCGAAATGATTCGTGCTGCCAAACAAGGATTTATGGAAGGAAACCTTGAAAAAAATAGCAGGTTAATCGCAGTGACGGTGTTAACTTCTATGGACAATCGTACGCTGTCAGAAGAGTTGCATATTCCTGTTAGAGCGGAGGAGTCGGTTCTTAACCTAGCGATGATGGCAAAAGAAAGTGGGGCCGATGGAGTCGTTTGTTCGCCGTGGGAAGTTCCTTCAATCAAAAAGAATTGTGGGTCTTCCTTTTATACAGTAACCCCTGGCATCCGTTTGAAAACGGATCAGCATCAAGATCAGCAGAGGACCGCAAGTCCAACCGATGCAAGGGATAACGGAGCTGATGCAATCGTCATAGGACGCAGTGTAACGGCATCTACCGAACCGAAAAGCAAGTACCAGCAAATTATAAAGGAGTGGAAAGATGATGACGAAAGATGAAATAGCGAATGATTTGTTGCAAATCGGAGCCGTGAAAATCAGTCCTGACCATCCCTTTACATGGACTTCCGGGTTGACGTCACCAATATATTGTGACAATCGGTTAACGATGTCCTATCCGGAAATAAGAAAAAAGCTCACGATGGCCTTTGCCGATATGATAAAACAGATGGAAGGCGGTCCTGATGTTATTGCTGGATGTGCTACAGCGGGGATTCCACATGCAGCCTGGTTATCAGATTATCTCGGTTTGCCGATGGTTTATGTCCGTTCAAAGCCAAAAGGGCATGGAAAAGGCAATCAAATCGAAGGCAACATAAAAAAAGGACAACGAGTAATTTTAATAGAGGATTTGGTTTCAACTGGTGGATCGGCATTGAATGCTGTCCAGGCACTACAAGAGGAAGGCGCAGAAGTGACAGCGGTGTGCGCTATCTTTACATATGGACTTACAGGTACGGCTGAAGCATTCCTGGAACAAGGGGTATCATTATCCACCATTACCGATTTTGATTCATTAGTAGCCGTTTTGGAGAAAAAAGATGGAATTTCAGAGAAGGGAAAAAAGCAGTTATTTGGGTGGCGTGAAGCATTACAGGAACCGGCTCATCGTTCTTAAAAAGCTGCTTATAGAAATCAGCGGTCTATTAATCTCGAGGAAAGATTGTTTAGTCTGGGTAGACAAGTGGTAAATAAAAAATGAAATGGGATAAAAAAACCATCAAAGTCTACTAAAGGAGTGACAGACATGCAAACCCAACAACAAAACGGTAGTAAACTGATTGTAGGTATGGCTGCCGGTGCCTTAGCTGGAGCAGCCCTTGCAATGCTTAATTCCAATACCCGTTCTAATGTGAAACAAAATATGAATGGTATGAAAGAATCGGTGACCAGCATGGCAAGCGATGTAAAAGAAAACCCTCGAGAAACAAAAGACCAGCTGATGGATAGGGTGAAAGCAGCTACCGATGTACTAAAAGATGCTGCTAACAATGTTCAAGAGCTTTATAACAAAGTCAATGGTGACTTCAAAGATGAATTGAAGGACGTGCAAAACGATACGCAAGAGGCTGTATCAACTGCAAAAGATGTAGGCAGCAAAGTTAAGGATGCAAAAGAACAACTTGTAAACGGTTCTTCTGACTCAAGCCAATATAATCAGCCCCACTAAATGATCGAAAAAGAAATGAGCCTGGGACAAAAGCATCGTGATCAAAATAAAAACCGAACGATTCGTTCGGTTTTTATATTGGGAAAAAGTAAACCGTTCACCCTATGAAAAGTGCAACTTTCCACTCCGGCAAGGTACTTCGCTTTCCGCGGGCGCGCGTAGTATCTTGTCGTAGCGATTCGAAGCGCGCATCAAACAACAGGATAAAACGAGAATATACAACGAAAAACCGAACGAATTTGATTGGCAGTTAGCATTCGCTCGGTTTTTGCTTTGGTGCCCATGCTGTTGTTCCGGCCTCATTTTAATGGCTGTCGGACTGCTATTTTGGTATTCCATAAAATGGGGGCGGTTAGAATAACGGTTGTTGGAAAGCCCCTCTGTTTAATTTGCTTCGAGGGAAGCAATGGAAATTTGTTCAACCGTTCCGACACCATTATCGCGAATTTTTACTTCCATTTCGACTCTGTCCCCCTGCTGCAAGAAGATAGCAAGCGGTGCTTTACTGGCATTTACAGTATAAATTGTCGTATCACCATTCAATATAAATTGAACAGACTGGCCTGATGAAGTGGATGTTACCAATGAGCGGTTGACTTCGCCGCTGATTGTTTCCAATTCAACATCTTCACTGGCCTCTGGGTTACCAGGCTCCTGTGCCAGCTGCAAGCGATAGGCTGCAAGGGTCTCCTCGGCGGTCTCCCCGAATACAACAAAGTCAGAATCATTTGCTTTGATATATGCATATTGCTTGAACAGGCCATTTGGATCCAGTACGTTCACCACCCATGTCGGATTTCCGTCAATATTGTACAAGATGGGCATGGATCCTTCCCAATTCTTTTCGGGAAACTCTTTGTTTACAATTTGTTTTGCTCCTTTACTATCCATGATACCGTTATTGTTTTTGCCACTATAATAGGTCAATTCAGCTGTTTTGGCATTGATTAGTGTATAACCTAAAGCAGAGTCGATATTCTCTTTAGGGGATGCCATATCTGTAAAGTAGTACATTTCTCCATTACTGTCGAAAATCGGTGTGACAGTATTTTCCGTGCCGGATTCATTTGGTATTTTCACATCTTTTTTGCCGAACAAAGCATTTAACCAGCCATGCACATATTTTCCAAAGTAATTGTTCTGTTTACCTGCCATTTCTGAGCTGACCGGGCTATCGATGAAGGAAGGTGCTTTGCTTGGATCGTAAAGTTGCAAATCTCCGGTTACCGGGTCTACTACTGCTACTTTTAATTGATCCATATTCGGCTTGTTCGTTAGCTTGATCGGTTTATACAAAGTTTGAATATACCATGGCTTTCCGTCGTCATCTACTTCAATTTGTGCTTCGCCGCTTTGCACATAGTGGGGGTATTCATTATAGATGGTCCGTTGCACGTTATGATTGAAATAGCTTGAATTGGTAAACAGCATTTTACGTTGAACAAATTCAGGCTGTGCATTGACATCGGCAGCTGGAATAGTGAAAAAGCCCTCTGTTTCTTTTCCTCGTAAGTATTTCCATATACCGGTGAATTCTACTGGTGCCACGTACATAATTTCGTTATCGACTTTTTGTACTTGCAACTTGCCTAAATCGTAGAACTGCGTGTTCGGAACTACGCTCATTGCTTTTTGTACTTTGTTACGGGCAAATTCTGGTGACACAGTTATCGGTGTATCATCTTCATTGAATGGTTCCGCTTCTCCTGTTTCTTGCTTGGCGATTGATTGATAAGCGTTATCAAGCGCTGCTAAACCAATAAATAAGCTGACTGGAAGTGCTACTATCAATAAAATGATTAGAATTCCAGATGCGGATCGATGAGGCTTTTTGTATGAAAAAGGAATCCCGGTTTTGTAATAGAGAAGTGGGACAAGGACCAAACAAACGATGAAATTCTCGACTAAAAGATTTGGTAAAGTCATTGCCGGCAATGCGAGATAATTGAACAGGCCGCAAAGTATAAAGCCTGCAATGAAAATAATGATCCAGTTGCGGATCATTCCGATTGATTTCTTTTTTCTTATCATAGCTAACACGCTGAATAAGAAAAATAAAGGAAAGGATAAAATAGTTGTCAGTAGTATTCCCATCAAGTAAATTCTCCTAACTATTAATCTGTTTATGATTGCTGCAGCTTATCTATCTGTACGGATGAGTGGAAGATAAAGTTTCATTTTTCAAAAAGATAGAATTACAGGAAGTCATGTCAAAAGGTAAGTATATTTGGATTTTTGTAAAAAAGTGGTTGCTGACATAAAAAATTCACTTGCTATACCATAAGATTACAGAAGAAACAGCAAAGTAAGATGGATTTTCCTTAGATGGCCCTCCTTTCATTCTGTTGTTTGAGAAATCGCTGCGGAAAGTAAAGTACCTTGCCGGAGTGGAGTGTTTGTACTTTTCTTGAAAGAGGGTTAGCCATGTTAATTCCCTGATTCCAGTAAAAATCAAAAAAGAAAACCGAACGAGTTCGAATGCTTGCGATTTCGAATCATCGTCCGGTTTTTGCTTTGTCCAGGATATTTTTCCAGAGCCAACATTTCCTTAATCCGGTTTTTTCTTCAATTTTTCTACTAAACCAGCTACAGGAGTTACAAACAAGGTTTTCTGATTGTCATAGGTTACAAACCCTGGTTTAGCGCCATTTGGTTTTTTTACATGGCGGATCAACGTGTAATCGACTGGAACAGACGAAGAATTCTTCGACTTGCTGAAATTAGCCGCCAGTTGGGCAGCCTCATACAACGTTTCCTCACTTGGATTACGGTCTCTGATGACCACATGGGAACCAGGAATGTCCTTCGTGTGCAGCCAAATATCATCTCGTGCTGCCAAACGGTTGGTCAAGTATTCGTTTTGTTTGTTGTTTTTCCCGACAAGCAACAAGGTACCATCGCTTGCGTAGAATTGTTCCGGATCGGGTTTTGCAGGTTTGTTGTTTTTTTTCCTTTGGGTCGGTTTGGATTTTAAGTAACCTTCTTCGCGGAGTTCCTGTCGTATTTCTTCGATATCTTTTTCTCTTGCCCCAGCAATTTGTTGCAGCAGGTCATCCAGATAGTTTATTTCCTGCTCGGCCTTGGAGATTTCTTCTAGGACAACTTGTCTGGATTTTTTCAATTTTTGATAAGTCTTAAAGAGACCTTGTGCGTTTTCACTGGGCGTTTTATTTGGGTTTAGTTCAATAGTGATTTTCTTTTGTTCCGGATCATAATAATCGATTACTTCTACTTGTTTATCACCTGGTTTAACCTGATGCATATTGGCAGTCAGCAATTCACCAAGCCGCTGATAGTTATCGGCTTGTTCCGCCTTTTTCAACGTTTGTTGATGTTTTTTGATTTTGCGGATGTTTTTATCCCGTTCATTTTTTAAAAAACGTGAAAGGTCTCCGGATTGTTGCTTTACCCGATCTCGTTCTGCTTTTCCGGAATAAAAAATATCCAGCATTTGACTGACTGAGTCACAGTGAACAGGTTCACCGTCTTTCGTTTCCAGTGGTAAAACATAGAAATCCTCTTTGCTTTCCCGATAAATCAACGGTTGATAATTGTGTTTTATCAGCTTGTCCTGCAAATCTGTAAAAGCCTGTAAGAAAGCGTCGCTTCCACCCAGTCCGGCCCGATGCACGATTTCTTTAGCGATTACCGGAGAAAAACCTGTGAATTGATTCACTATTTGCTGGTCCAGCCTGCCGGCATTAAAGTCCAACTTGCGGATAAATGTTTCCGGATTCAGTTCAAGTGGGTTGATTTTCCCCTGGTCTGGAGGAAGTTTGTAGACACTTCCAGGCATGATCGTCCTATAGCGGTTTTGGGCGGGTGGAACGTGTTTGATACTATCCTGGATAACTTGTTTCTCTCTGTCGATTAGCAATATATTACTGTGCTTTCCCATTACTTCGATAATCAGCGTTTTCTCTGTCTCATCACCGATTTCATTTTTTCCTCTAAAGTGAAGCATGACAATTCTTTCATTTTCATACTGAACGATTTCCTGTAAAAAGCCTCCAGCTAAATGTTTTCTTAACAACATGCAAAACATCGGCGGAGTTTTAGGATTCTCGTATATATCCTCCGTCAAATGAAATCTGGCATAACTAGGATGGGCGGAGAGCAGCAATGATTTATTGCTTCCGTTGCTTCTAATTGTAAGAATCAGTTCTGTTTCGGTTGGTTGATAAATTTTCAGTAGCCGCCCTGCTGCCAGTTGGTTGTGTAATTCATGTACGGCAGCCCGAGTGACTATTCCATCAAAAGCCATGGAATCACCTCGTTTGTAATTATAGCATTTTTTTGGACGAGTCTGAATACATATACAACAGACAGACTAGGACATGGAGGAATGCGATGTGAAATGGTACCAATTAAAAACGGAAGAAACAGCGCAAAAACTAGGAGTCAATCTAGAAAAGGGGCTTACAAATCAGGAAGCTGAAAATAGAAGAAGAAAAATGGGAGCAAATGTACTTGAAGATGAAAAGCAGACGTCTTTATTGCTGGTTTTTCTCAAACAGTTTCAGGATTTCATGGTGCTGGTCTTATTAGCCGCTACTCTTGTATCCGGGCTGCTTGGGGAATATATTGATGCTATAGCTATCATGATTATCGTATTGATCAATGGATTCATCGGATTTTTCCAAGAACAGCGTGCTGAAAAATCACTTGCCAAGCTTAAGGAGCTGTCTGCGCCGCTGGCTCATGTAAAAAGAGATGGGGAATGGGTGAAAATTCCTTCGAAAGATGTTGTCGTCGGAGATTTAATCAAAATAGCTAGCGGGGATCGGGTCCCGGCGGATGTTCGTCTGACTAAAGCAAGCAGTCTGGAATTGGAGGAATCTGCGCTGACCGGTGAATCACTTCCGGTAGCCAAAACGGTCACCCCACTCGGACAGGGCCAATTAGAACCGCAGGATCAACATAACATGCTCTTTATGGGGACGCTTGCCAGTAGAGGAAGTGGGGAAGGGATTGTTGTCGGTACTGGTATGAATACTGCCATGGGGCAGATAGCGTCCTTGTTAGTGAAAACAGAAAAAATGACGACTCCATTGGAGAAAAAATTGGCTGAGCTAGGAAAATTGCTTATAGTCATTGCCTTGCTTCTAACGTTATTTGTTGTACTGATTGGGGTTTACCAGGGCCACCCGTTATACCAAATGTTTCTGGCAGGGGTATCTTTGGCAGTAGCTGCGATTCCGGAAGGACTTCCGGCGATTGTGACGGTGGCATTGTCACTGGGAGTGCAACGGATGATCAAACGGAAAGCGATCGTCCGTAAACTTTCGGCTGTTGAAACATTAGGAAGTGCATCGGTCATCTGTTCTGATAAAACCGGAACGATGACGAAAAATCAGATGACAGTAAAAGAAATTTTCACCCCAGGTAATTGGTATCATGTTACTGGAGAAGGATATGACACAAACGGGGCTTTCTACGAGGACAACAGAGAAGTGCTTCCTGACCAGCTGCGCTCGCTGCTGCTTTATGGAACGTTGTGTAACCATGCATCTTTGATACAAAAGAAAGGTAAATGGGGAGTGGATGGAGATCCGACAGAGGGGGCTATCCTTGTAGCTGCCCGCAAAGCCGGCATCACAGAGGAAACGGTTGCTTCCTTTAAAATCATTAAGGAAATTCCATTCGACTCGGATAGGAAGCGGATGACTGTTCTGGTTGAAGACGATAAAGGGAACAGGTTTTCCATTACCAAAGGAGCTCCCGATGTTTTATTGGCCCGTACGGCTTTTATAGTAGACGGTCAACGCAGGGCAATGAAGTCGGCTGATCAGGTAAAAATCGAGCAGGCCGTTGCCGAGATGGCAGGAAAAGCATTGAGAACGATTGCAATCGGAGTGAAATCGGTACCTTCCGGTCAAACGCCGGATGATTTCAGTCTGGAAAAGGATTTAACTTTACTGGGTGTCACTGGGATGATAGATCCCCCACGCAAGGAAGTAAGAGGAGCAATTGCGGAGTGTCAACAAGCGGGAATAAAAACAGTGATGATCACTGGCGATCATGCCCTCACGGCCAGAGCGATAGCACACGATTTGAGACTGCTTCCCGCTAATGGTCAGGTGTTGGAAGGCAGCCAGCTTAGCAACATGACAGAGGAGCAACTGAGTGATGTCATTGAGGACGTATATGTGTTTGCCCGTGTAACTCCAGAACATAAATTGAAGATAGTGAAGGCTTTCCAGAAAAAAGGACATGTTGTAGCCATGACCGGGGATGGAGTAAACGATGCACCAGCAATCAAAGCAAGTGATATCGGTATTAGCATGGGAAACAGCGGAACAGATGTAGCGAAGGAAGCATCCTCACTCGTATTGCTGGATGACAATTTCGCCACCATCAAGTCTGCAATCAAAGAAGGACGCAATATTTACGAAAACATCCGGAAGTTTATCCGTTATTTACTTGCTTCCAATGTAGGGGAGATTCTCGTTATGTTATTTGCCATGCTGTTGGCATTGCCTCTCCCACTTGTTCCTGTTCAAATTCTATGGGTGAACTTGGTGACAGATGGTCTTCCAGCAATGGCTCTTGGTCTCGATCAGCCAGAGCAAGATGTCATGCGCAGAAAACCTCGCAGTCCAAAGGAAGGGATTTTTTCAAGAGGACTTGGTTTTAAAATTATCACCCGGGGGCTGCTGATCGGACTGGTGACGCTTGTTGCCTTTATGACCGCCTACCAGGACAATCCCGACAACCTGCGTTATGCTCAAACAATGGCTTTTGCTACACTTGTGATGGCTCAGTTGATACATGTGTTTGATTGCCGTTCGGAGCGTTCTGTCTTTTCCCGGAATCCTTTTCAAAATATTTATCTTGTAGGGGCCGTAGCATCCTCAATGTTGTTATTGCTAGTCGTTTTATATTTTGATCCACTGCAGGAAGTTTTCCATACTATGGATTTGTCTTTGAGAGATTGGCTGCTGATCATGGCCCTTTCAGCCATTCCGACGGTTATGTTCGGCTTCTCTAAAAAATAGAACAAAACAAGACCCGGATGTTTTGCTCGGGTCTTGTTTTGTTCTTTCAGGCTCTATTCGTATGTGGTGTTGCTTTGGAACCTTTTGCGTTCGTATTTAATGAAACCACGAACACTTCTCTGCAAAAAGAGCCAAATTTTAAAGGGAAATATTTTGATGATATAGGCGAAAAGCGGGTTAGTTGATAGGCAGAATGATTAAAGTTTGTTATGATGAACAAGGACTGATGCAGGTTATTGGATTATTTCAGCTAGAGTATTAGTAAGAAGGCGGGATGTCGATGGTCTGGAGTATGACCGGCTATGGGAGAGAGGTATGTACCAAGGATCGAACGGGTATTACTGTAGAAATAAGAAGTGTCAATCATCGTTTTTTAGATATTTCACCAAAGATTCCCCAGACGATGTTGTTCTTGGAAGAGGAAATAAAGAAAGTTGTCAAGGATTATTTTAGCCGGGGGCGCGTCGAAGTGCATATCCATCTCGACGGGGACGCGTTGATAAAAAGAAATCTCACCGTTGATTGGGAATTGATGGATCAATACATAGATCATTTACGAAAAATAAAAGAGAAGTATCATTTGTCTGGTGATATTCCTTTGGAAATGGCAGCCAGCCATTCTGATTTGTTCCGAATTGAAGAAGATGGAAAGGAGCAAGGCGGTCTGTCTGAAGCCGTTATCGAAACGGTAGAAAGAGCCTGCCGGCTGGTTTACAAGATGAGATATAAAGAAGGCGTCCAATTGGCAGAAGACATGCTCTCACGTATAGAAAACATTAAAAAACTGGCAAAATGGTTGGGAGAACATCGAGATATTGTTATAATGGAGTATCGAGACAGAATAATCAATCGGATTCAGGGTTATTTAGACGAGGAAGTCAGGGATAATGCGAGGATTATTCAGGAAGCTGCCTTGATTGCGGAGAAGGGTGATATTACAGAAGAGGTGACCAGGCTCTTAAGCCATGTGGACCAATTCAGGCATACGATTCTTCAGCAGGAAGCAGTCGGCAGGAAACTTGATTTTATCCTACAGGAAATGCTCCGTGAAACGAATACAATCGGTTCTAAATCAAACGATGTACAAATTAGCGAAAGGATAGTCGATTTAAAAAGCGAAATAGAAAAAGTGAAAGAACAAACGCAAAACATTGAATGATCCTTTTGTAGTTTGGATATGGGACTGATTATCGAAAAATATGTTAGTCTGGGCGAAGAGCCTGGAATAAGGGGGAACACATGGTGAGCTTACGATTGATAAATATTGGGTTTGGCAATGTGGTTTCGGCGAATCGGATTATTTCGATTGTATCGCCTGAATCTGCACCAATCAAAAGAATCATAACAGTTGCACGAGATAATAATAAATTAGTGGACGCCACGTATGGACGTCGTACCAGAGCAGTTATCATTACGGACAGTGACCATGTTGTATTATCTGCCGTACAGCCGGAAACGGTTGGGCAACGGGTAATCAGTAACGATGAGATTTCGGATGAATAGGTAGGAGGAAGCGTTTTGATCAAAGAGAAAGGGATATTATTTATTTTGTCAGGTCCTTCCGGTGTTGGAAAAGGCACAGTTAGAAAGGCTTTGTTCGATCGAGATACGGAATTGAAGTATTCTATCTCCATGACTACACGCGGAAAGCGTGAAGGCGAAGTCGAAGGAATCGACTACTTTTACAAGTCAAGAGATGAGTTCGAGGAATTGATTAATGGGAACAGGCTGTTGGAATATGCGGAATACGTCGGCAACTATTACGGAACTCCTCGTGATTATGTAGAGGAAACGTTGGAATCGGGAAAAGATGTATTTTTGGAAATTGAAGTCCAGGGAGCACTTCAAGTAAAAGAAAATTTTCCGCAAGGTGTGTTTATCTTTTTGTTTCCACCAAGCCTTGAAGAATTGGCAAATAGAATCATTAATAGAGGAACAGAAACGGAAGATATCGTAAAGAACAGATTGACAGAAGCAAAAAAAGAAATCGAAATGATGGATGCTTACGATTATGTTGTGGTAAACGACCAGATAGAGAACGCTGTCGATAAAATACAGGCTATTGTGAAGAGTGAGCATTGCAAACGCGATCGAGTCGCGAAACAATATAAAAAAGTATTGGAGGCTGAACTGGGATGATGTTAGAACCGTCTATCGACGCTCTACAAGAGAAAATTAATTCAAAATATACGTTGGTGACACTTTCTGCACGGCGAGCACGGCAAATGCAGGAAACAAAAAGCTACTTGGTAGATAAGCCTAAGTCAAATAAGTACGTAGGTATCGCCCTGGAAGAGATTCAGAATGAAAAGCTTACTTTCAGCCGGGATGAGGAATAGTCAGCAATCAATCTCGGTATGCTATCCTTTTTTTCTTCCTGTCAGGAGGAAACCATAACCGGCCCTTGCTGCGTTCCAGCTGCAAGGGCTTCCTTTTGTTTGTTATCAGAAAGTAGCGTTTTAAAAAGGCAAGCTGGAAGGTCACTTGTATAAACCATGCTGTATCACTACACACTGTTTCCGCAGAAAACAAAGGAAAAGGCCAAGAGTGCCGATAAATCGACAGTTTAAAAGGATCAGCACGATGCTGCTGTGCGAAAGGGGATATAACCATAATGGTAAAGGGGAAGAAAATTGTTTTGGGAGTTACAGGAGGCATAGCTGCATATAAGGCATGTACACTGACAAGCAGACTGACCCAAGCGGGTGCTGATGTGAAAGTGATTATGACAACTAGTGCTGCCAAATTTGTCTCGCCATTGACTTTTCAGGCACTCTCGAGAAATCCTGTCTTTACGGATACTTTTGATGAAAAAGACCCGACTAAAATCGCTCACATAGATTTGGCCGACTGGGCAGATCTTGTATTGATAGCACCTGCTACTGCCAACATAATCGGGAAAATGGCAAATGGACTGGCAGATGATATGCTGTCCACGATGCTGCTGGCTACTCAGGCCCCTGTTTATATCGCTCCTGCCATGAATGTCCACATGTATGCCCACCCAGCAGTGATTGACAATATGAAATCGCTGGAAGGTTGGGGATATCGGTTTATCGAACCGGGTGATGGTCTGCTTGCATGCGGTTATGTAGGAAAAGGGCGCCTAGAGGAACCGGAAGCAATTGTTGAAGTGCTAAAAAGCGATATAGAACGAGAGTCCGTAAAACCAATTTTGGAAGGCAAGCGGGTGTTGGTATCCGCAGGACCGACAAAAGAAAAAATTGATCCAGTTCGTTATTTCACCAATCATTCAACAGGAAAAATGGGCTTTGCCCTAGCTGCTCAAGCAGCGAAAATGGGTGCGGAAGTAACGCTAGTATCCGGCCCTGTGAGCCTGGCAACCCCTTCTGGTGTTAACAGAATCGATGTAGAAACAGCCGAGCAAATGTACAGGGCCATGATCGACCAGTTTGTTGGAAAAGATATTGTCATTAAAGCGGCAGCCGTTGCTGACTATCGGCCGGCCTCGACATATGAGGAAAAAATGAAAAAACAACCAGGTGACTGGACTGTTGAAATGGAAAGAACAAAAGATATTCTGCAAGAATTAGGAAAAAGGAAACAGAAACAATACTTGGTGGGATTTGCTGCAGAAACACTTCATCCATTGCAATACGGCAGAAAAAAACTGGAATCAAAAAATTTGGATGCAATTGTCATCAACAATATCAAAACAAAAGGCGCAGGTTTTGGAACAGATAAAAATGAAGTTACCTTTATAAATAACCAAGGATTGGAAAAAACAATTGAACTTGCTGAAAAAACCGAAGTGGCCGGTCAAATACTCGAATTGATCTCTGCAGGATTAAAGGATGAGAGCCGGTGAACATTGCCAAAGTAGTAGTAGATGTACCAGCTAGTCAAACCAATCGCTTATTCGACTATCTTGTTCCGGACCATTTGATTGGTACTGTCCGTCCCGGTATGCGTGTGGTTATGCCGTTCGGTCCCAGGAAAATTATGGGGTTTGTTTTAGAATTGACAGATCGATCGGATTTTGACAAGCTGAAAAAAATTAGTGATGTGATGGACGTCTTCCCCGTGTTGACTCCAGAATTGTTGGAGCTTGGAAAATGGATATCGGAGAAGACGCTCAGTTTTTATATTTCTGCCTATCAGGCTATGCTGCCGCAAGTACTCAAAGCAAAATACAAGAAAGAATTGCTGCGGTTGACGAAAGAGGAATTACCTGATCTTTTGGAGGAAGTCTTTGCCCACCGAGACACCCTCCCCTACGAAGAATTTGTGGAAAGGCAAGGAAGCCTGGCAGCGTTACAAAAAGCAATACAGGAAGGGCTGGTCGAAGTCCGTTATTTGGTTAAATCCAGGGAAACCAAAAAAACAGAAACCATGCTCAAAGCGAACAGGAACACCATGGACTTAGAAGCTGCCATAGCCGAACTTCCACCACAGGCTTCCAAACAAAAAGAAATCCTTTCCTATATGGCAGATAATTCAGAAGCTGTAAGTCAAAAAAAACTGTGTTCCATCCTGCAAACAACAAGGGCAACCATCAAACAATTAATTGAAAAAGGTTTGCTCACTGAGTATCATCAGGAAATATATCGAAATCCTTATGAGGATGAAAATTACGAACGGACGTTTCCGTTGGAGCTGACAGAAGAACAAGCTGACGCCATTGCTCCAATTCAACAAGATATTGCAGCAGATAAGCACGATGTTTTTTTACTGCATGGGGTTACCGGGAGCGGAAAGACGGAGGTATATCTTCAATCCATTCAAAAAGTGATCGAGAAAGGGAAAGAAGCAATCGTTCTTGTTCCAGAAATCGCTCTTACTCCCCAGACCGTGCAGCGGTTTAAGGGACGGTTTGGATCTAACGTTGCTGTTCTTCATAGTGCGCTTTCTGCAGGTGAGAAGTTTGACGAGTGGCGAAAGATTCAACGAAAAGAAGTTCAAGTTGTTGTCGGAGCGCGCTCTGCTGTGTTTGCTCCCTTCGAAAATTTGGGGATTATTATCATTGATGAAGAACATGAGACAAGTTACAAGCAAGAGGATCATCCTCGATACCACGCTAGAGATGTTGCCATTTTCCGGGGGGATCATCATAACTGTCCTGTCGTCCTTGGAAGTGCGACACCGCTACTGGAAACGTACGCCCGGGCTCAAAAGGGAGTTTATCAGTTACTGACCTTGACCAAGCGGATGAACAATGCAAGCATGCCAACCGTTGATTTAGTGGATATGCGGCAAGAACTCCATGCGGGGAATCGGTCGATGTTTTCCTGGAAACTTAAAGAAGCGATAGAAGACAGGTTGGAGAAAAAAGAGCAGACCGTACTATTCTTAAACAGGCGGGGTTACTCGACCTTTGTGATGTGCCGGGACTGTGGACATGTTGTCGAGTGCCCTCACTGCGATATAGCACTAACCTATCATCGAAATAATGAAAGACTGAAATGTCATTATTGTTCTCACGAAGAACCCATGCCCGTTCAGTGTCCATCCTGCCAGAGCGAGACGATCCGTTATTTCGGAACAGGGACCCAAAAAGTAGAGGAATCTCTGACCAAACTCATTCCGAATGCACGGATCATCAGAATGGATGTGGATACGACCCGAAAGAAGGGGGCACATGAAAAGCTGTTGAACCAATTTGGCAACGGGGAAGCCGATATTTTACTCGGAACGCAAATGATTGCAAAAGGACTCGATTTTGCCAATGTCACGCTTGTAGGTGTGCTGGCTGCTGATTCGCTGCTACATCTTCCGGATTTTCGTGCTGCCGAGAAAACATTTCAGCTTTTGACCCAGGTCAGCGGCAGGGCTGGTCGACATACATTACCTGGAGAAGTGGTGGTTCAGACTTATACACCGGAACATTACAGCGTCGAGCTGGCAAGTCAGTATGATTATCCAAGTTTCTATCGCAAAGAAATGGAGATGCGCAGAGCTTTTCATTATCCTCCCTATTTTTTCTTGACTTTGATCACCGTTTCGCATCCAAATCAAGTGAAAGCGATCGAAGTCACCAAGAAAATCACACTGCTGCTGAATAATGAGTTGTCTCCTCAGACATCTTTGCTCGGGCCTACTCCTTCGCCTTTGACAAGGATCAAAGATAGATATCGTTATCAATGCATGATAAAATACAGAAATGAACCAGGCCTAAGTAAGTCGATCCGAAAAATTTTAGCAATGTTCGAAGAAGAAATCAGACAAAATGATTTATTGATAAACGTAGATATGCAACCCTATCAATTAATGTAGAGAGGAGACTTACATGAAACGGATAATTTTTATGGGCACTCCGGATTTTGCTGTTCCTGTTTTGAGACAACTTGTCGATGACGGCTACCAAGTTGTCATGGCTGTAACACAACCCGACCGCCCGAAAGGAAGAAAGAAAGTGTTGACACCCCCGCCAGTAAAAGTGGAGGCAGAAAAACTGGGAATACCCGTCTATCAACCGGAAAAAATAAAAGACGAGTATGAATATGTGCTTGATCAGCAGCCTGATTTGATTGTGACGGCTGCTTTTGGACAAATTTTGCCGAAAGCACTCTTGGAGTATCCAGCGTTCGGTTGCATTAATGTCCACGCCTCTTTACTGCCTGAGCTGCGGGGAGGAGCGCCGATTCAATACGCTATATTGCAGGGTAAAACGGAGACAGGTATAACCATTATGTATATGGTAGAAAAGTTGGATGCCGGTGCTATTTTGACACAAAGAAAAGTACCCATCGACAAGGAAGACCATGTGGGAACGCTTCATGACAAGCTCTCGGAAACAGGAGCCCAGTTGTTGAGCGACACACTGCCCAAACTGTTAGCAGGAGAGTTGCAAGCAGTTGAACAAGATGAAACGAAAGCAACCTTTGCTCCGAATATAAAACGGGGTGATGAAAAAATCGACTGGACCAGACCGATGATAGAGATTTACAACCAAATACGAGGCTTACACCCATGGCCAGTTGCCTTCACTACGTATAAGGATAAGATCATGAAGATATGGTGGGCAGAACCGATTGACCGGTCTTTTGACGGCGAACCGGGCGAAATTGTCGATTTAACGGAAGACGGCATGGTTGTGGTGTGTGGCGACACGAAAGCTGTAAAGGTGACCAGCTTGCAGCCAGCCGGAAAAAAACGGATGGAGACAGGGGACTTTCTTAGGGGGACTGGCAGCAATACCAGGTGTGGTGACAAGTTAGGAGAAAAAAATGGCTAAATATCAATTGCGAAAAACTGCCCTCGATATTTTGGTCAGGGTGGGAGAAAATGGCGGATTCAGCCATTTGCTGATCGACCAGGCGATACGAAAGCAAGGATTTGATCAGAGAGATGAGGCCCTGCTTACAGAAATCGTTTATGGAACTATACAGCGTAAACTTACCTTGAATTACTTTTTGGATCATTTTCTGAACAGCAGAAAAAAAATCGATGGCTGGGTAAGATGGTTATTATATATGTCGATGTATCAGATGAAATATTTAAACAAAGTCCCTGATCATGCCATCATCCATGAATCTGTCGAAATAGCCAAACAAAATGGGCATAAAGGTATTTCTTCTTTTATAAATGGCATCCTGCGGAATGTGCAGCGGAACGGTTTTCCTGATTTTGCAGAAATAGAAGACCAGGCAAAAAAGCTTTCCATCGAGACTAGTCATCCATTATGGCTTGTCGAGCGTTGGCTCGACATGTATGGGGTGGAGACAACAGAAAAAATGTGTCGATCCAACTTGAAGCATAAACCAATCAGTGTCCGTGTACAGCCGATGAAGCTAACCCGTGAAAAAGCACTGCAGCAATTGGAGGAAGAAGGGTATCAAGTAGAAGCATCCATCTTCTCCCCGCAAGGTATTAATGTAGTATCAGGGAACGTGCTGAAAAGCAGCTTATTCCATACAGGAAAGCTTACCATTCAAGACCAGACCTCCATGCTGGCAGCGGAAATTCTGTCTGCCGGACCGGAAATGATTGTCCTCGACGCATGCAGTGCGCCAGGGGGAAAAACGACCCATATTGCTGAGAAAATGAACAATCGTGGAGAAGTCCATGCTTACGATCTTCATAGCAAGAAGGCCAAGCTCGTATCTAAACGGGCAGTAGAATTGGATTTGACCATTATTGAAGCCAAACAAGCGGATTCGAGAAAATTGGCAGAATTATATGAGCCGGAACATTTTGACCGGATTCTGCTGGATGCTCCTTGCTCCGGTTTAGGAGTATTGCGCGGCAAGCCGGACATCAAGTACCATAAGAACGTAAAAGATATCGAAACATTGTCCGTCATTCAGCGTGAATTGTTGGAAAAGGTAGCCTCTTTATTAAAAAAAGGTGGTAAACTGGTATATAGTACGTGTACGGTTGATAAAGCTGAAAATGAAGCAGTTGTAAAAGCGTTTTTAGCTGAACACGAAGATTTTCAAGTCGACAGGCAATTTGTTGAAGAACTGCCTGAAGTCTTAAAAAAAGGGGACGGTCTCAGTGACTGGGGTCTTCAAATTTTTCCTTACGAGTTTGATACAGATGGATTCTTTTTAACGAGACTGACAAAGAATTGATCATACAAACTAATTGCACGTTAGCTAATCGAGCAAATGAAGTTATGCTTGAGGAGAGAAGGTGAGTAAATGAACGGTTATTATTCGACCGATCAAGGGAAAGTCAGGGCGCACAATGAAGATGCCGGAGGCTACTTCAGTAATGCAGGCGGCCAAGTGCTTGCGGTGATAGCTGATGGCATGGGTGGCCATAGGGCTGGTGATGTAGCAAGTCAAATGGCGACTTCTTTGCTAAGCGATATATGGAGTGAGACAGCTGAACTTACTTCTCCGGAAGCGGCCGAGTCATGGCTGGCCGATACATTGATACGAGTCAATCAGTCAATATTAGATTATTCGCGTACTCACGAAGAATGTGAGGGGATGGGAACGACCATCGTGTCTGTTATCTGTTCCCAGGATTTCATAACGATAGCTCATGTAGGAGACAGTAGATGTTACCTGATAAACGAACAAGGGTTTAAGCAGGTTACCGAAGACCACTCACTGGTTAACGAATTGGTCCGCTCCGGCCAAATCTCGAAGGATGATGCTGAACATCATCCAAGGAAAAATGTTTTATTGAAAGCTCTTGGAACAGAAGAGAACATTCAGGCTGACATTCAGTCGATTGGTTGGGACAAAGGGGATAAATTGCTCCTTTGCTCGGATGGATTGACCAATAAGTTGAGCGACGAGGAGATAGAGGAAGTATTGAGTAGTTCTGTAATTTTGCAAGATTCTGCCCGGCAATTAATTGATATGGCCAATGAACGAGGCGGGGAGGATAATATTTCCGTGGTGTTGGTGGATTATGATTCAGCGGGAGAAGGTGAATCATAGTGCTAAACGGCAGAATCTTGAATGAAAGGTATAAAATAAAGCAAACGATCGGCGGCGGAGGAATGGCAAACGTCTATCTTGCCAGGGACATTATCCTTGAGCGGGATGTTGCCATCAAGGTACTGCGGCTCGAGTATGCGAACGATGACGAATTTATAGCAAGGTTCCATCGAGAGGCACATTCGGCAACCAGTCTTTCCCATCCAAACATTGTCAATATTTATGATGTTGGGGAAGAAGAAGGCATTTATTATATGGTAATGGAATATGTAGATGGCATGACTTTGAAAAAATACATACAAACGTATGGTCCTATTGCTGTAGACGAAGCTATCACTATTATGAAACAAGTAACATCGGCGATCACACACGCCCATGCCAATGATATTGTCCATCGTGATATCAAGCCGCAGAATATTCTGATTGATAGCTATGGCAATGTAAAAGTGACTGATTTCGGCATTGCCGTTGCGTTAAGTGCTACCTCGTTGACGCAGACCAATTCCGTACTTGGATCGGTTCATTATCTGTCACCGGAACAAGCGCGGGGAGGAATGGCGAACAAAAAATCAGATATATACTCTCTAGGAATCGTCCTGTTTGAACTTTTAACCGGCAGATTGCCGTTTTCTGGTCAATCGGCGGTTTCCATCGCATTGAAGCACTTGCAGAGCGAAACCCCTTCTGTGAAAAGATGGGAACCGGACATACCACAAAGCGTCGAGAACATCGTTTTGAAATCCACTACAAAGGATCCTTTCTACCGTTATGAAACGGTACATGAAATGGAAGAAGATTTGGAAACGGCTCTTGATCCCGAAAGACTGGATGAGGGGAAGTTTCAGACGCCAGATGAAAACGGGGAAGAAACGAAAGCGATTCCCATCATTACAGAAGACACATTCCAAACGAAGTCCACAGAAGAAACCATCGTGCATGATAATACGAAGAACCATGGCGTAAAAGACAAAAAAAATAAAAAGCGAAAACGGAACAAGACTCTCATATGGATTGCAATTAGCATATTTGTCCTTTTGGGTGGGGTTATCGCTGCATTATTTTTCATCCCTGGTCTCCTGCAGCCTAAGGATGTCGAGTTAATCGACGTAAGCGGAATGGAATATGAAGAAGCGCTTAGCAAGCTGGATGATCTGAATTTAGAGGTGGAACGGGAAACCATGTTTTCGGATGAAGTACCTGAAGGAAGTGTCATCAGCACCGATCCGGAAGCGGGAACGACTGTGAAAGAAGGATCCACAGTAACAGTCTTTACAAGTGATGGAAAGGAAAAGGTCACGTTTGACGATTATATCGGCAGGGATTTCAGCCAGGTAGAGAGTTTGCTGGAACAGTCTGGTTATAAAAATATCAATGCGTATGAAAAGTTTTCCGATAGACCGGTCGGTGAGATTATCACACAAATACAACCACAACCTGATGCAGAAGTTGTGCCAGATGAAACCAATGTCATTTTTGAAATTAGTAAAGGTCCTGAAACTGTTACATTGCCGTCTTATCAGGGAATGACAGAGTCAGAGGCACGAGAGGCGATTGAAGACGAAGGGCTGCGGGTAGCCGTTTCGGAAGAGCATTCGGACGACGTGAAAGAAGGAAATGTCATTCGTCAGAAACCAGAGCCATATAGTGATGTCACACTCGAATCAGAAGTGGAAATCTTTGTTTCCACTGGACCAAAAGAACAGCCGCCAGTTAACCATTCGGTTACTTTCACAGTACCTTATACGGCGGATGAGACAAATCCGGACGACGAGCAGCAGGAAGAACAGCCTATCGAACAGGAAGTGAGAATCTACGTAGGTGATCTGGATCGAGATATAACAGAGCTGTTTAAAGAGGAAACCATTACTGAGGATACAGAGTTCACCATCAAATTGACGATTCCTCCCGGAGAGGATGCGGAATACCGTGTCATGCGAGAGGACGAAGTGATAATCGAAAAAACAGTGCCATACGAGGACGGGGAAGGTGACTAAATGACAACGGGCAAGATCATAAAAGCATTGAGCGGCTTTTATTATGTAAAAGCAGGAAATGGCGACATATTCCAATGCCGCGGAAGAGGGGTTTTTCGAAAAAACAAAATCAATCCTCTGGTAGGAGATATGGTGGAATTTGAAGAAAGTAACCCGGGTGAAGGGTATGTCGTGGATATCAAACCGAGAAAAAATGAACTGGTAAGGCCGCCAGTAGCTAATATTGATCAGGCGATTATTGTCGTTTCTGCGGTAAAACCCGATTTTAGTACACTTCTGCTCGACCGTTTTCTTGTTTTGATAGAGTCTAAACATATAGAGCCGGTCATCCTTATATCCAAAATGGATATGCTTGATCAGCAAAAGACTGTAGATATTGACCGCTACCAGGAGGATTACCAAAAAATAGGTTACCTGGTGCAGCCGGTTTCCTCGAAGCAGGAGGAAGGATTGACCGATGTGGAAAAGACGATAAAAGGCAAAATATCTGTGATTGCGGGTCAGTCCGGTGTAGGAAAGTCTTCTTTACTTAATGCTGTCAATCCTCGTCTTAATCTGGAAACAAATGAAATTTCCGAAAGTCTCGGCCGGGGGAAACACACAACTAGACATGTTGAATTGGTAGAAATAAATGACGGGTTTGTAGCCGATACACCCGGTTTCAGTTCGCTGGATTTCACGGAGGTTGAATTGGAGGATCTCCCGGAATGCTTTCCAGAAATGAGACAAAGACAGGCAGATTGCAAATTTCGGGGATGCATGCACTATAAAGAGCCCAAATGTGCCGTAAAAGCTGCAGTGGACGCTGAAGAGATACCGGAATACAGGTATCAGCATTATTTGCAGTTTTTTGAAGAAATACAGAATAGAAAGCCGAGGTACTAAACGATGAACACAAAAATAGCACCATCGATCCTATCTGCAGACTTTGCAAGATTAAAAGAAGAGATAGAAGAAGTGGAAGCAGCTGGGGCTGACTACATCCATGTGGATGTGATGGATGGACATTATGTTCCGAACATAACAATCGGTCCGCTGGTTGTGGAAGCGATCAGGCCTGTTACAAACCTTCCGCTTGATGTTCATTTAATGATCGAGCAACCTGAACAGTATATCAAGGCGTTCGCGAACGCTGGGGCAGATATTCTTACCGTACATCAAGAAGCATGCACCCATTTGCATCGCACCCTGCAATTGATAAAAAACGCCGGGGTGAAAGCCGGGGTTGTCATCAATCCTGCCACACCAGCAGATTTTATTAAACCAGTCTTACACCAGGTTGATCTTGTTTTATTGATGACAGTGAATCCGGGTTTTGGAGGGCAAAGCTTTATATCCGAAGTTTTGGAAAAAGTGAAGAGGATCTCTGAATGGCGAAATGAAATGAATCTGGATTTTGAAATCGAAGTGGATGGAGGAGTAAATGCTGAGACAGCAGCAGCCTGTGTAAACGCGGGAGCGAATGTACTCGTAGCAGGAAGTGCCATTTTCTCAAAAGAGAATCGGCAGCAAGCGATTCAAGAAATACGTAATGCATACTGAAAAATGCTATTCTCCTGTATAACCCGCAAGCATAAGTGAGGTCTCGGAGCGGCATTGTTTTAACTCCCGGAGGCATGGCTTATGACCACGGGGATAGGTGCAGGGGCTGGACAGCAGTACGTAAAATGTTGAGACTGGAACAAGCACATAGGGTCCAAAACAAAACCGAACGATGATTCGAAATCCTCCTGGACATTCGAAACTCGTTCGATTTTCTTTTAGATTTCTAATATAACTTCTGTTTAGCTTGTCTTACTTTCTCATGGAGATGAATGGCTCAGCAGACATTCCGGTAAGGTACTTTCCTTTCTGGGGAAGGTGAAGCCGTCCCGGTAAATACTCCAGTTTCTCGACGTATCGAGAAGAATCACTTATCAAACAACAGAATGAAAAGAAGTCAACCTAAGCAGGATTATCCTCTCATGAATGCCATGCTGGGATGGGTTGAGTGGTAAAACACCGATTTTCATTGAAAAGGAGCATCGCATAATATGGCAATTGGAATCGTAGGAGGGGGTCCTGAAGACTATGTCCCCGACTTACATGCATATCAGGATGTTACGTGTTGGATTGGAGCCGATAAAGGTGCTGTAACGCTCATTCAACAAGGACTGAAGCCCGATTTGGCTTTAGGGGATTTTGATTCCGTGACAAGGGAAGAAATGGAAAAAATCCGTGCCCATGCTCGAGAAATAAAAACATTTCCGCCGGAAAAGGATGAAACCGACTTGGAGCTGGCAGTAATCGAGGCGCAAGAACGGAAGGGTTCATCCATTTACTTCTTTGGCGTGACCGGCGGACGAATGGACCACAGCTTGGCCAACGTACAGCAATTATACAGATTGGAAAAACAAGGCATCCAAGGAACCATCATCGATATAGGGAACCAAATTTCCCTTGCTTTTCCAGGAACCATTCAAATAAGGAAAGATAAAATGTACCCTTATATTTCTTTTCTGCCCTTTACAAAAAGCGTAAGCGAGTTAACATTGCAACATTTTTACTATCCCTTGCAAAATGGTTACTTGGAGTGGGGATCCACTTTATGCATGTCTAACCAGCTTCTTTCAGAAAAAGGTACTTTTTCTTTCAACGAAGGCATATTAATGGTTATAAAGAGCCGTGATGTACTTATAGATGAATAAAGTCATATACTACACAAAGTGACTGCGCAGCCATCCGGAAAAGAGGAGGGGGATTTCATGAAGTTCTATACCTTTAAACTCCCGAGGTTCATAGGAGGATTCGTCCGAGCACTCATTGGTACCATTAAAAAAGATTGAACAGTTGAACAGAAACGCACGATCATTATTTACGAAAAAAGCAAAAAGCACCCTGACGGGGGTGCTTTTTGCTGTCAAACATTTTTAATTACGCATGGGTACTGGAGACCCTGCAAAATTGAATGTCTACCTTTATACGCGTTCTACTTTACCAGATTTCAAAGCACGAGCAGAAACATATACACGTTTCGGCTTGCCGTCTACCATAATGCGCACTTTTTGAACATTCGCTTTCCAATTACGTTTATTTGCGTTCATGGCATGAGAACGGGTATTACCTGAACGAGTTGTACGACCTGTAACAACACATTTACGTCCCATGTTTATCCCTCCTAAAACCGTAAATATCTTCACATACTTATACAATTTATCACATGACATCGAATAATGCAATTATAGTTTTCTGACGATATCAAGAAAACCAGCTTGACAGATAGTTTGTTTTCGTCCATTGTATAAAGGGGTTTGTGTATTGTGAAACTGCTTTCATTTCGGCTTATGTTATAATAAAATTACTTTAGACTTTTTAGTAACAAGGAGGAGTCATGATGTCCATTGAACTCACGACAAAGGATGGCCACGTAACGATTACCAATGAAGTTGTTTCTACCATTGCGGGTGGAGCGGCAATTGAATGCTACGGTATTGTCGGAATGGCCTCTAAAAACCAACTCAGAGATGGATTGGCAGAAATTCTTCGAAAAGAAAACTTTTCCCGGGGTGTGGTAGTAAGACAGGATGGGGAAAATCTTCATATAGATATGTACATTATCGTCAGCTATGGAACAAAAATTTCAGAAGTAGCCCATAATGTTCAGTCCCAGGTAAAATACACACTCGACAAGACATTGGGATTGTCTATCAGCTCGGTAAACATTTATATCCAGGGCGTAAGGGTAACGATTGATTAAAAAGAGTGTTGCTGTGGAAAATTCACGGCTTATAAAAAGAAAGGCAGGAAACCAGCCGTTTACTTAAAAAAGGTTGGACAGCTGTCCAGTTTGTGGATAGAAGGAGGAAGTTTTAGTGACGGTACGGACAATAGACGGTGCTGCTTTTGCCCAGATGGTATTGGCAGGATCTCAGCACCTGACGAATAATGCAAAAATGATCGATTCTCTCAATGTATTTCCAGTACCAGATGGAGATACAGGAACCAATATGAATTTATCGATGACATCTGGGGCAAATGAGGTTAAAAACACCAATTCAGATCGGGCTGGTGAAATTGCCCAGGCTTTGTCTAAAGGGTTATTGATGGGGGCAAGGGGTAACTCAGGGGTTATTCTTTCTCAACTGTTCCGAGGGTTCGCCAAAGGCGTTGAAGGAAAAGCTTTGTTGGATGCCACTGCCTTTGCGGAAGGCTTAGACACGGGTGTGAAAACAGCATATAAAGCAGTCATGAAGCCAGTTGAGGGAACCATTCTGACTGTGGCCAAAGATGCAGCAGCTAGAGCAGCTGATATAGCACCGGCTACACAAGATCTTACCGAATTTCTCGAAGCAGTATTGGAGGAAGCGAAGGCATCCCTGAAACGGACTCCCGAATTACTCCCTGTACTGAAAGAGGTAGGAGTAGTGGATAGCGGGGGGCAGGGATTGGTTACGATTTATGAAGGGATGTTAGCTTCCCTTAAAGGAGAAGAACTTCCGCAAACAACCGATTCGACCGTTGATTTAGATGACATGGTGAACGCCGAGCATCACAAAATGGCCCAGGATTTCATGGATACAGAGGATATTACCTTTGGCTATTGTACGGAATTCATGGTCAAGCTGGAAGAAGAAAAAACGAAGGAGCACCCGTTCGAAGAAGAAACCTTTCGAAATGAATTGGGGGAACACGGAGACTCTCTTTTGGTGGTGTCAGACGAAGAAATCGTCAAAGTACACATCCATGCTGAGTACCCGGGTGAGGTTTTAACGCTCGGTCAACGTTTTGGCAGCTTGATTAATTTGAAAATTGAAAACATGAGGGAACAACATACCTCGATTGTCGGCGATAAAAAGAAACAAAAGGATGCAAAAGAGCCCGCTGAATATGGAATAGTAACAGTCGCCATGGGAGAGGGACTCAAAACGTTGCTGGAAAGTCTGGGAGCCACGGTTGTCATTCAAGGCGGACAAACGATGAATCCAAGTACACAAGATATTGCTGATGCAATCCAACAAGCAAACGCGCGGAATGTGATTGTTCTTCCAAATAACAAAAACATTGTCATGGCAGCAGAGCAAGCTGCCGATCTTGCTGGAGAAAACGTAGCTGTCGTTGCCACAAAAACCATCCCGCAAGGTATGAGTTCTTTGCTGGCTTTTCATCCGGATGCTACAATAGAAGAGAATCAGACAAACATGTTGAAAGCGAGCAAACATGTGAAAACCGGCCAGGTAACTTACGCTGTAAGAGATACTCAAATCGATGGTCTTGCTATTGAAAACGGAAGTTTCATGGGACTTGCGGATGGGAAAATCAAATCCACCAATAAGGACAAGCTTACTACGGTAAAGAACCTGCTGCAGGAAATGATAGAGGAAGAAGATGAAATTGTAACCATTTTGCAGGGTGAAGACGCTACACAAGAAGAAGTGGAAGCCCTTGAATCCTTTATAGAAGAGAACTATGAAGATTTAGAAGTAGAAATTCATGAAGGCGATCAACCGATATATGCATTTATCCTGGCGGTCGAATAAAAGCCAAAGCCCTCCCCTCGTTTGGGATGAGGGCTTTTTTTGCCCGTTGCCATGTAAATATGAATAGCCGGACAGCCGTCTATTAACAGATTTTATTACGTATAATTGGCTGGTATTCACGTCCGGAAGCCTTTACAATAAAAGGGGAAGGAGATGAAAGGATGAAATACAAATCTGTGTTTGATATCATCGGTCCGGTAATGGTTGGTCCTTCCAGTTCGCATACTGCTGGTGCCGCCAGAATCGGAAGAGCTGCTAGGAATTTGTTCGGAAGGGAACCTGCATGGGCGGAAATTCATCTCTATGGATCGTTCGCCAAGACATATAAAGGCCATGGAACGGATGTAGCTATTGTTGGCGGCTTATTGGACTATGATACGGATGATCAGCGGATTGGCAAGTCGATTCAAACAGCTGAGAAAAAAGGGATGAAGGTCTCTTTTCATGAAGATGAAGCTGCAACAGAACATCCTAACACTGCCCGGATTAAAATTGGCGATGGTGAGGGCGATTTAGAACTTGTCGGTATTTCTATTGGCGGGGGAAAAGCAGAGATTACGGAATTGAATGGATTCGAGCTGCACTTGTCCGGCAACCATCCCGCTATTCTTGTGATGCATAATGATCGACATGGCGCAATCGCTTCTGTAACGCAAATACTTGCCAAGCATGAAATCAACATTGGCCGGATGGAAGTTTCGCGAAAAGATATTGGAAAAGAGGCACTCATGGTCATTGAAGTAGACCAAAATGTGGAAGATAACGTTATGCGTGAACTGGAAAATGCTTCCCATATTCTACAATTGTCAAAAATCGTAGATTGATAGAGTAGACAGCAGGAAATGCGCAACAGTCAAGCGCTATTATCAACAGAGAGGAGTTTTACATGTGTTCCGAAATGCTGCTGAATTAGTTGAAATTGCAGAAAACGAAAACATTAAAATCTCAGAAGTGATGATTCGTCAGGAAATGGACGTGAAAGATAAAACACGAGAAGAAGTTTTCAGCCAAATGGAAACCAACTTATCGGTCATGGAAAAAGCAGTAGAAGAAGGACTGCAAGGAGTGAAATCTCATTCTGGTCTGACTGGCGGAGACGCCGTTCTCTTGCAAAAGTATCTTCAGGAGAAACAACCATTGTCTGGAGAACTTCTGTTGGATGCAGTGAGTAAGGCGGTGGCTACGAACGAGGTGAACGCAGCCATGGGCACCATATGCGCTACCCCCACTGCTGGAAGTGCTGGCTGTGTTCCGGGTACCCTGTTCGCAGTTAAAAATCGTCTACACCCAACAAGGGAAGAAATGATCCGTTATCTATTTACTGCTGGCGCATTCGGTTTTGTCGTTGCTAACAACGCTTCCATTTCAGGGGCAGCTGGTGGCTGTCAAGCCGAAGTAGGGTCTGCAGCTGCAATGGCGGCTGCGGCAATCGTGGAAATGGCAGGAGGTACTCCCCAGCAAAGTGCTGATGCATTTGCTATCACATTGAAAAACATGCTTGGTCTTGTTTGCGACCCGGTTGCGGGCCTTGTGGAAGTTCCCTGTGTAAAACGCAATGCTGCGGGGGCTTCCAATGCTATTGTATCAGCGGATATGGCGTTGGCCGGAGTTACAAGTCGTATCCCTTGTGACGAAGTGATCGGTGCCATGTACCGGATAGGGAGAGCTATGCCCTCGGCTCATAGAGAAACGGCTGAAGGTGGATTGGCTGCGACCCCTACTGGCAGGGCGCTAGAAGCCAAGATATATGGAATTCCTATGAAGAAAGAGTGAATACCTTGTTGAATGACCCGGTAATAAATGTGAAAGGAATCGGAGAAAAATTAGAGCAGGGGTTGAACAGCTTAGGAATTCATACTGTAGAAGACTTGCTGTTTTACTTTCCTGCCCGGTATGATGTATATGAAATCAAACCATTAAGTGAACTGGTACACAATGATAAGGTAACGATCGAGGGAGAGGTGATCAGTGAACCTTCCCTTGCTTTTTATGGAAAAAAAAAGTCGCGTCTTTCTTTTAATTTGCAAGTGGAACATGTGACAGTCAAAGCAGTTATGTTCAATCGTTCTTTTGCAAAAAAACAATTGCAGACCGGAGACATCGTGACGGTTACAGGCAAGTGGGATCAACATCGCTTGCAAATCACGGTCAGTAATTATAAGAAAGGCAGAGCAAAAAGCGATGCGAAAATACAACCAGTCTATGCTTTGAAGAGCGATGTTTCCAACCTTCAGATCAAAAAAGCTGTCAGCACAGCATTATCTCAATTTCAGGATAGTCTCCAAGAAATTTTGCCACAGGAGTATTTATCGGCATACAAATTGCCGGGTCGTATGGAAGCTGTGAAGCAAATGCACTTTCCTGATAACCATCAGGTTTTGAAACATGCTAGAAGACGGTTCACTTATGAAGAATTTCTGCTTTTTCAGTTAAAAATGCAGCTGCTCAGGAAGCGTAAACGAGAATCAACTTATGGAAACAGCCTGGAGTATGAAAAACAGGCTGTGGATGAATTTGTCGAAAGACTTCCATTTCGGCTCACTGCTGCACAATTGCGTTCGCTTCAAGAAATTTTGACAGACTTGCATTCCCCTTACCGAATGAATCGGTTGTTGCAGGGGGATGTGGGTTCGGGCAAAACGGCTGTTGCTGCCATTGCCTTGTATGCTGCAATTACGGCCGCGAAGCAGGGGGCATTAATGGTGCCGACAGAAATTCTGGCTGAGCAGCATTTTCATTCATTGACAGAACTGTTTGCCGACCATGCATCGGTAGTGTTGCTGACTGGTTCTGTCAAAGGAAAAAGAAGAAAGCAAATTCTGCAAGAAATTGCTGAAAAAGAGGCGGATATCATTATCGGTACGCATGCTTTGATTCAAGACGAGGTTCTCTTTCAGGATCTTGGCCTGGTGATCGTTGATGAACAACATCGTTTTGGGGTGGAACAAAGGCGTGTGTTGAGGGATAAAGGTCTTCATCCGGATGTTTTGTTCATGACCGCTACACCCATACCGCGGACTTTGGCAATAACGGCTTTTGGAGACATGGATGTATCTGTTATCGACGAGTTGCCTTCGGGAAGAAAGCAAGTTGAAACCTATTGGGTAAAAGAAAACATGCTGGACAGGGTCTTGCAGTTTATCCAAAAAGAAGTGGACAATGGTCATCAGGCATATGTCATTTGCCCATTGATAGAAGAGTCCGACAAACTGGACATTCAAAATGCGGTTGAACTTTATGAGCAGTTAAAAGAAATCTACGCTCCCAAAACCACTGTCGGACTGATGCATGGAAGGCTTCCTTCCGATGAAAAGGAAGAGGTTATGCGGGAGTTTGCTGCCAATGATATACAAGTATTGGTGTCCACCACTGTCGTAGAAGTAGGGGTCAATGTGCCTAATGCGAGTGTGATGGTCATTTATGATGCGGAAAGGTTTGGGCTTTCCCAGCTTCATCAGTTAAGGGGACGTGTCGGCAGAGGTGAAGCCCAGAGTTATTGTATTTTGGTGGCCGATCCAAAAGGAGAGGTTGGAAAAGAGCGAATGAAAATCATGACCGAAACAGCAAACGGCTTTCAGTTGTCTGAAGAGGATTTGAAACTCCGTGGTCCCGGTGACTTCTTTGGCAAAAAGCAAAGTGGAATACCTGAATTCAGAGTCGCTGATATGGTTCATGATTACCGGGCCCTAGAAACAGCAAGAATGGACGCACAGCAAATCTTGGAAGCAGGTTCACTCGATAAAGATCCGCAATTTAAACAGCTTGCCACGCATGTTTACAATGATAAGATCGTTATGGGAGAAACGCTCGACTAACCAATTTAACTACATGATTTATGCTTGCATATTCATATTTGGTATTATATATTACTATTAGTACCTAGTCTTAATTTGGACGGTGGAGAGATGAAGCGAACGAAGAAGGAAAGGCAACAGCTGTTGAAACAGACAATAGAAGACACGCCTTTCATAACGGATGAAGAACTGGCAAAAAAATTTGCAGTCAGTATCCAAACCATCCGACTAGACAGGATGGAAATGTCGATACCTGAACTACGTGAAAGGATTAAAACGGTCGCTTCCACTCAATGGAATGAAACCGTGAAGGCTCTGCCTATTGACGAGGTGATCGGAGAAGTCATCGATTTAGAGCTGGATGAGCGGGCAATTTCGATATTGGATATCGGAAGCGAACATGTTTTTTCCAGAAACCGGATTGCCAGGGGGCATCATTTGTTTGCGCAGGCAAATTCCCTGGCAGTCGCTGTCATTAATGATGAATTGGCCCTTACAGCGAAAGCGGAAATCAAATTTACCAGACAGGTGAAGCAGGGAGAACGGGTGATTTCCAAAGCAACTGTGAGTGGAAGTGATGCCAAAGGGAGAACAGTAGTGGAGGTTAACAGTTTTGTTGAAAACGAAAAAGTGTTTTCTGGAGAATTCCTGATGTTCCGTTCCCATCATCATAAAGGAGAGTCAAGCAATGAAAATAGCAATTGATGCAATGGGGGGCGACCATGCCCCGGATGAAATTGTTGCCGGAGCAATCGAGGCTGTAAAAGAGTGGCAGGATATGGAAGTGACTTTGATAGGTGATGAGGCGAAAATATCTCCCCTCTTAAAAGATACACAAAGAATCAATGTGATACATACAACGGACATGATTACCGGAGAAGATGAACCTGTCCGGGCAGTTAGGCGCAAGAAAAATTCTTCTATGGTATTAATGGCGGAGGAAGTAAAACAACAAAAAGCAGATGCTTGCATATCAGCAGGGAACACAGGAGCGTTGATGAGTGCCGGTTTATTTGTGGTAGGGCGGATGGAAGGAATCGATCGTCCAGCCTTAAGTCCGACATTGCCTACGAAGGATGGCAGTGGTTTTTTATTGCTTGACGTCGGAGCGAATGTCGATGCAAAACCTCATCATCTCGTCCAATACGCGATCATGGGAGCTGTTTATACCGAAAAAGTTCGAAAGGTGGACAACCCCCGTGTCGGTCTTCTGAATGTCGGGACAGAGGATGGAAAAGGAAATGACTTGACGAAACGGGCTTTTGCGGAACTAACAAAAGCGCCGATTCATTTTGTAGGGAATGTAGAAGCTAGGGATTTACTCGAAGGTGCTGCGGATGTCGTGGTAACGGACGGGTTTAATGGGAACATCGCATTAAAAACGATTGAAGGTACTGCGATGACCATGTTTTCCATGCTGAAACAAACATTTATGTCAAACTGGAAGTCCAAATTGGCAGCCGGTTTGGTGAAACAGGAATTGAGAGAGTTGAAGGATAAGCTGGATTATTCGGAATATGGGGGTGCAGGCTTATTCGGATTGGCTGCCCCGGTCATCAAGGCCCATGGTTCTTCCAACAGGAGGGCTATCTATAATGCTGTCAAACAGGCGCGCAATATGGTTGAGTTAAATGTTACCGAGACGATTGAAAAAACGATAAAAGAAATGCATTTGGAAGAGGAGGAATAACATGAAACGCGTTGCTTTTGTTTTTCCTGGACAAGGTTCGCAGGAAGTCGGAATGGGAAAAGATCTGTTCGATAATTTTGATACGGTAAGGCAAATGTTCCGACATGCAGACCAACAACTGGATGGCGATTTGACTTCCCTTATGTTCGATGGCCCCCAGGAAACATTGACCAACACGGAAAATGCACAACCTGCTTTGCTGTTGACGAGTGCAGCCGCTGCAGCTGTTTTAAAGGAAAAAGGTGTGGAACCGGTAATGACAGCCGGCCACAGTTTGGGAGAATACAGTGCACTCGTATCGGCAGGAGCGATTAGCTTGGAAGAAGCGCTGCCGCTTGTCCGATTGCGCGGCAGGCTAATGGAAAAGGCTTATCCTGCTGGGAAAGGAGCCATGGCAGCGGTGTTAGGCGGTGAAATGGAGACAATCCAGTCCGTGCTTGATTCCGTTAATGATGAAACAGGAGAAGTTGTAGACGCTGCCAATTTCAACTGTCCTGGTCAATTGGTGATATCCGGTACGAAGCAGGGAATTGAAGCAGCAGGAGAAAAGCTGAAGGAAAATGGGGTCAAAAGGGTCCTCCCTCTGAATGTCAGCGGTCCTTTCCACTCTCGTTTGATGAAGCCTGCGGCAGAAAAGTTTGCCGAGGAATTACAAAAAACTGATCTAACCGACACCAAACTCCCTGTCTATGCCAATGTAACGGCTGCACCGGTGACAGAACGCTCCCAGATTGCGGAATTGTTGGTCCAACAATTGTATTCGCCGGTAAGGTTTCAGGAAATCATTGAAGCGATGCTGGATAAAGAGCTTGATGCCATCGTCGAGGTAGGGAATGGAAAAGTATTGACTGGACTCGTAAAAAAAATTCACAGACGCATGAAAACTTTTTCCGTGCAGGATACGGAATCGCTTCAGGCATTTGTTGAATGGTATAAGGAGGAATCTTAAGCATGCTGAAAGGGAAAACTGCATTAGTGACAGGGGCTTCCAGAGGAATAGGGAAGGCGATTGCGCTGGAACTCGTAAGTCAAGGAGCGAAAGTCGCGGTTAATTTTGCAGGAAACGAAGCGAAAGCCCAAGAAGTAGTAAAGGAAATCGAGTCGCTTGGCGGGGAGGCTATCAAGGTAAAGGCCAATGTTGCAGACGAAACGGAAGTCAAAGAAATGATCAAACATGTGATCGATTCCTTTGGCAGTCTAGATATCCTAGTGAATAACGCCGGCATTACGAGAGATAATCTATTGATGAGAATGAAAGAAGAGGAATTCGATCAGGTGATTGACACCAATCTGAAAGGTGTCTTCCTTTGTACAAAAGGGGTCACCCGGCAGATGATGAAGCAAAAGAGCGGCCGGATTATCAATATCGCTTCTGTTGTCGGAGTAAGCGGCAACCCGGGACAGGCGAATTACGTGGCAGCGAAGGCTGGAGTCATCGGGTTGACGAAATCAACTGCAAAGGAACTTGCTTCCAGAAACATATTGGTAAATGCGATTGCGCCGGGTTTTATCGAAACGGATATGACTGATCAATTGACAGATGAACAGAGACAAGGCATGCAGGAACTTATCCCGCTGGCAAAATTGGGAAAAGGGGAAGACGTAGCGAAAGTTGTACGCTTTCTTGCTTCTGAAGATGCCAATTATATTACCGGCCAAACCATCCATGTGGATGGTGGCATGGTGATGTAATACTTTATCGTTTACTTTGAAAGGGGGTGAATGAAATGGCAGATACATTCGAGCGTGTTAAGAAAATCGTAGTAGATCGTCTGGATGTGGAAGAATCAAAAGTAACGATGGAAGCTTCCTTCAAAGATGATTTGGAAGCTGATTCATTGGATGTTGTGGAATTGGTTATGGAATTGGAAGACGAATTCGACATGGAGATTTCTGATGAGGAAGCGGAAAAAATTGAAACAGTAGGTGATGCTGTTAATTACATAAACAGCATTCAATAATAAATAGTACTTATTTATTTAGCTAGACAGCAATATGTTGTTTATGGAAATGGCAGCACAGAAAAGTCCCGCGCATGAGCGGGGCTTTCTCCATATGGGAGGTGACGAAATGGACTTTTCAAAGCTGCAGAAACAGCTTGGAATCACTTTTAATAATGAAAGGCTTTTACAACAAGCATTTACCCATTCATCTTATGTGAATGAGCATCGGAAAAAGGACTACCGGGATAATGAGCGACTAGAATTTTTGGGCGATGCGGTATTAGAACTCGGTGTGTCTCAATATTTGTACCGTGAATACCCGGAAATGGAAGAAGGAGAACTGACAAAATTCAGGGCATCTATCGTTTGTGAACCTTCCTTGGTAAGTTTTGCGAATGATTTGAATTTTTCTCCTTATGTATTGCTAGGAAAAGGGGAAGAAATGACTGGCGGCCGTAACAGACCGGCGTTGCTGGCAGACGTTTTTGAAGCATTTATTGGCGCCTTGTATCTTGACCAGGGATTTGACGTTTCCATCAATTTTCTTGAAAAGTATGTCTATCCGAAGATTACCAAAGGTGCTTTTTCGCATGCGATGGATTATAAAAGTCAGCTGCAAGAATTGGTTCAACGAAGTAAGAATGGCAGCATTGACTATGCCATCACGGAGGAGCGCGGGCCGGCTCATAACCGTGAATTCGTTGCCGAGGTTCGCATACAGGGAGCGGTAGCTGGAACCGGCATTGGCAGGACGAAAAAAGAAGCTGAACAACGAGCTGCAAAAAAAGCGCTTGACAGTTATGAGGCAGGTTAAATAAAAGGAGGCGTGAGCTTGACTATTGAACGAGCCCAGCCTCCTTTTATTTATGATTACTTACGGTGGTCGGCCAATTCCTGGATGAACGCCTGGGTCTCTGCCACACTTAACTGGCCTTTCTGCTCAAGCATGTCATGCAAGGATTTCAGCTCTTGGTATTTTTCTATATCGTAATCATCCGGGTTCATGATTGAGCGGTTTACGACCTGTAATTTTCTCGCCATGTTATCAATAATAATTGCCAAGTTTTCCCTTGTTGGTTCCTGCAAACTCACATTAACACTCCTCAATATTTTATGATTCCTTCTATGACTCTACTCTTTATGATAAAATAAATAAGTTGAAATGCAAATTTATCTTGGATTTTTTACATATTTTTTGCAGGCTGCGCTGTCTGCAAAATTCCGATAGAGAAACAGTTAAACAGCGAATTAGGAGAATGAATATGTTTCTAAAACGATTAGATACAGTAGGTTTTAAATCTTTCGCCGAACGGGTTTCCGTTGATTTTGTACCAGGTGTAACAGCGGTTGTCGGCCCTAACGGCAGTGGGAAAAGCAATATTACGGATGCGATTCGCTGGGTGCTTGGAGAACAGTCTGCCAAGTCACTGCGCGGTTCAAAGATGGAAGATATTATCTTTCAAGGAAGCGATTCGCGGAAAGCATTGAATATTGCGGAAGTAACCCTGACACTGGATAACAGTGACCAGGCGTTGCCGCTCGATTACCAGGAAGTGAGTGTGACCAGAAGGGTTTACCGTTCGGGAGAAAGTGAATTCTTAATCAATAAACAGACTTGCCGGTTAAAGGATATCATTGATCTGTTTATGGATTCAGGGCTCGGAAGAGAAGCTTTTTCAATAATAAGCCAGGGAAAGGTCGAGGAGATTCTCAGTTCGAAACCTGAAGAGAGAAGGTCGATTTTTGAAGAGGCTGCAGGTGTACTCAAGTATAAGCAGAGAAAGAAAAAGGCTGAATACAAGCTGGCAGAAACGCAGGAAAACCTTAACCGTATCGAAGATATCATCTATGAAATAGATGGCCAGCTTGAACCATTGAAGGAGCAGGCGGCGGTTGCGAAAGATTACTTGCAAAAGAAAGACGATTTAAAAAAAGTGGAGATCGCCCTTTTGATTGCTGAGATTGAAGAGATGCATGGAAAATGGAAAGCGATATTGGCGGAAATAGAAATTCAAAAAGAGAAAGAAGTCGCTCTTCAAACAAGCATTCAACAAAAACAGGCTGATTTGGAAGAAGGACGTAGCCAAATTCAGGCACTGGATGAGTCTATTGAAGCGTTGCAAGAATCCCTTTTGGATTTGACAAAACAGCTTGAAAATTTACAAGGTAAAAAAGAACTGAGTAATGAGCGTTTTAAGCATTTTGAGGATAACAAATCGAAATTAGAGGAAGAAAATGGCCAACTAAAAATACGGATGGACAAGCTGGAAACCGGTTTGGCAGAGGAACAAGAGAAGTTAGCCCGGCTGGAAGCCGAAAGACGTGAAACAAACAAAAGTCTGAAGCAGACTGCAGAATTGCTTACCACCTCGAAGCAGAACATAGAGGAGCAAATTGAAGAATTAAAAAGTGACTATATTGAAAAATTGAATGAACAGGCAGCAAAACGAAATGAGCGTCAGTCCATCGCCAGGCAGTTGGAGCAACTCAACCTGAAAAAGGACAATCAACAGGATAAATTCAAAGGCTTGATCAATGAAAGGGGAAAGCTGGAACAAAAGCTGGCTGATTTGCAGGCGGAACTGGCAGAGAGGACTGACAACCGGCAGGCAGCTGAACAGACTTATGAAAAACAGAGAAAAACCTTGGAAGCGGATAATGCAGCTTATCAAGAATTGCAGACAAAGCTTTATCAAGGGTATCAGTACATTGAAAAGTTAAAGTCAAAGAAAGAAATGCTCGAAGATATGAAGGAAGGGTATCAAGGTTTTTTTCACGGGGTTAAAGAAGTTCTGAAGGCCAGAGAGGATAAAGAATTGACCGGAATCGACGGAGCCGTGATCGAATTGATCGATGTTCCAGCCAAGTTGATCCCGGCAGTCGAAACAGCGCTTGGAGGTCAAGCTCAGCATATTGTTATGGAAGATGAATCCAAAGCGAGAGCTGCGATTAACTGGCTAAAAAAGTATAACAAAGGCCGCGCGACCTTTTTGCCGATAACAGCCATTAAATCGAAATACATTCCCGGTGATTTGTTAGCGGGAGTGAAAAATCACCAAGGCTTTGTTGGTGTAGGAGCGGAGCTGGTTTCTTTCCAACAAAGACACAAGGGGATAGCAGAAAGTCTGTTGGGAAATGTGGTAATTGCGGATAACCTTAAGTCTGCAAACGAAATTGCTATTCGTCTGCATCGGAAGTTCCGAGTCGTGACGTTGGACGGAGACATCATTAACCCAGGCGGGTCGATGACTGGCGGAGCGAAGAAAAAATCGGGTCAATCCTTGTTTTCCCGTGAAAAAGACTTGCAGGAAGTGACAGACAAACTAAATGAATTTCAGCAAAAAGCGTTGGAATTTGAACAGAAGGTCAAGTCACGGAAACAAGCAAACGAAGAGTTGGAACAAGTGATGGAAAAGCAGCGTGAGGCAATAAGAGTAGCACAGCAACGAGAACAAGAAACAAGAACTGCCATGAAAGAAACGGAAGTAAATGTTGCTCATTACAACGAAAACTTAAAATTATACGATCAAGATACCAATCAATATGAAACAGATCTTTTTGAT
The DNA here is from genome assembly GCF_017792025.1 of Sediminibacillus dalangtanensis. Lineage (NCBI taxonomy): Bacteria > Bacillati > Bacillota > Bacilli > Caryophanales > Bacillaceae > Sediminibacillus > Sediminibacillus dalangtanensis. The sequence continues at coordinate 1,755,502 of NZ_CP046956.1, forward strand.
TTGAAGCAACGGAACGCGAGATTGGAAGAGGAGTTAAGCGAGCTGGAAAGAACGCTGGAGGATCTCCAAGGTAAAATTGATGATTGTACCCGTAGGCAATCCGATTATCAAGAAAACCAGGAGAAGTTGCAAGAGAGACATCAACGATTGCAAATATCCCTAGCTGAACAGGATGCCAACGTGAACAGTCAAAAAGAAAAATGCAAGACACTGAATCAGCAACTCGAAGAAACTAAACAGGCTTTCCGAGAAAACAAGGAACAATTGGAGAAAATGTTCGATTTTCAAAACAACCGTGAAACGGAAGAGGAAATTGACGCGAAGCTTGAAGAGAAACAAAAACAAAAGGATAAAGTGGCTGAATTGATTCAAGTACGACGTCAGGAACGTCTGAAAAGAACGAAAAAGGCAGGCGATCAAGAACGGGAAATCAAAGAGAAAAATCGGATCCATCAGTCGCTGGCTCAGGATTTGCAGGATAAAGAGCTGAAAGCTGCCAGGTATGATGTCGAATTGGAAAACCGGCTGAACCATCTGCAAAACGAGTACGCGCTTAGCTATGAAAAAGCGGCTCAAGATTATGAAAAGGCAGAGGATATCGATCAGGCAAAACAGTCGGTGAAGTTAATCAAACGTTCTATCGAAGAACTTGGTACTGTCAATCTTGGCGCGATTGATGAATATGAGCGGATCAGTGAACGATATGAATTTCTTACAGAACAGCAGACAGATTTGGTACAGGCGAAGGATACGCTGTTCGGAGTTATTTCCGAGATGGATGGGGAAATGGTCAGGAGATTCGAAACAACATTTATGCAAATCAAGGAAGAGTTTTCTATTGTCTTTTCCGCCTTGTTCGGAGGCGGGAGTGCAGAATTGAAATTGACGAATCCCGAAAACATGCTGGAAACAGGCGTCGATATCATCGCAAGGCCACCTGGTAAAAAACTACAGCACTTAGGATTGCTTTCCGGGGGAGAAAGAGCTTTGACGGCGATCGCGCTGTTGTTTGCGATTTTGCGTGTCCGTCCGGTTCCGTTCTGTGTACTGGATGAAGTGGAGGCCGCTCTGGACGATGCAAATGTCAGCAGGTTTGCCAGGTATTTAAAGGAGTTTAGCGAAAAAACACAATTTATTGTGATTACCCACAGAAAGGGTACAATGGAGGAAGCGGACGTATTATACGGGGTAACCATGCAGGAGTCGGGAGTTTCCCGTCTTGTATCGGTCCGGCTGGAAGATGCGCCTGCATTAGTGAAAGCATAAATGCACTAGAAAGGAAGGTATTATGAGCTTTTTTAAGAAACTAAAAGAAAAATTCAGCGGTGATACTGCTGATCAACAAGAGGCCCAGCCTGAAACGTATAAAGAAGGGCTTTCCAAGACGAGAAGCTCTTTTTCCAGCAAAATAAATGACCTAGTTGCACGTTATCGTAAGGTGGATGAGGACTTTTTTGAAGACCTGGAAGAAATATTAATTTCGGCAGATGTAGGCGTTACGGCTGTAATGGATCTTATCGATGAATTGAAAATGGAAGTGAAACGCAGAAACATTAAAGACAGTGGAGAAATGAAAGAAGTCATTTCTGAAAAGCTGGTCGAAATCTATTATGGGGAGAAAGACGGAGACACGGCAAAATTGCAGTTGAAAGAAGATGGACTGTCTGTCATTTTATTTGTCGGGGTCAATGGCGTCGGAAAAACGACGACCATAGGAAAAATGGCTCACCAATTGAAACAAGAAGGAAAAAAAGTAATCATGGCAGCAGGTGACACCTTCCGTGCCGGAGCGATTGAGCAGTTGGAAGTCTGGGGGGAAAGAGCCGGGGTTGATGTGATCAAGCATAATGCTGGGAGTGACCCGGCTGCAGTAGTTTACGATGGCATCCAGGCAGCGAGATCCAGAGGGGCCGATGTTTTACTGTGTGATACGGCTGGACGATTGCAGAACAAAGTCAATTTGATGAATGAACTTGCCAAAGTGAAAAAAGTCATTTCCAGAGAAGTTCCAGACGGCCCGCAAGAGGTGCTGCTTGTCCTCGATGCCACCACAGGTCAGAATGCGATGAGCCAGGCCAAAACCTTTTCGGAAGCGACGGACGTGTCAGGAATCGTTCTGACCAAGTTGGATGGTACGGCAAAAGGTGGCATTGTACTTGCTATTCGAAATGAATTACAGATACCAGTAAAGTTTGTCGGCTTAGGTGAGAAAGTGACTGATTTACAGTCTTTCGATGCGCACGCCTTTGTTTACGGATTGTTTGCAGATATGCTGGAAGAGGAAACATCTTGACACGACCTAAGAATGTTAGGTAGTATTTCATTGTAAAGGCATTTCACTTAACAAGGAGTGCTCGCTTTGCTGGAAAAAACGACAAGAATTAATTTTCTATTTGACTTTTATCAGGAATTGCTGACGCCAAAACAGCGAAATTACATGGAACTGTACTATTTGGAGGATTATTCACTCGGCGAGATCTCTGAAACATTTGAAGTTTCACGACAAGCCGTGTACGATAATATCCGACGTACGGAATCGATGCTGGAAGCTTATGAGGATAAGCTCCATTTGTATAAGAAGTTTTCAGAGCGAACCCAGTTGCTGGAGCAGCTGGAACAAGCGCTGAAAGGAAATCAGTTAACTACTTTAAGGGAATTGGTTGATTCACTTAAAGAATTAGATTAAGGGGGCTCCTTCTATGGCATTTGAAGGCTTGGCCGAACGCCTGCAAGGGACAATCCAACGTATCAAGGGAAAAGGGAAAGTCACGGAGCAGGATGTAAAGGAAATGACAAGAGAAGTACGGCTTGCTTTATTGGAAGCAGATGTCAACTTCAAAGTCGTGAAAGATTTTGTCAAACGCATTAAAGAACGTGCAGTCGGGCAGGAAGTAATGGAAAGTCTGACGCCCGGCCAGCAGGTAATCAAAGTAGTAAGGGACGAACTGACGGAGCTGATGGGAGGCGAGCAAAGCAAAATAGCAGTAGCCGACCGTCCGCCAACCGTGATTATGATGGTTGGTCTTCAGGGGGCAGGTAAAACGACTACCACTGGGAAGCTTGCGAACTTACTCCGTAAAAAATATAATAGGAATCCGCTTTTGGTTGCAGCGGATGTTTATCGACCGGCTGCTATTAACCAGTTGGAAACATTGGGCAAGCAATTGAGCATGCCGGTGTTCTCTCTGGGTACAGATGCAAATCCAGTCGATATTGCCAATCAGGCTATCGAACAAGCAAAGGCGGAACATCAGGATTACGTTATCATTGATACGGCAGGCCGTCTGCATGTCGACAATGAATTAATGGACGAACTGGATCAAATCAAGTCCAATGTAAAACCGGATGAAATCTTCTTGGTAGTTGACGCGATGACAGGACAAGATGCTGTCAATGTAGCGGAAAGCTTCAACGAACAGCTCGATGTCACGGGTGTAGTATTGACGAAATTGGATGGCGACACGCGTGGCGGCGCTGCCTTATCGATTAAAGCTGTTACAGACAAACCGATTAAATTTGCCGGGATGGGAGAAAAACTAGATGAGTTGGAAGCATTTCATCCAGAACGGATGGCTTCTAGAATCTTGGGTATGGGCGACGTTCTTTCGCTGATCGAAAAAGCACAAGATACAGTGGATGAGAACAAAGCCAAGGAATTGGAAGAAAAGATGCGATCTGCGTCCTTCACATTTGATGACTTCCTGGAGCAAATGGGACAGGTCCGAAATATGGGACCTTTGGAAGACTTAATCGGTATGCTCCCTGGCGCAAATAAAATGAAGGGTTTAAAGAATGTTCAATTCGATGAAAAACAACTTTCCCATGTCGAAGCGATCATCCAGTCCATGACAAAACAGGAACGGCAGGACCCCGGGGTCATGAACGCCAGCCGGAAGAAGCGGATTGCTAAAGGTGCCGGAAGATCGGTGTCGGAAGTCAATCGACTGCTCAAACAATTTGAAGAAATGAAGAAAATGATGAAGCAGATGACCAACATGCAAAAAGGGAAAAAAGGCAAAGGAATGAAATTTCCGTTCATGTAATGGAAAAACCCTTTACAGACAAATGAACATCTGATAGAATCTAAACTTGTGATAAGCAATATAAATGATGGAGGTGCAAGACATGGCTGTTAAAATTCGTTTAAAGCGTATGGGTTCAAAAAGAAATCCATTTTATCGTGTAGTAGTAGCTGATTCACGTTCTCCTCGTGACGGACGTTTTATTGAACAAATTGGCACTTACAATCCGGTAGCCAATCCGGTTGAAGTAAAACTAGATGAAGATAAGGCGCTTGACTGGATGACTAAAGGCGCTAAGCCTAGTGATACAGTACGTAACCTTTTCTCAAAAGAAGGCATCATGACGAAATTCCACGATACGAAAAACCAAAAGTAAAGTAGAGTGATATCATGAAAGCCTTAATCGAAACGATGGTGGCTCCGTTGGTCGATCATCCGGAAGATGTCCAGGTGACAGTCAAGGAAGACGATGAAAGATTGACTTACCATCTAACTGTCAATCAGGATGATGTCGGAAAAGTAATCGGGAAAAACGGACGAATCGCAAAAGCTGTTCGGACGGTTGTTTATGCAGCCGGTTCGGATGAAACAAAGCGAATCTATTTGGATATCATGTAAAAAGGGGAAGGGGGAACCTTTCCCTTTTTTCCAAATTCATAAAAGTTGTCATCCTTTTTTTCCTGCCTCACTAGAACAAGCCTGGTCTCGGGGACAGCTTTTAATAGGTCTTTTGAACAGGGTACGACCAGTAATCCATTTCGAGCCAGTGATATGTGGCTTGGGATATATGGAGGAAAGGCAGGGGCTGGTATTGAAAATAATTCGTAAAATTCCTGTCAAGCAGGTAATAACGGAGAGAAGCAAGGAAAGACTGGTGAAACAGTTTAACCAAAATAAACAGCAGCTTGAACAAGAGTGTCAACAACTGCAATTTGAACAGCGGAAACTACAAAATAAAAAAGGAGTTTCCAAACATGAAGTAGCCAAACGGTTCCAACAGGAAATAAAAAAGCGCAAAGACAAAATCAAGTGGATAGAATTTCAATTGGAGCAGTTGGACATCCTGCCTATTGGCAGTGAAATAACAGAAGAAGAAGTTGAAACTCTTGTTGAAGTTGAAGAAGGATCTAACTGGAGTGACATTTCCGATAACAAAGCAATCATCGTGAAAGATGGCATCGTGATCCAAATTACATAGCAGGTGAAGATATGAGCGAAGAAATGTACAATGTAGGAAAAATTGTAAATACCCACGGGATAAAGGGAGAAGTAAAGGTAGTGCGGATTACCGATTTTGATGAACGATTTGAAACTGGAAGCAGGTTATACTGGTCTGATGGCCAAGGCAGCCAGATAGCCCTTACTGTTGATGGTCACCGCAGGCATAAAAACTTTGATTTATTGCACTTCTCCGGCTATGATTCCCTTAATGATGCAGAAGCCTTAAAAAATGGCGTGCTTCAAGTAAGGGAAGAGCAACTGGCGCCCTTAGAAGAAGGCGAATTTTATTACCACGAAATCATTGGCTGCGAAGTTTATACGACGAATGGAGAATTCCTTGGGAAAATCAAAGAAATTTTATCACCAGGTGCCAATGATGTATGGGTGACCAGCAGAAAAGGAAAAAAAGATTTATTGATTCCTTATATAGAGGATATTGTTAAAACCATTGAGGTCGACCAAAAGCGGGTAACCATAGAGCCGATGGAGGGACTGCTTGACGAATGAAAATAGATATACTGACGCTGTTCCCGGAGATGTTTGACGGAGTAATGAACCATTCGATTTTAAAAAAAGCACAGGAATCAGGAGCATTTCAATATCGCTTGGTCAATTTCCGTGAATATTCACAAAATAAGCATAAAAAGGTGGATGACTATCCATACGGAGGTGGAGCTGGAATGGTTCTCACCCCTCAGCCCGTATTCGACGCTGTGGAAGACTTGTCGGCAGATCGGTCAGATAAAAGGGCGGAACCACGTGTGGTGCTAATGTGTCCCCAAGGGGAGCCTTATAATCAGGCAAAAGCGATGGAACTCGCAAACGAGGAGCATCTAATTTTTATTTGCGGGCATTATGAGGGTTATGACGAAAGGATCCGTGAACATATCGCAACCGATGAAATATCGATTGGTGATTATGTCCTGACAGGTGGAGAATTGGGTGCGATGGTGGTTATTGACAGTGTGGTCCGATTGCTTCCAGGCGTTCTTGGTAATGAATCATCTGCTCCGGAAGATTCATTTTCCACCGGCTTACTCGAGCATCCCCATTATACCAGACCGCTTGATTTTCGCGGTATGCGGGTGCCGGATGTACTGGTATCAGGGAACCACGGCAAGATTGAGGAATGGAGACGCCTGCAATCTTTGAAACGTACTTATCAGCGGCGCAAGGATTTGCTTGATGGGTTTCAATTGACCGACAAAGAAAGACAATGGCTGGAAGGTTTGAATGACGAATAATTGAACTAGAATATACTGGTTGGTCGATTGTTGAATCTATTTCCGGGAATCATCAATAAATAGTTGAAGTAGACGGTATGATATGGTATATTATTTGTTGTGCTTAAACGAAAGTTTAAGCTGGATAAACAATGTTCCGCTGTCTTTATTCTTAAGTTAAGAACGTTGGTTTGGAAGGAGTGTAACAGGATGCAAAATATTCTAGAAGAAGTGACAAGAGAACAGCTTCGCACTGATCATCCTGATTTTCGCCCTGGTGATACGGTAAAAGTCCACGTTAAAGTAGTGGAAGGAAACCGTGAACGTATCCAGGTTTTCGAAGGCGTTGTAATCAAGCGTCAAAACGGCGGAATCAGCGAAACTTTCACTGTTCGTAAGATTTCTTACGGCGTAGGCGTTGAACGTACTTTTCCAGTACATTCACCGCGCATTGATAAGATTGAAGTGAGCCGCCGCGGTAAAGTACGTCGTGCGAAACTTTACTATCTACGCAACCTGCGTGGTAAAGCTGCACGTATTAAAGAAATCCGCTAATTTGAATGCAGGAAAGGAGCTTGAAAAGTCAAGCTCCTTTTTTCTACTTAAAATAGGTAATTAGACTGGTTTGCTGAAATTGAAAAATAGACAATCGGGTGGTATAAGTTACCTGTCGACCGGTTACTGCTTTAAGCCGGATTAAAGCTGTTTTATGGAGGGAAGATAATGGCCAAAAAAAAGAATGAATGGCTGGATTGGATAAAGGCACTTTTGATTGCCGGATTACTGGCAGTTATCGTCCGGATGTTTTTATTCGCTCCTATTGTAGTAGATGGACCGTCCATGCTGCCAACACTGCATAATGGAGATCATATGATTGTAAACAAGTTCAATTATCTAGTTGGTGATCCACATAGATTCGATATCGTGGTATTCCATGCTACAGCCCAGAAAGACTATATAAAGCGGGTCATTGGCATACCGGGCGACCATGTAGAGGTCAAAAATGACACCCTTTATATAAATGGAGAAGCAGTGGAAGAACCATATTTAAAGTCTGCAAAGCAAATGATGGATGGCAACCAGCATTATACCGTCGATTTCAGTCTCGAAGAATTGCCGGGCGGGTATGAGGAGGTGCCGGAAAATCATGTATTGGTGCTTGGGGACAACCGGGGCAATTCAACGGACAGTCGTTTGTTGGGATTGATTTCCTATGATCAACTGGTAGGAGAAGTCCAGTTATTATATTGGCCGTTCGACCGCTTCCGTTTATACACGTGATAACAGCGTTAGAGAAATAACGAACGTTTTTCTTGTTGTATAGGAAATTATAAATTTAACTGTCTGTGGATCATTATTGGCTGAACCAGCCACGTCCAGCTCCAGCGCCTACCCCCTCGAGGTCTTAAGCCCACCCTCTGTGTGGCAAAAAGCGCCACGCCGAGGCTGTTCTTAAGCTTGTCGGGGGTGAGCAAGGCGCTTGCGCTTTTGTCCGTAAAGACGGAAAGGAATAGGTGGGATACTATGACAATTCAATGGTTTCCAGGACATATGGCAAAGGCAAAACGAGAAGTTCAGGAAAAATTGAAATTAGTGGATTTTGTTATCGAATTAGTTGATGCCCGGGTGCCGGATTCCTCACAAAATCCCATGCTGCAAGAGGTGCTGCAAAATAAGCCGCGCATGCGTGTATTGATGAAAAAGGATTTAGCTGATCCGGCAATTACACGTCTGTGGATGGATCGGTTCGAGGCTGAAGGTATCAAATCTGTTGCAGTGGATGTGCAGAACAAACAAGATGTGCAATTGGTCATTGCTGCTGCCAAGGAAATGGGCAAAGAAAAGCAGGAAAAGCTCATGAAAAAGGGTGTAAGACCACGGGCTTCCAGAGCAATGATTCTAGGTATTCCGAATGTGGGTAAATCAACACTGATTAACCGGCTGGTGAACAGAAAAATAGCTAAAACGGGAGACCGGCCAGGTGTGACCACCAGTCAACAGTGGATAAAAGTAAAGAAGGATTTTGAACTTTTGGATACACCGGGTATTTTATGGCCAAAATTCGAAGATGAACTGGTCGGCTATCGTCTGGCCGCTATTGGAACGATAAAAGATCAATTGCTGCCGAAAGAAGATATCGCTGCTTTTATTGTCAACTTTTTAAAAGAAGCTTATCCATCCCTGCTTCAGGAGCGATATGGCTTAGAAGGGGAAAATGACATGGGAATCATCTTTGAAAAAATCGGCGGTTCCAGAGGCTGTTTGGAAAGTGGAGGACGGGTGAATTTTGAGAAAACTGCAGAAGTGATCATCCGCGATCTGCGTTCTGGCCGATTGGGCAGGTTGACTTTAGAAGGCCCTGAATAAGACAGGCCGGACGATACACTAATGTTATGTAAAGGGCATCCGTCATTGTGGATGCCTTTCGTGCTTCATTACCAGAAAATATAGTCGATATAATGGATATGGGGGAATTGAAATTGGTATCCGATATGAAAATTGCTAAGATCAGGGAGCATTTGGACACGGATCAAGTATCTGATTCGTTTCTTGAAGAGTTGAAGAAAGATAACCGTAAGGGAGTACATAAATTAATAGCAGGCTATCAAAAACGAAAACAACAGCAATCCATACAGCAAGAGCTTTTTGTTCAAATGAGTGTGTATGAAAAAAAACATTATCAGGTCGGTAATAAGGTAGCAGGTATAGATGAAGCTGGCAGGGGCCCATTGGCAGGACCTGTTGTTGCGGCAGCAGTGATTTTAGGGGAATCTTTCTACCTGCCGGGCCTGAATGACTCCAAACAATTAAGCGAACAGACCCGGGAGGCATATTACCACTACATCATACAACACGCAGAGGCTTACGGTATTGGTGTCGTTGAAAGCGAAGAAATCGACCAGCTCAATATTTATCAAGCATCCAAGCACGCTATGCGCAAGGCAGTGGATGGACTCGCTTTTCAACCGGATCATATCCTCGTAGATGCTGTTCCGCTTGATGGTGTATCAAGTACAGTCGAAGCAATTGTAAAAGGGGACCAAAAAAGTATCTCGATTGCTGCAGCAAGTATTCTTGCCAAGGTAACCAGAGATTGGATGATGGAATCATTAGATGAGCGATACCCGATGTACCAATTTAAATCTAACAAAGGTTATGGCACGAAAGCGCACTTGGAAGCGTTGAAAACATACGGTGCTTCGCCCTGCCATAGGAAGAGTTTTTCGCCGGTTCGTGAGCAAATCCTAGAGTGAGAGGGGAATGATGATGCCTTCGATGAATCAAGCGGCTTCTAAACTGTTTAATACATTACATAGCCAGAAAATTTATCAGACAGCTGCCAAGGTAAAGCCTGGCCAAATACTTGCAGGCAAAGTAGTAAAACTTTATCCTGATCAAAAGGCATCCATTCAGTTCGGTGGTAAGCAAATAATAGCGCAGCTTGAAGCCCCTTTGACCGCTAACGGGAAGTATTGGTTCCAGGTTGCCACTGTCGGAGAGGTGATTCGCCTGAAAGTTCTTTCCAATAAAGTGACGTCCGATCAATCGAGTCAGGGTATTGCCGCCTTATTGGAAGAATTGGGGGTAAAAAACACCAAAGACAGAACAGCCCTAGTAGGTCAACTGTTAAGTAAAAAGATACCTTTTCAAAAGGAGACGATTCTTCAGGCATTTCAATTGATGGATGGGCAGGGGAACAAAACTGAAGCCCGTTCTCTTATTGTCGAAATGATTTCTCGGAAACTTCCGCTGACCAGTCCTGTTCTACAAGCGGTACAGGCAAAAAAGGAACAGCAGTTTGGTGCGTTGCTGGCCGAAACCCAACATCTACTCGAAGAGTCGGCGGTTTCTTCGGCAACACGAGAAGCACTGACAAACCGGTTAAATGGTTTTACCTATCAAAAGAACGCTCCGCTGATGAACCTTTTGCAAACGGCAGTACAAGAAGAATTGAAAAGGGGGGATACCAATCTGTTTCAGATGATGAAAAAGGCAGGAGTAATAACAGATTCCACTACCTTTACTGAATGGCAAAATACGTGGAAAACGTCACAGTCATCATCTGGCCAGATGAATGGATCCCTGGTCATACAAGCGGAGCCTCATGAAGTGATTAAGGGGCTCCATCAACTGCAACAAATGCAATTAACGCTTTCAAAGTCCTATCAAGAGCTTTTGGTAGCATTGACAGACCTGGCGGAAAACCAAGCAAAGGGAGAACTGTCACCATTAGAGAAGCAAAAAATGGCTTCTTTGCAGACGCAGCTTGTAAAAAGTGACTTTTTGTCCAGCATCCCGACACGCTTGCCACATAAGTATTCGGAGGCTATCCATCAACTTATCGTCAATGAGTCTCCCGATCGCGAAAGTATAGATGTCGTCAGGCAGGTCATCGATCGGCAGCTTCCAAAGTCCTCAGCAAATGTGCTGCTGCAATTACTTTCCGACACTACAGAGGGACAGACTATGCTGCTTACAGATCCAAAGCAGTACTTTCTGAGAAAATTGGAACAGGTTTTCCTTTTTTCAGGAGTAAACCATGAGAATAATCTGTTGAAAGATCAGCTTGTTGAAATGCCGATAAAAGAGCAAACATTGAAATCGATTTTGTTTCAAGCACTCTCTGACAGCGGAAGTAAGACAGCCGAAAAGCTTGATGGATTGCTTCATTACTTAAACGGTCTTCAGTTAACCCATAGCCAAGAGACGGTAAATACTGTCCAAGTCAATTTAATGCTTCCCGGTGACCATATCGGGGTAAAAAAAGATATCCAAATCGACTTTGAAGGGAACAAAGATGAAACAGGAAAAATAAACCCTGATTTTTGTCACATTGTTTTTTATTTGGATTTAGAGAAAATGAAGGAAACCGTTATCGATATGCAAATTCAAAAACGAATGGTCCGTATCACTGTATTTAATGAGAATCAGCGGTTGGAAAACCTTTTCCCTTTATTGAAATCTAAACTACAGCAAGGACTGGAGAATTTGGATTATCATTTAACTTCCGTCCAATGGAAGCCTTTTGAGGAATCAAATATCTGCAGTCCGGTTCAAGCTGCACAAACTGAATTAGATCGAACACAAGGAGTGGATTTCCGCATATGAATCCCCAGTCACCAAAAAGAAAAGCCGCAGCGTTAAGATACGAGGGCGACAAAGCTGCCGCACCCAAAGTAACAGCTGCTGGAAAAGGGTATGTTGCTGACAATATCATTGCCAAAGCTGAAGCGGCCAATGTTCCTATTCAAGAGGATTCGACATTGGTAGAGTTGCTGGCGGAATTGAATATCAACGAAACGATACCAGAAGAATTGTACCAGGCGGTTGCGGAAGTCTTTGCTTTTGTGTACCGTGCGGATCGGAAACTATGAAGCTGGAAAGAAAGCAATCTATCGATAAGTGATGGTAATGTGTAGACAATTTATGACGTTTTTTTATACAATAGATTTGCAGTGAAATTTTGATGGGAGGATGGAAGATGAACATTCACGAGTATCAAGGCAAAGAATTATTGCGAAAATACGGCGTGGCAGTGCCAAATGGCCGTGTTGCTTATACGGTAGATGAAGCAGTTGAAGCCGCAAAAGCACTTGGCAGCAATGTATCCGTTGTAAAAGCCCAAATCCATGCAGGCGGCAGAGGGAAAGCAGGCGGTGTCAAAGTTGCAAAAAGCCTGGATGAAGTCCGTACATATGCCAAAGAGATTCTCGGTAAGACTTTGGTTACACACCAGACAGGCCCTGAAGGCAAAGAAGTTAAGCGGTTACTAATCGAAGAAGGCTGCGATATTAAAAAAGAATATTATGTCGGTTTGGTGCTGGACCGTGCAACTTCGCGCGTAACCATGATGGCTTCAGAAGAAGGCGGTACTGAAATCGAGGAAGTGGCAGCAGAGACTCCGGAAAAAATCTTTAAAGAAGTCATCGATCCCGTAGTCGGTTTGACTCCTTTCCAGGCAAGACGGTTAGCGTTCAACATTAATATTCCGAAAGAATATTTATCAAAAGCGGTTAAATTTATGCTTGGACTTTATACCGTTTTTGAAGAAAAGGATTGCTCGATTGCAGAAATCAATCCACTTGTCACAACTGGTGATGGGGATGTTCTCGCATTGGACGCTAAGTTAAACTTTGATGATAACGCTGTATTTCGGCAGAAAGATGTGGCTGAGTACCGCGACTTGGATGAAGAAGATGAAAAAGAGATCGAAGCTTCCAAACATGACCTTAGCTATATAGCGCTTGATGGAAACATAGGCTGTATGGTTAACGGAGCTGGCTTAGCTATGGCTACGATGGATATTATCAAGCATTATGGCGGCGATCCGGCGAACTTCCTTGATGTTGGGGGCGGCGCAACAGCTGAAAAAGTAACAGAAGCTTTTAAAATTATTTTATCTGATTCCAACGTCAAAGGCATTTTGGTCAATATCTTCGGAGGTATTATGAAATGTGATGTCATCGCAGAAGGTGTTGTCGAAGCAACCAAACAAGTAGGACTGGAAATTCCGCTTGTTGTCCGGTTGGAAGGAACCAACGTGGATTTAGGCAAGCAAATTCTCGCTGATTCCGGACTGAACATCACTGCTGCAGAATCGATGGCTGACGGTGCAGAAAAAATCGTATCACTAGTTAAATAATGTGCAAGAAGACCATACCGGAACCATTCAACTATTTATTGTCTTAGTTGAAGGCTTGTAAGGGAGTAAATAACAGAAAGGACGGACGAAGATGAGCGTATTTGTTAACAAAGATACCAAAGTAATCGTGCAAGGTATTACAGGCTCTACAGCACTTTTCCACACAAAACAAATGCTGGATTACGGTACGAAAATCGTCGGCGGGGTGACCCCTAAAAAAGGCGGCACGGAAGTCGAAGGAGTACCGGTGTTTGATACGGTACAGGAAGCCGTTGAAAAAACAGGTGCCAATGCTTCAGTCATTTATGTACCTGCACCATTTGCTGCAGACGCTATTATGGAAGCGGTTGATGCAGAGTTAGATCTTGCTATATGTATTACCGAACACATCCCTGTGATGGATATGGTAAAGGTAAAACGTTATATGGAAGGGAAGAATACGAGACTAGTAGGTCCGAATTGCCCGGGAGTTATTACTCCGGAAGAATGTAAAATCGGTATCATGCCAGGTTATATCCATAAGAAAGGACATATCGGTGTCGTTTCCCGTTCTGGCACTTTAACCTATGAAGCAGTTCACCAATTGTCAGAGCAAGGGTTCGGACAATCGACTGCTGTCGGTATTGGCGGCGACCCTGTAAACGGAACAGACTTTATTGATGTGCTCAAAGCTTTTAATGAAGACCCGGATACAGAAGCAGTCATGATGATAGGGGAAATCGGAGGAACCGCGGAAGAAGAAGCAGCTGAGTGGGTAAAGGCTAACATGTCTAAGCCTGTAGTAGGCTTTATCGGCGGTGCTACAGCGCCTCCGGGAAAAAGAATGGGCCATGCTGGCGCCATCATCTCCGGCGGAAAAGGAACGGCAGATGAAAAAATCAAAGTGATGAACGACTGCGGCATCCAGGTTGCCGAAACACCTGCAGTCATGGGAGAAACCCTGATTAGCGTTCTAAAGGAAAAAGGATTGCACGATAAATGTAAAACCCATTAATAAATATGCTGGCTCAAGCTTTGCGCTTGGGCCGGATTTTTAAAAAGAGGTGGTTTTTTGAAAGAGGCCAGGCTGAAATTACTCCATTTACACCGGTGTCGTGGAGTCACTAGGCCATTGATCAGAAAGATGCTTCATGATGATCCTGCTCTGAATAGATTGTATCATTATTCAGTGGATGATTTCCGCGTACTGTTTTCCCTTCCAGACAAGCGTACTACTATGATTTATCAAGATCTCCATTCCTCTCAAGTTTTCTCTCAATTACGAAGAGACTTGAATACTTTTCAAACCGTCACAATCCTCGATAACACGTATCCCGCTTTGTTACGAAACATTCCGGACTGTCCCATCGTATTATACTTATACGGTGATTCCAACTTGCTTTCTCATGCTCCTTCCTTAAGTGTAGTCGGTACCAGGAATCCTACAAACGATGCCTACACTAAAATGAATAACATTCTGACACCCTTAATCAAAGAAGGATGGCTGATTGTCAGTGGAATGGCAATGGGAATAGATGCTATGGCCCATCGTCTGGCGCTGAGCTCCACAGGCAAGACGATTGCCATCCTCGGCGGAGGGTTTCAGCACATTTATCCAAGATCAAATAGAAGCTTGTTCCGCACATTGACGGAAACACAGCTTGTCGTTTCAGAGTATCCACCGGGCATTCCACCGCAGCGTCACCATTTTCCTGAAAGAAATCGGATCATTAGTGGTTTGACATTTGGCACACTTGTGGTAGAAGCAAAGGAGAGAAGTGGAAGTTTGATAACGGTGAATCAAGCACTGGAACAAGGAAGAGAAGTCTTTGCCATTCCTGGCTCACCGACACAGCCAGAAACAGAAGGTTGCAATAAAATGATACAAGATGGCGCTAAATTAGTTCAAAAGACCTATGATATAGTGGAGGAATGGCATTGAAAAAGTGGCAAATCAAGACGAATTATGTCAAAATTAAAAGAAATCGCTTTCTGTTTTTCGCAAGAAAACTACTTGTATGTTTGACAAATCATAAAAAAGTATTTAATAATAGGGAAGATTTATCAAAGAAATCAATTGCAGTTTTTGACAATGGGGCATAACAACAAACGATAAATGATAGTAACTACTGAACATAGAGACAGAATACCTCTTGGGAGGAACAAACATGGCAGATTATCTTGTAATTGTAGAATCTCCTGCAAAAGCCAAAACAATTGAACGTTACTTGGGGAAAAAGTATCAAGTGAAAGCTTCAATGGGGCACGTGCGGGATTTACCAAAAAGTCAAATGGGAGTAGATGTTGAAAAAGCATTTGAACCCAAATATATAACCATACGCGGCAAAGGACCGGTGTTGAAAGAACTGAAGAGTGCTGCCAAGAAAGCAAAAAAAGTATACCTTGCGGCCGACCCTGACAGAGAAGGGGAAGCCATCGCCTGGCACCTCGCTCATAGTTTGGATATAGATGAAAATTCGGACTGCCGCGTCGTTTTCAATGAGATTACCAAGGATGCAATCAAGGAATCTTTCAAGCATCCGCGCTCGATTGACATGGACCTGGTAGACGCGCAACAGGCCCGAAGGATTTTGGATAGATTGGTCGGTTACAACATTAGTCCACTTTTATGGAAGAAAGTAAAAAAAGGATTGAGTGCCGGACGGGTACAATCGGTAGCCGTCAAGATGATCATTGAGCGGGAAAGAGAGATCAACAACTTTCAACCTGAAGAATACTGGTCGATTGAAGCCGACTTTTTGAAGGGGAAGGATACCTTTGAAGGTGCCTTTTATGGAATCGATGGAAAAAAACAGGAACTGGGAACCAAAGAGGAAGTGGATCGAGTTCTTGCAGCCTTAAAAGGAAAAGAGTTCAACGTTGCCAAAGTCAATAAGCGGGAACGGAAGCGGAACCCGGCACAACCCTTTACGACCTCTTCCCTTCAACAGGAAGCCGCACGAAAACTGAATTTCCGTGCCAGAAAAACAATGATGGTGGCACAACAATTATATGAAGGAATAGACTTAGGTAAGAAACAAGGCATTACTGGTTTGATCACCTACATGAGAACCGACTCTACACGGATATCGGAAACGGCGAAGAAAGAGGCAGCTTCCTATATCGAAGAAAACTATGGAAAAGAGTATCTTGGTTCGAATAAAAAAACCAAGAATGCGGAAGGGGCTCAAGATGCTCACGAGGCAATCCGCCCAACTTCCATAAACAGGGATCCTAAATCGTTGAAAAGTATTCTTTCACGTGATCAGTATCGTCTCTACAAGTTGATTTGGGATCGTTTTGCTGCCAGCCAAATGGCACCGGCTGTAATGGACACCATGACCGTTCACCTTGTCAATCAAGGGGTTGAATTCCGAGCTACCGGCTCCAAAGTGAAATTCAAAGGATTCATGAAGGTATATGTAGAAGGCCGGGATGATAATAAAAAAGAAGAAGATAAGCTGCTCCCTGATTTAAAGGAAGGGATGTCAATAAAAGCGGAAGAAATTCGTCCCAATCAGCACTTTACCCAACCGCCTCCCAGGTATACAGAAGCACGTCTCGTCAGAACAATGGAGGAACAAGGCTTGGGCAGACCATCGACCTATGCGCCGACACTGGATACCATTCAGCGCAGGGGGTATGTAACGCTCGATAATAAAAGGTTCGTTCCCACCGAACTTGGTGAAATCGTTATCGATTTATTGAAAGAATTTTTTCCCGAAATAATCGATGTGGATTTTACTGTCAAGATGGAAAGTGACCTTGATGCAGTAGAGGATGGTAAGACAGAATGGATTAACATTATAGATGATTTCTATAAAGGATTTGACAAACGTCTTGAAAAAGCGGAAGAGGAAATGGAAAAGGTTGAGATCAAAGATGAACCGGCTGGTATCGATTGTGAAAATTGCGGTCATGAAATGGTCTATAAAATGGGTAGATACGGCAAGTTCTTAGCTTGTTCCAATTTCCCAGAATGCAGAAATACGAAACCTATTCTCAAGGAAATTGGGGTCAAGTGTCCGAATTGTAAAGAAGGAAACGTTGTCGAAAGAAAATCGAAAAAGCGTCGCACCTTCTATGGATGCGATCGGTACCCAGAATGTGATTTTATCTCTTGGGATAAGCCGATTGCACGTCCTTGTCCAAAATGTGATTCCTTATTGGTAGAGAAAAAATCGAAAAAAGGTGTACAAATACAATGTACCAATTGTGACTATAAGGAAGAAACACAAAACTGATCACGGAAAAAGCATCAGGCTACTGCTTGATGCTTTTTCTAATGGAAATATGTCACCGTGGCGGTGCATGCTGTCTAGCTTCGGCAATCACCCTTTCGAAGTCTTGGGGTTTATCCCTGCCTAAAAAAAGCGCTTCTAGCAGCTTTTTAAGCTTCATTTCAAAATCTGATTTCTATACATTGCAAAAGCTATATTCAGGAGACTATTTTTTCAAAAAAAGTTAGAAACTGCAATTAAAGATTACTCCCTTCCGATCCTTTTCAGAGGGTTAAGTGCTTGGACTCGCTTCGGCTTCAAACTCGTGCTGTTTCCGCAGGAGTCTGCGTATGCTTCCTGTGCTTAGAAGCATTCTGATTACCATAGCCGTAGAAATCTTTTCTCCTAGGAGTCCTTGAGACCCAACAAGACATCTTATAAACGTATGTCAGGATTTTCTCCTTCTCTTTGATTTTAAGCTTGCTTTTCTAGCTAAGTTTTTTGATAAGAAGTTTTCGGTAGTACCAAGTGAATCAAGAGAAAAAGTGTTAGTATCCTCGTTTATGAACAGGAAGCTGTTCATAGCGCAGGGGTAATTCCGCAGCGCTGGACACACATTTTCTAGTCAAGCACAGAAGGGAACCATTTAATGCGCAATTTTATTAAATAATCCTTTTAATAAGCAAAATAGTTTGCAAAAGAGCATTTGTTATTTGAACCTACTAAGGAAAGTTCGTAGTTACATTTCTCTGTGAACAGGGTATGAGAATAGTGTATAGGAGGGATAATATGTCTGAAAACAAAAAGTATTATGTAAAGGTAGATACAGGAGAAGTTCTATCTTCCCCAACTTATGATAACAGCGTCGAATATGAAATCGAAGGCGATTATGAAGACAAGCTTAGCTTGGAAAATTTATTTCATGAACAACATTTAGCTGGAAGCCGTTCAGCAGAATTACATTATGAGGCTCCGTTTCAAGAAGTAAAGGCAGACCAAGAAAGAAAAAAATATGATGATGAGATGTTAAATATTTATCAACGAATCTATGAGTTAGGTACACCCGAAACGAAAGAAAAAATAGAAGAAATCGGCATTCTCGAAGAAAAGAGACAACCAATGCCATCACAAAAGAATGGACCTGAGGATTTGAGTTGACACTTTATTGTTTAACAGATATAATTACCGTTCTGTAAGAAGCTTTACTTGACAGAAGAAGTTTTAGGCTGTTGATGCGAAGGTTGTCGAAATTTCCTTTCGACCCAACAGCCGTCCCTTTGTTTTTATAATAACGGTTGGATAACAGAAAGCACAATTCAGAATTTTGTTACAATTTAGTAAAATTCATTGCATGGACATGGACACTTGTGTTACTATTTATACGCCTTGAGCGAGGTGGAGAAATGCTAAACTGGTTTGAAGCGAAGAAAGCCTTTACAGAATATTTACAAATTGAAAAAAACGCTTCCCAATACACCATTGAATACTATCAAAGTGATATAGATGATTTCTATGGATTTCTGAAACGGGAATCCATCGGTCAATTGGAGCAAGTCGATTATCATATTGTACGAACCTACTTGACAACTCTTTATGAAAAGAAATTATCGAGGAGAAGCGTCTCTAGAAAAATTTCGAGTCTGCGCAGTTTTTACAAGTTTCTGGATCGGGAAAAACATGTAGCAGCGAACCCTTTCTCTCAAGTAGTGCTCCCGAAGACCAATCAGGCTGTGCCGGGTTTTTTGTATATGGAAGAATTGGAACGGTTATTTGAAGTGAGTGATTCGACAACACCCCTTGGTCAACGAAACCAGGCAATTCTCGAGTTGATTTATGCTACTGGAATACGCGTGAGTGAATGCACCGGATTGAAGCTTGATGACATGGACTTTGACATTGGAACCATGCTGGTAAGGGGAAAAGGAAAGAAAGAAAGATACTTGCCGTTTGGTCGTTTTGCTGAAGCCGCGATGCAAAACTACATAAACAATGGTAGAAAGGAACTGTTACAGAAAACGGCGAAGCCATCTTCTGCCGTTTTTTTAAACGCTAGAGGAAATCCCTTAACTCCACGTGGATTAAGACTGGTTTTGCAAAAGATGGTAAAGGAAGCTGCTTTGACGATTCATCTTCACCCTCACAAGTTGAGGCACACATTTGCAACCCATATGTTGAACGAAGGAGCGGATTTAAGGGTGGTTCAGGAGCTTCTGGGCCATGAACATTTATCTTCGACCCAGATTTATACACACGTCACCAAGGACAGACTTCGCCATGTTTACATGAACAGTCATCCAAGGGCGAAGCAGAGGAATGATTAGTAGAGGAGGTTGAGATTGATGGAATCACAGCAATTTCATGCCACAACCATATTTGCTGTGCGGCATAATGGACAAAGTGCTATGAGCGGTGATGGGCAAGTCACATTAGGAAATGCGGTCGTTATGAAGCATAAAGCCAAAAAAGTCCGCAGATTGTATAGAGGGAAAGTTTTGGCTGGATTTGCCGGGTCGG
Source organism: Sediminibacillus dalangtanensis (assembly GCF_017792025.1). Taxonomy (NCBI): domain Bacteria; kingdom Bacillati; phylum Bacillota; class Bacilli; order Caryophanales; family Bacillaceae; genus Sediminibacillus; species Sediminibacillus dalangtanensis. The sequence continues at coordinate 1,775,324 of NZ_CP046956.1, forward strand.
TAGCCGATGCTTTCACTTTATTTGAAAAATTTGAAGGGAAATTGGAAGCTTACAATGGAAATCTGTCAAGAGCAGCAGTTGAGTTAGCGAAAGAGTGGCGCAGCGACAAGGTTCTGCGGAAACTCGAAGCCATGCTGATTGTTATGGACAAAGAAGTAATGCTGCTGGTTTCCGGCACAGGAGAAGTGATTGAACCAGATGATGGTTTGCTGGCAATCGGATCAGGTGGAAATTATGCTTTGAGTGCAGGCCGGGCATTGACACGTCATTCCAAAGACCTGTCTGCCAGGGAAATTGCTCAGGCTGCTATGGAAGTAGCTGGGGAAATATGTGTGTACACTAATGATCATATAACTCTCGAAGTACTGGATTAAAAAAGGAGGGTTTACTGCAATGACGTTAAATAAGACTCCAAAACAAATTGTCGAACAACTCGATCAGTACATAATTGGTCAAACCAATGCGAAAAAGTCTGTTGCAATCGCACTTCGCAATCGCTATAGAAGGATGCAGCTTGATGATAAATTACGTGACGAAATCGTACCTAAAAACATTTTGATGATTGGACCGACTGGTGTTGGTAAAACAGAAGTCGCCAGACGTCTGGCAAAACTTGTAGGTGCTCCGTTTGTAAAAGTTGAAGCGACCAAATTCACGGAAGTCGGATATGTAGGTCGCGATGTAGAATCAATGGTCCGTGATTTGGTCGAGATGGCCGTCCGTATGGTCAAACAGGAAAAAATGGAAACAGTGATGGATAAAGCGGAAGAACAGGCGAACAAACGACTGGTCAAAATACTGGTTCCGGAAGAGAAAAAACAGAACAATTTTAAAAATCCACTCGAAATGTTTTTCCCGCAGCAAGGCGCTGAAAATCAGGAGCAGGACCAGGAGAGCGACCATCAGGAAATCGAAAGCAGACGCAAACGAATTCGCCACCAGCTCTCGCTCGGTGAATTGGAAGACAGGATGGTTACAATCGAAGTGGATGAGCAGACGCCATCGATGTTTGATATGTTACAAGGATCCGGTATGGAACAAATGGGCATGAATATGCAGGATGCGCTCGGCCAGTTCATGCCGAAGAAGAAAAAGAAACGGCGCTTGTCCGTTTCCGAAGCTAGGAAGGTATTGACTCAACAGGAGGCCCAAAAACTTATCGATATGGATGAAGTAGCTCAGGATGCAGTCGATAAGGTAGAGCAGTCAGGGATGATTTTCATTGATGAAATCGATAAAGTAGCTGGCAAGAGCGACCAATCGGCAAATGTGTCAAGAGAAGGTGTACAGCGGGATATCCTGCCTATTGTGGAAGGATCGACTGTTGTTACAAAGCACGGCCCTGTCCAGACTGATCATATTTTGTTCATTGCAGCAGGGGCTTTTCATATGGCTAAGCCGTCAGATTTGATACCCGAGCTTCAGGGGCGTTTCCCGATTCGGGTAGAGTTTGACAAATTGTCGATTGAGGATTTTCGAAATATTTTAACGGAACCATCGAACGCACTATTGAAACAGTACCAGGCCCTTCTAGCTACAGAAGGTATAAAAGTTGAATTTACGGACGATGCTGTGACTAGAATTGCCGAAGTAGCCTTCCACGTCAACCAGGAAACAGATAACATTGGTGCACGAAGGCTTCACACTATTCTGGAGAAGCTGTTGGAAGAGTTATCATTCGAAGCTCCGGATATCAACATGGAAAAGGTAGAAATAACTCCTCAATATGTTGATGAAAAACTGAGCAGTATCGCCAAAAATAAGGATTTAAGCCAGTATATATTGTAAATACTAGATTGGAGGATAACAATGGATTTATTAAATCGTGCCAGAAAAATCAATTCAATGTTACAAAAAACTACAGGGAAGTCGGTAAATTTTAATGATATGTCTGCTACATTGAGAGATATCATTACGGCGAATATATTTGTGGTCAGCCGCAGAGGAAAACTATTAGGTTTTGCTATCAATCAGCAGATTGAAAACGAAAGAATGAAATCTATGCTGGAAGAAAGACAATTTCCAAAAGAATATACCGACAGTCTTTTCAATATTCAGGAAACTACTTCAAATATTGATATTGACAGTCCTTATACAGCCTTTCCGGTTGAAAACAAGGAACTGTTCCAGAAGGGTCTTACCACAATTGTGCCGATTATCGGAGGCGGAGAGCGATTAGGTACATTGATTCTGAGTAGACTCACTCAAAGCTTTAGCGAGGATGACCTTTTATTAGCTGAATACGGTGCAACTGTTGTCGGAATGGAAATCCTTCATGAAAAAACTGAAGAAATAGAAATGGAAGCTAGAAGCAAAGCAGTTGTACAAATGGCGATTAGTTCACTATCCTATAGCGAACTTGAAGCGATTGAGCATATTTTCGATGAACTGGATGGAAATGAAGGGTTGCTGGTGGCAAGTAAAATAGCCGACCGAGTAGGCATCACCCGATCGGTTATTGTCAATGCACTGAGAAAGCTGGAGAGTGCGGGTGTCATCGAATCCCGTTCTCTTGGAATGAAAGGGACCTATATTAAAGTCTTAAACAATAAATTCCTTGTTGAATTAGAAAAAATCAGATCCAACTAATGGAATTCATTTGCAAAACCTTCTTGTCACGGTCGAACGACAAGAAGGTTTTTTGTGTTCACCATATTTTTTGCTGCTCTTGTGTTTGTGTTAGCAGAAAGAATATAATTTTGGCTAGCAAATTGACTCCACATTTTTTGAAAAGGAGCGCTAAAACATTACTGCGCCAAGCTTTCCTGGCAACACTTCAGCGTCCTCAATAAAGTCCGCTTATGCGTGTTCTTCCTTTGGTTGCCGCTCCGGAGGTGTCTTGCGTACTGCAACGCTTTGTTATCACTTTCGGATGAAACTTTCCTTTCCAGCTATTTGGAGAAGGGGAGGAAGACATAGGTTTTCTCGACCTTTCTTACGCTTTGCGGTTGAATGTCCTCTTTACCGGTTGTACTCCTCGCTTTTCGCAGGCAGCTGGTAAGCTTTCTCCCCGGGAATTTCCGAGAAAGTTGGCCCGCAGTTTATGTTTATATTCAACAACAACAACCTTTAGTGCTATTTCGACTGTATCTTCGCCTTCAGGATCGCCGACGTCAGGTTTTATTTACCGGGATGTTTATGGGAGGGACTCATCAAATTTTTGTGCCAAATTACCTGGGTCAATAGGAGGGGGGATGATAATTAAATTCGTCCGATATTAGAATTATTTTTCTTTTTTGCCAACCAATATTTTCATTTGTCCAAGAGTATGTAATAATAAAAGCAAAGGAAAAAAGACATGGTTCGACACAAATGCTAATGAGGAAAATGGGTTTTATAGGATGGGAATTGAGACTAAAGTAATGGGGGCGGGTGATTTTTTACAGACCTAAAGTAAGATTATCAGTAAATTGCATAGACATAAAATTAGAATTAAATTACAATATTCGATATTGATAGCCAATTTTTGACGGTTTATGAGAAAAATAAAACATTACGTTTAAAACCAAATTGAATATAGGGGGAAGAGAAAGTGTCTTTCTTTGGGAATACAATTAGCAATTTAGAGAAATCATTGGATTATGCCTCTTTAAAGAACCAAACCATTTCAAACAATATTGCTAACGCAGACACACCGGGTTATAAAGCGCAACAAGTCGCATTTAAAGATGTTTTGAACAGTGAAATGAACAACGGCTTCCAGACAAAACGCACTGATGCCAGACATATTGACTTCGGTTCCGACACTGCACAGCAATCCTTCCGTATCGTTTCCAATACAAATACTACATACAACCATAACGGAAACAACGTTGACATTGACAAGGAAATGACTGAGCTGGCTAAAAACCAAATCTATTATCAAGGATTGGTAGATCGATTGAATGGGAAGTTTTCAAGCCTGCAGACAGTAATAAAAGGAGGAAGATAATAAATGAGCATTTTCAATGCACTGAATACTAGCGCAAGTGCACTTACAGCTCAGAGATTGAGAATGGACACTGTTTCCTCCAATATTGCCAATGCGGATACGACCCGGGCGACTATGAACGAAAATGGTGAATATGAACCATATCGAAGGAAACTGGTCTCACTGGAAGCAAAAACACCCGACTTTCAATCTTTTCTGCAGAAAGCATCTGGAAAATCTTCGAGCCCCGGGCAAGGCGTCAGGGTGAGTGAAATATCAGAAGATCAAGAACCATTCAAACTTGTTTATAATCCCAATCATCCGGATGCGGATCAAAATGGTTATGTACAACTACCGAATGTCGATCCGCTTGAAGAAATGGTTGATTTGATGAGTGCCACAAGGTCATACGAAGCGAACGTTACTTCTGTAAATGCGACAAAGAGCATGCTGCTTAAAGCACTGGAAATAGGAAAATAATGAAGTGTCAGAAATGGGGGATACCTTTTGGTTACAATCAATAACATCGGAAATTTACAGTCACCGTCGGCTGTTTCTTTACAGCAGGATGGCGGGAAGCTGTCCACTCCTGGAGAAGCACAGGGACAATTTGCTAATAGCTTAAAAAATGCAATCGATACGTTAAACAATTATCAGGTTGAATCAGACAAAAAGACGCAGGCATTGGCCAATGGAGAAATCGATGACTTACATGACGTCATGATTACAGCACAAAAAGCAAGCATTACACTGAACACCGCCGTCGAGATGCAACGTAAAGCCATTGATGCTTACAATGAAGTAATGAGGATGCAAGTGTAAATTACATAGGCAAATAGAGTATACCGTCCTTTTCCTTATTGACGGCTCCAGGTAAGGGAAAGTGCGTTTTTTTTGGGGGAAGAGAATGAAACAGAAAATTGACATCTATAAAGAAAAATTGACGAAATTCTGGAGTTCCAAGTCTTCCAGACAAAAAGGAGTCATGATCGGTTCTCTCCTGATGGTTCTTTTTTTGATTATTGGTGGAACATTACTTGCAAGTAAAAGCGATATGGTTCCCTTATATAATAATTTGTCTATACAGGAAGTAGGACAGATTAAAACAGAACTGGATGCTAAAGGAGTCCAGTATGAACTTCAGGATGCAGGTAAAACGATATTGGTTCCAGAACAGGACGCTGACACGCTGTTGGTCGATCTTGCTGCACAAGGATTGCCGAACAGTGGAAATGTTGATTATTCGTTTTTCAGTGACAATACATCTTGGGGAATGACAGACAATGAGTTTGATGTCATCCAACTAGATGCAATGCAGACGGAAATCGCCAATCTTATAAAAAGTATCGACGGTATTCAGGATGCCAACGTGATGATCAACAAACCAGAAGAGCCGTTATTTGTCAGCGAGCAGCCTCTCGAAGCTTCGGCATCAATCGTTTTGAATACACAGCCGGGATATCAGTTGGAACCGGGCCAGATTAAATCTTTATATCATTTAGTGTCCAAAACGGTGCCGAACCTCCCTACTGATAATATCGTCATCATGAATCAAAATTTTGAGTATTTTGACTTAAATGATACAGCGACTGCCGGAAATACGGACACATATACGTATCAACAGAATGTAAAGCAAGACATTGAACGGGATATTCAACGACGGGTGCAACAAATGATTGGCATGATGGTCGGAAACAATAAGGTAATTGCTTCCGTTACTGCCGATATTGATTTCACCCAGGAAAACAGGGTCGAAGAATTGGTTACGCCCGTAGATGAGGATAATATGGAAGGCTTACCGGTAAGCGTAGAGACCATCAAAGAAACTTATACAGGAGGCGCTCCGGAAGGCGGTGTCGCGGGCACAGGGGAAGAGGAAGTAACCAATTATCCAGCCGGTGAGGAAGGGCAGGATGGCGATTACGAAATGGTCAAAGAATCGATAAACAATGAGTTTAATCGAATTAAGAAAGAAATCGTCGAAAGTCCTTATAAAATTAGAGACCTTGGAATACAAGTGGCAGTGGATAATACAAAATCTGTCGACAATGAAACAGGGGAAGTTCAATATTTGTCGGCTGCTGAAGAAGCAACGGTGGAAGACGGCATTTCATCAATCCTTGATTCAATCATTACCACTTCGATCGACAAGGAGTATGGCGAAGTGAACCCGGAAGAAAAAGTGTCGATTGTCTTACAGGAATTCAACGGCAGTAAGGGTTCTTCCGCTCAGCCGCAAGCTACCATTCCTACTTGGATGTATATCGCCGGCGGGGTTTTGATCGCTATCATACTGGCATTGATTTGGATGCTTTGGAGAAGAAGAAGCACGGAAGAAGAGGAAGAGTACGAATATACTGAAGAATCTTACGTCCCTGACCCAGTCACTATCCCGGATATTGAAGAAAGTCCGGAAACGGAAGCAGGGGTTCGTACCAAGCAACTAGAAAAACTTGCAAAAGATAAACCGGAAGAATTTGCGAAACTGCTTCGCAGTTGGATTGCGGAAGATTAGGGGGCAACCTTTATGGCAAGATACAAGGAATTAACAGGAAAGCAAAAGGCTGCAATATTACTGATTTCTCTCGGGCCCGATGTGTCTGCACAAGTATATAAACACTTGACTGAAGAGGAAATCGAAAAATTAACGTTGGAGATTTCTTCAGTGAAGAAGGTTGAAGCAGAGCAGAAAGAGCAAATTCTCGATCAGTTTCACCAGATAGCATTGGCGCAAGACTATATTTCCCAAGGAGGGATAGGTTACGCTAAAACGGTTTTGGAAAAGGCGTTGGGTCAGTCGGAAGCAGATAGTATCATTAATCGGCTGACGTCTTCCTTGCAGGTAAAACCCTTTGATTTTGCCCGTAAAGCAGAACCGTCACAAGTGCTTAACTTTATCCAAAACGAGCATCCGCAAACAATTGCACTTGTCCTATCGTATTTGGATCCGGAACAGGCGAGCCAAATTCTGTCTGAACTTCCGCAGGAAATGCAGGCTGATATTGCAAAACGGATTGCGGTCATGGATTCTACCTCCCCAGAAATTATAACGGAAGTGGAACAGATTCTGGAGCGGAAGTTATCAGCGACTGTCACGCAGGATTATACGCAAACGGGCGGGATTCAGGCAGTTGTGGAAGTGCTGAACGGTGTGGACCGGAGCACCGAGCGGACCATTCTGGATGCTTTGGAAATTCAGGACCCTGAACTCGCAGAGGAAATCAAGAAGCGCATGTTCGTATTTGAAGATATTGTCACATTGGATAACCGTGCCATACAGCGTGTGATCAGAGAAGTAGAGAATGATGATTTACGCTTGTCCTTGAAGGTTGCTAGTGAAGAAGTCAAAAATATCGTGTTCAATAATATGTCGACACGAATGGCCGATACTTTTAAAGAAGAAATGGAATTTATGGGGCCAGTTAGACTGCGCGATGTAGAAGAGTCTCAATCACGAATTGTTTCGGTAATTCGCCGGTTGGAAGAACTAGGTGAAATTGTTATAGCCCGTGGTGGAGGAGATGATGTGATTGTCTGACAGCCATCCGATTCATTCTGACACCGGGAGAAAGGTAATTGGGATCAAACCAGTTACTGTACGAGAGAAAGACGAGTATCATAAATCAGAAATAGAGCTTGATCAAACGGTATTAAAATTGAAACAGGCACAAGAAGACTTGGAAAAAGCAAGAAATGAAGCAGGATTCTTAACAAAAGAAGCAGAGCGTCAGATAGCAATTGAAAGAAGCGAGTGGGAATCCGAAAAAAAGCGATTATATGAGGAAGTAAAACAGTCGGCCTATGAGACGGGTTTTGAGACAGGGCGCTCAGATGCTCAAAAGCAATATGAGGAATTTGTTGACAAAGCACGTGAGCTCGCGGACCTTGCACAACAAGATTACCAGACCATCCTCGATAAAAGTGAAGATGCCATTTTGACCTTGAGCATAAAGGCTGCATCCAAAATTATTCACAAGGAACTGGAAACCACGGATGCTTTTCTGGAAATTGTAAAAAATGTACTGAAGGAAGCCAAGCAACAGGAAAACATTGCGGTTTACATTCACCCGGATGATTATCAGCTCGTGATCAGCCAGCAGGACGAGTTACGAAATATAGTGGTTGGGGAAGCACATCTCCAGTTTTATCCTGATATAGAGTTAACAAGAGGAAGCTGTATCGTAGAAACGTCATTCGGCAGAATTGACGCAAGTGTGGATACACGGCTGATTGAACTGAGAGAAAAACTATTTGAAGCGTTAAGGGAGAACTCAGATGAAGATTGATAAATACCTTGATGTAATTGACCGCTTCGATAATTACAAGCGCTATGGGAAAATTCACCGTGTGGTTGGTCTAATGATTGAATCTCAGGGACCAGAAGCAAGCATTGGAGATGTTTGTTACATTCATGCCAGCACAAACCATGATGAAACCATTTTGGCGGAGGTTGTCGGTTTCCATAATGAGAAAGTTTTACTTATGCCTTATTCGCAGCTGAAAAACATCGGACCTGGTTGCATGGTCGAAGCAACTGGTCAGCCTTTATCGATAAAAGTGGGAAGAGGCCTGATTGGCAAGGTAGTCGATTCGTTGGGAAATCCATTGGATAACTCACAAATGCCGAGGGGACTGGCATCTTATCCTTCTGAGCAGTCACCGCCGAATCCTATGTTGCGCCCACCGATTGATGAGTCCATCCAAGTAGGGGTGAAGGCAATCGATACCATGCTTTCTGTTGGAAAAGGGCAAAGGGTAGGTATATTTGCTGGAAGTGGAGTTGGAAAAAGCACACTCCTTGGAATGATCGCCAGAAATAGCGGGGCAGATATTAATGTGATTGCACTGATTGGCGAGCGTGGAAGAGAAGTCCGTGAATTTATTGAAAAAGATCTAGGTGATGAAGGTCTCCATAAGTCCATCGTCGTGGTTGCCACTTCTGATCAACCAGCATTGATGAGGATAAAAGGAGCGTACACTGCTACCGCCATCAGCGAATATTTTCGTGATCAAGGATATAATGTCAACCTGATGATGGACTCTGTAACTAGAGTGGCCATGGCTCAACGAGAAGTTGGACTTGCGACAGGAGAGCCGCCGACGACAAAAGGATATACACCTTCTGTGTTTGCAATATTGCCAAAATTGCTAGAAAGAGCAGGCACAAGTGAAGCTGGTACTATTACGGCGTTTTATACAGTGCTGGTGGATGGCGATGACATGAATGAGCCAATTGCCGATACGGTCAGAGGTATATTGGACGGCCATTTTATTCTGGACCGTAAACTTGCCGAACAAGGACGATTTCCGGCAATAAATGTACTAAAATCAGTCAGCAGGGTCATGCCGCAAATAATTTCTCCAGAACAACAACAAGTTGCCGGAAAAATCAGGTCCTTGCTCGCTACCTATGAAGAAAATCACGAATTGATCCAGATAGGCGCATATAAACGTGGAACGAACAGGGAGATAGATGAAGCAATTCAGTTTCAGCCGAAACTGGTACATTTCTTGAAACAGGGAACGGATGAAAAGTTCTCTAGTAAAGAAGCATTGCTGCAAGCTTCTAATCTAGTAGCGGGTGGTAAGGGATAATGGCAGATTCGAAAACATTGGAAAAATTGTTGGATTTAAGAGATAGAGACAAACAAACTGCTCAAAAAGACTACAAGTTATCGGTCGAACGTTTTGAAGATGTTGCTTCGGAAATGTACAACCTGTTAAAGAAAAAAGAAGATGCGGAAGCTGCATATCAACGGGAAATCGGCGAAGCCCCGGCATTTGTAGGGAGTTTAACTTCACATTCCGAATATATCGCTAAATTGAAGACGAATATCGCCAGCTTGCAAACAGCAGTTGGCAATGCACGCAAAGATATGGAAATGAAACAGGATAAACTTACTGCTGCTTATGTCGAAACAAAGAAATTCGAACGGATGATCGAACGAAAAAGAGAAAAACAGCAGGCAGTCGTAAAAGCAGAAGAGTCTAAGCAGATGGATGAGATATCCACTATGCAGTTTAACAAAAACAGGGATTGGTGAGTTATGGCTAACAAATCCGAGTATGAAAAAAAGAAACCAGGAATCCTTCAATGGATATTATTTATTTTAATACCTTTGATTTTGGCAGCCACGATCGCTTTGATTATCATGGTTGCTGCCGGTATTGATGTGGGGGGATTTGCTAAAAAGTATGCAAATCAGGTGCCGGGCGTCTCTTCATTGGTTTCTGAAGAAGAAAAAGAAAGCGGAGATGTAGAGCAAAAGCGTTTAACTGCTGCAATCGACAGCAGGGATGAACAAATCGAGCAATTGGAATCGGAATTGGAAGCCAAAGAAGCTGACATAAAGGATTTGAACGAACAAATCAATACACTCAATCAACAGTTGAAAGCGCAGGAAGAAGAAGTGGAGGACACTGCTTCCAATGCTATCAACGATATTTCAACCTCTTTTCAAAACATGGAGGCAGAAAGAGCAGCAGGAATATTGGCTAACTTAGAGGATGATACAGCGTTGGCAGTCATGGAGCAAATGTCCAAAAAGACTCTGGGAGAGATTCTTGGTGAAATGGATGCAGATGAAGCGGCCAGACTGACAAACGCATACGCAGCTGAGGAAACGCAGTAACACTGAAAGGAGGTGAAAAAGTGAATAGTATTGGATTATTTAACGTCCAGCCGAGTATGTCTTTGACTCCGTTATCTTCGCCAGAAGAGGAGAGTGGCTTGACAGGGCTGACCACTGCCTTTAAAGATTTAATGATGCAAAGTTCGTCAGCAAGTGATGAGAAAAAAAGCGACACTCAAGGCAGTGTGCTTGCCGGCCTTCTTTCTACTTTGAAATCGCTGGGCATTGAGTTACCAGATGAAGATTTAAAAAAACTGGATGCTTTATCACCACAAGTACAAGAAGTGATTTCTGAAATGCTCCAGAATGAAACAACGATAGAACAGCTTGGCGAAGATAACCCGGAACTGGAACCAACCGAGTTGATCGCCGTTTTGATACAAAGCGTTAAAAATGAAGTTGAGAAAGGGAATCCAACAGATGTCCCAACCGTTTCAGGTAAAACAACCGTTGCTTTTCCAACAACTTCTGATCAAGCGGTTGCCATGCTCCAAAATCAACAGGCTGTCTTGATTCAACCCGTTACGAACAAGGTGGATCATGAAAGCAAACAATCTTTTCAATTGATTTGGGAACAAGCAAAAGTGATACTCGGGAAAATCGAAGCAGGCAATCCTACTAAAGAGCAGGAAGCATCCTTGAAGCAATTATTGCAACAATGGATAAACCAAGAAAAAGCGGCAGGAAAAACGAACATGACGGTTGGAGCTAACAATGAAACCAGTTTTAAAGGGGAAACAAAACTGCAAAATATTTGGCAACAGCTTGTAACGACCTTTCGCAGCCGTGACAACCTTTCTGCCCAAAACCGTTATACAGGTAATTCTTCTGTAACCTCTGCTGACATTGGCAAATGGATTAAACAGGCGTTAGCAAGGCAGTCAGATGAAGGCCCATCAAATCAAGCAGTTGCCTCGCAGCAACATATGAACAGCATGCCGATTTCGAAAGTTGAGCAATATGTAGTGCATCTCAATCAAACCGGAAGTCAGGAAGCTAACCAGAAACAACTGACAGAAACGTTGCAGAAAGCAATTCACGAAAGCAATTTTTTAAAAAGCAATGGAACCAAAGAGCTTTCGATTAAACTGCGTCCAGCCCAACTGGGGGATGTAATGGTGAAAATGACCCAGCTGAATGGCGAAATGACCGTTAAAATAACGGTGACGAGCCAGGCTGCCAAGGACATGCTTGAAGGAAATCTCCATCAGCTTAAGCATATGTTCTCCCCGCAGCAAGTAGTTGTCGAGAAGCAGGATGCACAATTATTGCAACAAGATAATCGGAACAACGGACAACAAAACAGCGGCAATAGGGATCAGTCTGAACAAGAAAGCGGCTACCAGCAGGATGAATCTGGAGAGTCTTCTGAAGAAGACGCAAAAGGTAAAAGCTTCTCTGAATTGCTGATGAATGAGAAAGTGTAGGTGATAGAAGTGACAAAAGTAGATAACTCCTATTATTTGAGTCAGCAACCTCGTGGTACAACAGGTTCGAACTTAGGTAAAGACGAATTTTTAAAAATACTGATGGCCCAGCTGCAAAACCAGGATCCGCTGAATCCTATGGAAGATAAAGAATTTGTATCCCAGATGGCCAGCTTTTCCTCCTTGGAACAAATGACGAATATGTCTGCTTCCATGGATCGGTTAGTCGATTCACAAACCATTTCACCGGTACTTCAATACAGCCATTTAATCGGCAAAGAAGTTTCTTATAACCGATATGATAAAGAGACAGGTCAAGTAATCGAAACACCGACGAGTGATGTGACGGCAGTCAGCCAGTCAGAAGGAAAAGCCATATTGGAATTGAGCAATGGTGAAAAGGTATATGCGGATGCGATTTTAAAGGTGAGCAGCCCATCATCTGACTAGAGGATGATAAACATGGAGCACCGGATACAATCTTTACAGCACCCAATATCTTTAATACCCCAATCTTCAAAAACCAAAACATCTAAACAGCTGACAAATTTCAAAGATGCTTTATTAGATGTACAAGGTTTAAAGGTAAGTAAACATGCAAAACAACGGATGAACGAACGGAATATAGCGATTGACCAGGAGCAATGGCAGAAAATAACGGCAAAAGTAGGAGAAGCGAAACAAAAGGGAATAACGGATTCTTTGGTATTGACAGACAATGCAGCTTTGTTGGTAAGTACGAAAAATAATACCGTCGTGACAGCCATGGATCGCTCGGAAGCCGGGAGCAGAATATTCACCAACATCAACGGAACCATTGTTATGGATGATTAGGCTGGACCCGAATGGGAGGCCGAAATTTGCTGAGTGAATGAAGCAAATTCTTATGAATGAAAAAATAATCTAAAAAGGATGTTGTGCAAAATGTTACGTTCAATGTATTCAGGTATATCAGGTATGAACGGTTTTCAAACAAAATTAGACGTTATCGGAAATAATATTGCCAACGTAAACACTTCCGGTTATAAAAAAGGCCGGGTTACGTTTCAAGATATGATGAGCCAGTCCTTGTCTGGTGCAGAAGGGCCGGTCATGCAAGGTGGGAATGCTATCCGCGGTGGCGTGAATCCTTCGCAAGTCGGCTTGGGGTCTCAGGTTGGTTCAATTGACAATATACATACCGTGGGGAATCGCCAGACTACCAATCGAGCACTAGACCTGGCTTTGGAAGGGGACGGCATGTTCGTTTTAGGAGAAGATGCTAATTCGGATGGGAACTTTGACTTAAGCGGAAACGAAGTGTCCTTTACAAGAGCTGGAAATTTCTACTTGGATGACGATGGTTACATTGTCAATCCGGATGGAAAGTATCTGCTTGGCGCAGTTGATTCTGGAGAAGATGGAGCGGAACCGGCGTTAGGTAGAATACAGATTCCTGAGGATGCCGAAAGCTTCAGCATCCAGGGTACCGGGGAAGTGACTTATGTGGACCCGGAGGATGGGGCTACCATCGCTGGTACAATCAGGCTTGCTAAATTTTCAAATCCTGGCGGTCTGCAAAAGCTGGGCTCCAACACTTACCAGCTAACTGCCAACGCAGGTGTTTACACTGACGATGATAATAACTTTAACAGTATCGATGATTTGGTCATTCCTGGACAAGACGGTGGGGCGTCTGTTGTGTCTGGTGCATTGGAAATGTCCAATGTCGACTTGGCAGAAGAGTTTACCGAGATGATTACAGCACAAAGAGGTTTCCAGGCAAACACGAGAATCATCACGACGTCTGATGAGATTCTTCAGGAACTAGTCAACCTGAAACGTTAACCAAAAGGGGGAACGGGGGCGTTGAACCGCCCCCTTCAAATAAATGATTAAGCTCACTCGATTAAATGGTGATACATTCAGTTTAAATGCGGTTTATGTTGAACAGATACAATCTTTTCCTGATACGACCATAAGCCTTGTTACAGGAAAAAAATTAGTTGTAAGAGAAACGGAGAATGAAGTGAATATGTTGATTCAAAAGTATTATCAAACCATTGGTTTGCAGGGCTGTGTCAAAGAAGCCGGTGATGTTCATGGGCAGTAAAATGCTTAAAGTATTGATCATTACCCTGCTTGTTCTGGTCATTGGTGGTGCGGCTGGTATGGTTTATGTTTTGAATGCCGATGGAGAAGAAAAGGACTCGGATGAACAATCGTTGGATGAAATCGTTGAAAATTCTGTCCAAACAGAAGAAATGAGTACCGATTTAGAGGACGGCAGCTTTGTCCGCATCCAATTCCAAATCGTCGCAGACAGCGAAAAAGCGAAGGAAGAAGTAGAAAAACGCCAGTTTCAAGTACAAAATATCCTGATCAAAGAGTTGGCGAAGATGGATCGGGATGCATTTAAGACGGGCTTATCCGATTTGGAAGCATTGATGAAAGATAAATTGAACGAAGTAATGCAAGAGGGAAATATCGTCGATGTTTACACCATTAAAAAAGTTTTACAATAAGTTAGAAAGTCTCCTGATAGGAGGTGGCGGATATGGCACAGGAAGTACTTTCCCAAAATGAAATAGATGACCTTCTATCTGCTCTGTCATCAGGAGAGATGGATGCGAGCACCTTAAAGCAAGAAGAACAAGAAAAAAAAGTAAGAGTATATGATTTTAAAAGAGCATTGCGCTTTTCAAAGGATCAAATTAGAAGTCTTTCAAGGATTCACGAGAATTTCGCCAGGCTGTTGACCACTTATTTTTCTGCTCAGTTGCGGACTTACGTCCAAATCTCGGTGGCCTCAGTCGACCAGATACCTTACGAAGAATTCATTCGTTCGATTCCGAAAATGACGATTTTAAACATATACAGTATGGCCCCTTTGCAAGGAAGAATCATCTTTGAATTCAACCCGAATATCGCTTATGCCATGCTGGATCGTTTATTGGGCGGGAAGGGTAACAGCGTAAATAAAGTAGAAAACTTGACTGAAATTGAAACCACATTAATGTCCCAATTATTTGAGAAAGCTTTGGAAAATTTGCAGGAGGCGTGGAGTTCGGTTATTGACATCGACCCTATGTTTGAAGAATTTGAAGTAAATCCTCAATTTCTTCAGCTTGTTTCACCCAATGAAACCGTGGTGGTTGTGTCATTGAACACAACCATTGGAGAAAGTAGCGGAATGATCAACATTTGTATTCCTCATGTTGTACTGGAGCCGATTATCTCCAAGCTGTCTGTCCATTATTGGATGCAGACGAATACAAAGGAAAGCGATCCACAAGAGTATGAGGATTTGGCCCATACAATCAGCCAGGCTGAAGTGGATGTCAAAGCAATATTGGGGGAATCGACCATCAATGTCAGTGATTTACTGAACTTGAAAAAAGACGATGTCATTCAGCTGGATCAGGCGATCGATAAGCCAATGACGCTTAAAGTAGATGAACATTCCAAGTTTTATGTACAGCCTGGTAAACAAAAAAATAAAATGGCTGTCCAAGTCTTAGAAGAAATACAAGGGGGGAACGACAATGATGAATGATGATATGCTGTCCCAGGAAGAGATCGATGCTCTTTTGCGGAGTACGGATGACGAGGAACCTGAGCAAGAAACAAAGGAGAGCACAGTTCAGAATCCCCCGGTTGATGATTATTTAAACTCAGTCGAGCAAGATGCTCTGGGAGAGATCGGTAATATATCTTTTGGCAGTTCTGCAACGACGCTTTCCACTTTGCTGAATCAGAAGGTGGAAATTACGACACCGACTATTTCTGTCATTCACAGAGAAAATCTACAGGACGAATTTCCGCAACCATATGTAGGAGTGGAAGTGGAGTACACAGAAGGCTTTTCAGGAGTCAACTTGTTTGTCATACAATCGAGGGATGCAGCGATCATAGCTGATTTGATGTTGGGTGGAGATGGACAGGCGCCGTCCGAGGAATTGAACGATATTCATTTGAGTGCAGTACAAGAAGCAATGAATCAAATGATGGGGACGGCAGCTACCAGTATGTCGACCGTCTTTACAAAACGAGTCGATATTTCACCGCCTGCTATCAGCGTGCTGGATGTAGAAGCAGATCAAGGGACGAAACCGATTGACTCAGAAAATAACCTAGTAAAAGTTTCGTTTCAATTACAAATCGGTGATTTAATAGATTCGAATATAATGCAGCTGTTGCCAGTCAATTTTGCCAAAGATTTAGTGGATCAACTGTTGAATCCTCCGGAGGAAAACAAGCAGGCAACTGAACCAACTCAGCAGGAACAACATGTGGCCAAGCCGGAACATGTACAGCAACCAACTGCCGCAAAAGCCGGTTCAGAATACAATGGTGAACATGCCAGCAAAAACCAGCAACCAAACCATATCGGTGGCAAAGTACCCAGCAAAGCAACTGATGTCCAGCAAGCTGAATTTTCAAGTTTTGAACAGGTAGAATTACCTGCCAAGGAACAACGCAATCTAGAAATTCTGATGGACATTCCATTGAAAGTTACAGTGGAATTGGGCAGAACCAAACGATCTGTACAGGAAATTTTAGAGCTTTCATCGGGATCGATTATCGAGCTGGATAAACTTGCCGGGGAACCCGTTGATATTAACGTGAACGAAAAATTGATAGCAAAAGGCGAAGTTGTAGTCATCGATGAAAACTTTGGGGTTAGGGTTACAGATATCGTAAGCCCGAAAGATCGAATAAAAAAATTGAACTAGAATGCGAGAGGGGTAGTTTAAATGGGTAAGAGAGTATTGATAGTAGACGATGCAGCTTTCATGCGTATGATGATTAAAGATATTTTAAGTAAAAACGGCTTTGAGGTCGTAGGGGAAGCACCGGATGGCGCTCAAGCTGTCGAAAAATACAAGGAACTGACACCAGATCTTGTGACGATGGACATCACCATGCCCGAGATGGATGGTATTGCTGCTTTGAAGGAAATTAAACAAATTAATTCAGACGCAAAAGTTATTATGTGTTCCGCTATGGGACAGCAGGCAATGGTTATCGATGCGATCCAGGCTGGTGCAAAAGACTTTATTGTAAAGCCGTTTCAAGCGGACCGTGTAATTGAAGCAATTCAAAAAGTATTAGACTGAAAACAAGTGGTGAAAAATGTTGAAAAAATTTTGTATGCTGGCATTTGTCTTTCTTTCACTTTGGTTCATACCGGCAACGTTTCAGGCGGCTCCAAGTGTAAAGGACTGCGTGGGAACGCAAAGTGATGAATGCAAGTCAGATACTGGAACGACAAACGAAGATGATAGTGAAAGCGACGGGAACCAGGATGATCAGATTGAACCAGCAGACGAGTCTTCTTCCGGATTATTCTTTTATTTTATCCGCTTGTTACTAGCACTCGGATTGGTTTTGGCATTAATCTATTTTCTGCTGAAATTTTTAAATCGCAAAAATAAAATGTTTCAAAAAGTCAGGGCGTTGGAAAATGTTGGTGGGATCGCTCTAGGACCACAGAAATCGCTGCAAATCGTCCGTATTGGCGAGAAATTATTTGTTGTCGGCGTAGGAGACAACGTGGAAATGTTGTCCGAAATAACCGATGAAGCCACCAAGGAAGAACTGATGAAGACAGATGGCGGAGGAAGTGATTTCAACCCGGTCAACTTCCTTACTTCAGTCATGGGAACCGGAAAAAATACAGCAGACACTACCGAGGGAGATAAGCAACAGCATTTCTCTGCTTTATTCCAGTCAGAGCTAGATAAACTCAAACAGGGCAGAAAAAGATTGATTGAACGCCGACAGAATAAGGATGAAGATAGCAATGAATGAATTTATAGATGTGTTTTCCGGTTCAGATCCTGGCAGTATATCAACCTCTGTCCGATTGATCTTGCTGCTGACCGTTTTTTCATTGGCACCAAGTATTTTAATTTTGATGACGTGTTTCACCAGAGTCATTATTGTTCTGTCGTTTGTCAGAACTTCCCTTGCTACACAGCAGATGCCGCCCAATCAAGTGCTTATTGGACTGGCATTGTTTTTGACATTTTTCATCATGGCGCCTACTTTTCAGGAGATTAACGAGGAAGCTTTAACACCTTTGATGAATGAAGAGATCACGCTGGATGAAGCGTATGAAAATGCCAGTATGCCAATCAAAGAATTCATGGCCGGCCATACGCGACAAAAGGATTTGGCTTTGTTTATGAATTATGCCCAGATGGAACAGCCGGAAACTATTCAGGACATCCCGCTTACCACGCTAGTACCTGCATTTGCTATCAGTGAATTGAAAACCGCATTCCAAATGGGATTTATGATTTTCGTTCCTTTTCTTGTGATTGATATGGCAGTAGCAAGTGTTTTGATGTCCATGGGTATGATGATGCTTCCACCGGTAATGATTTCTTTGCCATTTAAAATTCTGCTATTCGTCTTGGTGGATGGCTGGTACTTAATCACCCATTCATTATTGAGCGGATTTTAACGATGGAAAGGAGAATGGTTTATGAGCGGTGATTTTGTCATCTCCCTGGCTCAGCAAGGGATATATACAATACTGATGGTGACCGGTCCATTGCTGCTTTTGGCGCTAGTGGTTGGGCTTTTGGTCAGTATCTTTCAAGCAACCACACAAATTCAAGAGCAAACACTGGCTTTTATCCCGAAAATAGTCGCGGTCCTTGTTGGACTTGTATTTTTCGGTCCCTGGATGTTGACAAGGATGGTTGAATTTGCAGCAAATATCTTCCAGAACTTGAACCAGTTTGTGGGTTGAAATAGATGTTGGATTTAATTAATTTATCCAGTGTTCCGGCTTTTTTATTGATACTAGTCCGCGTAACCTCTTTTTTTGTCACTGTTCCTATTTTTTCCTATAAAAATATTCCGACGCATTTCAAAATAGGGAGCAGTTTCTTTTTGGCTTGGATTATGTATTATACGATTACCATACCCGAGATAGCATTGGATGAAACCTTTATCTTATTAGTTTTTAAAGAAGCACTAGTCGGACTGCTTCTTGGATTGATAGCCTATTTGATTCTTGCGGCACTTCAAATTGCCGGAGGCTTTATCGATTTTCAAATGGGTTTTGCTATCGCGAATGTGATCGATCCTCAGACAGGCGCACAGAGTCCGTTGATCGGACAGTACTTTTATACGATTGCTTTATTGTTTCTGCTCGCGGTTAACGGGCATCATTTGTTGATAGACGGCATCTTTTATAGTTACCAAACGGTTCCGATAGATGCTTTCATTCCCTGGGGAAACGAAGCCATAACTGAACTTGTTACACAAACATTCAGCCGGATGTTTTTAATCGCTTTTCAAATGGCGATTCCGGTGGTGGGCTGTTTATTCCTAGTCGATGTTGCTCTTGGCATAATCGCCCGGACTGTTCCACAGCTAAATGTTTTTGTAGTGGGACTTCCATTGAAAATACTCGTCAGTTTTATTGTCCTTTTACCTTTTCTTGGTCTGTATGTAGGATTGGTGAAAAATTTATTTGAAACCATGCTTCAAACCATGCAAAGTCTGTTACAGCTATTCGGAGGTGCTTAAACTGGAATTAAAACTCGATTTGCAATTTTTTGCAGGGGAAAAAACAGAAAAAGCAACCCCGAAAAAGCGTCAGGATTCAAGAAAAAAAGGACAGGTTGCCAAGAGTCAGGATATAAATACGGCGCTTTTATTGTTTTTCGTCTTTCTTCTATTTATCGTTCTTGGCGGTTATTTGAAAAATATTATGCTGGCAATGTACCAGCACTCTTTCACGGAATATATCAACTGGGAGGTTACAGAAACGACCACCCATAAAGTTTTTTTGGAAACGACCATAGAAATGAGCAAAGCAATCGCACCTATTATGGGAATTGCCATCGTGGCTGGTCTTGCGTCCAATTTTATGCAAATAGGTTTCTTGTTCACAGGTGAGCCGCTAAAGCCGAAACTGAGTAAGATCAATCCACTCCAAGGGGCGAAAAAAATATTTTCGGCGCGGGCATTGGTAGAATTAGTCAAATCACTATTGAAAATCTTTTTTATCGGAGTAATCACTTTTGCTGTCATATGGATGCGTAAAGATGAGATGATGCAGCTTGCTGGTAAGGATGTGGACAGTTCGCTGGCGTTTTTTGGAAACACCACCATTACCATGGGAATAGCTGCTTCGATAGCACTCCTGGTGATTGCTGTAATTGATTATACGTACCAAAAATACGATTTTGAAAAAAGTATCCGAATGTCTAAAAATGACATCAAGGATGAACACAAAAATATTGAAGGTAACCCTTTGATCAAATCAAAAATAAAAGAAAAACAGCGGCAGATGGCCATGCGGAGAATGATGAGCGAGATACCACAAGCGGATGTAGTCATCACGAATCCGACCCACTATGCTGTCGCGATCAAATATGATGAAACAAAGGCGGATGCCCCTTATGTGGTGGCGAAAGGGGTAGACTACGTTGCTTTTCGGATCAGAGATATAGCTAAGGCAAACGAAGTAATGATGGTGGAAAATCGTCCTCTGGCACGTGGATTATACAAGGAAATCGAAATCGGCGACATTATCAGTGAAGAATTTTTTCAGTCAGTAGCTGAAGTGCTGGCTTACGTGTATAAAATGGGACACAATGCTTCAAGTAAGTGATTTAAGGAGAGAGTTACATGGCAATCAGAGATTTATCGGTTTTATTAGGCGTTATTTTAATTATTATTATGTTGGTCATCCCTTTGCCAGGATGGATATTAAGTATTTTCATTCTATGCAATATATCCTTAGCACTTATTGTCATACTAGTGTCCATGAATACAACAGAGGCATTGCAATTTTCGATCTTTCCGTCCCTGTTACTATTGATGACTCTTTTTCGACTTGGATTGAATGTTTCCACAACGCGTTCCATTCTTTCAAAAGCGGATGCAGGGGGAGTAGTTGAAACGTTCGGAACCTTCGTAATTGGTGATAATCCTTTAGTAGGTTTTGTGGTATTTGCCATTTTGGTAATTATCCAGTTTCTTGTTATCACAAAAGGAGCCGAACGGGTTTCCGAAGTTGCCGCCAGGTTTACGCTGGATGCAATGCCTGGTAAACAGATGAGTATCGATGCTGACTTGAATGCGGGCATGATATCGGAACAGCAGGCGAAGGAAAGGCGTGAAAAGATTGAGAACGAAGCTGATTTTTATGGTGCAATGGACGGTGCAAGTAAATTCGTAAAAGGGGATGCGATTGCCGGAATCATCATCGTCCTGATTAATATTATATTCGGTTTGATCATTGGCATGGTCCAGATGGATATGAGCTTTCAGGAAGCAATCAGTACCTATATGCAGTTGACAGTAGGGGATGGCCTGGTAAGTCAAATTCCGGCACTGTTGATTGCCACGGCTACTGGCATCGTGGTTACCCGTGTTGCTTCGGAGGGGAACCTTGGGACGGATGTCACCACCCAACTTTTCCGATATCCAAAACTGTTGTATATAGCGGCAGGCACCATTTTCTTTCTTGGTTTTACTCCAATAAACTTTTTGCTGACGACAATGATTTCCGGCATCCTTATTTTTGGAGCATATTGGCTCTCCAAGGAATTGGAGCAGCCAGATTTGCCCACAGTCGAAGAAGAAGAGGAAGCAGACACGGATCATATGAAGTCGCCAGAAAATGTGGTCCAGCTGCTAAGCATGGATCCGATCGAGTTTGAGTTTGGTTATGCGTTGATTCCGTTAGCGGATACAAGTCAGGGAGGAGACTTACTTGACAGGGTGGTAATGATCCGCAGGCAGTTGGCGATTGAATTGGGGGTCGTCATTCCGGTCGTCAGAATCCGGGATAACATCCAACTGAATCCTAATGAGTATCGTTTAAAGGTGAAAGGAAATGAAGTGGCCACAGGCGAATTATTGCTCGATCATTATTTAGCAATGAGCCCAGGTATCGATGACGATACTATAGAAGGCATTGATACACAGGAACCCGCCTTTGGACTCCCTGCAAAATGGATAAGCGAAGAATTGAAAGATGAAGCGGAATTGTCAGGTTACACGGTTGTCGATCCTCCTTCGGTTGTATCCACCCATATAACCGAGGTTATCAAGCAGCATGCTCATCTATTGCTCGGCAGACAAGAAACAAAACAGCTTATCGATCATTTGAAGGAAAGTTATCCGATTTTGGTTGAAGAGGTGACCCCAGAACCATTGTCTACAGGGGATATCCAAAAAGTTTTGGCCAAGCTGTTGCGTGAGAATGTTTCGATTAGAAATCTGCCGATCATTTTTGAAACACTTGCTGATTTTGGCAAGATGACCAGTGATACAGAGTTATTGGCTGAATATGCCAGGCAGTCACTTGCTTCCCAAATAACCAAACAGTATGTAGATGAGGGAGGAATGCTACGAGTGATAACCATTTCCAATGATGTTGAACAGGTGCTGGCGGAAAATGTGCAGCAAACAGAACATGGCAGCTATTTAGCGTTAGACCCGGAAACGCAGCAGGTAATAATACAATCCGTAACTGAGCAAGTAGAACAGGCATCGCTGCGGGAGGAAACTCCGATTATCTTATGTGCTCCTTCTATCAGAATGTATTTGAAGCAATTGCTCGATCGGTACTTTCCTCAGGTTATTGTACTTTCTTACAATGAACTGGAACCAAACCTTGAAATTCAAAGCATAGGGGTGGTGAACGTCGCATGAAGGTGAAAAAGTTTACAGCGCCTACCATGCCGGAAGTTATGCAGAAAGTCCGCAAAGAGCTGGGGGCCGATGCCGTAATCCTGCATTCAAAGGCAGTTCATACTGGTGGATTTTTAGGTTTGTTTAAAAAAAGAAATATAGAAGTGGTTGCCGCATTAGATAAAGAGCCGGAAAGAAAAAAACAAGCCGAACAGCAAGTAACAAAGCCGGTAGCCTCCGAAAAAGAAGTAAAATGGAAGGAATCGGATAGGTTCAAAGCAGATCAGGGTATGTTACAGGAATTGAGAGACTTGAAAAGCTTGATAGAATTAAACAGCAACACAGGCAATCTACCGCAATATCCTGCTGCATACCAGTTGTTTTATAAACACTTACTTTCACAAGATATGGAAGAGGAAACGGCTGAAAGATTGGTATCGAGTATGTATGAACACAATCCTGACGCTGGAAGAGATTCTTTTGTGGAACTTTTGACAGAAGAGTTGGCTGGCAGATTCCGGAAAGATGCATTTGAAGGGATATCCTATGAGAAAAAATTTGTCCATTTTGTAGGGCCTACCGGTGTCGGCAAAACCACTACCATTGCGAAAATCGCAGCAAATAGCGTATTGAAGGATAACAAAAGAGTGGCCTTTATTACAACAGACACCTATCGAATTGCGGCTATCGACCAGTTGAAAACGTACTCGAAGATATTGGATGTACCGATGGAAATAGCATACAACCTTGATGACTATCGCTCGGCAAGAGAAAAATTCAAAGATTTTGATTTGGTGTTGGTAGACACGGCGGGAAGGAACTTCAGGGATGAAAAATACGTAAAAGAACTAGCTGAAATCATTGATTTGAACCAGGATATCGATACGTATCTGGTTTTATCCCTCGCTGCTAAAAGCGCTGATTTGATGGAGATTTACCGGCAATTTGAAAAAGTTCCGATAAAGCAATTGGTTTTCACAAAGAAGGACGAAACAGCGAGCTATGGAGCGATGGCTGGCTTATCAATGGTATCCGGCAAAGGGATTGCCTATCTTACCACCGGTCAGGATGTTCCGGATGATATAGAATCAGTCGATGTTCAAAAACTTGCGAAGTTGATAGTTGGTGATTTTGCCGATGTATGACCAGGCTGCTAATTTACGTAGAAAAGTAGAGGCCACGAGGAATCCGAAACAGGCAAAAACGATAGCGGTTGTAAGCGGAAAAGGAGGGGTGGGTAAATCCAATTTCGCTTTGAACTTCTGTTTGTCCCTTTCGAAGAAACAAAAGAAAGTATTGTTGTTCGATCTGGATATCGGCATGGGAAATATTGATGTGTTATTAGGAAAAACCAGCAAGCTGTCCATCGTTGATATGTTTGAAGAACAACTGCCGATCCAGGATGTTATCGAGCAAGTATCTGATTCTTTCGCATACATTTCTGCTGGTTCAGGTCTTACGAATATTTTTGCGATGGACAATGAACAATTTGATTATTTTATCAATCAATACGAACTGCTGACTGGTTTATTTGATTTTATTATTTTCGATATGGGGGCAGGGATAACGGAAGGCAGTGCCAATTTTTTAATGGCCGTAGATGAAGCGATCGTTGTAACCACTCCAGAGCCCACTTCGCTAACCGATGCCTATGCAATGATCAAACACATTACCAGGGAAGACCTGAAATTACCACTGTTTTTACTGATCAACCGGATTCCCAATCAGCGCATCGGCAAACAAACAGCAGCCCGCCTACAACGTGTTGCTGGCCAATTTCTGGGAAAAGAACTAGCCATTCTCGGGATGCTGCCTGAAGATAAAGCGGTGGTACAGGCAGTCATCAGTCAGACACCTTTTATCGAAAAAAACCCAAAAACTGCTGCTGCCAAGGCTGTCAGAGAGATGACGGATATGTTTCTTGATGGTGATAGACCAGACTCCAGGAGAACGTCTTCTTCCTTTATCAAAAAGCTCACACATTTCATCAAAGAGAGGTAGTTAACATGAAACCGATACGGGTACTGGTGGTAGATGATTCAGCATTCATGAGGAAAATGATATCGGACATACTGAATTCCGATCCGCGGCTTCAGGTGACCGGGACAGCTCGTAACGGGCAGGATGCATTGGACAAACTGGAAAATATTGCTGTCGATGTCATTACCTTGGATATCGAAATGCCTGTTTTAGACGGAATTAGCACGTTAAAAAGAATCATGGAGAAACAGTCTTTACCGGTAGTAATGCTTTCCAGTCTCACTACCCGTGGAGCAGACAGTACGTTAGAAGCAATGTCGCTTGGTGCAGTGGACTTTATCGCCAAGCCTTCTGGTTCTATTTCGTTGGATATTAACAATGTCAGGGACGAAATCACCGACAAAGTCTATCATGCCTCTGGGGTTAAGTTAAACGATAGAAAAAACAAAGAATTTGTAAGACGCACTGTTACACCACAGCCAATACAGATGCCTAAACAGCATCCGCAAAAAAAAATCGTTGCGATCGGAACTTCTACAGGAGGACCAAAAGCGTTACACGAGGTATTGACACGCTTGCCGGAAAATTTCCCGGCACCGATTGTGATTGTCCAGCATATGCCGCCCAACTTTACCAAGTCGTTGGCTAACAGGCTTGATTCCTTATCCCAACTACATATAAAAGAAGCGGAAAACGGGGAAGTCTTGCAAAATGGCACGGCGTATATCGCACCAGGCGGTTACCATTTACGAGTAAGGCAAATCGGAAGAACATTGGCAGCGCATGTAACGGAAGAAGCTCCGCTGAAAGGACATCGGCCTTCTGTTGATATCCTGTTTGAATCTCTGGCAAAACAGACGCTGTTCCAAACGATTACAGTCGTGATGACAGGCATGGGTGCTGATGGCTCGGCTGGTATCGTCAAAATGAAAAAAGCTGCTGCCGATACGGTAGTGATCGCTGAATCCCAAATCAGCTCAGTCGTTTATGGAATGCCGCAGGCTGCCGTGAAGACCGGCTGTGTTGACATGGTAGAAGAGCTGGAGAATATCAGCAATGCTTTAATAGACCAATTTTAGGCAATGGGGGAATAAACCATGGAAACGAATGAATATTTAGAGGTATTTATTGACGAAAGCAAGGAACATATCCAGTCTTTGAATGATCACTTACTGGAGCTGGAAAAAAATCCTTCCGATTTGACGATGGTCAACGAGATTTTTCGATCCGCCCATACGTTGAAAGGGATGTCGGCGACAATGGGGTATCAGGACCTGGCAGATTTGACCCATAAAATGGAGAATGTCCTGGATGCTGTGCGCAACCAGCAGTTAATGGTGACTACGGCAATTCTTGATGTTGTTTTCGAAGCAGTAGATCAGCTAGAGGAAATGGTGCTGGATATTGCTTCTGGAGGAGAGGGAAGAAAAGACGTCGTACGTTTGGTTGAACAACTGAATGCGATAGAGAGAGGCGAGGCCCTCTCGGAAGACGGCAGCAATACGGCTGCACCTATTTCAGAATCCGACCAACAATCTCCATCGAATCTGGCTTCGACCCTTGATGAATTTGAAATGACCGTATTAAGGGAATCGAATGACCAAGGGTATCAAAACTTGGAATTACATATCACATTACGCGAGGATTGCCTGCTTAAGGCTGCAAGAGTGTTTATGGTATTCGAAATCCTTGAACAATCTGGCGAAGTCATCAAGTCGGCTCCCACTGTTCAAGATTTAGAAGAAGAAAAATTTGAACAATCCTTCACGGTTTTATTGGTGACAAAAGAAAAAGCGGAAGAAATAGAAAAGAAAGTAATGAAGGTTTCCGAAATCGAATCGGTCAAAGTGCAAAAATTTTCAATCGAACAACGTCCTAGCCAATCAGACACTTCTGCGGATACAACGAAAGCAACAGAGGAAAAGGGTGCGACAGCAATAGCAGAGGCACCTGTAAAGCAGGAAAAAGATACAGCGAAAAAGGCTCCGGTGAGCAACAAGACAATCAGAGTAAACATCGATCGTTTGGACGCTTTAATGAATTTATTCGAAGAGCTGGTCATTGACCGCGGTCGACTCGAACAAATTGCGGATAGTTTAAAACATATCGAACTGCAGGAAACAGTCGAGCGGATGACCAGAATATCAGGAGACTTGCAAAATATTATTTTAAATATGCGCATGGTGCCGATTGATCAAGTGTTCAATCGATTTCCGCGTATGGTACGGCAGCTGGCCAAGGATTTAGGAAAACAAATCAATCTGGAAATTGAGGGTGCTGAAACAGAACTGGACCGTACGGTGATAGATGAAATTGGTGATCCACTTGTCCATTTGATCCGGAATGCTCTTGACCACGGGATTGAATTACCGGATGTAAGAGAGCAAAAAGGTAAACCCCGAGAAGGTTCCTTAAAGCTAAATGCCTATCACAGTGGCAACCATGTGTTTATTGAAATCAGTGACGATGGAGCCGGCATTAATCGTGAAAAAGTGATAAACAAAGCAGTGTCAAATGGCGTAATAACCAATGATCAGGCAGAAAATTTAACAGAAAAGCAAGTATATCAATTGATCATGGAAAGCGGTTTTTCCACTGCAGACAAAATTTCGGATGTATCCGGTCGAGGAGTAGGACTGGATGTTGTAAAGAATACAATTGAATCTTTAGGAGGCAATATTACCATTGATTCAGCGTTTGAAAAGGGATCTGTTTTCTCTATCCAGCTTCCGCTGACATTATCGATCATCTCGGTCATGCTCGTAGAAATAAAAGAGGAAAAATATGCAGTACCTTTGTCTTCGATTATCGAAACAGCCGTGATTAAGAAATCGAATATTATGTCAGCTCATAATAAAAAGGTGATTGATTTCCGCGGCAAGGTCGTTCCGCTCATCGATTTGCAGGATGTTTTTGAAGTGCCTGGAGAAAAACTCGATGATGAATACTGCTCCGTTGTAATCATCAGAAAAGGGGAAAAGATGGCAGGGCTTATCGTCGATACGTTCATCGGCCAACAGGAGGTTGTATTAAAGTCGCTCGGAAATTATTTGACCGATGTGTTTGCTATCTCCGGCGCAACGATTTTGGGAGATGGTCAAGTTGCATTGATTATCGATAGTAACTCGTTGATTGTATAAAAGTAAAAGAATTACAACCAATAGTTTCAAGAAAAAATGAGGAATCAATTAGGGGAGGGCAATGGAATGCCACAAGATAATAAACAGGATATTAAAGCGATAATTTTTCAGCTGAATGATGAGGAATTTGCGATTTCCGTACAGCAGGTCAGTGGGATTGAAAGGATGCAACACATCACCAGAGTTCCACAAACAGCATCATTTGTCAAAGGTGTTATCAATTTGCGGGGTGTCGTAACACCGATCATCGATTTACGGAAACGCTTTGGGCTTGATGCAGCAGAGTTTACGGACAGTACCCGGATGATCATTGTATATATGGACGAAATGGAAGTAGGTTTAATCGTAGATGCGGCATACGATGTCATCGATATCCCAGAGGAAGCCGTCGAACCGGCGCCTGAGGTAGTAGGCGCCGTAGATGTGGATTATATCGAAGGGGTTGCTAAACTGGAAGACAGATTGTTGATTTTATTGAATCTAAATAATGTCTTAACCGATGAAGAAGTCCGGGCGTTGAAAACTGTAGAAGGATAAATTGCCATGTCATTTATCGAAAAACTTTCAACCTATCAACTTGATGCATTAAAGGAAATCGGTAATATAGGAGCGGGTAATGCTGCCACGGCTTTGTCCAAGCTGCTTAATCGGAAAATTGACATGCAGACGCCAGCTGTCCGTATTGCCAGTTTCGATGAAACAATGGAATTGGTAGGAGGAGCAGAGAAAGTGATTGTATCTGTTTTCCTTCGGATTGAGGGAGAAGCGCCCGGCAGCATGTTCTATCTGTTTTCACCCGAGCAAGCAGAACAATTTGTTCATCATATAACAGGTAGTGATGAATTCTCGTTTACCAAACCGCCATACCCGGAAATGGGATTATCGATTTTACATGAAATAGGGAATATTTTGTCCGGGTCCTATTTGACCGCTCTCTCGGATTTCACTCAAATTAATATGCAGCCATCGGTGCCATCCTTGTCGATGGATATGGCCGGAGCCATTATTTCGGAAGGGTTGATGGAGCTTTCCAGGGAAAGTGATTATGCGATCATAATCGATACAACCATACAGGAACCAGAGAGTGAAACAGAGGATATTGAAGGACATTTCTTTTTGCTTCCTGATCCGGAATCATTTGAGCGAATTTTCACAGCTTTGGGAGTAAATGATCAATGAATGCAACCAATCAAATAGTAAAAGTTGGTATAGCGGATGTAAAACTTGCCAATGCCCCTGATACTTTGCGGACAACCGGGTTGGGTTCTTGTGTAGGAGTGGTTATCTACGATCTTTCTATAAAACTTGCGGGCATGGCCCATGTCATGCTGCCGGATTCAACCTTATCGAGGAACGGTGAGTTGAATAAAATGAAATTTGCCGACACAGCAATCGATTTGCTGATTGAGCAACTCTTGGAAAAGGGTGCGCGCCGTTATGCTTTGAAATCGAAAATTGCGGGTGGTGCGCAAATGTTTACGTTCAGTACTTCCAGCGACATGATGCGGGTAGGTAATCGAAATGTGGAGGCTGTTACCGAGCGGTTGAAGCATCATCGGGTTCCGATAATTGCCCTGGATATCGGCGGAAATAATGGAAGAACGATAGAATTTTCTCCAGAAAGCGGAATTCTGAAAATCAGAACTGTCAATATGGGAGAATCAGAGATATAAGACACATTACTGTAAATCTTTTCAGGAATAGAATGATAACGTGAGGAGGATAACCATGTCCGAACAAACATCTCCTCTAGAAGAGCAATTGTGGGACAGATGGATGAAAACGAGAAGCAGTGAAACCGCCGACAAACTAATGAAAAAATATATCTATTTAGTAAACTTCCATGTCAGCCGGATATCCACCCATTTACCTGGCAGTGTCAGTAAAGACGATTTGAAAAGTCTAGGAATGATGGGATTGTTCGATGCTCTGAAAAAGTTCGAACCTGAACGCGATTTAAAGTTCGATACTTATGCCTCGTTCAGGATACGGGGGATGATATTGGACGGTTTGCGTAAAGAGGATTGGCTGCCGCGCTCCGTCAGGGATAAAGCAAAACAAGTCGAACAAGCTGCACAGGCATTGGAACAATCTTATCAGCGGCCGCCTAGTTCAAAGGAAATTGCCGATTATTTAGGAATGGCAGTACAGGAAGTGGAAGAGGCAGTCAAGGATTCTTTGTTTTCAAATGTATTATCCATGGAAGACAAGCCAAAGGATGGTGCTGGCGATCATAAAGAAGGGATTGGCTATACTTTGCCGGACAATCATGCATCTACTCCGGAACAAAGGCTAATTAAACAGGAAGATTACGTTGAATTGGAAGCCGGCATAAGACAATTAAATGAAAACGAACAGATGGTGATCAGTTTGTTTTATAAAGAAGAATTAACCCTGACAGAGATCGGCCAGGTTCTTGATCTGACGACTTCGAGAATTTCACAGATTCATCGTAAAGCGATTTTCAAATTAAAAAATTCCCTTAATAAACTTAGCCAGTGATTGCCGGTGTTCATCCAAGGAGTTAACCTTCAGCCAGATACGCAGCAGGAGATTTCCTGTTGGAAGAAGAACTATTTGTAAAGGGCTAAGAAATACAAGTCGTTCCCATTTTTGACCGGAACGGATGCCCTTAAAAATAAGTGTCCTCTGAGTAAGGATGAATTAAGTATTATGTGCTATCTTGGAGGAGCACGAAGGGTGCGGGGAAATGAGCTGGAAATCGGTAGAAATGCAAGTGGCACTTCCGAGAGTCCAGGATGCGGCAAAGATGCAGGAACAATTACAACAGAGGGGACAGCAAACGCAAGAACTTCTTGCGGCAGCACAACAGAACCTGGAAGAAGTCAAGCGGAAGCAAGTCAATCATTCCGTACATAAAGCGGATGTACACAATAAAGAGAAGAAGGAAAAGCAATTTAACGCAAAGGATAGTCAGCAAAAGAAAAAAGCCGACGAGGAAAAAACGGATAACAACCACCCTTACCTCGGGCGGAAAATCGATTTTAGTGGTTAGGGGATTTGCATGCTTACTTTTTTACTATTCATCAGTTTGCTATTACACATATTCACATTCATTGCGATTCGGTTATTGTTCCAAAAATTGCAGCAAAATGGTAATGAAGGACAGGCTAAGATTGATTCTCTTCAACAATCGGAGGAAATGCTGAGCGCTTTTTTGCATGAAATAAGAGAAGAAAATGACCGTCTGTTGAAAGAATTGGATGAACCTACGTCCAAAAACAAACATACTGCTCAAAAAAACAGCAATGAGGGGGTTAGTTCTGCATTTGAGGAAGAACAGGCTCCACCATATAAACAAAGCTACAGAAAACGTTATACGTCCGACAAGGCAGAAGATTCGGAGTACGTGCCGCCAATGCCAGAGGTACAACAGGATACGGTAGAAGAATCTGTCACGGCAAAGGTATATTCTTTATATGATCAAGGGTATACAGTGGATGAAATCGCCAAAAAGCTTGATAAAGGAAAAACTGAAGTCGAACTGATGGTAAAATTTCATCGAAAAAACTGATATTATGCTTGATTGCAGAAAACCCATGTGGTATATTTACTTTTGGTGTTAATACACACGCTTGTAGATTTGAACAGGAGGTGCTGGCCTGTCGGTTAGTTCCTGCTCAAAGAGGACACAGGCGGAGGATCAAAAAACCAATTAGGAGGAATTTTTCATGGCAGTTATTTCAATGAAACAACTACTTGAAGCTGGTGTTCATTTCGGACATCAGACACGCCGTTGGAATCCAAAGATGAAGAAATATATCTTCACAGAGCGTAACGGCATTTACATCATCGACCTGCAAAAAACCGTTAAAAAGGTTGATGAAGCTTATCAATACGTTAAAGATATTGCTGCAGACGGCGGCTCTGTCCTTTTCGTAGGAACCAAAAAACAAGCACAGGAATCAGTTCGTGACGAAGCTACTCGTTCTGGCATGTACTATGTCAACCAACGCTGGTTGGGCGGTACACTTACTAACTTCCAGACAATCCGCAAACGGATCAAACGTCTTAAAGATATCGAGCGTATGGAAGAAGACGGAACTTTCGAAGTACTACCTAAAAAAGAAGTAGTAGGATTGCTTAAAGAAAAAGAACGTCTCGTCAAGTTCCTTGGCGGAATCAAAGAGATGAACAAACTTCCGGATGCTTTGTTCATTATCGACCCTCGTAAAGAGCGCATTGCTGTTGCGGAGGCTCATAAATTGAACATTCCTATTATCGGAATTGTCGATACAAACTGTGATCCTGATGAAATTGACTATGTTATTCCGGCTAACGATGATGCTATTCGTGCTGTGAAGCTTCTTACTTCTAAAATGGCAGATGCTATTCTGGAAGCGAAGCAGGGAGAAGCAGAAGAAGAAGCGGAAGTTGAAACCGAGGAAACTGCAACAGAGGAAGCAGTACAAGAGTAAGAAAAGGTTTAGTAGGGTGATAAGGGGGGGACCTTTTATCACCTTTTTTTAAGAGTTTGGATAATTACCAGGATAAGGATGTTCCTGGTCTATCATAAGGAGGAATTTTTAATGGCTGTAACTGCAAAAATGGTAAAAGAACTACGTGAAAAAACAGGCGCAGGAATGATGGACTGCAAAAAAGCTTTGCAAGAAACCGACGGCGATCTTGACAAAGCGGTTGATTATCTTCGTGAAAAAGGAATTTCCAAAGCTGCCAAAAAAGCTGACCGAATTGCAGCTGAAGGCTCTGCTCATATTGAAGTGCAAGGCAACCAGGCAGTAATTTTGGAAGTGAATTGTGAAACAGATTTCGTTACCAAGAATGACCAGTTCAAAAATTTGCTGTCAGAGTTGGCAAAGCATTTATTGGAGCAAAAACCAGCGTCTGTCGAAGCTGCTTTGGAGCAAAAGCTGCACGGTGAAGGTGAATCGGTTCAGGAATATATCAATTCAAACATTGCCAAGATCGGTGAAAAACTATCATTACGCCGTTTTACTATAGCTGAAAAAACCGATAATGACGCATTCGGTGCGTACTTGCACATGGGCGGAAGTATCGGTGTGTTAGTCGTTGCTGAGGGAACCACGGATGAAGCTGTTGCGAAAGATGTGGCGATGCATATTGCCGCAGTAAATCCTCGTTATGTTTCCAGAGAAGAAGTTTCTGCTGAAGAAGTGGAAAAAGAACGCGAAGTATTGAAAACACAAGCGCTTAACGAAGGAAAGCCTGAGCATATTGTTGAAAAAATGGTAGAAGGTCGTCTTGGGAAGTTTTTCGAGGAAATCTGCCTGCTTGAACAAAGCTTTGTGAAAGACCCAGATCAAAAAGTGAAGAAATATGTGGAAGATAAAGGTGCGTCTGTCAAAGGATTTATCCGTTATCAAGTCGGTGAAGGTATGGAAAAACGCGAGGATAACTTTGCTGAAGAGGTAATGAGCCAAGTGAAAAAATAATGTTGGATACGATGGGGGGACACATAGTGTTCCCTCTTTCCACATCAGGTTGACAAGAAACCAGTCTGCAACTTGCCCTGGGTGCTTGTTGCTTGTTTTCAACAATCTTTCATCTTAAAATAAATACATATTACTGGAGGTAACCTATGACTACAGCTCGCTACCGTAGAATTGTTTTGAAATTAAGCGGAGAAGCTCTCAGCGGTGAACAGGGATACGGAATCGAACCAAAAATCATCCAATCGATAGCAGATCAAGTGAAGGAAGTTGCAGAACTTGGCGTAGAAGTAGCCGTTGTTGTCGGAGGAGGCAACATCTGGAGAGGAAAAGTTGGCAGCGAAATGGGGATGGACCGTGCGAATGCCGATTATATGGGGATGTTGGCAACAGTAATGAATTCTCTTGCGTTGCAGGACAGTCTGGAAAATTTCGGAATCCCAACGCGCGTTCAAACCTCGATTGAGATGAGGCAAGTGGCTGAACCGTATATTCGGAGAAAGGCTATTCGCCATCTTGAGAAAAAAAGGGTAGTCATTTTTGCTGCCGGTACGGGAAATCCATATTTCTCGACTGATACGACAGCTGCACTAAGAGCTGCCGAAGTCGAGGCAGATGTCATTTTGATGGCGAAAAACAATGTAGACGGAGTCTATACGGCCGATCCAAAGATCGACCAAACCGCACGCAAATACGAAGAACTTACCTATCTTGAAATCTTGAATGAAGGATTGGGAGTGATGGATTCTACAGCTTCCACTTTGTGTATGGATAATAATATTCCGCTGCTTGTTTTTTCGATCATGGAAGAAGGAAACATCAAAAAAGCCGTGTTAGGTGAAAAAATCGGGACTATAATAAGGGGGAAATAACATGACTCAAGCAATTATTAAGGACACAAATGACAAAATGGCACAAGCGGTTCAGGCATTTTCCAAAAATCTTGCAACAGTTCGGGCGGGAAGGGCGAACCCTTCTTTGTTAGACAGTGTCTATGTCGATTATTACGGAGCCAGTACACCTCTCAACCAGCTTGCAACTGTTTCGGCTCCTGAAGCCCGCCTGCTGGTCATAACGCCTTTTGATAAATCCGCTACAGCTAATATCGAAAAAGCAATTTTAAAAGCGGATTTAGGTCTTTCACCTTCCAGTGATGGAAATGTGATTCGCATTAATATCCCTGCTTTGACTGAAGAACGCAGGAAAGACCTGGTCAAGGTTGTCGGAAAGTATAGTGAAGAAGGAAAGGTTCAGGTCCGCAATATCCGTCGGGAATCCAACGATCAATTGAAAAAGGCTGAAAAGAATGGCGATTTAACAGAAGATGATTTAAGAGACTTCCAAGACGATGTGCAAAAGGCTACTGACAAACATATCGCGGATATAGATTCACTTGCAAAGGAAAAAGAAAAAGAAATTATGGAAGTTTGACCGCATAACATGTAAAATAATAAGTAGAAAAGACCCTCTTTACTTAAGGGGGTTTTTGCACGTTAAGGAAAATACAGCTAATCCCTTATCGTCACTGCCCTGCCTGGTCAGAGCAAAAAGGAATGTAAGCCCATGATGGAGGATTACTATGCCAATCAAACTTCCCTTTATAGGTAAGACAAAAAAATATAATCAAAATGAACAAATCACTTTGAACAAAAATACCATGCCAAAACATGTAGCGATCATTATGGATGGAAACGGACGTTGGGCAAAAAAAAGGGGCATGCCGAGAGTCGCTGGACACAAGGAAGGCATGAGTAATGTGAAAAAAATCGTTTCGGCTGCATCCAGTTATCAATTGGATGCTTTAACCCTCTACGCTTTTTCGACAGAAAATTGGCGGCGCCCCAAAGCAGAAGTCGATTATTTAATGAAATTGCCGATGGAATTTTTGAATACATATTTACCAGAACTCGTTCAGAAAAATGTTAAAGTACAAACAATCGGCCGGTTTGACGGTCTGCCCAAACATACAAGGGACGCAGTTCAAAAGGCAAAGGAACAAACAAAGGATAATACTGGATTAATCTTGAATATAGCATTAAACTATGGTAGTAGAAATGAAATCATGGAAGCAATGAAATGTTTCCTGGATGATGTCCAGGCAGGAAAAAAGTCGGTGGAAGACATGAATGAGGAATCTTTTTCCCAGTACTTGCACACAAAGAATCTGCCGGACCCTGACCTGCTGATTCGCACCAGCGGCGAACAAAGGCTCAGTAATTTTCTGTTGTGGCAGTCTGCTTACACGGAATTTTGGTTTACAGATGTTCTGTGGCCCGATTTTGACGAGCAGCTGTTTGACAAGGCATTGTGTGACTATCAAAAGAGAAAACGCCGCTATGGTGGGATATAAGGTGATGTGAGATAAATGAAGTTAAGAATAATTACTGCTTTGATTGCAATTGTATTATTTTTTCCCATTGTATTTTATGGAGGATGGGTATTTAAAGCACTCGTTTATTTGATTGCAACCATTGGCCTTCTGGAACTGTTGAAAATGAGGATGACTATTAACTATTTCATACCTTTTGCGATTACCATTTTGCTGTTATGGGGACTGCTTATCCCTGTTACCGAGCAGGAGCTCATGGATGTTTTGTCCATTACCAAGGCGGAAATCACGCTGATCGGTGTCCTGCTTCTGTTGTCATATACCGTTTTGGTGAAAAATAAATTCACTTTCGAAGACGCGGGTTTCCTGGTACTATCGGCTATTTATATCGGTACAGGTTTTTATTACTTTATGAACGCCAGAGATGCTGGTGCAATTTTTATTTTTTATGGCATCATTGTGGTATTGGCTACCGATACGGGGGCGTATTTTTTTGGACGAGCTTTCGGCAGGAAAAAACTTTGGCCGCAAATTAGTCCGAATAAAACCGTTGAGGGTGCAATCGGGGGTGTTTTGCTTGCTTGTGTCATCGCCGTCCTTTTCCACTGGCTGTTCCCCCTCCCGCACTCTTTACCGATTATTATTGTGGTCACCATAATAGCGTCGGCAGTAGGGCAGATTGGAGACTTGGTCGAATCAGCTTTTAAAAGGCATTATGATGTGAAGGATTCTGGCAAAATCCTCCCAGGTCACGGTGGAATACTCGACCGGTTTGATAGCTGGCTGTTTATATTCCCGTTGTTGCATTTCATTCATTTTATTTCCTAGCCCGGAATAGATATAGGAGCGTGTCACATGAAAAACATAGCACTTTTAGGGGCAACTGGATCCATTGGGCTCCAAACCCTTGATGTTATCAGAGAACACCCTGAAGCTTTCTCCCTGTTTGCGATGGGATTTGGTGAAAATATTGATAAAGCTATACCAATTATAAAAGAGTTCAATCCTAAAATTGTAGTAGTCGGAAATGACAAAATCAAACACGAATTGCAAGACTTTTTCCCCAGGCTAGAAGTGGTAGCAGGAAAAGAAGGGTTGGTAACCATCAGCACGGCGGGTGAAACGGATATCGTTGTCAACGCCGTAATGGGAAGTATAGGTTTGCAGGCTACATTGCAGGCAATCGAGCACCGTAAACAAGTAGCTTTAGCTAATAAAGAGACTTTGGTCACAGCAGGACATCTTGTCATGGAGAAAGCTAAACAGTATGGTGTGCAGATTCTTCCTGTGGACAGTGAACATTCGGCGATTTTTCAATGTTTGAACGGGGAGAACGAGAAGCAATTGAACCAGCTTATCTTAACTGCATCCGGGGGGAGTTTCCGCGATAGGAACCGAGAAGACTTGATCGGCGTTACAAGGGAAGACGCATTAAAACATCCTAACTGGAATATGGGAGCAAAGATCACTATAGATTCGGCAACCATGATGAACAAAGGCCTGGAGGTAATTGAAGCTCACTGGTTGTTCGGTGTACCTTATGATCGTATCGATGTTATGATGCATAAAGAAAGTGTCATTCATTCAATGGTGGAGTTTGCTGACAATAGTGTCATCGCCCAATTAGGTACTCCGGATATGCGCGTTCCGATACAATATGCTTTGAATTATCCTGACAGACTTGAATTATCAGGGACAAAAAGGTTAGACTTAATTGAAATAGGCAAGCTGCATTTTTCTGAAATGGATCTAGAAAGATTCCCCTGTTTGAAAATGGCTTATGAAGCCGGTAAAGAGGGAGGAACGATGACCACCGTACTGAATGCAGCAAACGAAGCTGCAGTACAGTTGTTTTTGCAAGACAAGATATCTTTTTTGCAAATAGAAGCGTTGATCAAAAAAGCACTGGATGCACATCAATCCATTAAACAGCCTGATTTGCAGACTATTTTGGAAGTGGATCGCCAGACAAGATCACAGGTGTTATCCTATTTAGATTAAAGGAAGGTGCATCAGTTGAATACTATTATCGCATTCATTCTAATGTTTGGTCTGCTTGTGTTCGTGCATGAGTTTGGACATTTTATTTTTGCCAAGCGAGCAGGAATGCTTGTGAGGGAATTTGCCATAGGCTTCGGGCCCAAAATTTTTTCTAATAAAAAGAATGAAACTCTTTATACCATTCGCCTGCTTCCAATCGGTGGTTATGTCCGTGTAGCAGGTGAAGATCCGGAAATCATAGAATTGAAACCGGGCCAGCATATAGGATTGGAGTTTAATCCAGATGGAGCAGTAAACAAAATTATCGTTAACAATAAATCTAAGCACCCAGAAGCAAGAGTGATTGAAGTGGAGCATGCGGATCTGGATCATCGACTTATCATTGAAGGTTATGAAATCGATGAAGAGGAAAAACTCACCTTTTCGATCGATCCCAAAGCAGGTTTCGTCATGGATGAAGTGGAAACGCAAATCGCGCCATATGACAGACAATTTGCTTCAAAGACGAAGCTGCAACGGGCAATGCAACTATTTGCCGGTCCGATGATGAATTTTCTGCTGGCTGCCGTTATCTTTTTCTTGCTGGGAATGTTAAACGGTGTGCCTGCCGACAGGGCTATTATCGGCAATGTTGTCTCCGACAGCCCTGCTGAGGAAGCAGGCTTTCAGGATGGAGACGAGGTCATCCGTATCGGGGATACATCCATATCTACTTGGGAAGAGTTCACTGAGATCGTTCGGGCTCATCCGGAAGAAGAATTGTCGATGACGGTTGAAAGAGACAATGAGCAAGTAGATGTCCAAGTAGTACCGAAGAGCAATGCAGCTCAAGATCAAGAAATTGGACAGATCGGAGTTCAGGCAGCAACAGAAAAATCTTTGTTAAAGGCAATTCCATACAGTGTCAATCAGACATACGAGTGGATCAAACTAATTCTGGTTAACCTTAGCATGCTTGTAACAGGACAATTTTCCCTTGACATGCTATCCGGTCCGGTAGGCATCTACGATGCTACAGACCAGGTAGTCCAAACAGGGATGCTCAATTTACTGATGTGGACCTCAGCGTTAAGCATCAACCTGGGTATCATTAATCTTTTGCCTTTGCCTGCTCTCGATGGAGGAAGGTTGTTGTTTGTCGGAATCGAGGCAGTAAGAGGAAAACCGATAGATCCGCAAAAAGAAGGTGTTGTCCACTTTATCGGTTTTGCGTTGTTAATGTTGCTGATGATTGTGGTAACCTGGAACGATATTCAGCGATTGTTCTTGTAATTGCAATTTGAATATATGAATAGGTCTGTTTTTTAGGAAGTTCCCTATCCTTTCGGTATGGAAAAAATCATGCGCAACGTTTAGACGTATCCTATATTTTCTTGGACGAAAGCACAATTTTTTAAAACCAGCCTTTCCGTAAAGGCTGGTTATTACAAATTTGGTTAGCATGCATAGTGAAGGATGACAGGAGAAAATTGAGGTGACATACATATGAGACAAAGTAACATGCTGATACCGACACTTAAAGAGGTTCCCGCTGATGCGGAAATCAAGAGCCACCAATTGTTGGTTCGGGGAGGCTTCATACGTCAAATAGCATCCGGAGTTTATAGCTTTTTGCCAATGGGGCAGCGAGTGCTTCGAAAGGTAGAAGCAATCATCAGAGAAGAAATGGATAACATTGGAGCTAATGAAATGGTCATGCCTGCCATGCAGCCCGCCGAGCTTTGGAAAGAAACGGGCAGATGGCATAATTTTGGTCCCGAGTTAATGCGGTTGAACGATCGACATGACCGTGAGTTCGCACTGGGTGCTACCCACGAGGAAGTCATAACAAGTGTCATCAGGGACGAGATAAAGAGTTATAAACGACTACCGTTAACTGTTTACCAAATTCAGACGAAATTCAGAGATGAAAAACGTCCTCGATTCGGCTTGATGAGAGGCAGAGAATTTGTCATGAAGGATGCCTATTCGTTTCATGATTCCTTCGACAGCCTTGATCAGGTATATCAGAAGATGTACCAAGCATATGAGAATATATTCCGACGCTGCGGATTGAATTTCCGGGCAGTAATCGCTGATTCTGGAGCAATGGGCGGCAAAGACACACATGAATTCATGGTTCTGTCAGAAGTGGGCGAGGATACAATTGCCTATTCAGACAGCTCCGAATATGCCGCCAATATAGAAATGGCCCCTGTAACTGCTACGTTAAAAGCGGAACAAGGTGAATTAAAAGAGTTGAAGGAAGTAGCTACTCCTGGTAAAAAAACGATGCAGGAGGTTGCTGACTTTTTAGAGCACCCGCTTGACAAAGGTCTAAAGGCATTGATGTTCAAAGTAGATGGCAATTTAGTGTTGGTTGTTACCAGAGGCGATCATGAAGTAAATGACATTAAGCTAAAGAACCTTTACAAAGCAGAGACAGTCGAACTTGCTACGGAAGAAGAAACAAAAGCGGCACTTGGTGCTGGTTTTGGTTCACTGGGACCGATCGGCATACCGGACGACATGAATGTTGTCGCCGACCAGGCAGTGAAAAGTGTCGTCAATGTTACCTGTGGAGCAAATAAAGATGGGTATCACTTTATCAATGTTAACCCGGGACGCGATTTTAAAGTAGATTCCTATGCCGATCTTCGTTTTATTCAAGAAGGCGATCCTTCCCCCGATGGAAAAGGCACCATTCAATTTGCTCGCGGTATTGAAGTCGGACATGTCTTCAAACTAGGAAGCATTTATGCCGAACGGATGGGTGCTACGGTTTTGGATGAACAGGGGAAAGCAAAAACGATGAACATGGGATGTTATGGCATCGGAGTGTCTCGAACGGTTGCTGCAATTGTTGAACAATATCACGATGAAAGAGGCATCACCTGGCCGGCACATCTAGCTCCATTCCAAGTACACTTGCTGGCTTTGAATATGAAAAAAGCCGAGCAACAGCAATTGGCTGAAAAAATTTACGATTCCTTGAAGACAGCAGGTGTTGAAATACTTTTTGATGATCGTGCGGAAAGAGCAGGCGTCAAATTTGCCGACAGTGATTTAATTGGTATTCCACTCCGGATAACAGTAGGAAAACGAGCTGATGAAGGGTATGTTGAACTGAAACAACGAGCTACAGGAGAACAAACAGAAATTCATGAGTCGGAATTGTTGGGACAATTGAATAACTTGGTCTGATTGGTAATCAAAACCCTTGTCTGTTTTCTAATGACAAGGGTTTTCTAAAGTAGTAAAATTGTAAAATAAAAGCTTTTTCAATCCTGTCTTCAGGGCGAAGAAGCCTGGCCATACTGCTAAATCAAGTAAAATGGTCGTAAATTGGGGAGGAAGAAAAATGGACATATCAGGTAAAGAAAAGCTTGGTTTACTGTTGAAGCAAATCGATATGCCCGATGAGTTAATCCAACAGCATTTTCAGGATAGTTATCTCGCTAAATTGGAAGTCCATACGAAACACAAGCAATGGCATTTTCACATAAATGTACCACGAATTCTGCCACCTTCTGTCTATCAGTTGTTCACTGCAAAACTACAGGATGCTTTTTCTCAGATCGCAGCGATTAAATGGACGATTTATGCGGAAAACAAAACATTGTCAGATACCGATGTTTGTACTTATTGGAAGCATTTTGTTCATTCACTTACAGATTTATCCCCGGCTTACCGGGATTTAGTTCATGAACAAGTGCCTAAGGTGAACGGTAATAAGATTATGTTAACTTCGAGAAATGAAGCAGAAGCCAACGCACTTCGAAAAAGATTAGAGCCCGGCTTCCAAAGCTACTGTCAAACCATCGGAGCAATGAATTATTTATTGACGGTCGAAGTTGGAGACGAACAAGAGAACATACAAAAATTCAGAGAACAAAAAGCATTGGAAGATCAGCAGCTTGTTCAGAAGGCTGTCAAAGACAAACAGGAAAGAGAAAAACAAAAAGCCGAAGGTGCGTTCGAAGGACCGCTAACCATTGGATACAGAATTCAGGATGAAATCGTTCCGATGGAAAATATCGTGGAAGAAGAACGGAAAATGACAGTGCAGGGATATGTGTTTAGCTCGGAAGTCAGAGAGCTTCGTTCTGGCAGGCATCTGTTAATCGCAAAGGTAACGGATTACACGGACTCTTTCCAGTTGAAGATGTTTTCCAAGGGAGATCAAGATGCCGAAAAATTCGCCAAATTAAAGCAAGGCATGTGGATCAAAGCACGAGGAAGCATTCAAACAGATAATTTCACCAATGAACTGACGATGATGGTACAAGACATCAACGAAGTGAAGGCGGAAAAAAGAAACGACAAAGCCCCTGAAGGGGAAAAGCGAGTAGAACTGCATGCGCATACTGCCATGAGCCAAATGGATGCCGTTGTTTCAGCTGGTAAGCTAGTACAGCAAGCTGCTGAGTGGAAGCATTCAGCTGTGGCGATTACTGATCATGCTGTCGTCCAGTCCTATCCAGAAGCCTATGCTGCGGGACAAAAACATGGCATAAAAGTTATCTATGGGCTGGAAGCAAATATTGTCGATGATGGAGTACCTATTGCATACAATGAAGCCGATTTAGAGCTGGAGGACGCTGTTTATGTCGTATTTGACGTAGAGACAACTGGTTTATCTGCGGTTTATGATACGATTATAGAATTGGCAGCCGTTAAGGTGAAAGGCGGGGAAATCATCGATCGTTTCGAAGCCTTTGCCAATCCGCACCACCCCTTATCACAGACGACAATTGATTTAACTGGAATTACCGATGATATGGTAAAAGACGCACCGGAAGTCGGAGAGGTATTGAAGGATTTTCATGAATGGATGAGCGATGCGGTACTAGTTGCCCATAATGCGAGCTTCGACATGGGATTCTTGAATGAAGGACTAAAAAAAATCGGTTTTGAAAAAGCTGGAAACCCAGTGATTGATACGTTAGAGCTTGCACGTTTTCTTTATCCGTCCTTGAAAAACCATCGATTGAATACGTTATGTAAAATGCTTGATATCGAACTGACACAGCACCATCGGGCGATCTATGATGCCGAAGCAACGGGGTATTTGCTCTGGAAACTGATCAAACAAGCATTCCAAAAAAATATCGTCAACCACAATCAATTCAATCAGCATATGGGAGAGGGCAATGCTTATCAGCGATCAAGACCATTTCACTGCACGTTGCTGGCTATGAATCCAGAAGGCTTGAAAAATATTTACAAGCTGGTATCTATCTCTCATGTCGACTATTTTTACAGAGTACCACGGAT
Source organism: Sediminibacillus dalangtanensis (assembly GCF_017792025.1). NCBI lineage: Bacteria > Bacillati > Bacillota > Bacilli > Caryophanales > Bacillaceae > Sediminibacillus > Sediminibacillus dalangtanensis. The sequence continues at coordinate 1,818,078 of NZ_CP046956.1, forward strand.
TCCACGTTCTCAACTCCAAAAGCTGAGAGAAGGCATACTGGTTGGTTCCGGATGTGACAAAGGGGAAGTATTTGAAACGATGATGCAAAAATCCAAGGAAGAGGCAGAAAAAGCTGCTGAATTCTATGATTTTATCGAGATACAGCCCCCTTCAAATTATTACCATTTAATTGAAAAAGAGTTGGTAGGAAATGAAGCTCAGTTGTATGACATCTTGAAAAATTTAGTGGAACTGGCAGATGGGATGGGAAAGAAGGCCGTCGCTACGGGTAACACCCATTATATTGACCCGCATGAAAAATTGTACAGGCAAATTTTGATTTCTTCACAGAACGGCAATCCGTTAAGCCGTCAGACATTGCCCGATGTTCATTTCCGGACAACAGATGAAATGTTGGATTGTTTTTCCTTCCTGGGTGAAGAGAAAGCAAAGGAAGTCGTTGTCGAAAATAGTCAATATATCAGTGATTTAATTGAAGAAGTCTCTCCTGTTAAGGAAGATTTGTACACGCCGAACATCGATGGTGCGGAAGAAGAAATTAGGGAAATGAGCTACAGCATGGCGAAAAGCATCTATGGTGAGGAGCTGCCAGAAATAGTTACCAAACGGATTGAAAAAGAACTGGAAAGTATTATCGGGCATGGTTTTGCGGTCATTTACTTGATCTCACACAAACTGGTGAAAAAATCTCTGGACGATGGTTATCTCGTCGGCTCCAGGGGGTCTGTAGGATCTTCTTTGATTGCAACCTTGACCGAGATAACGGAGGTCAATCCGCTGCCTCCGCATTATGTCTGTCCGTCATGCAAACATAATGAATTTTTCAATGATGGATCGGTCGGTAGCGGCTTCGATTTGCCGGACAAGGATTGCCCGGAATGCGGGCAACCGTTGAAGAAAGATGGACAAGATATTCCGTTTGAAACGTTTCTGGGCTTTAAAGGCGATAAAGTACCCGATATCGATTTGAATTTTTCTGGAGAATACCAGCCACAAGCACATAACTATACGAAAGTTTTGTTTGGAGAGGAAAAGGTTTATCGTGCAGGTACGATCGGTACAGTCGCGGAAAAGACTGCCTATGGTTATGTAAAAGGGTATGCAGGCGACAATCAGCTACAATACAAAAATGCTGAAATCGACCGTCTGGTTCAGGGCTGCACCGGCGTGAAGCGTACTACCGGGCAGCACCCTGGCGGTATTATTGTCGTACCGGATGATAAAGAAATTTATGACTTTACGCCTATTCAATACCCGGCTGACGATCGGAACTCGGAATGGAAGACCACACATTTTGATTTCCATTCCATCCACGATAATTTATTGAAATTGGATATTCTCGGGCACGATGATCCGACTGTTATCCGGATGCTTCAGGATTTAAGCGGAATTGATCCGAAAACCATACCGACAGACGATCCGGATGTAATGAAAATTTTCTCCGGACCGGAATCATTGGGAGTCACAGCTGAAGAAATAAATTGCAAGACAGGAACGCTCGGTGTACCGGAATTTGGTACAAAATTTGTGCGTCAAATGCTGGAGGATACCAATCCAAAAACTTTTGCAGAATTAGTAATTATCTCAGGATTGTCTCATGGTACCGATGTATGGCTTGGGAATGCACAGCAATTGATTAACGATGGCATATGTGAACTGCCTGACGTAATCGGGTGTCGCGATGACATCATGGTTTACTTGATGCATAAGGGTTTGGATGCATCGCTTGCTTTTAAAATCATGGAGTTTGTCAGGAAAGGAAAAGGGCTTCAAGATGAGTGGATAGAAGAAATGAAAAAACACAATGTACCCGATTGGTATATTGAATCATGTAAGAAAATCAAGTATATGTTCCCGAAGGCCCATGCTGCAGCATATGTACTTATGGCCGTGCGTATTGCTTATTTCAAGGTGCATTACCCAATTTTCTTTTATTCCGCTTACTTTACGGTCAGAGCCGGCGACTTCGAATTAGAAACGATGATTAAAGGAGCAGACGCTATTAGAAAAAGAATCCAGGAAATCACAGTGAAAGGAAACGATGCTTCGCCAAAAGAGAAGAGTTTGCTGACCGTTTTGGAAATTGCTTTGGAAATGAATGCGAGAGGTTTCTCTTTCCAAAAGGTCGACTTGTATAAGTCCAGTGCAACAGATTTTCTGGTTGACGGGAACACATTAATTCCACCATTCAATGCTGTGGACGGCTTAGGTACGAACGCTGCATTGAACATTGTCAAAGCCCGTGAAGAAGGGGAGTTTTTGTCGAAGGAAGACTTGCGTGAGCGAAGCAGGATTTCCAAAACCGTTTTAGAGTATCTGGATAATCACGGCTGTCTGGAAGGAATGGCAGACGCAAATCAGCTATCTCTGTTTTAGTCATAAGGCTGTAAAGGCTTTATCTTGCATTAAATTGTTAGATATGGTATATTTTCTATGGTAAGCATTGATACGTAAGCAGAAAGAGTGGGTGAAACCCACTCTTTCTTCATACCTTTTTCTTTTTTCTGCAATGGAACTATTTTTGACTGAACAGGATGCGTGCACAATACTGAGTCGTTTTTATTTTGTGTGAAAGCTGTCAGTATTGTTTATCACACTGCTAGAGGCCTCTGTTTCTCACTTTTTGTTAACACAGTAATAGGTTGGAAGCTGATGAGTTCCCTTGTCAATTATCTAAATGGCAAGGGTTTTGTAATGATGGGGCCGGAAGCGGGCAAGATTTCCCGTTCAAAATGAAACAGCAGCTAATTGAGTATACTAACGTTACATGACGGGATAGTATAGGTGGTAAAAGGAGGGTGCCAATTGAGTGCAAAAGTAACCGAAACAACAGAAAAACTTGTTCAACCTATATTGCAAGAAATGAATTTGGAACTCGTGGACATTGAATTTGAAAAAGAAGGTAAAAATTGGTTCCTGCGCGTTTTCGTGGACAAAGAAGGTGGCGTCGACATTGAAGAATGTGGCCAAGTTTCCGAGCAGCTCAGTGAAAAACTGGATGCAGAAGACCCGGTGACTACTCCATATTTTTTGGAAGTGTCATCGCCTGGTGCCGAAAGGCCGCTGAAGAAACCAAAGGATTTTCAGGCGAATATCAACAACAATATTCACGTGAAGCTGTATGAACCGATAAATGGCGAAAAAGAGTATGAAGGTGTACTGAAGGGTTTTGATGATGATACCATCACATTAGAAGTGAAAGTCAAGACACGTAAACAAGAGATACAATTACCGTACGATAAAGTTGCAAAGGCGCGCTTGGCGGTATCATTTAACTAAAGGGGGAAAAAACGGTGAGCAGCGAGCTTTTTGATGCAATTGATTATTTGGAGAAAGAAAAAGGGATTGATAAAGATATCCTCATGGAAGCCCTCGAGGCTGCTCTTATCTCCGCTTATAAGAAAAACTTTAAATCTGCCACGAATGTCCGGGTAGATTTGAATGAAGAAACGGGAAGCATGCACGTATATGCCCGTAAAGATATTGTCGAAGAAGTGGAAGATCCATTGCAGCAAGTCTCCATTGAAGAAGCAACTCAGAAAGACCCTAACTATGAAATTGGAGATGTAATCGAGGAAGAGGTAACGCCGAAGGACTTCGGAAGAATCGCTGCTCAAGCAGCGAAACAGGTAGTTACCCAAAGGGTCCGGGAAGCAGAACGAGGAGTTATTTTTAGTGAGTATGCGGACCGGGAAGAAGATGTGATGACCGGTATTATCCAACGAAAAGATCCTCGTTTCATATATGTCAATCTAGGCAAGATCGAGGCGAGACTTCCCGAGAGTGAGCAAATGCCTTCGGAACGGTATGAGGTTCACGATCGGCTTAAAGTGTTGGTCACAAAAGTTGAAAATACGAACAAAGGACCGCAGATATACGTGTCTCGTACCCATCCAGGGTTGTTGAAGCGGTTGTTTGAAATGGAAGTACCTGAAATTTATGATGGAACAGTGGAGATTCGTTCTGTAGCCAGAGAAGCCGGAGACCGTTCGAAAATTTCGGTTCATGCAGAAGATCCGGAGGTGGATCCGGTTGGTTCATGTGTAGGACAACGCGGCCAGCGGGTACAGACAATCGTTAATGAGTTGAAGGGTGAAAAAATTGACATTGTAGAGTGGTCAGAGGACCCGGTCGTATATGTTTCGAATGCTCTCAGCCCATCCAAGGTAATCGAAGTACTTGTCAATGAAGAAGAAAAGGCTACTACTGTAATTGTTCCTGATTATCAATTATCACTCGCTATCGGCAAGCGGGGGCAAAACGCACGGCTTGCCGCAAAATTGACCGGATGGAAAATAGACATAAAGAGCGAGAGTGAAGCCCGGGAAGAAGGCTTGTTAGAACATTCGCAAGAAGATACGCCCGGCACAGATGAAGCTTATTCAGATATTGACGATAACTTGTTTGAATAAGGAGGGGGAAAAGGATGGCAGCAACCAGAAAAGTTCCTCTTAGAAAATGTGTAGTGACGCAGGAAATGAAACCAAAGAAAGAATTAATTCGCATCGTCCGTAATAAAGAAGGCGAAGTATTTGTGGACGAAACCGGGAAAAAGAACGGGCGTGGAGCCTACTTGACCAGAAGTATCTATGTCGTAGAAACAGCAAAAAAAAGCGGCGCATTGAACCGTCATTTGAATACGGAAGTCGATCCGTCGGTTTATGAACAACTAAAAACAGTTATTGAAGGTAAGAAAATTGAGTAAAGATTATCTGAATTTATTGGGCCTTGCTTTTAGAGCGGGGAAACTCACTTTGGGAGAAGAGGCCATTATACGCGACATTCAGAAGCGGAAGGCGAAACTTGTTCTTTTAGCAAGTGACACGGGGGCGCAGACAAGAAAAAAGATTACCGATAAATGTACGTATTATCAAATCCCTTTCTTTGTAGTAGACGACCGCGAAACCATCTCACAAGCTATTGGGAAGTCAGGAAGAGTTGCTGTTGCAATTCTCGACTCAGGATTCGCCGCTAAAATGACATCGTTGCTCGATGAATCTATTCGGGGGTGAACGTATGAGTAAAACAAGAGTTTACGAATATGCGAAAAAACACAATCTATCCAGTAAAGTGGTCATAGATAAATTAAAAGATTTGAATATTGAAGTATCGAACCATATGTCGACCATTTCGGAAGACACCATCCAAACGTTGGATAAAGCAATTAACGGAAATAAACAAGCTGACAAGAAGCAAGAACAGACAAAACCAGTAAGCGGAGATAGTTCCTCCAATAAAACAAATGCCAATCAAAACAATAAGAAAAGAAATAACCGGAACCAAAATGGTAAGAATCCGAACAACAAAAATAATAAAAATAACAAAAATAAGAAAAGAAACAACCAACATTCCGGACAGAATAATCAACAATCGAAAAGCAAAAAACAGGAAACTCCTGAAAAAATCACTTATACCGGTACTTTAACTGTTAGTGAATTGGCTGATAAGCTGAACAAAGACGCTTCAGAAATCATCAAAAAATTGATGTTTTTAGGCACAATGGCAACAAAAAATCAGGATTTGGATCAGGATTCTATCGACTTGATTTGTGATGAATATGGAGTGACTGCCGAGCAAGTTGTCGAAGTTGATGAAATAGCATTGGAAAATTTTAAACCAGAAGAAAAAGAGGAAGACCTGGTGGAACGTCCTGCGGTTGTAACCATCATGGGCCATGTCGACCATGGAAAAACAACGTTACTCGACTCCATTCGGGATACGAAAGTGACCGAAGGAGAAGCTGGTGGGATCACTCAGCACATCGGCGCTTATCAAGTGGAGGAAAATGGCAAAAAAGTAACGTTTTTGGATACACCTGGTCATGCTGCTTTTACCAGTATGCGTTCACGTGGTGCGCAGGTAACAGATATTGCCATACTCGTAGTCGCTGCAGATGACGGGGTCATGCCGCAAACGGTGGAAGCAATAAATCATGCCAAAGCAGCAGAAGTTCCAATTATCGTTGCTGTCAATAAAATGGATAAAGAGGGAGCCAATCCAGACCGGGTCATGCAGGAACTGACGGAACACGAATTGATACCGGAAGACTGGGGCGGCGATACAATTTTCGTTCAACTTTCTGCTATAAAAAGAGAAGGAATCGACGACCTGCTGGAGATGATTTTGCTCGTTTCCGAAGTGGAAGAACTAAAAGCAAACCCTAACAGCAATGCCAGTGGAACAGTAATCGAGGCACAGCTTGATAAAGGACGTGGATCTGTGGCGACACTGTTGGTTCAAAATGGAACCCTGCATGTCGGAGATCCAATTGTTGTCGGCAACACGTTTGGAAGGGTCCGGGCAATGGTCAATGATCTTGGGCGAAGAGTCAAATCCGCTGAACCTTCGACTCCAGTAGAAATCACCGGTTTGAACGATGTGCCACAAGCAGGAGATCAGTTTGTTGTTTTTGCTGATGAAAAGAAAGCCCGCCAAGTCGGTGAAGCACGTCAACAAAAACAAATTGAAGAAAAACGCAGTGACAAGGCGAAAGTCAGCCTTGACGATTTGTTTGAACAAATCAAACAAGGGGAAGTCAAGGATATTAACCTTGTGCTAAAGGCTGATGTCCAAGGCTCTGTTGAAGCATTGGCATCTTCATTGCGAAAAATCGATGTGGAAGGCGTAAAAGTGAATATTATCCACACAGGTGTAGGGGCAATTGCCGAGTCGGACATCATCCTGGCCTCTGCCTCAAATGCGATTGTGATCGGATTTAACGTTCGTCCGGATAACAACGCCAAGAAAGCGGCAGAGACAGAGAATGTAGATGTTCGGTTGCATCGAATTATTTATAAGGTGATTGAAGAAATCGAGTCAGCCATGAAAGGAATGCTTGATCCGGAATTTGAAGAAAAAGTCATCGGGCAAGCTGAAGTTAGGGAAATCTTCAAAGTTTCCAGAATTGGCACGATTGCTGGAAGCTATGTTACCGATGGAAAAATAACCAGGGATGCAGGGGTTCGTGTCATCCGTGACGGCATCGTCATTTATGAAGGCGAAATTGATACACTCAAGCGATTCAAAGATGATGTGAAAGAAGTCGCGCAAAACTATGAGTGTGGTATTACGGTGAAAAACTTCAATGACATAAAAGAAGGCGATGTATTTGAAGCGTATGTCATGGAGGAAATCGAACGTGTATGATTTTATACGTGGAAGTAAATTGTTTTATTTATGAACCCCAATCGCTAAAACAAAAGCGTTCTGTGGTCAAAAGCCTAATAACAAGGTTGAAAAATGATTATAATATTGCTGTAAGCGAGATAGATCACCAAGACTTGTGGCAAAGAACAGGTCTTGGTCTGGTGACGGTCTCTCCTGATAAAGTCCAGGCGGAAAAAGTAGTCAATCAGGCATTGAAGCTTATTGATTCTTTTCCCGAATTGGAGCGGACCACTACCAACTTTGAATGGCTTTAAAATGACTTTCCCTCCACATAATAGAGGTGATAGAAAATGAATGAATTACGCGCAAACCGTGTAGGGGAACAAATGAAAAAAGAACTTGGAGATATAATCGGCAGAAAAATCAAAGATCCTCGTGTCGGGTTTGTTACAGTGACGGATGTGGAAGTTTCCGGCGATTTGCAACAGGCGAAAGTGTTTATTTCCGTGCTAGGCGACGAAAAGCAACGGCATGATACACTTGTCGGTCTGGCCAAAGCGAAAGGTTTCATCCGTTCAGAAATCGGTAAAAGAATTCGGTTACGAAAAACACCCGAACTGTATTTTGAATTTGATGAAGCAATTGAAAAAGGAAACAGAATTGAGCATATACTTCGCCGATTAAATGACTCAGAAGAATAATTTTTTTCTACTGGATAAAACCCTTGTCATCCAACAAGGGTTTTATCTTTGTACATACCACTGTCAAAAGAATTTCGGCGGAGGAAAAAGGCACGGTAACATATCTGGGGTGCCCATTTTTTTGTGATTGTTAAGCAATTGGAGATGAATGGTTCCCTATGTTTACTGAAGTAGGGTGTTCGATCAATTCTAAGAAATTTTTTAGAGGCGGAGGAAAGAGATATGGATGGAATTCTTCCTTTATGGAAGCCAAAGGGATGGACATCGCATGATTGTGTAGCGAAAATCAGAAGACTATATGGCACAAAAAAAGTTGGACATACAGGAACCCTTGACCCGGAAGTGGAAGGAGTTCTGCCTATTTGCGTCGGCCAGGCGACGAAGCTGGTCCCATACTTGACTGAAACCAACAAGACCTATATTGCCGAAGTAACTTTGGGCAGCTCAACAGAAACAGAAGACAGCTTTGGGGAAGTTGTTGAACAAGCTGTGGTCCAAGAAGATTTTTCTGTTGAACAGGTACAACAAGTTTTGGACAATTTTATCGGATACAGTGTACAAGTACCACCAATGTATTCAGCGGTGAAAGTGAATGGGAAAAGGCTTTATGAGTATGCTCGCAAGGGGCTTACGGTGAATCGTCCGGAGCGTACCATTCATATAGAGCGGATACAACTTCTATCTGATATCCGCAAGGAAGGGCAGCGTGTTCGCTTTTGTTTTCTTGTAGAGTGTGGGAAAGGTACATATGTGCGGACCTTATGCGTCAATATTGGTGATAGACTAGGATACCCAGCGCATATGTCGGGATTGGTACGGACAAAAACAGGTTCGTTTGATCGAAACAGCACCTATACAATAGAGGAAGTTCAGCAGGCTAAAGAAAAAAATGCACATCTGGATTTACTTCTTCCTTTATCAGCAGGAATAACTGATTTGGAAAAGGTCGAAGCCGATGCAGATTTGGCGGATAGAGTATTTCACGGTCAGAAACTGAAAATGCCAGAAGGTTTAACGGGAACAAAGCAATTCCGGATTCAGCAAGGCGATAAACTCCTTGCTATCTATCAGTCGCATCCTTCGGAACCCGGCATTGCAAAGCCGGCCAAGGTTTTTCATTATGAGCAGGATTGAATCGAATTTGCTTGTTAGTCATGCAGTGTATAGCACTGTATACTGGGGAAAGGCGTATTAGGAAACAGATAGAGTAACCCTTTTATTAAAAAAATGCGCATATATTGAAGGGATTTTGTATAATTACTTGCAATTTATCAATAAAAGCGTTAATCTAAAATACGGAAACCATCCCTTGGCAACGCGTAACTCCGACGCTTGCTGGGAGATTGGGGTTTACAATTCATAGGAGGTGAAAAGGATGGCAATCACACAAGAACGCAAAAATGAAATCATCAATGATTTCAAAACACACGATAATGATACTGGTTCTCCAGAAGTTCAAATCGCTGTCCTAACGGAAGAAATTACTAATTTAAATGAGCATTTGCGTGTTCATAAAAAGGATCACCACTCACGTCGTGGTCTATTGAAAATGGTAGGTAAACGCCGTAACTTGTTGAACTACCTTCGCGCTAAAGACGTAACACGTTATCGCGAGTTAATAAAAAGACTTGGCCTTCGTCGCTAAGTTTTTTAGGGGAAAGCGGGAGAATTCCCGCTTTTTCTGTACTTATAAACGATTACATAAAGCAGTTTTTAAGCAGGTTTTGTGGGCGCAATCGGCAGTCGCCGGATAGCTTTATAAACTGTTATACATGCTTTCAGTCCTGGAGTATGAGGATGGTTAACCCATCGACTGCTACAGGTATGCAAACTGTTTAATCGGCAAAGACTGACAGTATAGCTACAACAAAAAAATCAGCGTTTTTGTCGAAATTGAAAGCTTGATTTTTATTGAGAGGAGTATAGTAGATGGCAGATAAGAAAATATTTTCCACGGAAATCTCCGGACAGCCGTTCACTGTCGAAGTCGGAGAGTTAGCGAAGCAAGCCAATGGTGCTTGCATGGTCCAGTATGGAGACACTTCTGTTTTAACAGCAGCAACTGCATCAAACGAACCGAAAGACCTGCCGTTCTTTCCGTTGACGGTCAACTATGAAGAACGCTTATATGCTGTAGGGAAAATTCCAGGAGGATTCATCAAAAGAGAGGGACGTCCAAGTGAAAAAGCTGTCCTGACTTCCCGTTTGATTGACCGTCCCATACGGCCGTTATTCGCTGATGGTTTTCGAAATGAAGTACAAGTAATCAGCACAGTGATGAGCGTAGATCAAAATTGCTCTTCCGTCATCGCCGCAATGATCGGTTCATCGTTGGCTCTCGGAGTTTCGGATATTCCATTCGGCGGTCCGATTGCAGGTGCAATTGTTGGCCGTGTAGATGGAGATTTCATCATCAATCCATCGGTCGAACAGTTGGAAAAAAGTGATATCAATTTGACAGTGGCCGGAACAAAAGATGCCGTAAACATGGTGGAAGCTGGAGCACAAGAAGTGCCGGAAGAAACCATGCTGGAAGCAATCATGTTCGGACATGAAGAAATAAAACGGCTGGTTGCATTTCAGGAAGAAGTAATTGCCGCAGTTGGCAAGGAAAAAATGGAAGTAACCCTGTTTGAGTTGGATAAAAGTTTGTCGGCCGAAGTAGAAGCGAAAGCAAAAGAATCCCTTGTACAAGCCATCCAGGTTCAAGAAAAACATGCTCGTGAAGAAGCTATTGAGGCAGCCAAAAAAGCGGTTGTGGAAAGTTATGAGGAAGCCGAGGCCGAAGAAGACAAAATCAAGCAGGTCAAAGGTGTTTTGGATAAACTGGTAAAAGAAGAAGTCCGCCGTTTAATTACAAAAGAAAAGGTACGTCCAGATGGGAGAAAAGTAGACGAAATTCGTCCTTTATCTTCCCGAATCGGCGTCCTGCCGCGTACACACGGATCGGGTCTGTTTACCCGCGGTCAGACGCAGGCATTAAGCGTGTGTACACTTGGTGCGTTGGGTGATGTGCAAATTCTTGATGGCTTGGATTTGGAAGAGTCGAAACGATTCATGCATCATTATAACTTCCCGCAATACAGTGTAGGGGAAACCGGTCCAATCAGAGGTCCGGGGCGTCGTGAAATTGGTCATGGAGCTTTAGGGGAACGCGCATTGGAAGTAGTGGTTCCTTCTGAAAAGGAATTTCCTTATACCATAAGACTCGTATCTGAAGTATTGGAGTCGAACGGTTCGACTTCACAGGCTAGTATCTGTGCAAGCACAATGGCAATGATGGATGCTGGTGTTCCTATTAAGGCTCCGGTAGCTGGAATAGCCATGGGCTTAGTAAAGCAAGATGAGGATTATACCATTCTCACCGACATACAAGGTATGGAAGACTTTCTTGGTGACATGGATTTCAAAGTAGCAGGCACTTCCAAAGGTGTAACGGCTTTGCAAATGGATATCAAGATTGAAGGTCTTTCCCGGGAGATCCTTGATGAAGCCCTTAGCCAGGCTAAAAAAGGACGTATGCATATTCTTGATCATATGATGGAAACCATCGGTGAACCGAAACAGGAACTTTCCGAATATGCACCGAAAATACTGACCATGGAGATCAATCCTGATAAAATACGTGATGTTATTGGTCCGAGCGGTAAACAAATTAACAAAATCATCGAGGATACTGGCGTGAAAATTGATATCGAACAGGATGGAAGAGTATTTATTTCTTCTACCGATTCGTCTATGAACCAAAAAGCCAAGAAGATCATTGAAGATCTTGTACGCGAAGTGGAAGTGGGCGAGATATATCTGGGCACTGTACGCCGTATCGAGAAATTTGGAGCTTTTGTCGAACTATTCAAAGGTAAAGACGGTCTTGTTCATATTTCCGAGCTAGCTGAAGAAAGGGTCGGAAAGGTTGAAGATGTTGTTTCGATTGGTGACCAGGTAATGGTCAAAGTAAAAGAAATTGATAATCAGGGACGCGTTAATTTATCGCGAAAAGCAGTTTTGAAAGAACAAAAGCAGGAAGACGAAAAATAAACGCAAAAACAAGAAGCTGGACTCCCAGTTTCTTTTTTTCTTTTGTTTCATTTTTGAAAAAACAAATGATTTTGCTTAGTATTCTGGATTGATTACGAAGCACCAGTTTCGGCAGCACTTTTCGCTTTTACGGCTTCGGATTTCCATGATGGTATAATCTCTATAGGGATCTTTTGGCCCCCTTTTGTATTATAAGAGTTAACATGAACGAAACTAGCCCCTTATCGTCACAATGTGGTATATGTGCCAATGCTTACCGTATCGTTCTAAAAAACATACAAGATGAAAGGGAGGTATTGGAATCCTCCTTTTTAATTGAATAGGAAATGATAAATTTAACTGTCTGTGGATCATTATTGGCTGAACCAGCTGCGTCCAGCTCCAGCGCCTACCCCCTCGAGGTCTTAAGCCCACCCTCTGTGTGGCAAAAAGCGCCACGCCGAGGCTGTTCTTAAACTTGTCGGAGGCCCAAACGATGTGGGTCATGCAGGCGTTGCCACAGGACGTGGCGGCTCTAGCCTGTCCTCCTTTAAACAGGCGCTTGCGCTTTTGTCCTTCTGTGGGCAGAAGAGAGCTTTCAAATAAGTGTTAGGAAATCCCGGCATAAACAAGGAGGCAGTCCTTCTCGTAATCCCTTTTGTTCTACCTTGTCCCCGCTCCTCATAGTTATAGAAGAGGAGGGATCAAAGTGAAACGGTTGATTATCCAAATAGGTGTTTTTCTCTTATTGGCAGGCGCTTTTTTTCCGACGACTGCCAATCCATTTAAATACAACAACCTAGAGGTTCTTCCAGAAGCATTGCCAGTTACAAATCCAAAAGAGGATACACTCCGCAACGAAATCGAAGCACAAGCAAAGCATTGGAATGAGAAGCCTGACAATGCAAAAATAGACAAAGTTTGGAAGAAAATGCCGGGGAGGAACGGATTAAAGGTAAACGTCGAAGAATCGGTGGCTAAGATGAAAAAGGCAGGAAAGTTTGATAAGTCACTGCTTGTTTTGGAGCAAGTTCCACCCCGGATATCGTTTGAGGATCTTCCAGCTGCCCCGGTCTATCGGGGGCATCCAGAAAAGAAGATGGTCACCTTGCTGATTAACGTGGCCTGGGGCAGTGAAAATATACCAAGTATCCTCAAAACCTTAAGGGAGAAGAATGTTAAAGCTAATTTTTTCATTGAGGGAAAATGGGCTAGCCAGAACGCTGAGTTGGTTAAGATGATTAAGGAAGAAGGGCATACTATTGGTAATCATGCATACAATCATCCAGACATGAGGCGGTTAGCAGCTGATGAAAATAGGGAACAAATAGAACAGACAAATGAAATTATCAAAGCCATTACAGGCGATACGCCCAAATGGTTTGCTCCACCAAGCGGGAGTTACAGTGAACAAGTCGTTCAAATAGCAGCTGAGCTTGATATGGAAACGATCCTTTGGTCGGTTGATACAATTGATTGGAAAAACCCAACCGTCCCTGTCATGGTGAAGCGGGTGGAAGAAAAAGTGCACCCAGGTGCGATGGTTTTGATGCACCCGACTGATGTGGTGAACAGTGGATTGGATGAATTGATTGAAATGATCAAACGGAAAGGCTACAAGATTGCAGCAATAGAACGTTTGTTGAGCGAACAGCGATAAAATGCAGTGCAGGAAGATATAGGAGGATTCAATTTGCTTAAAAAATATACATGCAGCAATGGATTACGAGTAGTATTAGAAGGAATACCGGCAGTAAGATCCGTTACCGTAGGAATCTGGATCAAGACAGGGTCACGCAACGAAACGTCGGAAAACAATGGGATATCCCATTTCTTAGAGCATATGTTTTTCAAAGGGACTACTTCGCGTTCGGCCCGCGACATTGCAGAAGCTTTCGATGCTATAGGCGGACAGGTAAATGCGTTTACTTCGAAAGAGTACACCTGTTTTTATGCGAAAGTACTCGATACTTATAAAGATTTTGCCTTGGAAATATTGGCGGATATGTTCTTCAACTCTACTTTTGAAGAAGAAGAGCTGGAAAGAGAAAAGAAGGTCGTATATGAAGAAATAAAGATGTCCGAGGATACCCCGGATGATATTATACACGATATGCTGTCGGAGGTTTCTTTCGGTAACCATCCGTTAGCTTATCCGATTCTCGGTTCCGAGCAAACTCTTTCTTCCTTTAAACGGGAAGATTTGCAGCGATATAAGGATAGTCATTATACACCCGAAAATGTGGTGATTTCTGTAGCCGGCAATGTTGACGACAGTTATTTTAAACAAGTTGAAAAATTATTCGGCAACTATCATACAAAAACCGACGGATTCGAATATCAACGGCCATTGTTCAAGGGAGAGCATGTTGAACGAAAAAAAGATACCGAACAAGCCCATTTATGCCTTGGTTATCAAGGCCTTCCGGTCGATGATCCATCCATCTACAGCTTAATAATCATGAATAATGTGCTTGGCGGCAGTATGAGTTCAAGACTGTTTCAAGACGTAAGGGAGCAGAGAGGACTTGCTTATTCCGTTTTTTCCTACCATAGTTCTTTTGTCGATAACGGGTTGCTCACCATTTATGCTGGTACAGGAAAAGAACAGTTACCTTTACTGCAGGAAACGATGGAGGCGACCATCGAAAGCTTCAAGGTAAATGGACTTACTGACAAAGAGCTCCACAATAGTAAAGAGCAGCTGAAAGCTAATTTAATGCTAAGTTTGGAAAGTACAAACAGTCGAATGAGCAGAAATGGAAAAAATGAATTGATTTTAAACAGACATCGGACGCTTGATGAGATGATTAACGAAATTGATCAGGTAACACATGAGTCGACCAACCGTATCATCCGTTCATTGTTTGAACAAGATCCTTCTAGTGCGCTGATTTCACCTTGATTTTTTTATAACTATCTAAAGGTTATCATCATGTTTTCCCTTGTCCTTCATAAAATAAAGGAATAAGGAACGTGGAAGGATGTGGATATATGAGATACAAGGATTTAAGCGGCAAGGAAATCGTCGATGTGAGCAGTGGTACGAGACTCGGCATTTTGGGTCATACCGATTTGGAATTTAATGAGGAAACTGGTCAGATAGAATCCTTCATTCTTCCGAATTATAAATGGTTCGGAATGAAAAAAGAAGGGGAAAATATCAGAATAAATTGGCGTGATATCAAGAAAATCGGTGAAGATATGATTATCATTGATTCATAAAACCTATTGATGAAGGTAATAGGCCTGTTTACAGCTTGCAGATTTCTCTGCAGGCTTTTTTGTTTTTTGCTTTATTCTGTAATCTTTTTGATCGGTTATTCGTCATCAAAACCATAACGGTTCATGCTTTTAGCCCTGTCAAAGTTTAGGTCTTACCTGGTGATTGAGTTTATCCGGAACAGTCCCCTTAACCCTAAATAGAGTATTTGAACTCCTCTCTATCCATAAGATTGAATCCCTATTCCCCATCTGACTTTCTGATCCTGTCGATAAAGTAGACCCAAATGACTTTAACTGAAAGTAAAACCTTATTTTTTCAGGTCGTAAAATCTTTCGGGATGAGTGTACAGTCACTAACCATAGTGGATTTCATAGTATAAACAGAGACGCATTATCCCTACGCGAGGTGAAGTAATGGATACCAAAATGAATATTGCCATTATCGGCGGTGACGCAAGATATTTGGAATTGATCAGGCACTTAACGAAAAACCCCCAAATGGACTTGACAATAATCGGTTATGATCAACTGGATAAGGGGTTCACAGGTGCAAAGCAAGCAGAACTAGAAGATATCGAACCGAATAAATTAGATGCTGTGATTATTCCTGTGCCAGGCACAGACCATCAAGGATATGTGGAAACAGTTTTTTCTGACAAACAGATTCAGTTGAAAAAAGATTGGTTTCATTCCTTGAAAGAAGGTTGTATCGTGTTTTCAGGCATCACTACGACATTTTTAAATGAAGCAGCTGGCGAGGCTGCATTACAGTTGGTCCCTTTATTCGATCGGGATGATGTGGCGATTTACAATTCAATCCCAACCGTCGAAGGCACCATCATGATGGCCATTCAGAACACTGATTTCACTATCCATTCAAGCAATGTAGTCATCTTGGGATTGGGAAGGGTTGGTATGACGCTTGCCAGCAAGTTTGCCGGACTTGGAGCACATGTATCTGTCGGATCTAAGCATCAGTCAGACCTTGCCAGGATAACGGAAATGGGATTGACCCCTTTCTCTTTGGAGGAATTGACCACACACTCCCCCAACTGTGATTTGCTAATCAATACCATACCCGCAAAGGTTGTCACCAAGGAAGTAATTCAAGTCATGAAGTCCCATGCTTTAATTATTGATTTGGCTTCCAAACCAGGCGGAACTGATTTTAAATATGCTGAACAGCGAGGAATCAAAGCAATGCCCGCACCGGGGTTACCAGGAATCGTTGCTCCGAAGACTGCAGGTGCCATTCTGGGAAGGGTAGTTTCCCAAATATTGACGGAACATATTTCGGAAAGGAGTAGGTAACATGTCTTTAGAAGGAAAAAGAATCGGATTCGGTCTTACAGGCTCCCACTGTACCTATGATGCTGTATTTCCTCAAATGGAAAAACTTGTAGAGGCAAAAGCGGAAGTAGTACCAGTAGTTTCTTATACAGTACAGAATACCGATACTCATTTTGGTGAGGCGAAAGCACATATGCAAAGGATAAAAGAGATTACTGGCAAAGAGTTGATTACAACCATTCCGGAAGCAGAGCCGCTGGGACCGAAATATCCTTTGGATTGCATGGTTATAGCCCCTTTGACAGGGAATTCGATGAGTAAACTAGCTAATGCATTGACGGATTCTCCGGTTTTGATGGCTGCAAAAGCTACCATCCGTAATGGAAATCCTGTCGTCTTAGGTATATCAACCAATGATGCCTTGGGATTAAATGGAGTTAATTTAATGCGGTTGATGGCCACAAAATTGATTTATTTTATTCCTTATGGACAGGACGATCCGTTCAAGAAACCGAACTCCTTGGTAGCAGAAATGGATCTATTGCAGGATACAGTAGAAAGCGCCCTGCAATATAAACAATTGCAACCGGTTATCATAGAAAGAAAATAAGCACGCATACCCTTTCTATACCTTCCTTTCTTCTCTTATGTTAGAATAAAGATTATGAGAAAAAAATCTGTAAACATGTTAACAGACACCGAATTAATCAGGGAGGAGATTTTTTAGCATGCAAAATCAACAAGGGTACCATGTTGCCGTCGTAGGGGCGACGGGAGCAGTAGGACAAAAAATGCTGGAAACTCTTGAAAAAAAAGCGTTTCCTTTGGCGAGTTTAACATTGTTATCTTCCAGTCGTTCAGCTGGTAAAAAAATAGCTTTTAAAGGTGAGGAATTAACGGTAAAAGAAGCAACTCCTGAAAGTTTTGAAGGAGTGCAAATCGCTTTGTTTTCAGCAGGGGGATCAGTATCCAAAAGTCTGGCCCGCGAAGCAGTAAACAGAGGAGCCGTTGTCATTGACAATACAAGTGCTTTTCGCATGGATGAAGAAGTTCCGCTCGTTGTGCCTGAAGTAAACGAAGAGGATCTTTCCAGTCACAAAGGTATTATCGCCAATCCGAATTGTTCAACAATTCAGATGGTGGCTGCCCTCCAGCCGATAAAGAAATCTCATGGTATTACTCGAGTAATCGTTTCTACTTATCAAGCAGTTTCGGGCGCTGGTACTTCAGCTGCGGAAGAATTGCGTGAACAATCGAAAGCATTTTTGAATGGTGAGGAACTAGAAGCGGAAATTATGCCAGTTAAAGGTGATAAAAAGCATTTTCCAATTGCATTTAATGCCCTTCCGCAAATAGACACGTTCGAGGAGAACGGCTATACATTCGAAGAAATGAAAATGATAAACGAAACGAAAAAAATCATGCATGCACCGAATCTTCCTGTAGCTGCAACTTGCGTACGTCTTCCATTTTTCACTTCACATGCAGAAAGTGTGTATATTGAAGTAGAAAAAGAGGGGCTGCAGGCAGCTGATATCCATGAAGTATTGCGGAATGCGGATGGCATTACGCTTGAAGATGATCCATCAGAACAGGAATATCCTACCCCATTAAGCGCAGCAGGCAAAAGTGATGTTTTTGTCGGTCGAGTGAGAAAAGACCCAGACCATCCGAAAGGCTTCCACCTTTGGGTCGTATCTGATAATCTACTAAAAGGGGCAGCATGGAATTCTGTGCAAATCGCAGAAAGTCTTATAAAAAATAATTTGCTGTAACTTTGAGGTGTGTGTATGAGTAAAATATTAGTTCAAAAGTTCGGTGGAACATCTGTGCGAGATAAAGATACTCGGGCAAGTGCCGCCGGACATATTAAAGATGCGATTGACGAAGGCTATAAAGTAGTAGTGGTGGTTTCAGCCATGGGAAGGTTTCCGGATCCTTATTCGACAGATGCCCTGCTCCAGCTTGTCGGATTCCCGCATACACAAATTTCGAAGCGGGAACAGGATCTGTTGTTATCCTGCGGAGAAACAATTTCTTCTGTTGTTTTTTCCAATGAATTAAAAGAAGCAGGAATCCATTCCATTTCACTGACTGGAGCACAAGCTGGTTTTATTACAAGCGGGGATTTTACCGAGGCCAAAATTAAAGAAATGAATCCAGAACGTGTGAAAAAAGAATTGGAAATGTATGATGTGGTAGTGGTAGCGGGTTTCCAAGGTAAAACGGAGGATGGGGAAATCACCACAATCGGAAGAGGAGGAAGCGATACCTCTGCCGCCGCATTGGGAGCAGGACTTGGTGCCGAGTATATCGATATCTTTACAGACGTAGAAGGGATCATGACGGCAGATCCGCGAGTTGTGGAGACTGCAAGGATATTGGATGTAGTTACTTATTCAGAGATTTGCAATCTTGCTTATCAGGGAGCAAAGGTCATCCATCCACGAGCAGTCGAAATTGCGATGCAGGCAAAAGTGCCAATAAGAGTCCGTTCCACTCATACGAAGGATACCGGAACATTGGTTACTTCCTCCCGTGAATCGGCGAAAGGAAAAGATATTCCCGACAGGCTTGTGACAGGGATTGCTCATATTTCCGATATCACACAAGTGAGGGTAAATACGAACAAGGAGCCTTACCGCTTACATTCGGAAGTTTTTAAAGCAATGGCTGCAGCTGGGATTTCTGTCGATTTTATAAATATTTCTCCTACTGGTGTGGTATACACTATACCAGAGCGATTTACAGACCAGGCTGTCGATTTGCTGGAAAGATTGGATTACGAACCAATCATTACGAAAGATTGTGCAAAAGTATCTTTAGTAGGCGCTGGAATGACAGGTGTACCTGGCGTGACTGCCAAGATTGTCCAGACATTGACAGATGCAGGGGTTCATATCCTTCAGTCAGCAGACAGCCATACGACGATTTGGGTTCTAATCCATCAGGAAGATCTTGTACCAGCGGTAAATGCACTTCATAATACTTTTGAGCTGGATATCCAGCAGGATTGATCGTACTATCAGACGCAGCACATAAGCAGGTGGTTTACCACCTGCTACTCTTAACTAACGAAACGACAAGATGAAGTGAAGATGAAAGGAGTCCGTATTGCCATGAATTTCGGCAGAGTACTAACAGCAATGGTCACTCCGTTTGACAATAAGGGGAACGTAGACCTGGAAAAAACAACAGAATTGGTGAATTATTTATTAAAAAACGGTTCCGATGGACTCGTCATTGCAGGAACGACCGGTGAATCACCGACCCTGACGAAGGAGGAAAAAATAGCCGTTTTTAAGCGTGTTGTAAAAGACGTGGATAAACGAGTGCCTGTCATCGCCGGTACGGGAAGCAACAATACCTATGCCACCATTGAGTTTACAAAAAAAGCAGAGGCAGCTGGTGTGGATGCCGCATTGCTGGTTGTCCCTTATTACAATAAACCGAATCAGCGAGGGATCTATGAACACTTTGCTGCAGTCGCCAGGGAAACTGCTTTACCGATAATGCTTTATAACATTCCTGGTCGCTCGGTTGTGAGAATGGAGCCGGAAACAGTAATAGAACTGGCAAAAATACCGAACATTGTGTCGATTAAAGATTCGACTGGCGATTTGGATGCAATCTCGACAATAATCGAAAATACTAGTGCTACTTTTACTCTATATAGCGGGGATGACAGCTTGACCCTTCCGATAGCAGCTGTCGGGGGAGACGGTATTGTATCTGTTTCTTCCCACATCATTGGAAAAGAGATGCAGGAAATGCTGACAGCCTTTGAAATGGGAGACACGAGTAAAGCTTCCCAGCTGCACCGACAATTACTTCCAATCATGAAAGGCATGTTCATGGCTCCATCGCCAACACCTGTCAAGACTGCTCTTCAAATCAAAGGGATGGATGTCGGAGGAGTTCGTCTGCCGCTTGTTCCGTTGACCGGAGAGGAAAGAAATCAACTAACGCAACTATTATCCGGTAAATGATTCGGAAAAGTCTTTACCTGGGTAACATATTCTATTCTTTAAAACGTGCTTATCTAAGCGCGTTTTTTAATTGGTTATTTTTCGTAAAAGATTGATTAGCAACATAGTTAATCTAAACTGCGCAGTAACTTCCTTTGTAGCCCTTGGGCCATTTTGCTTTCCGCGGGCGGCTAGCTAGTCCTCAAGCTAACACTCTGCGGGATCTCACCGAGGCCTTTGCTCCCGCAGGTAGCATACGCAGACTCCTGCGGGAAAAGCGCGAGCTGAAGATCCAGGAAAGCGGTTTTCTTTTCCATGTTAGCTGAAGCCGTGCCCGCGGAAAGCGAAGTATGCTGCCGAAGCGGTGGTTAACACTATTTTTGAATAGACAATGGCACTTCACATTACAGTTACTGCGTAGTTTCTATCAACAAGACATTGATCTGTGATGCGGCTATCCATTTTCTTTAAACAGTCAGTTTCTAAATCCTGTTAACTGAAAACTTTAAGAAAGTACGTAACCAGAACCAAACCAAAGGACAATGAAGTTCGTTCATTCAATGTTTGTGTGGAAGCCACATATACAGTATAAAACGACGTCAAACTTCCCTTTACCCGTGTGTATGTAAGTAGCTGCACTGATACATACTAGGTACATGTTTTGAAAAGGAGCGTGGATAAATAATGGGAAAAGATACATCTAAACAAGACAACCAGGATCAAAATAATCAATCGTCACTGGTGCAAAAGATTCAGCAGCTAGGTCAGTCTACTGTACCGCAAGCGCCGGATTCCAATATTCATGTACTGCCAATCATCGGGCAGATTGAAGGACACGTACAGCTGCCTCCGCAAAATAAGACAACGAAATATGAGCATTTAATTCCACAAATTGTGGCGATAGAGCAAAACCCTAAAATTGAAGGGTTAATCGTTTTACTCAATACTGTAGGAGGAGACGTAGAAGCCGGTCTGGCTTTGTCGGAAATGATTGCTTCTTTGTCTAAGCCTACCGTTTCTATTGTACTTGGAGGCGGGCACTCAATCGGAGTGCCGATCGCTGTGTCTACTGACTACTCTTTTATCGTTCCGACGGCAACCATGACGATCCACCCGATCCGATTGACGGGACTGGTAATCGGTGTACCGCAAACCTTCGAATATTTGGATAAAATGCAAGAGCGGGTCATTAATTTTGTCAAACAACATTCGGATATTGAAGAAGAAAAATTTAAAGATTTGATGTTTGCTAAAGGAAATCTGACAAGAGACATAGGTACCAATGTTGTCGGGGCTGATGCCGTGAAATATGGATTGATTGATGATGTAGGTGGTGTCATGGAAGCCATGAGTAAGTTGAACGATTTGATAGAAAAGGAAAAACAATCGGGAGAGATGCTGCAATGATTTTATATACGCCGCTGACAGAGGATGAAATATTCGGAGTCGATCAGGAGGCGTTTGCCAATCGACAATTTATCAACATAAACGGGAGAACTGTCCACGTAGAAAGGAACAAAGACGGATCATACAGTATTTTGCAACTGATTTCTACTGATCCACAGGATTACCTTGATGAAACGTATACACCAGGAACGATTATTTCTCGCCATTAAAAAGCATTCTCTTCATTTCAATGCGCTTACTCTGTGCTATAATAATAGTAGAGACCAGTGGGTAATCTTGCCATATTTCAGGTTATCAACCCTTGTCATCGTGATGGCAAGGGTTGAACTACATAAGAAGACTGGCGTTATTTATGAGTGCAGAGGTGAATCTAATGGCAAAAAAGAAGAAAAACAGAAGAAAGAAATCACAACTGAAAAAACAAGTTAAATATGAACTTACTGGAATCTTATTCGTATTTTTGGGAGTGTTAGGAAGCGGAGCGAGTGCGATAAGTGATGGCGCCATTCCAGCGGGACTGGAAAATATTTTTCGCTTTTTCTTTGGGATATGGTATTTCGTTGCTTCCTTGTTTTTACTGATAATCGGGATTATGTTAATTATCAAGAGAAGAGTACCATATTTATTTCATAAACGGATGATTGGGTTCTACATCATTTTTTCAGGTGTTTTGCTCATCACTCATATACAAACTTTTGAATCTATCCTGCAAGAGTCAATGAATACGTCGATCATCGTTACGACATGGGACAACATCCTTTCTTACATAGGAGGAGATGTCCCCTCTGCCAATCTTGGAGGAGGTATGGTCGGTGCTCTATTATTTGCTTTTAGCTACTTTTTATTTTCTGCCGCAGGAGCTAAAATAGTAGCGGTATTCGGAATGGTTATCGGAGCACTGTTTGTTACAGAACTTTCAATCGGCGAAATACTGGACAAAGGCTGGCAGCGGGCAGACGGTTTTTTTCGCAGTCAGTTCAAACAAATGAAAAAGATGCAGCAGAACAATCGATCAAACCGACAGAAAAAGAAACAGTCCAACCATTCAGAGGAAGGGCTAACAGATTCTTCTATAGATGATGGCAGTGAGTCATCAATAGATGAACCAGTAATCCAGGATTTCACGGATATCGCTTATTCTGCTGATGTACAGACTGCAGAAGCAGTAAATCATCCAGAGAAACAGGAAGCATCTTCTGAGCAAAAGAAAGATACCGATGAAGGCGAGATAGCTGAATCCTTGCCGATGACGGAAGCCGAAAACCTCGATTATAAGCTGCCTTCCATGTCGTTATTAGCTGAACCGGAATACAATACCCAGCAACAGGAAAGATCTCAAATTCAGGCAGTAGTAAGAAAATTGGAAAAAACCTTCCAAAGCTTTGGAGTTAAAGCAAAAGTTACCAAAGTGCATGTAGGCCCGGCAGTGACAAAATATGAAGTATATCCTGATGTCGGTGTGAAAGTGAGTAAAATTGTCAATCTACACGATGACCTGGCGCTAGCTTTAGCGGCGAAGGATATCAGGATTGAAGCACCGATTCCTGGAAAATCAGCAGTGGGAATTGAAGTCCCTAATGGTGAAGTGGCCACCGTATCCCTAAGGGAAGTTTTGGAAACCAAGCAGGCGCAGCAAGGGTCCAAACTCTCTTTTGTGTTAGGAAGAGATATATCTGGGGATGCAGTTATGGCTGAACTGAATAAGATGCCGCACTTACTTGTCGCAGGTGCTACCGGAAGCGGTAAGAGTGTTTGCATCAATGGAATTATCACCAGTATATTGATGCGGGCAAAACCGCACGAAGTAAAAATGATGATGATCGATCCGAAAAAAGTGGAATTGAATGTTTATAATGGCGTTCCTCACCTTTTATCGCCCGTAGTAACAGATCCTAAAAAAGCTTCGCGGGCTTTAAAAAAAGTGGTTTCTGAGATGGAAAGGCGGTATGAGTTATTTTCTGATACAGGGACCCGGAATATTGAAGGGTACAATGAGTTTATAAAAAAACATAATCAAACAGAAGAAGACAACCAGCCGCAGTTACCATATATTGTTGTGCTGGTGGACGAGCTGGCCGATTTGATGATGGTCGCTTCCAACGACGTCGAAGATGCCATTACGCGACTGGCACAAATGGCCCGGGCCGCCGGCATCCATTTAATCATAGCGACCCAGCGTCCGTCTGTAGATGTTATAACCGGTGTCATTAAAGCTAATATACCATCCAGGATTGCCTTTAGTGTTTCTTCTGCTACCGATTCCCGGACCATCTTGGATTCTGGCGGCGCAGAGAAACTGCTTGGAAGGGGAGATATGTTATTCATTCCAGTCGGATCTTCCAAATCGACGAGAATACAGGGCGCATTTCTTTCCGATGAGGAAGTAGAACGGGTAGTGGATCATTGTATTGATCAGCAAAAAGCGCAGTATCAAGAGGAAATGATACCAGATGAAGAAGCGGAAGTGAACGAAGAAGTAGATGATGAATTGTTTGATGATGCCGTGCAAATGATCTTAGAGATGCAAAGTGCGAGTGTCTCGATGCTCCAACGAAGATTCCGCATCGGTTACACGCGAGCAGCTCGATTGATCGATGCCATGGAAGCGAGAGGGATCGTCGGACCCTATGAAGGGAGCAAACCAAGAACTGTGTTAATTTCGCAGCAAGAAGAAGAAAAAACTTCATAGGTAAACAGAAAAGCGGATGGGCCTTGTTTATCCCCGGCAAGCTTAAGACCAGCCTCTAAGTGGTGAATTTTGCCACACAGAGGATGGTCTTAAGCCCTCGAGGGGATAGGCACATTTTCCCGAAGACCGTAACAAGTCACATTTACTACCTTGTACTTATAACCTTTATAAAAAACACCATATAAGATTTGCCGCAGTTTAACAAAACTCCTTCTTTGGACAATAAGTTCAAATAGGAGTTTTTTTAAGAGAAAAACCTCGGAAATATTTGCTTGCATTCCCATATGTAAAAAGTATACCAGTGGTTGATTAACATTAATTGTAAGAAAATTAGCAGGTTTATTAAAATTGTCATAAAACTAAAAGATTCTGTCGTTTTTTGTCCAAATCCTGTTTATTTACTAGACCAAAAGTGTTATATTTATTTCGGACAAAGAATGACTTGTCAGAGGTCAGTTCTCTTACAACCTGTCTGCGTAGATTTTTGAGTTATTAGGCGGATTGACCTGGAAATAATACTTTTTACCTAGTAAGTAGATACATATGTTACGAAGATTGAACTTCATCGGAGGGTAATGTCATGTCAATTAAAGCCGATGCTCGTCATTTATACCTTCAGGTTATCGATCAATTGAAACAGGATATAGAGGTTGGAAGGTATAAAGAGAAAGAGAAATTGCCTTCTGAATTTGAGCTGTCAAAGCGACTTGGCGTTTCAAGGGCTACATTAAGAGAAGCACTCAGGCTCTTGGAGGAAGAGAATATCGTGACCAGACGTCATGGAGTCGGGACGTTCGTCAACCCTAAACCTGTTTTTTCTGCTGGTATTGAACATTTGAAAAGTGTTACAGAAATGATTGCTTCCGCCGGGAAAACCCCGGGAACCCAATACTTGTCAACAGAATTGATCGAAGCTTCTGAGGAAGATAAAAACAGATTCGCCCCATTCGAGATCGATACTTTGGCTAAAATAGAACGGGTCAGAACTGCCGACGGTGAACCCGTCGTTTATTGTATCGATAACATTTTAGAGCACTTGATTCCAATAGAAAAAATTCATAATCAAGCCTCCATTTTCCAGGTATTAGAAGACTATGGAAGTAAACATGTCAGCTACACAGTCACCCACATCGAACCAGTAGGCTATCATGAGCTGGTATCACCTGTTTTGGGCTGTCAGCCTGATCAGCCAATGCTGCTACTGAAACAGATGCATTATACAGAAAGTGATGAACCAGTATTGTATTCATGTAATTATTTCAGAGCAGACGTATTTAGCTTTTACGTAATCAGGAAGCGCATGTAAAGAGAAGATATTTTAAGGGGGTGATGTGCCGGCGCCGTTTCGCAGGTGAGTTTAGGCAATACAAAATAAAAACTAACATTGATGGGGGTAGGAATGTTGAAAACAAATCGTTTGCTATTATTGATAGCTTTGCTATTTGCAGCGGGAATTATTCTAAGTGCTTGCGGGTCTTCTAATGATGAAGGCAGCGGGGAAGAAAGCGGAGGAGAAGCTTCCGATTCCGGTGAAAACCAGGAAGGTGGAGGAGATTCCGATTTTAAAGTAGGTATGGTAACCGATGTCGGCGGTGTAGATGACAAATCGTTCAACCAATCTGCATGGGAAGGTCTTAAGGCTTTCGGTGAAGAGAACGGGCTGGAAGAAGGCGAAGGGTTCGATTATGCTCAGTCGGAAAGTGATGCAGATTTTATGCCGAACTTGAACAGCTTAGTGAAAGCAGATTATGATTTGGTATTCGGTATTGGTTTTAAACTGACAGATGCGTTAAATAAGGTAGCTGGGCAAAACCCGGATACACACTTTGCATTGGTTGATGCGGTGGCAGAAGCAGATAACATTGCAAACATCACCTTTAAGGAACACCAAGGTTCTTTCCTTGTCGGGGTGGCGGCAGCAATGAAAACTGAATCCGATAAAGTAGGTTTTGTCGGCGGTGAAAACAGTGAATTGATCAAAAAGTTTGAATCAGGCTTTCGGGCTGGCGTTGCTTCTGTAAACCCGGATATCGAAGTCGACGTACAATATGCCGAATCGTTCGGTGCTCCGGATAAAGGGAAAGTAATTGCCTCTAATATGTATAATAGCGGAGTGGACGTCATTTATCATTCCTCCGGTGCAACTGGTAATGGAGTATTTGCCCAAGCTAAGGACATTAAGAAGAATGACCCTTCCAAAAACGTATGGGTTATCGGGGTAGACCGAGATCAATACGAAGAGGGAGCGATCGGTGATGACAATGTCACACTGACATCTATGGTCAAGCGTGTTGATATCGCTGTACAAGAAGTCGCTGCACAATCAATGAACGGTGAGTTTCCAGGTGGAGAGATCCTGGAATTCGGTTTAGAAGATGAGGGTGTTTCAGTAGCTAAGACGAACGAAGAGGCATTGACTGATGAAATGGTAGAGGAAATTGACAATTGGAAACAAAAAATCATTGATGGTGAAGTGGAAGTACCTAGTACAGAAGAAGATTTAGAAGCTTACCTTGATTCTTTATAAGAAAACCAGAAATGTGGATAGAAAAAGGCTAGAAAAATCTAGCCTTTTTCTTCTGAAAACGGAATGTTATAAAGAAGGTTAAACCTCGACCGCATGTTAGGGAGTGAAATACACTTGGAGAATTATGTTGTAGAAATGCTGAATATCCGCAAAGAATTTCCGGGTATCGTTGCGAATGATAATATAACCCTTCAGGTCCGGGAAGGGGAAATACATGCCCTGCTCGGGGAAAATGGAGCGGGAAAATCGACGCTAATGAACGTGTTGTTTGGTTTGTATCAACCTGAAAAGGGAGAAATTCGGGTTAATGGCAAGGCCGTGAAAATTACGGATCCCAACGTAGCCAACAATTTAGGAATTGGGATGGTTCATCAACACTTTATGCTTGTCGATACGTTTACCGTTACCCAAAACATCATACTGGGCAGTGAACCGAAAAAGGGCGGCAAAATAGACCTGAAAAAGGCAGAACAGGAAGTGGCGGAACTTTCCGACCGCTATGGTTTGAAAGTAGATCCCAGAGCAAAAATCAAAGACATTTCCGTCGGAATGCAGCAGCGTGTTGAAATATTGAAAACTCTATACCGGGGAGCAGAAGTCTTAATTCTGGATGAACCGACGGCTGTGCTTACTCCTCAAGAAATCAAAGAATTGATCGAAATTATGAGGTCCCTAATTAAGGAAGGGAAATCCATTATTTTGATTACACATAAATTAAAGGAAATTATGGAAGTTTGCGACAGGTGTACAGTCGTGCGGAAGGGCCAAGGTATCGGTACAGTCAATGTCAAAGAAACAAGCCCTGATGAACTTGCTTCGTTGATGGTCGGAAGGGAAATCAGCTTTACGACAGAAAAGACGGAGGCTGCACCAAAAGGCCAAACTCTTTCCGTGAAAAACCTCCACGTCCAGGACAGCCGGAAAGTAGAAATGGTGAAAGGACTGGATTTGGAAGTTAGAGCGGGTGAAATAGTCGGGATTGCTGGAGTTGATGGCAATGGACAATCAGAATTGATCGAAGCAATCACCGGGCTGCGAAAAGTCGAATCAGGTGCTATTCTTCTTAATGGGAAAGCAATTACCAATCTACCACCAAGAAAAGTGACCGACTCTGGTGTGTCGCATATTCCACAAGATCGCCATAAATTTGGCTTGGTGTTGGACTTTCCAATCGGTGAAAATATGGTTTTGCAAACCTATTATAAAAAGCCTTTTGCAAAGAATAGCGTGCTTTCCTATAAAAATATCTATTCCCATGCTAAAAGATTGATAGAAGAATATGATGTCAGAACACCAAGTGAATACACCAAAGCGAGGTCCTTGTCAGGTGGGAACCAGCAAAAAGCAATCATCGGCCGTGAAGTGGACCGATCTCCTGATTTGTTGATTGCTGCACAGCCGACGCGTGGGTTGGACGTTGGTGCAATCGAATTTATCCATAAAAAATTGATTGAGGAACGTGATAAAGGGCGTGCAGTATTGCTGTTATCCTTTGAACTAGATGAAATCCTCAATGTAAGTGATCGGATTGCTGTGATGTTTGACGGCAAAATAGTGGCAAATGTCACTCCATCCGAAACAAATGAACAGGAATTGGGATTGCTTATGGCTGGAAGTTCCGTAGAGAAGGAAGGTGGGCGTTGATGTTTACCAACCGTATGTTCAATATTCTGGTGCCTGTTATTTCAGTACTATTGGGCTTGATAGTTGGTGCTATTATCATGGCCGCATTCGGTTACAACCCGCTGAGTGGTTATCAAGCCTTATGGGACGGTTCCTTTGGTGACATTTATTACTTCGGAGAGACAGTCCGCCAGGTAACCCCATACATATTTACCGGGTTGGCTGTGGCTTTTGCTTTTCGTAGTGGACTGTTCAATATTGGAGCTGAAGGTCAAGTCATCGTAGGATGGCTCGCCGCAGTATGGGTTGGTGCCGCTTTCGATGCACCGATGATTATCCATCTGCCTCTGGCGCTTTTGGCAGCTGCTTTAGCTGGAGCGATTTGGGGATTTATTCCGGGCTTATTGAAAGCCAAACTCGGTGTTCACGAAGTTATTATCACGATTATGATGAACTATATTGCACTGCATGTATCGAATGGATTGATACGGTCTGTTTTAAGTGAAAACCAGGATTCTTCCGATCCTATCAAAGAATCTGCTTCGCTTGCATCGAATTGGTTGATGGAAATGACCAGCTTTTCCCGATTGCATTATGGAATCCTGATCGCCTTGTTTGCAGCAGTTATCATGTGGTTTTTACTAGAAAAGACAAGTGCGGGTTTTGAATTGCGATCTGTGGGCTTCAACCAGCATGCTTCCCAATATGCTGGCATGAATGTCGGTAAGAATATCATCCTCGCCATGGTGATTTCTGGAGCGTTTGCGGGTCTTGGGGGAGCGATGGAGGGACTCGGAACATTTGGTTATATGCCAACACACTCCGCTTTTACCAATCTCGGTTTCGACGGGATCGCGGTTGCGCTTCTTGGTGGCAATAACGCTTTTGGTGTCGTGCTAGCTGCGTTATTGTTCGGAACACTGAAAATCGGAGCGCTTAATATGCCGACCGCAGCAGATGTTCCTTCTGAGCTTGTAGAAATCGTGATAGCCCTGATTATCTTTTTTGTGGCCTCAAGCTATATTATTCGCTGGGTGCTGCTTCGTTTTAAGAAGGAGGGAAAATAAGTGGGTATCCTGGATATTTTGCAATCAATCATTCCTCCAGCAATGTTCTTCTCCGCTCCACTGATTTTTACAGCCCTCGGAGGTGTGTTCAGTGAGCGCTCCGGTGTCGTCAATATCGGCCTGGAAGGTTTAATGGTAATGGGAGCTTTTGTCGGAGTAGTATTCAACCTTACTTTCGCCGATGTATTCGGTGCTGCTACCCCATGGATTTCCATTTTGGCTGCAATGGTTGTTTCCGCAGTTTTTTCGCTGATTCATGCAGTTGCATCGGTAACGTTCAGAGCGGATCAGGTTGTGAGTGGTGTAGCGATCAACTTTCTGGCACTAGGTTTGGGTGTTTTCCTGACCAAACAATGGTATGACAAGGGACAAACAGATATGGTTTCCCAGCCTTTCTATACCTTGGATATTCCGGTATTAGGCGATATTCCGGTTCTGGGTCCCCTGTTCTTTCAGAACATGTACCTGACCTCTTACCTTGCCATCATATTAGCGATTATCGCCTGGTATATTTTGTATAAGACGCCATTTGGTTTGCGATTGCGTTCTGTCGGCGAGCATCCGATGGCTGCTGACACAAACGGGATCAATGTTTATGCAATGCGTTACGTGGCTGTCATGATTTCTGGAGCCATGGGCGGACTTGGCGGTTCCGTATTCGCTTTGACGATCGCCTTGAACTTTTCGCAATCAACCATTGTCGGACAAGGGTTTATGTCACTGGCTGCCGTGATTTTTGGTAAATGGCATCCACTTGGAGCAATGGGGGCAGCATTGTTTTTCGGTTTTGCCCAGAGTTTAAGTGTGATTAGCTCCAGCATTCCATTGTTAGAAGATGTACCGCAAATTTATTTATTGATTGCCCCGTATGTGTTGACCATTCTGGCCCTCGCAGGATTTATCGGCAGGGCGGAAGCTCCGAAAGCAAACGGAGAACCATATATAAAAGGAAGCAGATAAAAATTCACTTTTTACAAACCTGGTATTTGTTACCGGGTTTGTTTTTCGTTAAACTAGCTAATACAGGGGAAACCATACATACGAGGATAGTTTTAGGCTAAAGTCGAATGCTATACCTATATTTCGCCAAGGGAGGAAAATGAATGGACGTCATTCAAGAAAAACGAGTGGATAAAAAGGGTTACCGTTTACATGTAATTCCTAGTAAAAAATATAAAACAACCAATGTTGTTGTAAAGCTTAAAGCTGGCCTGGAAAGGGACACGATAACCAAGAGGGCGCTGCTTCCTTACATTCTTCAGCAAGGAACTAACAAGTACCCGAGTGCCCGGGAGCTTCGTACAGCGCTTGATGACTTATATGGTGCAGTGCTTGGTGTTGATGGCTCTAAAAAGGGGGAAAACCATGTTATTACTTTACGGTTGGAAACGGCCAATGAGGCATATTTGGCTACCGATGAACAAATATTAGAACGTGCAGTGGAAATGCTGAGCAGTATTTTGTTCGATCCTAAATCAGACGGAAATAGCTTTGATGCTTCGATTGTAAGACGAGAAAAGCAAACCTTAAAGCAGAAAATCGACTCGATAATCGATGACAAAATGAGCTATGCAAATATGCGAATGATCGATGAAATGTGCAAGGATGAAGCATATCGTCTGCATGTACATGGATATGCAGAGGATTTAGAAGACATCAATGAAGAGACCTTGTATCAATATTATCAGAATATGTTGGCGGAAGACCAAATGGATGTGTATGTTCTGGGAGATGTGTCTGTTGAGAAAGCAGAACGTCTGATTGAATCGGCATTTGCTGATAAACAAAAAGCAAGTTCGCCAGAGTCGAAAAAGACAATAGTGGAACAATCAGTTGAAGAAGTGAACACAGTCGTGGAAGAACAAAATGTGCAGCAGGCAAAGCTTCATCTCGGTTATCGCACCAATATTACGTTTGGTGATCCGCTATATTATGCCTTGCAGGTATTCAATGGATTGTTCGGTGGTTTTCCGAGTTCAAAACTGTTCATGAATGTACGGGAAAAACACAGTCTTGCTTACTATGCTGCATCCCGTTTTGAAAGCCACAAAGGCTTGCTGCTCGTTTTCAGTGGGATTGCCCCGAAAGATTTTCAGCAGGCACGAGATATCATCAATAAACAAATGGTATTAATGAAAGAAGGAGAATTCTCTGAAGAAGAATTAAAAGATACAAAAGACCTGGTTGTCAATCAATTGTTGGAAACGATGGATCATCCCCAAGGATTGATTGAAATTCTTTACCATCAAGTACTAGCCGAAACGGAAGTTTCACCTGATCAAATGATTGAAAGAGTAAAACAAGTGACCAGAGAAGATGTATTACATGTTGGCGAAAAAATTGAACAGGATACCGTGTATTTCTTGACTAGCAAAGGGGGAAGCGGAAATGAATAAAACAAGCTACGACCAATTAAAAGAAACGCTATATTCAGAGAAGCTTGCCAACGGTTTGCAGGTGTTCCTTCTGCCAAAGCCTGAAATGGCAAAAACATTCGGTATTTTTTCCACTGATTATGGTTCCATCGATCAGACATTTGTTCCGCTGGGAGAAAAAGACTTCATAACAGTGCCGGATGGTATAGCCCACTTTCTAGAACATAAATTGTTTGAAAAAGAAGATCGAGATGTTTTTCAAGATTTCACCAAACAGGGGGCATCTGCAAATGCCTTTACTTCTTTTACCAAGACAGCTTACTTGTTTTCCGCTACTAGCAATATTAAAGAAAATGTCACAACGCTGCTTGATTTTGTCCAAGATCCATTTTTTTCTGAACAGTCGGTAGAGAAGGAAAAGGGGATCATCGGGCAGGAAATTGAAATGTACAATGACCAGCCGGATTGGCGTTCATTCTTTGGCACGATTCAGAGTCTCTATGAAAACCATCCGGTTCAAGTCGATATTGCCGGAACGGTAAAATCAATCAGTGAGATCACGAAGGATGATTTATACACTTGCTATAATACTTTTTATCATCCTTCAAACATGACTTTTTTCCTTGCTGGAAACTTTGAGCCGGAAGAAATGATGAAATTGATCAAACAAAATCAGGACGCTAAACAATTTGAACCTGCTTCGGAACTAAAGCGTCAGTTTCCTGAGGAACCCGAGCATGTAGCAATGAAAAAAAACGTCATCGAGATGCCTGTCTCTGTAGCCAAATGTATGGTTGGGATAAAAGAGCGAACAGATCGAAGTTCCGACGAAGCTTTCTTAAAGGAAGAATTGCTGACGGAAATGCTGCTTGATTATTACTTTTCCAAAAGCGGTGAATACTATCAGGAATTATATGAAGCGGACTTGATCGATAACAGCTTCCAATTTGAAACCAACATTGAGCGTTCGTTCGGATTTTCCGTTATCGGGGGGAACACAACAAAACCAGACGAACTAGCTGAAAGAGTGAAGCAGATGCTCCACGATTTGAAAGAAAATAAACTAACGGAAAAAGAATTCAACACCATGAAAAGAAAAAAAATCGGCCAGTTTCTTCGGGCGATGAATTCATTGGAGTTTATTTCAAACCAGTTTACCCATTATCATTTGCTAGGCATCGATTTATTCAAAATACTGCCAGTAATTGAAGCCCTGACTGTCAAGGAAGCAAATAAATTTATGGAAAACTGGGTCGATGAAGACCGCATTTCCGTTTGTCAAATCGTTCCTGAGCAAGGGTGAAAGGGAAGAAACGGTGAATATGAAAGGTAATTGTCTGATCATTGGGGCAAGTGGAGATATTGGAAAGGCCATCGCTCTGAGGGTGGTGGAAGAAGGCTATCAAGTGCTTTTGCATTACAACGGTAATAAACAGGCGGTAGATGAACTTGCGTCAACCTTGCCCGACGAGGCGGTACTAGCCGTCCTTCATGGTGACCTGCGCACGAATGAAGGGATCACCATGTTCTTGCATAAGCTTGATTTACCTGTGGACGCCCTGGTGTTTGCAAGTGGAACTAGTCATATCGGCTTGTTTCAGGATACAGAAGAGGCCATAATGGATGTGATGCTGACCATGCAAGTAAAGGCATTGTGGATGATCAGCAGACATGTGATACCTTCCATGATTGAAAAACAATCCGGGCATATAGTGGTTGTGTCTTCGATATGGGGAGATATCGGTGCAAGCTGTGAAGTCGTTTATTCTTCTGTAAAAGGTGCTCAGAACAGTTTTGTGAAATCGCTCGGTAAAGAACTTGCGCCAAGCGGAATCAATGTTAACGGGATTAGTCCTGGTTTTATCGATACCAGAATGAATGAACATTTTTCTTTCGAAGACAGGCAATCAATAGTATCGGAAATACCGGCAAGCAGGGCTGGAAATCCGCAAGATGTCGCCCATGCGGCCGCATTTTTACTGGACTCCCGTTCTAGTTACATTCAAGGAGAAATCATCAATGTTACCGGCGCATGGTAAAGGGCTGAAATTCTTCTTCAACTAATGTATAAAGTTCTGCATAAATCAAATGCTAAGCTTGAAAGTTGAGATTGAAGGAGGAAAAAAGATGTCAGTTCTCGATAATTTTGAATCTTGGAAGGATTTTCTTGGGGACCGTCTTCATCAAGCACAAGGACAGGGAATGGATCAAAACACCATTTCTGATCTCGCCTTTGAGATTGGCGGATACTTATCCAAGCAAGTGGATGCTGAAAATGACCAGGAAGCAATATTGCGTGATTTGTGGAACGCAGCTTCTAAAGATGAACAGCGTGCCATTGCTAATACCATGGTGAAGATGGTCCAAAACGAAGGTACAGGCCAATAACTGATTTTTAAGTAATCAAAAAGCCTGTCGCTACATAGCGGCAGGCAAAAAGCTTGTAGAAAAACGAGTGTTTTCTACAAGCTTTTTACTTTTTTTTTCTTCCACAAAGACAATTCCCGTTATAAGGATGCAGTACCGAGAAATCTCAGAGAAGCAGGCTTCCTCTTTTTTGGAATTTTCAAGTAGATGACGTTATGCAAAAATGATTATTGCCTCAGGTTCTTTCCTCTTATTATTTCTCCTGGTTAAAAGGTTGAATTAAAAAACGATTTGGAGATCACCTAAATGATAAAACTGGTTGGTTTGGTGCTCTTAGGTCGTTTAGGCTGAAAAAATTGTGGAATTTATAAACAGTAAACCGAATAATGTCCTTTTCTAATTGTGAAAAATCATTTATGATAAGAGTAAATCCATTTATAAACAGAATGAATAGCGTCCTGTTATAGATGAAGGAGCTTTTTCTATGG
Organism: Sediminibacillus dalangtanensis; assembly: GCF_017792025.1. Taxonomy (NCBI): domain Bacteria; kingdom Bacillati; phylum Bacillota; class Bacilli; order Caryophanales; family Bacillaceae; genus Sediminibacillus; species Sediminibacillus dalangtanensis. Next base: position 1,852,930 of record NZ_CP046956.1, read on the forward strand.
ACAAAACCGAATGGTATCTTGAATATGAAATTCAGCATAATCGTCCCGGTTTATTAGGCGATATATCCTCTTTATTGGGGATGTTATCGATTAATATCATATCGATAAACGGTGTAGAAGATTCTCGAAGAGGGATGCTGCTATTATCAAGACAAGACGAACAGATCACTAGGTTGAAATCAATTTTGGACACAATGGAAACTATTAATGTGACAAAAATAAGAAAACCTAAGCTCAGAGACAGGTTGGCTGTCAGACACGGCAGGTACATACATAGTGATATTGACGACAAAAAGACATTTCGCTTTGTGCGCAATGAACTGGGTCTTCTTGTCGACTTTCTGGCGGAATTATTTAAAAAAGAGGGGCATAAGCTAATAGGCATCAGGGGGATGCCGCGCGTTGGCAAGACAGAGTCGATTGTCGCTTCGAGTGTCTGTGCAAATAAGCGTTGGTTGTTTGTATCAAGCACGTTATTAAAACAAACAATTCGCAGCAAATTAATCAAGGATGAATACAACCTGAATAATATCTATATCATCGATGGGATTGTCTCTACCCAGCGTGCAAGTGAAAAACACTGGGAGTTGGTGCGTGAAATCATGCGTCTGCCAGCTGTGAAGGTAGTGGAGCATCCGGATATATTTGTTCAGCAAACAGAATACAGCTTGAATGATTTTGATTACATTATTGAGTTAAGAAATGATGAGAACGAGGAAATTAAATACGAACCAATTGAAAAGTCCAAGTTTGATGATAGCGGGGGCTTTTCCATGTTTGATTTTTAGAATTGGAAGGTGTTTTTGACTATGGAAATTGGAGAACGGCTAAAAGAAGCAAGGGAGGCCAAAAATCTCTCGTTAGAAGAAATACAACAGATGACAAAGATTCAGACTCGTTATCTGCAAGCAATTGAAAAAGGAAATTTCAGTGTCATGCCTGGTAACTTCTATGTTCGGGCGTTTATTAAGGAATATGCCACAGCAGTGGATTTAGATCCGGATGTTTTAATGGAAGAGCACAAAGGCGAGCTTCCGGCTACCAGTGATGAAAGTGCTGTTCAGTACACAAGGGTGCAGCGTAGCAGAAAAGAAAGCTCTGCGTCCACCAAAAGTCCTGCCGTACTTTCTTTTTTGCCGACCGTTATTGTCGTATTACTGGTGATTGGTATCCTTTTCACTGTTTGGTATTTATACCAACAGTCCCAAGGGGATGATCCTAGTCAATCGAATCAGCAGAATGAAGAGCAGGACGAAGTCTATGTTGGCGATCCGGATTCTTCTGAAACAGAAGAGAATGACGATAGCGGGAATAATGATGCTGCTGAAGAACAGACAGAAGAGGAAACACAACAAGAGGACTCAACGAATGAAGAAGAACAAGCAGAGCCGGAACTGAATGTGGTCGATCAGGGCACGCAGGGGAATGATCAGGTGACGAATATCGAACTGGTCAATCCTGGAGAAGATATCGTCGTAGAAGTGGCTTCAGAAAGTGACCATTGGCTGGAAATAACTGAAGGTGAAGACAACGACTTGTATAGTGGCATGTTCGGTGAAAGTGAATCTCCATTGGAAGAGGATTTATCCGGAGCAGATCAGTTTATGATCCGCTTTGGCAATCCAGAGCCGATTGAAATAACAATCGCAGGCGTTCCGCTGGAAATTCCGGAAATGTCTAGTAACACGGTACAACGAGTCTTCGTTGAGGTTGTAGACGAAACAGAACAGCAAGAGTAAGTTATTGGAATGTCGGGGGCTGTTCCCAGTCGATAACTGTCGTCAGTAGACAGTTGTGGTAGGGAATAGTCCTTCTTTTGACTAACAGATTATGTTTACATTGAATTGGAGGATACCATGATGAATATACCTAACAGAATCACGATGTCACGCATTTTTCTGATCCCTATTTTTATCCTGCTTTTGTCCATCCCGTTTGATTGGGGAAGCTGGGACATCGGTAATCAGGAATTGCCTATTTCCCACTTTATGGCAGGTTTGTTGTTCATTTTAGCCTCGACTACTGATTGGGTCGATGGTTTTTATGCCAGGAAGTACAACCTTGTGACCAATTTGGGGAAGTTTTTGGATCCGTTGGCGGATAAGTTGCTGGTTGCCTCTGCTTTGATTCTTTTAGTGGAGATGGGAAGCGCACCTGCTTGGGTCGTCATCATCATTATAAGCCGTGAATTTGCCGTTACCGGTCTTCGACTTGTAGCTGCAGGAGAAGGGCTTGTTCTTGCTGCAAGCCAAATGGGAAAGCTGAAAACAGTGTTACAGATTGTAGCTATTTCCGCCCTTTTGCTGCACAATTATCCATTTTCATACCTGAGTTTTCCATTCGGAATCATTTGTCTTTACGCTGCTATGATTATAACGATCGTCTCCGGTTACGATTATTTCCGCAAAAATTGGCATGTAATGAGGGATTCTAAATGACAAAGAAACAGGTAAGCGCAGAAATTGTTGCGGTTGGGACAGAGCTATTACTTGGCCAAATATCCAATACGAACGGTCAGTGGTTATCCAAACGGCTTGCAGATTATGGTGTTAATGTTTACCACCACAGTGTGGTCGGTGATAATCTAGAGAGAGTCAAACAAGTTTTTACCACTGCTGCAAAACGATCCGATATCGTATTGGTTACCGGAGGTCTTGGTCCGACCGAGGATGATATGACACGAGATGCCTTTCAGGAAATCTATGGGGTGGATGTAGTAACGGATGAACCATCTCTTCAAAAAATTATTTCCTATTTTAAAAATAACCACAGGAAAATGACTCCTAATAATCGTAAACAGGCATTGATATTCAACGGCTCACAAGCGCTGCCGAATCACGTCGGGATGGCTCCCGGAATGGCAATGGAGACAGAGGATGTCACCTGGATTTTTATGCCTGGAGTTCCAAGAGAAATGAAACAAATTGCAGAAGAATATGCATTCCCTTATATCAAAGAAAAATATCAGCTTGATAGAGTAATACAATCACGGATGTTAAGATTTGTCGGTATTGGCGAATCACAGCTTGAGCATCAGTTGCAATCGTTAATTGCCGTTCAAACAAATCCTACGATTGCTCCGTTGGCATTAGAGGGAGAAGTAGCAGTTCGGTTGACAGCTAGCGCCTCAACTAGTCAAGCAGCAGAACGATTGATCAGGGAAGCCGAAAAACAGATTCTGGAACTGGTTGGCGACTTCTTTTACGGATATGATGAGGAGAACTTGGAAGCCAAAACGGTGGAAATGCTGGCGGAAGGTAAATTGAAAATAGCTGCAGCAGAGAGTTTGACAGGAGGAATGTTCACTAGCAAACTTGTTTCTGTTCCAGGTGCTTCCCAAATCGTGGCGGGGAGCGTTGTTTGTTATTCTCCAGAAGTGAAACAATCGGTTGTTAAAGTCCTTCCTGAAACAATTGACAGGTTTGGGACGGTCAGTAAGCAGTGTGCAGAAGAAATGGCGGAAAACATTCTTTCGTCGTTTCATGCGGATATAGGAATTAGCTTCACAGGAGTTGCTGGCCCTGGGGAATCGGAAGGAAATCCTCCCGGAACTGTGTTTATCGGCATTTCCCAACAACAAAAAGAGACGAAGGTTTATCAGTTCCAGTTTAACGGAAATCGTGAGACGATTCGTGCCCGCACTGTGAAAAAAGGGCTGGAGTTATTGTATCGTCTTAATAACAATATGATTTAAAAGGATTGGGCTGACTCAGGCTTGCAGGAAAAAAATCACTTTTTTCTGCAAGCCATTTACTTTTTAACTGTTATAACAAAAATAAGCTGAACATCAAAATTTGAAAGTTGTCGTTTCCTCTGAGCATTAAGATGAATGTTTCCCTAATTAATAAGCCATTTTAGCAATAAATTACTAGTAGAAAAAAAGGGAACATTTATTCGCTTTTCACTTGTTAAATCTCATAAAACGAGTTATGATGGTAATAGCTTAATATTAAGGAGGAAATAATTTGAGTGATCGAAAACAAGCCTTAGATATGGCGTTGAAACAGATAGAAAAACAATTTGGCAAGGGCTCTATTATGAAATTGGGTGAACGTGCGGAGCAAAAAGTTGCCACAGTTCCGAGTGGTTCGTTAGCCTTGGATGTAGCGCTTGGGGTGGGCGGCTATCCAAGAGGACGTGTAGTGGAGATTTACGGTCCTGAATCCTCTGGTAAGACAACCGTTTCCTTGCATGCTATCGCTGAAGCGCAGCGTCAGGGTGGACAAGCTGCATTTATTGATGCTGAACATGCATTAGATCCGGTATATGCCAGAAAGCTTGGTGTAAATGTCGATGAGTTGCTGCTATCTCAGCCCGATACAGGGGAACAAGCCCTGGAAATAGCCGAGGCGCTTGTCCGAAGTGGAGCTGTCGACATGGTGGTAATTGATTCGGTTGCAGCTCTCGTACCAAAAGCAGAGATTGAAGGGGAAATGGGAGATGCACACGTTGGTTTACAGGCACGCTTAATGTCTCAGGCGCTGCGAAAGCTTTCGGGAGCCATTAACAAATCGAAGACGACAGCTATCTTTATCAATCAAATAAGGGAAAAAGTAGGAGTCATGTTTGGTGAGAATGCTGCTTAAGTAAATGTGCGGGAAGCAGGCGGTTTAAATGCCGTCCATTCCGGACAATAAGCAGCTTGCCGTCTGGAAAAGAAATTTTCCAGATTATCAATGCGGAATGAAGCGGGGATACTGAGAAGTAAATCCGAACCGAAGGCTGTAAGTAATAGTACAGTCAGGGGCAACGCATAGAAGGTGAACCTGTCGCAGGCAGAATATAATCCTTCCACGAGTCCGCATCATCTTAACGAGTGAGTCGAAGATGAAAAGATATGCTGAGCTGGGTCAGAAAAGACTGGCCGTATTCCTGTAAAGGATATGAGGGAAAGAAACCTCCAGAAACAAGAGATAAAAAGCTCTTGTGATAACAAAACTGAATCCGGAAACGACTCCTGGCGGGCGTGCTTTGAAATTCTATTCATCTGTAAGACTCGAAGTGCGCAGAGCTGAAACGCTGAAACAAGGAAATGACATGGTTGGTAACAAAACAAAAATCAAAGTAGTAAAAAACAAGGTAGCTCCTCCGTTTAAACAAGCAGAAGTAGACATCATGTACGGAGAGGGTATATCCCGGGAAGGCGAACTATTGGACATTGGTTCCGATCTCGACATTGTACAAAAAAGCGGTGCCTGGTACTCCTATAACGAGGAACGTCTCGGACAAGGGCGGGAAAATGCCAAGCAGTTCCTGAAAGAGAATGAAGATATCCGTATGGAAATCTACAATACTATTCGCAGCCATTATGAAATGGATACTGCCCCGGAAACTTCCGAAGAAACGGAAAACCAGGAAACAATGGACATGTAAGTGATGAATCCCCAAGCCGAGACCGGTTGGGGATTCATTTGTAGGAAGGATCAGTCCCATCTGCATAGTTTGCGCAATTTGCCAAAAGATTATGACATAAATTTGACGGTTCCTTGACAATATAAAATTCCAAGATTAAAATTGATATGTATAATTCTTCTTATTATTATACACTTTTTTGCAAACAAACGATTTTTTTATTGAAAGACACTGTACATGCCGACTAAAAGTGATTGTACAAATTTATAGCAAGAGGAGGTGAACTCATGGAAATAGTTACCTTAATAATCATCTCCATTTTGCTTACCCTTATCGTCGGTATTGTTGTTGGTTATCTGATTCGTAAATCTATTGCGGAGGCAAAGATTTCAAGTGCGGAAGAATTGGCAAAGCAAATAGTAGAAGAGGGTCATCGGAATGCCGATGCAGCCAAAAAAGAGGCGCTTCTTGAAGCGAAAGATGAAAATCATAAGCTTCGTCAGCAGGCGGATCAGGAGCTCCGAGAGCGTCGAGCGGAGCTGCAAAGACAGGAAACACGCCTGATGCAAAAAGAAGAAAATTTGGACCGAAAAAGTGAAACGCTGGACAAGCGTGAGCTGATGTTAGAATCAAGGGAACAAACTCTGACAGAAAAACAACAACAAATTGAAGAAATGGAAAGCAAAGTGGAAGCTATGTTAGGTGAACAGCAAGCTGAACTTGAGCGCATTTCCGGATACACTACTGACCAAGCCAAGCAAGTGATCTTAGAACGAGTCGAGCAAGAGGTTACACATGAATCGGCAATCATGATTAAAGAAGCAGAGAACCGTGCGAAGGAAGAAGCTGATAAAAAGGCTAAAAGCATTTTGTCGCTGGCTTTACAACGTTGTGCCGCAGATCATGTGGCAGAAACAACTGTATCGGTTGTCAACCTTCCGAATGACGAAATGAAAGGCCGGATTATTGGTCGTGAAGGCCGTAATATCAGAACACTTGAAACCTTAACAGGGATTGACCTGATCATTGACGATACACCAGAAGCTGTTATCCTTTCCGGTTTTGATCCAATCCGCAGGGAAACTGCACGGATTGCTTTGGAAAAACTTGTTCAGGATGGACGGATTCACCCGGCGAGAATTGAGGAAATGGTTGATAAATCAAGAAGAGAAGTGGATGAGTATATTCGGGAAGTCGGTGAACAGACCACTTTTGAAATCGGTGTACACGGTTTGCATCCTGACCTTATCAAAATTCTCGGTCGTTTGAAGTATCGGACAAGCTATGGACAGAACGTGTTGAAGCATTCTACGGAAGTGGCGCATCTGGCCGGTTTACTAGCAGCAGAGCTTGGCGAGGATGAAACCCTTGCTAAAAGAGCCGGCTTACTCCACGATATCGGAAAGGCTATCGACCATGAGGTAGAAGGCAGTCACGTGGAGATTGGTAAAGAATTGGCTATGAAATACAAGGAAAATGACGTCGTCATTAATTCTATCGCCTCTCACCATGGTGATGAAGAACCGACGTCCATTATTGCCGTTCTGGTTGCTGCGGCAGATGCTTTATCAGCTGCCAGACCTGGCGCAAGAAGCGAAACACTTGAGAATTACATCAAACGGCTGGAGAAACTTGAGGAAATCTCGGAGTCATATGATGGTGTAGAAAAATCGTTCGCCATTCAGGCAGGACGTGAGGTCAGAATAATGGTGAAGCCGGACGAAATTGACGATCTGGAAGCACTGAAAATAGCAAGAGAAATAAGGAAAAAAATTGAAGATGAACTGGATTACCCCGGTCACATAAAAGTGACGGTCATCCGGGAAACACGTGCAGTGGAATATGCAAAATAAAGCGGCTTTTGGCCGCTTTATTTTTGTGCTTTTTCATAAAAAACCGAGAATCATATATATTATCTACAAGAACCTGCATTTATTGAATGATCTATTTTGACATGGATACACATCTATGTGAAACTGAAACTAACTAACAAGATAGGATGGTTGAAGCTGATGAGGATTTTATTTATAGGCGATGTGGTCGGTTCACCAGGAAGAGAAATGGTACGCGACTATCTGCCTCGTTTAAAGCAAAAATACCAGCCGCATGTAAGCATCGTTAATGGTGAGAATGCAGCTGCAGGAAAAGGTATAACAGAGAAAATCTATAAACAGTTCCTGGAATCGGGAGCACAGGCTGTAACACTGGGGAACCACGCTTGGGATAAAAAAGAAATATTTGAATTCATCGATGAAGCCGAGTATATGGTCAGGCCTGCTAATTTTCCAGAGGGAACGCCTGGGAGAGAAATTGTTTATGTACGCAGCAACAAGGCTGAAGTAGCTGTGATAAATCTGCAGGGGAGAACGTTTTTGCCGCCGCTTGATGACCCTTTTCGGAAAGCGGATCAATTGATTGCTGAAGCAAAAAAAAGAACCAATCTTATATTCGTCGACTTCCATGCGGAAGCTACCAGTGAAAAACAGGCAATGGGCTGGTATCTTGATGGGAAAGTCAGCGCTGTAGTCGGAACCCACACCCATACGCAAACGGCAGATGAGCGGATATTACCAAAGGGAACTGGATATATTACCGATGCAGGAATGACCGGACCTTATGATGGAATTTTGGGTACAGACAAAGAAGCGGTACTGAACCGGTTTCTTACCAATCTTCCGGTACGTTTTGAAGTGACCAAAACGGGAAGAACACAATTAAACGGTTTTATTGTCGATCTTGATGAAAGCACCGGTTTTGCCAAGAAAGTAGAACGGATATTAATCAATGATGACCACCCGTTTTTTGGATGATTATTTGAATTTTTAGAATAATTACCGCATAATAAAAGGGAATATCTATCAACTCCAAGAATATAGTAAAAGTGGAACAACTTTAGTAAACGAAGGAGGTACTAGGAATGGACATATTAAAAGTTTCAGCTAAATCAAATCCCAATTCAGTAGCAGGTGCACTCGCGAATGTGCTAAGGGAACGCGGCTCAGCAGAAATACAGGCAATCGGTGCTGGTGCATTAAACCAGGCCGTTAAAGCGGTTGCAATCGCCCGAGGATTTGTCGCCCCCAGTGGAGTTGATCTAATATGTATTCCGGCTTTTACTGATATAATGATTGATAATGAGGAACGGACTGCTATTAAACTGATAATAGAGCCTAGATAAATCCCTTTACCTGTTTGCCATAGCAAGCAGGTTTTTCTTTTATAGATTTGTGACGAATATCTGTCGTCTAATTTTAATGGACCCGTAAGGAGGAAGAAAATGATAATCGATGCCCATTGTGATGCTTTATATAAGATGTGGGAATATCAGCTGCCCTTCGAATCGAGTGAACAACTGCAGGTGAATTATCAAAAATGGATGGAAAGTCCAGTTAAAATTCAGTGCTTTGCTATTTTTGTACCTCCCGAAGTATCAGAGGAAGCACAATTTTCAGCAGCATTAGAGATGGTGAATTTATTTTATGAACAAATCATCGAGCCTTACGACCATATAAAACGGATTACATCCCGCCGTGATATAGAAACATTAAAGGAGCATGAAAAAGGTGCGATGCTTACACTGGAAGGTTGCCACGTAATTGGGTCTGACATAAACAAATTGAAAACCCTGCTGCACTTAGGAGTCAAAGCGGTCGGGCTTACGTGGAATCAGGCAAATGCGGTATGTGATGGTATTGAAGAACAGAGAGGAGCCGGTTTAAGCTCTTTCGGACACGAAGTGGTCAAGCTACTCAACAAGGAAAAAATATGGACAGACGTATCTCATTTATCCTATCAAGGTTTTTGGGATGTTATCGATTTAGCTGAATTTCCGATGGCAAGTCATTCCAATGCGATCGAACTGGCTTCCCATAAACGAAATTTGGACAAACAGCAAATTCAACAGCTGATTAAAAAGAAGGCATGGATCGGCATCACTTTTGTACCGGATTTTCTGAATGATGGAAAAGAGGCTACCTATCTGGATGTCCTGAATCATATCTCCTATTATATAAGTGAGGGAGCTGAAGACTGCCTGGGCTTGGGTTCAGATTTTGACGGAACCAGTGAGTTTGTAAAAGGTCTTTTCGACCCAACGGACTATCATGCCTTTAATCAGGAGCTTTTACATAGATGGCCTAGAAACGTAGTTCACAAGATAACCAATCAGAATTTCATAAAAAAATTTCCGTGCAACGGTTAGGTGTTTCCTTGCCAGTCTGATGGCAATACAGAATCAAAGGATAAACGGTTGCTTCAGCAGCGCTCAAATGTCCATTCCAAATAGACACAGGAGATTGATTAATATTTTTATCATGTTAAAATATGAATATATCAATCTACAATGTATCTTCATGTGAGGAGTTGTGTTCACAGTGAATGGAACTATGAAAGCGTTAGTGAAAAGCAGAAAGGAAAAAGGTGCGGAAATTCAACAGGTGGAAATACCTTCTATCGGGGATCGGGAGGTGCTAATAAAAGTAAAGGCAACTTCTATCTGCGGCACAGATGTCCATATTTATAACTGGGACGAATGGTCGCAAAGCAGGGTTCATCCTCCATACGTATTTGGCCACGAATTTGCGGGCGAAGTGGTGGAAACGGGTGAAAAAGTGACAAAGGTTGCAGTAGGCGATTATGTCAGTGCAGAGACCCATATTGTTTGCGGACACTGTCCTCAGTGCTTGACTGGAAAGTACCATATTTGCGAAAATACACAAATCATTGGTGTGGACCGGGATGGTTGCTTTGCTGAATATGTAGCTTTGCCGGAAGATAACATGTGGAAGAATCCAGAAGATATGCCAGTGGAAATTGCCTCCGTCCAAGAACCGATGGGGAATGCTGTCCATACTGTATTAAGCGGTGATGTGGTCGGTAAATCAGTGGCTGTCATAGGTTGTGGCCCCATTGGAATGATGGCTGTAGGTGTGGCTAAAGCAGCTGGAGCTTCCCAAGTAATTGCATTTGATTTAAATGATTACCGACTCGATTTGGCAAATCAAATGGGAGCAACGACCATAATCAATTCAGCAAAAGAGAATCCGGTCGATCGGGTCAAAGAGCTTACCGGAGGCCATGGGGTCGATGTCGTTTGTGAAATGAGCGGTCATCCGACAGCGATAAACCAGGGTTTTAAAATGGTGACCAACGGGGGAAGAGTATCGATTCTCAGTCTTCCGACAAAACCGGTTGAAGTCGATATTACGGACGACATCGTGTTTAAGGGAATAACGGTTCAAGGAATCACCGGCAGAAAGATGTTTGAAACTTGGCAGCAGGTTTCTCGTCTGCTTAATTCCGAACAAGTAGATGTCAGTCCGATGATTACACACCACTTCCCTTTAGAGGACTTTGAAAAAGGGTTTAATCTTATGAATGAAGGCAAGTGTGGTAAAGTGGTTTTACACCCATAAAAAAATAGGGAGGCGTTTTGATTGAAAGGTTTTGAATTTCTCCAGGAGCAATTGGAAGATATGAAGAAGGAGGGGACTTTCCGTAACTTGATCCCCCTCGAATCTGCACAAGGGGCAAGAGTTACGATAAAAGGGAAAGAGGTTATTCAATTATCTTCCAATAACTATTTAGGATTGACCTCACATCCCAGAATGGAAAAAGCGGCAGAAGAAGCGATTGAAAAGTACGGAGTTGGTACAGGATCGGTCCGCACGATCGCCGGAACGTTAAAAATGCACGAGGATTACGAAAGAAAACTGGCGGAATTTAAACATACCGAAGCAGCACTGGTCTTCCAATCTGGTTTTACCACAAACCAGGGTGTGCTTTCCTCGATTTTGACAAACGAAGATGTGGTTATTTCGGATGAATTAAATCACGCTTCCATTATCGACGGTATTCGCTTGACTAAAGCAGGCCGAAAGATTTATAAGCATGTCGATATGGATTCTCTCGAACAGGCATTGAAAGAAACGCAAGATTACCGGACAAGATTGGTCGTGACCGACGGCGTATTTTCCATGGATGGTAATATTGCTCCACTGCCTCAAATCGTGGAGTTGGCTGAAAAATATGATGCACTTGTCATGGTCGATGATGCTCATGCCAGCGGGGTTTTAGGGAAAAACGGCCGCGGTACCGTCAACCATTTTGGACTGGATGGTCGTGTTCATATTCAAGTGGGAACATTAAGTAAAGCTATTGGTGTACTGGGAGGATACGTCGCTAGTACGCAGACATTAAAGGATTATTTGATTCATAAAGGCAGACCGTTCCTATTCAGCACTTCCCATCCGCCGGCAGTGACAGCGGCTTGTGATGCATCGATCGATGTTTTACTGGAAGAGCCGGAATTGATTGAAAAACTTTGGGAAAACACGAAATTCTTCAAGAATGGACTGAAGGAGTTAGGATTCGACATCGGCATCAGCGAGACGCCGATAACTCCGGTGATGGTAGGAGACGATGCATTAGCTCACCGCTTTTCCGATCAGTTGTTTGAGGAAGGGGTTTTTGCTCAAGGAATCGCTTTTCCTACTGTGCAAAAGGGAAAAGCACGTGTTCGGACAATTGTAACAGCAGAACATTCCCGAGAAGACTTACAGGAAGCACTGCATGCATTTGAACAAGCAGGAAAAAAACTGAAAATTATTGATTAATAGGACAAGAATGGCGAAAAAGACCATCGTGGTACTTTTTCGCCATTCGTCTATTTCCTTTTTTCATACAAAATCCCTTTATTTTTAGTATTAGTAGTTGATATAATAAGTAAATTGGAGATACCTTTATGGTGATAGGTTCCGGACAGATACATAAAAAGGAACGACAGTTTTTTCAAGGAAGGAGCTTCTGTAAATGAATGAACAGCAGCGGAAAGAAATGAACCAAATAAAACAGGAGAATCCAGCGGACATAAAATCCGACCAGGAGAAGAACCTATCTCGTTTAAAAAATATGGACAGCGATGAACTCATCGGAAAATATTTTCAAACAACCTACGAACCGCCAAATTTAAAAAAGGCCAAAAAACGCCGTAGAGAAGATGTGCAGATTCATTATGACTATGAGGTACCAGAAGATATGCAAAACATCGGCAAAGATAAAAAGTTCTTGATCCGCACTTATGGTTGCCAAATGAACGAACATGATACGGAAGTAATGGCGGGTCTGCTGACCGATATGGGATATGAGTCGACAGACGAAGCAACGGAAGCCGATATTATTTTGTTGAACACTTGTGCTATCAGGGAAAATGCCGAGAACAAAGTGTTTGGTGAAATTGGACATTTGAAAACACTGAAAACGGAAAATCCAGATGTAATTTTAGGTGTGTGCGGTTGTATGTCTCAAGAAGAATCGGTCGTAAACCGGATATTGAAAAAACATCCGTTCATCGATATGATTTTCGGTACGCATAATATTCATCGTCTTCCACAATTGTTGAAAGAAGCTATGTTCGGCAAGGAAATGGTTGTCGAGGTATGGTCAAAAGAGGGAGATATCATTGAAAACCTGCCAAAAGTAAGAAAAGGGAAAATAAAAGGCTGGGTTAATATCATGTACGGATGTGATAAGTTCTGTACCTATTGTATTGTTCCCTACACACGCGGCAAGGAAAGAAGCCGGCGGCCTGAGGATATCATCCAGGAGGTAAGGCAGCTTGCTGCTCAAGGCTACAAGGAAATAACCTTGCTAGGGCAAAATGTTAATGCTTATGGGAAAGATCTTACAGATATGGATTATGGTCTGGGAGACTTGATGGATGAAATCCGGAAAATTGATATCCCGCGTGTTCGTTTCACTACATCACATCCTAGGGATTTTGACGACCGCTTGATCGAAGTTTTGGCCAAAGGCGGCAATCTACTGGACCATATTCATCTGCCTGTTCAATCCGGAAGTTCGGAAGTGCTTCGCGTTATGGCGCGGCGATATACCAGGGAAAGGTACCTTGAGCTGGTCGATAAAATCAGAACTGCAATGCCGAATGCCACTCTTACGACGGATATCATCGTCGGCTTTCCAAATGAGACAGACGAACAATTTGAAGAGACACTGAGCCTTGTGGAAGAAGTAGGTTTTGAGAGTGCCTACACATTCATTTATTCACCAAGGGAAGGTACTCCGGCAGCACGCTGGGAAGATAATGTTCCAATGGAAGTGAAAAAGGAACGTCTGCAGCGATTGAACAAATTGATTAATAAGCAATCAGCAGAAGCAATGAAGAAGTACCAAGGCCAGGTCGTCGATGTTCTTGTAGAAGGAGAAAGTAAGAAGAACCCGGACGTACTGGCAGGTTATACCGAGCGGAACAAATTGGTCAATTTTAAAGCACCTAGGTCTGCAATCGGTAAGATTGTTAAGGTTAAAATAACAAATGCGAAAACCTGGTCTCTTGACGGAGAAATGGTTGAAGAAACTGCAGAGGTGAAATGATTTGGCTCCATATACAAAAAAGCAAGTACTGGACGAAGCGAATAAGTTGGCCCAAATGATGGCTAATACCGAAGAAATCGAGCGTTTTAAGCAATTAGAAGCTAAGTTGAACGAGAACCAGAAGGTACAGATTTTAATTAAGAAATTAAAAGCAATGCAAAAACAAGTCGTGAATCTACAAGCTTATGGGAAAGAAGAAGCCCAGAAGAAAGCGGAAGCAGAACTGGATCGTATCGAAAAAGAAATCGATGAAATCCCATTAGTACAAGAATTTAAAGATTCCCAGTTAGTGATCAATGACATTTTGCAGCTTGTTTCCAATACCATTGCCAGAGAGGTTACCAATGAAGTAATTCGCTCTACAGGCGGTGATTTACTGGCAGGGGAAACTGGCTCCAAACTGGGTAATGGCTCTTCCTGTAGTCATTGACCTTTGGAGAGGACTGTTCCGTGAGACGGAATGGTCCTCTTTCGTTGTATAGGAAATTATAAATTTAACTGTCTGTGGATAATTATTGGCTGAAACCGCCGCGTCCAGCTCCAGCGCCTCCCCCCTCGAGGTTAAGCCCACCCTCTGTGTGGCAAAAAGCGCCACGCCGAGGCTGTTCTTAAGCTTGTCGGAGGCCCCAACGATGTGGGTCATGCAGGCGTTGCCACAGGACGTGGCGGCTTTAGCCTGTACTTCTTTAAACAGGCGCTTGCGCTTTTGTTCATTTTGAGTTGCTTTGTTTTTACGGAAGCCCGAACGAGCCAAGTACAACTGGCGTATATTTTCATATAAAACCGTTTTACTTATTGGAATCTTCCTCTTTTGGTTTATGTACATTTTGCTGGGCATCTGCATAGGATGTTGTAGAGCCTATCATGTCAATTACCGCGGATCAATTGGAAAAAAGGATGCACTATAGGTGATTGCCATGCATAAACTGACTATGAAAAAAGAGGAGGTTTTAGTTCTTATGTCATTTCTGGATCAGGAGTATCGGGAAATCATAACAAAAGCCGTTATCGGAAAAGGCCGGAAATTCATCCAGGATACCAACACGATCACCCCTTCACATAGACCCTCCAGTATTCTTGGCTGCTGGGTGATAAATCATTTATATAACGCCCGGAAAAAAGGTGAAGACACGGTAGAAATCAATGGTAGTTATGATGTGAATATCTGGTATTCTTATAACGATAACACCAAAACAGAGGTAGTTACCGAACGGGTCACGTATTGTGATTTAGTAAAGCTTTCTGTAAAAGATGATCAAACCCTGAATGATGATTATGAAGTGTTTGCTAAAGTGATTCAGCAGCCAAATTGTCTAGAATGCAAGATTGCCAGCCACGATCATAAAATCCTTGTCGAAGTTGAGCGGGAATTTTTAGTGGAAGTTATCGGAGAAACAAAAGTGTGCGTGAAAGTGGATCCACATGGATACGTCGCGGATGACGACGACTGGGACTTTGAATTGTCGGATGAAGAGTTCAAGGACATTAATCCTGACTTTTTAGCGACTGAAGAGGAAGAATAAGTGGAAAACGAGGGAGAAATCTCTCGTTTTTTTGTTTATAGGAAATGATAAATTTAACTGTCTGTGGATAACTATTGGCTGAACCAGCCACGTCCAGCTCCAGCGCCTACCCCCTCGAGGTCTTAAGCCCATCCTTTGTGTGGCAAAAAGCGCCACGCCGAGGCTGTTCTTAAGCTTGTCGGTGGCCCAAACGATGTGGGTCATGCAGGCGTTGCCACAGGACGTGGCGGCTCTAGTCTATACTCCTTTAAACAGACGCTTGCGCTTTTGGCCTTGTTTTCAACTGCCTTCTTTTATTATGATCATTCTGTTATTTCTTCAACTGCGTACTCTTAAGTCCTACAACTGTATTATGATATAATGTAAGATAGATTTTTTAGTTGTGGGGGAAAAAACATGTCGACATATACACCGATGATACAGCAGTATTTGAAAATAAAAGCGCAGCACAAAGATTGTTTTCTGTTTTTCCGTTTGGGAGATTTCTATGAAATGTTTTTTGAAGACGCTCTTGCTGCTTCCAGGGAGCTGGAAATCACGTTAACAAGCAGGGATGGTGGCGCCGATGAAAGAATTCCGATGTGCGGCGTTCCCTACCATTCCGCTGAGAACTACATAAAGAACCTCGTAGAAAAAGGTTACAAGGTTGCCATATGTGAGCAGGTAGAAGATCCCAAAACGGCTAAGGGTGTGGTGAAAAGGGATGTCGTGCAGCTGATTACTCCCGGGACGGTTATGGAAGGAACCATGCTGGAAGAAAAAGAAAATAATTTTCTTGCCAGTGTCAGTGAATTTTCCGGCAATACATATGTGATTACGTATAACGATTTGTCCACGGGAGAAACAAGTGTCGCGCGCGTTTCCTCAGGATGGGACGCTGTACTGAGTGAATTGTTCAACCAGCCTGTAAAAGAAATCGTCGTTTCTCCTGATCTCCCGGAAAACTATCAAACGGATTTACGTGAAAGATTGCAAGTAACGGTATCCTATCAACAAGAATACAGTATCAAAGAAGGTTTTCATGATCTGACAGAACAGTTGACAGAGGATAAGCAGTTATTAGAGGGATTCGGGAGGATGCTGAATTACCTGCAGAATACGCAAAAACGATCACTTGACCATCTGCAGCCAGCAAGAATTATTCAATTACAGGAATATATGTCGTTGGATATGTTTTCAAAACGTAACTTGGAACTGACACAGACTATACTGCGCAAAGGGAAGCAGGGTAGTCTGCTTTGGGTTCTTGATAAGACGGTCACAGCCATGGGAGCACGTATGCTTAAAAAATGGCTTGAACGGCCTTTGCTGAATAAACAAGTGATCAACCAACGTTTTGCTGTTGTCCAGGCATTTTTAGAGCAGTTCTTCGAGCGGGAATCAATCCGGGAGGCACTAAAAACCGTGTATGATTTAGAACGCCTGGCTGGAAGAGTTTCCTATGGAAATGTCAATGCCAGGGATTTGATCCAGGTAAAACAATCTCTTCAAAATATCCCTGCAATCAAACAGCTTTTGTCCCAATTCGAAAATGAGAGTGTCCGTTCGCTGGCGGAGGGAATTGACGAGCTTCGCGGGCTGGCTGAATTGTTGGAGGAAAGCATAAAAGAAGACGCACCATTAACTATTAAAGAAGGCGGAATTATCAAGGATGGGTTCGATCCTACTTTAGATGAGTACCGCGACGCTTCCAAGAACGGTAAAAAGTGGATAACAGAATTGGAGCAGCGGGAAAAGCAGGCGACAAATATCAAATCGTTAAAAATTGGGTATAATCGTGTGTTTGGTTACTATATTGAAGTCACCCGTGCTAATTTGCACTTGCTTCCTGAAGGAAAATATGAGCGGAAGCAGACGCTGACAAATGCGGAACGATTTATCACACCAGAATTGAAGGAAAAAGAGTCTCTTATTCTTGAGGCAGAGGAGAAAAGTGTTGATTTGGAATACCAGTTATTTGTAGAATTGCGGGAAAAAGTGAAACAATACATTCCTGCTCTGCAGGCTTTAGCTGAAAAGGTCAGCACACTCGATGTCCTGCAAAGCTTTGCAGCAGTTAGTGAAGAGAATAACTATGTAAGACCAACTTTTAATGGATCAAGAAAAATCTCCATAAAACAGGGGAGACATCCGGTGGTCGAACAAGTAATGAAAGGCGAATCCTTTGTGCCAAATGATGTGTATATGGATGAGTCTTCGGAAATATTGCTGATCACCGGTCCGAATATGTCAGGGAAAAGTACGTATATGCGTCAACTTGCTCTTACGGCAATCATGGCGCAAATCGGCTGCTTTGTGCCATGTGAGGAAGCGTCTTTACCTGTTTTTGACCAGATTTTCACCAGGATCGGTGCGGCTGATGACCTTGTTTCGGGTCAGAGTACGTTTATGGTAGAAATGCTGGAAGCAAAACACGCCATTACCCAGGCATCTGAAAACAGTTTAATTTTAATGGATGAAATCGGCAGAGGGACAAGCACCTATGATGGAATGGCGTTGGCTCAGGCGATTATCGAGTATGTCCATGACCATGTGAAGGCAAAGACGTTGTTTTCAACCCATTACCATGAGTTGACCAGTTTGGAAAATACACTGGATGCCGTCCAAAATATTCATGTCCGTGCAGAAGAATACCAAGGAAATGTTGTATTCTTGCATCAAATTCAGCCTGGAGCGGCAGACGAGAGCTATGGGATTCATGTAGCAAAGCTGGCCGAATTGCCCGATCAATTAATTTCCAGAGCTTCGGATATTTTAAAGCAGTTTGAAACAGAGCAAAATCATTCCGGCACCCCTGAAAAAACCAAACCAGCCCGTCAGGTGGAAAAGGAACCTGAACAGCAGATGTCCTTTTTTGTACCGGAGGAAGAGCGCCCTTCCAATGTTCAGACACGTTCCAAGCGGGAACAAACACTAGCGAAAGAGTTAGTGGACCTGGATATCATGGAATTGACTCCATTGGAAGCGATGAATATCCTTTATCAACTACAGAAGAAAGCGAAAAAGTAACTGGTGAGGAGGAATAGCATGCGTATAAAGCAAATGCCGGACGCACTTGCGAACAAAATAGCGGCGGGTGAAGTTGTCGAACGTCCGGCTTCCGTTGTAAAGGAGCTGGTCGAAAACAGCATCGATGCGAACAGCAGCTTTATCAAAATCGAAGTGTCTGAAGCTGGACTAGAGAGAATAAAGATAACGGATAACGGGGACGGAATGAGTGAACCGGACTGTGAACGGTCTGTGCTCCGCCACGCTACCAGTAAAATAAGTGAGGAAAATGATCTTTTTCATGTTCGGACACTTGGTTTCCGAGGGGAAGCACTTGCCAGTATCGCGGCCGTTAGCAGGTTGACCGTTAAATCCTCGACCGGAGATGAAGCAGGTACCCTGCTGGAACTTGAAGGAGGAAAACTGGTCAGAAAATCAAAAAGTGATGCCAGGCAGGGTACAGAGATCGTTGTGGAAAATTTGTTTTTTAATACACCTGCCCGTCTAAAATACATGAAGACGATTCATACAGAACTGGGACACATTACCGATGTAATGAACCGGATGGCTTTATCTCATCCAACTATCCGCTTTGAAGTTTATCATAATGAAAAGCAGCTGTTTCGATCGCCCGGGAGGGGAGATTTACTGCAAATCATTGCTCAAGTATACGGAATGAATGTTGCAAAAAAAATGGTCCCGGTTGAGCACTCTACGCTTGATTTTTCCATTAAAGGTTATGTGGCCAAACCGGAAGTGACAAGGGCATCGAGAAATTATATATCCACTATCGTCAATGGCCGGTTTATCAGGAGTATCGCCTTGAACAAGGCAATTGCCAAAGGGTACCATACGCTGTTGCCGATTGGAAGACACCCGTTAGTTGTGTTGAACATCCAAATGGATCCCATATTGGTCGATGTAAATGTGCATCCGGCTAAACTGGAGGTGCGTTTCAGCAAGGAGAAAGAATTGTTTGAAGCAATTGAATCTACCATAAGGGAAGCTTTCCGGAAAGAGACGCTCATCCCTGAGGCAAGTCAACCCAAGCCTAATCGCCAGCCAAGTGTACAAAACAGTTTTGAATTCCATGAACCTGCTCCCTATCCGACGGCAAAGGAAAACACCCAAATGTATGATGGGCAGGAACATGTCGGGATGATTGACGATCGGCTGGCTAAAACAGCGGAAGAAGCATCGGAACTATCAATGGATGAGCGACTGAAGGAAACCTTCCCGGAGGTGGAACAGTATCCTCATCAAGAGGATAGTCGGGATTGGACTGCAGAACCAGTACAGGCCATTGAAGAAGAGCAGGAAACGAAAACCGACCGAATACCAGCTATGTACCCTATCGGACAGCATCATGGCACCTATATTCTTGCACAAAATGAAAATGGTTTGTATATTATCGACCAGCATGCCGCCCAGGAACGCATAAAATATGAATTTTTTAAAGAGAAAATCGGAGAAGTGCCAAATGAAGTACAGGAGCTCTTAATGCCTTTAACTTTTGACTTTTCAAAACAGGAAGCCTTGCTGATCGAACAATACCAGGAAGAATTTAGGAGGATCGGTTTGTTCTTTGAACCATTTGGTGAACAAAGTTACGCAATACGATCGCATCCTCAATGGTTCCCTAAAGGTTTTGAAGAGGAAGTTATCCAGGAAATTGTTGAGCAAGTAATCGCTGATGAAAAAGTGAATATTAAAAAAATCAGGGAAGAAGCGGCCATTTTAATGTCCTGTAAACGATCCATTAAAGCAAACCATTACTTGAATCATGATGATATGTTCCGGTTGCTAGAAGACTTGAGAAAATCGACCGATCCGTTCACTTGCCCGCACGGACGTCCTATTATTGCCCATTTTTCTCCTTATGATATGGAAAAAATGTTCAAGCGTGTGATGTGATTGTTATAAACAGAATGATTGCCAGCTTGTAGAAAATACAGTTTTCTGCAAGCTTTTAATTGTATAGGAAATGATAAATTTGACTGTCTGTGGATCATTATTGGCTGAAACAGCCACGTCCAGCTCCAGCGCCTCCTCCCTCGAGGTCTTAAGCCCACCCTCTGTGTGGCAAAAAGCGCCACGCCGAGGCTGTTCTTAAGCTTGTCGGAGGCCCAAACGATGTGGGTCATGCAGGCGTTGCTACAGGACGTGGCGGCTCTAGTCTGTACTCCTTTAAACAGGCGCTTGCGCTTTTGTCCTTTGGACTGTTTGAACATAGAGAGAAAATACGACATAGTGTTTTTTTAGCGAGACATTCTCTCCTCTGTTGTTTGGGCGGTAGGGATCTAAAATATAGTTTGCAGTTTAACCGCTTATTCGAGAAGCAACAAACTGCGAAATGAAGTTTTCTGCCGTTTCTTTCTTAACGCTTTTCATGTTTGTTATTAGTGTTGGCGGGGTATTTAGATAACAACAGTTAACGATTATGTATAATTCGCGTACATAATAAAAAAATAACCCTATAGAAAGGTGTGATGGAAAATGGCGGAAAACTTAAATGTGCATGTGAATGAAAATATGCCGGAAAATCAACGATTGATCAATTTTTTAAATCAAGAGCTGTCAAATTTTGCGGTGCTATATGTTAAACTTCATCGATACCACTGGTTTGTCACTGGCAGACACTTTTTTAAATTACACGAGGTGTTCGAGGAACTTTATAACGAGGCAGCAGAAGACTTGGATAACATAGCGGAACGGGTACTTGCTATCGGCGGTAGGCCCTTGGCCACTATGCATAAATACATCAAAGAGGCGACCATCCATGAAGCACAGGCAGACGATACAGAAGATGAAATTGTCACCCAGCTTTCTCGCGATTATCAGACGATCATCGATGAAATCAAAGAGAAAGGCGGTAAGTTGGCGGAAGAAGTGAATGACCAGCCATCGCTTGATCTGTTAAACGAACTACAGGGTCGTTTGGAAAAACATGTGTGGATGTTGACTGCTTTTGAAGGCCATCTAAAATAATAAGTTCACATAAGAATAGTGTTAACCATGCATTCAACTTGTAGAGAAACCTTGTGTTTTTCTGCAAGTTTTTTTAATCCACGATTGCTTCTTTTCCAAGTTCTCCTTAGCATAAGCTTTTATTAAAAAGCCTCCACGATGGACAACTGCTTTCAAAGAGATTTAGTTATGAAACATATAAAATACGACATAACGCTCACGCAGTAACAGCTTCCTCCCATCCTATACAGTGCTAATCCGGCGCTGTGGAAAAAACACTCGCTTTCCGTGGGACTGCGATTACTCGTCCCATCGTAAACACTCGTGCTGCGGGAAGAGAGGTACCCGCAGAGCGCTTGTTCTAGTAAGTTCACCAGGCGCCCGCGCAAAAAGCACAAGGTATTTACGCAGCGTTGGTCTACACTGCTTCTATGGAGGGATAGAAGGACTCAATGAGAAAGTTAGTTCGCAGTGTATAACAGCTTTTCTTTACCAAGCAACCCGTGTACGAGCGTATAACAACCGAAAAAGGAGGCGCTGAATGAAACAGCGCCTCCTTTTTATTACCTTCTTACTGCACGGATGATGAGACTTAGTATTAGCACGAAAATAATCGCACCGATTAATGCGGGGATAAGATAAATGCCACCTAGTTCAGGACCCCATTCCCCGAACAATTCTCCTCCAATCCATGCACCGATAATACCTGCGATAATGTTACCGAAAATACCTGCCGGTAAATCCTTTCCGACTACTAAACCAGCAAGCCAACCGATTAGTCCGCCGACTATTAAATAGATAATAAAACCCATATTGTGTTGCCTCCTTTTAGTATTTCGCTATTTTTGCTGTTAAGTTGAAAACTACAGTATAGGATACTGCGTTTATAAAACATGTACCCTGACAAAGTAAAAACCAAACGCTTGCTTAGATTGATTGTCAGACGAGAAGATTGCGAAAAATCAAAGTTGATGTATAATGGTTTATCAAAAGGATAGTATAACCAAAACGTTAATTTATAATCTTAGGAGTATTAGCATGAAACCAGTTGTAGTTGCGGTTGTTGGTCCGACAGCTGTCGGAAAGACCAGTTTGAGCGTAGAAATAGGCAGGAACTTTTCCGGAGAAGTAATCAGCGGCGACTCGATGCAAATTTATCGAGGAATGGATATAGGGACGGCAAAAATAACAAAAGAAGAAACAAAAGGCGTGCCACATCACATGATTGATATAAAGCAGCCCGGCGAGACGTTCTCTGTTGCAGAATTCCAACAAAAAGTAGCGGATTATGTGAGGGAGATCACGGAAAGAAATCATTTACCAATTATCGCCGGAGGAACTGGCTTATACATACAAGCTGCTTTAAACGGTTATATTTTCGCTGACGAGAAGAGAGATGATACCTTTCATGCAAAACTTGAAAAGGATATCAATCAGTATGGAATCGATTCATTCTATGCCAAGCTGCAACGAGTAGATCCGGAACAAGCTGAAAAGATCCATCCCAATAATAAGCGCAGAGTCATCCGTGCCTTGGAAGTATATGAAAAGACAGGCAAAACGATGAGTGAATATCAAGCGGGGCAAAAGGGAGACTCTCCTTATCGTCCTATTATCATTGGTTTGGAAATGGAAAGGGATTTACTTTATCAACGGATCAACGAGCGGGTTGACGTAATGATTGAAACAGGGCTTGTGGAAGAAGTAAAGAATCTATATAATCGAGGTTTTGCAAACAGTCAGTCCATGAAAGCAATTGGATATAAAGAAATAATTCCTTATCTTAAAGGGGAAATGACCCTGGATGAAGCTGTCGATTTGTTAAAGCGAAATTCTCGAAGGTTTGCCAAGCGACAGTTGACATGGTTTAAGAATAAGATGGATATTCATTGGTACACGATAAAAACTGGACAAAAGGAGGAACAATTTGAAATAATTTTATCGGAATTAGCAGGAATGCTAAAGAAAAAATAGAAATTACATAGTACAGATAAAAAGAGGAGGAAAAACTATGTCTCAATCGGTAAATATTCAAGACCAATATTTAAACCAACTCCGGAAAGAACGGATTCAAGTCACCGTTTTTTTATTAAATGGTTTTCAGTTGAGAGGGACCGTGAAAGCTTTTGATAACTTTACCGTTCTATTTGATACGGACGGTAAGCAGCAATTAATTTTCAAACATGCTATTTCGACGTTTGCGCCAGTTAAGAACGTTGCTTTGGAAAAGGAATAATACCAAAGAGGTTCCGTATCGGCTGTAAGGATATAGGTAACAAAAAAGGCGTTCATCGAGCGCCTTTTTTTAATTTTAATCGCGTCCGGTTCCAGGACGATGTTGTTTGCCGCCGGACTATGGGCGAATGTCACACTCGCTGCCCTTTCCACGTATAATATCGTGAATAAGGGGTGGTAATGTGGAATCTCAAGTATCTTTAAAACGAAATGGCCAAATAAATATTATTTTAAACGAAAGAGAAAAACTCTCTACCTCCAGAGAAACAAGGGAAGAAAATAGCTATGACCCATTTGTTGACATCGACCATCAATTTTCATCCTTTATTGGTTTAGCCAACCTGAAGGATACCATGAAAGAAATTTACGCATCGATCACCATTAACCAAAAAAGGGAAAAAGCTGGGTTAAAAGCGGAAAAACAGGTACTGCACATGCTTTTCAAGGGGAACCCGGGAACCGGAAAGACCACCGTGGCAAGGCAGCTTGCCAGAACGTTGTTTGAAATGAATATTTTGTCTAGAGGACATTTTATCGAAGCGGAGAGAGCTGATCTAGTAGGAGAATATATTGGCCATACCGCACAGAAAACAAGAGATTTAATCGAGAAGGCAAAAGGCGGCATTTTGTTTATTGATGAAGCCTATTCACTGGGGCGCGGCGGTGATAAAGATTTCGGAAAAGAAGCGATTGATACACTGGTGAAGCATATGGAAGACAGCCACAATGAATTTATTTTGATTTTGGCTGGTTATCCAAACGAAATGGAATACTTTCTGTCGTTAAATCCAGGGTTGGTTTCTCGATTTCCAATCGTCCTTGAGTTTGAAGATTACTCTGTAGGGCAATTACTCGAAATAGCCAAACAGATGGCCGCTGAAAGGGAATACCACTTTACGAAGGAAGCGGAGTGGAAACTGCAAGATTATTTAATCAAGCAAAAACAGAACAAAAGCCATGATTTCTCAAATGCCCGCTTTGTACGTAATTTATTGGAGAAATCCATTCGAAAGCATGCTGTCCGATTGATGAGAAAGCAAAACCTAACGACCAAAGATCTGACCACCATCACCAAAAGTGATCTTCATTTGGATTAGATGGCAACTAGAACCTTGCTGCGCGAGGTTCTAGTTTTTATTTCGTTATATATCTGATATGATGAAAGCAGAATCAGAGAAAGAGGTTGAACAGATGCAGGAAAAAGTGCTAATCATAGCTGTCCGACAACCAAGACAAGAAGAGGAACGCTTTCAATCTTCACTGAGTGAATTACAGTCTCTTACGGAAACAGCGCAGGGAAATGTCCTGAAAATTATTACACAAAATCGGGAAAGGATACATCCTGCTCTTTACATGGGCGAAGGGAAGGTGCAGGAACTTACTGAAATTGTGGAGGAATGGGAAATAGATTTAGTCATATCCAATGACGAGCTTTCACCAAGCCAGGCCAAAAATCTAGGTGAACGGCTCGGTGTACGAATTATAGATAGAAGTCAATTGATTCTCGATATCTTTGCAAAACGGGCTAATACAAAAGAAGGAAAACTGCAAGTGGAATTGGCGCAGTTGGAATATATGCTTCCTCGTCTTTATGGGCAAGGAAAGTCGCTATCCCGGCTTGCAGGAGGTATCGGTACCCGTGGTCCCGGTGAAACCAAATTAGAGTCTGACCGTAGGCACATTAGACGAAGAATAGACGAAATCAAGGCAAGATTGCAAGCAGTTGTGAACCAACGCGCACAGTATAGAAGCAGAAGAAAAGAAAACAAAGCATTTCAAATAGCGATTGTCGGTTATACGAATGCCGGAAAATCCACTTTTTTTAATCGGATAACCAAAAGTGAATCACTGGAAGAAAATCAACTGTTTGCAACTCTTGATCCGATGACGCGTCAAATTCAGCTTCCTTCCGGGTTTGCTGCCTTAATCACGGACACGGTAGGTTTCATCCAAGATTTACCGACGACATTGATTGCAGCTTTTCGCTCTACGCTGGAAGAAGTAACAGAGGCCGATTTTATCCTCCACATGGTGGATGCTTCCCACCCGGATTTGGAGAATCATTCGAAAACAGTAAACAAACTGTTAGAGGATTTGGGAGCGGAAAAGCTGCCTATGCTAACTGTCTATAATAAAAAAGACATCCTGCAGGAGGATTTTATTCCTTCCGTACATCCATCGATGACGATAAGCGCCCACGATCCAATCGATTTAAAGCGGGTATTGCATGAAGTTGAACAAATACTTATCGAGCAGTGGGAAGCATACCAGACCTTTCTCCCGCCTGATGAAGGTAAGTTACTTCAAACATTGAGGAGAAAGACGATTATGACGGACCGTTATTTTGATGAAGAAAGAGATGGATATCGGGTCAGTGGTTATATTAGCCCTGACCATCCATTAAAATATAGGGTGAAGGAGCAGCACGAGAAAGAATGATTGATTCAACCATCAAAGAAGCAGAACAGGATATACAAAAACAAATACAAGTAACAAACAAGATTTCGGAAACCAATCAAAGAAGTGTGTTGCAGGCTTTTCAGAAACATCGAGTCAGTGACAGCCATTTCCATGCTACAACCGGTTATGGATACGATGATTTTGGAAGGGAAACCCTTGAAGCAGTTTATGCAGAAGTTTTCGGGGGAGAAGACGCATTGGTGCGTCCTCAAATCGTCTCTGGTACACACGCAATTACAACAGCCCTGTTCGGTCTCCTGCGTCCGGGGGATGAGTTGCTTTATATGACCGGCAAACCCTATGATACCTTAGAAGAGGTGATCGGCAGCCGTGGGTCAAATAATGGGAGTCTCAAGGATTTCGGCATCGATTATTGTGCGGTGGACTTGAAGGGAAATGGAGCAATTGATTGGAATAAAGTAAAACAATCAGTGAAGACAAATACAAAAGTTGTAGCTATTCAGCGATCGAAGGGTTATCATGACCGCCCATCTTTTACGATCGACGAAATAAAAGAGATGGTTCAGTTTATTAAACACTTGGACAAGGACTTGCAAGTGTTCGTGGATAACTGCTATGGCGAATTTGTTGAAACGAAAGAACCGCTCCATGTGGGAGCAGATTTGATTGCCGGTTCACTGATTAAGAATCCCGGTGGCGGGATCGTCCGCACGGGAGGATACATTGCCGGTAAAAAACATCTGGTAGAACAGTGTGCCAACCATTTGACAGCACCTGGACTAGGTAAAGAAACCGGTGCGAGCCTCGGAATGTTACAGGAGATGTTCCAAGGACTTTTTTTGGCACCGCATGTAGTTGGAGAAGCGGTGAAGGGCGCCGTTTTCACATCGCGCTTTTTGGAAAAAAAAGGGTTTCAAACAACGCCGGCCTATCAGGCGAAAAGGACGGATTTGATCCAATCAGTTAATTTTGATACAGCAGAACAAATGATCGCTTTTTGCCAGGCTATTCAACAAGCATCTCCTGTCAATTCTTTTGTCACGCCTTATCCTTCCGCGATGCCGGGGTATGAAGATGAAGTGATCATGGCTGCCGGGACTTTCATTCAGGGTGCAAGCCTTGAACTTACAGCTGACGGACCGATTCGTCCGCCATATACTGCTTATGTCCAAGGCGGTCTTACTTATGCACACGTAAAAATCGCGGTAACAGAAGCAGTGAAGACGTTACAAGAAAAAGGGTATTTATTAAAATAATGACATAAAAGAATCAGCCATTGAAGTGGCTGATTCTTTTATATGGCAATATTCAAAAAGAATTTTGTGTTTGGACAAAAGTTGACTATCATTTTCCTATTATAGTGATAGGAGCATTTACTGAAAGCAAAGACAATTAAAAAAGAAGAAAATGAACCCTTAACTCTATTATAAGAAAATTCAAGAAATTAATTATTTTTTGATGTGAAGAAAGTTAACATGCCTTGACAATAATTGTTCCGAAGGTATAATGGAGTTATGGAAAAATAACTGGGAAAGGGGTTTTTACATGAGCGATCTGGACAGACGTTCCATGCCGTTATTTTCCATAGGTATTGTTAAGTCACTGACCGATCTGACAGCAAGACAAATCCGCTATTATGAAGAACATAACTTGGTTCATCCCGCCAGGACAAACGGAAATCAGCGTTTGTTTTCATTCAATGATGTTGACCGTTTACTGGAAATAAAAGAATTGATTGAAAAGGGGATTAACTTGGCAGGCATCAAACAAGTACTTAACATAAAAGATCTCCCAACAACCAAACAGTTGAAGGAAAATGAAAAAGCCCCGGAACTGTCTGAAAAGGAATTGCGGAAAATGCTGCAAAAAGAGCTCTACAGTACCGGACGTATGGGAAAAACATCGTTGCGCCAGGGAGAATTATCACGATTCTTCCATTAAATATATAGGAGGAGAGGAATAAATGGCTGCTAAATTTACGAAAGAAGAGATAATGCAAAAAATCAAGGAGGAAAACGTACGATTCATCCGTTTGCAGTTTACTGACATGCTCGGAACCATCAAGAACGTTGAAATCCCTTTAAGTCAACTAGAAAAAGCATTTGACAATGAAATGATGTTCGATGGCTCTTCTATCGAAGGATTTGTTCGCATTGAGGAATCCGATATGAAACTATATCCAGATCTTGATACATTCGTCGTTTTCCCTTGGACATCTGAAAAAGGAAAAGTTGCACGTTTCATTTGCGATATTTACAATCCAGACGGCACACCTTTCGAAGGGGACCCTCGTTATAACTTGAAGCGCAACCTGAAAAAGATGGAAGAGCTAGGCTTCTCCGCTTTTAATATCGGTACTGAACCAGAATTCTTCCTTTTCAAATTAGATGAAAAAGGCGACCCTTCCCTTGAGTTGAATGACAAGGGAGGCTACTTCGACTTAGCTCCTACTGATTTGGGCGAAAATTGCCGGCGCGATATCGTACTTGAACTGGAAGAGATGGGTTTTGAAATCGAGGCTTCCCATCATGAGGTGGCGCCAGGCCAGCACGAGATCGACTTTAAATATTCTGATGCCTTGAAGCACTGTGATGATATCCAAACGTTTAAATTGGTTGTCAAAACGATAGCTCGTAAACACGGATTGCATGCTACGTTTATGCCAAAACCGCTGTTCGGCGTGAACGGTTCGGGAATGCACTCCAATATGTCTCTATTCAAAGACGGCAAAAACTCTTTTTATGATCCCGAAGGAGAGCTGGAACTTAGCGAAACGGCTTATCAATTTATTGCGGGAATCATTAAGCATGCTACCAACTTCACTGCTGTAACAAACCCGACAATCAACTCATACAAACGTCTCGTTCCTGGGTATGAGGCTCCTTGCTATGTAGCATGGTCGGGTCTGAACCGAAGCCCGCTTATCCGTGTACCTTCTTCAAGGGGGTTAAGCACGCGTGTGGAAGTGAGAAGCGTCGATCCAGCCGCGAACCCTTATTTGGCTATGTCAGTCATGCTTGCAGCGGGTCTTGACGGTGTCAAAAACAAAATGGAAGCTCCAACAGCTGTTGATCGCAATATTTACGTCATGGATAAAGAAGAAAGGGAAGAAAACGGCGTACAAGATTTGCCGGCTACCCTTTACAATGCAGTAGAACTATTGAAAAAAGATGAAATCATCGTAGAAGCGCTTGGAGAGCACCTTTTCGAACATTTCGTCGAAGCAAAAGAAATCGAGTGGGATATGTTTAGAACACAAGTACACCCTTGGGAACGCGAACAGTATCTGCAAACTTATTAATCTATCAATCCCTTGGCGCACAAGCGTCAGGGGTTTTTTTGTCTTTAAAAGAACTTAAAAGTTTTAAGGACAAAAGCGTAAGCGCCTGTTTAAAGGAATACAGGCTAGAGCCGCCACTTCCTGTGGCAACGCCTGCATGACCCACATCGTGTGGGCCTCCGACAAGCTTAAGAACAGCCTCGGCGTGGCGCTTTTTGCCACACAGAGGGTGGGCTTAAGACCTCGAGGGGGTAGGCGTGGAGCTACACGTGGCTGGTTCAGCCAACAATTATCCACAGACAGTTAAATTTATCATTTCCTATACAACAAGAAAAGCCTATGGCATGGCTCCCGTCGTTTTGTCTTTATAAGAAACCAACCTCAGGAAGAATAGAAGTCAAGCAGTTTATAGATCCGCTTCTAGAATGGCTGATAACGTCATAGTTTAATAAGGGGGGTTTTAATTTGGAAAATGTCTTGATGTTTGCTACTGTTTTATTTCCGGTTGTTTCCGCTTTAGTTGAATTGGTAAAAAAAACGTTCGTTCTTCCTAAAAATATTATACCAACCATCAGCTTAGTGATTGGGATGGTGATTGGAGTCATTGCTTATCCATTTAGTGAAATGGATATTGTTTTACGGCTGTGGGCAGGGGGGATCGCTGGTTTGGCAGGTACAGGTTTATTCGAACTTGTCAAAAAAAGAGATGGTCAAACAGATAAAAATAAATAGCCCTCTACACCTGGTAAGAGGGCCACTGTTACTTTTACATTTTCATAGACAAGTATCGGAAAAAGAGTGTGATAAATTCCATAACCAAATAGATAATTTTAGAGAGGCCAGATAATTCGTTGGTTATAGACTCATTCTCTTGCAATTGGATGTCATCTGACTCAGCATTTTCCGCTGTTGTTTTAGTCAGGTCTCCGGATTGAAAGTCGTTTTCTCGTTTCGGCGTTAATTCATCCGTGGGCGGAGGTCCAGCATTATTAATTTTAGCTTTTTCTACGGCATTTGATTCCTCATGGTTAGAAAGTGTAGTGACAATTTTTTCATGATTATTTTGTTGTTTACCACCGCTTGCTTTTTGTCCGGTCAAGGGAGTTGAATTCTCGATCGTCTTGCCAGGATCCCTATCTTCTGTTTCTTTTGCAGGTTGTATTTCTTTCCCTGTATTGCCTGGCTCCGTTTGCTTTTTAGAAGGTAATGATATTTTCGTATTACCTTGTACTTCTTCCGTTCCTTCGGACAACTGTTCTTCTTGCTCCATTTCCTCTTTCTCGGGTGGTTGGGGAAGGTTCTCTAAACTGCTTTCTTCATTGTTTTCAGTTATGGAGGACCCAAGATCAGAATTGGTTTCCGGTTTCGTTTTAACGGTGATTGTTATCCCTGCCGATTCATTTGAAAAGGTGTCAACTGTCGTCAATTTTATTAAGTATGTTTGGTCTGCTTCCAAATTTGAAAACGTAATTTCTGGATTTTCCGAACCATTCACGGATGTAATAAGTTTACTGTCTAAATAGAAGTTCGTCTTTTCAAAGTCAGTATCTTCGGGATTTTCCCACGTTAGAGATAGGGTATTTTGTGTTTTTTCTTTTATAACAACATCAGAAACCTCATGGGGAGCAATTTGGTCAGAACGCCGAAAATCTATCAAACCAGCTCCAAAATAGACATCGTAGCCAGGATCCCCCAAATCAGTTGTATAATCCGCAGCTAGTTTTCTTAATTCTTCGTATGCTAATTCTGGGTATTTTTGTTTTAACAATGCAAGCATACCAGTAACATGTGGAGCTGCTTGTGATGTACCGCTATAGGTAGCGTATGTGTTATTTAAATACGTACTTCTTATATTTACACCTGGTGCGGCTAATTCGACCTCTGGCCCGGTGGAAGAGAAGGAACCTAGTTCGTTATTTTTATTTATGGCAGAAACCGCAATGACTTCTTGATATTTGGAAGGATAAATAACAGAATCGTCTGTCCCTTCATTACCACTGGCCCCAACGATAAGAATTCCTTCCTCGTAAGCTTTTCTCATCATATCCTTTAATATTTCGCTATTGAATGAAGTTCCCAAAGAAAGATTGATTATATCTATATCCTGCTGAATTGCCCAATCAATCGCCTCAACAATATCCGCAAGACTACCTTCTCCATCATGGTTTAATGCCTTAACAGCATATAGGTTTGCGTCCGGAGCTATTCCGGATATACCAGTTTTATTATGCTTTGCCCCTATGATTCCTGCTATGTGGGTACCATGACCATTATCATCGACCCATTCAGGATTCTTATTCATTGTTGAATAGCCACCTTGAATGTTAAGATCTGCATGCTCGGCTATACCAGTATCGATGATGGCTATGTCGACTCCTTTTCCGGTGATCTTTTCCGACCAGGCAAGAGGAGCTCCAATTGTATCCATATTCCACTGATTTTCAACGGATGCCGCTTGATTGATTTCTCGTGCAGTTTCTCCAGATAATTTAACTGGACTATTCTTCTCTATGTATGAAATATCATCGTGATTCCGCAATAATTCTTTTTTGTTAGGGTTTATCAAGACGGATAGGACAGGAAGATTCTCATATTGATTGATAACTTCATAGCTTTCATTCATGATTTCATGTTTGCTTTGCTCACTCTGATAACGGATAAGTACTTCTTCCTTTTCCAGTGCAGCTCCGTCCACTTTTATAAAATCAAGGGAGCTGAGGATAAGTAGCAAAGAAAAGACAAAAAGCCATTTATTCACAGGCAATTACTCCTTTACGAATTAATACAGAATTATATTTTACCAGCATAACAACGATTTGTCCTTAGTATTTTTTTTAGTAGTTCCATAAAGTGCATAAAGGAGCAGTTTTGTTAAAAGGAAAAAACTTTGGACATTTTCATGGAAATTTAATAAAATTATGAAAGGGAGGTGTTATTTATCAAGTATGTAGGTTTTGTGCTGATAGCCGCTTTGGTATTGGCCGTCACAAAGAATTTTCAAGAGATATACGATTTTTCTTCCATATGGTTATTTGTTTTCAATGTTTTATTGTTGGGGTATTTCGCATTCTTGGTAGTATTTCCGCTTCCTGAAAACAAAAAGCGAAACACTGCTAACTAAATTTATGGATAACGTAAACACATATAGATAGAAGATCATTCTAGAAAGAAAAAAACCAAATCTGATGATTTGGTTTTTTCTTTACTTTTTACTGGATATGTCGATATAGACCTATTACTTTTCCTAGGATCGAAACATTATTGAGAATGATTGGTTCCATTGTTGCATTTTCAGGTTGTAAACGAATATGGTCTTTTTCTTTAAAGAAGCGCTTAACGGTGGCCTCTCCTTCTTCAGTCATGGCCACGACAATTTCCCCATTTTGAGCGGTTTGCTGTTGTTTGACAATTACCATGTCCCCATCCAGTATTCCTGCTTCAACCATACTTTCTCCCTCGATAATCAATACAAATATATTATCATCCGGATTAGCTATTGTGCCGGGGAGTGGCACATACTCTTCGATGTTTTCCACTGCTGTTATTGGTATCCCTGCCGTTACCTTCCCGATAACGGGAGCGAAAGTGGCTTCCCCGGCAGGAATTTCGTTTGCCTCTTCCAAACTGAGCACCTCAATGGCGCGAGGTTTGGTAGGATCTCTTCTGATAAACCCCTTTTTTTCCAACCTCGATAAATGGCCGTGCACAGTAGAACTCGATGCAAGTCCGACAGCCTCTCCTATTTCCCTTACAGAAGGCGGATAGCCTTTATCCAAAACCTGTTCTTTAATATATTCTAAAATTGCCTGCTGCCTTTTTGATAGTTTTGTCATTTGTGTAACACCTCGGACATAGTATTTATTGTGAATATTATACCATGCATGGCATGTATATACAAACACTCGTTCGAAAAAAATGTTGACAAGAACCTATGTTCGTATATAATAAAAGTATAAACACGAACATAGGTTCTAATTATTTGGGAGGCGTATAAAATGTTTCAAAAACTTTCGAAACTAGACCTTTTCTATTTAACCTTATTTATTTTGACTTTAGGATTAATGTATTATTCAATGGTCACCATCTAAGTAACTTACAAGCAAAAGCATTATAAGAGGTGTCAGATTGTGGAGACAACAAAACAGCAAAAAGCAGTTATATATTGTAGAGTAAGCACAGCTAAAGATGAACAGGAAACCTCTTTGAAGCGTCAAAGGCAGGAGTTAACTAATATGGCTGTTAATCATAGACTAGAGATTGTATCGGTTATAGAAGAACAAAAGAGCGGATACGAGATTGAGCGGGAAGGCGTCTTCCAGATGCTAGACCTTTTTTCCTCACAGCAAGCCGACTGTCTCCTCATTCAGGATGAGACACGGCTTGGAAGAGGTAATACAAAAATCGCTTTGTTTCATCAGCTAAACAAATTGCAAATCCCCGTGTATTCCCTGACACATCAAGGACAGCTGCAATTGTCGGAATCGGACTCTATGGTACTGCAGATCGTCGGAATTGTAGAAGAATATCAAAGAAAAATCCATAATATGAAAATTAAACGGGGAATGCGAAAAGCCATGGAACGGGGATATGATCCGGGCAAAAACTTAGCGAAGCAGCATGAATCCTCCGGTAGAGATAGAATAGAGTTCCCGATTGATGAGGTGGTTAGACTAAGGGCGAGTAAGCTGACTTTCGAAGAAATAGCTGCGACCTTGAAAGGGCTTGGCTATCCAGTTTCGAAAGCCACCGTCCACCGCAGGTTTCAAGAGTATGTTTCCCTTGATTCCAACTCTGACAAACGATAAGATATGTACAAGACAAGTTCGGTTCTGTCTGAACTTGTTTTTTTGTTTCAAGAATCTGTTTTATGGAAAAACAAGAACTATAAATTAATTTAAAGGAGTATCTTATGCTTTCAAAAGATAAGTTGAATAGAATCAATGTACTTGCTAAAAAGGCAAAAGAAGAAGGGTTGACTGCTAAAGAAAAGCAGGAACAACAATCATTGAGGGAAGAGTACTTGAAAAATGTCCGGAAATCCTTTAAAAACCAATTCAAGAGCATGACAGTGGTTGATCCGGAAGGAAAGGATGTCACTCCCCAAAAAGTAAAAGATTTAAAACAGCGGGAGAAAAACAATCATTGAGAAGGAAGCCTTTTTTGACAAGCATTCCAGCATGAAATTATAATGGACATGTTGAAATGCTTGTTTGTTTTGTTTTTTCATTATAGGATATGAGGTGTACATAATCCGTAAATCAGAAAGGGGTTACAACAATACATGGTAAACCAAACAGAAAAACTATCCATTAATACCATTCGTACACTATCAATCGATGCAATTGAAAATGCGAATTCCGGTCATCCAGGACTGCCTATGGGAGCTGCTCCGATGGCATATACACTTTGGACAGACTTCATGACCCATAATCCGAAGAATTCGCACTGGTTCAATCGTGATAGATTTGTACTATCGGCTGGACATGGGTCAATGCTGTTATACAGCCTTCTCCATCTTTCCGGTTATGGATTGACGATCGATGATTTGAAAGGTTTCCGGCAATGGGGGTCAAAAACTCCAGGCCATCCGGAAGTTCATCATACAGAAGGGGTAGAAGCAACGACTGGACCACTCGGACAAGGACTGGCAATGACGGTCGGAATGGCAATGGCCGAACAACATCTTGCTGCCAAGTACAACAAGGAAGGCTATCCGATTATTGATCATCACTCTTTTGCTCTTGTCAGTGATGGTGATTTAATGGAAGGTATCTCGCATGAAGCAGCATCGTTGGCTGGTCATTTAAAGCTTGGCAAGTTGGTCGCTTTATATGATTCGAATGATATATCGCTGGACGGTGAGTTGTCCCAATCTTTTTCTGAAAACGTAGAAGAAAGGTTCAAAGCATACGGCTGGCAGGTTATTCGGGTGGAAGATGGCAACGATTTATCCGCTATCCGAGATGCAATTAAAAAAGCGAAAGCAAACACAGAACAGCCCACATTGATCGAAGTGAAAACGGTTATCGGTTATGGATCACCCAACAAATCTGCTTCGTCGGCTTCCCACGGTGCTCCCCTTGGTGCTGATGAAATCAAGCTTACCAAACAGGCATATGAATGGGAGCATGAGGAATTTCATGTGCCGGAAGAAGTCTACCAGGATTTCGATAAAAAAATCGTACAACAAGGCAAACAGGCTGAAGATGAATGGAACGCTCTTTTCGACAAGTATAAATCGGAATATCCAGAGCTTGCCAAAGAACTGGCAGAAGCCATTGCCGGCGAACTGCCTGCTAACTGGACAGAGGAGCTTCCAGCTTACGAGACGGGAAAAGATAAGTTAGCTACTCGTGCTTCTTCCGGCGAAGTAATCAATGCTATTGCCAACAAAGTACCTTACTTCTTTGGGGGGAGCGCTGATTTAGCTGGATCGAATAAAACGAATGTAAAAGACGCCGGCGATTTCTCGAGAAATAACTATTCCGGCAGAAATATTTGGTTTGGTGTGCGCGAGTTTGCTATGGCTGCAGCTTTGAATGGAATGGGACTACACGGCGGATTAAAGGTCTATGCTGGTACCTTCTTTGTGTTTAGTGATTACTTGCGTCCGGCAGTAAGGCTGTCCGCGATTATGAATCTTCCGGTAACATATGTCTTCACGCATGATTCCATCGCTGTGGGAGAAGATGGACCGACCCATGAGCCGATCGAACAGTTGGCATCTCTTCGTGCAATGCCGAATTTGTCTGTGATTCGTCCGGCTGATGGAAACGAAACCAGTGCTGCGTGGCGGCTAGCGTTAGAATCCACAAAAACTCCAACAGCGCTTGTTCTTACCAGACAAGGCCTTCCTACTTTGGAGGGCACAAAAGAACAGGCATATGAAGGAGTCAAAAAAGGTGCTTACGTCATTAGTCCTGCTGATAGTGACCAACCGGACGGTTTGCTTCTTGCTTCTGGATCTGAAGTACAGCTGGCCGTCAACGCGCAGAAAGAACTGAAAAACAAGAATATTCATGTCAGTGTGGTCAGCATGCCTTCCTGGGATCGGTTTAAACAGCAGGATAAAGCTTATCAGGAAGAAGTTCTTCCGTCTACTGTGAAAAAACGTCTGGCAATTGAAATGGCTTCTCCTTTCGGATGGGAACGTTATGTAGGAGATGAAGGCAAAATGTTGGGTATAGAAACCTTCGGCGCTTCCGCTAACGGAGATAAGATTTTGGAAGAGTACGGGTTTACCGTAGAAAATGTAGTCAACCAGGCAGAGAGCCTCATCAAAGGTTAAATGTCAATTCCCCCCCAGGCTGTTATCCAGCCGGGGGGGTCTATTATGGCCTCATATTTTTCTTGTGCGACAAAAATCGCGGAATTCTCCACCATCGTTTGACAACCGTTTCGCATTGGATTGTGTATAATTGTTCCTAGCAGGGAGGGACAAGCCAATGCCTAATTACTCCATTTTTTTGGTGAACAGTGAATTCGCGAATCATTACTATTATCGTTCTGAAATTTTATATCGTTTTTTACGCAAGTTTGATGTTTATCCAGTAGATAGTATCAACTATAAACAATCGAGATACGTTACTTCTGAAATTCCTGTACGAGAATTAATGGACTATCTGGCACTTTGCCATTCCGGCGAAAATGCATTTGAAAAGAAGGGGAACGTACTGCGTATTGAAGGTCAATCAGACGTTGCGGAACTACTGATTGCCGGGACTTGCATATATGGAAGTT
This sequence comes from Sediminibacillus dalangtanensis, assembly GCF_017792025.1. Classification (NCBI taxonomy): domain Bacteria; kingdom Bacillati; phylum Bacillota; class Bacilli; order Caryophanales; family Bacillaceae; genus Sediminibacillus; species Sediminibacillus dalangtanensis. The sequence goes on from NZ_CP046956.1 coordinate 1,889,827, forward strand.
CCTCTAGCTTTTCCGGAGCGGAAAAGCTGTTGTTTCAATATTTCAGGCGATTTAACAGCCGCTTTTTTATTATTGAATATGATTCTGACAATTATGGATGGATCTCACCGATAGGTAAACGTCATAAGGACTTGAATACAAGGCTATTGTATTCTCTATTATGATTTACTATACTGTATGAGAGACAACTTGAAGGAGGAAGACGTGACATGGGCACGATTTGGGTAGTATTGATTGCCATTATTGCTTTGATTGCCGGTGTTGCTCTGGGGTTTTTCATTGCGAGAAAGTATATGATGAATTACCTTAAGAAGAACCCGCCGATTAATGAACAAATGCTCCGTACATTGATGATGCAAATGGGACAAAAGCCGTCGCAGAAAAAAATCAATCAAATGATGCGGGCGATGAACAACCAGTCAAAATAATGAATGAACCCACTTATTAGTGGTCAATGGTATCTAAAATAGATTCTATTTGATAACTATACATATAAATCCCTTGTCACTTAGCGGCAAGGGATTTATATGTAAGAAAGTGATAATTTCACTTAGTTGTCACAATGGCGGTTCTATCTTCTGCTACACTTAAGAGGACGGATTTATCGGTTATGTTTAGTGGGAACTTCGATGCAATTACAATATAACGGGGTGATTCGCACTCTTAGACACTTACTATGTCAGGACTTTAATTGAATTCATTGGATGCTTAGACATACAGAAGCGAGCACTGTTACAAATAAGTTACAAAAGAATTATGTTAATGAAGGAGGGAGAAAAATGGCAGCAGAATTAAATATATTTATTGCCTTTGGAGCAGGCTTCCTATCGTTTATCTCTCCATGTGTTCTGCCATTATATCCAGCTTTTTTATCTTACATAACTGGAATGAGTGTGAACGAAATAAAGGTTGAAAACGGAATGCTGAATAGCAAAAGTATTTTCCATACATTATTGTTTTTGCTTGGATTTTCGAGTGTTTTTGTTTTACTCGGTTTTTTCACCACCTTTATAGGGGAGTTTTTATTAACTTGGCAGGATGCAATACGGCAGCTTGGAGCAATTCTAATTGTATTTTTTGGATTGGTTATCATAGGAGTATTCAATTTTCAATTTCTGATGAAGGATCATAAAATCGTTTTCCGCAATAGACCTAGCGGATTTATCGGTTCCTTTTTTATCGGAATGGCTTTCTCCATGGGATGGACGCCATGTACGGGACCTATACTTGGTGCCGTTATCTCGTTATCTGCAGATAAGCCGGATCTTGGAATGGTGATGATGAGTGCTTATTCGTTGGGATTCTCTGTTCCGTTTTTGATCCTTTCCTTTTTTGTGGGAAAGATGAAATGGATAAAAAGGAACGGTCCACGATTGGTGAAAATCGGGGGTTATGTCATGATATTTATGGGAATCGCCCTTTTTTTCGACTGGATGACGGCGTTAACTTCCTATCTTGCTGGGTGGTTTAATTTTTACGGGTTTTAACCGATGGAAATCACTGCACATTTATATTATGATAGAATTACGGAAATGGAAAAGGAGTTATGAAAATGCACGGAACGAATGACTTGATTTTAAGAACGGCGACAGTGCTAATATCATTCATCTTATTCGCTTTCTCGATTTATTTATTTCTTGCAGGGCATAACGCGCCTGGAGGTGGATTTGTCGGTGGATTAATGACCGCTTCGGCGATTGTACTTATGTATATGGCATATGGAGAGAGAGCTGTCAGCAAAATTATACCAGTTAATTTTCGTTTTCTAGTACCGACTGGACTTATGATCGCCTTGTTGACAGGTGTCGGTTCCTTCGCTTTTGGCGAACCGTTTTTAAATCAAACTTTTGGCCACTTCCATATTCCGTTACTGGGGGATAAAGAACTGGCCACAGCACTTTTATTTGATTTGGGTGTATATCTTACGGTGGTAGGGATAACCATGACAATCATTCTTTCGATTGCCGGCGATCGTGACTAGTAAGGGGGAATTTGATGGCAAACATATTAGTGGTTGATGATGCAAAATTTATTCGTGTAACGCTGTCGGGGATTTTAGAAAACGGGAGCCATACCGTTGTAGGGGAAGCAGAAGATGGTGATCAAGCAGTTGAGATGTACAAGCAGTTATCACCGGATTTAGTTACAATGGATATCACCATGCCGGGAAAAAACGGTATGGACGCGATGCAAGAGATCAAAGCGTTTGACGGTCAAGCAAAAGTAATTATGTGCTCAGCGATGGGACAACAAAAGCTGGTAGTGGAAGCGATCGAAAAAGGTGCAAAAGACTTTATTGTAAAGCCTTTTGATGAAAACAGAGTACTTGAGGCGGTTAATCGGGTGCTGAGCTGACAACAGTTGCTACATACATATAGATAAGATGGAAGAGTTGATAATATGCTGATCACAGCAACCACAATCGTAGGAATTCTGATGGCAGTTACCATGATTTTTGTCAGAATGAAAGCTTCGAGGAGACCAGCAAGTAAAGCCAGAATCATTTTGCCGCCTTTATTTATGAGTACGGGTGCATTTATGTTTTTGGTACCTGCCTTTCAGGTGTCGTGGGCACAAGTATTGGAAGCTTTTTCTGTCGGAGTGGTATTTTCTCTTTTTTTAATCAAAACCTCCAATTTTGAAGTGAAAAATGGATATATTTATTTGATTCCTTCGAAAGCATTTGTATTTATATTGTTTGGATTATTAATCGTCCGGATCACCCTAAAGGTGATCATCGGGAAAACTATTTCCGTGGGAGAAACAAGCGGTATGTTTTTTTTACTGGCATTCGGGATGATATTATCCTGGAGGATTGCCATGCTGTGGAAATTCATCAGAATTGAAAAACGCTTGAATAGCTCGGTAACATCCTAAAATCAACACCCCGCAGTCGATTTGATTATTGGCTGCGGGGTGTTGATTTATTAGCGGGAACCTTTTCCAACTCAAATAACTCAGCATAAGGTTCCATGTCAATTTGTTTTTCGTTCAGCTTTTTTCGTAAGAATTTATGGTCGCGCTTAGGCGTCGCGATAATATATCCTTCGATTAATATGTCTTGCGTTATTTTCTTTCGTTTCTTTTCCAAAGCAATTTCACCAATCTTCCCCGCTATCTTTTGTCGTGCAATATCCCGGAATAATTCGGGCACGGGAGAGACCAGTTCTTCTAGCAATGCCAATTCTTTTTTGCCCCACATATGGCGTGTTTTTTTTACGTAATATTCTTCCCAGTCAAGAATGGACTTGCCATCTTCTTTAGGGAGCCGTTTAAGGAATTTGCGGAACATAAAGAAACCGCCAATCGCCATCAAACCAACAAGCAGGAACACCCAGGCAACGATGAAATAAGCAAAACCGCCTGTCATGTCGATCACCAATCTTTCTATTTTTGTCATATTGTATTCAAGTAAAGAAATATAGTGGAAATAGAGAAAAAATAGTGCAAAAGTTTAATTTTTTTGATATTTATAGTAATATTACTAATAATTGTTTAATCATTTTACGGAATGGAAATAGGCTGCTCTATTTTTTTATCTGCAAGCTTTTTATCATCGGAATCAGCTATGGTAATTATAAAAGGATATTTTTATAAATACAAGTTTTCATACTGGATATAGGAAAAAGATAGAAGAAAGGCGGACTTTTTGAGATAATCATCCTAGTAGTCGGTACATGAGATAGGGGGATAAAAGGAATGGATTCAGAAGAAAGAAACAAAGAGACGAATATCCATCTCACGCATACTATGGAATTAAACGAACATCATCATCCTGCTACTGATTATTTGCTGAGCAGCTTGCCGGATAACATGCTCGAATGGATTGAGAATAACGGATATGATTTAATAACTGTATGCAATCTGGATGGCAGGGTCTTATATATTTCTAAGTCAGTACATCATATGCTCGGCTTTAAAGCGGAAGAATTGATTGGAATCTCTGTATTAGAGCTTTTATCGCCGTATGATCAAAACCTTCTGAAGTCTAAATTAAGCCAATATGCCGCTGAATCCCAAAAGGTTCATTTGAGTATTCGCAATAAAGAAGGAAAATACATTTGGGCAGAAAGCGTTATAGGAAGATTAAGAGATGAAGAGCATGCAGCTGACTTATTGATTTCTGTAACAAAAGATATACAGGACAAAAAGGAAGCAGAGGAAATGATGATCCGCTCAGAAAAAATGTCCGTGGCAGGACAGCTAGCTGCAGGGGTAGCTCATGAGATCCGTAATCCGCTAACGTCCATCAAAGGATTTCTCCAATTGCTTCAGGCAGGCATCGACCGGAAAGAGGAGTACTATAAAATAATGGTGGATGAGATCGAAAAAATTGAAACCATTACTTCTGAATTGCTTTTCATTTCGAAGCCCATGACGGATGACAAAAAAATGGAGAGGATATCTGAATTGTTGGGCGATGTCATTGTGCTGCTCCGTTCTCAGGCCAAGTTGAAAAATGTCGATATATACCTGGACCTTGATAAAGAGCAATCTGTATTTTGTGACCGTTCGCAAATTAAACAAGTCTTTATAAATTTAATTAAAAACGCGGTTGAGGCAATGAAAGATGGAGGAAGCGTCTTCGTGAATGGAAGAACGAAAAAAGGATCGGTTGAGATCGATATTGTCGATGAGGGTCCCGGCATACCGGAAAACATTCTTCATAAATTGAAAGAACCTTTTTTCACGACGAAAAAAGATGGCACAGGACTCGGCTTGATGATATCCAACCAAATCGTCGAAAAACACCAGGGTAGACTGGAAATCTATCGTAACCCCGAGAAAGGGAGCACCTTCAGGGTGATCCTGCCAACCAAACAGGAATACTAAACAGAAACCCCTGCAAAAACGTCCTGTAGAAAGTATGGTGAAAAGGGAGCAAGAAGACTTTCTACAGGAGATGCCCGACAACAACTTTTCCTGGTAATAAATAGTAACGTCTTGAAGGGCTTGCGTTTCCTATCCTTGCTAAAACTCCTATTGTACTAGCAATCTTCAAAACTTAAAACTTTCTAAAAATATGTTCAAATGTTTTACTTATAAATCGATTTCATTTAAAATATATTGTGGATTCAAACAATAGATTTTGTCGAAGGCTGTTTAAAAGGGGATTGGAGGATCCTTCGACAATTCATAATCTTTAAAGGGGGTAACATAAAGTCTTATGGCAGCAAACAATACTTATAATGCAAAAAAGCAATTTGAATTGAATGGTAAAACGTATAACTATTATCAATTAAAAGCCCTGGAAGACGCAGGACTAGGCGAAATTACCCGCCTTCCTTTTTCTATCCGTGTGTTGCTTGAATCCCTTGTGAGACAACACGATGGCTTTGTTATCAAGGATGAACATGTTGAAAGCCTGGCGAAATGGGGGAAAGCGGAAGGAAAGGATGTTCCGTTCAAGCCATCGCGCGTTATATTGCAGGACTTCACTGGGGTACCTGCAGTGGTGGATCTCGCTTCCTTACGAAAAGCAATGGTCGACATGGGAGGAGCACCTGATAAAATCAATCCGGAAGTCCCTGTGGACCTGGTTATCGACCATTCTGTCCAGGTAGACAAATATGGAACACCTAATGCATTACAAGCGAATATGGATTTGGAATTTGAGCGGAACATGGAGCGATACGAATTTTTAAATTGGGCTCAAAAAGCATTCGATAACTATCGCGCTGTTCCACCTGCAACAGGTATTGTCCATCAGGTCAATCTCGAATATATCGCGAATGTTGTCCATGCACTCGAAAATGAAAGCGGTGAATATGACGCTTTTCCTGATACCCTTGTAGGCACGGATTCCCATACCACCATGATCAATGGTTTAGGAGTTCTAGGCTGGGGTGTTGGCGGTATCGAAGCAGAAGCAGGAATGCTTGGCCAGCCATCATACTTCCCGGCACCGGAGGTTATCGGTGTTAAATTCACCGGCAGTTTCCCAAATGGAACAACTGCCACCGATTTGGCATTGAAAGTGACACAAGTACTAAGAAAACGTAATGTTGTCGGGAAATTTGTGGAATATTTCGGACCGGGATTGAAGGATATGCCATTGGCTGATCGTGCCACCATTTCCAATATGGCTCCTGAATATGGCGCTACGTGCGGTTTCTTCCCTGTTGATCAGGAATCCCTGAATTATTTGCGACTGACAGGAAGAAGCGAGGATCATATTGCTTTAGTCGAGAAATATTGTAAAGAAAATAACCTTTGGTATTCATCCGACCAACCGGATCCAGAATTTACTGAACTAGTTGAAATAAATCTTTCAGAGCTTGAGCCGAATTTATCTGGACCGAAACGTCCTCAAGATTTAATTCCGCTTTCCAAAATGAAAGAGTCATTTAACGAGGCAGTAACAGCACCGGCAGGCAACCAAGGTTTTGGTTTGGATGCAAAAGAATTTGAAAAAGAAGCAGCGATTGATCATCCAGATGGAAAATCGTCCGTGATGAAAACAGGTGCTGTGGCAATCGCAGCCATTACTTCTTGTACCAACACTTCCAATCCTTACGTTATGCTGGGGGCAGGACTCTTGGCTAAAAAGGCTGTAGAAAAAGGACTCGAAGTACCGGCCTATGTAAAAACATCACTTGCCCCGGGTTCGAAAGTGGTTACCCGTTATTTGGAGGATTCCGGACTAATGCCTTATCTTGAACGGTTAGGTTTTAGCCTTGTAGGTTACGGCTGTACGACTTGTATTGGAAATTCTGGTCCATTGTCTCCAGAAATAGAGGATGCAATCGTGGAAAACGATCTCACTGTTTCTTCCGTGCTATCAGGGAACCGTAACTTTGAAGGTCGAATTCATCCACTGGTGAAAGCGAATTACTTGGCTTCTCCTCCACTTGTGGTGGCTTATGCGCTTGCAGGCAGTGTCGATGTTGACTTATACAATGAACCAATCGGCACCGACAACGATGGAAATGCCGTTTATTTCAATGATATTTGGCCATCCATTGACGAAATCAAACAGGAAGTAGCTAAGGCAGTAACACCTGAAATTTTCCGGAAAGAATACGAAAACGTATTTGATTCTAATGAGAAATGGAATGCTATCGATACGACCGATGAACCATTGTATAAATGGAATGATGAATCAACCTATATTCAAAATCCGCCGTTCTTTGAGGGATTATCTAAAGAAGCGGGGGAAGTCCACCAGCTTAATAATTTACGGGCAATCGGTAAATTCGGCGACTCGGTAACAACGGATCACATTTCTCCAGCCGGGGCGATTGCAAAAGACATGCCTGCCGGTAAGTATTTACAGGAAAAAGATGTTTCCCCTAGAAACTTTAACTCGTATGGTTCTCGTCGTGGTAATCACGAAGTCATGATGCGAGGAACATTTGCGAATATCCGGATTCGTAACTTGCTGGCTCCGGGAACAGAGGGTGGATACACAACGTACTGGCCAACCGAAGAAGTGATGCCGATTTATGATGCTGCAATGAAATATCAAGAAGACGAAACAGGTCTATTGGTTATTGCTGGGAAAGATTATGGCATGGGTAGCTCTCGCGACTGGGCAGCCAAGGGTACAAACTTGCTAGGGATTAAAACAGTTATTGCAGAAAGCTTTGAACGAATCCATCGTTCCAACTTGGTGATGATGGGAGTACTTCCGTTGCAATTTGCCAAAGGTGAAAGTGCTGAATCCCTAGGATTGACTGGAAAAGAAACATTTGACGTAGATATTGATGAAACGGTCAAACCCCATGACCTTGTGAAGGTAACCGCAACCGACGAGCAAGGCAATAAAACAGAGTTTGAAGTCATTGCACGCTTTGATAGCGAAGTTGAAATTGACTACTATCGTCATGGCGGCATCCTGCAAATGGTGCTTCGAAACAAATTGAAAACGAACTAATGGAGATTAAAACAGTCCGGCGTTGCCGGGCTGTTTTTCATTTGGACAATTTTCAACAGCATGGCACTTTTTTTGCGGATAAGATGTAAACTGCGCAGTAACTGTGATTGGAAGTTTCATTTCCTATTCAAAAAAATTGGTAACCACCGCTTCGGTAGCATCCTTCGCTTTCCGCGGGCACGGCTTCAGCTAACTTGGTAAAGAAAACCGATTTACCAAGTGGATTCAGCTCGCGCTTTTCCCGCAGGAGTCTGCGTATGCTCCCTGCGCTAAGAAGCATGCTGATTAACGCTAGCATAGAAATTTTTTTCCTTGACCCAACAGATGCATCGCCGCCGCAGCCTTCCTTGGGACTGCGGTTACTCGTCCCACCGAAAACACTTGTCCTGCGGGAGGAAAGGTCTCGGTGAGATCCGCAGAGCGTTCGTTCGAGGAAGCTTACCAGCCGCCCGCGGAAAGCCCAGGGTATTTCCGTAGCGCTGGACTACACCACTACTATAAAAAGGCCCAAGGACTACAAAGGAAATTACTGCCTTTTTTATCAAAGGTGTTTAAAGGTAATATGTTTTCTCTGTTGATCTTTTTAGGAAGTATGCTCTTTTTACAGAAGGACGAATAACAATAGTATGAACAATTTCCCGTAATTCTTTACATATTATGAGAAACAAATTAAGATTACAGAGTAAACAAGGCTTCTAAATCAATGATTTCCTACATAGAATGAAACGGGATCTGTACAAGCTGCAAAATTTTTAGAGGAATGGTGAAAATGATTAAAAAAGCGACTGCTGCAATTTTGTTACTAACCTTGATTGTCATTTTTATCTATAATGTGACTGATAATGGAACGGAGAAAGAAATGCAGCAGATGGCCAATAACCAAGCATCTGCGAACAATTTGAAAGCAGGACAGGCTGCTCCTGATTTATCGTTGAAATCGCTTGAAGATAAACAAATAAATTTGTCCGATTTTAAAGGAAAAAAAGTATTGTTGAATTTTTGGGCAACCTGGTGCGGACCGTGCAAAGAAGAAATCCCCGCTTTAGAACAGCTGAAGCAGGGACATGGTGAAGAAGTGGAAATATTGGCAGTCAACGCCACAGCGACAGAAATCGAAGGAATCGAAAAAGTTAAATCGTTTAAAGAGCAGGCAAATGTTACTTTCCGCATTCTTTTGGATAAGGATTCGAAAGCAGTAGATAGTTACCGTGTCTTGAATATCCCGACATCCTATTTCATTGGCAGCGATGGAAACATCAAGCAGACAGTGACGGGCCCGATGTCCTACGAATTTATGGAAAACACACTAAAATCTTTCGATTAGCTTATATTTTTTGAAAAATTAGGCAATCCTCCTATTAATGGAATCAGAGGAGGGATTGACCATTTCTTTAAGAAAACGTAAATCACTTGAAGATCTAATAAAGGAAAACAGGGAAGCCATTTTAAACGACAGTAGATTGCTGAATCATATTGAAGACAGGCTCGATAGTCGAAGGAATGTCATTTCGTCAAAACAGGATGACTGATTTTACTGGTCATCCTGTTTTGTATAACTGCATTTATTTAGCCAATAATAATGGTATCCTTTTGAAAGGAGGACTCGACGTGGGTAATCCTAAAAAGGACAGCAAACATTTCCGGCCCAGACATCTAGGAACGCAGCCGTTGGAGGCTGGGGGAAATAAGGGAAAACAAATGCAGGTAAAAAGTGACCAAAAGCCTCAAGTGATTCAAACCAAAGGTGAATAGGAGGGCTTCTCAATGGATAAACATCGACCACAGCCGAATCCTGATGATCGCTCTGACAATGTGGAAAAGTTACAGGATATGGTTCAAAATACAATTGCCAATCTGGAAGCTGCTCATGAAACGATGAAGTTCGCATCTGGAGAGGAAAAGGAACAAATCAAAGCTAAGAACGCTCGCAGAGAAGAATCTATCCGCGGCTTTCGTGACGAAATAAAAGACGAATATCATGACAGACAGCAACATTAAGAACCTGGGACAAAAGCATCGTGACCAAAATAAAAACCGAACGATACCTCCATTCGTTCGGTTTTTATTTGATTAGCAAAAAGCAAACTGTTCTACTCTTCTCTCATGAAAAGTGCAACTTCCCACTCCGGCAAGGTACTTCGCTTTCCGTGGGCACGGCTTTAGCTAACTTGACAAAGAATATCGCTTTGCCAAGTGGATCTTCAGCTTGCGCTCATCCCGTTGGAGTCTGCTTAACTTGCCTCCGTTGAATGGAGATATCTTCTCTTCTGGTGTGTTTTTCGTGTTGCCTATTGCCGTTACGGATAGAAAGCGAAGCCGCATGGAAACCAGGAGTACTTCTTTATCCTTATGCTATTGTCCAATTTTCAAAGAATAAAGGAGCCCCCATGCCGATTTTTCGTCTTCTTCCCTGTTTAGATATTTATCAGCCAATAGAAGAATACGATTCATCTTGGCTTGATCGTGTGGAAATCAGACCACGAAAACATAGCGATTCGAAGCACGCATCAACCAACAGGATAAAAAGAGAATATACAAATACAAACCGAACGAATTTGATTGGAATTTTGAATTCGTTCGGTTTTGACTTACTGGCCATGTTTTTGTCCAAAGATAAGAAAGTATAAACTTCAGAGATGTCTAGCTCCAGCGCCTACCCCTCGAGGTCTTAAGCAAAACCTCTGTGTGGCAAAAGGCCGCCACTTCGAGGCTTTGCTTAAGCTTGTCGGAGGCCCAAACGATGTGGGTCATGCAGGCGTTGCCCCAGGACGTGGCGGCTTTAGCATGTATTCCTTTGACCAAGGCGCTTGCGCTTTTCTTTACGGCCTTTTTATATAGCGCTATTTTTGGGAAGGTTGATCCTTCAGCCATTAGAGGAACGAGAATAATTGGACATTTTATGATCATTATCGGCGGAAAAGCATGAAAATCTACAACATAGGATGCCTGTGATAAAATAGGTTTGGAAAGAAGGGAGCGGAATCGAAAGTGGCATTTACTGATAGAGATAACACAACAATTAGCGGACATCTTGAGCAATGGACGACGATAAACCAACATCCCCCTTTTAGCGAGGTAGAGGCACTGCGACTTATTAACGACTGGCAAAACGGAACAATAGAGCTTTCAGAATTTTATAGAGCAGTTGTTTACATGATCATTGCCTTTCATCGGTTAAAACGAAATCAAGAAAATGACCACATTGTTGATCTCCTTTTGAAAGAAACAGGTGAATTGAGTGAAAAGCCTGTGGTATTGCAAGAATTAAAAAGTATCAAAGCATATTTAAATTTTTATTCCGAACTGGAAAAGCTCCCGATAGCCGAATGGGCTATCAGGGAAACCGATTTTGATCCTGCTAAGTTAAAAAAAATACGTGAACTGGCAGAGGAAATTGATGAATTTTTGAATAAAACCAGCTTGGTTCAAGCAGAATTCACTGACAACCCTCTTTCACAAGTGGGCTCTCAAATCATTGATCGATTATCACGTTTACTGGATATGCTAAAAGAGACTGGAGATGCGATTGAAAATAAAAAAACCGGGCTCGCGGTTCAACAATTGAACCAGCAAGTAAAAGAAATCGTAAAATGGAGAACGGAACTGGCCACTCTGTTTCCTGAGGCTTTCAAAAAAAATAATCAGGAAGACCCTCTGAAAACGCTTGATGAATTAATTGGAATGAAGGAAATCAAGCAATATATTCATCAGTATTATCATTATTTAAAATACCAAAAAGAACGAAAAGAGCTTGGCTTCCAAATGGTTGATGAGCCGGGACTCCATATGATTATAAGTGGTAATCCTGGAACAGGTAAAACAACCATTGCCAGACTGTTGGCAGCTATTTATCATGAACTTGGACTATTGGAAACAAACCAGGTCACCGAAGTAAATCGAGCGCACTTAGTCGGTTCCTACGTCGGACAGAGCGAGGAAAATACTGTCAACTATGTAAGGCAATCAGTGGGCGGGATATTATTTATCGATGAAGCATACAGCTTGAAACGGGAAGGTCAAAGCGGCAGTGACTATGGACAAGCTGTTATTGATACGTTGGTATCCAGTATGACCAGCAAGGAATATGCAGACCGGTTTGCGGTTATTCTGGCAGGTTATCCTGAAGAAATGCGACAGTTTCTTTGGGCAAATCCTGGTTTACGCAGTCGTTTTCCTGAGCCGAATCATATTACACTTCCCGACTTTAAAAATGACGAGTTACTACAAATTGCTGAAAAAACAGCATTAAGCAATGATTACTTTTTTACAGAAAAAGCGTTGCGTAAATTTGAAGGATTAATAGAGAAATCCAGAGTGGATGAGACCTTCGGCAATGCAAGGACAGTCAGAGACTTGGTGTTACGGGCTATTTTTCGAAAGGGGGCATATAAACAGCGTGCTGCCGGTGAAAACTGGCTCGACCATATGAGAATTGAGACCGAGGATCTCGAAGACTTGAACGATGAATCAGAAGACCAACAACCGATGCAACGTCTGGATAATCTTATAGGACTGGAAAATGTGAAAGAGGAAGTGAAAAAGCTATCTTCATTTGTCCGGATACAACAACAAAGAAAACAGCAAGGTCTGCCAACTGTTCCGATTCAATTACACGCAATATTTTCCGGGAATCCCGGAACTGGTAAAACAACCGTTGCCAACATTTATTCACGGATATTAAATGAATGCGGCTTGTTAAAAAGAGGACACCTGGTCGTTGCTTCGCGAAGCGACCTTGTTGCTGGGTTTGTCGGCCAAACTGCCATTAAAACAAAGCAAAAAGTCAGGGAGGCCCTTGGCGGTGTGTTATTCATAGATGAAGCATACAGTCTATACCGAGGGGATAAAGATTTCGGGAAGGAAGCCATTGACACCCTAGTTGACGAGATGACCAAGCACAATGAAAATCTGGTCGTGATACTCGCAGGCTATAGCAGAGAAATGGAGCAGTTCATTTCCAGTAATCCAGGGCTTGAATCCCGTTTTAAAAAATACTTTTACTTCCCGGATTATCAGCCCGAAGATTTGATGAAGATTACCAAGTCCCATCTCGAGGAATATCACTATCACTTAGAAGAAGAAGCGGATCATTACTTGAACGAGCAATATCAGGAACATGAAATTGATGGAAATGCCAGATTTGCAGTCAATCTAGTGGACGAAGCTGTTCAATTCCAGGCTCTTCGTATTATAGAAGAACAACAGGACACTGCTGAAGTGAATCAGCTTTTGACGAAAGAAGACTTTGCCCAGGCCTGGAGTACGATTAGGGGGAAAAGACCATGAAAACAGTGAAAACACCAATAAAGGTGAGATATCAAGAGACCGATCAAATGGGAGTCGTTTACCATGCCAACTATTTGGTGTGGTTTGAAATTGGCCGGACTTCGTTTATTGAAGAATTAGGGTTTAAATATCATGAAATGGAAAACTTAGGGGTTGTATCTCCAGTTGTGGATGCCGATTTATCATTCAAACAACCAATTCGTTACGGAGAAGAAGCATTTATAGATACTTGGATAAAAGAATACGATGGTTTGCGGGTTTCGTACGGTTATCGGATTTATAATGCAGAAGGAAGTACAGCAGTCACAGGTTCCACCAGGCATGTCGTGGTGAAAAAGGAATCTTTCCGACCGGTTTCCATAAGAAAATCCCTTCCAGACTGGCATCAGGCATACCTTGACGCCATGAAAGGAGAATAACGGATGGCTTTTGGATTGAAAAGGGAAGAGCTGAATCAGTGGAAAAAGGATGTAGAAAAAGGAAATATCGCTTTTCTTACTCACTTTTGGCTTGATTCCAGATTCCCTGGATGTGATACTGTTACAAAAGCAGGCTGTAGTGATGTGAATAAATTGATAAAGTGGGGGAAGCAGTACGGGTTGGATCCTCATTGGATACACCGCGATGATAAGTACCCTCATTATGATTTATTTGGTGAGAGACAAAAACAAATTTTAACTGCCGAAAAGCAGTGGAGTCAATTGGAAAAATTCCATATTTAAAGTGGTATATTTCCCGTTTGTGCACCTTTCTATTAACAGTGGATGGGGATAAAAGCATAGTGTGCAAAAGCAAAAATCGAACGATGTTTCGAACTACTGAGCATTCGAACTCGTTCGATTTTCTTTTTTGATTTTACTGCAGAATTACTTTCAAATCTTCCTAATGATTCTTTTTATTACTTGTATAGAAATTGCGGTTCCTCGGAGTCCATCTCAACTTGCAGGTCAGCGCCGTCGAAATACCAGGAATCATCTTCTTCTATAAAAAAATGAATCCCATTTACTGTTGAATCGGCAGTCGGGTTTTCAGGATCTTCCCTGGTTACACCGAGTGAAAACCCAGGCTGATGACCTCCGACTCCGCCGTAACGTACAAAGAAACGTACTTGCTCATTTTGATCTAATTCCAATTCTTCAATATACCATTGTGCGGCTGATTCTGAAATGATTAAATCCACTATTATCAAACTCCTTTCGAACCTGTTATCGTTTGTATTAACGAAATAAGTTATCCTAAAACCTATTTATTTCCTGTTCGACTATCGCCTGCTCTATAAAATTTTTGGAAAAACAAAAAGGTTTTTGTTGAAAAAAAAGAAATAGTCAAGAGGTTTCAATCTTTATATGTTTACTATTTATCTTTTTCAGACTGGTAATTCTGCTTGTCAGTCCGTTATGATTGTCAATAAAAAGAAGAAGAGGTGAGTATCATTTTTGACCTGTCATTCCTGCAATGGCTGATTGTGATTCTATGCGGGGTTTTCATCGGTTTTGCGAAGGCAGGAATACCGAGCTTGGGGATATTGGTAGTGACTGTCATGATGTTTGTCTTTCCCGCAAAGCAATCCGTCGGTATTTTGGTACCGATGTTGATTATAGGAGATATTTTTGCTGTTACTTATTATCGTAGGAATGTTGTATGGAAGTATTTGATTTCCTTGCTTCCATGGGTGTTGGCGGGGATTGTGGCAGGCTATTTTGTGTTGGACCATGTAAGCAGCGATCAACTTAAACCGTTAATCGGAAGCATCGTTCTTTCCATGGTTCTTTTACACGTATTTCGGAGCAAGCTGGGGGAAAGATTTAATCAGCTTCTGCCAGAATCGAATTGGTTTACCGTTTTCATGGGAATGTTGGGAGGATTCACCACGATGGTGGGGAATGCGGCAGGAGGGGTCATGGCTGTCTATTTGTTGGTCAAGGGCTTGCCGAAACAAGAGTTTATCGGGACAGGAGCCTGGTTTTTTCTATGTGTGAATGTAATCAAAGTTCCGTTTTACATCTCTTTAGGGTTGATTACCACCGACTCTGCTCTGTTCAACTTATACATGACGGCTGCGATAATTGCCGGAGGTTTTCTAGGTGTCTATCTTTTGAAGTTCATTCCCCAGAAAATGTTCCAGGTTCTTGTTTTGTGCTTTGCTGCACTTGGGGCTGTCAGGTTGTTGTTTTAGGCAGTTTTAGAAGAGGTTTGAATGCTTATGAAGAGGAGTAATCAATTAATGAAACATACGCAAAAAGAAAAAAACAGTAGGAATGATTTTTATGTGAGAAAAGTAGGAGTTGGAAAACCAGTAGTATTTTTGCCTGCGGCCGGATTTTCTGGGATGGAGGGGTTGAATATTGCAGACAGACTGAGTCCATCCTGCCAGTCACACCTGCTTGATCTTCCGGGGTATGGAAATAGTAAAGGAGTGAGCGAAAAGTGTACAGAGAAACGATTGGCTGACTGGTTGAAAGAATATCTTGATCAACAACACCTCCATTCTGCTGACATTATTGCCCATTCGCTAGGGGGAGGCGTTGCATTGTCATTCGCTGTTCATTATCCGGAAAGGGTGAATCGACTTATATTATTGGATGCTGGACATAAATCTTTTCCACGGTTTCCTTTCCAAGAATTCGGGCCCTTTGCGCTTTTGTTTCCTTTGTTAAATGTAGGTTACCATCTGAAAGGCTTTTCGTTTATGGAAAGGCTGACCGGGTTGTTCTCAGGAAGCGGTGCTAAGCAGGAAAACGAGGGAGAGAAGGTCGAGCGATTCTGTGAAATTGTCGGAATTGAAAATAGTACGTATGTACAGGAAGCTTTACGACACTCCCCAGAACTGACTGCTTCCGGTATGAATCTTTTATTCGGTTATTATAATCTCAATTTGCCAAAGCTTTTCAGGAAATTGACTGTGCCAACTTACCTAATATATGGAACTTTTGCAAACAGAAATCTTAAACAATATAAGTTGACCAGAAGAAGCATAGAAAGTCTGCAGAAAAAGCAAAATCTTCCGGTGAAATACGTGCCGGTTAACAGTGGACATTATGTGCACTGGAGTGGGGAAGAGATACTGGATAAATTGGCATTTATTATGGACCAGGATTCAGAAAAAGAAAGAGATCAAAACGAAATGTATCGCTCGATTTAGGCACCATTAAGCTGTAGAGAATACTCTCTTATTGTAGTGCTTCTTAATCGCTAAGGAAGATACTGGGCTTTCACGGTTTCAACTTTCATAAGTTAATTAACAGGAAAAATCAAAAAAGAAAAACCGAACGGATTCGAGTGCTTATGATTTCGAATCCTTGTTCGGTTATTGCTTTTGTCGCTAAATTTTTGCGTCAGCCAGTTTCGTCAAGTGTTATCGGATTGGCTTTGAAAATTTGCCTGTCCGGTTTCTGGTGGAATAGTGTCGGGAGGAACGGTACCATGAATGTATGCTGGTGCAGGCTGAAGTTGAGGGTTTTGCCCCATCGCTTCTGGTTTTGATACATACTCAAAGGAACCTTGACCATCCATGCTTTTTCCTTTTGCCCATCTGCCGTTTGAACTTTCCTCACCCTCTGAGAAGTTCATGAACGAATAAGAAACATCTTGTTTTTCAAGTTTTTGGGGAAAAGTACTCGGTACAATGGCTTTTTGATTAGCCTCCAGTTCTTCGATGGCAGCCATCCATTGATTCTGATGCATGGTATCCCTCGCAATTAAAAAGGAAAGCATATCTCGGACTCCGGGATCTGTCGTCGATTCATACAACCGGACGACCTGAAGGCGGCCTTGTGACTCCGCATTCAAATTTGCACGGAAGTCTGCCAGAAGGTTGCCGCTAGCAATGGTATAACGTGAATTCCATGGATAACCGACACTATCTGTGGGTGTAGCACCAAGTCCGGAAACAATAACATGCTGGGGATTCATGCCACCCAGTACTGCTTCGACAGCAGGGTTTTTGACGGCAGCCTCCTCCTGCTCCTTTGCCGGTGCGCCGTCTAACAATTGGGCAATCATGGTTGCGATCATTTCAACATGTGCTATCTCTTCGGTTCCGATGTCCAGAAGCATATCTTTGTATTTTTGTTCTGCACGGCAATTCCAACCTTGGAACAAATACTGCATCATCACCGTTATCTCCCCAAATTGGCCACCCAGTATTTCCTGTAGCTTTTTGGCATAAACGGGGTCTGGTCTTGTTGGTTTGGCATTGTATTGCAATTCTTTTATATGAGTAAACAATTATATCCCTCCAATCAGATTCACTGTGTATTATTCTTCATTCACACGGAAATATTCCGGAGGAGAGACAAAATAAAAACCCCCCGTTGGTACGAGAGGTTGAGGTCTTACTTTATTTTTCCGTTTTTTTCTCTGGAACCGGATCAAAACCGCCTGGATGGAAAGGGTGGCATTTCAACAACCTTTTGATTGTCAAAAATCCTCCCTTGATGACTCCGAACTGCTCCAATGATTCTAATCCATATTGGGAACATGTGGGATAAAAACGACATGTCGGAGGCTTTATGGGACTGATCACCTTTTGATACACCTTGATAAAAAGGATAAACAATCGTTTCATCCGCATCGCCTACGCATCTTTGTTTTTATCAAAGGATAACGATGCAACCGCGTCATGCAAATGGATTGATTCCTCATTTCGGCAAGAAATCGTGAATCTTTCCACAAACGGCAGTTCATACAAATCTGCAGCAACCAACCGTACAATATCTTCCACAAAACGCGGATTTTCGTATGCCTGTTCTGTCACCATTTTTTCATCAGGGCGCTTCAACACAGGATGGATTCTTGCACTGGCATTGCTTTCTGCAGCTTCCAACAGCGCTTCTTTCCAGTCTGTTTCATTCTCATCAAAATCTTCTGAAAGGACTGCTGTCATTTCCACTCTGCCTCGTTGGTTATGGGCGCTATATTCACTGATTTCTTTTGAGCAAGGGCAAAGTGTAGTGATGGTACCTGCCAGAGTGACTTCGATATAGTGACCCTTGTCTTGATCATAAGTCACTTTTATACCTGCATCCGCGTGATTTAACCCAGCTAATTCCGAGGAAGGGCCTTTCCGTTCGAAAAACCAAGGGAAACTCACTTCCATTTGGGCATCCTTTTGCTTTAACCTGATAGCTAAATCCTTGGTGAATCTCTTCAATGTGTCGATATCAATAGAGTAATTTTTTTTGTAATAGGCATCAAGCTGTTCGGTGAATCGGCTCATGTTCGTTCCTTTGCTATCCTTGTCAATGCGGGAAGTGAAACGGAATGTACCAATGGTTGTCTGATTGTTTGGTATTAAATTGCTTGTGATATTAATGGGATTTTTGACATTGGCAATTCCAACTGCATCTATATCGAACAAAAAATCTTTTTTTGAATTTTGTAGATCAGCCATTTTTTCCTTGTCGACAGGCTTTGTTTTCGGTCCAGGTTCCACAGAACCAAATAATTTATGTCGTTCTGGCTTGCTGGGCAATGTTTTTCTGTTTTTAAGTTCTGTATTGTTCATAGCAGTGGCTCCTTTCAACCATTTCAGCTACTAAAAGTATAGTAAACTGCAATTTATTATTCAATTTTTCAGCTTGTAAGCAGATTAATTTAAAAATTTTTATCAACATGTAATGATTATTAAGTAGTAGGTTGAAGCACAAATGGAAAAGGATCCGGCTGGTGCCTGATCCTCTCCTTTTTACATCCAGGTGATTTTTGGTTCGGTTTTATTGATGATCCGTTTAATATTGGCACGATGCCGGTAAAAAACAAAGATGGTCAATAAAGAAGTCGCAATTAACAACCCTGTTTCCTGGAAAATGATGGTGACCACAACGGTGACGACACCGGTAATCATCGAAGCTAATGATACATATTTCGTTAAGAACAGACTTAGAAAGAACGTTGCCAGTATAACAAGGAACAACAGTGGGTTTACTCCGAGAATTACTCCTCCAGAAGTAGCCACTGCTTTTCCGCCCTTGAATTTAGCGAAGACAGGGTACATGTGGCCAATGACCGCAAAAATACCAATAATTAAAGCATTGACATCATCCGTAAAGACTTGGGGAAGAATAACCGCCAATGTTCCTTTTAAAATATCGGAAACCGTAACAAGCAGGCCGGCTTTGACACCAAGGACCCTGAAGGAATTGGTGCCCCCAAGATTTCCGCTCCCATGCTGTCGGATATCGATTTTAAATCCGAGCTTTCCCACGATCAATCCGAATGGAATTGATCCGATAAGATATGCAATAACTGCAAAAACAATATAACTCATATGCAAAACTCCTTTTTCAATGCACAGCTTGTAATCTCATTTTATCACGAAGAGGAAACAGTTACATTAGAAACTTTGCCATTTGTTCAAAGTTGAAGATGAACCGTTCTGCGACAATGATCGGTTTGTATGAGTTTTCAATTTTATCTGCGAGGGTAAAGGGAAATAATCCATTAATTTAACAAGGGAGAATACCATGATTCAGTTTGAGAATGTTTCGAAAATTTATCCAGACGGCACTGAAGCTGTTAAACAGTTGAATTTGACTGTCGAAGAAGGGGAGTTACTAACCCTCATCGGACCGAGTGGCTGTGGGAAAACGACGACAATGAAGATGATCAACCGACTGATCGAACCATCAACAGGAATAATACGCATACATAACAAAAAGATCAATGACTATAACATCCATGAACTCCGCTGGAATATTGGATATGTATTGCAGGAAATAGCGCTTTTTCCACATATGACAATTGAAGAGAACATTATGATTGTTCCGGAAATGAAAAAATGGGAAAAACAAAAGATCCGGCGCAGAGTGGATGAACTGATGGAAATGGTCGGCCTTGATCCGGAAAACTTCAAAAAAAGAAGACCACAGGAATTATCTGGCGGTCAGCAGCAGCGTGTCGGCGTTTTAAGAGCTCTCGCAGCGGATCCGGATATCCTGTTGATGGATGAACCTTTCAGTGCGCTTGATCCAATAACAAGGGAGCAGTTACAAAGCGACATCCGTACACTTCAAAAAGAAATCAAGAAAACCATTGTATTTGTCACGCACGACATCGATGAGGCGATGGCTATAGGAGACCGCGTTTGCTTAATGAAAGATGGCGAAGTTGTTCAAGTAGACAGGCCCCAGCAGTTGATCCTACAGCCGCGTACTGACTTTGTAAGAAACTTTATCGGGGAGAAGAAATCTCCCTGGCAAACGGCTGTGGATGTGATTATGGATCACACTGGAAGCAGGGTGGTTTCCCGTCTGCAATATGAGCGTAAAAACTTCAAACCCAACGGTGTTTATATCATTGTGGATGAAGAAAATCAGTACATCGGCACTTATAAAGATGGCCAAAAACTGGAACATCCCGAACTACCCAATGACATGCAGTTAGTACAGACTACGGAAATTTTCCTCCGGAATGAGATTGATATATTGCCTGTTGTACAAAATAACAAAGTGATTGGGACACTATCCTACGGAGATATCGTCCATTACCTGGATAGTAAAACGACAATGGAAAACGGGGTGGTTCAGCAATGAGTCGCTTTTTGGAAGTTTTCCAGTCACGCCAATTCATGCTGTGGGAAAAAATTTGGGAGCATTTACAAATCTCCATCGTTTCTCTGTTAATAGCGGTTATTATCGCGGTACCCCTTGGTATTGCACTCACAAGGTCGAAACGGCTGGCAGAGCCAATCATTGGTGTTACTGCTGTTTTACAAACTATTCCAAGTCTTGCTGTTCTGGCTTTTTTGATTCCTTTTTTAGGAATAGGAAGGCAGCCGGCTGTCGTTGCATTGATTGCTTACGGACTTTTGCCCATCTTAAGGAATACATATACGGGGATTAAAGAGGTGAATCCCGCCCTCAAGGAAGCAGCTACTGGTATGGGAATGAATTCTTTACGTCGCTTAGCGAAAGTGGAACTGCCTTTGGCAATGCCTGTCATCATGGCTGGCATCCGTACTTCCATGGTATTGATTGTGGGCACTACCACCATAGCCGCTCTTATCGGGGCAGGCGGATTAGGAGAACTAATACTGCTTGGCATCGATCGGGGCGGGGAAATTAATTTGATTTTACTAGGGGCTGTACCGGCTGCGTTATTAGCTGTATTACTAGATTTTATTTTAAGAATAGTGGAGCGTACTTCCGTCAAGGCTGGTTTCCGTTCATTGGCAGCTGTTATGGTGGCGGCAGTATTGATCATCGTCAGTCCGTTTATCATAAATATGGAACAACGAACAGACTTGGTTATCGGAGGAAAGTTGAACGCGGAGCCGTCCATCTTAATCAATATGTATAAAATCCTTATTGAAGAAGAAACGGATTTGAAGGTGGAGCTGGAAGAAGGGCTTGGAAAAACTGCATTTGTATTCAGTGCCTTACAGGAAGGCAGTATTGACATTTATCCAGAATTCACTGGAACTGCCATTGTAACCCATCTGGAAGAGCAGGCGGTGAGCAACGATGCGAGAGAAGTATATGAACAGGCGAAAGAAGGGATGAAGGAACAGTACGACATGGCATTCCTGGAGCCGATGGCATACAACAATACGTACACATTAGCAACAACTCGTAAATTTGCGGAAGAAAATGAACTTGAAACGATAAGTGATTTGAAATCCATCGATGACGAAGTCACTGCTGGATTCACATTGGAATTCAATGACCGGGAAGATGGCTACCAAGGCATCCAGAAGTTGTATGGAATTGCATTCGGTGAAGTAAGAACGATGGAACCTGGTATCCGTCAAGGAGCGATTGCCAATGGACAAGTAGATATCATTGATGCCTACTCGACGGATAGTTATATGGTGGAATTGGATTTGAAAGCTTTAGAAGATGACAAAAATTTATTTCCTCCATATCAAGGTGCACCATTGATGAGACAGGAAACGCTTGACCGCTACCCAGAACTTGAAGCCATTCTAAACCAGCTTGCCGGAAAGATTACAGATGAACAAATGCGGGAAATGAATTACCAGGTCGATTATGAAGAAAAAAGTTATGAAGAAGTGGCTCGGAAATTTTTAAGAGATCAAGAACTGATTCATTAAAGAAAGGAGAAAAACCATGGCATACAAAGCTCCTGATAAACAGGAAATGAAAAAAATTTTAGAAGAAGCTAAAACCATTGCTGTAGTCGGTCTTTCTGACAAGCCTGAAAGAACTTCTTATCAGATTGCCAAGGCTATGAAGGAAGCAGGGTACCGGATTATCCCTGTCAATCCCGAAGTCGAAGAATCACTCGGCGAGAAAGCTTATGACACACTTGCCGAAGTGGAGGAAAATATCGATATTATCAATGTTTTCCGTCGTTCTGAATATTTGTATGACCTTGCAAAACAAGCAATCGAAACAAAAGCAGATGTTTTTTGGGCGCAGCAGGGTATTTTTGACGAAAAGGCGTATGAACTATTAAAGGATCATGGTTATACCGTCATCATGGATATGTGCATCAAGGTGGCCCATTCGATAACGATTGGAAAATAATTAGTAATACCATCCCCCCAATTTTTGGGGGGGTTTCTTATTATTCCAGCAAATAAAAACTGCGAATTAATTCTCTCATGGCCTCCTTCTATTTTTCACGAGAAGAGGTGTAGAGTGCCGCTGCGGAAAAATGGGAGATCCTCAAAAATGAAGACCGCATATTTTTCGTGCGGTGTAATGAAATGTATAGTTATGTTGCTTCTATTAAGCGTTAGGTTGAGTTTCTATCCTATCCGCATTATTGTGAAAAAATATTCTTTGATTAAAACTTTCATGATATGCTACCAAAGAGCCTTACTTTGTTGAGCATTTAACTTGAATTTATACGGCAGGGATTGACTTTGTTGATACTTTTTCCTTAGGATATAAAAGAGTATGCAGGGAGGTTTTTCCTTCTTGACGATTTGCGTATCTAGAAAAAAAGGCTAAAATAAGAAATACGCTTATTAATATTTCTTTTGGTATAGAGCATCCAAAAGATCGGACGAGGGCCGTTTTCTAAGCAATTCTTTACAGAAGCAAACATTTGTTCTATTATAATGCAAAGAGAGTAGTTGAAAGGAGCCGGTGTTCGATTGGTAAAAGAATCAATGCAATATTCGGATGATTCCATACAAGTCCTAGAAGGTTTGGAGGCTGTTAGAAAAAGACCGGGAATGTATATTGGCAGTACGGATTCCCGAGGCCTTCATCACCTCGTTTTTGAAATCGTCGACAATGCTGTCGATGAAGCACTGGCGGGCTATGGGGAGCAGATCCGGGTAACCATACATCAAGACAATAGTATTTCAGTAGAAGATAAAGGAAGAGGGATGCCGACCGGTATGCATAAAACCGGAAGACCAACCCCAGAAGTTATTTTCACCGTCTTGCACGCTGGGGGAAAATTCGGCCAGGGTGGATATAAAACAAGCGGCGGACTGCATGGGGTAGGTGCTTCCGTTGTGAATGCTTTATCGGAGTGGCTGGAAGTTACGATATATCGGGATGGCTATATTTATACCCAGCGTTTTGAAAATGGCGGAGTGCCTGTTACTTCTTTGGAGAAAAAAGGGGCAACTCGTAAAACAGGGACGACCATTCACTTCAAACCGGATACAACTGTATTCACTTCGACAACCTATCAATTCGAAATGCTTTCGGAACGCCTTCGTGAAGCCGCTTTTTTGCTAAAAGGACTGCAAATAGATATTTTAGACAAGCGCAGTGGCGAACAGGAATCCTACCAGTACCCCGATGGATTGAAGTCATTCGTAGCATATCTGAATGAAGAAAAGGATACATTGCATCCTGTAGTAGCATTTGAAGGGGAACAGCAAGAGATTGAAGTCGATTTTGCTTTCCAATTCAATGATGGTTTTGCCGAAAGCATGCTGTCTTTCGTCAATAATGTCCGCACAAAAGATGGCGGAACACATGAATCAGGTGCTAGAACAGCTATTACGCGAGTGGTTAATGAATATGCAAGAAAAAACAACTTGCTAAAGGAAAAAGACAAAAATCTGGAAGGAAACGATATAAGGGAAGGCTTCACTGCCATCGTATCGGTAAGAATACCGGAGGACAAGCTTCAATTTGAAGGACAGACAAAAGGGAAATTGGGAACGGCAGAAGCAAGATCAGCCGTGGATGCGGTTGTATCGGAAAAGCTCTCCTACTTCCTGGAGGAAAACGCTGATATCGCAGGGATGCTGATAAAAAAGGCAATTCGTGCTAAAGAAGCCAGAGAAGCAGCCCGAAAGGCAAGAGAAGAAGCGAGAACAGGTAAAAAGAAAAAACGAAAAGACGCTTTGTTAAGCGGGAAGTTGACGCCTGCTCAGTCTAAAAATGCAGCCAAAAACGAGTTATACCTGGTAGAGGGTGACTCGGCCGGAGGATCTGCAAAGCAGGGAAGAGACCGTAAGTTCCAGGCTGTTTTGCCTTTGCGGGGAAAAGTCATCAATACAGAAAAAGCAAAACTTGCCGATGTCTTTAAAAATGAAGAAATCTCCACGATTATTCATACTATTGGAGCAGGTGTCGGCGGTGACTTTAATCTAGACGACGTACAATACGATAAAATAGTGATTATGACGGATGCCGATACGGACGGTGCTCATATCCAAGTACTGCTTTTGACATTTTTCTACCGTTATATGCGTCCGCTAATCGAAGCAGGTAAAGTCTATATCGCACTGCCTCCGCTCTACAAGATTTCCAAAGGAAAAGGCAAAAAGGAGACCGTCCGTTATGCCTGGAACGAAGAGGAAATGAAAGTGGCGGCAAAAGAGCTGAAAAACGGATATATTTTACAGAGGTATAAAGGACTTGGCGAAATGAATGCCGACCAGCTATGGGAAACAACGATGAATCCGGAAACTAGAACGTTGATCCGGGTCACAATCGAAGACTTGACTAGAGCGGAACGAAGAGTGACCACTCTTATGGGAGACAAAGTAGAACCGCGGCGAAAGTGGATTGAGTCCCATGTGGAATTTGGACTCGAAGAAGAAACGAATATATTGGAAAATGAAAATATTCACACGTAAAACGAGTCGTTTGAAACGGGGGGAGCCTACTTGGCTGAAACAGAACAATATTTAGATTTACCCTTGGAGGATGTAATCGGGGACCGGTTTGGAAGATATAGTAAATATATTATCCAGGACCGGGCGCTTCCTGACGCCAGGGATGGATTGAAACCTGTACAGAGAAGAATTCTTTATGCCATGCATGAAGAAAGGAACACCCATGACAAACCGTTCCGTAAATCGGCAAAAACGGTAGGAACGGTAATTGGTAACTATCATCCGCACGGAGACAGCTCTGTGTATGAAGCAATGGTAAGATTAAGCCAGGAGTGGAAGGTACGCAATTTATTGGTGGAAATGCATGGGAACAATGGGAGTGTCGATGGTGACCCACCTGCAGCCATGCGTTACACAGAAGCCCGCCTGTCGAGCATTGCGTCTGAGTTAATAAGAGGCATCGAAAAAGAGACGGTTGATTTTGTTCCTAATTTCGATGACACGATCAATGAACCGGTTGTATTGCCGGCAAAGTTTCCGAATTTGCTTGTCAATGGTTCAACCGGTATTTCCTCTGGTTATGCCACCGAGATACCACCGCATAATCTCGGAGAAATTATTGATGCTGTCATCCGCAAAATTGACAAACCTTCTGTCACTTTGGATGAATTGATGCAAGTAATCAAAGGGCCGGATTTCCCAACTGGTGGAATCATCCAGGGTGTAGAGGGATTGAAGAAGGCCTATGAAACAGGTAAAGGAAAAGTTATCGTTCGCGGCCGGGCGACTATAGAAAAGCTTCGGACCAGCCGCGAACAAATAGTCATCGATGAAATCCCATACGAAGTTAACAAAGCAAGCCTGGTTAAACGGATGGATGAACTGCGAATCGACAAAAAAGTCGAGGGGATCGCCGAAGTTCGAGATGAAACGGACCGAACCGGTCTTCGGATCGTGGTCGAATTAAAAAAGGATGCCGATAGCGAAGGAATCCTGCACTATTTATATAAAAACACAGATTTACAAATTTCTTACCATTTCAACATGGTGGCGATCAAGGATAAAACCCCAAAACAGTTAAATCTGCAAATGATGCTGGAAGCTTATATTGATCATCAAAAAGATGTGGTGACCAGGCAGTCGCAGTTTGACTTGCGAAAAGCCAACGAACGTTCTCACATTGTCGAAGGTTTGATCAAAGCAATTTCCATTCTTGATGAGTTGATTGCTACGATCCGGGCCTCCAAAGACAAGCAGGACGCCAAAGCACGTATAAAGCAAGCATATGATTTTTCCGAAGCACAAGCAGAAGCTATCGTAAACCTCCAGCTTTATCGGCTTACCAATACAGATATCACATCTTTGGAGAAAGAAGCGGATGAACTGAGAGCCAAAATCAAAGAACTGGAAGAAATCCTTGGAAACGAAAAGAAGCTTTTAAAAGTCATCAAAGATGATTTAAAAAGCTTAAAAAAGAAGTACACAGAACAGAGACGAACCGTTATTCAACAAGAAATTGAAGAATTAAAGATTAATTTGGAAGTGATGGTAGCAAGCGAGGATGTGCTCGTTTCCGTTACCAAAGACGGTTATATCAAACGAACAAGCCTTCGTTCATATGCTGCCTCGAATGGAGAGGATCTGGCGATTAAAGAGGAAGACCATCTCATCGCCTTACAGGAAATCAACACGACGGATAAGTTACTGGTGTTTACGAATAAAGGAAGATATTTGTATTTGCCGGTTCATGAATTGCCTGATATCCGTTGGAAAGATCTCGGCCAGCATATTTCCAATATCGTATCTATTCAAAAAGATGAAACGCTTGTTAAAGCCATACCTATACGGGATTTCAATACAAGTCAATATCTCGTATTTTTCACGAAAAATGGAATGGTCAAGCGTAGTGAGTTGAAATTATATGAAGCACAACGCTACTCCAAGGCCCTGGTAGCTGTCAACCTTAAAGGAGATGATTTGGTACACAGCGTCCATCTCAC
This sequence comes from Sediminibacillus dalangtanensis, assembly GCF_017792025.1. Classification (NCBI taxonomy): domain Bacteria; kingdom Bacillati; phylum Bacillota; class Bacilli; order Caryophanales; family Bacillaceae; genus Sediminibacillus; species Sediminibacillus dalangtanensis. The sequence goes on from NZ_CP046956.1 coordinate 1,916,984, forward strand.
GGATGGAAATGCCAATCTCTTTGTTGCTTCTGATAAAGGTTATGGCCTCTGGTTTGAAGAACAAGAGGTTTCACCGGTAGGACAGCGTGCTGCGGGTGTTAAAGCAATGCAATTGAAGGATGGAGAAACGGTTGTCGGTGGTGAAGTGTTTGCACCTGATTCCGATCCCAATATTGTTTTATTGACGCAAAGGGGCGCATGCAAACGAATGAAATTGACGGAATTTGAGCCGACAGGTCGGGCAAAAAGAGGATCGGTTATGCTGCGAGAATTAAAGCGAAAACCACATCGTATTACAGGTTTTTATCTTGTACAAGATCATGAAGCCCTCCAGTTTAAGACTGCGAGTGGGTCAATCCAGTCTGTATTGCCGCTCGACCTACCTAAAAGCGACCGGTACAGCAACGGATCCTATGTCGTTGATTCCGATGAAAAAGGGGAAGTTATAGAAGTTTGGCCGTCGACTAATTATGAACAGCCATTTTTAGAGGAAAATGAATCCTAATATGTGGCCGATTGAAAATGCAAGAAAAAACTCCTTTAAAGGCTAACGCTGTTTTTTTGCCACAACGTCACATAAGTATAGAAGCAGGTCGTGAGAGAAATTGATTTAAAATGTTTTTGGAGGCTGCCTTATAAGTATCTTTGGCTTGTGAGGCAGTCCTTTTTAGTATCGGAAAATTCGTATAAATGATAATTGTTTTTTTACTGATTTATGATAAAATGCTAACTGTGAGGAGGATTTCATACTCCTTCGCTTTATGTGCCGTTTCAGCAGCAATTACACTTCTCTTTGATCTCACCCTAGACAAAACATACATAATACCTTACCAACATTTTTTTTTAATCAATCAGAAAGCGCTTACAAAGTTCGAGGCAAAACGCAGATTTTATTGAACATTTAAAAAAAAGGGGGAAATTGGATGGATTTTGATTTAACAGAGGAACAACAAATGACGCAAAAAATGGTCCGAGACTTTGCACAGTCTGTCCTCGCTCCTCGAGCGGAAGAAATCGATACCTCTGCTATTTTTCCAGAGGATGTCTTTGAAGAGTTAGGCAAACTGGGACTCTTGGGAATTCCCTTTCCTGAAAAGTATGGTGGAGCTGGGGGAGACACTGTAACTTATACACTCGCAGTAGAGGAAATTGGACGGGTGTGTGGTAGCACAGGATTGAGTTACGCAGCAGCAGTGTCCCTGGGTGCAAGTCCGATTTTTTATTTTGGCACGGAAGAACAGAAAGAAAAATACTTAACCCCTTTGGCGACAGGACAAAAACTCGGCTCTTTCGGCTTGACTGAACCTAACGCAGGATCTGACGCAGGCGGTACCCAAACGACTGCGGTTTCTAAAGGTAACAGCTATATCATCAATGGTGAAAAATGTTTTATTACCAATGCTTCTTACGCTAGTACGATTATCGTGACAGCAGTAACAGGTAAGGATAAAAGCGATAAAAATATTATCTCTGCTTTCATCGTGCCGGCAGATTCTCCTGGAGTTACCATCACTAGTAGTTATCAAAAGTTGGGAGTTCGCGGTTCCAATACAGCAGCGATTATATTAGAGGATGTGGAAGTGCCGGCGGATCATTTATTGGGCGATCCGGAAAAAGGATTCAAACAGTTCTTATACACATTAGACGGCGGGAGAATTTCGATTGCAGCCTTATCATTGGGGATCGCCCAGGCATCCCTGGATAAAGCACTAGAATACGCTAAACAAAGAAAACAATTCGGAAAGCCGATAGCTGCTTTTCAGGCAGTTCAATTCAAGTTAGCAGACATGGCAATGGAAGTAGAACTGGCGAGAGGTATGGTACGAAAAGCGGCATGGTTGAAAGATCAGAACCGTTCTTTTGCGAAAGAAGCAGCTTTTGCCAAGTTGTTTGCTAGTGAAACTGCCACACGTGCAGCAAACCAGGCAATACAAATACTTGGTGGTTATGGTTATATGCAGGAATACCAGGTGGAACGTTATCTTCGAGACGCAAAACTGATGGAAATCGGGGAAGGAACCTCAGAGATACAGCGCCTTGTTATCGCGCGTCAGTTGGGTTGTTGAGTAAATCGCTAATCGGGAGGGCAAACATGTTCGAAAAAATATTGATAGCAAACCGTGGAGAAATTGCAGCCAGAATCATCAGATCCTGCAAAAAATTAGGAATAAAAACAGTAGCCGTGTATTCGGATGCCGATAGGCAAGCAAAGTTTGTCGATTTGGCTGATGAAAGTTATCATATCGGACCGGCTCCCGTCAGTAAAAGCTATATGAATATAGAGAAAGTAATAGCAGCGGCAAAACAATCAGGCTCTGAGGCTGTGCATCCCGGTTATGGTTTGTTGAGTGAGCAAGCCTCTTTTGCCGAAGCATGTGAATTGGAAAGCCTGACATTCATCGGTCCGAAACCTGCTGCAATCGAGAAAATGGGCAGCAAGGTGATGGCGAGACAAACAATGAAAGATGCCGGGATTCCGATTGTTCCAGGAAGCAGCAATCCTGTTACCGATGTTGAGGAAGCTGCAGCAATTGCTGAAAAAATCGGTTATCCAGTGATGATCAAAGCTTCAGCAGGCGGCGGTGGAATCGGGATGGTCCTGGCAGATAATCTACATACATTAAGGGAAAAATTCCCGGATACAAGTAAACGTGCTGCGATGCTATTCGGGGATGGCACGATGTTCATCGAGAAAGTCATACCCAGGGCGAGGCATATAGAAGTCCAGCTCCTTGCAGATTCATATGGGAATGTTGTTCATTTGTTTGAACGGGAATGTTCCATTCAACGTCGTCACCAGAAAGTGATTGAAGAAGCTCCATCGGGAACGGTTCAGCCAGCTTTACGCGAGAAATTGGGAATGACGGCAATGAAAGCTGCCCGGGCAATTGGCTATGAAAACGCCGGGACCATTGAGTTCTTGATGGATGAAGAGCAAAACTTTTATTTTCTTGAAATGAATACTCGTCTTCAGGTAGAACATCCGGTTACAGAAGAAATAACAGGAGTGGATATTGTCGAAGAACAGATTAAGATTGCGGCGGGGCACAGTCTCGGCATGAAGCAAGACAGCATGAAAATAAATGGTCACGCCATCGAGGTGAGAATTTATGCAGAGGATCCGTATACTTTTTATCCGTCTCCTGGAAGGATTACCAGCTTGAAATTGCCAGAAGGAAAAGGGATCAGGCATGAATTAGCTGTGAGAGAAGGTTCGGAAGTGACTCCATATTATGACCCCATGATAGGAAAACTCGTTGTCTCAGCTGCGTCCAGAAAAGAAGCTATCCGATTGTTGAAGGAAGCATTGGATCACTATCAGGTAGACGGGATAAAAACCAATATACCGATGCTGAAAGAAATTGTTCGTCATGAACAATTCGAAAAAAGCAACACCCTGACAAGTTTCATTGAAGACTATTACCTTAAGGGTTCCCATAATCAAAAGGAAAAGGAGAAAAGCAAATGACAGAAGTTCAAGCAACCATGGCCGGAAGTGTATGGAAAATCATCGCTGAAAAAGGGGAAACAATCAAGTCAGGAGAGGATATCGCCATTTTAGAATCGATGAAAATGGAAATACCCATTACAAGCACTTCAGATGGCGTGCTAAAAGAATGGAAAGTGACAGAGGGGGACTTTGTCGATGAGGGAGATACAATCGCCATCATCGAGTAACGGATTAGCCAGGGAGGCAAGATGATGAGTGAAATACCTAAGAAAATAAACGTGAAGGAAGTCGGGCCACGTGATGGTCTGCAAAATGAAAAGCTGATTTTACCTTCAAAAGATAAGATCGGCTGGATTGACGCATTATCCTCTACCGGGCTGTCTTATATTGAGATGACCTCTTTTGTTCATCCAGACTGGATTCCTCAGTTAAGTGATGCGCAAGAAGTTGCTGAAAGAATCCGGCGACATCCTGATGTTACCTATGCAGCTTTGGTTCCCAATCAACGAGGGTTGGAACGAGCATTAACAGCAGGTATCGATGAAGCGGCTGTATTTATGTCAGCAAGTGAAAGCCATAACCGGAAAAACATTAATAAAACCATTGAGGATACGTTTCCAGTTTTACAAGGGGTAGTTGACACAGCGAAATCGGAAGGGAAAACAGTCCGTGCGTACCTGTCGACAGTTTTTGGATGTCCTTATGAAGGAGCGGTGGCCGTAGACAAAGTTATGAAAATCTGCGACCGGTTGTTTTCTATGGGAATCGATGAACTCTCGTTAGGAGATACAATCGGAATTGCCAATCCACTGCAGGTAGATGAAATGCTAACAAAGCTGCTTCCCCGTTTCAAGGAAGGTTCTGTCGCCTTGCACTTCCATAATACAAGAGGGATGGCCTTAGCCAATGTCTGGTCCGCTTTGCAGCACGGAGTGACAACATTCGATGCTTCCTTAGGTGGATTGGGCGGCTGTCCTTATGCCAAAGGTGCATCTGGAAATTTAGCAACGGATGATTTGGTATTCATGCTTGAGCAAATGGGAGTGGAAACCGGAATTGACCAATCCAGATTAATGAATGCTGCGAATTTTATAGAAGAACGGCTTGGCAAGCCTTTATCAAGCCACCAAACTCAACTGCAACATTCGAAACAGGGGGGTGACCGGTTTGTCAGATGAACTGATAAGCTTGCAAAAACGGAATGAGCGTATTGCAGTATTGACACTTAACAGGCCAAGTGCTGCTAATGCTTTATCAAGGGAATTGCTCCATCAATTTAATGAGCGGCTAACACAGTTGGAGAGTGATCCGCTATTGCGTTGCCTGGTGATTACCGGTTCTGGAGAGAAAGCATTCTGTGCAGGTGCCGACTTGAAAGAAAGAAGCCAAATGACGGAAGAGCAAACAAGAGAAGCAGTCCAATACATCGGCAGCACGCTGCAGAGGGTCAGTGAATTGCCAATGCCGACAATCGCGGCGATAAACGGAGCCGCTTTCGGTGGTGGGTTGGAACTCGCACTTGCATGTGATTTAAGGATTTCTGCTTCACATAGTAAATTGGCTTTAACGGAAACTTCTTTGGGCATCATTCCCGGAGCTGGCGGAACACAGAGGTTAAGCCGTCAAGTAGGACCGTCCAAAGCAAAAGAAATGATATTTACTGCCAGGCCTGTAGACGCTGAAAAAGCTGAACAAATAGGACTAGTCGAATACGTCCATCACCCAGAGGAATTAATGGAAAAGGCAGAATTTTTAGCGGAAGAAATTTCTAAAAATGCCCCTATTGCTTTGAGACAGGCCAAACTGGCTATTAATAAAGGATTGGATATGGAAATTTCGGAAGGGCTGGTATTTGAGAAACAATGCTACCAGCAAACGATCAAGACAAAAGATCGATTGGAAGGACTACAAGCTTTTAAAGAGAAGCGGACTGCTGTATTCATTGGAGAATAGAGAAACTGGAGGAATGACCATGCAAATGGACAAAGCAGAAATAAAATCCTCACACCAAGATCGCATTAAAAAAGGCGGAGCAGAAAAATACCATGAAAAAAACCTAGAAAAAGGGAAACTATTTGTGAGAGATCGTTTGAAGGAACTGTTTGATGATGATGTTGAATTGGAAGACGGCTTGTTTGCCAACTGTATGGACCCAACGCTTCCTGCTGATGGAGTGGTGACTGGTATCGGCAAAATCCATGGCAAAACAGTATGTGTCATGGCAAACGATTCTACCGTCAAAGCGGGGTCCTGGGGAGCAAAGACTGTCGAGAAGATTGTCAGAATACAAGAAACCGCTGCAAAGTTAAATGTACCAATGCTTTATTTGGTTGACTCTGCCGGTGCCAGGATAACCGACCAAATCGAAATGTTTCCGGGTAGACGAGGGGCAGGGAGAATTTTTCACAATCAAATCAAACTTTCGGGAAGGGTGCCTCAGGTTTGTTTGCTGTTCGGTCCTTCGGCAGCAGGGGGGGCATACATACCAGCTTTTTGTGATATTGTCGTCATGGTAGATGGAAATGCTTCTATGTATCTCGGCTCTCCGCGTATGGCTGAGAAAGTGATCGGGGAAAAAGTTACACTGGAGGAAATGGGCGGTGCTGCGATGCACTGTTCCGTATCCGGTTGCGGGGATGTATTAGCTGCATCCGAAAAGGAAGCAATTGAATTTGCCCGTCATTATCTTCAGTATTTCCCGGATAATTATCAGGGGAGGCCGCCCCGTATATCGGCGCTTCCTCCGAAAACTAGCGAAAAAACGATCGGTGAGCTGATACCTGAAAATCAGAATGCTCCATTTGATATGTATGAGTTAATCAACCACATCATCGACGAAGATTCCTTTTGTGAAATAAAGCGGCTGTTTGCGCCAGAATTAATAACCGGTTTCGCCCGGTTGGACGGGGAAGCAGTCGGCGTAATCGCCAATCAGCCGAAAAGTAAAGGCGGCGTGTTATTTCCTGATTCTGCAGACAAAGCGGCAAAATTCATTCAACTCTGTGACGCCTTCCATATTCCTTTGCTGTTTTTAGCCGACATCCCCGGTTTTATGATCGGGACCAAAGTGGAGAGGGCAGGGATAATCAGACATGGCGCCAAAATGCTCGCTGCAATGAGCGAAGCGACAGTGCCCAAAATATCGGTTGTCGTTCGAAAAGCGTACGGAGCAGGATTGTACGCCATGGCCGGTCCTGCATTTGAGCCGGATTGCACACTGGCGTTACCTGGTGCACAAATCGCAGTGATGGGACCAGAAGCTGCTGTCAACGCCGTCTATGCCAACAAGATTGCAGAGCTGCCAGCAGAAGAAAAAGCTGAATTTATTCGTGCTAAACAGGAGGAGTATAAAGCCAATATCGATATATACCGGCTGGCATCGGAATTGGTTGTTGATGCTGTAATTGAACCAGAGAAACTAAGAAGGGAACTAATCTCTAGATTTGCTTTTTACAAAAACAAATCCGTACAATTCACGGAAAGAAAACACGGCGTTTATCCAGTTTGATAAAAGAGGAGAAAGAGTCTGGGACAAAAGCATCGTGATCAAAATAACAACCGAACATTCCACCATTCGTTCGGATTTATTTGATTAGCAAAAAGCAAACGTTCTACCCTATAAAAATTGCAACTTCCCACTCCGGCAAGGTCCTTCGCTTTCCGCGGGCACGGCTTCAGCTAACTTGGCAAAGCATACCGCTTTGCCAAGTGGATCTTCAGCTCGCACTCATCCCGCTGGAGTCTGCGTACCTTGCCTCCGTTGAAGGAGATTCCTTTTCTTCGGATGTGATTTCCGTTTTGCCTATTTCCGTTACAGATAGAAAGCTGAGCTGCATGGAAACCGCCTTTTTATGCTATTGGCCAATTTCCAAAGAATAAAGGAACTCTCATGCTGAATTTTCGTCTTCGTTCCTGTTTAGAGATACCTATCATCCAATAAAAGAATACGGTTCTATTCACTGTCTTGATCACGTGGAAATCAGAGCCCAAAAACATAGCGAAGGCAAGATACGGAGACTTCAACGGGAACAGCACGAGCTGAAAATCCCGCAAGAAAGCGGTTAGTGCTTTCTGAGGAAGTTGAAGCCGTGCCCGTGGACGCGTAGTATCTTGCCGTAGCGATTTGAAGCACACATCAAACGACAGGATAAAAGGAAGTCTAACCTTACAAAAAAACCGAGCGAATTCAATCAGCATTTAGAATTCGCTCGGTTTTTGCTTTGGTGGCCATGTTTTTGTCCCGGCCTCTTTCTTAATATGATAAATCATTTTAATTCCTTGAGTGCCTCTTTCATGGTTGCTATTCGACTATTATGCTTTATCAAGGTGGGGAAGACCATCCCATCGCTTTCCTGATTAGTTTTCTCGAAGAGCGGTTATTTCTTCAAGGATTTCCGGGTTGACAAGAGCGCTAAGATCACCCTGGGATTCACCGAGGAATACGGTCTTTAAAGCGCGTCTCATCACTTTGGCATTCCGTGTTTTCGGTAAATCAGATAGGAAATACAGCTGCTTGGGAGCTAGCGCTTTACCTAAACGGCTTCTCATATAGTTGAGTATTTCCTCTTTCTTCTGTTCGGTTGGTTGACAGCTACTATGGAGTACTGCAAAGGCCGCAGCTATTTCCCCTTTCAGCTCATCAGGCAAGCCAATCACTCCGGCTTCTGCAACAGCTGGGTGGCTTACTAAACAAGATTCGATTTCAGTGGGACCAATCCTTTTTCCGGCAATGTTCAATGTATCATCAGAGCGTCCGGTAATGGTGAAATAGCCATCTCTATCCTTGATAACCCAGTCTCCGTGAACCCATGTATCCTCCCAACGGTGCCAGTACGTATTCTCATATCGATGATCGGTATCCTTGTAAAATCCCTTAGTCATTCCCACCCATGGCTGTTGGATCACAAGTTCTCCGACTTCACCGGTAACTGTCTGCCCCTCTTGATTGAATACATTTGCTGCCATCCCGGGGAGTGCTGCATTGAAATTAGCAGGTTGGATCGGTTTTACCAATACATTTCCCAAGATTCCTCCTGAAGTCTCTGTTCCGCCAGAATAATTGAAAATAGGGACGCTTCCATTGCCGACTTCCTCGAAAAGCCAGTGCCATGGTTTTTCGTTCCAAGGTTCGCCCGTGGAAGCAAATAATCGCAGACTGCTCAGTACGTATGGTTCAATTGGTTGTGTACCGTGTTGCATCAAACTTCGGATTAGGGTAGGGGAAATACCTAAATGGGTTAGCCGGAGTTCATCCGTCAACTGCCAGAGCCGATCTGGCCCAGGATAATCCGGGGTACCTTCAAATAAGACAATAGCAGCTCGGTTTAGCAACCCGCCATATACTAAAAACGGACCCATCATCCATCCCATATCGGTAAGCCAAAATAATTTATCATCTGGTCTGACATCCATGCAAATTCCCGCATCGAATGCCGCTTTAATCGGAAAACCTGCATGGGTATGTACCGTTCCTTTCGGCTTCCCGGTAGTACCAGAAGTATAAATGATCATGAAAGGTTCTGAACTGTCTGTTTCTACAGCTTTGAAATCGCTGCTATTTTTCATAATGGTTTTCCATGCCACGTCTCTGCTTGTTACCGATGATTCCATCTCTCCAATTCTTTCCACAACAATCACTTTTTCGAGTGCATCGGATTGACCGACTGCTTTATCTGCTTCCTGTTTCATATTGACTATTTTTCCACGGCGGTAATAACCGTCTGCAGTAATTAAAAATTTTGCGCCAGAAGCTTCGAGTCGGGCTGATACAGCATCTGCCTTGTAACCGGAAAAAGCAGGTGTGAACACAGCCCCGATTTTCGAAATAGCCAGCATTGCAATTACCGTTTCTGGTATCATCGGCATATATAAAAAAATGACGTCTCCACGCTTTGCACCTAATTGCTTGAATCCGTTCGCTGCTGCATTTGCTTCTGCATTTAACTGCTCGAATGTGTAAACCTTTTTTTCCTGTCCGTCCCCTTCCCAAATGAGTGCAGTTCGGTGGCGGGTCGATGGGTTATCCGCCCATTTTTCCACTGCATTATAGGCAACATTTATTTTCCCTCCCACAAACCAATCGGGATACTGGACCCCTCTGGATAGATCAAGAGTGGTGTGGGGACTGGAAAACCAGGAAATATCCAGTTCTTGTACAGCCTCCTGCCAAAACCAATCAATTTTTTTAATTGATTCTTGATAAAAAGAATCATAATCGGAAAAACCAAGTTTCCGCATCCAACTCCCTAGCCGGGATTTTTGCAGAATATCCTTTGATGGTTCCCATGCCGCCTGTGTCGTATTTACCAAATCAACCGCCCTCCCTAATGTAAGTGCTTACATTTTCATTATACATTAAAGCGTTAAGTTTATCAGCGGTCTCTGCCATATAGGATGAAAGGAAAAAGAGCTTACTGATCAGCTGAGAAAAAGCAATATTATTCCAACTGTCCTACTTCCATGATACGCTATAAGAAGGCAGGGAAACGTTGTCTACTAAATTGTTGAAACACAAATCGATAAATTGAACCAATTATAAATAAAAACTTCGAGGTGTTAAAATGAAAATCAGCGAGTTTATGATTAGAGATGTTGTGCAAATTGAAGAGCATGTTACGATAAAGGATTTATTAGAAATTCTTGTCGCAAACAAAATCGGCGGTGTTCCTGTCGTAGATAAACAGGGAGTGCTGCAAGGAATGATCAGTGACGGAGATGTCATCCGCTTTTTACAGCCGCAGGGAAGGACCATATACGATATTTACACCCTTGTCCTTGTGAGTGAACGTCAGGAACTGAAAGATAAATTAAAAAAATCGATTCATCTCCCGGTAGAAGATATGATGAGAAAGCAAAAGCTTTATACGGTAAAGCCGGAGGATAATCTGGAAAAGGCACTTGAAATCCTGGCGGAGCATGGTTTTAAGAAAATACCAGTAGTAAACGATGCCGGCAGAGTAGTCGGAGTAATCAGCAGAGGAGACTTAATCCGCTATATTTCTAATCAGTTAATCAAGGAATTGGACTAGCATGTAAAAGGGATATTTTCTGTGTGATGGCTTTACTACTTGCAGAAGACTAGAATAAAAAAATCTAACGATAGAAAAGGAAATATAAATGAAAAAAGTCACCACAAGTTTTTTAGAGTTCAGAGGAAGTCACGCGCAGTTCGGGTTTGAACAAGGCAAAAGACTAAAGGACTCCGCTTTGGAAAAGAATTACCAACGCGTCAACCAACCCAGGAAAAGACCAAGATATGTTGTCGACGTTAATAAAGCCAAGAAGACCATCAAAGCATACATGCCTCATTTATGGGAAGAGCTCGAAGGGCTTTCACAAGGTCTCGAGCTCCCGATGGAGGAGACAGTGCGAAATTACAGTGGATACCAGCAGGAGTGGCACCCTTCTGGTTGTTCGATTTTGACCGGGAGTGACTACCTGGTGCGTAACTATGATTATCATCCTAAGACGTATGAAGGTCGTTTCGTATTATTTCAACCCCGGGACGGCTATGCGACCATTGGCCCCAGTCAACGAATCACCGGAAGAGCTGACGGGATGAACGAACACGGATTAAGTGTCGGCTATAATTTTGTCCATCGTCGGAAACCAGGGGATGGCTTTATTTGTAATGCAATCACACGAATGGTATTGGAAACCTGCAAAAACAGCGAGGAAGCTGCTGATATGTTGAAGCGGGTTCCTCACCGGCATTCCTTTAATTATGTTTTATTCGATCGATTCGGAAAGGCGAAAGTCGTCGAAGCCACGCCAAGAGGGGTTGTTGTCAAAGATGAACCATTGAGCACAAATCATTTTGACATCTTAGAAGAGGAAAACCGTCATCATTTAGATGATTCCAAACGGAGGGAGAAGCTGTTATTAGATGAAAAGGGCAAGCTGACTTCTTCCTATGAAGCATTCCGGTTATTCAATGACAAAGCTAGGGGGATTTTCTCCGAAAAATATACACAATGGGCTGGTACGCTGCACACATCTGCCTACCTTCCGGAGAAGCTGGCAGTATGGTTTGCCGTTGGCAGCGACCGGGAACCATTCATTTTATCATTTAAGGATTGGTTACAAGGGAAGGACACAAAAATCAAACAATTAATTGGATACTTAAACACAGATGAAGAACTGCCGTTTATGGAATCTTGATTAGTCTGGATTTTTCCATTGTGGTCAATTTGATTTATTGCACGTATAATAACCTTGTTAGGAAAAATGGTCGTTTTATTCGAGGATCTTGCTTTTTTCCACAGCTTGGTAAAGAGCTTTGTTTAGAAGGAGAAGCATAAGCTTTTGGAAGCGGAGGCAAAGCACATAGAATCCTTGAAAACAACAATCGATTTTGTTCGTGCGATGTTAAGCTGGCGAAACATTCCTTGAGAATGGACAGTATGCTCGGCTAGAAACAGCTGTTTTTCGCACAGGGGATTTCCACAGCGCCGTAATGCTACTTATGGACAAAAAGGGCGCCAAGAGAAAATTACTTCGCAGTTTCATTCAATTGCACCATTATACAAGACAATGAAGTAACTTCTCTGTATTTCTGCATTGTAAACTTATTAATCCAGCAAAAAAGGGAGCATGAACATAAATGAACAGCACAGTAAGCCAATCTACAACACAACAAGTTGCGGGAATGTATGCGAAATTCACGGACGCCGGACAAACAGAATTAGCAGACAAAGCGCTTGACTTGTTGGAAAAAATTGATTCCCATGAGTTTGTCATTTGTTTTGCAGGACACTTTTCAGCCGGTAAGTCAACGATGATCAACAAGTTACTTGGCAATGACCTTTTACCTTCCAGCCCAATTCCCACTAGTGCAAATGTCGTGAAAATACAGGCTGGAGATGGAACTGCCCGTGTGTTTTTTAAAGAGGGAGGTCCATTGTTGTATAAGGAGCCTTATGATTTTGACACGATTCAAGCGCATTGTAAAAATGGGGATGCGATAAAACGAGTCGAAATAGCTACCAAGAATCCGCATCTCCCGAACGGAGTTGCCTTGTTGGATACTCCAGGGATCGATTCATCAAACGATGCAGACAGAGTAATAACGGAATCCTCCCTGCATTTAGTGGATGTGCTTTTTTATGTGATGGATTATAATCATGTTCAATCAGAGGTAAACCTTTCGTTTATGAAACAGGCCCAGCAAGAAGGAAAGCGCATTTATATCATCATTAACCAAATTGATAAACATCAGGAACAGGAATTGGGACTTCAACAATTTAAAAATAGTTTAACGGAGACGCTTAACAATTGGAAGCTGGAGCCCGAAGCTGTTTTTTATACTAGCTTGAAAGAAACGGGACACACCTTTAGTCAATTTCAGGCATTGCAAACTGAAATGAAGCAGTTGATGAAGGATAAAATAGATTTAGTAGAGGAAACCGTAATATTGTCCACGGAAACACTGGCATCAGATTATTTAAACGGTTACCAAGAAAAAATAGATCAGGAAAAAGCGGAATATTATCAACAATTATATCAATTGGACGGCCAGGAAGATGCGGAATCGGTAGAAGAGGCTAAGGAAGAATTGAAAAGGCTCGAAACACTGCCTGAACAGGCAGAAAAGGAATTGAAAAATACAGTGGATTCAACGTTGAAGAACGCCTACCTTATGCCATTCGATCTTCGGGAACAGGCAAAGGGGTATTTGGAAGCGATGCAGCCGAAGTTCAAGCCAGGTATATTTTCCGGCAAGAAAAAAATTGAACAAGTTCGCGAGCAACGATTGCAAGCATTTCATGAGTCGCTCACCAAAACAATCGAAGCAGCCATTGACTGGAAAATCCGTGATAAACTGCTGGAAACCGTCAAACACTTACAAATACATGACGCTTCCTTAATCAAATCGATTCAGCAATTCTCGGTACAATTTCCCAAAAAGCGCTTAACGGAATTGATAAAGCCTGGAGCGACGTTAAACGGTGAATACTTGCTGGTTTATACAGACGATGTCTCTCAAGCCATCAAGCAATCGGCCAAACAACTGGCCTTAAGTATTATTGAAGAAGCGTCTGCCATTGTCCGGCAACAAGCCGAATCAGATCAGTTCCAACAACAGCAAGCTGTAGAACGGGCCGAGCAATATCATCAAATAGAAGAAAAGCTTTTGAAACTCGATGAACGATTTCAAGAAGAAAAAATAGACTTATACCAGACTCGGAACGACCAACCGTTTATCAGCCAGACATTGGAGACAATGAGACGGCAAATTCAGGATAAGAAAGAGGCCGTTCGCTTTCGGGAATCAGATAAAGAAATAATCCTGCCGGAAGATTCTGGAGTTCCTCGTGAACCAGCATCAATGGAAGCGGAAATGGAGTTGCCTGGGCATCTGTCGGTAAAGGAAACCGTCAAAAAAGTTGAACAGACGATGGAGGAAGTCAAGGACGTAAAAGGATTCCATGCAATTTATCAAGATTTAACCGTTAAACGGGAGAAGCTGACAAGGCGCGATATTACGATCGCTTTGTTCGGGGCTTTCAGTGCAGGAAAGTCTTCATTCGCGAATGTACTGATAGGGGAGCGCGTTTTACCTGTTTCACCGAATCCGACCACGGCAGCAATCAATAAAATTTGCCCGCCCACAAACGAATTTCCTCATGGGAGTGTAAGGGTCAAATGTAAAAGTGAGCGGGAAATTTTTAATGAAATATCAGCCATTTTGGATGAAACAAACGGAAGGATGCCAAAATTTCAAGGATTGTCGGAAATAATCGAGTGGCTGCAGCAAAACGATGGAGTCAATCTAAATGGCTTGAAAGAAATGCACCGATCATTTTTGACAGCTGTGATGGAAGGCTACAGCAAATTAAAACAGCAGTTGGGAAGTGTACAGCTCGTATCGCTGAAGGAGTTTCCCTTATTTGTCTCAGACGAATCCCTTGCTTGTTATGTAGAATGGATGGAGTTATTCTATGACTGCCCACTAACACGCCAAGGCATTACATTGGTGGATACACCTGGAGCTGACTCGATTAATTCGAGACATTCTGATGTTGCTTTTCAATACATTAAGCAAGCAGATGCCATTTTGTTTGTCACGTACTATAACCATCCCTTTTCCAAAGCGGATCGCGACTTTTTAGTTCAACTCGGCAGAGTGAAGGATGCCTTCAGTCTTGATAAAATGTTTTTTCTCGTGAATGCGGCAGATTTGGCTAGCAGCCAACAGGAATTGCAACTTGTAACCAACTATATTGCTGATCAGCTGCTCGGTTTCGGCATCAGGAATCCGCGATTGTACCCGGTGTCCAGCCACTTGGGCATGAAAGAAAAGGAAAGAAAGGGAAAAGAGTCAGGTAATTCCGGTATGGATGAATTTGAAACAGCGTTTTATCAATTTCTAAAAGAAGAGATGATGCAATTGATCATCCATTCGTCGATGCATGATATACAACGGACGGAAAGTCAACTGGCAGCATATATCAACACGGCGAATTTGGACCAGCAGGAAAAAGAGCGTAAAAAACAACATTATCAAGCAAATAGAGAAAAGATGGAAAAAGTCGTAGAAACGTCGGACTCTAAGCTTGTAAAAAAAGAAATTGACCAAAAACTGGAAAAACAGCTGTATTACGTCCACGAAAGGCTGTCGATTCAATTCACTGATCGCTTTAAAGAGTCGTTCAACCCTGCAACGATTTCAGGGGATGGTAAAGAAGCAGATCGTGACTTGCAGCTGGCACTGAACACGTTGCTGAAAGACATCGGCTTTGAACTCGCGCAGGAACTTCGTGCGGTTTCCCTGCGGATGGAGCGTTTTATGAATCAAAAAGCTGAGGAATGGAGCATGCAGCTACAGCACACTTTTTCCAATATCCAGTCTGATCTCATTTTTTCCGAAATAACAGAATATCCGTTTGAGACACCTGCTTTTTCACCAGCCATGGAGGAGGTAGATTTCCAGCGGTTTAAGCCTGCGCTCGCCCTGTATAAATCAGCCAAGCACTTTTTTGAGAAAAACGGGAAAGAAAAAGTGAAACAGCGTCTCCAGGAAGAGCTTGATCCGATGGTGGAACATTACCTTTTGGACAACAAGCAAAAAATTTTAGACTGGTACAACGAACAATGGAATAGCTGCTTAGCGGAGATAAAAGCAGAATATTTGGAGTCAATCTCGCAATACTTCGAGGGATTGCTTCATAGTTTAGCGGATGACGTTGACGTCGATGAATTGGATACTAAGAAACAAAAAATTGCAGCCTTGCTGACCTGAGATGGTTATTCATTTCCTGCGAAAAGGTTTAAAGTCTGGTAAGAACGTAAATGTACTAAATAGGAATGATAATTTCATCAAGGAGGCAAACCATGGCTGACAAAGATAAAGTAACAAACGACCAAAGCAAAGAACTGTCTGAAAAAAATTATCAAGGAGAAGACTCCAAAGATACCGACGTGGAAAAGGGTTTGGATAAAACACATAAACAAGTCGAAAGCGGTCTAACGGACGGCACGATAGACCGCAGTGAAGAAAAGGATAAACAGGGAAAGACAAAATAAATGGACAAAAAAGTGCAGTTCTCTTGAGGGAGAGAGCTGCACTTTTTAATGATAAAATAGAATAAAACTATCTTTGTCCACTTTGTTGTAAAGATTCATATGGAAAAACACTGAAAAAGCATGTTCAGTTAGATGAGTTGCTAATGCCTTCAGGAAAAGCGTAATGAAGATCAGGTAAGTCTTCAAATCCCCGTGCAATATGATCTGCTTGATGACTATCGGAGCCTGGAACAAGTGGAATGCCTAACGCATATGCTTGTCGAATAAACTTTTCCGCAGGATAAATGGATTGACAGTACTCTTTATACAAACCCGCTGTATTGATGTCTAATTCCATTCCATTTTCGGCCATTAGGGAAAGGATTTCTACGATTTCCTGTTCAAATTTTCGAGCGGGTGGAAAAGCCTGTATAAATTTTTCCACGAGTGTGATATGCCCTAGCCGTTTCGGTTTGTACCGTCCCAATTCACTCGTAATGGCTTGTTGGAGCGTACGATAGTATACTTGGTAAACAGCTTCAACGGAACCAAAAATGGAGACGATGGAAGCAAATTCTTCGACACTGTAATCCAGGCAAACAAATTTGCCTTCAGGACTGCGGAGCATGTGTACCGAAAGAATGGCATCGTCGATCCGTGGTCCCCATTTTTCCAATAGCGAACAGGTTTCCTTTTCGAACCCAGCTATAAAGTCAACTTCCAATCCAACTTGGATAACTAATTTATCACGGTATGTCTTTTTCAATTGCTGTGCTTCCTTCAAATAGGTTTCAACAGATTTTGCCGGCATACTGCTGTCTTCTGTTGGAGCAGGATCGGAAAAACCAGCAGGAAGCGGTGCGTGCTCGGTAAAGGTTAAATGAGTAAGTCCTGACTCTATTGCCTGTTTAACATAAGCTTCCATCCTATCTTTGGTGCCATGTGGGCAAAACGGGGTATGGACGTGAAAATCGCCGCTAATATTCATGTGTTACCGCCTCTCTTCGTTCTAAATTTCTAGATTTGTATCAAGCTTTCAAAGCCATTGTTTTCTTTTAAAGCTACATGGCCCATCTTGTTGACGGTAAAGTAGAAGTGTGATAAATTCATCTTAACAAGTTACTTTACCTAAGTAAAGTGGTAGAGTGGTAAAAAGGTAAAGGATTTATACGGAAAGAGGTGTTAATATGTTTTTGCCAGCAGGAAGCCAGGACGAAGTTGGACAACAAATAAACAAGCGATTTCGGGCATTTGAAATTTTCACCAAAATTACCGAAAGGCGAAACTATCAACCGATTTCAACGCCGGTCGTCGAATATGCTCAAACCTTTACTAATTCATTCGCAGGAATGGCTTTGCAGCCGATGCTAAAATGGTTTAACCATGAGGGAGAAATCGAGGTGCTTCGGCCCGACTGGACAACAGCTATAGCCCGGGCATTAGTGAAACAGCCACATTCAGAACATAAATGGTGCTACCAGGGGTCTGTATTCCGCAGTGACAAACAAGGAATGGAAAGCAGGCAGGCCGGAATAGAAATCGTGCATGCTCCTTCATTTTTGGGAGAAAGTGAATCCTTGCTTACAGCAGTTGATTATTTAAATGCATTAGAGGTGGATGACTACTTAATCGAGTTGGGGCACTCAGAAATTTTCGAAGAACTGACAGCACCATTAAAACTTGATCCTTTTCAATCGGAGAAACTGAGACTAGCGATGCATGACAAACGAAAAGATGAAGTTTTCCATTTGGCAAGCCATGCAGGTTCACAGACAATCGCTGAAGAATTGACAGAACTGGTAGATGCATACGGGTCTGCAAAAATGCTGGAAGACTATGAAAAACACTGGAAAAATAATCAGCGTCTCCTCGAAATCGTCCGGCATCTGAAAAGCTTGGCAAAGTTATTGAGTGACTGTGGCATCAATGAAATTTTGGTGGATTTAGGAAGGGTGAAGAATCTTCCTTACTATTGTGGAACGATGTTTAGGGGCTACCTCAGGGAGAATGGCTCCACTTGCTTTTCAGGAGGCAGGTACGACAAATTATATGAGCAATTTGACGAACGCCATTCAGCTGTAGGACTTGCATTCGACGTGGATATATTATCAGGACAACTTGCCCCTGCACAGAACCGGGAGAAAATTTGCCTTTGGGCTTCACCGGAAAGCCATGCATATGCTGAAAAGATCCGTACAGATTTTCCTGATAAGATTGTAGACATCCGTTACGACTTACCGGACAACGAGTCATCGCATTATGACCGGATAATCGAAATAACGAAAAAAGAGAATCGTTGGAAGGTGTTGGAACGATGAAGCCGTGTATTGCATTAACCAAAGGGCGTTTGGAAAAACAATTTCTTGAATTTTTTCAATCATTGGAATATGACGTCATCCCGTTGATGAACAAGGGAAGAAAGCTAAGGGTTGAAACGGAAGATTTCCAGTTCGTGTTTGCAAAAGGGGTGGATGTCACAACGTATGTAGAACACGGAATTGCTGACTTGGGAATAGTCGGCGAAGACATCCTAGCCGAATTTCAGCCCAATGTCTATAATTTGCTGCCTCTTCCATTCGGCAAGTGCCGGATGGCACTTGCCGCAGAAGCAGGAATTAACTGGCCCGAGCGTAAACGTACAATTGCAAGTAAATATCCTAACATTACCAAAGAATTTTTCAGACAAAAAGGAGAATCGGTCGACGTCGTAAAACTAGAAGGTTCAGTCGAGCTCGCTCCGATTCTCGGATTGGCCGATGGAATTGTCGATATCGTGGAAACCGGTACGACTTTAAAAGAAAATGGGCTGGTCATAAAAGAAGAGTTTCATCAGTATAGTGCGCGATGCATCGCGAACCGTTCCTCTTTAAAATTAAAGAAGGACCTGCTGGCACCTGTAGTAGACACATTGCAGAAAGGAGTGCCTGTCCAATGATTCCCATTTATTCGGCTGAAAAATATAAGGAGCTGTTCTTGAAAAGGAAAATGCGCAGTCGGCTTGATAACGATATTTTACAAACTGCTAAACAAGTAATCGATGATATTCGGACAGATGGTGACGAAGCTTTAAAACGATATGTGAAAAAATTTGATGGGGAAGTACCTGTCGCTTGGCGGGTTGAAGAGCAAGAACGGCAGCAGGCGTGGGAGACGGTATCTGAAGAGGTTGTCGCTTCGTTGAGGGCCGCTGCTGACAACATTAAATCCTTTCACAAAAAACAGTTGCAAAATACACGGTTTATGGATATGACTGAAGATATTATGTCCGGACAATTATACCGGGCTATTGAACGGGCGGGAATCTATGTACCAGGCGGTACAGCCAGCTATCCATCAACAGTATTGATGAATGCGATACCTGCTGTTCTGGCAGGCGTCAAACAAGTGATCATGGTGACACCAGCAAGAAATGGAGAAACCATCTCACCGGTATTGTCGGTTGCCGCAGACATTGCGGGAGTCGATTCTATTTACAAAATCGGCGGAATACAGGCTATAGCAGCATTGGCTTATGGAACAGAATCCATTCCACCAGTAGATAAAATCGTCGGTCCGGGCAATGCCTATGTAGCTGCTGCCAAGTCATTGGTTTTTGGGGATGTAGGCATCGACATGATTGCCGGACCCTCTGAAGTGTGCATAATTGCCGATGAGACGGCTGATCCAGCATTTGTCGCAGCAGACATGATCGCCCAGGCTGAGCATGATAAAGCTTCCAAGGCGGTGTTGTTCACTACTTCTCACAGCTTAGCCGAAACGACTAGTGCACAGATAAAACAGCAATGCACCAGCCTGCCAAGACGGGAAATTGCCGAAGCTTCCTTATCAGAAAATGGAGCAATTGTACTGGTGGACGATTTAGACGAGGCGTTTACACTGGCAAACCGGCTTGCCCCTGAACATTTGGAAATTCAGACAGCTGCACCGCTTCAACTGCTGGGAAAAGTTCAAAACGCAGGTTCTGTTTTCCTCGGCAGTTATACGCCGGAAGCATTGGGCGATTATTACGCAGGGCCCAACCATGTATTGCCAACAGCTGGCACAGCAAGATTCTCATCCGGCTTGTCTGTAGACGATTTTATAAAAAAAACAACCTTTCTTTATTATTCGGAAAAGGCTTTGCAAACAGCGTCCGCCCATGTGTGCAATGTAGCAGAAACAGAGGAACTTGAGGGGCATTCACGAGCGGTGAAACAAAGAGCGGGCAAGAGAGGGGGGAGTGGAAAAAATGAGAACAGCGAGTAAACAAAGAAAAACCAATGAAACGGAGGTCAATGTCGATTGCAATCTTGACGAGGCAACTGTTGTGTCAGTCTCAACTGGAGTGGGATTTTTTGATCATATGCTTGAATTGTTTGCCCGTCATGGAAGAATTGGACTCAAAGTAGAAGCAGACGGTGACTTACATATTGATAGTCATCATACTGTGGAGGACGTGGGCATTGTTTTGGGGCAAACCATACGGACTGCTCTGGGAGATAAACAAAAAATCAACCGGTATGGCCACGCGTATGTGCCAATGGATGAATCACTTGGTTTTGTGGCTATCGATATTAGCGGGAGGCCGTTTCTCGTTTTTGATGCAGCGTTTTCTGCTCCGAATTTAGGAAACTTTGATACAGAATTGGTAAGGGAGTTTCTTCAAGCATTTGCTTTTCAAGCAGGGATCACCTTGCATGCGAAGGTTATTCATGGTTCCAATACGCATCATAAAATAGAAGCAATCTTTAAAGCTCTCGGAAGGGCTTTTGCTGAAGCGGTTGCCATCAATCCGCAAATTGATGGAGTGAATTCTACAAAGGGGCTCATCGAATGATTGCGATTGTTGACTATGGAATGGGGAATGTAGCAAGCGTGTCGACAGCTTTGCGTAAGCTCGGGTATGAAGCGATGATCACCGATGACAGGGAGGCATTGCAGAAGGCCACCCACATTGTCCTTCCGGGGGTGGGGTCTTTTCAAGCGGCCATGGAAGAAATAGAGGAAAGAGGGTTAAAGAACCTGCTTCGTGAAATGGCAGAGAAAAAACCTTTCTTAGGTATCTGTCTGGGAATGCAACTTTTGTTTGATGAAGGGTTTGAAGGTGGAGAAACAGAGGGGCTTTCTATCCTCCCCGGCACGATCAATAAAATGGAAACAGAACATATCCTGCCGCATATTGGGTGGAATGCCTTGGAAGCCGAAGGAGAAGGGAATCCGTTCTCGCAATTCACAGGAAAGCACGTTTACTTTGTCCATAGCTTTGCTGTAAAAACAAAGGAAGCTTATATTGCGGCAACAGCTGATTATGGGATGACTGTTCCGGCCATTGTGAGAAAGGGAAATGTTTATGGTATTCAGTTTCATCCAGAAAAAAGCGGAGAAGTCGGCATCGATATTTTAAAGACATTTCTTCAGGAGGCAGCAAAATGAAAATTATCCCAGCAATAGATTTAATAGATGGAAAATGCGTCCGTTTATATCAAGGAGATTTTTCCCGTACTACCCAAGTGGGGATGGAGCCGGAAGCACAGCTGAATGCATTCATCCGCGACGGAGCCGATATGATTCATATTGTTGATTTAGAGGGTGCACGGAGTGGCAAAGGCAGCCAGCTGGAACTTATCACTCGCCTGTGTGGTTTATCATCGGTTCCGATCGAAGTCGGCGGCGGGATCAGGAACATGGAAACGGTAGAGCGTTTACTAGAAGCAGGTGCTTCCAGATTGGTTCTCGGAACTTCTGCACTTGAAGACGGTGCTTTTTTGAAAGCTGTCCTGAAAGCATACCCTGAACATATTGTCATTGGGATCGATGCTAAAGCTGGCAAGGTCGCAGTAAGAGGATGGGAAACGGTTTCGGAGATTGACTTTATCGATTTTGCCAGAAAAATGGAAGAACTAGGGGTTAAAACAATCGTGTTTACCGATATTTCCAAAGACGGCACTTTGAGTGGTCCTAATTTACAATCTTTACAGGAAATTTCCCAAGCCGTGGACTGCAAAATAGTTGCTTCCGGTGGAATTAAAGATATGGAGGATATCCGCAACTTGGAAAAAATCGGAATCGAGGAAGCGATTGTCGGAAAAGCGATTTATGATGGACGAGTCTGGATAAAGGGGGATGTCGGTTGATTGTCAAACGAATTATCCCGTGCCTGGATGTAAAAGAAGGAAAAGTAGTGAAAGGAACCAATTTTGTTTCGCTTAGAGAATTGGGAGATCCAGTTGAAATGGCATCTGCTTATTCCCAGGCAGGCGCTGACGAAATTATATTTTTGGATATTTCAGCTACCAATGAGGGAAGGGAGACGATGATTGATATTGTCAAAAAGACAGCGGAAACAGTATTTGTCCCCTTTACTGTAGGGGGAGGGGTAAAGTCGATCGATGATGTAACCAGGCTTCTACAAGCTGGAGCGGACAAAGTGGGAATGAACTCGGCAGCTGTCGCAAATCCTGCTTTGATTCGGGAAGCTGCCAGTCGTTTTGGTTCTCAATGTGTGGTTGTAGCCGTGGATGCAAAACGTTTTGAAAATAGTTGGCATGTCATGACTCATGGCGGCACCAAGGATAGTGGTATTGATGTGTTAGAGTGGGTAAGAGAAGCAGAACTGCAAGGTGCAGGGGAGATTTTACTGACAAGTGTTGACACCGATGGGGTGAAAGACGGATTTGACCTTGAATTGACCAGGGCTGTAGTGGGAGCTGTCCGCATCCCCGTGATAGCCTCAGGTGGTTGCGGCGAGCCCGAGCACTTCAGTGAAGTGTTCCGGGAAACCGATGTTTCCGCTGCTTTGGCTGCATCCATCTTCCATGAAGGAACTTTTTCGATTGACCAAGTAAAGCAAAGCTGTGCGGAACAAGGAGTGGATATACGTGAAGCCGGACTTTTCTAAAGGATTACTGCCTGCAGTCATCGTAGATGATTTGTCAGGAGACGTATTAATGGTTGCTTATATGGATGAAACAGCTTATCAAAAAACGATGGAAACGGGACAAACATGGTTTTATTCCCGTTCCCGTCAGGAATTGTGGCATAAGGGGGCTACTTCTGGAAATTATCAATCTGTCCAATCGGTATTTCTGGATTGCGACCGAGACACACTACTGGTACGGGTGAATCCTCAAGGACCAGCTTGTCATACGGGGAAAAGAAGCTGCTTTTTCTATGAAGTGACTGGTGAAGGGATAAAGGAAGTACAGAAAGAAAAAGGAAAGAAAAATATTTTTGATCAAGTAATAACAGAAATCCAGAATCGGAAAGCATTCCGTGTAGAAAACTCTTATACCAACTATCTTTTTGATAAAGGCATCGATAAAATCGGAAAAAAAGTGATTGAAGAAGCCGGCGAGGTTGTCATAGCAGCTAAAAATAACAATAAACCAGAAGTCATAAACGAAGTAAGTGACTTATTGTACCACAGTCTTGTTTTGCTCGCAGAACAGGATGTTCCACTTGATGCTGTAAAAAAAGAGCTGGACAGAAGAACGAACAAAAAGGGAAACAGTAAAGGCGACCGGCCTGAAATTGAAAATTGGTGAGGAAGGAAAAGCACGTTGGCCCATGGTGGTTAACGTGCTTTTTGTTGAACAAAGAAGGCGGCTGGTTGGCCCATTTGGAGTGGTGATAGTAAAATAGGACTTAGCAAAAAAATAATGAAGAACGGGGGATAAAACAGTGGAGATGAAAATCGGGGAACACATTGGAGTTTTTCGTACATATGAGTCGGAAGACTTTGATCAGATCCAGAACCTGAACAAAAAGGAAGGATGGAATAATCTAGTCGCCAATTGGGAAACGACAAAACGGGCATGGGAGCAATCATCAATCGCTTACGTTTTGGAAGATAGAGGAAAAGTGGTCGGATATGTCAGAGGTTTGACGGATTCAGCAGTCACATTGTACATTTGTGAACTGCTGATTGCAAAGCCATATCGCGGGACGGGCCTCGGCAAAAAAATAATCGACCAAGTCTTCCATTTTTATCCGGAGACAAGAATGGAGATGCTGGCAACAAGCAGCTCAAAGAAATTTTATGAAAAGAGTGGCTTCCGCCCGTTTTATGGCTTTAGAAAAACGATAGAGGAATAATACTACAAACCACCATGAAAAAGGAAGGTGAACAGCAATGAGGTTGAGCATTCTGGACCAATCACCCGTGTCACGGGGAGAATCCCCGGCACAAGCGTTACAACATACAATCAAACTTGCTCAGGAAACAGAAAGGCTGGGTTTTACCAGGTACTGGGTTGCCGAGCACCATAGTACCAGCGGTCTGGCTAGTACTTCTCCGGAAGTCTTGATCGGTCAAATCGCTGCACGTACCGAAACAATCAAGGTAGGGTCTGGAGGTGTCCTCTTGCCCCAATACAGTCCGCTTCATGTAGCTGAAAACTTTAAAATGTTAGAGGCCTTTTACCCTGGCAGAATCGACTTGGGACTGGGAAGGTCGCCAGGTGGAAATCAGACAACAAGAATGGCGCTGACCGATGGACAGAAAAAAAGTCTTAGTTCCTTTCCGCGGCAGACCGCGGATTTACAAGGTTTTCTACATAATTCGCTGCCAACAGATCATCCGTATAAAACCGTGAAAGCTGGTCCGCGCATCGATACTGCACCGGACATGTGGATATTGGGACTTTCAGAGAGGGGGGCTAAAAATGCCGCCAACCTTGGGGTGGGTTTCACGTACGGACATTTCATCAATCCAGAGAACGGAAAGGCTGCCATCGAAGCATACAGGGAACGATTCAAGCCATCAGCTTTTCAATTTGAACCCAAAGTAAATGTCTGTGTGTTTGTGGTTTGCGCGGATACAGAAAAACAAGCGGAAGAATTAGCGATCAGCCAGGACGCATGGCTGTTGAATGTCGGGAAAGGAAGGGATACAAAGGTACCGTCAATCGAAGAAGTGAAAAAAAGGTCTTTTTCGATCGAAGATCAAGAAACAATAGCAAAGAACCGAAAACGTGCGGTTATCGGGAACCAAGAACAGGTAAAGCGACAATTGGAGAAACTGGCAGAGGAATACCAAACGGATGAGCTGATGCTTATAACCAATATCTATGATTTCCAAGCAAAGCTTCATTCTTATCGGCTATTGGCAGAAACCTTTTCTTTGTCTGATTAAAAAAGAATACCATAAATTTATTATGTAAACTAAATTGTCGAATGGTATTAGTTGAATAAAAGAGAAGGTTCCACCAATAAAATAGAATGAAATGGTGTCGCCTTCTCATTATCCAGATTATATGATTGTTGCTTTGTATGACTAATCATAAACTCCTTTTTCTTGGCTTATCTCTGAAATATAAGAGCTGGTTACAGTAAATAAGCTGCCTGAAGAGGTTGACCTGTATGACTCAAGCCCAATGGTTTTCGATAAATTCGTCTCTTCCCGATTTAGCCCTGTCTTCCTGATAGTATTTTTTATTTTTCTTATAAAAGTCCTGATGGTACGTCTCAGCACGATAAAAGGTACTTGCAGGTAGGATTTCTGTTACGATGGGCTGTTGGAATCGACCACTGTCTATGATGGATTGCTTCGATTGTTCCGCCAATTGCTTTTGTTCTTCATCATGGTAGAAGATGGCGGCACGGTACTGACTGCCCCTGTCATGAAATTGTCCTCCATCATCTGTCGGGTCAACCTGCGGCCAGTATATGTCCAGCAGCTGCTGAAAAGAGAAAACATTCGGATCATAGCTTATTTGAACCACTTCAAAATGGCCAGTCTTACCTGTTTTCACTTGTTCGTAGGTCGGATGTTTAACATGCCCACCCATATATCCTGACACGACTTGATGAATGCCCTCAAATTGGTCGAACGGTTTCACCATGCACCAAAAGCAACCACCTGCAAATGTAGCCAAAGCGGTTTGTTTACTCATGTTCTGCCACCTTCTGTTCTTCTGAATTGTAAAATTAACTATATCACAGGGAAAAGAAATCTATCAATTTAATTGTTTTGGCCAACTTTTCTACGTAAGGGGATTTGTATGTTAAAATATAGATTGGTATGATTTAATTCACTGTATATTAAGGGAGAAAATGATATGGATAAACAAAATAGCGTTTTATTAGTCGATGGAATGGCATTGTTATTCAGGGGTTTTTATGCCACTTCCTTCTCAGGTAATTTCATGGTAAACAGCAAAGGAATACCGACGAACGGTATTTTTGGTTTTTTAAAATATTTCTTGGATGCTGTCGCTACATTTCAACCAAGTCATGTCATCTGCTGCTGGGACATGGGCAGTAAAACCTTCCGTAATGAGCTTTATGCCCCTTATAAAGCCAACCGAGGAGAACCGCCGGTCGAGCTGATTCCTCAATTCGATTTGATAAAAGAAGTGATGGAAGCTTTTGATGTTCCGAATGTCGGCACGAAAGGATTTGAAGCCGATGATTGCATCGGAACGCTCGCTCGACAGTATGGCAAAGAACATCAAGTAGTCATTTTGACCGGGGACCAGGATATTCTCCAGCTGGTGGATGATCAAGTTTCCGTGGCTATCATGAAAAAGGGGCAAGGGAATTACGCAGTATATAAAAAGGATACATTTCATGAGACGAAGGGAATCTCTCCTTATCAAGTAATTGAGATGAAAGCGTTGATGGGAGATACATCAGACAATTATCCAGGTGTGAAAGGGATAGGTGAAAAAACAGCTTTGAAATTGTTGATGGAATTCGGTTCTATTGAGGAAATTCTTGCTAATCTGGAAAAACTTTCGAATGGCATCCGAAAAAAAATAGAAGAAAATCTGGATATGCTTCATTTATCCAGAAAACTGGCAGAAATTCACTGTGAGGTACCAATTGAATGTGCACTGGAAGATGCTATTTGGGAAGTGAACACGGAAATGATCCACCATAAATTTGCAGAGTTGGAACTCCGTGGTTTCTCTAAAATGCTTAATCAGGTCGGATAAAACCAGGTATCAACCCGGCTTTTGTTGTGGATAGGAGGAGAAAAAGTGCTGATCGGTAATCATGAGGTGCACGGCAAAGTGATCGATAACGCAACCAGGTGTGAACACTATCATTCGGAACTTGATATCATTGCGATCAAGTTCGCCTGTTGTCATGCGTACTATCCTTGCTATCGCTGTCATCAGGAAACAGCCGGACATGCCGCAATAGTATGGCCGAATACAGATGGTAAGAAAAAAGCCGTATTATGCGGAAATTGTCACAGAGAACTGACCATTGAAACGTATAAAGGAACAGATATTTGCCCTTATTGTCATGCTGCTTTTAATCCAGGTTGTAACTTGCACTATCATTATTATTTCGGATAAAAAGCCAACAATTCTGCCAAACTATAGGTGGAGGTGTTTCATAATGGCTAGAGAAAAAAAGCGTGACAGAGGACAGACAGCGCCTAGTGTAAATTCCCAAGGGCTTACAGAAGATACTGCAGATCAAAGGCCGCATTCTGATTTAGAAGCAAAGGCAAAAAAAAGCAATACCAAAAGGTAAAAGTGGCCATCAGGCTTATTATCTTTTGGAGGACAACGTTCCCATTTAATAGAAGAAAAAATATTAATAGACAGCGAGGCAGGGCCGAAAGCATAGCCGTCAAAGCAGAACCGAACGATGATTCGAGAATCCTAAGCATTCGATCTCATTCGGTTTTGCTTTTTTTACCATCAGATTTAATAATATCCTCAAGTTGCGGAAGTTCGGTTATTGCAATTGATTTGTGTTCTGTCCCACTCATTTTTTAGCATAGTATAAGAAGAGATTTTACTGAAATTGTTCCAGCACGGAAAAGAAGTCCTGGACAAACTGGTAAAAAACTTTTTCCGAAGGAGCGAGATTTCTGGTTGCCGGCTTTATAATTCCAACTGTACGTCTTAAATGCGGTGTATCAATCGTTATTTTTTTCGTGAATCTCGGGGTGGACTCAGAAAAGACACTCTCCGGAAGAAGCGTGACGCCAATACCTGCTGATACAAGCCCTTTAATCGCATCCAAATCTTCTCCTTCCGAAGAGATCCTAGGCGTGAATCCAGCCTGGCGGCATCCGTCCATGGCAATTTTACGCAGAATAAATCCTTCTGGAAACAGAACAAACTCTTCATTTCTCATATCTCTTAAATGCAAGCTTTGTCTCTCTGCCAATCGATGGGAAGCCGGTACAAGTGCCGAAATATCCTCAGAAAAAAGAATCCGTCCATCTATTTCCGGATCGTTCGTCAATACCGGCCCCAAAAAGGCTAAATCCAATTCCCGTTTCTTCACAGCATCCACCAAATAATTATAAGAACCTTGTCTCAGCTGGAAAGCGATATTCGGGTACTTTTTCTTGAATTCCGAAATGACCGCAGGCAGCAAATGGCTGGCCAGACTGGTCGGAAACCCAATTTTAATCGTTCCCCGCTCCGGATCCAGGTGTTCATCGATTTGTTTTTTTGCATGATCGATGGCTTTCATCGCTGTTTTGGCATGCGTCAAGAATATTTTTCCTATTTGTGTCAGTTTTACATTGCGGCCTTCCCGCTCGAATAAAGCAACTCCTAATTCCGCTTCCAGATTGGCAATCTGACGGCTGATGGCCGATTGGGCCACATGCAGATGGACAGCAGCTTCTGACACATGTTCCCTTTCTGCAACTTCCATGAAATACCGTAATTGTCGTAGTTCCACAGGCTCACCTTTTTCATTTATCTCGAAATGAGATAGTTTTAATCTATATTATATATTGTTTGGATGAATAAGAAAACCTACAATAGAAATAAGACACCTTAATTGGAATAGAGTGAACGGGGGCGTATATTATGACGTTTAATCAGATGCCTAAGGCACAAGGCTTATACAATCCTGAATTTGAACGTGATGCATGTGGAATTGGATTATATGCTCATATCAAGGGATTAGCAACACACGATATTGTGAAAAAAGGATTGCAAATGCTCTGCCAGCTTGACCATCGCGGCGGTCAGGGAAGCGACCCATTGACTGGTGACGGTGCTGGATTGATGGTTCAAGTTCCGGATACTTACTTCCGCAAGGTATGTACGGATATGCAGTTGCCGGAGTCAGGTAAATACGGTGTAGGCATGGTATTTTTTTCTAAAGATGAAAACGAACAAAAGCAAGTAGAAGGCTATGTAAACCATATTATCGAACAAGAAGGGCAGAAACTGCTTGGCTGGCGGGATGTCCCTGTGAATGTCAGAAATATCGGAATAAAAGCCCAAGAGACTTGTCCGGTAATCCGACAAGTATTCATCGGGGCTGCAGATGATTTAATCGACAATCTGGCTTTCGAACGCAAACTGTATGTCATTCGAAAGCAAGCAGAAAACTGGGCCCGTGAACAGGAGTATCGCTTCTACTTTGCCAGCTTATCCAGCAGGACAATTGTCTACAAAGGTTTGTTAACGCCTGAACAAGTAGATGAATTTTATTTGGATTTACAAGATGAATCGTTTGTCTCGGCGTTTTCTTTGGTACATTCAAGGTTTAGTACAAATACTTTTCCGACTTGGGAAAGAGCGCATCCTAACAGATATTTGATCCATAACGGAGAAATCAATACGATGCGTGGAAACACGAATTGGATGAAAGCGAGAGAGAAACAATTTGCTTCCAAAGTATTCGGAGAGGATTTGCAAAAAGTCTTGCCGATTCTCCATGCTGAGGGAAGTGACTCTGCTGTGTTGGATAACGCATTAGAGTTTTTCACCTTGGCAGGAAGAAAGCCGGCTCATGCTGCGATGATGCTGATACCAGAACCTTGGAAAAAAAATCCGCATATTTCTGCCGAAAAGCGAGCGTTTTATGAATACCACAGTACTCTGATGGAACAATGGGATGGTCCGACTTCGATCACCTTTACTGATGGTCGCCAAATCGGTGCAATACTTGACCGGAATGGTCTTCGGCCAGCCCGTTATTATGTCACCAAAGACGATTATATCATTTATTCTTCAGAGGTTGGCGTTATCGATGTGGAAGAAGAAAATGTGTTATATAAAGACCGTCTGAGTCCGGGGAAGATGCTGCTTTTAGACTTGGAAGAAGGAAGGATTATCTCGGACGAAGAGATCAAGTCAGAAATGGCTCAAGAAAAACCTTATCAGGAATGGCTGGATAATCAGCTTGTAAAAGTTTCGAATCAAGTCGAACAAGCAGATGCTAATCCTGCGGCCGATTTATTTACGCGTCAGAAAGCTTTCGGATATACGTATGAGGACGTCTATAAATATCTTGTACCGGTCGTAAAAGAAGGAAAGGATCCGATCGGTTCGATGGGTAGTGATATGCCGCTGGCTGTACTTTCCGACAGGCCGCAGTCCTTGTTCAATTACTTCAAGCAATTGTTTGCCCAAGTAACAAATCCGCCGATCGATGCATACAGGGAACAAATCGTGACGTCGACCATGACATATCTAGGCCCTGAAGGGAACATCCTCCACCCTGATCAAAGCAACTGCCACCGGATACAACTGGAAACACCGGTGCTGTCCAATCTTCAGCTGCAGGAATTCGTCGAAGATAAATATGAGGGTTTCAGAAGCAGAAAAATAGCTTCTCTGTTTGAAGAAAGCTTAGAAGAGGGATTGCAAAATCTTTTTGAAAAAGCAGATCAGGCAATAGCCGAAGGAATCAACCTGCTTATCTTATCGGATAAGGAAATGACCGAACAGAAAACAGCTATTCCGGCATTGCTAGCTGTCAGTGCCTTGCATCAATATCTTGTGCGACAAGGGAACAGGACGAAAGTCAGCATACTGATGGAAACAGGTGAAACACGCGAGGTCCATCACTTTGCAGCTCTGATAGGGTACGGAGCCGATGCGATCAACCCGTACCTTGTGTTTGAAACATTCAAGCAGGTGATTGCCGAAGGAAACCTGGAATTAAGTTACCAGGAAACAGCGGAAAAATACATCGCAGGCATTACGGAAGGCGTAGTAAAAGTGATGTCAAAAATGGGAATATCTACTATTCAAAGTTATCGGGGAGCGCAAATTTTCGAAGCTGTCGGTATTAGTAAAAGAGTAGTCGATGAGCATTTTACTGGAACTGCTTCCCAAATAGATGGTATCGGCCTAAAAACGATTGGTTCGGAGGCAAAAAAACGGCACGATGGTGCTTTTGCTGAAACAATAGATGAAACACTTGACTCCGGAAGTGATTTTCAGTGGAGAAAAGGCGGCGAACATCATGCATTTAATCCTAAAACGATCCACACGTTACAGTGGGCTTGCAGACGAGGGGATTATAATTTGTTCAAGGAGTACTCCAAAGCCGCCGATGGAGAAAGGCTTAATTTTTTAAGGAATTTGTTCACCTTTAAATCGGACAACAAGGCAATCCCTCTAGAAGAAGTCGAATCTGTCGAAGCGATTGTCAAACGGTTTAAGACGGGTGCCATGTCTTTCGGTTCTTTAAGTCAGGAAGCACATGAGTCTTTGGCGATAGCAATGAACCGTTTAGGAGGAAAAAGCAACAGTGGAGAAGGAGGAGAAGATCCCCGGCGGTTTATTCCGGATGAAAATGGAGATTCTCGCAAGAGCGCGATTAAGCAAATAGCTTCTGGGCGTTTTGGCGTAAAAAGTCATTATTTAGTGAATGCAGAAGAATTGCAAATTAAAATGGCCCAAGGAGCGAAACCGGGAGAAGGCGGCCAGCTTCCAGGCAACAAGGTTTATCCTTGGGTTGCGGATGTCCGCGGTTCAACACCTGGTGTTGGGTTGATTTCACCTCCTCCGCACCATGATATCTATTCGATCGAAGATTTGGCACAGCTTATTCATGATTTAAAAAATGCCAATCGTGAAGCAAGAATCAGTGTCAAATTAGTGGCTAAAGCTGGAGTAGGAACCATTGCTGCAGGTGTAGCCAAGGGGGCGGCAGATGTCATTTCCGTCGTCGGATATGATGGCGGCACTGGTGCTTCCCCTAAAACAAGCATCAAACATACCGGGCTGCCTTGGGAGCTTGGATTGGCAGAGGCTCATCAAACGCTGATGCTCAATGGACTTAGAGATCGCGTGGTATTGGAAACTGATGGAAAGTTAATGACAGGCAGGGATGTCGTCATGGCTTCCCTGCTCGGTGCTGAAGAGTTTGGGTTTGCCACTGCTCCCCTGGTCGTATTGGGTTGTGTCATGATGCGTGCCTGCCATCTGGACACTTGCCCAGTAGGGGTTGCCACCCAAAATCCTGAATTACGGAAAAAATTCATGGGTGATCCAGATCATATCGTAAACTATATGCGTTTTGTTGCACAGGAAGTACGCGAAATCATGGCTGAATTAGGTTTCCGTTCTATCGATGAAATGGTCGGGAGAACAGAAGTTTTAGAAATAAGCGAACGTGCGTGCCAACACTGGAAGGCAAAAGATCTAGATTTAACGCGGCTCATCCACCCTGTTGAAGGGGTAAGAACTGTCCAGACGGCTCAGAACCATAAGTTGGAACAATCTCTGGACCTTACAAAAATACTTCCAGCTGTACAACCGGCATTGCAGCGTCAGGAAAGGGTAGATGTCTCCTTCCCGATCCGCAATACCAATCGAGTAGCAGGGACTATCACTGGCAGCGAAGTATCGAAGCTGTATGGTGAAGAAGGTTTACCAGAAGATACGATTACGTTGAGATTTACCGGATCTGCAGGTCAAAGTTTCGGCGCTTTTGTTCCGAAAGGTATGTCTCTCCTATTGACAGGTGACGCTAATGACTATGTCGGAAAAGGGTTATCTGGAGGGAAAATTGTTGTTTCTGCTCCTGCAGAATCGACAGTCTTTGCCGATAGCAATGTTATTGCGGGCAATGTGGCTTTTTATGGCGCTACTTCCGGCGAAGCCTATATAAACGGTCTCGCGGGCGAACGATTTGCTGTGCGTAACAGTGGTGCAAAAGTGGTAGTCGAAGGGATTGGCGACCACGGATGCGAATACATGACTGGTGGACGCGTCGTCGTTCTCGGCGAAGTCGGAAAAAACTTTGGAGCAGGTATGTCAGGTGGTATCGCCTATGTTTACACGGATGATAGGGAGCGGTTCGAGTATTTAACGAATAAAGAAATGATCGAATTCGAGATGCTTGAACATGAGAAAGAAATCGAAGAAGTGAAAGCGATGGTAGAAAACCATTATCATTACACTTCCAGCAGTAAAGCAGCCGCCATTCTATCTGACTGGGATCATGCAGTCGGTAAGTTTGTCAAAGTCATTCCAAAAGATTACAAACAAACATTGGAACATATCGAGGGGCTGAAAGCATCTGGATTATCGGATGAAGATGCGAAAATGGAGGCGTTCAACGCCAAGAAAGACAAAAAGGTCATCCCTGCACAGAAAACAAAAAAACAGGTAGTTGTACACTAAGAAAGGAGACTAGAATATGGGAAAAGCAACAGGTTTTATCGAAATTAAGCGGGAAGAAGCAGCCGAACGGGACCCAAAAAAACGCTTAAACGATTGGAAAGAATATTCTGCTCCTTTCTCGGATGAACTAATGAGCAGACAAGGGGCACGGTGTATGGACTGCGGTACTCCTTTCTGCCATATCGGCACTGAAATCAACGGGGCTACCTCCGGTTGTCCCGTCTATAATCTGATTCCCGAATGGAATGATTTAGTTTACCGTGGAAAGTGGAAAGAAGCATTGGAACGTTTGGAAAAAACGAACAATTTTCCAGAGTTTACCGGACGGGTTTGTCCGGCACCATGCGAAGGGTCTTGTACGGTGGCTATTTCCGATCCAGCTGTCACCATTAAAAATATCGAACGGGCGATTATCGATAAGGGATTTGAAAATGGCTGGATCACTCCCCGGATCCCAGCGAAGCGCACCGGGAAAACAATCGCTATTGTCGGTTCAGGACCCGCAGGAATGGCAAGCGCTGACCAACTAAACCAGGCAGGTCATACGATAACTGTTTTTGAGAAGGCTGACAGACCAGGTGGATTGCTAATGTATGGCATTCCGAATATGAAGCTCGAAAAAGAGGTAGTAGAGCGTAGAATCGACTTGTTAAGACAAGAAGGAATTGACTTTGTTACCAGTACAGAAGTAGGGAAAGACATCACGGCTGAAGAATTGAAAGCTAAGTATGATGCTGTCATTGTTTGCACGGGCGCTCAGAAACAGCGTGATTTACCATTACAAGGAAGAGAAGCTGAAGGAGTTCACTTCGCAATGGATTACTTGACGGCTTCCACAAAAAGTCTGCTTGGAACAAAATTGGAAGAAGGAGAATGGATAGATGCGGAAGGGAAAGATGTCATCGTAATCGGCGGAGGAGACACAGGCGCTGATTGCATCGCCACTGCATTAAGGCAAAATTGTAACAGTATTGTGCAATTTGGCAAGCACCCTCAACTTCCTTTGGCACGAACTGAAGATAACGCTTGGCCGGAGTTTCCAAAGGTTTTCAGTGTCGATTATGCACATAAAGAAGCAGAAGCAAAATTCGGGGAAGATCCACGGCAATACTCCATTCAGACGAAGAAATTCGTCAAGGACGAGAATGGTAAATTAAAAGAATTGCATACAGTGCAAATGAAAAAAGTCACCGACGAATCCGGCATGTTTGTGTATGAGGAAGTACCAGGCACGGAAAAAGTATGGCCAGCACAGCTCGTCTTAATCGCAATAGGGTTTGAAGGGCCTGAACAACCGGTTCTCCAGCAGTTTGGCGTTGATACGGATAACCGGAAAGTTAAGGCTGTTTATGGCGAATTTTCTACTAATGTGGAAGGTGTATTCGCTGCTGGCGATGCACGCAGAGGGCAAAGTTTGATTGTTTGGGCAATTAATGAAGGCAGGGAAGTAGCGCGGCAGGTTGATCACTATTTAATGGGGTCTTCCTCGCTTCCTTCTGTTGCTGCTATGTAAATGATGGTAGGATAGAGACCTTGTTTCCTGATAGGAAAACAAGGTCTTTTCTCTCATGGTTGATTTGTCGGAGCTATGTATACCGTTGAGAAGAAAGCATTTAAACTATAAAAAGAGTTTTTTCTGGTTGTTTTTCCTTCCTATTTCGTACTACAATGTTTTTTACAAACAATTTTGAAAAAAGGCTCTTTTGAATAGGTTGTTGTTTTAGACAAATGAAGGAGGAATCTGCGAACTAGTGGGTTTTCATTGTATTTTCTTTTGCAAGGGGGGTACGCCTATTCCGGCAGCATATTAGTACTCAACCTGGAACTCACATATGGATATCACTTAAAATCGCAGTTTTTAACCAGGTGTGCTATAAAGCAACAAACCATACAAAAAAGCTTTGAATAATAACTACATATAAGCAGGGAGTCATGAACATGGAAAAAATCAAAATTACGAAATCAGAAACAAGCAAAACGAAACCTACGACTGATCAATTGGAGTTTGGAAGAATTTTTACAGACCATATGTTCATCATGGATTATTCTACAGAAAAAGGCTGGCATGATCCGAGAATTATCCCCTATCAGCCTCTGACACTTGATCCAGCATCTATCATTTTCCACTATGGTCAGACGGTGTTTGAAGGGTTGAAAGCCTATTTGACACCTGATAAAAAGGTTAAACTGTTTCGTCCAGAAAAAAATATGAAGCGTTTGAACCGATCAAATGATCGATTGTGCATCCCTGCCATTGACGAAACATTAGCCTTGGATGCGATCACAACATTGGTCGCGTTGGACAAAGACTGGGTACCTGCTGCAGAGGGAACTTCCTTGTACATCAGACCGTTTGTCATTGCTACGGAACCCTATCTTGGAGTTGCGCCTTCACAAAGTTATCAGTTTATCATCATCCTTTCACCAGTGGGTGCCTATTATAAAGAAGGAATCAACCCAGTTAAAATTGCAGTAGAAAACAAATTTGTCAGAGCTGTATCCGGAGGAACGGGTGAAGCGAAAACCGCAGGAAATTATGCTTCCAGTTTAAAGGCACAAGAATTGGTAGCGGACAAAGGGTATGCACAAGTACTTTGGCTGGACGGCGTAGAAAAGAAATATGTTGAGGAAGTAGGCAGTATGAACGTTTTCTTCAAGATAGACGGGGAAGTCATCACCCCTGCCTTGAACGGCAGTATCCTGGAAGGCGTCACCAGAAGTTCTGTAATCGATTTGTTGAAACATTGGAATTATCCTGTTAGCGAACGACGAATTTCTATTGAAGAAGTCTTTGAGGCTGCAAAAAATGGCAAATTGGAAGAGGCTTTCGGTTCAGGAACAGCCGCAGTCATTTCTCCGATAGGCGAATTATCCTGGAATGGGGAAAATATTGTAGTGAACGGAGGTAAAACCGGTAACGTTGCCAAACAGCTTTATACGACATTGACCGGAATACAGACAGGAAAACAGGCGGATCCATTTAATTGGACGATAAATATTGAGTAACGCAAAAGTGGCATAATAGGGACGACAGATATAAACACGAGGAAGAAGGTCAGCGATGAAGTTAAGTATTTTGGATCAAGCGCCGATTTTTCCCGGACATACAGCACGTGAAGCTTTACTTGCGGCCGGTGAGCTTGCAAAACTAGCCGACGAATGGGGATATACTCGTTACTGGATGGCAGAGCACCATGATAGGCAGGATATAGCTTGCTCCGCTCCGGAGACGATACTGGGTTTCCTGGGTGCTATCACGGACAACATCCGAATAGGCTGCGGCGCCGTTCTGCTGCCTCACTACCAACCATACAAGGTGGCAGAAGTTTATAACCTGCTTGCTGTCTTATACCCAGGGAGAATCGACATTGGGATAGGTCGTGCACCCGGTGGATCTCCGGAGGCATCCATTGCTCTTTCGGGCAATTTTTTAGAGAATGTCAAAAAAATGCCGGAGAAAGTAACAGAATTACTTCATTTTGTACGAGATGATTTTCCAGAAAACTCTTTTTTTGCCGATACGAAAGCGACACCACTTCCGGATAATCCTCCGATTCCGTGGACACTTGGTACGAGTGAAAAGAGTGCCGAATTGGCAGCACAAAACGGTACTGGTTATGTCTTTGGTCAATTCATGAGCGATAAGGATGGAGCTGCGGCTGTAAGACGATACCAGAATCTCTTTGAACCGGGACCGGAATTCAGCTCTCCATATACCATTTTAACTGTCAATGCTCTGTGTGCAGCCACTCAAGAAAAAGCGGAGGATGTTGCGTACGCTGTCATACATAATAAAGTATTGGCGGAAAAACAATTAGTGAACGATAACGGTGTTTTAAACGAAGAAGACGAACAGAAAGTACAAAACTTGTTAAAAAAAGTCGTGGTGGGAACCCCTGACTTTGTCAAAAGGAAATTTGAAGAACTCCAATCTTGTTTTCAAGCAGATGAAATCATGGTGGTTACTTATACAAATGACTTCCAGCAACGAAAAGAGTCCTATCGGTTAATATACGAAAACATCCTGAAAGGGAACAATCAGCAATCGTAAGCAGGCAGTAGTGGGCTCTAATTATAAAGGCTAGACAGCAAAAACCGTACGATGTTTCGAAAGCATAACTTTCGAGATCGTTCGGTTTTCCTTTTTTGTAAAACCAGCATTTAATATATATGGTTCTAAACTGAATGTGGTGGTATGTCCAGCTTCAGCGCCTACCCCCTCGAGGCCTTAAGCCATTCCTCTGTGTGGCAACATGCGCCACGTCGAGGCTTATGCTTTCTAAGGATGTTGAAGCCATCTCAGTGGAAGCGTTGTATCCTACCCTGCGGATTCATATGTCTCATCCTCTTTTTCATTCCCCAAAATAAGACACTGTTCTGGCAACTACATGATAGAAAAATAGGAAAAATCCATTTTCTTTCTTCTGTTTATTGCATGGAGGTATAAAAAATTTCCGCTTTTTCTTTTCCTTTATAGCAGTCTTCCGCAAAATTCGCTGTGAATTTTTTTCTTTCTATATGTTTAACAAGTTTAAACAGTGGTAACTAGTATTTAAGGTTACCATTACTAGAGTAACCAGCTACTACATATTTCGGAAGGAGGAACAAGATGGCGGATAATAACAGCAATACAAAAATGTCACGCCGGAAATTCATTAAAAACTCCGGCTATGTAGCAGGAGGTGCAATTGGAGGCGGTCTGCTGGGAACATTGGTGACAACCAGTGTGACAAACAATGGAAGCCAGACAGCATCCAATACAACGGATGGAGGTTCCAATCAGACGAACTTTAACAAAGCCTTGATGTACTTTACCAGACAAGAAGATTTTAACATACTTAGCGCAGCAACGGAAAGGATCTTCCCGGAAGACGATAATGGACCTGGCGCCATAGAATTGGGAGTTCCTTACT
Organism: Sediminibacillus dalangtanensis; assembly: GCF_017792025.1. NCBI lineage: Bacteria > Bacillati > Bacillota > Bacilli > Caryophanales > Bacillaceae > Sediminibacillus > Sediminibacillus dalangtanensis. Next base: position 1,955,182 of record NZ_CP046956.1, read on the forward strand.
TCATTGATCACCAATTGGCTGGTGCGTACGGACATAACGATAAAGAGTACATGCAGGGACCGTTTTTTGAAGGATCCGATTTTCAGGGCTATCAAACGAGACTGAAACGACATGAAGTGTTTGATGTAGGGATACAAGCAATTGAAAAGCAAAGTCAACAAGACTTTGACGCATCTTTCGTTGATTTGGAAGGAAAACAACAGGACGAAATTCTCCAAAAATTCCAGGATGGAGATGTGGATCTCAAAGGGGTCACTCCAACCACATTTTTTGAGCTGCTTCGTTCTGCAACAATCGAAGGCGCTTATTCTGATCCGTTGTATGGCGGAAACGGAAACATGGCCGCTTGGGAAATGAAACAGTTTCCGGGAAGCCGGATGAGCTATCTCGATGAAATCGAGAAAGAGGACTTCATTGAGAAAGAACCACAGGCTTTAAGAGCGCATATCTCATCATAATTTGCATAGGGGGATGAAAAAATGGCAACACAATTGGATAAAGTCGAAGTAGTAACAGTCGGAGTAGGCTGGACAGGCGGAATTATCGCCGCAGAACTGGCTAAAGAAGGCGTGAAAGTAGTCGGACTTGAGCGGGGGAAAGAGCGGTCGACGGAAGACTTCCAAATGGTCCATGATGAATACAGGTATGCAATTCGTTATGATTTAATGCAGGACCTATCCAAAGAAACACTTACATTCCGAAATAACAGGGACGAACGTGCCTTGCCGATGCGACAGTTAGGTTCCTTTCTGTTAGGAGAAGGTTTGGGAGGGGCCGGTGTTCACTGGAATGGCCAAACCTGGCGCTTTTTGCCGTATGATTTGCAAATTAAGTCGATGACTGATGAAAAATATGGCAACAAATTAGGTGACGATTATACTTTGCAAGACTGGGGCATTACCTATGAAGAATTAGAACCTTATTTCTATCAATTTGAACAAACTGCAGGTATTGGCGGAGAAGATAATCCGATGGGGGCTCCAAGAAGCAATCCTTATCCAAATCCGCCGATGGTTGATACGCCGATCACAAAGAGATTTAAAGAAGCAGCGAAAAATCTGGATTTGCATCCTTTCCAAATGCCTTCTGCCAATATGACAGAAAACTATGAGAATCCGGACGGACAGAAAATGTATAAGTGTCAGTATTGCGGATTCTGTGAACGGTTCGGTTGCGAGTATGGTGCAAAAGCTTCCCCTAACGTAACGGTTATCCCTACAGCGCAAGCCACCGGCAACTTTGAATTAAGAACGGGTGCAAATGTTACGGAAATCCTGCATGATGGCAATCGGGCCACAGGGGTACGATATGTCGATGTACAAACAGGCGAAGAATTTGAACAGCCTGCTGACATCGTTGTTTTAACCAGCTATGTGATGAACAATACACGTCTTTTGTTACAGTCGGAGCTTGGACAACCATACGATCCGGAAACAGGAAATGGCGTAATCGGAAAGAACTATTGCTATCAGATTCTTCCAGGGGCAACCGGTTTCTTTGAAGAAGAGAAGTTTAATACCTATATGGGCGCAGGAGCACTAGGTGCTAGTGTCGACGATTATAACGGTGACAATTTTGACCACTCGGATGTGGATTTCATTCACGGTGCATCTGTTTCAATAACACAGACCGGTAAACGGCCGATTAACAATAACACGGTACCGAGTGGTACTCCAAACTGGGGACAGGAATTCAAGTCTCAGTCGATTAAATATTATCACCGTACCCTTTCTGTAGGCGGACAGGGAGCATCCATGCCACATCGAGATAATTACTTGAGCCTTGATCCAGATTATAAAGACGCTTACGGAAATCCGCTGCTTCGGTTGACGTACGATTACACCGAACAGGATCGCAAGCTACATGAATATATTTCCGAAAAATGCGCGGAGATACTGAAAGAAATGGGGGCGGACAACGTAGAGCCTCGTTCTATCAGTGATCATTATAATATTGTCCCTTATCAGACTACACACAATACCGGCGGAGTTATTATGGGCGACGATCCTGAAACATCAGCAGTCAATAATTACTTGCAGATGTGGGATGCGGACAATGTTTTTGTAGTAGGTGCCTCCGCCTTCGCGCATAATGGCGGCTATAACCCTACCGGAACAGTAGGAGCACTTGCATACCGTGCTGCTGAAGGCATTCTTAAATTCCGAGATGAAGATAGTCAGCTTGTACAAGCAAAGAAAGATAGCCAGTTAGCATAAGAAGCAAAGCTTTATTAAAGCTATCAAAAGGAGAGATAAACGATGGGTTTCACTAACATTGGAATTCCCGGATTGATTATCATTTTGGTTGTTACCTTGATAATTTTTGGACCGAAGAAGCTTCCGGAAATCGGCGCAGCTTTTGGACAGACACTGTCCGAATTCAAGAAGTCGGCAAGTCATCTAATGAGTGATAATGACGAGTCATCTAACAGCAAAAAAACGGTTGATGCCCCTGAGGAAGAAAAAAAAGATTTACCATCTTAACGAATTAAGGGGAGAATGACCATGATGCAACAAGCGCAGGTTGAAGAACAGACGCTCGTAGAGCATATAACGGATTTACGAAAAGCAATCATAAACTCAGTCGTTTTTTTCGCTGTATGCTTTATTGTTATCCTGCTATCCATCAATCAAGTTATTCCGATTTTAACTGATCAGGAAAAGCTTGTTATGCTTGGACCACTTGATGTTGTTAGATTTTATACAGGAATTGCCGGGAGTCTTAGTCTCGGTTTTTCCGCTCCGTTTATCGGATACCAAATTTGGAAATTTGTAAAGCCAGCTCTTACGGAAGAAGAGAGCAAAACAGCGATATCTTTTATTCCAGGTATTTTTCTAAGTTTCGTGGCCGGTTTGGCTTTTGGTTTTTTTGTCATTTTTCCTACTGTTTTTGGTTTTTTGATGAATTTGGGGACTCAAAATTTTGATATGATGATCACAGCAAAAGAGTACTTTTCTTTTATGCTGATGACTTCGATTCCACTAGGATTTTTATTTGAAGTTCCGCTGGTATTGATGTTTCTGACTGCAGTTGGCCTGGTAACACCGGACAAGCTTGGGAAAGTACGTAAATACGGTTACCTGCTGATGGCAGTGGTTTCTGCTTTAATCACTCCGCCAGATGTTATATCGCAAATAATCGTGTTAGGTCCTTTGATTGCCCTTTATGAGCTGGGTGTGTTGTTGTCCAAAGTAATGTATAAGCGAAAGTTAAGGACAGAAGCAGAAAATGAAGCATCTTGATTATTGCTAAGTTATTTTTTAACTTATAAATGATTTACAAGGAGGAAAAGGCTAACATGATCAAAAATAAAAAATTCTTACTAATGGCTTCTCTATTCGCGTTAGCATTGCTGCTGGCAGCTTGTGGTGGCGGTGGCGGAGACAGCTCCGGAGGTTCCGATTCCGGCGGCTCAGAAACAGCCGAGTCTGGTGATCCGTCGAACGGGCAGTCCGTGTATGAAAATAACTGCTTATCTTGCCATGGTGAACAAGGTGAAGGAGCTAGCGGACCAAACTTGCAGGAGTCTGAAGTAGCACAGGAACAAAGCCAAGTCGAAGATAAAGTGCGAAACGGCGGAAACGGCATGCCTTCATTTGAAGGAGACCTTTCCGATTCTGAAATTGCCGATGTGGCAGCATATATTTCAGAGGAAGTCGCACAATAAGGAAACATTGCAGACAATGTCTGTTCAAAGCTTGCAAGGAAATCCATGATTTCCCTGCAAGCTTTTATTTATGAGGTCAAATGAATAAGGAAGTGTTTACTCTTTCTGCTTTGAAATTATACCAGGCCATGCCTGGTAATTTTTTTTACTCATAATACAAGCATCAACTCCCATAATAGATAGCAAAGTATAAAAGGAGAGTGTCAAGCGCTGTGGCAACTAAATTACACAAAGGACCAGCTATTTTAGCAATAAGTTCCATTCCACTCATTATGACACTTGGCAATTCGATGCTCATACCAATATTGCCAAAGATGGAATCAGAACTGGATATCAACAGTTTTCAATCAAGTTTGACCATAACGATTTTTTCGATAGCTGCAGCTATTTCCATTCCGGTCTTAGGATATTTGTCTGACCGTTTCACAAGGAAAAGCATCATTTTGCCGGCATTGATGCTATATGGGCTCGGTGGTCTGCTCGCAGGAATGGCAAGTGCCTGGTTCGACAGCGCTTATATGTGGGTGCTCATTGGCAGAGCATTACAAGGAATCGGCGCAGCAGGAACAGCACCAATCGCTATGGCTTTGACAGGCGACTTGTTCAAGGGTGGCGAACAAAGTAAGGTCTTGGGACTGGTAGAGGCATCCAACGGTTTCGGAAAGGTACTTTCACCCATTGTCGGTTCCCTACTAGCATTGCTTGTATGGTATGGTCCGTTCTTCGGCTTTCCTGTATTTTGTCTTATATCCATTTTACTGCTGTTGTTTTTTGTGCGAGAAAAAAAGAAAAAACAAAAACCACCGACGCTTGGAAACTATTTGAAAGGGCTGTTCACCGTATTCAAACATGAGGGTCGCTGGCTATTTACCGCCTATTTGGCAGGAGCAACCGGGTTATTTACATTGTTCGGCCTGCTATTTTATCTCTCTGATGTGCTGGAGAGTGATTACAACATCAATGGCGTGCTAAAAGGGTGTGTACTTGCAATCCCACTTTTATTCTTGATGTCTACCTCCTTTACAACAGGGAGTAAAATAGGGAAAAATCACCGGGTCATGAAATTGTTGATTGTTTTGGGATTATTGTTGATGACGGCGTCTTTTGCATCACTGGTATTCTTCACAAAACTAATTCCATTTATTGCAGTTCTGGTAATCAGCAGTATCGGTACGGGTCTTGTCCTTCCATGCTTGAACAGTCTTATCACAGGATCTGTCGGTAAGGCAAGAAGAGGGTTTGTTACATCCCTTTATGGCTCTGTCCGTTTTCTCGGCGTGGCTGCCGGCCCGCCGGTATACGGTTGGCTGATGAACTGGTCGAGGAACGGTATGTTTTTAACGACAGCTGGATTAACCTTGCTGGTCGCTCTGTTGTGTATGCTGCTTATTCATGTGAAAAAGAAAAAAACGGATGAGGACGGATCTGCTCATACCTTATTCAAAAAACTTCAATTAACGACGGAATGACTTAAACTAAAGGAGGAATTTGGTTTGCAACTTTATTTTTCACCAGAATTTTTAAAAGAAGAGGCGCAAGTTTTGAATATTGTGGATGACAGCGAAAAAGCTGTTGGATACCTGGCGTTTTTAATTGAGAGTGATAAAATGTATGTTTATGGTCAGTTGGAGCATGAAGGGGTGACAGAAGATTTCAAAGACTTGGTGAAACCATACTTACAAGGGCTCAGCAAATTAAAACCAAATTTAGAGGTATATTCGTATTTGACGATCGGTGGAAAAAAAGTCGATTTGGATGAAGAAAAGAACGGTTAGCACAAACTGCTGACTGGGTGAATATCATATCCTATCTCGAAATGGGAGGATAGGATACATGGCTTTTATCGGAGAGATCTTCGAACTGCATCATCTAGTGTTCTTAGCTGCAGGTTTGTTGACCGGTATCATTGTTGGAGCATTGCCAGGACTGACGCCGACGATGGGTGTCGCACTCACCATTCCCTTCACTTTTACACTGGGTCCAACAGAAGGATTAATTTTATTAGGAGGGATTTACTGCGGAAGTGTTTTTGGGGGGTCCATTCCCGCAATCCTGTTTAATGTTCCTGGAGCACCTGCTTCTGTGGCGACTACTTTTGATGGATATCCCATGGCACAAAAAGGACAAGGACGAAGAGCTCTTGAATTGACAACGATTGCTTCGGTGATCGGCGGATTGTTCGGAATGATTTTGCTTGTCTTCTTTGCCCCGGTTTTTGCGGATATTTCGTTACAGTTTGGTCCTGCTCAAACCTTTTGGGTTGCTGTATTCGGAATTACTGCGATTGCTGCCATATCAGAAGGAACAGTCACAAAGAATTTAATTGGCGGTTGTATTGGAATCGGTCTTGCGTTCGTTGGTATCCATACGGTAACCGGTGTTCCTAGATTCACTTTTGGGATAGACAGTTTTGTTGGGGGGTTTCATATTGTCGCTGTGTTAATTGGGTTATTTGCATTTCCCCAGGCATTCCGCTTGATAGAGATACTGTCTTTACCTGACAAACGAACCATATCAGCCTTGCAGATAAAAGGTTCAACTATCCGGCAGTCTTTCAAGGACGTGGTACTCCACCCGAAGTCCGTTCTGATCGGCAGTGGGTTGGGATCGTTTATCGGTATGATTCCAGGTGCGGGCGGAAACATCGCCAGCATTCTGGCTTATAATGAAGTGAAACGATTTTCAAAGAATAAAAGTGGATTCGGCAAAGGTGAAAAAAGGGGAATCATCGCATCTGAAAGCGCAAACAATGCCATGGTGGGCGGTTCCTTGATTCCTTTGCTCACGTTAGGTATTCCTGGTTCGCCGACAGCAGCCATTTTTCTCGGGGGTCTGCTGATTCATGGGATTTGGCCGGGAAGAAGTTTGTTTGTGGACCATGCAGACGTTGCTTATACCTTTTTGTTCAGTATGGTTGCAGCTCAGGTTTTGCTATTATTTCTCGGTTTGGCATTGATTAAGTATATGACCAAGCTTTCCTTGATTCCCTCTTTTTTAATGGCACCTGTTATTTTGTCATTTTCTATTATCGGCTCCTATACGACACAGAACAGTGTATTTGATGTGTACACTGCTGTAGTCATTGGTAGTGTGATGTTTTTTCTGCATAAATTCCAATTCTCTGCGGCCCCGATTGCACTTGGATTTATACTAGGCAGCATTGCGGAAGAAGGTCTACTTACCGGTATTCAAGTAGGCAATGCAGAAGGAGGAGCTTGGCACTATTTCTTTTCAGGGCCTTTGAATCTCACACTTGTTCTGCTAATTGCCGGAACCATTGCCACAGCCATCTATCAAGGAATAAGCAACTACCGAAAAAAGGAAAGACCCGATGAAAAGGCTGGCACCGTGCGTCAGTTTCCATATCGAATCCCCTGGATTTCGGCAGCCGTTATTTGTTTGCTAATGGTCGGCTTGTTGAACGGTCTACAATTTGAGCTTCGGGTCATGCCGCAGATCACGTTGATCATTCTATCACTCCTTGCCTTGCTAGAATCAGTTAAAAGGAATAAAATAACGGCTGTCGGATCAGACATCATGCCAAAGAAAATGCTGCCGCTTATGCTGCTTGTTCTGTTCATCCTTTTGTCCGTCCAGATGATCGGGTTTTATTTTCAGGTGCTTTTCCTTATGTTGCTTATCCCCGGATATGCGATAAAAAAAGGTTGGCACACTTTTCCCTATAAGCATTTGCTCGCAGTTACGGTGATTTTTACGGGCATTCTTTACCTCATCTTTTCGTTGATTTTTCAAGTTCCTCTTCCTGTTCTAGGCTGAGTAACAGAGCAGTCAGTTGACAACATGTATAGATTCCAATAGTTCTTTATAATCCTTGGATCGCTGTTCTATTTCTTTTTTTATCTTTTGCCGGTCCATTATCAACATGTCGGCACCGGCTTTTTCCATTTCTTCTAAAAAGTCTTGATCCTCCAATAGTTCCAGAAATGCCTTTTCCAATTTTTCGATAATTTCTTCCGGAGTACCTTCTCTTGCCGCAATACCTCGATCCGTACTCATGATTATTTGCGGAAATCCGAGTTCTTTAAAGGTGGGTATATCAGGTGCAAAGGGGTGCCTTTTCTCCGAAGCGATCGCAAGTGGTCTAACTTCACTGCCCAGTCGGTATATATCAGATAGATTTCCTGCGAGCACGTCTGTGTGCCCACCAAGCAGAGAAGAGATCGCTTCGGAAGAACCTTTAAATGGAACATCCTCTACCTCAATTTTAGCAGCGTTTTCCAGTAGCAGAATAGCGAGATGCTGACCCACGAATCTTCCCGCATTGCCGATTGTCATGGTACCTGGTGACTGTTTTGCGTCCCTTATTAAATCATCGAGCGTGTTGATCTGGCTGTCACTGCGTACGGCAAAGACGGTAGGGTCGCCGCCCCAGTTAACGATCGGTTCGAAGGTATCCAGGTTATAGGATGTATCTCCTACCATAGGCTGAGTGATGATGTGAGGGAGATTGTATGCAGCGAGGATATACCCATCAGGCTTAACCGAGGAAAAATAATTCCAACCAACTTGGCCTCCGCCACCAGGTTTGTTGACAATCACCATTTCCTGCCCCAGGTATTTCTTTGCATACTTGGCTATTATTCTTGCCTGCGTGTCAGTAGCGGCTCCAGGTGAATAGGCGACAACCATCTGAATGCTCTTGTCTGGGTACTTATCAGCACTGCTTTTACTTGTGCACCCTGCAAGAAAAAAGAGACAAATACAGAAGATGAATAACCGGTAGATGATTTTCATACCGAACGCTCCTTTCTTCTTCAAGAAAGCATATGCACGGCAAAAAAAGTTTAAAAATTGTCCCATCAGATAAACTCGGGCTTTTATTTTTGGCTCCTGACGCGGCAAGGCCATTAACTCAACGGACACCGGGACACCAATTATAAGGAAGCATTACGTTTTCGCACTTCAGTTGTAGAGGATGCGAGAAGCCTTGCTAAGACTGATAGCAATGTTTGTATGTGGTCTCTAAAACGACAACCAGAAGAAAAAGGTTACTTTTTCCTTCTGGTTGACAATAAACCCGGCAGAAAAGAAAACCTTGTAGTAAATAGGAGATCCACCATTTTAGTGGATACCCATTGGCAAATGATCGCTTGGATGACGATTCGCCAGTCGATGATCGATGCGGTCAATAAAAATACAGAGCCATTAAGAAACAACAGGGGTTTGCCAGGAGGGATGTTCCGGTATTTTGCGGTGATCAGGGCAATGACGCCCATTCCGCCATTGGAAACACCTTGTTTTAATAGGATTCCGATCCCGAAACCGAGGATCAGGGACCCGAGCAAAAGGTCGAGCCATGCGTTCCCGGCATGCAAAAATAGGGGATTATCAAAAAATTGGACTGCCAGCGAGGTGACTGTGATGGCATACATTGTTCCGAGCGCGCTTGCATTTCCGAGCCAGTGAATTGCCGCGGCCAACAAAGAGAAATTGACAATCCATAATGCGACGCTGATAGGCAATCCGAACCAATAGTTAAACAAAACAGCTATCCCGCCAGCTCCTCCCGATGGAATAAAATGAGGAAATAAAAACACGGACATCGCATAGCCTTGGATAATAGCTCCCAGTGTTACCAAACCGAGTATCGCACCTTTATGCGCCATGATTGCTGTTTTCCTTCCGAGCTTGTAGGAGATTTGTTTGTTCCTTCATCCAAATAATCCACACATTCATTGCCGGGCTCCTCAATTCTTTTTATAAGGCTTGTCAACCTCATTCTATTTTCTTGTTGCTTGTTTTATGTTTAGAAGTAGTGAAAACAGAACTAGACTCAGGGACAAAAGCATGATCAAAGAGGAAAACAAAGCGGCCTGCATCTCGCAGCCCGCTTGCTTGTAGAAAGTACCGAACAGATTTTAATTACGTGAGGGAGTTTGTGTTTGGTCACTGTTTGTGGAAAACATTTCCTTATACATACCCGGTATTTCCTTGAAGGTTTGAATGGTTTCCTGTATATCGCTTTTCGATTTTTGAATGTAATGTTGAATGGACGATTGTTTTTCCGACAAAACGGACGATTGCTGCTTCATTTCATTCATTTCTTGCTGGAGAGGAGCCATTGTTTGACTCATCCTATTTAACTCAGATTGAATCCCTTTTCTGGCCCGGTTTCCCATTACAGCGCCTATAACCAAGGCAATCAGGACGATAGCCAGGCAGATAAATGCAATTACCAATTGAATCAACTCCTTTGTGTTTTATCTACCCGGACAGGCCTCTTGTAAATCCTTTTTGTCCTGATTAAACAGGCGGGATGAAAACCATACTAACCACAAAACAATCGAAGTGGAGGCACGATGATGACTATTTTCCGGCTTGGTTACGTAGCCATGAGTAAACAGGTGACAAACAGTTCTCCTTCTCAGACAATGACATTCAAAACCTTCAGCCAGCTGCACGACCGGGAAGCGGCAAAGCGGAAACTCGAGCGGATTGCAAGAAGCAACATCCATAACTGCCTGCGGCTTCTCAAACATAATAAAGCGCTTGATATTTCTTTTTTCCGGTTAAGCTCTCGGTTAATCCCTCTTGCCACCCACCAGGAATTGTCAGATTGGCGCTATTACGAGGCTTTAGAAGAAGACCTTCAGCAACTCGGTGCGTATGCCCTTGCAAATAAAATGCGAATTGATTTTCACCCTGATCATTTTGTGGTTCTCAATTCCCCTAAGGAAGAAATATTGAAAGTTTCGGTCAAAACATTGAGATACCATCATCGATTGTTATCGGCGATGAAGATTCCAGTAAAACACCGTTGTGTTCTTCATACCGGAGGCCTGTATGGCGATAAAGAAAAAGCACTTGAAAAGTTTATTGATAACTGGAGCAGGATGAACGAAGAATTGCAGCAGATGATTATGCTTGAGAATGATGATAAGACATTTACCCTTAAAGATGTTCTGTATCTTTCTGAAAAACTTGGAGTTCCTACTGTATTTGACCTGCACCATCACTTAGCCAATCATATAGAAGCGGACTGGTTTTCCGATTGGCCAAGGATATTGGAGACATGGAGAACGTCTGAGTTGCCGGTGAAAATTCATCTTTCCAGTCCAAAAAATGAAAAGAATTTTCGCCACCACGCCGATTATGTGGATGCAAATATGGTTGTCGAGTTTGCACGTAAAGTAAGTGGAACGACTGGACAAATCGACTGTATGCTTGAAGCTAAACAAAAGGATAATGCCCTCATCCAGCTCGTTAAAGACTTAAAAGAATTTCCTCAAATAAATTGGATAAATAAGAGCACTTTTATTCTGAAGTGAACTTATATATTTTCTTCTTCTTCTGTTTTTTTTATACTGTTAAAGAAAGAGATAGGAATCAAACGTACAAAGGAGTAGAGGAAATATGGTATATGTAAAAATGAATGTGCAGACCGCTTTCCATGGAGAGTTGTTCCGCGCGGGAAAAACCTATGAAGTAGATGAGAACACGGCAGAACGCTGGCAATCCAGCAACATTGCTGAAATAATAACGCAGAATCAAGAAACAGATGAAAGCGAAATGAATGATTGACAATTCTGATATTTTATCTGATAATGATACAAATATGAAAAAAGCAAGGAAAAAGACCAGTAGGTTGATCTTCCGTGGAAAGAGAAAAGAAACCACCGGCTGAAAGTTTCTTACACATCGAGCCAACCGAACCTATCTTTTGAGCTGTCGGACAATGGACCGTTTTCCTCGTTACGGAAGAAAGAGGGCATACCGTACGTGTATGTCAACAAAGGTGGTACCGCGGAAACATACCCACTTCGTCCTTTGCATGGAATCCCATGCAGGATGAAGTGGGTTTTGTATTGGTCAAATAAAGGGGGAGTCCCAGGCAAGGCGTAAGCACCTAACCTTCCGAAGGCGTGATGTCTTAAAGCCGCAAGATCTGATATGGATTGGAAGTTCGTCTCTTGACCATACAAACAGAGGAAAGCTATCAAGCATGCAACAAAAACAAAACTGCAACGGAACAAGGATAGCGAACTGTATGGATAAACGCTCCCAGGTAGGAGGAAAAGAGGTTTGAAAAAGAGATTCATTGTTAAGGTAGGAAGTAGTTCGCTTGCCAAAACAAACGGCGGTTTGAGTAAAAAAAAGCTGATCAAACATGTAGCTGCAATTTCTCGGTTAGCTCGAAACGGACATCAAGTCATTTTGATTTCTTCCGGAGCCGTGGCTGCCGGTTTCCGTTCACTAGGATATGAAACAAGGCCGGAAACCATCAAGGGAAAACAGGCCGCTGCTGCTGTCGGACAAGGGAAATTACTTCATGCTTACGAAGAAGCTTTTGATCGGTATGACATTGTAACAGCGCAGTTGTTACTAACAAGTAACGTATTTTCAGATATAAATCAGTATTCTAATGTCTTTCATACCCTTGAAGAATTGTTGAAACGTTCAGTGATTCCGATTATAAACGAGAACGATTCAGTGGCTGTAGACGAACTTACCTTCGGTGATAACGATATGCTCGCTGCGCTAGTAAGTGGTTTGTTGAATGCCGACCTTTTAGTGCTGTTCACAGATATGGACGGTATCTATACAGCAGACCCGTCTTGCCATCCTGATGCTGAAAAAATTTCTTATATATCGAAAATAACAGAGTCTCTTTTAGAGGGAATTGATCATTCTTCTGGATCCAAATGGGGGACAGGAGGAATCAATTCAAAATTACTAGCTGCAAAGACTGCCCTCGATCTCGGAGTGCCAGTCTTTATCGGACAAAATACCGGGGAAGAGGTACTGGAAAAAATTGTAACCGGCGAAGGAGAGGGAACATATATTGGAAAAGAAGGATTGGTCAGCTGGAGAAAGCCTAAACAATGGATTGCATATCATTCCAATATATCGGGACAGATAACGATCGATAAAGGGGCCGAACAGGCGATCGTTCATGGCCGTAAAAGCTTGCTTCCTGCAGGAGTCATCGATATATCAGGAGATTTCTCTCCAGGCAATGTGATTGAAATACTCAATCAGGACCGACTCGTTATTGGGAAGGGGCAAGTCAATTACTCTTTCTCCTCCCTTTGCAAAATAGTAGGGATGTCCAGCACGCAAGCCATGGCTGTAACAGGAAGTAAACATCGGGAAGTCGTGCACCGCGACAAAATGGTAATAGAAAAGGGGGATTTTGAATGAGTGAGCTACTACAAAAAGCATCTCTTGCCAAACAGGCAACTCTACAGCTGTCTACTTCAACAACGAAACAAAAAAATGAGGCATTGCAAAAAATCGCTGATCAAGTAAAGAAAGACAAGGAATTAATCCTGGAAGCAAACAAAAAGGATTTGGCAGCTGCCCGCAGCAGAAATTTATCCGAATCCATTGCCGATCGGATTTTGCTGACGAAGGAACGGCTTACGTACATGGCAGACGCCGTTGAAAACCTGATCGATTTAACAAATCCCGTCGGACAATCCATGGCAGAATGGGTAAGGCCGAATGGATTGAAAATAAAAAGGATTTCTGTACCGATTGGGGTAGTCGGAATGATTTATGAAGCAAGACCGAATGTTACTTTAGATGCAGCGTGTTTATGCTTGAAAACTGGAAATGCCATTTTGTTACGCGGCAGTTCTTCGGCTTCTTTTTCCAATCGAGCCATCGTAAAATCAATCCGTTCGGCTCTGGAAAACACGGAACTTCCTTTGCAATCTGTTCAGCAGCTGGAGGATAAAAGCCGTGAAACTGTCCGTGAAATGCTTCGACTTAACGAGTATCTTGATGTGTTAATCCCCCGCGGCGGAAGGAAACTAATCGACACAGTCGTCCAAGAGGCTTCTGTACCGGTGATTGAAACAGGGGCAGGGAACTGCCATTTATATATTGATGCAACAGCAAATGTAGAAATGGCCGTTTCCATTGCCATAAATGCGAAAACCCAACGGCCATCGGTTTGTAATGCTATCGAAACGATTGTCGTACATAGAGATTGGGCCAATTCTCATTTGGATCTGTTAATTGATTCCCTGCAGCAAAAGAGTGTGATCATCAAAGGGGATAAGCATGCGTTGGAACGGAGTTCTTTTGCAATAGAACCAGCAGAAGATGTAGACTGGGCAGAGGAATACCTGGACAATATGGTGGCTTTAAAAATAGTAACAAATATATGGGAAGCCATCGATCATATCAATCATTTTAGCTCCAAACACAGCGAAGCCATCATTAGTGAATCTATCCCCAATGTAGAAGCTTTTTTTCAATCTGTCGATGCCGCAGCTCTCTATCACAACGCATCGACACGATTCACCGACGGCTTTGAATTCGGATTTGGCGCCGAGATAGGCATAAGCACTCAAAAACTTCATGCCAGGGGACCGATGGGACTATCGGCATTGACTTCTTATAAATACCTGATTGAAGGAGACGGGCAAGTTAAATGCTGAAGCTTATCAGAAAATTGGCGTAAATATCTAGTTCTCTGTTGAAATAAATGGTATAACTTGCTATAATAAACAGCTGTATAATAATGATTATTAAATGATAATAAATAAAAATTCAGGGAGAGTCTTGATGTCTAACAGTCATTTAGTCTTTGTTTATGGCACCTTGAGGGAAAATGAACCAAACCATCACTTGTTGGGAGATGCCAACTGCATCGCAAGACAAAGCTGGACAGAGGGTGTATTATACGATACCGGAAACGGATATCCTGTAATGGGTGTTAGCTCTCTTCACCGTGTATATGGGGAAGTGTATGAAGTATCCTCGGAAACACTAGAAAAGTTAGATGAATGGGAAGGTTTTCAAGGAAAGACGGAACGGTATGAAAGAGTCGTTCAGACCATCTATAGCGATGGAGGAACGATGGAAGCAACTATTCATGTCAATGGGATTTTCCCTCTTGAACAGTTGGAAGAAGTCAAATTCGGAGATTGGAAATGCCATCGTTATTTAGATAATGAGTCGTTCCGTTACTTTGCGTATGGGTCATGTATGGATTCGGAGCGTTTTACCACTGCCGGTGTAGTGGAACATTTTACCAAAGTGATCGGTTGCGGAAAAGCGAATAACTTTTCGCTGGCATACACACGAGCTGCAGAAGATGGCGGCAGGGCAGATATTATCGAATCTGAGGGATATGTAGAAGGCAAAGTATATGAATTGAAAAAAGAAGCGTTAGAGTATTTGTTTGTCCGCGAGGGGGTTCAAGGCCACCATTACCGTCCAGCATTTGTTTCCGTGGAATTGGATGGAAAAGTACTCCAAAATGTATTGACCTTTATCGTGATTGATAAATCGACAGAAATCGCACCACCTATCCATTATGCAACTGAAATACTGCGGGGCGCCAGCGGCATTGTCAGTGACCAATATTATCGACAGCTTGAAGAGGATTTGTTCCGTAAATTCCAGTTGAAAATCGATATACAGAAAGACTTGGAAGTTGCTAACTCCTAAAAAAGGAGCCTGGCACAAAAATCATCGTGACCAAAATAAAAACCGAACCATTCGTTCGGTTTTTTTGATGAGCAAAAAGCCAAACCGTTCTCCCCTAAGAAAAGTGCAACTTTCCACTCCGGCAAGGTATTTCGCTTTCCGCGGGCACGGCTTCAGCTAACTTGGTAAAGAATCCCGCTTTGCCAAGTGGATCTTCAGCTCGCGCTCATCCCGCTGGAGTCTGCGTACCTTGCCTCCGTTGAAGGAGATACCTTCTCTTCGGATGTGATTTCCGTTTTGCCTATTTCCGTTATAGATAGAAAGCTGAACTGCATGGAAACCGCCTTTTTATGCTATTGGCCAATTTCCAAAGAATAAAGGAACTCTCATGCTGAATTTTCGTCTTCGTTCCTGTTTAGAGATACCTATCACCCAATAAAAGAATCCGGTTCTATTCACTGTCTTGATCACGTGGAAATCAGAGCCCAAAAACATAGCGAAGGCAAGATACGGAGACTCTAACGGGAACAGCACGAGCTGAAAATCCCGCAAGAAAGCGGTTAGTGCTTTCTGAGGAAGTTGAAGCCGTACCCGTGGAACGCGTAGTATCTTGCCGTAGCGATTTGAAGCACGCATCAAACAACAGGATAAAAGGAAGTCTAACCTTACAAAAAAACCGAGCGAATTCAATCAGCATTTAGAACTCGCTCGGTTTTTGCTTTGGTGGCCTTGCTTTTGTCCCGGCCTCTTTTTCTTTTGATTTGGATAAAAAAAACAATGTTGTAATTCTGAATATTTAAATTATAATGAATGAAAACCCTTTCATAATCTTAAGGTTTCATAAAAAGAAAAGGAGTGATAGCGATGAGCAAAGAGTTAAGTGAACCAGAATCCATTTTCGGGCTATTAGAACGTGCTCGGAGGAATACTTTATCCGACTTATTAGTCCGTACTAGCAGCAGGTATCCTGATAAACCGGCTGTTCAGTATCAAGGGAAACGGCTGACTTACGGACAATTGGACAGTCTGGTTAACCGGACGGCAGGTGGATTAAGGGAAGATGGAATCAAAAAAGGGACAATGGTAGCGGTATTATCCAACAACAGTCTCGATTTCGTCGTATTGAATTTTGCGTTGGCAAGAATAGGCGCTGTTATGGTTCCGCTCAATTATATGCTTCATGTAGAAGACATTCAGTATATACTCGACCATGCCGGTATCGAAGGAATTGCTGCATCTGCCGAGTATGCAGGACGAATAGAGGAAGCCGCCGCGCGAAACGAATCCAATATATCGTGGAGGTATTTGATGGATGCCGACACTGTCTTGGAAACGCAGCCAGACTGGAAACCTTTAGCAGAATTGCAGGATAGTGCGGAAACTGCCCCTGTAGAGGCGGATATCCAAGATGATGACCTTGCCCATGTTCTCTATACGAGCGGCACAGAATCAAAACCGAAAGGGGTTATGCTAACTCACAAAAGTTTGATAGCTGAATATGTAAGCAGCATCATAGAAGGGGAAATGGAGGCTTCGGACATCGCGATTCACGCATTGCCTTTTTATCATAGTGCACAGCTTCATGTTTTTTTGGGGCCTGGCGTCTATGTCGGTTCAACCGGTATCATCCTGCCTCAGGCAAGCCCTGAAGCTATCCTTGAATCCATTGAAAGAGAGCGGGCTACTCAACTTTTTTGTCCGCCAACAGTTTGGATAGCACTATTACGGCATCCCGATTTCGAACGAAGAGACCTTTCCTCTTTGCAAAAATGTTATTATGGTGCTGCCATCATGCCAAGGGAGATACTCAAAGAATTAATGGAAAAACTCCCGCAGGCAAGATTTTGGAATTTCTATGGACAAACAGAAGTCGCTCCGCTTGCAGCAGCACTACAGCCGGAGGACCAATTGCGGAAACTGGGAGCTGCCGGGAAAGCTGTTTTACATGTCGAAACAAAGATTGTGGATGATAACGATGAAGAGGTGCCAAGAAATCAGATCGGTGAGATTGTCCATCGTACCCCGCATGCTATGAAAGGTTACTTGCATGATCCGGAAAAAACTGCCGAAGCCTTTCGGGGTGGGTGGTTCCATAGTGGCGATCTCGGAGTCATGGACAAAGAAGGTTATATAACGATTATCGACAGAAAGAAAGACATGATTAATACAGGCGGTGTGAATGTTTCCAGCAGAGAGGTGGAAGAAACACTTTATGAATTGGAAGGAGTCTCAGAAGCAGCTGTCATCAGTATTCCAGATTCCTATTGGATAGAAGCAGTCACGGCAATTATCGTACCGAAACAGGGTAGCCCGATAACCCGGGAAGAAGTGTTGCGGTTCTGTAAAGAGAAACTCTCCACATACAAGGTACCAAAGTATATCGAGTTCGCTGAGACAATGCCGAAAAATCCTAGCGGAAAATTGTTAAAGCGCACTCTTCGTGAAACATACAAAAATATTGGAAGTTGAAACGGCATGTGTTAATTTAACATGGAGGGTAGGAAATGGAGAAACAACTAATCGAAACAACCATAATGGAAGGTATTGGGCATATACGTTTAAATGATCCAGAAAGAAGAAATTGTTTGTCTCTGGCACTAATGGAACAATTGACAGACCAGCTTTCCCAGTGGGAATCGGACGATAGGGTGAAAATGATTGTCTTATCTGGAGAAGGGAAGACGTTTTGTGCTGGCGGGGATATTCACGCCATGAAAAACCTTCAGAACCAAGCAGACATATCTGCATACATGAAGGCCGCTTCCCGTCTGCCCCAATTGATAACCAAACTGGACAAAATCGTCATTGCCGCCGTTCATGGTCATGCAGCTGGAGCTGGCTTCAGCTTGGCTCTTGCAGCAGATTTTATTGTAGCTGAGGTATCTGCTGTTTTTGCTCTTCGTTTCCGGCAGATAGGATTGATACCTGACTTAGGATTGATGAAGTTGTTAACGGAGAGAATTTCGGTACCATTGGCCAAGCAATGGATTCTGGAAGGAAAGGAATTGACGGCAAAAGAAGCGGACGACCTTGGAATCATCAATCACTTATCGGAACATAATGCAGCAGTAGCTGCCCATTCCTGGGCTGTTCAATTGGCTTCCGGACCAATTGGAACGCATAAATACGTCAAACACATGTTAAATCAAGTATCAGTGGAAATGGATGATTTTCTGATGAAAGAGTCGCAAATTCAACAGGTTTTGTTGCAGACAAGAGATCATAAGGAAGGTGTCCAAGCTTTTCTGGAGAAAAGGAATCCGGTTTTTTATGGTCAATAAACCTGCTTTTATTCCTATAGGAAACACCCTTTTCGTTAAGCGTAATGTCTCAGTATAAGTTACCAGCATATGGGTCTTAACATAATCCTCTAAACCACCCATCTAATTCGTTGTTATATATATCCTTGTAGAAAGAGAGAATAGGAGGTCGATAGCAATGAGATTAAACATGAACCCAGCTATTGCATATACTTTTATCATTATCGGAGCAGCTTTCTGGGGGAGTACAGGGTTTTTTGTCACCTACTTGTATCATTTCGGTTTCACGCCATGGGAGGTCGTTGCTGTTCGGCTGGCTTCGTCGAGTCTCGTGCTTTTTGGTTTAATGGCTACTATGGCCAGAAAATATTTACGCATAAAATGGAGACATATCCCTTACTTTTTTGTTTTGGGAATCATCAGCATTGCCTTGTTTAACTGGTGCTACTTTGAAGTGATTGACAGGGCATCCCTTTCGGTTGCGGTTATTTTTGTTTATACTTCTCCGGTATTTGCGGCCTTGATTGCCTATGCTTTTTTTAAAGAAGAAATGACCTGGAAAAAAGGAATGGCAATCATTTTTACGATCATAGGATGCGCCCTCGTTATCGGTTATTTTCCTGGTGGAAATGCAGGGATGGGTTTTGTTACCATTATCCTTGGCCTAGCTGCGGGGTTGTTCTGCTCATTGTTCAGTGTCATTGGTAAACTGGTCAGCCGTTTTTATCACCCACTTACCGTCACCTTCTATGCAATGCTGTGCGGCAGCCTTTTCATGGTGCCTACCAGCGGCATATGGAAAAAAGGACAGCTTTTTATCAGCGGGGATGTCTGGGGGGGCATTGCCGGCATTACCTTGATTTCCACGATTGCAGCATACTTGCTATATACGATGGGGCTGACCTATGTAGAGTCGAGCAAGGCTGCAATTCTGTCATCTGTAGAATTGGTCGTTTCCGTTTTGATTGGGGTTACTATCTTTCATGATGCTATCGACCGATGGCAATGGATCGGGTTTTTATTCGTCTTTTGTTCATTGTTTTTAACGGTACTTCCCATTAGGAGGACAACCCGTGATTCTTTTGACAAGAAAAAAAGTCAGTTACCAAAATAATACAGCTAAAAAGCAGACGCTCTGATCGTACTGCTTTTTCTTTATCTAAATTTTAAGAAAATATAAAAAATAATGTTTACAATTCGCTTGTTTATGTGTAGTATTGTGCTAACAATTTTTTCAGCAGGAAGGATACGTGGGACATGAGTACAAAGCTAAATACCGTTGAAGTAAAAGATATTATTATTGCTCACCAAATGCTAAAAGACGTTGTCGTAAAAACACCTTTGCAAAGGGATTCCATATTATCCGAGCGTTATCAATGCAATGTTTATTTAAAACGGGAGGACCTGCAAATAGTTCGTTCTTTTAAAATCAGAGGTGCATATAACTTCATGCAAAGCCTGACCGGTGAGGAACTGCGAAACGGAGTGGTATGTGCCAGTGCCGGTAATCATGCTCAAGGCGTTGCCTATTCGTGCAAAGCATTGGGTGTTAAAGGGAGAGTTTTCATGCCGGCTACGACACCGCGGCAAAAAGTGGACAGGGTGGAGTTTTTTGGCGGACCGTTTGTGGAAATTGTATTGACTGGGGATACTTTTGATGATTCATACAAGGAAGCAATCACTTTTTGTGATGAACATGGAATGGCGTTTATCCATCCATTCGACGATTACCGTACCATAACGGGACAGGGAACAATCGGCTTGGAAGTATTGGAAGAAATCGATGAGCCAGTTTCCCACGTATTTATGGGAGTAGGCGGAGGTGGTTTGATTTCCGGCGTCGGTTCCTATATAAAAAATATAAGCCCTTTCACTCAAGTAATCGGGGTGGAACCAGAAGGGGCGCCGGGAATGAAGCTGTCCCTTGATAATGGCCGGGTTTATCCTTTAGATAAGATCGACAAATTTGTAGATGGAGCAAGTGTCAAGCAGGTGGGTAAGTTGACATTTGAAATCGGGAAAGAAGTGATCGATGATATTGTTTTGGTTCCGGAAGGCAAAATAAGCACCGCTTTGGTCGATTTATACAATGAAAATGCGATTGTTGCAGAGCCAGCTGGCGCTTTACCTGTCTCAGCCCTTGATTATTACAAAGATCAAATCAAAGGGAAGAACATTGTTTGCATCATCAGCGGAGGAAATAATGATATTGACCGGATGCAAGAAATCAAAGAACGTTCCTTGATTTATGAAGGATTCAAGCATTATTTCATCGTCAGTTTTCCCCAGCGTGCCGGTGCTTTAAGAGAGTTTATGGAAGACGTATTAGGAGAAGACGATGATATCACACGCTTTGAATACACAAAGAAAAATAATCGTGATAAGGGACCAGTGCTTGTCGGCATCGAACTGAAACATAAAACAGATTATGAACCTTTGATCGACAGAATGAATAAAAAAGGGTTTGCATATATAGAAATCAACAAAGACCAAGACTTGTTCAATCTTTTGATCTAAAAACGGGGAGTTGAGAAGCTCCTTTGTTTTAACCCCAAACTGTTCTAATTAAACCATGTTCTAAATAAACAATGAATTTCTTCAGCCTCGCCCCAATAAAAGATAATATCCTTCAAATTAATGACACGTCCAATCAACTAAGATTTCATAAAGGAGGTAGTCAAAATGGAAAGACAACCAAGTGGATTTTTAGTGAAACAGCGAGCCTTTTTAAAATTATACTTGATTACATTAATAGAAAACAAACATTTATATGGATTGAAACTTCGTGATCTGTTAAAAGAAGAGTTCCGGGAGCTAGGATACAGACCAAACCATCCGGAAATATATAAAGCTCTGCATGATCTAATTGAACAAGGCATCTTGTTCCAGCAAAAGGAGAAGAAACAGGGAACCGTTTACCAGGAGGTTGTTTATTATCAATTTACCGAGGAAGGAAAAGAGAAGGCCGAGGCGTATAAAAAACAATTAAAAATAGAGCTTGAACGCTGCCTCCAGTTGTTGGAAAAGGCAATAAAGGATAATTTTCAATAGCTTGTCCTGAAAAACAAGGACAACCGGGTATGTTCGTTTGTTCGTGATCTCCATGAATTTGAGACTGAGTAGCAACACCATAAAGAAGAAATCCATTTCAACAAGATTTCGATGTAACGACGAACCAACAAAAGAATTTAGCCATCAAAAGGACAGGAGCTCGTTAAGAGTATTTTAGTAGCAACTTTGAACATCGAGGAGTCTTAGGAGTACAATAGGCCAGAGACAGAATCTAAAATCGTATAAGAATAGAGTAAAGCCCCCTGCGGGTTGCATGTCGCTCGAATGGCTTTACTCTATGTTAAAGAGTGCCCAGTCTCTATCCTTATCGTTTACATAGAATCCAATTTTTGAAGGATGTTAAGAACTTTCTTGCTGTTTTGAAAACCGATCAAGTTACCATACTCAAAATCTTTTTGGGCTCTTGCTTCCATTTCCGCGATCCAGTCTCTAGTTCCTTCGCTGCTCACAGAATGTTGGTACATCGAAAATTCCTCGGAAGTTAAACCTGGTACTTTTTGTTTTAAATAATCTGTAGCTTTTTTTTGATCAAAAGTTAAAATAGCTACATCTTTTAAGGAAATCTCTCCATTATCATATAAAGCTTTCGAAATGGAGTTGATTTCGTCGAAGGTGGCATTCCGAACATCATATTTTGTTGCGAGTTCTGCCCACACACTTGAAGGATTACTTTTTTTTAAACGAAAATCCTGGTTATTAGCCGAAGAATCTTCGCGATAAGTTGTTTTGGTTATTTCAGTTTTTCTACTAGTTGTAGCATGTGAATATAAAGAATATCCTTGTCCAGGAGCTACGGTACCTACAATCATTTTTCATCACCTTTCGAAATGTATTACTTAATGTTCATTCTATCAAACATGGTGTTCCAAGGTGAATTGGTTGAAGTGTTTTCGTAAGTGAATAAACCATTTTCATTGCCGCTTGCATCCCACCAAATAAACCAGCCATCTACAATAGAGTCACCTTCCAAATCAATGTTTTCTCTATCTATTTCCGATAATTGTCTCCCATTGAATGCAGCATTTCTTTGGAAACCGTATCCAAGTTCGGCAGTTACAATGTATAATTCTTCTCCTCCATGATCTTGAACGGAAGATAATTGGTTTGAACTAAAGTATTCATACTCTGGATAGTTAGATGATATAGCCGCATATACCTCAAGTGAAGTAAGAGGAGGGGCTGAAGCAGTAATATTAACTCCCGATATCATCTCTTGTTTCTGATATAGTTCATCTTCTCTGGTGTTTTTATCAAGAAATTGTGCATTTGGATAATCGTCTTTGAGGTTTTCTAGTACATGTTGCTTAAACGCTTCTTTTTTTGATAATTCTGTTGGGGTGTTTACTACTTGACCCGACGGCGAAGCTGCAGAAGCTTTTTCAGTTCCTATGAACAAAGGGATAAATAATAAAGCTGTCAAAGTGATGTTTAAAACTTTCCTCATCATTCCGCCTCCTTAAAATTTTTAATAAATAGAGATTTAATTGGACACTCATATCTTCTATCGGTTTATCTTTCGTGTTATTTAGCAATTATTACAAAAATTTGTATATTTCAGGTTGATTTGGAAATCGGTCGAGAATGGCGTAAGGCTTTTTAAGGTACGATATCTTTTTATGAAGGTAGCATGAAAGTGAACGAATGAAATGGTCATCCTGCTATATTCCAAAGATGTAATGTCTGGAAGAGGGGAAAAGGGTACTGGTCTAAAGGCATTTAAGTTAGGAGATTTCTTCATGAACAAAAGAGTAATCAGTCTTTGTATCGGGAATCGTAAGAAGCAAATAACTTGTAAACCACTCCATTTCTAATAAGGGTTGTGAAACATGAATATTAACTTTTCCAACGAGAATGCACTAACTGTTGAAAAAGTCTACGGTCCGATTTTAGTTCAAATAAATTCCCTGCAGTACGATTCACGGAAGGTTGAAGAAAATGTAGCGTTCTTTTGTATCCAGGGAGAGCAGCAAGATGGGCATGTCTTTATAGAAGATGCCATTAAAAAAGGGGCTTCTGTCATCATTGGCAGTAATGAATCAATGCTTTCAAAACTGGCGGCCAACTATCCAGATCGAACCTTCGTAGTAGTGAAAGACGCCAGGGAAGCGATGGCCCGTCTTTCGATATTATTTTATCAGCAAGCATATAAAAAGCTTACAACTATCGGTGTTACAGGGACCAATGGAAAAACAACGGTAGTTGCTTATATCTATTCATTGCTAAATCAAATTGGCGTACCGACGGGTTCCATTGGTACAATTGGCACAATGACTTCTGGAGGTCCTTTTCCCTTCCAACCAACAACGCCTACAACACCTGAAGCACCGGATCTCCATTATATTTTTCACCAATTCCTTCAAAGGAAGGAACAGGCAGCTGCGATGGAAGTATCTTCAATAGCGATCGAACAAAAAAGGGTAGAGGGCATTTCATTCCATATAGGTATCCATACCAATATATCCAGTGAACATTTGGAATTTCATAAAACCTTCGAAAATTATAAAAGGGCAAAGCTCAAATTGTTTAAACAGACAGAAAAAGCTGTAGTAAACCTGGATGACGAGGGAATGGCAAAGGACATCCTCGATTTGTACCACGGTCCTTTGCTAACATATAGCATAGACGGTCATCCAGACGCGGATGTTTTTGCTTCCAATATCAGAATAAAAAGGGAAGGGTCGGCTTTTTTACTGTCCATCGAAGGAGTATCTTCTCTCGTCCATACACCGGTAATCGGTGAGTATAACATCTCTAATTTACTGGCTGCTGTTTGTGCTGCTCTCCACATGGGTGTCACCGGCAAAAAAATCCTGGAGGCATTACCGAAAATCCAAGGCCCGAAAGGCAGATTCCAGCTAGTGGAAATACCAGGTAACAGTAGCGTATTGCTGGATTATGCACATACCCCAGAAGCTCTGCGGAAACTCTTATCGGAAGTTAAGAAACTAAACTACCGTAAACTAATTCTAATGGTGACAGGAGTAGGTATCCGGGATGAAAAGAAAATGGCGAGAATGGGAGAAGCTGCCGATGGACAGGCAGATGTGTACATCATTTCCGTTGATCATCCCGGGTACAGGAAACCAGAAGAGATTGTCGCAAGCGTGCTGTCTGGTTTTTCAAAAACGAAGCGAACACATATTACATGTACACACTCACGAAAAGAAGGAGTTATTGCAGCTTTAAAACTGGCGGAAAAAGAGGATTTAATCATTTTAACTGGAGGTTGTATCAACGGTTGTCAAATGGTTAGAGGAAAAGCCTTCCCACACTCGGATGAAACGATAATCGAGCAATTTTATTCCAAACGCATTAATCAAACAAAATCCTCGCTGGCACCGGAAGCAAAATAACCCTTGTTCTAAGAAATGACAAGGGTTATTTTTGAATCTTACTTATGCATTGGCTGCTTGGTCACCGACATAATAATAAAGCTGTTGGAACAATAATTGCTTCTCATTCTCACCTAAAGGAACCAAAGGCAGACGTACAGAACCTGCATCAATCCCTACGTAAGATAAAGCAGCTTTAACAGGTGCAGGACTTGGAGCCATGAATAATGATTTCATCATTGGAAGCAGGCATTGATGAAGAGTAGCAGCTCTTTGATGGTCGCCATTGAAAAAGCTATCTGCCATCTCTTTCATTTCATTTCCAAAGATATGGGAGGCGACGGATACTACCCCTTTTCCACCAATCGACAAAACAGGAAGTGTAAGCCCGTCATCACCACTATATAAGTGAAAACTGTCTTTTGTACCACTAATGATAGAAGTCATATCATCTAAATTTCCACCAGATTCCTTAACAGCGACAATATTTTCTTCCTCCGAAAGCTTTATGATCGTCTCGGGCGTCATCCCTGCTGCACTTCTGCCAGGGATATTATAAAGCATGATAGGCAGTTTAACCGCCCGGGCGATGGATCGAAAATGTTGATACATTCCTTCTTGGTTCGGTTTGTTGTAATATGGAGTCACCAACATCGAAGCATCAACTCCGGCAGCTTCGGCCGCTCGAGTAAAATCGATGGAATCACGGGTATTATTTGACCCTGTTCCGGCAATGACAGGCACACGCTTGTTTACTGTTTGCACCGTAAATCGCAGCAAATTCAATTTTTCATCTTTCGTTAGGGTTGGTGACTCACCAGTCGTTCCTGCAACAACTAATCCTTCGGTACCATTTGCGATTAAATAGTTGATCAGTATCTCTGTTTTTTGATAATCAATGTCACCGTTCTGATCAAATGGTGTAACCATTGCTGTCAAAATACGCCCAAAATCCATTTTTCTACACCTCTATTCATAATTTTAAAAACAGGACCAGAAGCCCTCTTGGTGAATAGAGAGTATCCCACTAGAGACAAAGCAGTTTTGAATGACGTTTAAAATATCACACAAAAAAACAGCAACGAGGGCTTCGCTGCTGCATCACTATGACATCTTTCTGATGCGTGAGATAGCCCTCCATATAACTAAAGGTTATATGACAGCCCTGTATTTATTGAATACAGAACCAGTGATGCGAAACGATGAGTTTCCACCCACTTCGGCAAATTCCCCTTTCGGCTGCCATCAACAGACCTCATCATCCTACGACAGCGTACTATTGGTTTTTGCACCTCTATCCTCACTCCAAAAATAATTTGAAGTAAAGCAAATAAAATTGTATCTAAAATATAGCAAAATTTTTTCTGGTTTGCAATGCTAAGCAATTAAGAAAGATCTTTTTTTGACTAAAGACGTGGATAACCGAAATAAGGAGGTCTGCCATAATAAGGAGGACGCCCGGCTCCTGGATAGCCATATCCACCATACCACGGACCACCAGGATAACCATATGGTCCCGGACGAGGATAACCGATTGCAGGATTTCCGAAAAGTTCACCGCCTAAATAACCTAGTCCGAATCCAACCAATCCTGCTCCAAGTGGTCCAAAGGCAAAATTCCTCTCTAACATTTCATTTTCTTGAACTGAATGGGGATGAATGTATTGATCATACTGATCGTTATATTGATGAACAGGTAAATAATGTTGCATATTTTTTCTCCTCTCCGCTTTTGTTTGTGAGCAATCCGTCTACTCCTTTACATATTCAGCATATGGTTCAAAGCGGAAAGTGAAATGGATAAACACCTATTTTGATCTCTTGATTAAAGATTCACGAAGAACTACCGGACGTATGCTCGCTTAAAACTGTATCCAGCAAAGCTTGATACTTTTCCCTATCTTCTGCAGTTAGTGGCTTCGGCCCTTTTGTCCGCTTCCCGCTTCTTCGGGCTTTCGCATTAGCATGGCGCATAACCAGCATTTCATCTATAGTGGATAGGTGATATGGAAAGCCTTTATGGTGAAGGACAATACATCCTTTACCTAAAGCCAGGGATGCCAGTCCGTAGTCTTGTGTGATGATAATGTCATTTTTATTAGCCAATTGCATAATTCGGTAGTCTACGGAATCTGCACCGGTATCGACATAAATGCTTTCCGCACCGCTTTGTTCATCACGAGAAGAGAAGTGGGAAAAGCTTTTAACGAGAGTTACAGGAACGGAATACTTTTTAGCGGTCTTTATCGTTATTTCTTTTACGGGACAAGCGTCTGCATCTACTAATATTTTCATTCCAGCACCCCTTTTAACTTTTCAATTTTAACGCGTTAGCTCATGATACCAAAAATACCGGGAAGGAAAAAAGCGCAAGCGCCTGTTTAAAAGAGTACAGGCTAGAGCCGCCACGTCCTGTGGCAACGCCTGCATGGCCCACATCGTTTGGGCCTGCCCAACCTCGGCGTGGCGCTTTTTGCCACACAAAGGGTGGGCTTAAGACCTCGAGGGGGTAGGCGCTGGAGCTGGACGTGGCTGTTTCAGCCAATAATGATCCACAAACAGTCAAAAAGCAGCCGGCGGATAATCGCAGGCTGCTCAGGATACTATATCAACTATTTATTCTTACATAAGATCGTAAACGGATTCTTCAAGATAGAGCCAGTGATAGTACTCGACTTCTTCATCGGTCATTTTCAACACTTCATCTTTGTGCAAAGTTGTTAAATCCCATAATTGTTCCATCAGATTTTCTCTCACTAGTTGGCTCATGGTAAATCCCCCTTAGGATTAGGTTGAATAATAAAGCGTTTTCCCCTTTTGTTACTTTGATTATATATCTCATATCGAGATAAAAACAATATCAAAATTAGATATATTGAGTGGAAGCGATATAGGGTTGATATACTTGAGGACAAATGACGTAATCATGTCTGAAAAGCAGGATCGTATGTCCTTTTTCATTTTTATTTTGTTGGAGCTCGGTTATAATGAAAGGTAGCAAAAATTCACCGTATAAGAAAGAGGTTACAAAATGAGCGAGATACTACCGGGCTCTATCCAACAGGCAGAAGTTCAAAACTCAGTGACAGACGGGTTCTTAGTAAGCATTGGAAAAGAAACCCTATTACTGCCGGAAGCAGATACCGAGCTACAAAAAGGGCAAGAGATAGAAGTGTTTATTTATCAAGATAAAAAAGGGAAACTTCTGGCAACTAAAAATATTCCCGAGGCCAGACTTGATTCCTACGGCTGGGCGCAAGTAGTAGAAGTAGTAGAAAATCTAGGTGCATTTGTCAATATAGGTATTCCGAAAGAAATTCTGGTTTCCAGTGATGATTTGCCTTTGTTAAAGAAAGTGTGGCCAGTTAGCGGCGACAATTTGTTTGTCAGCCTCGATATCGATAAAAAAGGGCGTTTGCTGGCAAAACCAATTAATGAAGCGGATGTAATGGCCGAATTGGTTCCGGCTTCTTCAGACCTCTTACAAAATCAAGTGACGGGAAGAGTGTATCGCTCAACGAAAGCTGGTTCTTTTGTCCTCTCCGAAGAAGGATACAGAGGGTTTATTCATCCTCATGAAAGAAAAAAAGAGCCTCGAATAGGAGAGACGGTTACCGGACGTGTCATCGATGTGAAGGATGACGGCACTATCAATGTCTCTTTGCTGCCACTGAAACAAGAAGGAATGAAAGATGATGCCGAAAATATTATAGAGTATATGGAAAAAAACGATGGAGCAATGCCATTTAGTGATAAAAGTAATCCCGAGGCAATCAGGGAAACCTTTCACATTAGTAAGTCCGCTTTTAAACGGGCACTTGGAAAACTAATTAAAGAGAATAAAGTACAGCAAAAAGACGGTAAAACATACATGATATAGTCTCAATCCCAAAACAGGCACAATCTGATTAGAGGTTGTGCCTGTTTTTATTATGGACAAAGAAGTATCTCCTAGACTGACACAAGATTGTTGATATAATTGTGGGCCTTCCATTGAAAAGAGATACCGCCCGATAAATGTATAATTATGGTATTATTATAGAAAAGGGAAGAATAAGGGGATTCAGTTAAATGCAGATAAAAGAATTAGAAAAAGAAATTCGATTTCTGCAAATCCGATTGTATCAAGTAAAGGATACAGATAATTATTCCAACGGAGCGATCCTGCAACTTAACCAAAAACTAGATAAAATAATCCTTTATTACCAAAAAATCATACGAAATATGGAAAAATGATAGCCATTTCCTCCATAACCACTTATCATGGAAAAAGATTGACGAAAAGTGTCGAAGTAACAATTGGCTTTGTATAGTGTTTAAAGGAGGATTATTGTGAAGGACTTTACTCAATATATACAGGAGTCGAAAGCAGCGTGTAAAAGCATTTACGGGATGTCTCCAGAAGAAATCCCTTTTTTGAAGGTAGGACTGACAAAAGAACAATTACAGCAAAAGCAGAATAAATACGGAAAAGTGTTATCTATTGTAAAGGAATTTATGATAAAGCTTATTAAATATATGGATGGGGTGCCAACCCTTATTGTCACAACAGACGCAGAAGGGTATGTGCTAGAGATCTTTGGGGATACAGGCATCAAACAAATGGTCGATTCTTTAGGAATCACCATAGGGGGCCGTTTTGATGAAAAGGATGTAGGGACTAATTCCGTATCACTCGCTTTAAAGCATGGAGAACCGATCGGTCTCATTGGAGACGATCATTTTCATGATTGTCTAGCTGGGGTGGCCTGCTACTCTGCACCTTTTTCTTATTCAGACAGTAATCAGCTTGCAGGTACTGTCTCGATCATGACCTTGGTTGATTATTCCAATCAATTTCACTTAGGATTATTATCTTCTGCTGTTGATACTATTGAGGGGGAAATTCGTTTACAAGAGCAAAATCATAAGCTTTACCTACTTAATCAGGTCTTGATTAATTCAGCACCTCTAGGAATTATCATGACCGATGATAGTGGAGGAATACTGGAATACAATCCAGGCGCAGAAGAAATATTGGGGATACCCAAGGAAGAAGTTATCCCCAAGGGAATAGCGGGAATAAAAGGATTAAGTGAATATGTCATGAAAGCACTTCAAAAGCAAGAAAAAGTAGAAAATACAGAAACGACATTGATCGATCACAAAAATGGCCTTGAAAGAATATGTTTAGTGGATGTGCTTCCGTTATATGACAACTTCCATCGACTAACTGGTGCATTTGCTCAATTTAGAGATATGACCAGTTATCACGAACTGCAAAAACAAGTCATTCAATCGGAGAAACTGTCAGCCGTCGGAAAACTCGGGGCTGGCTTCGCTCATGAGATACGAAATCCGCTGGCAAGCATAATAGGCCTGGTGCAGCTTTTAAGGGAGAATAATGAACATAATAAGTATTTACAAATTATCACAGATGAACTCGAAAGAATGAAAACGCTAGTCAATCAGTTTGTTCTGCTAGGCAAGCCAACAAAGCTGCAAAAGATGAATAGTGAGGTTGTTCAGTTAATCCGTAACACCGTAGATTTGATGAACAGCAATGCACGCCTTAATAAAATACAAATTGAATTTGTTTCTGAGGAAGATGAATTGTTTGCGCCAATAGATGAGTCGCAAGTTAAGCAAGTGTTGATTAATTTTATTAAAAATGCTGTGGAAGCAATGCCGGATGGCGGACTTCTTTTGGTTCAATTGCAGGTTAATAAGATAGATAAGGAATTTCGGATCATTATTCACGACGAGGGAGAAGGAATGACTCCAGAAGAGGTTGAAAGTCTGGGCACTCCGTTTTTTACAACAAAAGAAAGGGGACTAGGCATGGGAATCCCGATTTGTTTTGATATTGTAAAAGCACACAATGGTTCCATTGAAATAGAGTCAGCCAAAGGAAGGGGGACCAGCATCCATTTGATTTTCCCGTTGCAAAACGGAATGAGGAGGAAAAAAGAGGATGATTAATCATAGTTGTATACTAATTTAAACTTAAGACTAGGTGAACACAGTATTGGAAAAAAACATCCCATTCTTGTGAACCAGATATGATTAAAACATCACTTACGGAGTGGTGTTTTTTGTATTTTCCGACAGAGCAAAAAATGGGGGCGGATTTGGCAATTTCCTTAAACTGTTCTAGATAAGAAAGTCTGTTATACGTTTAGCGTTTACTTACCCTTACATCTATTCAAATTCCATAGCACAGATGCCGATAATTCTGTTTTCTCAATTTAAGAGATTTTCAAAAAACAGAACAGCCAACCAGCCACTTATAAAATAAGAGAATATAACTATAGTGAGGTTGCGTACGAATCGGGACATAAAATCCCGGTGTACAAGTAAAAAGCCTAAAGGAGGTAAGTCATGAGACGATCAAACAATTCTTTACCTAATGATTGTTTTCCAGAGGTTTGTTGTCCAACCGGAGGGTCGTTGTGCCGTGCCCAAGGAACCAGAAGACCAGCTGTCACCAGGGTTATAGATTCAGTGGTTGGACCTACCGGGCCTACTGGACCTACTGGTGCAACCGGACCCACCGGGCCTATCGGACCTACTGGTGCAACCGGACCTACCGGGCCTATCGGACCTACTGGTGCAACCGGGCCTACTGGACCTACTGGGCCCGCTGGTGTGACAGGTGCTCCAGGTGCGGGTGCAATTATACCTTATGCGTCTGGAACGCCAGTAGTTCTGACTACAGTACTCGGCGGACTGGTAGGTACAACCAGTCTTGTCGGATTTGGTTCTAGTAACACGGGAGTGGAACTCCTAGGTACTGGGCAAATTGATATCACCGGAGCAGGAGGAACTGCATTAAATTTTGCTTTTTCCGTTCCTCGTGAAGGAACAATAACTTCGATAGACGCCTACTTTAGTACCACGGCATCTGTAGACCTGATAGGTGATATAACCATTAATGCCCAATTGTACCGCTCCCCGGATCCCGCGACAAATATATTCGATCCAATTCCGGAAACATTGGTTACTTTAACCCCAGATATAACTGCCCCAATAACGATTGGAGAAATCAGCAGAGGATCCTTGGACGGACTGAATGTTCCGGTTACTGAAGGTGACCGTTTATTACTAGTATTTTCGGCAACAGCTTCGGGAATCGAACTGGCCGGTACAGTTGCTGGTTATGCAAGTGCTGGAGTAGCCATTAGTTGATCCTTATACAAAACCGACTATCACAATAGTCGGTTTTGTCATCTCATAAACAAATTCAGGGCTTGATTTTATTTTTTCAGAATTGTATGCTAAATTAATAAAAATGCACAAATATTAATATTTAAATAATTGACAAAAAACAGTTAAAAAATTGAGAATAAGGGGAATCTCCTTCTCAATTTAAATAAATACATGGGGGTTAAAACTTAAGATGGCATTATCAGAAAACAAAAAGGAGAAAACAATCAGCAACAAGAAAAAAAGATGGGAAATGCCAGATACTTATGTCATTTTGTTTTTGGTTTTATTGGCTGGTGTACTAGCTACATATCTGGTTCCATCCGGGACTTTTGAAAGGGAAACGGTGGATGATGTAGAAAGAGTCATTCCCGGTACCTACACGCAGGTAGATAGTTCTTGGCTGAGTCCAATGGATATTTTCACTTCAATTCAGATGGGGATGGTTCAATCCGCTGATATTATTTTTATGGTTTTGTTCACAGGCGGTGCATTTGAAATTATTGAGCGTTCCGGTGCTTTGCGCGGTGCTATCAATAGTGCTGTCCGTCTTACCCGTGGAAAGGAATTTTGGATGATTGCGATTGTATCGACACTGTTTGCGGTTGGTGGCGCTGTCGGCGCAGTAGCAAATGCTGTAATTGCTTTTGTAGCAATAGGGGTGATCATTGCCAGAACGCTAAGACTTGATCCGATTGTGGCAGTAGCTATCACGTTTGGAGCCAACTTTGCGGGCTTCAATGTAGGTTTTATCAATCCTTATACAGTAGGAATTGCACAGAATATAGCAGATTTGCCGATGTTTTCAGGGGCTTTGTTCCGTATTATCGTTTTTGTTATCATATTATCACTGACTATCTGGTACACATGGCGGTACGCTAAGAAAATCATGAAAGATCCCTCTAAGAGTATTATTGGAGTCTACCAAGATGATGAGGAAACGCAAAGCCTCACAGAAGCGTTCACTCTCCGTCATAAGATCCTCTTAGGTTTTGTTGGATTGGGATTAGGATTTTTTGTTTATGCTTCGATACAATTGGGATGGACGATCAACCATATGGCTGCATTCTTTGTGCTCATCGGAATTGTTTCCGGAATAATAGCTGGCATGCATTACAATACAATTGCCGTTACTTTCTTACAAGGGACTCAAAAATTGGTTTATGGAGCATTGGTTGTCGGCTTGGCCAGAGCTGTCATAGTTGTACTTGAAGATGGACAAGTTCTCGATACAATCGTTCATGCTTTGTCCGTTCCGCTAGAAAGCCTTCCTTCCGTATTGGCTGCGATAGGCATGTTTATTTCCAGTGCCTTTCTAAACTTTCTAGTAAACTCCGGGAGTGGCCAGGCGATGATCTCCATGCCGATGCTGGCGCCGCTAGCGGACATGGTTGGAGTGACAAGGCAGGTCGCTGTTCAGGCTTTTCAGTTCGGAGATGGTCTAACGAACAGCATCTTCCCGACCTCTGGTATCCTGATGGCCAGTCTTGCAGTAGCAAACGTGCCTTGGACGAAATGGCTGAAATTCATTTTTCCATTGTTTATTGCCTGGGTCGTTATCGCCATCATTATGCTCACGATTGGCGTTATGATCAACTGGGGACCATTTTGATTGAAACAACTTAAAAAAGGAAACACGCTTGGTAAAAACGAAACTTGCCTCGCGTGTTTTTTTAGTAGGGATATAGAAGTTTTGTTTTCCTTCTTTTAAAAAACGTTTATAATAGAAAGTGTTCATGTAACATCTTTAATTGACAAACTTGATTAATAAGTATTTTTATTGCCGGATAGTAAAGGAAGGTAGTTTATGGAAGAACAAAATATTACAAGGGTCCAGGTTAACGACAAAGAAATCATATTGATCGGCACTGCACATGTTTCTAAACACAGTGCTGAACAAGTAAAAGAAGTAATAGAAGCAGAGAGGCCTGATGCTGTTTGTATCGAACTGGATGAACAAAGATATCAATCCATCAATGAAGGCAGTAAATGGACAGATACCAACATATTTCATATCATAAAAGAGAAAAAAGCAACTTTACTGTTAATGAATTTGGCAATCTCTTCCTTTCAAAAGCGCATGGCCAAGCAATTCGGTATAAATGCTGGGCAGGAAATGATTCAAGGTATTGAATCGGCAAAAGAGATCGATGCAGAGCTTGTTTTAGCAGACCGGAATATTCAAACAACTTTTTCCCGGATTTGGCATGGTGTAGGTTTTTGGGGTAAGGCTAAATTGATGATGCAGGTTGTTTACAGTATTTTTAGCAATGAGTCCATTACAGAGGAAGAACTAGAAAAAATGAAGTCGCAGGATATGCTCGATTCCATGCTCCATGACTTTACAGAGAATTTCCCGCGTTTGAAAGTCCCTTTGATAGATGAACGTGACCAATATCTTTCCCAAAAAATAAAAGAGGCACCTGGTAAAAAGGTCGTCGCGGTCCTTGGTGCTGCTCATGTGCCCGGGATTACAAAAGAAATCCACAAGGACCATGATTTAGACCAGTTAAGGAAACAGCCGCCTAAATCAAAGCTTCCAAAACTAATTGGCTGGATGATTCCCATTTTGATCATCGCCTTGATCGCTTATACATTCATTGCTAATCCTGCTGCCGGTGCCCAGCAAACAATTAGCTGGGTATTATGGAATGGCTCCTTTTCTGCTTTAGGCACAGCCTTGGCACTTGGCCACCCGCTCGCAATTTTAACTGCGTTCGTGGCTGCGCCGATTACTTCATTAAACCCAATGATTGCCGCCGGCTGGTTCGCGGGATTCGTACAAGCGCTGATACGGAAGCCAAAGGTAGGCGATTTTGAAACGTTGTCGGAAGACGTGCTTCATGTGAAAGGATTTTGGAACAATAAGGTCACAAGGATATTATTGATTATCGTTTTAGCCAATATCGGAAGCTCGTTAGGAACCGTCATCGGAGGGGCTGATGTCATCCGCTTGTTCTTCGAAAACATATAGATCTAAAAGGCACCCGCTTCTTAGGGTGTTTTTTACTAGTGGAAAAAGGAACGTATGTTCGGTATAATACAAGTAGGCAGCAAAATAGCGATAAAAGCACAGTTACCACATTCCTTCATTGAAAACGCTATCTTATCAAAAAAATTCGTTAGGAGGAGGGACGTATTGTCCAAAAAACGTAAACGCTTGTTAGATGTAAACGAAATAATAGCCATGTATAAAGAGGGGTATAGCACATCAGAGATTGGAAAAGCAGCCAATGTTACACCAAGATATGTCAGGACCATTCTTCGTGCTAATGATGTGCAATTAAGGCCGAGAGGGAGTTGGAAACGGAAGTACTCGCTTAATCAAGATTATTTCAAAACGTGGTCAAATAACATGGCCTATATTTTAGGCTTCTTCGCCGCTGACGGAAACCTCCCGAAAGAAACCCAAACAGTAAGCTTTTCACAAAAAGATCCTGCAATCCTGGAAAAGATCAAAAAAGAAGTAAACTCCAATCAACCACTTTATAAAAATGATAAAACAGGTGTCTATGTCCTGAATCTAAACAGCAAAGTAATGAAACACGACTTAATGAAGATTCATGGATTTCAGCCAAATAAATCAGCTATATTGGAGTTTCCGACAGTGCCAGAACCGTACATCCACCATTTTATCCGCGGTTACTTTGATGGGGATGGTTACGTAAATCATGAAAAATTCGAAGTAGTGTTTGTTGGAGGTTCCGCACAGTTTATGCAAAGACTAAAGAATATATTAACATCTCAGAACTTGAATACAACCTTACGAGATTATAATCAGTATATCCGGGTGTATTTAAGAGGTAGAAAAACCATTAAGCATTTTGCTGAATGGATTTACGACGGAGGAGAGTTGTACTTACAAAGAAAATATAAGATATTTGCTACTGAACGTCGACATTCCAGCATGCTGCAGGACAGAATCAAGAAAAACACGAAGCAAGCAGTAAGAAATAGAAAACAAAAGTTTTTGGTTAACTATCAACATTCCAAAAACATAGAGCAAGCTTGTAACTATAGCGGGATAGTAAAAAGCACTTTTTATGGATGGTTGAAAAGTGATTCAGCTTTCCGGAAAAACATACATGATATTGCCAGCAGTAACAGGTTCCTGAAAGAGGAGCAATCCGTATATTACTCATACATTGGAAATAAGTAGAGCTGATTCATAATCAGCTCTTTTGTTTCTGTTTATTTCTTGTTTACATAACATATATTATAGGTAGTTATGGTTAAAACAATATCTCAAGTCTCAAAACTTGAGTATTCTTGAGATAATGAGATATTGTAAATTTTTTCCGTTATTTATTCAACTGTCTATCAGTAAATTACATTTATAAATTTTCTTCCTGCGACTCTCTAAATTGCATGGTTCCGATTTGATGCATTTGCAGCGTTTGCTCATAGAACTGCATCAATTGCTGAGAAGGTTTTTCCCAACTGAACTTTTCTGCTTCCAACCGGGCGTTCCTTTTCATTTGCTTCAGTTCTTCCGGTTTTTCCAAATGTTTTAGCGTCTGGATCAAACTTTCAGTATTTTCATTTTCAAACAATAAACCAGTTTGGCCATGATCGATTTGTTCCATCGTCGGACCACTTTCCGCAGCAATTACTGGTAGCCCTGAAGCCATTGATTCCAAAATAACCAACCCTAGCGTTTCCGTTATAGACGGAAATACAAACGCGTCTGCACTTGCGAATGCTTCAGAAAGTTCTTGCCCATGCATAAAGCCAGTGAACAATGTATTTGTCCCTTTAAACACCTGCTCCAACTCTTCTCTGGCAGGACCATCCCCTACAATGGCCAAACAAATATCCTCACGGGATTCTAATAATGGTTTTAATTTATGAATTTCTTTCTCAATCGCCAGCCGTCCGACAAACAGTAGCAGCTTTTTGTCTTTCTGGTTATTCGTCAACCTTTTCCGCATTGTTTCACTGTAATGATCAGGATGGTATTTTTCAATATCCACTCCTCTCTTCCACACATGAACATTGAAAAATTCTTTTTCCTGCAACTCTTTTTGTATCGTCTCTGAAGTACACAGGTTTAACTCCGCTTTGTTGTGCAGTTTCCTGAAATAACTCCAAAAGATCGGCTTTAGTGGCCGATACAATTTATAATAATCCAAGTATTTCGGAACATGTGTATGGTAAGAAGCAATTAGTGGAAAACCTAGTTTTTCCGCATAATGAACTCCAGCTGCTCCCACCAGTGCAGGATTGACAACGTGCACTAAATCCGGCTGGTATTTTTCCAGTATTCTTTTTACCTTTTTTTGCGGCAGTGAAAAGGGACGATAACGGTAAAAAGGCATTGTGGTGGTTTTGACTCCTTCCACCACTGCCCCTTTATACTCGTACACTCCCAAATCAGGCGCTATCACTACTACTTCGTGGTTCAGTTTTCGCAAGTATTTGATTGCCTCTGTCAGCCTGGTAACCACGCCATCAGTGGATGGTAAAAAGGTTTCTGTAATGATTGCTATTTTCAAGGTGAAGCTCCTTTGTCTATTTCCAAGAAATTGATGGTAGTACGTTTTCTTTTATTACACGGTCTTTGTGTTCAAGCGCAGCAGTCAAGATTCCCTTGATAACCTCATCTGTCAGTAAATTCGGTTCTAATCCCAAATCACGAAGCTTCGTGTTGACAGCATGGTAATAATGTTGCTCTAATTCTACCCGTGGATTATCAATATGGGAAACTTCTGTTTTCAACCCCGTCTCTCCTGCCACTTTCTGAACTTTTTCTGCTAAATCCTGGACGGAAAAGTATTCTGTGAATTGGTTGAACACTCTGAACTCACCCTTATCCGCAGGGTGCTCAGCTGCAATTTCAACACATCTTACGGTATCTTTAATATTCAAGAAGGCTCGAGTTTGTCCGCCCGTTCCATAAACAGTTAAGTCATGGCCGGTTGCCGCCTGGATGATAAAACGATTCAGAGCCGTTCCATAGACTCCATCGTAATCAAGCCGGTTGGCAAGCACAGGATCCATTTCCGTTTCCTCTGTATGTAGACCATAAACAACGCCTTGATTTAAATCAGTGGCTCGAATGCCCCAAATTTTGCAGGCAAACATGATATTATGACTGTCATGTACTTTTGACAAATGATAGAAAGAACCAGGCTGTTTCGGATATGGCAGCTTGTCTTTCCTTCCGTTGTGTTCGATTTCCAAGTACCCTTCTTCAATGTCGATATTCGGTGTACCGTATTCTCCCATTGTGCCAAGCTTGATCAAGTGGCATTCTGGTGCAAATTCTCTAATTGCATACAAGACATTCAAGTTGCCTATCACGTTATTTGACTGTGTGTAGACAGCGTGTTCTCTATCTATCATGGAATAAGGAGCAGAACGCTGTTCCGCGAAATGTACAAATGCATCAGGCTCCGTCTGTTTAAATACTTCGGCTAGGAAATCATAGTGGTTCAAGTCACCGACAAACGTTTTTATCTCTTTCCCGGTCAACTCTTTCCACTTTGCCACCCGATCTTCCAATGTGGCAATCGGAGTGACGGAATTAGAGTGTAATTCGTCGTCTATTTTTCTCCTCACCAGGTTATCAACAATCGATACTTCGTGGCCTTGCTTCGAAAGATATAAAGCAGTCGGCCAACCACAAAAGCCATCTCCTCCAGCTACTATAATTCTCATAGTTCCCCTCCTGTTACAATTTCATTACACAACTATCCATCATTATAAAACATAACAGCACACAAGAGAAATAGAAACCATTATATCGGGGCTAATTTCTCAAATACTTTATACAGTTTACATTATATTTACCAATACAACCAAATCCATACTATTTTTGTCAGTTTTTTCATTAGCAAAACCTGTAAAGCTTTAGAAGGCTCTTTTCCGAATTACTATCGGTTGTCTTTTTGTTTTAACGGCATCTTGGCCGGGCCTTCCAAAACTTCGCCTGTTGCTGAAAATCTTGAACCATGGCAGGGACAATCCCATGTCTTTTCTGCCTGATTCCAGTTCACTTCACAACCCATATGAGTACAGGTCGTGTCTATAAGATGAAGGGTGCCATTTTCCTCACGATAAACACCAGTTCGTTGCCCTTCCACCCGAACGATGCCTGCTTGAGATGGTGGGATGTTTTCTATCGTATTCGAGGATCCTTCCATCTTCCCTTTCACCAGTTCTTTCGCCGAGTCAGCATTAAACTTCGCAAAAGCTTTCAAATGCGCTTTAGGGTGAAATCGATTCGGAGCAAAAATTTTTTGAAAACGGTTCTTTTTACCACTTATTATATCCGTGATTAGTTTAGCTGCGCCTGCTGCCAGCGTCATTCCCCATTTCCGAAAACCAGTAGCTACCAGTATATTCGATTGCCGATCCGAAAGCGGACCGATATATGGTAGTTTGTCCAATGTTGTAAGATCCTGAGAAGACCAGCGGTATGACACTTCCTCAGCAGAAAAATGCTCTCGTGCATAGTCGATCAGTGCTTTATAGTGCGCTTCCGTTTCTCCTCCTTTTCCTGTTTTATGGGACTCACCACCGATTAGCCACAATGTTTCATCCTGATAAGGAACAGCCCGAATCGATCTCATTGGAGTGTCCACGCTTGCATACATGCCGCCAGGATAAGGCTGTTTTGTCCGAACAGCTGTTACATAGGAACGTTCCGGGTACAGTCTTGTGGAAAAGCCGCCTCTGGCATCCGTGAAAGGAAAATGAGAAGCTTCGACTACTTTTTGACAGAGAACCTGATGCCCTTCTTTAGTCTGGATGACCGGGTTCTGAGGGTCCTCGACACCAATAGCCATTGTATTTTCGTATATTTGTACCCCGAGGGATTCCATGTCTTCCAGGAGTCTGGTCAGAAATTTTAACGGATGGAACTGATATTGCTTGTTCATTCTTAACGCCGCTTCTACCGGTATGTCGATCGGTACCTCCTCGATATAATCATGATCAATCCCAAGCTGCTTATATGCATTTTTTTCTTCGATTAGAGAGTTGACCCCTCCCTCGGAATTAGTAAACAGATAAGCATCTTCCTCAGAAAAATCGCACACAATCTGCTTCTGTTCGATGATCTGCTTGATCCATTCCATTGCTGCAAGATTAAACTGATAATAGGCGGAAGCGGTGGTTGGATTAAATCTTTCTATCAATTCATGATAAATCAATCCATGCTGTGCAGTTACTTTGGCAGTCGTATGTCCTGTGGTTCCATTCAATAGACTTCCTGCCTCCAGCAATGTAACAGCATAACCTTCCTTGGCTAGTAAGTATGCAGAAATGATGCCTGTAATGCCACCGCCTATTATTCCAACATCAACTTCCAGATCCCTATCCAGCCTTGAGAAAGAAGGGATTTGGACTGTATCTCGCCAGAACGATTCCGTATAGGGTGGCATGTTTGAGTCCGTCTTTTTGCCTTCCATCCAGTTTTCCTCCTCTGTCTCTTGCTAAAACTGCTCCTTTGTATTTTTCCTTCTGCTTCCATCCATAAACCACTAATTTTATTCTACAGGCGCATTTCATTTCTTTTTGCTGCTTATTTCGTAATCGTTATAATGGAAAAAAGGTGTTTTATATGTCACCCTTCAGGCAATGAAAAAAATAAAACGCAGAGGTGAGTTAAGTGACAAACGCATATATGATTGCTAAAGGAAATGTTCAAGGCGTTGGATTCCGGGCTACTGCTCAACAGAAAGCGATGGAAATCGGTGTGAAAGGATGGGTAAGGAATCTGCCAAACGGTGACGTTGAATTAGAAGCTGAGGGAACGGATAGCCAGGTGGACAAGTTTATAGAAACAATCCGGAAAGGGCCTCACCGCTTTATAAAAGTAGAAGATTTAGACGTAGAAAGAAATCAAGCAGATAAAGGCTATGATTCATTTGAAGTCCGTTACTAAACCGCTTGATGTGTACAACACATACCAAAAAGCCGCTGTACTTTCAGCGGCTTTTTTAAGTATAAAAATAAACTTCTTCTTTGTCACTCGTTAGTTTTCCTGGAAAAATTTACGGTTCAGAGCGATATATTCATTTTCCTCTTCTGGAACTTCATCTTCCATATAGATGGCTTCAACCGGACATACCGCTTCACATGCACCACAGTCGATGCAGATATCCGGGTCAATATA
Organism: Sediminibacillus dalangtanensis; assembly: GCF_017792025.1. NCBI lineage: Bacteria > Bacillati > Bacillota > Bacilli > Caryophanales > Bacillaceae > Sediminibacillus > Sediminibacillus dalangtanensis. Next base: position 1,996,222 of record NZ_CP046956.1, read on the forward strand.
GAACATATCTTTTCCTTCTTCTATACAATCTACTGGACAAACCTCCATGCATTCGCCAGCTTTTTCTGTTTTACAAGGTGATGTAATCACAAATGCCAAGTTTATCTCCTCCTTCTTAAAATCGACCTGTCTGCTAGAAATAGGTGGTCAGCACCGCTAAACCGCCTTACTAGGTTATTTATTATACCAAATTATTGTATACTTAACAGCATTGCATGCCAAACAGGCTTTTGGCAAAACAGTACCAACAAAGCATTCTGTTAGAGTATACTATATCTTTTTTCATTTTTCTACCTTTACCGTCAAACATTGCTGACATGGTTATTATTTGGAGAAATAATCTTGGGGAGTGATCGCGGACGACGGAACATTATAAGGGGAATAATAGAAGTAATGAAAATCCAAACTGCTTGTACAATTGAATAGACGTATTATACGAAGCGCCGACAGCCCCTGCGGTTTGGAAAAGGGGCTGTCATGAGTGGTACCGAACTGGATATTAACTCACAACAGGTTCGTCATCAGACCAAATACGTTCCACTATATACTCTCCACCTGTTTTTTGAACTAAATACATATCCGGATTAGTAAACCCTTTCCATTGAGAGAAACCTATATCCGCCTGATAGCTGTTCAACAGTAAAGCAAGTAAATTCCCGTGTGTTACGATACCGATGTTCTCACAGGTGTCGTCAGCCATTATTTCATCGATCAACTGACCAACCCGTAAATTGGCGTCATTGGAGGATTCTCCTCCAGGAAGCCTGAAATCTCTATCTGTAAATGATTCTTCTAAGACATCGAGCCAGTCATCAATCGGCTCCTCACTGAGCAACCGCTCTTCCAGCCTTTCATCTATTTCTATGGACAGATTATGCCGTTCCGCATATGGTTTAATACTCTCGATCGCTCGCAAAAAGGGGCTGGATATAATCCGGTCCAGTTGATAGCCATAATTTTGCAAGAATGTTGAAACAACCTGGGCCTGCTTCACGCCTTCCCTCGTTAAAGGGGAATCCTTATGCTGTCCTTCTGCGCTACAATGACGGATCATAAATAGTCTTTTCATCCAAACCATCTCCTCCAAGGGAATTAACTCTATTATCAGACAACTTCTCTTTAAAAACAAGTGTCGATATGGAATTTTTGATGTTTACAGCCTGCGCTACTGTTCATTTTCGCCATAGATTATTCATTCTATTCACAAAAAAATGAAATGGAAACCGTTATGAAAAAAATGAGGATGTTTTTTTGCCCATAAGAAAATTTTCCTATACTGACGCATAGGATAGGTAAAAAGAAGGGAGGTGTGAAAAATGGGTATCCGGCTTATCAAAATTTCTGTGATTTACTTCTTAGTTGGTGTCTGTCTTGGATATTATATGTCTATTGCACATCAATACACACTTACTGGTGTCCATGTCCATATTAATTTGCTAGGATGGACTGCCTTGACTTTAGCAGGTCTTATTTACTTTGTATTTCCATCCCTTTCCGAAAATAAATTGGGAGTATGGCATTTTTGGCTTCACAACCTCGGACTGCCGGTCATGATACTATCTCTTACTATTATGCTGTTAACCGGAAATACGGCATTAACAGCTGGTGTTGCAATAGGTGCTACTTTGGTCGTCATAGCTGTATTCCTTTTCGCTCTCAATGTTATCCTCCATCTAAACGAAAAAAATAGCAAGTTCAACTAAAAAAACTAACCGTTCGATGACGGTTAGTTTTTTTTTATACTTCTTCAAAATACTCTTTAAAGAATCCACCAATCCTGTTTGTGTTATCAATGATAAAATAAAATTCATCTGTTTCGTTTTTTACATCATACACTTTCCCTGGAGTAAGTGTCTTATCAACTACAAATTTTTTCGCATCATTATGAACACATTTGATGTGCTTGACTGTTTCATTATTTTCCCAATTCTTATGGATCATTTTATTCACCTATCTTCCTATTTAGCGTTCTTCCAAAAGGTATCAATCGTTTTGTTTAGATTTTAGCCCCAAACTACCAAAGCACCATTTAACTTTAACTCAATTTCTCTAAAAACTCCAAACGATTCCCGAAAGGATCATCCAAATAAAAACGCTTATAGCCTGGAAGCCGATCATCCTCTGTTACTTTTACATGACTGCTTTTCAAATTAGATTTCAATTCTACCAGATTTTCCACATAAAAAGCAGGATGCGCTTTCCTGGCTGGATCAAAAGGTTGTTCTACACCGATATGGAGCTGTTGTGCCCCGCATAGAAACCAAATGCCGCCATTTTTCTTGAGCGTTTCCGGTTTTTCGATTTCTTCCATTCCTAACAAATCAGCAAAAAATTCCCTAGCTTTTTGTTCGCTGCCTGCAGGAGCTGCAAGTTGTACATGGTCAATTCCTTGAAAACGGTAAGCCAAAACAATCTCCCCTTGTAACGCCTGAAGGGATGACGATGAATAAATAAGATTGTTTCCCTCCCAAAGCGTTATTTACTTTCTACCATCACTATACCATGATTTGGCCTGTAATACTTCTCTTTGAGATAATTGATGACCCATATTTTCCCAATGAACAGTTACCTGTGCCCCTGCATTCGTTAACAGTTGTTTCAGTTCCTCTGTTTCCTTGCTGTTTATCAAGGGATCGTTGGTGCCTGCACCAATAAATACATTAGTGCCAGTCAAAGAAGGTAGTTCCATTCCTCTTCTTGGAACCATAGGATGGAACAATATAGCACTTTCTAAGGCTTGTGGGTAATGGAACAACAAACTCCCGGCTATATTGGCACCATTCGAGTAGCCGACAGCTACGATGTTATTCCTGTCAAATTGGTAAGTAGATGCAGCTTCACCGAGAAAAGCATGAAGTTCTTCCGTACGGGCAATCAAATCTTCTTCATCAAAAACCCCTTCACGCAATCGACGGAAAAAACGCGCCATTCCATTCTCTGATACGTTTCCCCTTACTCCTAAAACAGATGCCTCAGGATCAATCATCTCTGCTACTGGCAATAGATCCTTTTCAGTCCCGCCTGTTCCGTGCAACAATAACAACACAGGCGCCTCAGGATTAGAACCTTCACGATAAAAATGTTTCATTTGCAATGTGTAAACCTCCCTATCTCGTCTTCTGATTTTAAGTCTCCTGAAATCTAGTTTACATATCATTATTATAAACAACTAGAAATATCTCGGAATCAAGATTATTTTACCACATTTCTTTCTCTCGGCAAATTACGCTATTTAGGATTGAAGTTTTTTAAACAGCCATTTCAGAAAGAATGGCAGGATCAATACAATGGTTAGCAGGCGGATCATCTGCAGAGAACTGACAATCGATGGGTCGCCATTTACCGATTGCGCAGTCAATGCCATTTCGATTAACCCACCTGGTGCAAGGCTCAATACGGCTGTTGCTGTATTCAAATTGGTAAAAGAACTAAAAAGGAATCCGAACAAGAAAGATGTCGCTATTAATAAGATAGCGAGACACAAAAAATAAAGACAATACTTGCCTGCCGTTTTCAGGTCTTTAACTGAAATTGAATTCCCGAGATAAACACCGATAGTCAGCTGTGCAAACAAATATGCGCTATTCGGAAGTTGAAAAAGGGCTATTCCGTTTATTTGCAAAGCTGCTGTTACCAACATCGGAATCAAAACAAGTGAGGCTGGCACCCACCTTTGCAGTAATAACCCGATTAAAAATGCTGCAATAAACAAGAGAATGGTCCATGTCGGTCCATTTACTGCCTGCTGTTGCACTGCTCCTTGTGTTAATTGCGTTTGATGGAAAAACAAATGGGTAGCCGAGAACGGAATGATGAACAATACAGCAACAAGTCGAATGGTTTGAAAAATGGTAACCAGTACAGTATTTCCGTTGAACGATTCACTTAATGCTAAAACTGTCGACAGCCCTCCTGGAATACTGCCTAGCAAGCTTGTTGTTATGTCTAATTTCACCCATCTTGTGATCAAATAAGCGCTTCCCAAGCTTAAAGCAATCAAGAGCAAAGTCAGGACTGTATATGGAACCAGATACGGAACAACAGTGGTCAGTGTGGCAGCGGTGAAGGTAGAACCAATCTGAATCCCCAAAATAGAAAAGCTAACCTTCCTTAGTCGCAGTGAAGCTGTTGTTCTTGCAATAGGAAAAAGCTTATAAATTAGCAAACTCGTTACTGGACCAAGAATCCAGGGCAACGGTAGATGCAACCAGGTATACAAAAATCCGCCAACGGCTCCAATGACATATGTGATAAGTAATCGAGTAAAGAAAGTCGCCAAAGCAACCACCCGCTTTCCAGCTTAATCCTTTATTTCGCTGTCTTGGTTCGATGGTTTCCAGAACCAGCCGATCAGTGCGATGGCTATCATTACCACCCAGAAAATCGTTTTCCATAGAGTGGTTTCTGGAAAATCAGCTGGGATGATCGCCAATTGAGGATGGGCCAATGTGTGCACCGCCAGCTTGACAGCCACCCAGCCGACAATGGTGTAGGCGGCTGTTTCCAAGCCAGGTCTTTTCTTTAATAATTTCACAATATAAGAGGCGGCAATCCTGATTAGTATCAAACCAATCATACCACCGGAAAGGATGACGATAAATTGAGCACCGTCCATTCCCCCAATAGCGGGGAAGGTTGTCTTCGGCAAAGTTGTCGCCAGGGCAACAGCTGCCAAAATAGAATCGACAGCAAAAGCGATATCCGCTAACTCTACTTTGATAACCGTCGTCCAAAAACCAGACCCTTTAGCAGTTTTGACGACGGATTCTTCCTCTTTTTTCAAAAAGATTTTCCATAAATTATTAATCGAGATAAACAGCAAGTATATTGCACCTAACGCCTGAACTTGCCAAATATCAATTAGAAAAGAGATGAAGAACAAAGAGCCAAATCGAAAGATAAAGGCTCCTCCCAGTCCATAAAGAAGTGCTTTCCTTTGTTTGTCTTCCGGCAAATGTTTGACAATGAGCGCCATAACCAGAGCGTTATCTGCCGCTAACAGTCCCTCGAGACCGATAAGTGCAAGCAAAGTCCATCCATATTCGAGCAAAATACCTGTATCCACAATGAAGACCTTCTTTCTTTCTATGTAAATATAACCGCTGTTTCCCAATTCGAAAGTCTTGTCCAAATAACAATAACAACGACACCTTGATACTGGAGGTAAACATTTGATCCGTGAGCTTGCTGGGCACAGGAAGCTTTTCCGTTGCACGCATGCTTCATTACTGGAATTTCGTCTGGATAAGCTACCCTCTCCGCTAGGATTTTATCCTAACTGTTCGTGCAAAAAAAGGCCCGGAATCAGGAAATATCCTTATTCCGGGACGGGTTGTACTTAGCGGAACAAATAGGACAAATATCCATATCCTTCTTGTTCCATCTTTTGTTTAGGAACAAACCGCATTGCTGCAGAATTCATGCAGTAACGCATGCCACCTTTTTCCTGTGGCCCGTCTTCAAATACATGACCCAAATGTGAGTCTGCCTGGCTGCTCCGTATCTCCGTTCGAATCATTCCATGGGAGGTATCCGTATTTTCTTTCACCTGGTGTTTGTCAATGGGTTTTGTAAAGCTTGGCCACCCGCAGCCCGCGTCATACTTATCTTTTGATGAAAACAAAGGTTCTCCGGAAATGACATCCACATAAATACCTTCTTCTTCATTATCAAAGTATTCATTTTGGAACGGAGTTTCCGTACCGTTTTCCTGTGTTACGTGATATTGCAAGGGTGTCAGTTGACGGCGAAGCTCTTCCTTGTTTTTTTCAGGCTTCCAGGTTTTCTCGATGAAATCTTGTCGGCCGGATCCTTTTTTATACAATTTATAGTGAAAAGACTGCTTTTTATAATAATCTTGGTGCTTCTCTTCTGCTTCATAGAAAGGTGCCGCGGGTAAAATCTTCGTTACAATCGGATCGGAAAATTTACCACTTTTTTCCAGGTTTTGTTTAGTCTTTTCTGCCAATTGCTTTTGCTCTTCATTGTGATAGAAGATAGCTGTCTGGTAAGATTCTCCCCTGTCATTAAATTGTCCGCCCGGATCGGTGGGATCAATCTGCCGCCAAAAAATTTCCAACAATCGTTCGTAAGAAAAAATCTCCGGGTCAAAAGTAATCTGCACAGCTTCTACATGTCCTGTCGTATCGGAACAGACTTCCTCATAAGTTGGATTTTCCGTTCTTCCACCGGTATAACCGGAAACAACTTTTTCAATTCCCGGACGTTCATCAAATGGTTCAACCATACACCAAAAACAGCCACCAGCAAAAGTTGCCTTTTCAGCCATTGTGTTACCTCCTTTAAACCGAAAAAACGGAAACAATTCTTCTTCATTCCCGTTTTTTGATCATCTATTTCATTGTCTTATCCCTAAAAGTGCTTTCGGGAAAAATGAGTTTGTATATTCTCTATTCTTTCTTTTTTTAACGGAAAAATCAAGCAGTCTGCATTTACTTATATATATAGTTTTGGTACTGAATTGCCGGATTGGGTAGTACGAGCTTTTCTAACCGTCTTTCTCTTTGGTTTATCTGCTGCTTCGATTTTATAAAGATTTTCTTGTTCCATTTCTATTTTATCCCCTTCTTCTTCCGATGAAACACTGTGAGCTGCTTCAGATTTTGCAGTTTCTTCGTCAACGTCGCTGCCGTCTTCCTCATTAAAAGCTTTGAGCATATTGATCATCATCGGAATGTTTTTCACCATCGGACCATATTGTTGGATAACTGGCATAGCTGATTGCGCCATCTTTATGGCCTGCTGCACGTTACCCAGTGTACTTGTCAATTTCGAACCGCCTCCTGCTGCCGCCGGAAATTGGGAAACAGCTGATGGCTGGGTAAAACGCTGTAGCAAACCGGACAATCCCCCTCCTCTAGGAGCCGGCACTCCTCCTTGGTATGGAGTTGGAAAACTTGGCGGGAATCCCCCTGGAGACCTTACTCCTTGGGAAAAAGGGAACGAACCGATGTTTGATGGCCCATGACTTGGATTGAACATACAAAAACCCCTCTTTTCAAAAAATGATTTGATTTATTGTACGTTCCATACCTACAAGAAGTGTAGGCATTAATCGAGTATTCCCTGGAGCGCTGTCATATAAAAAAGAGCTTCCCATAAGCCGCTTAAGACTTGAAGGAAAACTCCTATTTCGTTCTTGAATTATTTCCCGGGCAAGCGCAGAATACGACGCTTGCCGTACATTTCCCCGCATCGATTGTCGCTAATTGACGTTATATAAAGAAAGCAGCTGATACGTGCAAATCGTTCGTTCTTCTTTCCAAGTAATTTCGACAATCTTCCCGCTCCCGATCTGGTCGGAATCATGGTGACGCTTTATCTCGATTGTCTGGTTTATGGGAAATAACTTGTACCCTGAAAATTCTATCTCAAACATATTTTGCTGGTGCTGCAAACGCTTTTCTCTACCGTGAGTCAGCAGTTTCCATTCAATTGACATAGGCATTGACATTCAATACCCACCTCCCGCTATCATTTACCTATCATAGTACGTCATGGTAGTTTGCTTGACAAGAAAAATTTCCTGAACGGGAGGAACTCACCCCAAAAAATCACGTAATGTGAACGGAAAATTAATATGATAACCACCAAGTATTTGAATGTTTTTTTGAAATGTATCTTCGTACTCCCCTATTCCCCTTCCTTGCTGTAGATGTGTATCTAAAATGGACATGATTGTCTGCAAGGCAGTGGTTACTTCGAATATTTCAGCTAACGATAATTCCTGCAAAGAGGGAATATCCATTAATTGAAAGCTTTTCAATTTGGCTATGTAGCCTTCGGAAAAGTACTCCGGCAAGATTCGGTTATAAATTTCCTCCATCAGAGAAAGGGCATATTCCTGTTGCTCTGAAGTGGAAGCGGTGATCACTTTCATACAAATCCTCCTGTATATCTAAATAGCAAAGCAGAGCCTCCGCTGCTTTCAGTCAATTGATAGCAGCGCTGTTAGGTCATCTTCTTCTACTATATCACGAGCTTCTTTCGATATTTAAGGAGTAATTATTGGCAATCTGGTGTTCAAGCAAACTGGAATGCGGCCTTCGACCCTTTTTGAGACGGCGTAATTTGCAGTTTAGCCGGTATTTCTTCTTTCAACTGAGGAACATGAGAAATAATACCCAGCAATCGGTTGCTTTGCTGTAATCCTTTCAAGCATTCTATCGCTTGTTCCAGGGACAATTCATCAAGTGTGCCAAACCCTTCGTCAATAAATAATGTTTCTAACTGTACTCCTCCGGCGTGGGCTTGGACAACGTCTGCCATCCCCAGAGCCAGACTTAGGGCAGCCTTGAATCCTTCTCCTCCCGATAAGGTTTTAACAGAACGCTGCAAACCAGTATGGTGATCAAGCACTTCCAGATCTAATCCGCTTTGGGCCCCACGCTTGGCAACTTGGTCACTGCGAATCAATTGGTAACGATGATCCGTCATTTGGTCTAAACGAATATTTGCCTGTAATAAGATTTCATCCAGGAATGCCGACAATACATAGCGTTCAAACGATAGACGCAAATGATTTTCTCCTCGAGCCAAATCAGCCAGTTCTCCGATATCGTAGTACTGTTTTGCTTTCATTTGTTTTTCTTCCAGTAATTCCAGCATCGACTTTCTTATTTGCTCATAACTCTTCACGGTCAGTTTCAAATTTTGGATATTCTGATTGACCGCCTCCAGCTTTTCAGAGCATTGGCGAACCGACGCTTCCAGTTCCTCTATATCAGGTTTTTCTTGCCCATCTAATTGTTTGTTGACTGTTTGAAGACGTTTCTCGGTGGTATGCTTTTGTTTATTGAATTCCTCGATCTCATTCTTAAGGTTTAAACTCTCACTCTCTGTAATCCTGGCAGATTGATAGGCTTCTATAGAAGGAAAATGGCTATGTTCAATTTTTTCTTCTAAAGCCGCTTGTTCTGTTGCAAGCTTTTGCTCGGTTTCTTTTGCAAAAGTACGCTGTTGCTGGATAATGGTGTTCAGCTCTTGCAGCTTCTCTTTTCCAGCTTGGTACCTGGATTGGAGGTTTTCCCACTTTTGCATCCATTCAGACAAGGTTTTTTCCTTGCTGCTCACTTTCTTCTGAATGACTAAAGGGTCCTGTTCTTCATCTGACAGTTCCTGTTTTGCTGTCGCTACTTGCATGTTGATATGCATCCAGGATTCGGTGATGGTTTCTTTTGATTGCTTGAGTTCTTCCATCTCTGATTCCAACTGTCGTACTTTTTTTGTTAATTTTTCCGATTGTCGGCTGGCTTGTTCAATTTGCTCTATCTCTTTATAAAGAAGGTCCATTTTTCTTTTCTCTTCAGTTACGGTTTGATTCCAGCTTTCCAAGAGATGTTCGATAGCATGGCCTTCTAACGTGTCGATACTGTCTTTGAATGCCTGGTAATTTTGATCCACTAACGACCTTTGTGCTTGTCCGTCCGATTTCACTTGAATATAGTACTTCTGCCAGTCATCAAAATCTTTTTTAGCTGTTTCAAGCTGTTTTCTTATCTCTTCTAATTGGCTATCCGACACATCCTCTTTTCTACCGCTGGCTGGATCGGGATGTTGTTCGGAACCACAAACCGGACAAGCACAGTCTTCTTTCAAATGCTGAGCCAATAATAACGCATGATTATTGACCTGTTGTGCTTCGAGTTCATTCATCTTTGTTTGCAGATGCTCAATGAGTTGCTGTTTTTCGTTATATTGCTGGTGCACCTGTTGATATTGTTGTCGAAGTTCTTGTAGCTTTTCGAATTGCTTAAGCAATTCCTCCAACTTTTTGGTTTGTTCTTCAGCTTGTTTGGCTTTTTGCTCTACTTGATAATATTTTTTTGTTTTTTCCTGATGCTGTTGTACCTGAACTTGCAGTTTATCCTGTTGGTGACGGATCTTCTCCATATCATCCACTAACCTCTGGATGTTTTTGTCTGCCGCTTGTTTCTTTTGCTCAGCTTGCTTTTGCTCCTGTTTAAGCGTAACAAGATGCTTAGCCTGCTCCAATTGTTTTTTTGCCGTTTCCAATTGCTCCTTCAGTTGTTCCCGTTCGCTCTCTCGATCCAATTCCACTTTATAATCAGCTTCCACTGATTGGAACCATTCCTCTGTCTCTTTCTTTTTCGTTTTTTGACTGTTCAGTCTACTAATTTGATTTTCCCATTCGCTTTTGCGTCTTTTTACTTGCTCTTCAAACGGGATAATTTTAGCCGCTGCTTCCGCTAATTCGAGTTTTTTCTGTTTTTCATTTACAAAAGATTGCTGCTCTGTTAACTTCGCTGATGTTTCCTGTAATTGATCAAATTCCGCAAACAATTCCGATAGCTGTTTACCTTTGTAAAAAGCCTCCTGAGCGGCATTCAATGCGCTTTTTTCTTTTGCCAATTGTTGTTCATCGATTTCCAAATCCTTACGTACCTCGTGAATTTCCTCATTCAATTTTTCTATCGTAATCTCTATGGGGTCCGACTCTTCGGCTTCCTTTTTTCTCCATTGTATTTTTACTGCTTCCTGTTCCAAACGGTTCTCAAGCCGTTCGATAGACTCCAGGAGTTGTTTGGACTGTTTCTTTAATTCCTCGGTAATTTGTTCATAGAAGTGCGTGTGGAAAATTTTTTGTAAAATTTCTTCTCGTTCTTTACTGTTTTCGGAAATAAGCCTCCGAAATTCTCCTTGAGGAATCATGATCATTTTACGGAATTGCTCATAATCCAAGCCGAGTTGTTCTTCCAGCATTTCGTTGACATCCTTGATTTTAGAAGCTACTAAAACGGTCTCTCCGTCATTTACTTCATATAATTCCGCCCTCGCCGGGTCTTCAGTGAATCCATCTCCCCGCTCTTTTCGTTTCTTTTGCTTCGGAAAACGATTTACTTGATACATTCTTCCCTTCAAAGCAAACTGAAAGCTTACTTCAGTCGGCTGGTCGATTTCAGCAAAATGACTGCGGAGTGAGTCATGGTCTCGGTCGTTACCACTCGCCCTACCATAAAGCGCATAACAAATAGCGTCGAAAATAGTTGTCTTCCCCGCTCCTGTAGGTCCAGTTATCAAAAAAATCGATTCATTGCCAATTTCTTGAAAATCAATTATCTGGGTTTCCCGGTAAGGACCAAAAGCGGTCATCGATAACTTTATTGCACGCATGTTACTTCCCCCTCTCCTGATCCATCAACAATTGGACAACTTGATTCATCTGGTTCCTGCGCGATTCCGGAATCGCTTCCCCTTTCATTTCCTTATAAAAGGTTTCAAATAATTCTGTATGGGACATTTTTTGTTTTTCTCGTATTCTATTTAAATCGTTCAACTGCATCTGAGATGTAAGCACTTGACGCTCCAGGCGGAGGATGTTCGGATATCGCTTTCTTAATTTGCCCATCGGATCGACTAGCTGACCATCATCCAAGAGTCGTATATGCAGGTAATCTTCTGCGGGGAAATCAGTGCTTCCCTCCAATAATTCATCAAAATATCCTTCCACCACCCGCATATCTCTTCTTGGGATGAGCGGAAGATACTGTCTATCCACAACGCCATCTTTATCCATTTCCAAAAGGGTAATCGACTTTTTCTGATTTGCTTCTGAAAAAGAATACTTAAGCAACGAGCCACTATAGCGGATGTTATCGTTTGTAACCCGCTGCGGCTGATGGAGATGACCAAGTGCTACATAAGCAAAATTTTTAAACAACCCGGCATCGACATACGGGCTTCCGCCAATCATCGACAGTCGTTCTTCCGACTCAGATTCCATGCCACCGGCCAAAAACGCATGGCCAATAAAAACATGCCGTTCTTGCATGTCATGTCGACTTTCAATATGCGCGATAACGGCCTCCATCGCTTTCTGATGGCTCTGGATGCTGTCATCTTGAAAATAAGCACGAGCATCAGCAGGTTCCATATAGGGAATTAAATGAAAGTGGATGGGTCCATGTTCGTCGTGAAGAGTAATAGGATCCAATCCTCCCTTCAACTTCGTTTCAATAAACAACTGCTGAGAGCGGAATATACTACTGCCGAAATCGAGCCTGTCCGGACTATCGTGGTTACCCGAAATAGCTAAAACAGGCGTTTTCAACTCCGTTACAATGGTCGTCAGCACCCGGTTCAACAATTCAACTGCCTCTTTTGGCGGTACGGAGCGGTCATATAAATCACCAGCAATAATTACCACGTCGGGTTTTTCTGTTCGGATCATCTCTATCATTCTATCAAGCATATAAGCTTGATCTTCTGTCATATGCACACTATTAACGATTTTGCCTAAGTGCCAGTCAGCGGTATGTAAAATTTTCACGTGTATCCCTCCATAGTTGTCATTTTAGCATGTTATTGTCTGCCGAGCATGTGAAATATCTTCTTAAGATGACGAAAAAAAGCCCTGCATGCAGGGCTTTTTTCATGTGCAATCAACTTTCATTCATCAGGTAATCTTCCCATAGTCGGTCGAAGACCTGGGTTGCTTCCGTAAACGGAATATTCCATTCTAAATAACGGCTGACTTCATCATAAGAGGTAGACTGTTTCGGGAAATCGTGAGCCTCGAACATCCAGTCGGCCAGACGGCGTTCATCTGTCCTTGGGCCGGAGCCACGGTATCGCATCATATAGTGATAAAAGGAACGCAATCCTCTCACCTCCATTTCCATAGGCAGGGATTAGTCATCGTTGTCCATAAATGCCTCGTGCTTTCTTTGCTTTTTGCGATAAGTAAAAGCTGAAAGAAAAATGCTTATTTCATACAATAAAATCAGTGGCACGGCGACGACAATTTGTAAAACAAAATCCGGCGGCGAAATCATCGTTCCGATAATAATCAGGATTAAATAAGCGTATTTTCTCGTTTTCCGCATAAACTCCGGTGTCAATATTCCAAGACTAGTCAAAAACATCGTAATGATGGGGATTTCGAATAATATCGCAAAAGGAAGCGTGACACGGAGCAAAAAGCGAAAATACTTATCTACCGTGAAAATCTCGTTGAACATCCCATCGTTTAGCGACAATAGAAACGGTAAAATCAGATCAATAAATACATAATATCCGAAGGCAAGCCCGCCAATAAACAATAAAAAAGTCGCCGGAATATAAGATAAGGAAACTTTTCTCTCTTTAGGTGTAAGTCCAGGCCGCACAAATAGCCATGCCTGCAGGCAGAAAAACGGGATCGTACCGACGACCGCCACCACGGAAGCCATGGTGAAATAGATCCAGATGATTTCCCCTGGACTAATTACATTCAGTGTGAAATCAAGATCATTGACAAAAAAGCCGTATATATCACGGACAAACACAAATCCGACAATAAAAAAAACAATAAAAACAATCGCTGTCCAAATCAATCGTTTGCGCATTTCCGTTAAATGTTCTGTCATATTCATTTCTTTTTCATAACCAGTTGATCCGGACAAAAAACAGCCCCCTTTCTCAAAAAGAAGATGCAAGGAACTTGTCCCTACACCTTCATCGCACGCAATCCGGCGATTCTACGCTCCATCCATTCTCCGTATTCAGAAAAAACGAGAAGCACAGGTACTATTACTTTTGATTCTCTTCTACCTTTTTCGGGTCCTCATCCGAGATGATATCCCTTGTAGCTTTTTTGAATTCCCTCAAAGAACTTCCCACCGCCTTGCCGATTTCCGGAAGCTTGGATGGTCCGAATACAATCAGCGAAATTACCAAAATGAGGATCAAACCTGGAAAACCTATATTACTAAACATATGGATCACTCCATTTCTTATTTTCTATCAACGTCGTCTGAAGAATCCTTTTTGGCATGTTCATCGAACGGTTCCGTTAAATCTTTCGTGGAATTTTTAAACTCTTTTAACGTCTGCCCGGTTGCTTTGCCTATTTCAGGCAGTTTTTTGGGGCCGAAAATGATCAACACGATGATCAATATCAGAATCAACCCTGGAACTCCGATGCTTGTCAACATCTATCATCACCTACTCATTGTGAAATTAACCTGTTTGCAGCTGTCATCTTCTTCAAACCAAAAAAGGTTTGCTTTTCACGTACATCTTACCACTTTTTTCACTGCCTGTCCTCCACCGTCCCTAATTTTACTAAATTTCAATGGACTAAGGTATGAAAAAGACTAACTGTTCCGCCCTATCCGGTCGTACTGAAGGAAATAATAATCATATGGATTGCGCTCATTTTTTTCGCCTAGTACTTTTTTCGTCAACTTCCAGTCCTTTTCGTTATATGCAGGGAAAAACGTGTCGCCGGGAAATGTTTCGTCAATGAAAGTCATGTACATCCTGTCTGCATATGGCAATACTTGACGGAATATTTCTTCGCCGCCGATGACAAATAGTTCAGTCTCCGGATCCTTTTCACTCCATTTGACAATTTCCTCTACAGAGTGAAGGATAAGGCAGTCATCCGCCTGAAAGCTTTTGTCCTTTGTGACAATCACGTTTTCGCGATTAGGAAGGGGGCCGTTCATGGATGCAAATGTTTTTCTCCCCATGATAATCGTGTTGCCAGTAGTCATTTGTTTGAAAAACTTCAAATCATTCGGCAGCCTCCAAGGCAAATCGCTTTGATACCCTATCACGCTATTCCGATCCATCGCGTAAAGCAGTGAAATCATCGTATTTTCCCTCCACTCTAAACCGCCACTGGAGCCTTTATCGGCGGATGTGATTCATAGTTCTTTATGTGTAGATCCTCCATTTCAATAGTAAAAATGGAATCAGCTTTCGGATTGATTTCTAATTCCGGAAACCGATAAGGAGTTCGTTCCAGTTGCGTGTTTACTTGCTCCAGATGATTACTGTAGATATGGGCATCTCCAAGTGTGTGAATGAATTCTCCTGCTTCAAGCCCGCATTCAAATGCAATCAAGTGCGTCAAGAGAGCATAACTCGCAATATTGAAAGGCACGCCCAAGAAAATGTCACCGCTGCGCTGATAAAGCTGACACGACAATTTTCCGTCCGCAACATAAAACTGAAACATGGTGTGACATGGCGGCAACGCCATATTCCCTGGTACATCTTCTGGATTCCAAGCCGTAACGATGTGCCGCCTGGAATCCGGGTTTGTTTTGATCGCTTCTACCACTTGCATTAGCTGGTCAATGGTTTCTCCTCTTGATGTAGTCCAGGCACGCCATTGACGCCCGTAAACCGACCCTAAATCACCATATTTCGCTGCAAACGCATCATCTGATAAAATTCTCTGTTTGAAAGTTTCCATCTGCTGTTGGTAAATGGAACGGAACTGCTCGTCCTGTTGACTTCGATGTCCAAAATCCTTCATATCAGGCCCTTGGTAGTCATCGCTTTCCACCCACGTTTTAAAGGCCCATTCGTTCCAGATGTTGTTGTTATGCTCCAATAGGTAACGAATATTCGTATCCCCTTTGATGAACCACAACAATTCACTGGCGATGAGACGGAAGGGAACACGCTTTGTCGTAAGCAAGGGAAAGCCTTCCTTCAAATCAAATCGCATTTGATGACCAAACACCGAAAGGGTTCCGGTGTTGGTCCTATCCTGTTTTTTGTTCCCCTTCTCTAAGACTGTTTTGCATAAATCGAGATAGGCTTGTTCTCCACTAGTCATCTATAACAAATTCCTTTCGTCAATTAAAATAATATTGAGGGATCGAAGATAAATCCAATTGCTTTAACCTGGTAAAAAATCGATAAGTCTGCGGCGCTTTTTCCGAAATTATCTGCTTTGATCTTTTTCCTGCATAATAAAAAGCAAACACTTCGGAAAAGTATTCAGAAGGATATGTAAGAAAATAATCATCCCCTGGAAATAGCTGTGCTGCTTCTTTTTTCCAGTTTTGATCCATTTGTTCCGCCACAGCAGGCATAGTTCCTAGTAACCGATAAATGGTGTGCCCGGTTTCGTGCAACTCCAAGTTGAATGAGCCATGACCGTTCCCTGGCTGACTGGCACCTATTTTTGCTGATACGAGCCATCCACCTCCGGATCCAGGCACTTCTTCCCACGTTGCGTCCTTTTCCCATCCCCTCGGTTGTTCCCATTTTAAGTGGTATAACAACGGTTCATCTGTTAATCGGCCTTCAAACAAACGAACCTTCACTTGTTGGGAAGCCAAGAGTCTCAACAAGTTGCGATCAATATGATTGAGCCTGGTCACCATTCCTGCCACCGCAGCGGGGTTCTCCGGATTCTCTGGAACTACGACGATTTCATCCAGCAAATCATAGTTGTCCAGTTGGTGCAAAAGTTGGATGTAGTCACTGCCGTTCGCCTCGTTCAGCGTTATGCCGTGAAATGGGCTGGTAATATCGATAAACGGAAAAAACAAAAAAATAAAAATGACTATTGCTGGTTTTATCAATCGGTTTATATGTTTCATTTTCTGTAATCAGGGCAATCATGCTTCGTCCATCATGCTTTCATCATAAGTGGTATCTCTATCTTAACATATTACAATTGTATTTCGGTTACGAAATCCAATCATATTCACGGCCATTCTACATACATCTTGTTAAGAGCACAAATCGGAAAGGGGTTTTGGCATGCTTACTGAAGCGAGTGTTCAACATGTCGTCAAGCATTCAATGTCTTATGGTTTTGTGCTGACCCAACCATTTGCTTTTTATGTAGACGCATATCCTGTTTTAGAAAATCAAATGATCAAGGAATCCAATACACTCTATTACGGCCAGCATAATCAATCTGTAAAAATTTTGCAGCATAAATTGTCCAATCTGTCGTTTTTTTCTCAACCAATTGATGGAGATTTCGGTATATATACAGAATATGCCCTGAAAAAATTTCAAAAAGAACATGATTTGATGGTCTCTGGAAGAGCAGACAAACAGACCGTAGAGAAATTGATTATAGAGGAAAGAAACGAACAATTGACTCCTTTAAGGGAAATAGACGCAGCCCTTTATCCCGGCGAAACCGGAAAGGATATCGAAAAGATACAAAATGCCCTCCAGTACTTCGGTTACTATGAAATGGAAGTAGATGGAATTTTCGGGCCGATGACAGCCCAAGCGTTGCTTGCTTTCCAAAAAGATAATGGGGTTAGGCCGAAGGAAAGAATCGATAAAGCCACCATCGAAGCATTCTTCGCCAAAGAGAATGAATCGGCTGAGGTAAAGGAAGATTTACCGGAACACGCCAAACCAGAACCCGAACAAACAGCTCATTCTACAACAGAGAAAACGGAAGAAGTAGAAGAACCAGAAAAAACAATTCCAAAACCGGCAGAAAAGGCATCAGCAGCTGTCGAACCGGCAGCAGTCATTCAGACCGCGAAACAATTGGTTGGCTCCCCGTACGCTTGGGGCGGTACATCTCCGGACGGGTTCGATTGCAGCGGCTTGATTCAATATATTTATCAAACTCATGGCATCAAGCTCCCGCGGACGGTCAATGAATTATGGAATGTTAGTAAACCAGTCGAATCTCCTTCGATAGGCGATTTTGTTTTTTTTCAAACCTATAAACAAGGGCCATCACACATGGGGATTTATGTCGGCGACGGCAAATTTCTTCATGCCGGTGAATCACGAGGTGTCGAAATAAGTAACATGGATAATCCCTACTGGACTCCTCGCTATCTCGGCGCAAAACGTTTAAGCATACAGCCTTGATCATCTGCCTTTTTTTAGTTCAGAGAGGATACGGACGTGATGTTGTCCAGCTGCAGCGCCTACCCCCTCGAAGTCTTAAGCCATTCCTCTATGTGGCAAAAATCGCCACTCCGAGGCTTTGCTTAAGTTTGTCGGGGGTGGGCAAGGCGCTTTCGCATTTCTGCGTCCAGCTGCGGCGCCTACCCCTTCGAAGTCTTAAGCCATTCCTCTATGTGGCAAAAATCGCCACTCCGAGGCTTTGCTTAAGTTTGTCGGGGGTGGGCAAGGCGCTTTCGCATTTCTGCGTCCAGCTGCAACGCCTACCCCCTCGAAGTCTTAAGCCATTCCTCTATGTGGCAAAAATCGCCACTCCGAGGCTTTGCTTAAGCTTGTCGGGGATGGGCGAGCTTTCTTTGCCGACAGAGCAAGGCTCTACGCCTTTCTTATGCACCTTTTCTACAGTGGGTTTGCTGACGACTCTCCCATAACTTCCCATTCCAGGTGAAATTGACGCAGAAAGCCCTTCATGATCTCATGGCGCTCCTCTGCAATCATTGCTGCGGAATCCGTATTCATTAAGTCCTTCAATAATAGTAATTTATCATAAAAATGCTGAATGGTCGTCTGGTCATTTCCTTCCTCGTAGATCAATCGGCCGTGAGCTCCACCAAAAGCGAAAGCCCGAGCTATTCCAATTGCCCCGATTGCGTCAAGTCGGTCTGCATCCTGGACAATCTGTCCCTCTAACGTTTTAGGCTGGTTGTGGCCGTAACGATAAGAAACATCAGCGATCGCATTATCAATCGCACTCCGCTCTTCTTCCTTAATTCCAATATCCTTCATAAATTGAACAAGTTCCAGCTTGGCGGCAGCCGGATCATCCACTAATTTGTCATCCGTTATATCATGGAGCCAGCCAGCCGCTTCCGAAATCTGTTTATCTGCCTTCTCCCGATCGGCAAGCATACATGCCATGGAGGCGACCCTTTTCATGTGTGAATAATCATGACCGGTACCTTCCTCGCAGAATTTCCGATAGACATATGCTTCAATTTGACGTAAGTGTACAGGATTCATATAGCCACGCCCTTTTTTTCAAAAATTAAAAAAATCAAGCTGCCGGGGGTTTAAATGGTCGTATTTGATACCTAATAAAGCAATCATTTGTCTTGCATTATCGGCTGCATCTCCTCCCGAGTTGTTGTTAAACAGGACTGTTATGTGCTTTGTTTTCTTGGCAAGGTTTTCAATATGTCGTTTCCATTCAATCAGTTCCTGCTCATTATATCGATACAAGAATCGCACTGCACGCCAGTCGCTTCTCCCATTGCGATTCCAACCATGAACATTCCTTCCATGGAAACGGATCAGTGTTTTGTCAGGATGAGTTGGCTCCAAAATGGTCGGAACCGATCCTTCCCCGGCTTGAGGTTCATCGCAAATGGTATGTATCCATCCTTCCTCCTGCATGAAGTCTAAAGTGTTTTTGCGGTACTTATCATTAAACCAAGACCGATTTCTGAATTCGAGTGCAAGTGGCAAATCGGGCAGCAATTCTTTTATTTTCCGGAGTTTGGCGATATTTTCTTTGCTGACATCAAACCAAGGTGGAAACTGAAACAGTAAAGCATTCAGCTTTCCTGCTTCAACAACAGGCTCAATCGATTCCCGATAAGCCTGAAACATTTCCTTTGCTTCCTGAACAGTTAACGGCTGGCGGTCATGACCGGTCATGCGCTGAAATGCTTTTATTACAAAAGAAAAGCCTTCTGGTGTATCCTTTACCCACTTTTCATAGTTACGCTTTGGCTGTATCGCATAAAAAGCAGTATCTACTTCGACAACCGGGAAATGGGAACCGTATACAGCAAGCTTGTCGCGCGGGTTTATTTTATCCGGATAAAGAGACTCATGGTCCCCCCAACCAGTCACTCCTATGTTGATTGTCATTTCTTCTCCCTCCGCAGCAATGGTTATATTCATGGTAGTATACATTCGATTTATTATCTACTGACAGTTATCCTGAATAGCATTTTTCGAGCTACGTTAAATGTTGATAAATTGTACCTTGACAAACCAGGGTTTTCATGATTGAATTCCTTGACTAGTCTAAAAAAATGCGCTATATTTGATTCAAGCAAACAAGGTGAGAGAGCTTTCCTGACTGATGTTGCTTCCTTCATACAAAGAGCACATTTCAAGAGACGGTTTTCCATCTTTTTTGTAAAATTTCCACGTGTTACGTGCAGGTTTTTAGGAGGATTATTTACATGCAAAATGGTGTAGTAAAATGGTTTAATGCCGAAAAAGGTTATGGTTTTATCCAGCTAGAGGATGGGAATGACGTATTTGTTCATTACTCTGCTATCCAAGAAGAAGGCTTCAAGACATTAGAAGAAGGCCAAGAAGTAACTTTCGAAGTTGTCGAAGGCGAACGCGGACCACAAGCTGCTAATGTAACAAAACAATAAATGAAAATAATTCCAACGGTGATCCTGATGATCACCGTTTTTTTACTGTCTATAAACTGGTACTGCCTAACTCCTTATCAGAATCTTAGGAGCGGATTGCATAATCGTCTGCTTGCCAGTATAATATATCTTTGTTGCTTTTATGCACGCGGTTCGCAATCTCCCGCGTTATCAAAACTAAGGAGGATGAATAATGGAAAACGAATTGTTATGGATCTTATTTGCACTGATAAATTTTGTCATGTTGCTTGTTGTTTATCGTATATTCGGCAAACCAGGTTTATTTGTCTGGATCGGGATGTCTACAGTAGTGGCCAACATCCAAGTAGTGAAAACAATTGAACTATTCGGTCTAACTGCGACACTTGGTAATATCATCTATGGTACAGCCTTTTTGGCTACCGACATACTAAATGAAAAATATGGGAAACAAGATGCGAAGAAAGCTGTATGGCTGGGATTTTTCACATTGATCGCCATGACCATTATGATGCAGGTGGCCTTACTGTTTAAACCAGGTGTGGATGACATTGCGCAAGGTGCGATGGAAACCCTTTTTGGTCTAGCCCCAAAAATTGCTGCAGGAAGTTTGGCGGCCTATATTATCAGCCAATACTTCGATGTATGGATTTACGCCCAACTGAAACGAATTTTCCCTGGTTCAAAGTACCTTTGGCTGCGTAATAACGGCAGCACCATGGTCAGTCAGCTGCTGGACAGTGCAGTCTTTTGCGGGATTGCCTTTTTTGGTGAATACCCATTGGGAGTATGGATGGAAATTTTCTTCACTACGTATATAATCAAGTTTCTTGTAGCTGCTATCGATACACCGTTCTTATATTGGGCAAAACATATGCATAACGAACGTCCAACAGAGGAAGCAGTATAGCTCTTGCATTTTTAGTCTTCTCATGCAACAAGCTTTAGACTACCCACTATGAATGCACACGTAATTTTATTAAGAAACATAAATTCTAAAAAAATGATAACGGAAGAGGCGCACACCTGAAGGGATACTGCGTCTCTTTCTTAAAAAAGGAGGAAATGAATTGATTGAAGTATATACCGATGGAGCTGCTAGCGGGGATCCTGGTTTGAGCGGAGTGGGCATTTTTATTAAAGACGGGAAGAAAACATACGCTTATCAATTTCCGCTTGGTTCTATGTCGAACCATCAGGCAGAATTTGAAGCTGTCATCAAGGGATTGCAAGTGTGCAGGGAAAACTTTCAAGATGAGATCCTTTCCTTCCGTTCAGATTCCAAGTTAGTCGTCGACGTAATCGAAAAAGATTTCACGAAAAATCAAACCTTCCTGCCATATTTACAAGAAATAAGAAAACAAATAGAAACTTTCCCTCTCTTTTTTATTAAATGGATTCCCGAAAAGCAGAATAAACATGCAGATCAGCTGGCACGGCAAGCTATTCGGCTTAATTAAAGCTCGATAGCTTTTTTTGCTTTTGAAAAACATCTAAGCAAATCTTCTTATTGCGGTGAATTTGAAAGGAGAGAACGAATTCCTTCCGCGTGGAAGTGTGGTCTCATGATTTCTAGAAAGCGCGCATTTTCTTTTTGTTCGCGAAAAGCCGGAAGCGTTGCAAATAAAAGACCTGCTTCAACGGAGCCATTCCCCCGTTATAGCAGGCCTTGTTTCTTGAGGTTTGCTTGGTACAGAAAGCCCTTTATCCCGAAGCAGCCGGTCTGCCTGGGTGTTTGTTTTCACACGTTCCCCAGCAAAAAGCTCCAGAACGCTTAAAAAGAAGCTGCCATCAAAGTGGAGTTGGAATTGCAAGGTAACTTTCAACGCTTTAATTGTCATCCAGTCCGGAGCATTGGTTGTGTTCTTCCCTAAATAAATAAAATGAATATCTTCATCTGACAATTTAAATCCTTGCGTCCATAAGTCTTCAATAAAGTATCCCAGCGGATGTCTTTTTTCTAACTCCTTTGCCATTATCATCACTCCTGCAAACTTTGCTCCCTGAAAAAATCACTTATCCAGTGTAACATGGTTCATGGAAATCATTATACAGAACATTCGTTCCTATGTCTATTACCGCCCCTTTTCCAATGCACCCAACGCTCTTTCCTCTTCCGGAATTCGTACCCGCAACAATAAGAGATGAAAGAACGGAAACATAATTGCCGTAATATATGTATGAAACATCAGCGGTATAATGATCAATTCCAATAATACGACCAAATAATTGGGATGCTTGATAAAGCGGTAAGGACCTTTTTTAACAAGGTTTGCACCAGGAAGAATAATAATTTTTGTATTCCAGAACCTTCCGAGTGAAGCAATGCACCATATGCGCAGTAGTTGTGTGATGACGAACAGGACAAAAAGATAGATGTTCAGCTCAAGCTGATACAGATCTTTCCATTGTGCTTCTGCCCATAAACTAACGAAAAACAAACTGTGAGTCAGGACAAACCATTTATAATGTTTTGCGCCGGATTCAACCGCACCCTGCTCTTTCATCCAGTTTTCGTTGCTACGGGCGATGCCTAACTCGATCAAACGCTGTAAAACCAAAAACACGAACAAGATGCCCATCCACCAATTCATGAAGCCCACACCAATTCCAACAACTCGGAGCTGAATCCTGGCCCTAGAGCGGACAGTAAACTTCTTTCACCAGGGTCAATGTCGTCCTGCATCCACTTTTGCAAAATATAAAAGACTGTTGCTGAAGACATATTACCATGCCGCTTTAAAACTTCATAAGAGTGAAGCAACTTCTTATCACTTATTTGGAGCACTTCCTCTATCGATTGAAGTACTTTTTTCCCACCAGGATGTGCTACATAGAATGCATAATCGTTTTCTTTGGTGTTTTGTGCTTCTAAAAATGAAAGAACGTGTTGCTTCCAGAATGTTTTGACTATCTGGGGAATGCTTTTGGCAAATATTACTTCAAAGCCATGGTCAGCAATTTCCCATCCCATCACATCCAATGACGCTTTCTTTATTCTCGAGTCTACTTTGGTTATCCGAGGTGCAGCCTTTTTTCGATATACCTGATATGGAGAATCTTCGCCAACTAATAGGGCGGCAGCAATCCCATCCCCAAATAAGGCAGTGCCAATGAAATTACTCTTACGGTCGTCATCTTTCTGAAATGTCAGGCTGCATAATTCCACACTTACCACAAGACAAACACGAGAAGGATTTGCGGTAAGCCACTCGTGGGCACGTGCCAGACCGCTGGCGCCCCCAGCACAGCCCAGTCCCCACAATGGAATACGGCGGACATCATCCCGAAATTCTCGTTCGTTCATAATATAGGCATCTAAGGACGGGGTCGCAATGCCGGTACTGGAGACGAAAACGATGGAATCGATTGCTTCATAAGGAATCGACCTATCTAAAAAGTCCTCGTTATTTAAGCAAGCATCGATTGCAGAAATACTATGTCTAAGTGCTTCTTCTTGATAGATATGGTTTCGCTCCACAAAGGAATGCTGCTCAGAAAACCACGATTTTGGTACGACGAACTGGCGTTGTTCCACTGCCGCATTTTCAAACACGGGAAGCAGCCGGTTTAATTCTCTTTCCGGACGTGGAAAAATATGTTCAACCAGTGTTTTGATTTCCTCTTGTTCCATGGTGTACTCCGGAAGACTTGTCCCGATTGATCCGATAACTGACATATAAGCACCTCTTCTAATATCTTTATTTACCATCCCGTAACTATGTACCCTCATTTGAAAAAGAATTAACAAGCATTTGCCGGACTCTTCTCCAATAGAATTATTTAAACTTTAAACAGAGTCGGCTTAAAATCCATATATGGTCATACCTCCGTCCACAAATAACGTCTGTCCGGTTACATAATTGCTTGCATCTGAAGCCAAAAACACTGCTGCCCCAGCCAGTTCCTCCAGCTTCCCAATGCGTTTCAATGGTGTTCTGGCCAAAATATCGGAAACATACTGTTCATCTTTCAGCAACTCCTCGGTCAATGCTGTCGGAAAATACCATGGTCCGATAGCATTGACGAGTATATTGTCTCCACCCCATTCCATCGCTAGGTTTTTCGTCATTTGAATGATTGCACTTTTCGTCATTGCATAGACTACTCCTGTCCGCAAAGCCACGTGCCCGCCGACTGAGGACATATTAATTATTTTACCTCCACCCTGTTTCTTCATTCGTTTGGCTGCAGCTTGGGCAAGAAAAAAAGAACTTTTCATATTTATGTCGATGATTTGGTCCATTTCTTCAGAAGTGACTTCGATTGCTTGGCTACGAATATTGATGCCAGCGTTATTAACCCAGATATCCACATCACGATCTTCGATTGTGTCATCGAGTTGCCGAATGATGCTCGAATAATTTTTCACATCTTCGCAGATTGTCACTACGTTGCTTCCTAACTCCTCTGCTTCTTTCTGGACCCCCTGAAGAGGATCCTTGTTCCTGGCTATAAGTACTAGGTCAGCGCCTGATTCTGCAAAGGAAAGAGCGACTGCCCTGCCTATCCCTTTACTTGCCCCTGTAATAACAGCTAATTTTCTATCCAATCGAAACGATGGTAAATACATCGCGCATCCTCCTTTTCTTTTTTCAAATCAAAATATTAAGACAATTAAAACATTTCTTCAAATTATTTACTTTTTGTCGATTCAGTACTAAACTACTATTTGGCTACA
Source organism: Sediminibacillus dalangtanensis (assembly GCF_017792025.1). NCBI lineage: Bacteria > Bacillati > Bacillota > Bacilli > Caryophanales > Bacillaceae > Sediminibacillus > Sediminibacillus dalangtanensis. The sequence goes on from NZ_CP046956.1 coordinate 2,020,951, forward strand.
AAGAATTCAAACAATTTTAACAGGGGGTTATCAAATGAAGAAGTTTTTACTATCGCTAGGTCTTATTTCCGCATTAACCATCGCAGGCTGCTCCCAATCTGACAATGAGGATGAGACTGCTGATGACAGTGCAGCTGAACAGCAGGATGAGGATACACAATCCGATGAGTCATCCGATAATTCAGAACTAAAGAAAGAGTTACTTAACGCGCAGATGGACTTTACAAGTACAATCAGTCCTTATCAGCAAAAAATCAATGCGTATCAGGCTAACTTAGAAGATGAGGAAGTTACTGACGAAGACACCGAAGCATCTGCTGAAGAAGCTTTGACAGCAGCCAAAGATGCACAGGCTGAACTGGAGAATTATCAATTTGAAGCAGATGTACCAGACGACGTAAAAGAAAGCTACGAGCAGGCCATCACATCGCTTGGTGACTACTACAGCGAAATGGAAAAGGCTATCGATGCCTCCGCTCTTGAACCTGATTTATCTTCTGCACAGGAAAAATGGGATGAATTCCAGGAACAAATCACCTCGATTTATGAAGGTCAGGATATGTTCGCTCCTAATATGGCAGACGCTTTAAGCTAAGTAATCGATTTAAGAAATGCGGAAATGCCTGTTAAAAGGAATACAGGCTGAATTCGCCACATCTCTGAGTGGCGCTTCTTGCCGCCTCATAAAGAATTGGCGTAAGACCTTTAGGGGATAGGCGCTGCAACTGGACAGCACAGATCAAGTTTTTACCTACTTACCTTGCAAAAAGGCTTGGAACGAATCCAAGCCTTTTTGTTATCTTCCTTTTATCGAAAAAGACTCCGCAATTTCACCTAGACAAACCCGATAGGAAAACGACTCCTTTTCCACATGTCTAAAAAAAACAGTTCAGATAAAGACTTTCTTCAAAATTGATAAATCCTTGCATACTTGCTTTGCAAGTGTTCCACTAGATATTCCGGATTCAATCCTTCCTCCGTAACATCTCGCAAAATCTCTAACGGTTTTTTCAACTTACCGTATTGATGGATGTTCTCTCCCAGCCAGTTTTTAATGGCTGCAAAGTCACCCGACCTGATAGCAGATTCTACATCCATCGCATCTTTCAGCTTTTGATGGAATTGAGCCGCATACATATATCCAAGGGCATACGAAGGAAAATAACCGAAATCCCCTGCTGCCCAGTGGATATCTTGAAGCACTCCTTCCCTATCAGAACTTGGCCTGATTCCCAAGTAATCCTCCATTTTTTGATTCCAAAGCGCCGGAAGATCTTTTACTTCTATTTCGTCATTGATTAAAGCTTTTTCTAGCTCATAGCGGATCATAATGTGAAGGCAATAAGTCAGTTCATCTGCTTCAATCCGGATCAAGGAAGGCTTCACCTCATTGACCGCCCGGTAAAAGTCGGAGAAAGAAATATTGCCAAAGTCGTCAGGCGCTATGTCCTGGAATAAAGAAAAATGGTTTTCCCAGAACGCTTCACTCCTAGCCACCAAATTTTCCCAGAATAGCGACTGAGATTCATGGATCCCCATTGAAGTGCCATCAGCGAGGGGTGTTTGAGCCAACGCTTGATCAATATTCTGCTCGTACAGGGCATGGCCGCCTTCATGGATGGTACCAAAGACCGCCATCCTAAAATCATTTTCATCATATCTTGTCGTAACGCGCACGTCCTTCGGATTGATTGCAATCGCGAACGGGTGAACCGTTTCGTCCAGACGCCCTGCCGAAAAGTCATATCCCATCCGGTTCAGAATTTCCAGAGTGAATTTTTCTTGGTCTTGTTTTGGAAAATGTTTCTGAAGGATGGACGGATCCGGCTTTCGGTCGGATGCCGTTATTTTTTTTAACAATCCGGTCAAGGACCTTCTCAACTCAGGAAAAACCTCGTCAAGCAGCTCGGTTGTCACACCTGGTTCAAAAACATGCAGCAGGGCATCATAGCGATTTTTTTCATAACCCCAGTATTCTGCGAACTTCTTATTATACTCGACAAGCTTCTCTAAGTATGGCTGCAACAGGTTGAAATCCCCTTTTTCCCGGGCCTCCTGCCATAGTGATTCCGATTTGGATTGCAGCATCGTGAATTCCTTGAATTCAACTTCTGGAATCTTTCGGTTGCGGTCGTACGCTTCTTCGCATTCTTCCAGAGATCGTTGGATAATTTGACTGGACGCCTTCCCTTTTAATGAATCAATGAAATGCTTCATTTTCTCAGAGGTAGCAATCTGGTACACTTTCTGTGAAAGAAAACCGATGACTTCCGAACGCTGATCGACCCCTTTAGGAGGAATCTTTGTGCGTAAATCCCATTGGATAAGCGCCAAAGCTTCTTGATAGGCTTTTTGTTCTTTCAATAATTCTAAAAAATCCGCTTCTAACTGTTTGTTATCTGTCAAACCGATCTCCCCCTATTTACCTCCAAAATATTGGTAATAGTCTGTTTTGATATAACCATTGAACAATTTTCTTTTCTTTGTTGCCTTTTTTCCATATAACGTTTCAAAACGTTCGTTGGAAGTAAGAATATAAACACTCCATCCGGGAAGTTGCTGCATCACTTTGCCAAACTCCCGATACATTTTTTCTACCTCCGCTTTGTCACCGATTCGTTCTCCGTATGGAGGATTTCCCACAAGATAACCCGTTGCCTGCCGTGGATGAAAATCTTTCGCCTGCATCTGTTTCCATGCAATGAGTTCGCCGAGTCCCGCTTCCATGGCATTGTCCTTCGCCACTTCGATCATCCGGTGATCGATGTCAGATCCGGTAATATCCAGCGGTTGGTCGTAGTCAGCCAAATCTTCCGCCTCCTCATGTGCTCTCTCCCACAGCTCACTGCCGACAAGCTCCCAGGATTCTGAAGCAAATTCGCGATTAAAGCCTGGAGCGATGTTCTGTCCAATAAGGGCTGCCTCAATCGGTATGGTACCAGAACCACAAAACGGATCGACGAATGGTTGATCTGCTCTCCAGTTAGTAAGCTTCACTAAAGCAGCTGCCAAGGTTTCTTTTAACGGTGCTTCACCTTGACCAATCCGATAACCGCGTTTATGCAATCCGGTTCCCGAGGCATCGATAGACAATGTGACCTGATCTTTATGTAAGGCGACTTCAATTCGGTAAAATCCTCCTGACTCTTCCAGCCAGGAAGCAACTCCATACTTCTGTTTCAAACGTTCTGCAACTGACTTTTTCACGATAGCCTGACAATCGGAAACACTATAGAGCGTGGATTTCACCGATTTTCCGATGACCGGGAATTCCCCATCCTCGGGTATGTATTGTTCCCAAGGAAGAGCCTTGGTCTGTTCGAATAAGGTATCAAACGTTTTAGCCTCAAACTGGCCTACCAGCACCTTGATACGGTCAGCCGTCCGCAGCCAAAGGTTGCACCTCGGGATAGCAGCTGCATCCGCCGTAAAAAGTACTCTCCCATTTTCAACGGTTGTATCCTGATACCCTAACGCACGTACTTCCTGGGCGACTATTGCCTCTAATCCCATGGCTGCTGTAGCGATCAATGTAACTTGCTGCTTCATAAATGAATTCCTTTCCTGTATCTATTTTGAAAATTATGTAAAACAAAAAGCCCTCTCTAACGCTGGACTGCTGTTAGAAAGGGCTGCATATTTCCTGATCATAGCAACGACCAATGAATGTTTTATAAGCCATGTTCTGTACTATTGTACTGCAAACGGCGGTCAACCTCGTACGCAAGTAGTAATCATCTATCTCCAGGCGAATGCCTGGCTCTCGTTCGGTTCGTTTCCCTACTAGAGAATGCCCCTACCAATATTTGGGTTGCTCACTCGTGGGGTTTACCTCGTTCCACTCAAGCAGTTTCCCGCCTGACTACGTCACTGTGGCACTTTCAAGGTTGCAATACCATATCCAAATGACTTAGGTATCTTCCCTGCCGTTAATCCAAAAAGGATTACCTTGACTTATGAATTCGTCAAGCACGAACACTACAAGCATCTCAGCTTGTGTGAGCATGGACTTTCCTCTACACATATTTGATGTGCAGCGATTACTCAAACATCCATTCATTGCTTATCTATTGTAATATCATCTTCGTTTCACGTCAATGCGACAATACTTAGTATAACACATTCTCTAGCGTATCGCATTGGTAATGATAGCCAAAAGATCAGGAATCAGCATCTGCAAATTTCTTTCCGAAAACAGCTTTTTCTAAATTGGAGACCCTTTTTAAAATGTCATAATTAACCTGGTGGTTACTTGCTGCAGTTGCTGTGCGGGTTCTTGTTTGATCGGACTGTCTTTTCAACCGGTCGTTTTCCTGGCGAAGCCGCTCTATTTCCTGTTGAAAAGCTTCATAATCCTGAATGATAACATCGAGGAATTCATCTACTTCTTCCTGATTATACCCGCGCATTGCAGTCTTAAAGTTCTTTTCCAATATATCTTTCCCTGTCAATTGAATACGATCTAAGCTCATCCATATCACCTCATATCTCGTACAACTTATCTCTTATTTTTTCAAAACATTGACCGAATGTCAATTTTTACTGTCAGAAGTATAACAAAAAAAGAATCTTGCAGATGGTGCGGGATCAGGACCAGTAGTCAGGGTCCTCCATTTGTATCTCCTGGACGATGTCATCTAAGTCCAGCGGTGTGATCGTGTAAATCGGGTAATCCTTCTGTTCACTTGCTTTCTTGGCCTCCTCGTGGAAAAAACGACTGCTACCGGGGTATTCTTCATCAAGCAAAATCAGACAGCCATCACTCTTATCGACCATCCACTTGTTTTTCGCTTTGAATTGATAAGGACCTTTATAATCACTTTGATAAATCGGCTGCTGAAAATCGGCCAGCATAAGGAGCTCTTGATAAGTTTGCTGCATCTGCTCCGGCCAGCGACTCTCCTGATTGGTAAATGGCGGGAAAATACCAAGCTTTACATCATATGTTTCTTTTAAATCGATAATGACTTCCCCTGTCCATAATTCAACACCCATTTGTCCTGATATAAGCACCCATTCCAACCCTTCTTCGATAAATCCGATAATCTTTTTTTGAATTGCCGCTTTAACAAAGCTGATCTTGGGATCATCCTGCTTGAAAATATTCATTTCCATCGGTTTATACCCGGTGACGGCTAGTACATCCATATGTAGTCCTCCTTTTGATTATGTGTAAAGAGGGATCGGGTGTAAAACAAAGAGCCGGCTGAAATTTAGCAACCAGCTCTTCCGTAATTATATTAGCACCACTTTTTCGGTTTCTTCCAACCCTTCATGCCAAACGGTTGCTGATATCCCGGTCCCATGTTTGGTCCTCCTGGACTCATGGTACCTGCTACCTGATTGCCCGGCCCCCCGGGAGGTGTTGCAGCACCTGCTACCTGGTTAGGTGGCACGTTAAAAGAACCGCCGTATTGATCCACACTATCTACGGTATTGCCTACAGAAGTGGAATGAGGATAAACATGCTGATTTTTAACCAAGTGGTGATTCATGATGGTAGTATGGGATGGGTGAATATGCTCGACCGTTTCCTCTGTACAATGGTGTACGACATTTTCCTGGGTCGGATATACAATCTGTTTTGGACAGCCGCAATGCGGGCCGTGGTGATGTCTCATTTTCAGTCTCCTTTCTTTATGTTAGGTTCACTAATAATCTATGATAGGAGGCTAAGACATGTCTGAGACAGAAACCTAAATATTGATATAAATGTCATTCCGGCAAACGAGCGAATTGTTTTCACCTTAGCCTTTTTATAGTAGTGGTGTAGTCCAGCGCTGCGGAAATACCCTGCGCTTTCCGCGGGCGGCTGGTGAGCTTCCTCGAGCTAACGCTCTGCGGGATCTCACCGAGGCCTTTTCTCCCGCAGGAGTCTTCGGGTATTTCCTTCGCTTGGAACAGATTCCTGTTTATAAACTGTACTAGACATTTTTCTCTTGAATCACTTCATATTGCATGCAGCTAGAAAAACAAGCAAAAAGTCCAAGAGAAGGAGAAAAGACGGAACCCCAACTGTTTTCTAGGAAGAAAAGCACGCGTTTCCTGACAACTGTTTTTTAAGAAGTCTTGTTGGGTTTCCAGGAAAAAAGTTTCTACGCTAGCACTAGTCAGCATGCTTCTTAGCGCAGGGAGCAAACACAGACTCCTGCGGGAAAAGCTCGAGCTGAAGATCCACTTGGTAAAGCGGTTTTCTTTACCAAGTTAGCTGAAGCCGTGCCCGCGGAAAGCGAAGTATGCTACCGAAGTGGTGGTTACCACTCAATTTGAAGAGGCAATGAAATGAAACTTCCAATCAAAGTTACTGCGCAGTTTATACTCTTTTCGCAATAACAATTTAGAAAACAGCTTTCTATAAAAAACGAAACCCTGTTCAGCAACAGGGTCGTTCCCACACTTATTCATCTTCAACAGGAAGATCAGCAGATTCAAATGAAAACGGCAGTAACTCTTCCATTGACATCGTTTTACGATCATTTTCCAGGTTTCCAATATGTATCGGCATCTTCTTGTCAAAAAACTCACTCATCACCTGACGACAAGAGCCACACGGTGACACGGGACGGCCAGTATCAGCTACAACAGCCATTTCGGCAAAATCAGTAACACCGTCCGAAATGGCTTTGAAAATGGCCACCCTTTCAGCACAAAGGCTTACCGGATAGGCGGCATTTTCAATATTACAGCCTTGATATACCTTCCCGGACTTCGTCAATAAAGCAGCCCCTACAGGGAACTTGGAATATGGCGTATAAGCCCTCTCTCTAATTTCTTTCGCCTTCTCGAATAGTTGGTTTTGGTCCATTCATCTTTGCACCCTTTCTTCTAGCGGGAAAATAATTATAAAAGAAAAAATTTATTCTGTAAAGGTTTGCATGTTGTCACTTTCCGCTATTCGGGGCTGGTTTCAATTCTGTTTATATCGGCCAGGAGCTGATCCAAAACATAATGAATCGATTGGTGCATTTCCATATAACGTGTTTTCGGTGTATCTATATAATAACTATTCAATAAGATAATTTGCAGGTTATCGCTTGTAGACGCGATTTGTTGTGGGTGTACTGTCACTTCTTTATTTTTCACGAATTGGAGAGCCTTTTCTTCCCATTCCTTTACCATCTCGAAAAATGGAGTTGTTTCTTCTTTTACGAACAGAAAAAATTGCTTATCTCTTCTATTCTCTGGTTTTTCGCTCTCTTCAAACCGCTGCTTCAAAGAATTGAGTTCCTGTTTGAGTTGATTGGTCAATGCTGTTAACTCCATTACCTATCGCCCGCCTTTCTTTCCTTACTGTATCATTATTTACGGGCAAATTGCATTTTTTTAAACATATATCGCCAAAACGATGTTTTTTTGCCAACATACCGATTCAGCTTCTGTTCTTCCTTTTTGCTTTTCAGCTGCTTTATTTCCTTTCTCAGTTTTACTATCTCTTCTTGCAGTTCTTCAATTTCCTGACGATGGGAAAGCGCCAGGGTAAGCACTACTTCATCAGCCTTTGTAGCAAGTTTTTGGTCGATCAGTCGTACTCTGTCAGATAGTTCTACATATGCTTTTTCAAATACCTGTTTTGACACTCCGTTTTTTGAGGCAACAGTCTTCCCGGCAAAATCCATTGGTCATCTCTCCTCTTTTTAGCTTGTTTTCACATTGATTCTGCAAGGAACCTACAGTCCCCTGCCGTGCCGACAAAACTAGAAGCAAGCAGACAAATTAACCGGGAAACCTGTATGTTTTGCGTCTGGTTGACAACAATAGAAATAAGGAGGGTTTTGTTATGACCGATAAGTCTAAAGACCAGTTGAAAAAAGATCGTAAAAATGAAAAAAAGCAGCAAACTGAGTACAAAAACAAAAAGCTGGATGGTCCCGACCGGCCATCTGTATAACACCATGACAAATCCGGGCCAACTATATCGGTCCGGATTTGTTATGTCCATATTGATTGCTTGACCTGCCAAATGAGGGCAAGCATTCTTCTCTTTCGATAAAAATGCTCGAAAGTTCTATCGTTCTCTGTCACTTCAGGTGGAAGCAGCCACTCTGGCTTTATACCCCCATTTACACTCCAGTCCTCACGAATATTATCCTGATGCTCGATTGGCTTGATAATCGCTCGCAAATCGGGCGCCCGGAATGAAGGATGCTTGATCTCTAGGAAGTCTTCATATTCGCTTCTCGAACCGGTAGGCTCAACGGTATTGGCGAACTCAAGGATATTGGAGAAATTGCTGGGGTCGAAAAGTTTTGCGGCCAATGTTTTTCCCAGCAGGATCCGCTTGTTTAAATTAGAAAAATCATACACATAGGAGCCGATAACAGAGCCTTTATGCTGTGGAAATAAAACCGCGCTCAGCAGAAAAAAATCTTCAACTAAGTATGGAAGTCGCATAAAAACTTTTTTTCGGAAATAAGGATGTTCGATAACAGGGCGCTGGATAATATTTTGTTCATTGATGATTTGGGCTTGCATCAATCGATCACCGTTTTTGTTCTCCCAAAAATGTTTCCATTCACGGCGCATATATAACGAAACATTAAACTGCTGTAAAAGATGGAATAACGGACCGCCTTGTTCTTTAGAGAATTGGTAAATAAGCAACTGTGGATAGGCATCCGAAAAAATCAGCCAATTAGCCCGTTCATAAGTGGAAAACAACCTTTTTCTTGTTCTTTTGGGTAGCAAACCGGCCATTACAGGTGTATATAAATCGGTAATATTCCAGCCTGCGTTCCGTGACACCATGCTCGCCAGGAACGACCAGGTTATTTCAGGGTGCCGATTGTAATAAGCGAGGTAAGCCTTCGTTCTAGCTACATTGTCCACGTTGGCGCGCTGGGTCGCCGAATCAATATAACGAACGAGTTCCTGTTGTTCCTTCCACATTTTCACCGCCTCCTGGTATAGCTTGTGCAAATACTGGAAAAATACCGGGTTTTGTCACTGTTTTTTTTGATTTTTAGTTCTCATAAGCCATGTATTTCTGGTATGATACTCTCATGTATGGGAGGAATAAACATGAATTACCCAAACGGAAAGAAGCAATCTTTTCGTACATCAGGAAAAAATTTGCAAGAACCCGCCTTTGGCAACAGAGGGATGACACTCGAAGAAGACATCAATGACACGAATGAACATTACCTTGTGATGAACAAAGCAGTCATTCATAAAAAACCGACACCGGTTCAAATCGTCAAAGTGGATTACCCGAAACGTAGCGCAGCAACTATCAAGGAAGCCTATTTCAAGCAAGCATCGACAACGGACTATAATGGAATATATAAAGGAAAATATATTGATTTTGAAGCAAAAGAGACAAAAAACAAAACGTCCTTTCCCCTTTCCAACCTGCATGACCATCAGGTGAAACATATGAAGCAGGTGAATGAACATGGAGGGATAAGTTTTTTGATTGTCCGTTTCTCTATGTTGAATGAAACTTTTTTATTCCCATCCATGAAACTTTTCTCTTACTGGGAAAGTCAATATAATGGAGGGAGAAAATCCATACCCTATTCAGACATTAAAGAAGCTGGTCACCTTATCCCATTTAAGTTTCAGGCAAAAGTGGATTATTTGGATGTTTTAGATCAGCTCTATTTTTAGATCGGAGGAAGATGCGTGATGGCAAATACAAGCCAATCTCGTTCTGCAAGACGAAAGCAATTAAAGCAGCAGAAAAAGCAAAAGAAATCACTTTTCAAAAAGATTGTTAAGACACTTCTAATCGTAGTGTTGTTAATTGGCATAGGTATTGGTGGTTTATTCACCTATTATATAGCAACAGCTCCAAAGCTTGATGCAGAGAGTCTGGCCGTGCCGGCCTCGACCAAACTGCTGGATGTCAATGGCGAAGAATTCGCCAATCTCGGAGAGGAAAAAAGGACAAAGATTGATTATGAGGACCTTCCGCCACTATTGGTTGATGCCGTTACAGCAACGGAGGACTCCCGATTTTTTGACCATATAGGGATAGACTTCCGCAGAATCGGCGGGGCCATACTGGCAAATATCACCGGCGGATTCGGAGCGGAAGGTGCAAGTACAATTGACCAACAGGTGATTAAGGGGGCTTTTCTGACTCCGGAAAAAACGTTGAAACGGAAAGTACAGGAGCAATGGCTTGCGCTTCGCCTGGATGCCAAGTATTCCAAAGAAGAAATTCTGGAGATGTATTTAAACCGAATTTATTACGGAAATGTCTACGGTGTAGCCGAAGCAGCAGATTTTTACTTTGGCAAGGAAGATTTAAGCGAATTAACCCTGCCGGAAGCTGCTGTCTTGGCAGGCCTGCCGCAACGTCCGTCTGCGTATGACCCGACGAGAAATCCCGAGTTGACCCAAGAACGAATGAACACAGTTTTAAGTCTAATGGTTCAACACGGTAAAATCTCACAGGAAGAAGCGGATCAAGCAAGTGAAGTCTCTGTGGATTCCTTACTTGTAGAAAGCAAGCAGGAAACAACTCCTTACCAAGCCTTTATTCAGCAGGTACAGGACGAAGTGAGTGAAAAATTGGATGCAGATATCTATAATGACGGCCTGGAAATACAGACCACGTTAGATCCCGAAGCCCAAAAACATGTTGAATTTTTGCTTAGCGAGGATGACAGCAATCCCATCAGTTATCCTAACGACGAATTCAGGGCCGGAATGACCGTTCTAGATACAACCTCAGGAGCGATTCGTGCAATCGGCGGCGGTAGAAACCTTGATAATACGCAGGGCGGCTGGAACTATGCCATCGATAATGAAAATCGTCAGGCCGGTTCGACATTTAAGCCAATCATTGACTATGGCCCGGCCATCGAATACGAACAGTGGTCCACTTATCATCAAATCAATGATGATGGGCGTTATCACATTGCAGGTACCGATTCTTATATTGATAACTGGAACGGACAGCATAACGGCTGGATGTCGGCCCGTTCGGCTTTAGCCCAATCACTGAACGTCCCGGCAGTCAAAACATTCGAAGAAATTGGCGCAGAGCGTGCACAAGAATTTGCTGAAGGACTCGGAATAAGATTTAACGAGGGTTCTATCGCCTTGACGGATGCCATCGGCGGTTCTTCTACCGGGGTCACCACCCTGCAGATGGCCGGTGCCTATAGTGCTTTTGGAAATAAAGGAATCTATAATGAGCCGTACGCGGTTACTAAAGTGACTTATAGCGATGGCCGTACCGTCGATTTGAAACCAGAACCCAAATCAGCCATGCATGAATATACGGCTTATATGATCACAGACATGTTGAAATCGGTGGTCAATGATCCTTCTGGAACTGGAACAGCAGCCAAAGTGCCTGGCCTGCCAATGGCCGGAAAAACGGGAACTACGAACCTGGAAGGAAAAGAAGGTAGCCCGGACTCCTGGTTTAGTGGTTACACAACCAATTACACAATCGCTGTTTGGACAGGGTACGATGATCAGAAGGAAACCCTAAATGGGCATTCAGAAACTGTCATTGCACAAGACCTCTTCCGGGAAACGATGTCTTATTTATCGGAAGGAATCGATACAGCTGATTTTACCAAGCCTGATTCCGTCGTAGAGGTACAAGTGGAAAAAGGATCCAATCCGGCCAAGCTGCCAAGTGAATATACACCGCAATCGAACATTGTGACCGAACTTTTTGTAAAAGGAAACGAACCAAGCAAGACTTCTCAGAAGTTTGATCGAATCGACGCGGTTAGCGGGTTGAAAGCAAGCTTTAATGAAGAAAGTCAATCCATTGATATTTCCTGGAATTACGATCAGGATGATGACCGTCCTGTCACCTTCAACGTGAAAGCAGGTACGGATGACGGCTCCTTGAAGGACTTGGCCGATACAAAAGATACTAGTCTGGAAATTAGCAACGTCGATCTTGGCACCACTTATACCATTCAAGTGACAGCTGTAAGCGACCAAGACTCTGGAAATACAAGTGATCCGGCAACGGTCACGGTTCAGGTAGCCGACGATGAAGCTGATAAAGAAGAAGAACAGCAGGATGAAGAAGAAAACCAAGAAGAAAATCCTGAAGATAACGAAAATCCTGGAGACGGAAATGGCAACGGAAACGGTAATGGTAATGACAACAACCAGGGTGATAACGGAAATGGAAATGGCAATGGTAATGAAGGCGGAAATGGCGAAGGTAACGGTAACGGAGCCGGAGATGACAACGGCAATGGAGGAAATAATGACAACGATAATGGAGAAACAGATAACGAGGATGAGACTCCGGGAGATGAGCCGGTAGATGATGAGGAACCCACTGGAGACACAGGTGACCCCGAAGCCAATGCTTCTTCTTCCGAAAGTGCATCCAGTTATTTGTTACACGCCATTCGAGAAGAAGAGATTGCCTGATAGTTAAAAATTAAAAAGCCATTAGTCTGATTCTTACAAGCTATACAGAATAAAAATCATCAGCGTGATAGAAACGCTGATGATTTTTTCTTTTGCCTTCATCATTTAGTTTAAGAGTAGCTATATCTCGTTAGCACCACTGTTTTACTACTTTTTGTTTTTACAACAAAGGAGCTGTCCATGTTTTATCAATCATACATGAGACAGCTCCTCTTTAATCAACTTCAATACCAAGGTTCCTTGCTTTCATCCGTTTTTGTCCTTCCCTGCAAATATCAAGCAGCGGGCATTCCGGACAGTTTGGAATTTTCGCTTTGCAATGATATCTGCCGAAAAAAATCATCCGATGGTGGGTTTGACTCCATTCTTGTTTTGGTACCTTCCGCATCAACGTCTTTTCTACTTCCAATACCGAATCCTTCCATCGGCATATTCCCAGACGTTTTGATACCCTTTCGACATGCGTATCCACAGCAATAGCCGGTTCATCAAATGCAACGGAAGCAACCACATTTGCCGTTTTTCTACCTACTCCAGCTAATTTGACAAGTTCTTCCTGGGTCGAAGGAACTTCTCCACCATAGTCATCAATCAGCATTTGACAAAGCTTACGGATGTTTTTTGCTTTATTGCGATATAAACCGATGGAACGTATGTCTTTTTGCAATTCTTCCAGTGATACAGCTAGATAATCTTCAGGTGTTTTGTATTTTTTAAATAAATCCTTGGTCACTTTATTGACTAATGCATCCGTGCATTGAGCCGATAAAACGACTGCAATCACCAATTCAAAAGGATTGTCATGGACAAGCTCACATTCAGCATCGGGAAACATTTCTTCCCAAGCATCCAGACAATGTCTTACCTGCGCCTTATTCAACATTCCTATCCCCCTACTCCTCTAACCAATTATAATACAACGATACATCCCGCTTCGGTTGCTGCTGTTCCTGCTGGTTATTTTGATTGATATGGAATTGCCTGCTCTGATTTCTCGCCTGCTCAACCGATTTGATTCCTTTCTTTTTCCACTCACGTAAAATCCGGTCAATATAGCGGAAATTCAATTTCCCCATCAACACAGCTTCCCTTAAAGCAGCTTTGATCAGAGCCGGCGTTTGTTGTTCTTCATCAAGCCAAATGTTGATCGTTTCAATTTCAAAAGGTGACAACGGCCGTCCGAACTCCTGTTCAAAAAGAATAAAAATATTGGCCTGCTGCTGATCTGTCTCTCGGTTTGCTTGAGCAGAATAATCCACTTTATATATCGTGACCCATAAAGGTTCTAGTGAATAACATTCAGTTAATACCTGCTTTTCATCCTCTTCCTGCTCAATCAAAAGAATATTCTTCTGAATCAACTGACGGAGTATTTTTGTACAGTCTTCCGGCGAGATACTCGTAAACTGAGCGATTTCTTCCGGTGTAGGAAAAGAGTTCCCTTCCATTTGAAAACGATGGATATGTAAAATAACCATTACTTCCGTTTCCGATAGTTTTAATTGATGGTACCTTTTCAATAACATGGAAGGTATCACCATCTGATCTTTCACAATTTGTTGGTAATTGAAATCACTTGCCACAAAAACTCACCTCTAACATATTATAGCACGAATGACGGATAGGGAAATTTCCAATTATAAACACAACAATCCCTTGTCGCGAGGGCGGCAAGGGATCTTTGGAATAAATACAGACGAACAGCCAGGGGATAGCTCACGGATATAGACGATTGAGCAAGCGCGGGAATGGGATGGTCTCTCTTACATGCTCCACCCCGGCAAACCAAGCCACTGTCCGTTCCAAGCCTAATCCGAAGCCGGAATGAGGGACGCTACCGTATTTTCTTAATTCTAGATACCATTGATAAGCGTCACCGGTCAAATCATGTTCCTGATAGCGTTGCTCCATCAATGCCAAGTCATCGATTCTTTGAGAGCCGCCAATCACTTCTCCATATCCTTCGGGAGCAATCAAGTCTGCACAAAGAACAACTTCTGGACGGTCCGGATCAGGCTTCATATAAAATGCTTTTATGTCGGCAGGATAATGCGTAATAAAAACTGGTTTTTCGAAGCTTTCAGCGATAGCCGTTTCGTGCGGTGCACCGAAGTCTTCTCCCCACTCAATGTCATCGAAGCCTTTTTCTTTCAAGAGATCAATCGCTTCGTCGTATGTGATACGGGGGAAAGGAGCCTGGATTTTTGCCAATTTATCCGTATCTCTTTCCAAAATATCAAGTTCAAGCTTACAATTTTCCAATACGCTTTGTGCAATAAAGCTAACATACTGTTCCTGAATCTCGAGACTTTCTTCATGCTCTACAAAGGCCATTTCCGGTTCAATCATCCAGAATTCAATTAAATGACGGCGGGTTTTTGATTTTTCCGCTCGGAAAGTCGGTCCGAAGGAAAAAACCTTGCCAAAAGCCATTGCCGCGGCTTCCATGTACAATTGTCCACTTTGAGACAAATAGGCCTCTTCGTCAAAATATTTCGTGTGGAACAATTCTGTTGTTCCTTCAGCAGAAGATCCAGTCAATATCGGCGGGTCGATCTTTACATAATCATGATCATTGAAAAACTGATAGGTAGACCGAATAATTTCATTGCGGATTTTCATCACGGCATGCTGCTTCTTAGAACGCAGCCATAAATGGCGGTGGTCCATCAAAAACTCCGTGCCGTGTTCTTTCGGTGTGATTGGAAAATCAGTTGATTCATGGATGACTTCCAATCCCTTTACTTGTAATTCATAGCCAAACGGAGAGCGGGTATCCTCAGCCACTGTTCCGGTTACATATAAAGAGGTTTCCTGGGTGATGTTTTTCGCTGCCTGAAAAACATCTTCCTCCACCTCTGCTTTTACGACTACTCCCTGAATAAATCCTGTACCGTCACGGAGCTGCAAAAAAGCAATTTTGCCACTGGATCGTTTGTTGGCAAGCCAGGCCCCGATGGTTACTTCTTCTCCTACATGTTTAGCTACTTGTGATATTGTCGTCTTCAAAATTCTATACCTCCGCACACATTATTGATGATTTTGTACAAATCGTTTTATTCTATTGGCTGCTTCTTCCAATTGTGGTAAGGAAATCGCATATGATAAACGAATATTTTCTGGAGCACCAAAACCCGAACCAGGAACAAGTGCCACCTTTTCCTCTTCCAGCAATGCAGCCACCCAGTCGTCTACATTGGAAAAACCATTCGCTTTTACGGCTTCACGTACATTCGGGAACAAGTAGAAAGCGCCTTTCGGTTTAACACATGAAACTCCAGGAATGTCAGTGATTAACTGATAAAGATTTTCCAACCGTTCTTGGAATGCCTGTCGCATTTCCTCCACCTTATCCTGCGAACCACTGTAAGCTTCCAAAGCTGCATATTGAGCGATGGAATTCGGATTCGAGGTCGAATGGGATGCCAGCCCGGTCATCGCTTTGATGATCGTGCTGTCACCTGCTGCATAGCCGATTCTCCAACCTGTCATGGAATGGGATTTGGACACACCGTTAATAATTACTGTTTGTTTTTTCAACGGTCCGGATAGTTGCGCGATTGATACATGTTGTTGTTCTGTATAAATCAATTTTTCATAAATTTCATCCGATACGATCAACAGATCATGTTTGAGGCAAATGTCTCCGAGTGCTTTTAGTTCCTCTTCAGAATACATCGCCCCTGTCGGATTGCTTGGAGAATTCAGAATAACTGCCTTTGTTTTATCCGTAATAGCCTGTTCCAATTGTTCAGGAGTTACTTTGAATTGATTCGCTTCTTTAGACTCTACGACAACCGGCATCCCTTGTGCCAGTTTAACCTGCTCTGGATAACTGACCCAATAAGGTGCAGGAATGATCACTTCATCTCCTGGATCGAGAAGAACTTGAAATAGAGTATAAAGGCCGTGCTTAGCTCCATTGGTTACAATGATTTCTTCCGGCGTGTACTCCAGCTGCTGATCCTGCTTGAGTTTCTTTATGATTGCTTCTTTCAAAGCCGGAAGTCCGCCAGATGGGGTATATTTCGTATGTCCCTCCCGCATGGCTTTTTCCGCTGCATCCAAAACGGTTTGAGGCGTGTTGAAGTCCGGCTCTCCAGCGCCGAGCCCAATCACATCATGACCCTGACTTTTCAGTTCTTTTGCTTTGGCAGTAATTGCCAGAGTCGAAGAAGGGGTCAATGTTTTTACTCTGTTTGCTAAATCCATCATGTAAATCACCTTTCCGAAAAATGGTCAGGATCGATTAAACCGGAAATGGTCTCCGGAACTGCCATCTGTCAAGGAATAATAATGTAATACATATCGATCCCTGTCATCTATGTATTTTAGTTCCAATAGTGGCTGGTCATTTTCAATAGCTAAATTCGTTTCCAACAATTCGCAATTCGAGCAATCATTATTCCATGCTTGGAGAATGGATTGTTCCGATACTAAATCCTCCGTACGGAAAATAACTATTTTTCCTTCCTTCTGTTCAGCAGGTACATAGGCAATTGCCTCCGATCCATCGTCGGTAGTTCCAGTTACAACATGATACAGCATATTACCATGATAACGGGTAACATTTTCTGCTTTTTCAAGATCTGTTTCGGCGACTGCACGATCTGCAGAAGCTTGAAAGCCTGCTTCCTTATCCTGCTGGATACTGTTATATAAATAAATGCTGTATCCTAAAGCACCGATAAAGATTATAATAAATAGGACAACTGCCCATTTGACCCAGTTAGGTACGGTAAATGGTAAAGATAGCTTTTCCATCATTTTCATCATCCAGTGCTAATCCAAACATTAAATCATCTTCCTTTAGCGTTCTGTTCAAATTATCGACTATTTTGTATAAATCATCTGAATGCGTAATTTTCACAGTCGACAGCGTTTCAATTTTTTTGTCCATTTGCTACACCTCCACAATCCCCTAAGATGACGGGAATAGTGCAAAAGTTTTTACAGTTATCGTGCACTTTCTCATCATAACTCATTTTTGTTCATTCTTGAAGCAGTTTGACACAAAATGACGAAGAAGTTGGGAATAGTTCAGTGGACATCCTTATTAAGAGATGCCAACGCAACCTGTCCCCATAGGCAGAATTGTCACTGCTATCAATATTTGTAACACATAGCTAAGCTGATTTAACCAACAATATAGTTAGAGTTGAAAAGCAAATTCCTTCTTAAATGAAACTTTTGCTGTTTGATGATTTGTATTTTTTCAACCAATTTCCCTAACCCATACACCAATCGTGCGCTGCTTGCAGTGCACATTTTTTTTAGATGCATAAGGAAATCATTTATAACAGATACGGATAAGTCGCCACACCATATCCTCTCGAAGCTGTAAGGCTTCCGTTCAACAGTCTAATTATATGCGGCAGACGAAGGAATCTCTCTGCCGCATAGAGCATTCAAGATAATACTTCGTAATCCGTTTCGTTTAAACGGATTATGGTAGTCCCGACTTGATCAAGCTGGTATACATCAATCCACGATTCATTGAGACGCTCCATCAATCCCTCGTTTGGCTTCTTATCTTTACTAGTGAAAATGATACCGATATGGGGATCGATTTTATCTAACAAATAACCGCTCGGCGACTTACCTTGGGCATAATCACCAATTTTGATGATTTGGGGTTCAAGTTTATGCTGCAACAGGTCATCTTCATCTTCTATGGAGCTGTTGCTGAGATATAGCATGGAAGTTTTCCCATAAACAATATCGAGGGTCATTTCCCCGGTTTCGTCAGCTTTCAGAACAGTCAGTGAACCACCCATCGGTAAATCGATGAGTTTGTTTGTATCCCATTTTACGCTATTGGTGGATTCGACTTCCTTCCCACATGTTTTACTCATCTTACCGGCATAAGCAATTGAACTTGGGTGAAAGCGATCAATCAGCTCAGCGGTATTTCCGCAGTAATCGGACATCTGTTTTGTCAGAATGATCGTGTTGATTTCCTTTACATCCAATTCTTTCAACTGATCGAACAAAGCACTCGTGCTTGACGGAGCACCTGTATTGATCAATATCGCCCCGTTGAACCCTCTTATCAATGTGGCTTCTCCATCCGGAAGATGGAAAAAAGCGTAATATACTTCACCATCTTTCAAGTCAATCATTGCATCACTCCGGATCGAAGGTACCAAAAGGACAAAGGTTAACCATAGAGAAAATGCACAAGAAAACTTTTTCACTTTTACATCACCTATCCTAGATCAAACTAGGTATAGGATATGTAGAAAAACGATTCATATCATAACCATGCTTCAGCTTTTTCAATTATCTTCGTAGTGGTATCGTAGGATATCGGGACTTCTGGAATAGAATCAGTAAAATACTTTCCATACCTCGCTTTGACAATCCGCTCATCGCAAACCATGACAATACCGCGGTCAGTACTAGACCTGATCAGTCGTCCAAATCCTTGCTTAAATCGGATCACAGCGTTGGGAAGGGCCAGCTCCATAAACGGATTTTTTCCCATTTCTTTCAGCTGTGCCGATTTAGCTTGATAAACGGGATGATCCGGAGGCTGGAAAGGCAACCGTACAATCACGAGAGAAGAGAGGTCGCTTCCAGGTATATCTACTCCCTCCCAAAATGAACTGGTTCCTAACAAGATGGAACGCTCAAAAGCCTGAAAGTTCTTTTTCAACCGTGCTCGGCTACCGCTCGAAATTCCTTGAGCGATAAGAATAAAATCTTTTTCTTCTGTAAGCTCCTTCAATACTTGATGTGCTTTACGGAGCATATCATAGGAAGTGAACAAAACAAGCATTCTTCCTTCCGTGACTTCAGCCAAAGAATAAACAGCCTCGCAGACGGCTAAAATATATGCTTCTGGGTTGCCATATTTCATATCAGGGAAATCATTCGGTATCATGAGTTGAACTTGTTGATCGTATTGGTAAGGCGATTGGATTTTTTTCTCTATGGTCGTTTCAAAAGGCAGGCCCAATCTTTCACGGATATAATCGAAGGATTTGTTCATACTCAACGTTGCGCTGGTCAGCACAATGCTGTCTTTTTTGGCAAACAGATCCTCAAATAACGCGCTTGCCACCTCTACAGGTTCACTATATAGATAAACAGCATTTTTTGCTCCATGTGCTTCGATTTCTGCCCACTTCACTTGATTAGAGTCAGCGGAAAAGAAAAAGTGTTCCAGTTCGTCGATGACATTTTGCAACAGTTCGATAAAGCTCTTCACCTCGTCCATCAAATCGGTTGCCGGAGAATCAGATTCCGTTCCTCCTTGCCCGTATTTCAACTGCGACAGGATATGGATGAGATCTCTGACCAGGAAGCTTAACCTGCTAGCCATTTCCTGAATTGTATTCCACGAATGCGTGCTTTCTTTCTCTTTTTCAAATCGATACTGTATTCTTCCGATATCATTTAAGGCAGTGTTTCGTCGATTTTTTTCCAAAACGTAGTGAAAAACATAACGGAATAAATCATCCGCCTCCGCTTTAGACTGCTGCCATAGGCTATCCCAGTTCTCGGACGAAACTGGTTTGACTTCCGTCTCTGTGAGAGCCCGGTTAAACCAGTCGCCTGCCTCCACGGTACCGATCCGATTAAATAAATGCTGGATACCTACATAGTCCAATTTCAATCCAAAATGTTTTGCCGCTGTCGCTTCCAAATGATGTGCTTCATCAATGATTGCCATTTTATAGGAAGGCAGTAACTGAAAACCACTGTTCAAATCGGTGCAAAACAAAGAATGGTTGGTGATGACCAAATTAGCATGCTGTACCTTATTCCTCACCCGCTGGTAAAAGGATCTGCTGAACCATGGCGATCGCGGATCAAGGTACCCTTCTGACTCTGTTGAAATACTGCGAAAAAAATTTTTTCCGCTGGATGGCAACTGGACTTCATCGATGTCTCCTGTGTTTGTTTCAGTAAGCCATACAAGCAGGATGGCCTTCGTCAAGGTAATATCATAATTATCCTGCTGCTCCGAGAAGATTTCTTTTTCAAATTTACTCAGGCTTAAGTAATGCTGCTTTCCTTTAATCAATGCAGCCTGGAAAGGGAACTTCACCATCGCCTGGAGAAGTGGTATTTCTTTTTCAAGCAGCTGGGACTGGAGCTGCGTCAGATGCGTACTAATAACGACTCTCTGTCCTTTGGCCAGCGATTGGTAAATTGCCGGAAGCAAATAAGCCAACGACTTGCCTGTCCCTGTCTCTGCTTCTATCAGCGCATGCTGTTTACTTTCAAAAGCATCGAATACCGTTTCCGACATTTCCCGCTGGCCTGGCCTTTTTTCATACCCGGCCATAAAATCGGACAGTTTTCCGCCCTGTTCATAGATAAGGTCAAGGAAATCCGCATAAGCTGGCAAGGGCTGTTCCTCGGAAGCTTCCCGACTGGGAATTTGCTTGATCGCAAGACCACGGAAGATTTCTAGATCCTCTCTCTCTTGTTCAGAAAAAGCAGCGCCATCTATATACGCTTGTAAAATCGCGAACAAATCACTTTTCAACCGGGTTTCTAAGGATTGCAGCTGTGTCAGCGTTTCAAGCGGCAGCACCTCCAACCTGGCAAATAAAAACAACAGCAATTTTGCCGTAACATCTGCATCAGACAAGGCACGATGTGGGTCATCATGTCTTAATGATAAATATTCAGAAAGCTGCCCTAATTTAAAACCAGGAGCCTGTGGCAATAAAATCCTTGCAAGCTCGACAGTATCCAGCACAGGCTGCTGTAAAGCATTTCTGCCACTAGCCTGTATTTCATAATTAAGAAAGCCGAGATCAAAGGGTACATTATGGGCTACCACGTATGCGTCTGTAAAACAAGCAATCACTTCATCGACTATTTCAGTAAACACGGGAGCATCGTGTACGTCTTCGTCTTGTATCCCGGTCAAATTGGAAATAAACGGAGGGATGGTAATTCCAGGGTTCACCAGGCTGGAAAACTCTTTAACGACCGTCCCGTTTTCTAGTACCACGATTCCAATTTCAATTATTTTATCCCCTTTAGACGGTGTATGGCCGGTTGTTTCCAAATCAACTACTGCAAATGTTTGCATTCTCTCACCTCCATAACTATCAGCTTGCTATGTACGATCAAAAAGGAATACAGGCTAAATCCGCCACGTCCTGTGGCAACGCCTGCATGACCCACATCATGTAGGCCTCCGACAAGCTTAAGAACAGCCTCGTGGCGCTTTTTGCCACAAAGAGGATGGACTTAAGACCTCGAGGAGGGGGAGGCGCTGGAGCTAAGATTACAAATACGACAAGCACCAGCATCACCCGTCAACTTTTACTTCCTAAGATAAAGAAAACCCTTATCAAACACCACGTTGATAAGAGTTTCAAACAAGGGATGACCCTTATGGTATTCATTTCATCGTTTATTGTTTAGATGACTGTCAACGGCGGTTCTTCTTCTATAAGCTCTACTATTTGGTTATGTTCATTCATCAAGGCGATTTTTGGCGAGAAGTCTGCTAATTCTTCTTCATCAACCATTGCATAAGAAACAATGATTACGACATCGTTTTTTTGTACCAAACGTGCGGCTGCGCCATTTAGGCAAATCACGCCACTGCCCGGATCTCCGGGGATAACATACGTTTCCAGTCGTTCACCATTATTGTTATTCACAATTTGCACTTTCTCATTTGGCAAGATGCCCACCCGCTTGAGAATATCGGAATCAATGGTTACACTGCCAACATAATCCAGGTTGGCCTCTGTCACCCGGGCACGATGAATTTTTGCCTTCATCATGGTACGCAACATTGTCTTTCCTCCTATAATCCTTCAGAAATAAAGCCATTCTGGCCAAATACCAAATTATCGATCAACCTTGCCTTTTCAAAGTGGACAGCTATTGCAAGAATCACCTGCCGCTGAATGACTGTCGTCGTGGTCAATTCCGGATAAGTTAATAATTCTACATAATCTATTTTACCATGGGTACGTTTATTTATGAAATCCTCGACCTCTTTTACAATCGTATCAGGATTTTTCTCCCCGTCAACAATTAATTGCCGACCATGCAGCAGAGCTTGGTATAGTTCCTTTGCTTCCCGACGCTCTTGATTGGAAAGATAGACGTTTCGACTACTTTTAGCCAAACCGTCTTCTTCCCTCACTGTTGCTACCGGAACGATTTCTAGGGGAAAATTAAAGTCTTTCACCAAAGCATCGACCACTGCAACCTGCTGGGCATCCTTCATGCCGAAGTAAACACGATGCGACTGGGCAAGATGAAAAAGTTTTGTAAGGACTGCAACAACCCCATCGAAGTGGCCTTTCCGTGATTTTCCGCATAATGCATCCACTCTGCGTACCACCCGCATTGTAACGGCCTGTTCATCTGGATACATGTCTTCTGTACTTGGCAGAAACAGAATATCAACTTGGTTTTCTTTAGCAATCTGTATGTCACGTTTTTCATCTCGGGGATACGTGTCGAAGTCTTCACCAGGTCCAAATTGCAACGGATTGACAAAAATACTGACGATTACCATATCATTTTCATTTCTGGCTTTCTCCATCAGGGCTTGATGGCCTTCGTGCAGGTATCCCATCGTAGGAACGAATCCAATCCGCTTGCCTGATTGTCTCAATTGTTCCGTTGTTTGTTGGAGCTGCTTAACTGATTTAATAATCTCCATCCTGCTCTTCTTCCTCCCGCTTCATAACAGGTAAAAAATCATGGTTCATGGTGAAGGAATGTTCATCGCTTGGAAATCTGGATGACTTCACCTCTTCAATGTACTGTTTTAATGAAACCGTTACATCTTCATTGCCATCCATATAGGGCTTTACGAATTTAGGTAAACGATCCACACCATACCGAAGCACATCATGGTAGACAAGGACTTGGCCGTCACAAGCTTGTCCAGCTCCAATTCCGATAGTCGGAATGGACAAAGAATCGGTAATGATTTCTGCAAGCTCTTTCGGAATACATTCGAGAACAAGGGCAGCTGCTCCGCTTTTTTCAACAGCTTGGGCTTCTTCCCATATTCTTTGAGCTGTCAGCCGATCTTTCCCCTGAACCCGGAATCCTCCCAACACATTCACCGACTGTGGCGTCAATCCCAAATGGGCAATGACAGGAATTCCGGCTGCGGTCATTCTTTCAATTAGTCGAAGTGTTTCCGCTGTAGCCCCTTCCACCTTCAAAGCGTGGGCATTGGTCTCCTGAAAGATGCGTTTGGCATTATTTAACGAGTTTTCCAATGACACATGATAGGACATAAAAGGCATATCCACGACTAAAAAAGTATCACCGGCACCTCGGGCAACTGCTTTTCCATGGTGAATCATATCTTCGATGGTAACCTGGACGGTAGAAGCATAACCGAGCACCACCATTCCCAAAGAATCTCCGACAAGGAGCATGTCAATACCTGCCTGCTCTGCAAGTTTCGCGGACGGATAATCATAAGCAGTGAGCATCGTTATCTTCTCGCCCTTGTCTTTCATGCTTTGCAAATGTGAAACAGTTAACATTATGTTTTCCCCTTTTCACCAATGGATTTCTGCAGAATACAGATTTTCGTCACCACCGTCAAGTTTGCGGACTCTTAAAGCGCCATCTTCAGCAATACCTAGAATCTCTGCTTGATACTCCTGCTTACTTGCAGATACGTGCACCTGTTCTCCGATTTTATATCCGTAATGTTCCCACTTCTCTTTTATCGCCGCAAAACCGTTAAGCAGATAATTTCCATAATACGTTTCAAAGTCAGCTAGTATTTGTTGCACAAGGGGTGCTAACTCCCATTCTATGCCAGTCTCCTGCTTTATGGATGTTGCAGTCTGCTGGATGTCTTCGGGAAGATCAGATAATGACTGATTAACGTTGATGCCTATCCCCAAGACTATGTATTGAATTTCATCCTGCTCTGCCTGCATTTCGGTTAAGATTCCAGCGGCCTTGCGATCATGAAAGAATATGTCGTTCGGCCATTTTATTGCTGGTGTGGTATTTGTGAGTGACTCGATTGCCTCAGCTATGGCTACAGCTGTCAGCAACGTAATTTGCGGTGCCTTGTGTGGAAGGATCGGAGGCCGTAGAATAATGCTCATCCATATCCCTTCCGTTTTTGCCGAGTGCCATCTCCGGCCCATTCTTCCCTTGCCTGCTGTTTGCTCGTCTGCAAGAATGACTGTACCTTCTTCAGTACCTTTCTGGGCAAGTTGATGTCCGATTACTTGGGTAGACTCTACAACTGGGTAATGAAACAATTGCTTCCCTGCCCATCTCGTCCTCAACCCCCATTTCACGGTACTTGCACTTAGCTTATCAGGCTGACCACTAATACGATATCCTTTTCTGGGTACGGCTTGTACTTGATACCCCTCTTTTTCCAGCTCCTTCATGTGCTTCCATACCGCGGTACGCGAAATACCCAGGTTTTCCGAAAGCTCCTGTCCAGAAATAAACGATTGATTGCTTCTTTTCAGTAATTCAATCAGTTGATTGCGGGTGGTATTCATGTTTCAGCCACTCCTTCAAAACATTTTTTTGATTGGGCAGCTCACCGATTACCACTAATTTTTCTAAGGAGGTCAGAGCCTGATTGATCCAAGGGCCCTTTTTCCGTTCCGGGAACCATTGGATGAGATCTTTTCCTGTTACCGACAGGTCTCTTTTCTGTCTGATTGGAAGAGAATGTATTAGATGATTGATATAATCAATCCTTACTGGCGAAAAATAGGTAGTATGCAACCGGATAAAACTGTCCAAAAGATGGCTGGGCAACTGATAAACGAGCCAGGCATCGATTTGTTTTTTTCTACTGTAGGAAATGGCTTCGTATAATTGCTCTGCCTCTTTTTTTGTTCGATTAGATAGCTTCCATGCTTTGGTCCATTCCGATATTGTTACTTGCTTATCCCAGTAAACCAGCATGCAAATAAGCTCGGACAGCTGTCCAAACGGCACCTTTACTTGCCTTAGAGAATCCTGTAACCGCCGGTTCTCTTTAAATACAGGCAGACAATCAACCAGGTTTGACCTCCGTAATAATTCAACCCCTTTGCTGACATACGGACCGGCAAACAATTTTTCCAATTCACCTGTTATACGCTCGGTCGATATTTCCTTTATCATTACAGCTCCATCGGCTAAAGCAGAAAACGTCTCTGAATCAAGTTGAAAATCAAGCTGGCTGGCAAAACGAAGCGCACGCAACATCCGAAGTGGGTCTTCTGAAAAACGTTCAGAAGGGTTTCCGACCGTTCGAATCATTTTGTTCTTTATCGATTTCCTCCCATAATATGGATCGATCACTTTTCCCTGTTTGTCCATAGCAATGGCATTCATCGTGAAATCCCGGCGTGCGAGGTCTTTTTCCAGATCATCCACGAATTCTACTTCATCCGGATGCCGAAAATCAGAATACCCTTCTTCTACACGAAAGGTCGTCACTTCGAATGACTCCCCGTTATGGCGAACGATAACAGTTCCGTGTTCGATCCCAACCGGTATCACTTTCGGAAAAACCTCCTTTACTTGTTCCGGTTTTGCCGAAGTAGTGATATCGATGTCGCCGATCGGTCGACCAATCAAGAAGTCTCGAACTGCCCCGCCGACAAAGAAGGCAGAATAACCATGCCGCTCCAGTTTTTCCAATATATTTTTTCCATTAGAGAATGCCGGAAACTCCATTATTGACCACCTGTCATGACACTGTCGTAGACTTGCTCATATGCTGTCAATATTTTTTCAGCACGAAAACGTTTATGAGCCGATTGCACGGCCGTTTTTGAAAAAGTCTGCCACAGCTCACTGTCAGTAAGCAGCTGAACAGCACGTTCCGCTATATCCTTTATGTCACCTAAATCGGTGATAAACCCGGTTTGGCCATGCTCGATGACTTCCGGGATACCGCCGATATTAGTTCCGATGCAAGGAACACCGCAGGCCATTGCTTCCAGGAGCACCAGTCCGAAGCTCTCTTTTTCAGATAAAAGCAGCTTTAAATCGGCTATCGAAAATAAATCACTGACGTTTATCTGGCGTCCCAGGAACAGGACACGGTCTTCTATTCCAAGCTGTTTCACTACCCGGCACATTTCGGAGTATTCGGGACCGTCGCCTACAAGCAATAGCTTTGCAGGCACTTTTCCCTGGATTATATGAAAGGCAGCAATCACGTCTGCCACTCGTTTCACTTTCCTGAAGTTAGAAACATGAATGATGACTTTTTCCTCATCAGCAATGCCGTAATCCTGTCTAAGGCGTTGATTTTCCCGCTGATGATATTCCCGTTCATCGATAAAATTGTAGATGACTTCTATTTCTCTCTCCACACCCAGCATTTCTTTCGTCTGGGCAACAAGGCTCCGTGAAACTGCTGTAACGGCATCGGATTGATCAATACCGTGTTTGATCATTTTGGTTAAACTATTATCAATCCCGAGGACTGTGATATCCGTCCCATGCAACGTAGTGACGATTTTTACATCATGCTCCGCTATTTCCCTTGCCAATATGGCACAGATGGCATGTGGCATGGCATAGTGAACATGAAGAATATCGAGTTTTTCCTGATCAATCACTTCTGCCATCTTGTTGGCCAACGCTAGGTCATATGGCGGGTATTGGAAGACGGGATAATGGTTCAGCTCCACTTCATGGAAATAAATATTAGAGTTAACGCCCTGTAAACGGAACGGCAAACTTGAAGTGATAAAGTGTATTTCGTTCCCCTGCTTTGCCAGCAGTTTACCTAATTCTGTTGCTATGACTCCTGATCCACCAACAGATGGATAACAGGTTATACCGATTTTTTTCATGATTGACTTCCTTAGCTTATTATTTTCCTTTGACAATTTCTCTCCATTGAAAATCCCCATGCTCCAAAGCCCGGACGACAATTTCAGCTGCTCCGAGATTGGTAGCCAAAGGAATTTGGTATACATCACACAGTCTCATTAAGGCGCTGACATCTGGCTCATGAGGCTGAGCGGTAAGTGGATCACGGAAGAAAATGACGACATCCATGTCGTTTTGTGCAATCATCGCACCGATTTGCTGGTCGCCGCCAAGTGGACCCGATTGAAAACGGTGTATATCCATATTCGTTGCTTCGGCTATTTTGGAGCCGGTTGTTCCGGTGGCATATAGCTGATGCTTTTCCAGGATATGCGTATAAGCAATCGTGAATTCGATCATATCTGATTTCTTCTTATCATGTGCTATAAGAGCAATGTTCACCTTAATCCCTCATTCCAGTAAATTTTCCAAACCGTACACCAACAAATCCAGCTTCATTACATGATCAATCGCCAGCTTCACTCCTGACATAAAGGATTCCCGATGGAAGGAATCATGTTTGATGGTCAGATTTTGGCCGGAAGCACCGAAAACGACTTCCTGGTGCGCAACGAGTCCGGGAAGTCGAACACTGTGTATTTTCATGCCGTCGACATCAGCCCCTCTCGCTCCTTCGATGGTTTCCTTTTCATCCTGGTGTCCCTGCCGCTTGCTTTCCCTCACTTCCTGAATCAATCGGGCAGTTTTCACAGCTGTTCCCGATGGAGCATCGAGCTTATTGTCATGATGACGTTCAATGATTTCCACATCAGGAAAATACTTCGCTGCCCACTTGGAAAACTGCATCATCAAAACAGCACCCAAGGCGAAGTTTGGAGCAATCACAGTCCCTAATTGTTTTTCTTCTGCCAGTCTCGTCAATTCTTCGAGCTGCTCCTCCGTGAAACCTGTTGTACCTACAACCGGGCGGATGCCATTCTCCAAAGCGGTCTTCGTATGCAAGTATCCATATTCAGGGGTAGTCAAGTCCACCAATACATCTGCTTCAACTTGCTGGAAACACTCTTCCACGTCTTCATAAATACGGGCATCAAAAGCAGGCAGTCCATCTATATCTCTCACGAGCATGCCGTCGTTTTTACGATCAAGACAAGCAGCAAGTTCCAGATCATCTTGTTTGGCGATCATGCGAAGCGCTTCACTCCCCATTTTCCCGCGTGGTCCTGCAACAATTACTTTTGTTTTAGTCATGATCCTTCCCCTCTCCATCTTTTCTTGTCCAACGATTTTTGTCTCTTGTTTCTATTTTGCTCATCGACCGTTCAAATGCGTCTGAAAGGTCGATATCCAACGAATTGGCAAAACATATGGCGACAAATAACAAATCACCTAATTCGTCTTCCATTGTTTTTTCCTGTTCAGAAGCTTTTTTTGGTTTTTCTCCATGATGATGATTCACTTCCCGTGCCAACTCGCCGACTTCTTCCGTCAACCTTGCCATAAGGCTTAATGGAGAAAAATATCCTTCTTTGAATTGTCCTATGTAAGCATCCACTCTTTTTTGCATTTCAACCGTGGTATATCCTTTTTCGTGATCCATCTCCGATACTCCTTTTTTACAGCAAGCCCATACGGAGGGAAGCTTGGCTTTTGTATGTTCAATCAATTAACATGTTAGCTAAAAGGAGGACGTTTGACAAATTTTTAATACAGGAACGGTAATGATTGTTACCTAATCGGGGATTGTCTATAATGGTTAAGGTAATTCTATTAGAAGAGGTGATGGAATGAGTGTTTTCGGCATCAAGTTAAAAAATACACTGTTCATCTTGTTCGGATCTGCTGTATTTGCTTTCGGAATCGTCCATTTTAATATGCAAAATGAACTGGGTGAAGGTGGCTTTACCGGAATAACCTTGCTATTTTATTTTTTGTGGGGCTGGGACCCTGCCATCATGAATATTGTATTGAATGTACCGGCATTCATCGTCGGCTGGCGATTTTTAAGCCGCAATACGTTTATTTATACGATTATTGGAACGTTGGCCGTATCCTTGTTTTTAAGTATTTTTCAAGCCCATCAATTTTATTTGCATTTAGAGTCGGACATGACCTTGGTTGCGTTATTCGCCGGGGTGTCTATCGGGATCGGACTTGGCATTATTTTTCGTTATGGCGGAACGACAGGTGGTGTCGACATCATTGCCAGGATCGTTCACAAGTATGCCGGCTGGAGCATGGGCAAAACCATGTTTTTATTCGACGCGATTGTTATCTCCACTTCAATTATCGCTTATTTAGAGCTTGTCGAAGGGATGTACACGCTTGTTGCTGTCTATGTCGCTGCGCGAGTCATCGACTTTATCCAGGAAGGGGCATATGCTGCTAGAGGAGCAACCATCATCTCCAATCGCAGCCATGAAGTTTCCGAAGAGATCCTGCGTAGGATGGATAGGGGCGTCACGGTCCTACAAGGAAAAGGAAGATATACAGGAGAAAACCGCGAAGTCTTGTATTGTGTCGTAGGCAGAAATGAAATCGTACGACTGCAAAATATCATCAACAGCGTTGACCCGCATGCTTTTGTGGCCGTTACTTCTGTACACGATGTTCTTGGCGAGGGATTCACCCTCGATGAAAACAAACAACCGCTTCAGGACTGATGCCTGGGCCGCAATGGAGTGTGCTGAGGAAGTTGAACCTGTAGAAAGCGCAGTATTGACATGTCGCTGAGAAGCATTTACAAAACAACAGAAAGTAAAAGAGTTTATCTTATAAGGACAAAAGCGCAAGCGCCTGTTTAAAGGAGTACAGGCTAGAGCCGTCACGTCCTGTGGCAACGCCTGCATGACCCACATCGTGTGCTTAAGAACAGCCTCGGCGTGGCGCTTTTTGCCACACAGAGGATGGGCTTAAGACCTCGAGGGGGTAGGCGCTGGAGCTGGACGTGGCTGTTTCAGCCAATAATGATCCACAGACAGTTAAATTTAACATTTCCTATATAATAAAAAAGAAAAACCGAACGAGTTCGAATGCTAGGATTCGAATCATCGTTCGGTTTTTAGCTTTGGCGACAATGCTTTGTCCCAGCCATGTATATTTGTCTTAGCTTTAATCGTCATTTGATACGACAAACATCAATATGAAGCGGATCAATTCTGCCACAGCGACCATTGCCGCAGCGACGTAAGTCAAAGCGGCTGCATTTAACACTTTCTTCGTTTGCCGCTCTTCATTATTGCGGATGATACCGCTGGAAACCAATTGGCCCATCGCCCGACTCGATGCATTGAACTCAACCGGAAGTGTCACCAGCTGGAACAACACAGCAAACGACATGAACACGATACCGACAAATACAAGGTTCATCATATCCATGATCGCACCAGCAATTATCAGGATAAAAGACAAATTGGAACCTAGATTAGCCAGCGGAAACAGTGAATGCCGGAAGCGTAGAAACGCATAAGATTCTGCATCCTGGATTGCATGCCCCACCTCATGCGCTGCAATTGCTGAAGCAGCCATCGAATGTCCATGGTAGTTGTCTTGGGACAACCGCACAACCTTTTTCCTCGGATCATAGTGGTCGGAAAGTGTGCCGCGTGTCTCTTCAACCCGTACATCGAAAATACCGTTATCATCTAATATTTTCCGGGCTACCTGTGCGCCAGTCACATAGGATGAAGTTGCAACTTGAGAATACTTTTTATAGGTTCTTTTCACTTTTGATTGAGCCCATAATGGGATGATCATTAAGAGCGCGATATAAATTAAGTAGCCGCCTAACGAAGCGAACATGCTCATTCCTCCATTGATGAAATTCAGTTCTTTCATTAAGGTCAATTTTAGTCAAATATGAGCAAATAGTCAACTGTTTTCTCTTTTGTTCTCTTGTCTTGTTCTTTCCCCTTTATACTTTTTCCAGGCTACATAGGAAAGCGTGATAATAATGAAACCACCGACAGCAGCCACCATAAAAATAAGCGTTAAATTCCGTTTCAATGTGTCATCGTTCCCTGTTTCAATTTGTTGCAATAGATCGGAAGCAGTAATCATCTGCTCTTGCCACCCGGGGCTGTCCATTGAAGCCAGCAAATAAGAAATGGCTGCACTCGTTTGCATATAACCTTCCTCGTCAGCAGCCAGCTTCAATGCCGGCTCCATGATATTCCAATGTGTTGTCAGACGGTTTATATCTTGCATGGCAAGTTCTTCATCGGTTTTAGACAATTGTTCTATTTCACTCTGCAGTTCCTGCTTCCAGGTCATCCAAAGCGGTTCCTTTTCATTTTTTAAAGCATCAAACACAAGAAGCAATGACATTGCATGGGTATACAGCTGTGAATCTTTATCCTCCGGGACCGCGACAGCTTGCAGGTTGCGTTGCAGAACATCAACAGCGATTTTTGCTTTGTCAGTATCGGTATGCTCAGAAGCATATTGTGTGAATTCTTGAGAATGGTGTTGCAGCAAGGCTTCGGCCTCTTCATATCTTTCCTCCTGTACGAAGCGGACATACTGGTAGATGGAGGAATGAACATCCTGGTGATGTGCCAAGACGGCCTTTCCTGGCAAAAACGCACCGACAGCCAGCAAAAAACAAAGTAATAATTGCGCATAACTTGTCCTATTCATCGAGATCCCCTCTCTAACCTATTCCTTTTCCAATGTATGAAAAGGAGGACAAGTTTAGACCATAAAGATAGTGATTTCTTAACGAAAGAGGGCTACGGTTCCGTTGCCTTTCTATAGAATCGTCAATCAAGACAACGGAAAGCTATCATCTCTAATAACACGCTGCCTGTATATAGCAGTGAATCAAGTGAAAATAGAGAGAACGATCACTGTAAGAGATGGCTTTTTCGTTTCAGGTGAATGGTTAGGTAATAAGCAATGGCAATCGAAACAATGCTCAGCCAAAAAGTAAAGTAGCCGATTTCATTCATGTAATCAGTTAACGAAGAGTAAACCGGCATCATGCCAAACACATAGTCGATAATATCATTATGTAAAGTCCAGATGGCTGCCACCATGATATGTCGAAGCTTTATTTTATAAAATGGTGCATATAGCAAACCCTGAATAGCCATTGCTCCATGCGACGCCATCAGCATATACCCCTGCCAGACTAAATCGCCAGTGGTAAACAAAGTAAGCAAGTTCATGACCACTGCCCACACACCATATTTGAATAAAGTGATGATAGCAAGTGCTTCTATGTAAGGAGCTTGCCTTCCATATAAATAGAAACCCAAAAATAAGCTAAAGAACAGGCTTGCTGTCGGACTATCCGGCACAAATGGCAGAAAAATGGTTGGTGTAACTGCCAACTGGCTGCCATACCAATAATAACCGTAAATCGTTCCCAATATATTGATGACCAGCAACATCCAAAGAAATTGTTTATTGGTTAATAGATACTTATACATTTCTTCATTCCCTTCATTCCTCAACAATAGAATGCTAATCCTGCCTTACTATCGAAAAAACCCTCGCCAGTAAATATGTCGGCGAGGGTTTTTTTCGATTGACTTATTCTCCACTTTCATTGACTTCGACTATAAACTCAGCCAATTGCTGTAATTCTTCATCGGTACCTTCGAATTGCCCAGGAGGCATATCCCCAATACCGTTTTGAGCGATATCTTTTATTTCATCTACTGAATGGTCAATGTCTGTTAATGGTGGGGCTGCTGCTCCGCCTTCGAGGCTTTCGCCGTGACATTGAATACAGCTATTGTTTTGGTAAACTTCGTAGCCTGGATGGTCTTCGTCAATTTCGACTTCAACAGGCAATTCAGGAGTATTTTCCTCCGCTCTTTGTTGCCAGTTCACGTGCTCTGCAGCTTCATATGTAAGCCAGAAAACACTTGCCATACCCAATAACATCAGCGATACAGCGATTGGACGCTGGGAAACCTTTCTGCCTGGCCTGTTGTCCAGGAACGGTGCCAGCAAAAGTCCGCCAAAAGCCAAACCTGGTGCTATGATGGCCCCTATGACAAAATATGGGCCACTGGCAAATTCATACTTTAAGAATTGGTATAAAAATAAGAAATACCAGTCTGGTAATGGTATATAACCTGCAGCTGTCGGATCGGCGATTCCTTCCAGCGGTGCCGGGTGAGCGGCAGTCAAACATAAGAAACCAACAAGAAATACCGCACCAACCAACCATTCTTTTAATAGGAAGTTCGGCCAAAATGCCTCTGTTCTCCCAGGATACTCTGAATAGTCCTTCGGTATATTAGGCTTTCGTTCAGCAGTGATTCGAGAATCACCGACAAACTTCATCCCTTTCCCTTTATGCACAGCTTTCCCTCCTTTTTACAATGTATCGTTGCTTATAGTGGTCCAGAAATACCTTGCTTTCGAATCAAGATAAAGTGGACGGCCATTAGGGCAAATAATGCAGCCGGCAGGAAAAATACGTGAATGGCAAAGAAACGGGTCAATGTTTGTGCACCGACAATATTTGGATCCCCTGCCATTAATGTTTTGGTCGCTTCACCGATGAAAGGCACTTTCTCGGCAATTTCCAGCGTTACCTGGGTTGCGAAATAAGCTTTGTTATCCCACGGAAGCAAGTAACCGGTCAAACCAAGGCCGAGCATGATGAAGAACAACAGTACACCGACCATCCAGTTCAATTCACGCGGCTTTTTATAAGCTCCCTGGAAAAAAACACGTAAAGTATGTAGGAACAGCATGACAATTACGACACTGGCACCCCAGTGATGCATTCCTCTAACGATTTGTCCGTGGGCGACTTCTGTCTGCAGATAGTAAACAGATCTCCACGCGTTTTCAATATCCGGTACATAATACATGGTCAAAAACATACCCGATAAGATTTGAATGACTGTCACAAAGAAAGTCAATCCGCCAAAACAATAGACAAACGCCGAAAAGTGATGCGCAGGATTGACGTGCTCCGGCACCTCATGGTCGGCAATATCCCGCCACAAAGGCGTAATATCAACGCGCTCGTCTACCCAATCATAAAGTTTTTGCAGCATAGATTACGCCTCCCCTCTCGGTTTTGTAGGTCCAAGCAATAAGGTCCCATCTTCAATTTTATATTCATAGAAATCCAAGCCTTCCGGCGGCGGTGTGTTTGGTACATTTTCACCGCTCTTGTAATAACGGCCGTCATGGCACGGGCAATAGAATTGATCAGGATAATCATCATTACCGGCCCATGTGACCATACAGCCAAGGTGCTTACAAATCGGAGACAGTGCCACAATATCACCATTTTCATCTTTGTAGACCCAGGCTGTTTTTGTTACGGTTGACTCATACCAGGCGTCGACCTGATCAATTTCCCAGTCAACCCTTGTAGGTTCTTCCGTGATGTTTTCCACATCTTCAACAGCTTTAAATTCGCCAGTGGTAGAAGCCTGCAAAGCTGGGTCGATAGCGAAACGCACCATCGGCGCAAGCATTCCGGCAGCCATAAACCCACCCACGCCTGTAAGCGTATAATTCAAAAACTGGCGACGGGACACTTGTTGTCTCTTTTCACTCATGGTTTACCCCCCTCTATGCTAAAATCCAACACATGATAATATCAAGTTTACTAGGACATATCCATGATAGCGCAATCTGTTTGTCCGGTCAATAAATTATAAGCAGGCGGACAAAGTTTCTATAACAGGAGTTGACTGGCTCCGTGCCGCAAGTCGACGCTAGCCATTTCCATTTGATTCAGCCAGCTGCAACTCGAACAAGCTTAAAGCTTTACTGTTCTTACTGATTCGTGCCAAGAATGTTACCAATAGGTTTTGATCAGGTCGGTCAGTTGGCTGACCTGGTCTTTAATGATAGTTTGTGTTTCTTTCGACTGCGTGTCTTCGGACTGGATGGCCGGCAGCCATAACAGGTTACCGTTCAAGTTCCGCTCCTGTTTCTTCCAATGCGGGTCAAAACTGAAGAAGAACACATGCTTGAACGGCCTCTCGCTTGCTTTAGCCGCCCATTCATTCAGTCGCGAAACCTCTGCACCCAAGTTCTCCGAAGCAAGATAATGATAGGCTGGCAGTAAAAAGATTCTTCCTTTAAAGTGCTTTTCCATTTCTCTTACAAAAATCATGCCTGTTTCCTGCTGGGCCGCACTTTTTTCCATTTCCTTCTGATTTGTAAAGGTAACCGGAATCAGCGGAATGAGTAAAGTATCAATATACTCTTCTGCGGTAAAATACTGACCCAAATCTTGTTTGTTCCATTGCATGGTCTGTCACCTTTCCTATTCTTTGTCACTTTACTAAAAATATCATAAAAAAGAGCGAATTTCATCTAATAAAAATGAAATCCGCTCTTTCCATCTCATGCACCAGATGTATGTCACCTACTTCACCTGCGCAAATCTATCTTCCAGTTCCCTCAATTCTCTGATCAACCGGTCGAAGCTTGACTGATCCCGATTATCCAGCGCCAAGTCAATTCCTTCTTGCAATCTTTGTTTCTGGGTTTGATAAATGGATTTATCCAACATTTTCTTCGCAGCCAGACGATCTTTTTTTGTAATAAAGTAGTCATCCGGGAGATATGGATTATCTTCCAATACTGCTACATAAGAGGCTGATTGGTTCGCATTTTTAAAATTGAGTTGAATATATACCGGATCCTTTCGGTTCAGCCGTATGTCATGAAACGATTTTTCGGCATCGGTCGTGACGATATGGTTTTTATAAAAGCGAAAAGGAGCTTCCTCTGAGCAGAAGGTAGAGATGACAATTCCCCGCGGACAATACCTTGCTTCCCTGATAAAATGGACGCGCTCTAATAAGTTTTCATGATTGATTAAATAGTTCAAAATCCAGACACTTTCTCTTCTTTTCAACTGATAATTTCGTAAAAACCAGCGAATAAATTCTTTTTTATCCTTAATTGAAATAGGTGTGTTCAACGCAATTGCTCCCTCCTTCTTAAAGAGAGTTAAAAATCCTCCGACTCGGTCAAACGACTAAGATATCCCTCGATTTCTGTATCGCTTGGCTCCAATTTTAAATACTTGGCAAACACCTCTTTCGCTTCCCGGATCCTCCCTTCTTCCACTAGAAAATATCCATATTCTTTTAGGAAGTCAGCGTCTTCTGTAAAGTTATTATATGCAGTTTGATATTGAATTAATGCATCATGATAGGATTCTGTCTCCTGGTATGCCCGGGCAAGTTCCCACCGATAATTGGCATCCTCTTCCCCGTTTTCCAGCAGCCTGGTTAACAGTTCGACAATAGCTTCATAATCGCTATTCCCTTTATATGTTTCAATTAAAAACAATACCGCTTCTTTAAAGCCTGGATCCATAGCTACTGCCTCTTCGACAAGTTTATAGCTTTCTTCCTGGTGACCCAGCTTAAGTGCGAGCACACCTGCTAGGTGATAAAGTTCCTTGTTGAACTCATCCGCTTTCAAGCCTTTCTTCGCCGTTTCGTACGCTTCTTCTACCATCCCTTCAGACTCATAGGTTTGCGCTAAATATAAATAAACAGACTGGTAGTATGGATCACTTTTGATCACCTGCTCCCAGACATTGATGGCAATGTCTGGCCTTTGTGCCCGATACGCAGTGAACCCGTATTTAAATAAGTTGTCAGGATTTTCGCTTTCCATTTCCTGATAGTAATCGATCGCCTTTTCGAACTCTCCTGTCGCGGCATAGGCCTCTGCCAACCTTGCTGCAATTTCAATATCACTGATGACTGGCTGTACCTCTGCCACTTTTTCATAATAAGGAATCGATTTCTGGTATTCTCCAGTGGAAAAAGCCAGTTCTCCCAACGCAAAGTCGATTACGGGCTCAGTGGGATCAAAATTTTTTGCCTCCAGCAGTTTTTGCTCGGAAACCTCAAACAGTCCTTGGGCCTGGTATAAATCAGCCAGTTGAACGAGTGCTTCCATGTATTCTTCGTCTTCAGGAGAAAAACGGTTCAAGACATCAATTGCCTCTTCATCTTCATCAAGATCGATATGAATTTCCGCCAGCATGATTTTCAGTTCGGCTTCCTTAGGGTACTGTTCGGAAAGGGTTTGAAAAATAAATTTTGCCTCTTCCAGCATTCCCCATTGCATATAAAGTTCGCCGATCGTGTATTTTTCTTCTTCATTTGCCTGAGGAAGATAGGTTTCCAGTCTATCGATCGCTTCCTCTGTTTTATTTTGTTCCATCAATTTTATCGCTTCATGAATTTCCTGCATGCTAGGACATCCTTTCTCATTACCGCACAACGCTTCTATACAAAGTGACCAGGTATGGACACTTTCTTGTACATGCCGTTACCTTTCCGGCATTTAACGATATGGTTTACTTTGATTACTTTTCCTTTGGCGACTGTAACCTCCGGAATAGCTTTATGATATCGGAAATTGTGCGGTTCATCAATGGATTGGTTTTCTTGAAAGAGGAACAGATTATAGTCAGCACTGGCATGCGGTATTAATTCGCCTTTATACGGAGAAATTCCTGTCTTTCTTAACAGTTTTTTTGGTAAAGGCAGTTCTAATTCTGTTGCATCGACGAGGGTGAGATCAAGTTCAGGAGCAATAGACGGCCAGTCAACGGATTGCTGCCTGTGAGTCCGTTTGGAGGATGAGAGCATCAAGAGCGGTATTTTTGTCAGACTTTGGGCCTGATGAATCCATTCCCATTTTATCTTTTGCCCATCCTTGAGAGGGTCCTGCTCGACAAGAAGGAACGGAACTTTCTGCCTTCCGAAAAACCGAACCATTTCCGGGCGTATTTGGGACAATGGAATCCTTGGAACAATCATGTAATCAATCGGAGATTCTGTCAGCTTCTTCTGGAAAGAGGTGAAATTTCTTTTATAATCGCTGTGACTGCGTATCGGCAGTTGGCACAGTATCAAAGTGCATCCTCGATAAATAAACTTTTTTAGATTTATTTCCAAGGATGCTTGTTGGTAAAAAGGCTCTTCTATATCTAAATACACCTTTCCAGGACCAACCCAGAATTGTTTGGTATTCATTTCCCTTGCTGGTGCTTTATCGTTAATCCGGCGGGTGAATCTCCCGTTTTCCACCATCATGCTTTTTGACTGCCAGCCATCTTCGTCATACACATACTCATTGTAAAAATAATAAGCCCCCATGCTTGTACACCTCCTAACAGGATTTATACAAACTATGAGGGCAATAGGACAACTATGAGTGATCTGTTGTGACTTTTTCCAAGTGTTCAAAAAAAGCTGGATAGGAAATATTGATACAATCCGGGTTATTCAATGTTACTGGCCCATCTGTCACAAAGGAGGCAATGCCAGCCATCATGCCGATCCGGTGGTCTCCGTATGAATCCACTGTTCCACCGTGCAGGGGCGTTTTCCCTTTAATGACCATCCCGTCTTCGGTAACTTCCACTTTTGCTCCTAACGCCTGAAGCGTTTTGGCAACAGCAGCAATTCTGTCCGTTTCTTTATAACGCAGTTCTTCCGCATTTCGGATATGTGTTTCTCCTTCTGCCTGGGTAGCCAACAAAGCCACAATCGGCAATTCATCAATTAAACGCGGAATTACTTCGCCGGCAATGATGGTGCCTTTCAACGGAGCATAGTCGATCCGGATATCACCAAAAGCCTCTCCGCCATTCCGTTTTTCATCAAGAATCGTGATTTCTGCACCCATGCTTGTAAGGACATCAAGTATCCCGGTTCTCGTCGGATTTAGTCCAACCCGCTTGAGAACGAGTGAACTTCCTGGGACTAAAGCCGCCGCAACAGCAAAAAAAGCAGCAGAAGAAATGTCGCCGGGAACTTCCACGTTTGTGCCTTTCAGTTTTTGGCCCCCGTTAATCGATATCCGCTCACCTTTGATATCAAGCGTGGCACCGAACCCGTTTAGCATGGTTTCTGTATGGTTTCTGGTTGCGGTTTTTTCGATTACGGTGGTTCTTCCGTCTGCCTGTAAGCCTGCTAACAAAACGCAGGATTTCACCTGGGCACTTTTTACAGGCGGTTCATAGTCAATAGATTGAAGCTTTCCTCCCCTGACCGCCAGGGGCAATAGTCTACCGCCTGTCCTCCCGTCAATTTCTGCACCCATTTGTTTTAGTGGCACTGTCACCCGATCCATTGGACGGCGGGATAAAGAATCATCTCCGTACAAAACAAAATGATAAGGCAGTCCGGCTAGAACTCCTATGAGGAGACGGGCAGTTGTTCCCGAGTTTCCTAAGTTGATAGGCTGGGAAGGTTCTTGGAGCGCATCCTTCCCCTTCCCGTATACAATGATTTTTTCTTCGTTCACCTCAATGTGTACACCCATCGCTCGAAAAGCATCAATAGTCCTTAAACAATCCTCTCCCTGCAAGAAGTTGGTTATTTCTGTAACTCCTTCGGCTAGTGAACCGAAAATCACAGCACGATGAGAAATCGATTTATCTCCTGGAACTGCCAATTCTCCAGTCAGCGGAGAGTGGGCAGAATGGAAAGTTCGCTGAGCCATTTTCTCTTCTCCTTTTACTCTTGTATGGTGGTTTCGTAACCTTTTCCTGATAAAATCCGATCACTATCCTGCTGTGATTTTTTATCAGGGAAACTTAAGCGAAGAACCCCTGTTATTCCTTCGCGAATTTCCAGTATCTCGATATTGTTTATACTGATTTGACTAGAGGCCAGTAGTTCTACTACCTTCAGCAAGGCTCCCGGTTGATCGCGAATATCGACATAAAGATCGTAAAAGGCAGGGATCGCTCCTTTTTTCTTAGGTGCCAGTCCGTCGCGGTACTCCTTCGCCTGTTCTAAATAATCATACATCGTTTCCCGGTCACCATTCTCCAGCAGTTCCTTCAGCGAGCTCATTTCAGATATCCAGTCCTCCAGCAAACCGGCCATACCCTGACGATTGTGAAAAAAGATGTCCTGCCACATCTCGGGATTGCTGGATGCAATCCGAGTGATATCCCGGAAACCGCCGGCAGCAAGTTTCGGTATATACGGATGTGTTTCCTGCCAGTTCTTGGCTTGGTGGACAAGCGAAGATGCAATCAGGTGAGGGAAATGCGAGATAACGCTCGTCATTTCATCATGCTCCACCGGATTCAATATCATGAAATTGCTTTTTGTTGCCTGCAACAAGGCTTGCAGCTCTTCTACCACGTCATCTGTACAGTTATACATTGGCGACAAGACGTATATGGCATTTTCGAATAGATGGACTCTCGCAGCCTCGATCCCTTTCTTATGCGAACCGGCCATGGGATGGCCACCAATGAATCGAATGAACGGAGAAGTCAGTGACTGGGCCGCCTCCATAATCGGGCGTTTCACCGAAGAAACGTCTGATACAATCACTTGTTTATCCAATGAAAAAGTATTTAGCTGCTGCATTAGATGGACCGTTTTCGAAACCGGAGCTGCCAAAATAATGTAATCGGCCATTTGGGCAGCCTTTTCAAAATCCTCCAGTCCTTCCTCTACAATGCCATTAAGGATGCAATATTCTAATACAGAAGAGTCGATATCGTAGCCGATTATACGGTGCTTGCCAGCCTGCTTAATAGATAATGCAATAGAACCACCGATCAATCCTAGACCGGCGACCAGGACTGTTTTGTTCACTGTATCTTCCCTTCCTTTAAGGAAGTCAGATATTCACTGATATGCGACTCGAGTTCTATCATATCTTCCAGATTGCCGATGGTCACCCGGATTCCATTTGGATGGCCCAGAGCCTCTCCAGAACGGACAATGAATCCTTTGCTCAGTAAATGTTCAAACATCTCATCACCACTTACTGGCAACTTGACGAAAAGGAAATTGGTCTGTGAATCATAGTATTCTAGACCCTCTTGGTCACAGAAGGCCATAAACTTTCGTTTATTTTCTGAATTTTTTTCAATAGATTCCCGTAAAAACCGGTCATCTTCCAAGGCAAGCAGAGCTGCTTTTTGAGCGGTGGATGTTGTATTGAAAGGTCCTCTGGTAATATTCAGCAGCATGGCGATCTCCTTGCTGGCAATGCCATATCCAATACGTAATCCTGCCAGCCCATACGCCTTGGAAAAAGTTCTCAGCACAATCAGATTAGCGTATGTTTCCAGTGCTTTGACTGAATCTGGAGCTCCATCTGTTTCGATATATTCATAGTAGGCTTCATCCACTACGACAAGGACATGGTCGGGACATTTCTCCATTACAAAACGGAAATCTTCCTTATTAATTAATGAACCTGTTGGATTATTCGGAGAACAAAGCCATAAAATCTTGGTCTCGTCATCGACTCGGTTCAGCATTCCCTGCAGATCATGATACCCATTCACTAATGGTACCTCCCGAACTTCGGCACCCTCAATCAGGGCATTGTGTTTATATTGCGGAAAAGTCGGATGAGCCATCACTGTATTTGTTCCTTCATCCAGGTAGGTTCGACAAATGATCTCCACTATTTCATCAGAACCGCAGCCAAAGATCAGCTGTTCGCCATCAATGCCAAGCCTTTCTGCCAAACTGGCACGTAGAACAGTGGAGTAACCATCCGGGTATATTTCCAGACTTTTGATTAGTTCGGGTAAGGCCTGTTCGACTTTTGGCGAGAAACCAAATGGGTTCTCGTTTGAAGCAAGCTTGATTATTTTCTCGAGTCCATATTCCGCCTTCACATCTTCTATTTGTTTACCTGGTTTGTAGGGTGCCATCCCTTTAAATACCTTTTTTGCTAACATTACTCCGTCCCCTCTCTAACGCGACAAATCTGGTCTCAACTGCACCGCCTGATTATGATAAATATGTTGAACTTCTTCCTGACGAGTATGACTGTTAACAGTCATCATAACACGAATGCATTTTGGAAGACTATTTGGAACTTCTATTTCTTTCATACACATGACCGGCACATACTTCCATCCGTTTATTTCGCGAAGTGCTTTGGCGGGAAAGCTTGCATTAATATCCGCTGTAGCAGATATCAGCACAGTTGCAATCTCATCTGGTGAAATCTTATTGACCTCCGCCATTTCCATGACCAGTTCCTTTGTATTAGCAACAATCTCATTTGCGTCATTTTCCGTTACTGTTGTAGCTCCCCTGATTCCTCTGATCAATTCATCACCAACTCTCTAAAAAAATCATTTGCAATCTCGAGTAGTAATTCATCATTTACTTCCCGTACTTCAAGCTGCCCTATTTTTTTCAACAATACCATTTGTATTCGTTGGTTTCTTGATTTTTTGTCAATCTTCATGCGATTCACCAGTCTCACCGTGTCAATATCTTGAAATTCCATTGGGTAATGATTTTTTTTCAGCCAGTCGTGCAGCTTGTTTATCGGCAAAGTGTTGCCAAAAACAAACTCACTCACTTTCATCGCAAAAAGCATTCCTATCGCAACTGCTTCACCATGGGTAATGCGACCATAACCGAGTTCTGCCTCCAGTGCGTGACCAAGCGTATGACCAAAATTCAAGTATTGTCTGATTCCGTTTTCCTTTTCATCTTTTTCGACAATATCTGCTTTTACTTGTATTCCTTTAAGCAAATGTTCCGTCAATATGGAATTGGAAAGCTTGTGGATACCGCCTTGTGCCAGGACACTCTCATAATAGGCTTCATCGCTGATCAACCCATGCTTGACGACCTCTGCATAACCGGAACGGACCTCCTGCTCTGGAAGGGTGTATAGCGTTTCAACAT
Organism: Sediminibacillus dalangtanensis; assembly: GCF_017792025.1. Lineage (NCBI taxonomy): Bacteria > Bacillati > Bacillota > Bacilli > Caryophanales > Bacillaceae > Sediminibacillus > Sediminibacillus dalangtanensis. The sequence continues at coordinate 2,063,733 of NZ_CP046956.1, forward strand.
CATAGATGACTGCCTCGGGTGGATAAAAGCTTCCGATCAAATTCTTCCCTTCCGGGTGGTTGATGGCGACCTTTCCTCCGACACTGCTGTCATGTGCAAGTATTGTTGTCGGTACTTGGACATAATCAATCCCCCTCATATAAGTGGCAGCAACGAATCCAGCCAGATCCCCTACAACCCCACCGCCAAGTGCTATGATTAAAGAATGGCGATCTAGCTGACGCTGAATGCATTCGGTTATCAAATCAAAATAAACGTCTTTGCTTTTTGATGCTTCTCCAGCGGGAACAATGGAAGTAAAAACGCTTTGGTCCTCCTCAAAAGCCGTTTTTACATCTTCCAGATAAAGATCGGCAACAGAGCTATCCGTCACAATCATGATGGTCTGGTATTCTTTTGGGAGAAAGGAAGGAAGTTTATGCCTGATTTTTTCTCCGATGTGCACGTCATATTGATTGGTGTTTGTTTCAATGGTGATTGAATTCATTTTAAAAATCCCTGATTTCTTTCCGATAAGATTCCAGCGCTTCTTTCAGTTTAGGGAACTGATCGTGAGGAAACTGTTCCAACAGCCCTTTCGCCAATTCGAAAGCCACAACATGTTCCATTACAACAGACGCAGCAGGTACTGCACACGCGTCCGACCGCTCGATGCTAGCAGAAAAAGGTTCTTTTGAGTCGATATCTACACTTTGCAGCGGCTTATAAAGCGTAGGAATCGGCTTCATTACTCCTTTTACGACGATTGGCATGCCAGTGGTCATGCCACCTTCAAAACCTCCCAAGCGGTTTGTTTTGCGGTAATAGCCTCTTTCTTTTTCCCAAGCAATTTCATCGTGTACTTCACTTCCATTTCTTCGTGCAGCTTCAAATCCGATACCAAATTCAACGCCTTTAAAGGCATTGATACTGGCAACACTACCGGCGATTCGTCCATCAAGTTTGCGATCATAATGGACATAAGAACCAACTCCTGCCGGCATTCCTTCCACGTATACTTCGCATACTCCACCGATGGAATCTCCCTCTTTTTTCGCCTGGTCGATTGCATCCATCATTTGACGGCCGGCATTTTCATCCAGACAGTGTACTGGTGATTGTTCTGAAATTCGCTTTCGTTCTTCCATTGTAAGATTTGGTTTGTCTTGCGCTTTGATTCCAGCTATTTCCCGAACATAGCCAACCACTTGGATATCCAACTCGGCAAGCAGCGTCTTCGCCACTGCCCCTGCTGCCACTCTGGCTGCTGTTTCCCTGGCAGAGGACCGCTCCAGTACATTCCTGATATCCCGGTGGCCATACTTCATCGCGCCGTTTAAATCTGCATGTCCCGGCCTCGGTCTGGTTACTGTCCGGCGTATTTTCTGTCCTTCCGGAAACGGATCTTCTCCCATAATATCTTCCCAGTGCTTAAAATCATCATTATGTATTACCATTGCTATTGGGGAACCCAGGGTATACCCGTGGCGTACGCCGCCTGCTATTTCAACCAGGTCTTTTTCAATTTGCATCCGCTTACCTCTGCCATGCCCTTTTTGTCTGCGCAATAACGATTCATTGATATTTTCTTTCGTTAAAGGAAGCTGGGCAGGCAGCCCTTCGATGATGGTGGTTAATTGTTTGCCATGTGATTCTCCGGCGGTTAAATAGCGCATGAATATACCTCCATATACCATTAATTTTGTACTACTATATCATACCTTGTAATCCTTGTGGGCAGAAAAATATTCCGAAAACGCTTACAATTCTGTATTTGTTTATCCTTTTTTATCAAGAAGAAGTGGGGACATATCTAATCCACTTGTAAAATCGAACGATAACTGGATAGGAAGTAAGAAAGAACTTCCTTTCATTCAGGTGTTTATGGAGCGCTATTCATCGCTGCGGCAAAATAAGGTGTTCTGATTTATGCGGTGATAAAAGATTCTCTGTAATAAAGATGCAGAATACTTATAAAGTTGTCCTCCAACCAGCAATCTAAAATGTGCTAGTGAGAACAATTTCCAGCAATATAGCTTATATATGGAAAGAATCCAGGCTTTCAAGCTTTTTAACCCATCATATACGACATCATTCCGAAGTTGCCATTTCACTAGAATCAAAGTGTTCCAAAATAACGGAGGCAAAGTACACCAGACTCCAGAAGGGCGCGATCTGAAGATCCACTTGGTAAAGGGATTTTCTTTACCAAGTTAGCTGAAACCGTTCCTGAAGAAAGCCTTGTATCTTAATGTAGTAATGCGAAGCACTCATCAAACAACAGTATAAAAGGAAATTTTCTAAGGAGTTTACCTGATATGAAAGACAAAAAACCGAACGAATTCGAATGCTTACCATTTCGAATATCGCTCGGTTCTTGCTTTGGTCACCATATTGTTTTCCAGCTACTTCTCTAGAACCATTACTGCTTTTGATAAAAGAAATTGTCGATGACGCGCAAATCGTATTGTTGGGGCTGGAATATCTGCTCTGTACTGCCCACAAAAAACACGCCGTCCTTGTTTAACGATTTGCTGAAATTTTGATAGACAGTTTGCTTTGCTTCCTCGGTGAAATAGATTAGCACATTTCTGCAGACAATCAAGTCCAGACTTTGTTCAAATGGATCAGACAACAGATTATGTTTTTTAAATTGAACCAATCGCTTTATCGAATCATCTACACGAAACAAAGGTCCATCCTGATGGAAGTATTGTTTCTTCACCGCTTGCGGAACTTCCTTTAACGACCGTTCCGGATAAATGCCTTTTCTGGCTCTTTCCAATACTGCTTCATCTAGGTCTGTAGCAATAATGGTAATATTTTCAGGGTCCATATACTGGCGGAGAATCATGGCAATCGTGTAGGGTTCCTCTCCCGTCGAACAAGCAGCACTCCAAACCTTAAGCTTTCTTTTCTTTTTTAACAGGGAAGGAAGAATTTTTTTCTCAAGTACTTCCCACCTTGGATAATTTCTGTAAAATTCTGAAACGTTAATCGTGACCCTGTCCAAAAATTCCTTAAAAATCGTATGATCTGCGGACATGGCGTGATAATAGGAGACAAAATCCTTAAAGCCCCGTTTCTCCCTTAGGGTGTTCAAACGTCTTTTCATCTGTACTTCTTTATAAAGATGTAAATTCAAACCCGTTTTCTTATGTATCAAAGCAGTGAATTCCTGATAGTCTGTCATTCAACTTTCTCCTCTTCTTGCACCTATGATAATTATTATCCTAATGAATTTTAGTAGATAAGTAAACAAAAAACAGTAAATTATGCAGAAAAACGGAAAATTAGATAAGGAGAAGTAACGATAGCAGTCATAAATGGAATGTAATCATTCCACTTTGATTCTTGATACAACACATTGAAAAGAAAAACTCACTAGAATCGAAGTATTCCTAAAGTTTAAGACCTCGAGGGGGTAGGCGCTGGAGCTGGACACAGAAATGCGGAAGCGCCTTGCTCACCCCCGACAAGCTTAAGCAAAGCCTCGGAGTGGTGTTTTTGCCACACAGAGGCTTTGCTTAAGACCTCGAGGGGGTAGGCGCTGGAGCTGGACAGCATCACATCAAAATTTTATAAGTTATGATGGTACAGCAAAAACCGAACGAATTAGTGTATCGTTCGGTTTTTCTTTCAGCCGCTAAACTTTTATCCCGGCCGCTTTACAAACTAGTATAACCAGTTCTTATTCATTTTTTCATATTGCAATAGTTCCTGTTCCTCGAAAAACAAATTAATCTCACGCTCCGCACTTTCCGAAGAATCAGAACCGTGAATGACATTCTTGCCGACCGAAATACCGTAATCTCCTCTTATTGTACCAGGTGAAGCTTCTTGAGGATTCGTTTTACCCATCATTTGCCTGGCTGCAGCAATCACATTATCGCCTTCCCACACCATTGCAAAAACCGGGGATGATGTGATGAAGGAAACCAGTTCATCATAAAACGGTTTTCCCTTGTGTTCTCCATAATGCTCTCCGGCTAGCTCGTCACTAATTTGCATTAATTTTGCAGCCTTTAACTGATACCCCTTCTTTTCAAACCTTTCGACAATAGTGCCGATTAAATTTCGCTGTACTCCATCAGGTTTAACCATAACAAAAGTTTTTTCCATTACTTCCACCTCTTCGCGATAATTTAGTATGTATGAAAGCGCTAACCTAGTAAAGTCTATCAAATTTTTGCCATAATTACAATCGCTATTAAGATTTCCGCTTGCCGATATATTTTGCTATATCCTTCAGCGTCTGTTTAGCTTTAATATCCGGAAGTTCATCAAGTGACTGATAAGCCTTCAGTAAATATTTCTCACTCAAATCATAGGATCTTTCAATGGCTCCAGAAGCTTTGATTCTATCGATAAACGGGCGTATGTCACGGTTAGTCAATCGTGAAGGATCGTCAAACAATGTTTTCAATTCGGTCCGAAAAAGCGGGTCTTCCATCGCATAAAACACCGGCAGCGTAAGATTACCTTGGAGTAAATCACTGCCAGCCGGTTTCCCAAGCTCTTTTTCAGTAGCAGTAAAATCAAGAATGTCGTCGATAATCTGATAGGACATTCCAATGTGGTAACCATAACGGTATAGAGCTTTTTCATAGGGTTCCGGTACCTCTGCCGCAATAGCCCCGAGCCGGCAGCTTGATGAAATCAACAGCGCGGTCTTTCGCTTGATCCGGCGCAAATAATTTCGGACATTTTGGTTCACAACGTATTTATCACGTATCTGTTCGACTTCTCCAATGCATAGTTCGACGATGGTTTCAGACAACTGTTTATGAGCCCGCGGCTTTTCCAAAGATGTCAAATACTCAAGCGAACGAGCAAATATGTAATCGCCTGTGTACATTGCCACACGGTTGTCCCACTTTGATTTAACGGTTGGCTCCCCACGACGCAGTTCGGATTCATCGATAACATCGTCATGGACGAGAGAAGCCATATGTATTAATTCCATCGACACAGCAATTGTCTTCATTCGCTCGATATCATAATGTCCGAACTTGGCAGCCAGCAATACGAATACAGGACGGAGACGTTTCCCGCCGGCCTGTAGCAATTGCTGGGATGCATCCCTCAGGACCGGGTGTTTTGCTTGGATGGTCTTGTCGAGAGCTTTTTCGATTTGATCCAAATCTTGTTTTAAATAAGAATAGGTCATTGCTAATTTCATGTTGGTCACCTTTGCATTAAGTTTGAGATGGCTTTTCTCCCATATGCATAGCGGCTACTCCACCTGTATAGCCTTTCATTTGCACATTTGTCATTCCAGCATCCAAAAACATGGAACGCAATTCCTGCTTTCCTGGAAAATCTTTTGCTGACTCATGAAGCCAAGAGTACTCCTCATAGCTTTTAGCAAACATCCTGCCAAACAAGGGCATGATAAAGCGGAAGTAAAAGTAATAGACTTGCCGGAAGCCAGGGGCAGTGGGCTGGGATGTTTCCAGGCAAACCACCTTACCGCCGGGCTTTACTACTCTCGTCATCTCTTTCAACACTTGCATATAGTCAGGTACATTGCGTAACCCAAAACCAATGGTTACAAAATCAAAGCTGCTATCATCAAAAGGAAGCTCCATGGCATTTCCGTGAACAAATTCCAACTGCTCAATGTGTTGTTCCTGTTGTTTCGTCCTGCCGACTGAAAGCATGTTTTTACTGAAATCCAGACCGACAACTTTGCCTGTCTCTCCTACAGCGTCGGCTAAAGCCAAGGACCAATCCCCCGTACCGCAACAGACATCCAGCGCTGCGTCTCCTTCTTGGACATCCATTCGCTTCATAACATCCTTACGCCATGCTTTGTGCCTTTGAAAAGAGATGATGGAATTCATGACATCATACCGGTTATATATTTTTTCAAAAACGTGGTGAACACGCTCTTCTTTTGTTTGCTGATTCATTGCGGTCAACCTTCCTCCACAATTTGTGAATTGTTCCCCAAATAGTCGTAAATGATTTTATTCGTATAAGTCTTCAGTGATTGAAAGTGGACTGGAAGCTGGGATACGGTTTCTTCCACTCTTGAAAAACTAAGCTGGATGAATTGCTCAACAGTGTTGACGATTTGATTATAGTGGACATTGTGTGCAGGTCCTTTTGTCAGCAAGTCAAAAACAGGTGAATGTTCCTGTTGAAGGTAACTATGTTTTTCCTTTATCAGTTTTCTCGTCAGGAGCCAATTGCCCGTAAACTCATTGACGGCAGAGCGTTCAAAAAATTCGGCAACACGTCGGATCAGTAACGACTCAATTTGCTTCAATGCATCCATGAATTCCTCAATCGATTCAAATTCTTTATAATAGACTGTCATCTTTAGTTCATTGATTTCCTTTATGGCAGATGCCAGTGTGTGAATCATTGCTATATCATCCAGTTGGGATAAAAAATAATAATATAAACCGCTGAAATAATCGCCGGCAAGTACTGTAAGCTGCCTTTGCTTCTTCGTTTGGTCGGTTTCGTTTTTCTCCTCATGCTTAGCTACTAAATCATGGGTGTCCAATGCTATTTGTACTAACATGACTGTTATTATGTAATTTTTCTTCTTCGTTTCCGAATAGGAGGTGTTTTTGACGATAGAGGACAGAATGTATAATTTATCTTCATCGATGACGGGCTTTTGAATATACTTCTCCAAATAGGAATGCTGTATCTTCTTTTCAATCGCTTCTTTCAATTCCCCAAGCGGTAAATTCGATGTTTTCAAAGTGATCACCCCAAGCCCTTTCATGCATATTCCCGATCTTGTCTAATCTATAGTATAACATAACTCCGCCAGGTTATCGCCTAAAGCACATCGGCGATTGGATGAGTCAGGAAAGCAGCTTCAAATTAAGCAAAAATAAAAAGGGTGCTTTAAATCGCACCCTTTTTGCCCTTATGTAAATTATTTTACATTATCTTTCAGGGCTTTACCCGGTTTGAAAGCAGGAACCTTGCTTGCAGGGATTTCAATTTCATCTCCTGTTTGAGGGTTGCGTCCTTTACGAGCAGCACGTTCGCGCACCTCAAAGTTTCCGAAACCAATCAATTGTACTTTCTCACCGTCTTTAAGTGAATCCATGATAGATTCAAAAACTGCGTCTACAGCTTTTGTAGCATCTTTTTTAGAAAGATCGCTTTTTTCTGCGACTGTGTTAATTAGTTCAGTTTTGTTCATGACATTCACCTCCTCCCAATCTTTACTTACCTGTTTCGAACAATGAAGTCATACTTCCATTTGTTCACATTTATTAAGTATTTTATACCTCCGTCACCTGTTAAAAAGATGACATGGCTTATAATAACCGAGTTTTCAAGGAAATTCAACAATAATCAGCAACTTTATTCAATTTTTGTTTAGATTTCCTATAATTATTAAGCCCGGGCATATTTGGATAGTATCACAGTTGAATACTGTCAGCAAGCTGTTTTAGGGCTTTGATAGAAAAAAATCAACAGATTCGTGAAATTAATTGATTTTTTTAGCATAATACATGCAATTGGTTGATAGAAAGGTGCATGGTCATTTGTTTTTTCATCCTGTCCTATGACTCCTTTTCTTCTCCTGAAGTTTTATGGCGGTAAAATAAGCACCTCCTGCATAGGAGTAAGCCCGACGATTGGAACCCATAAGATGTTAGAAGCAACCAAAGAAAGGAGTGTATCCATGTGGATTTTTTCCGTAAAAACAAAAAAGCGGCCTTGAGCAAGCCGCTAAAGAATGATCGCTATTAGTCCGCCGGAACCTTCATTGATGATACGTTCCAGTGTTTCTTTTAATTTATACCGGGCATTCTCCGGCATAAGGGATAATTTCGCTTGTATTCCCTCTCGCACAATGGAGCTCAAGGATCTTCCAAAGATGTCCGATTCCCAAATGGACAAAGGATCTTCCTCGAAATCCTGCATTAGATATCGCACCAATTCCTCGCTCTGTTTTTCCGTACCGATAATCGGCGCAAATTCTGATTCTACATCCACCTTGATCATGTGTATCGATGGTGCAACTGCTTTCAGTCGAACACCGAAACGGGAACCCTGTCGGATGATTTCCGGTTCATCAAGCACCATATCCTGCAGGGTTGGAGCAGCGACGCCGTAACCGGTTTGTTTGACCATTTGCAACGCTTCTGCAACCTGATCATATTCTCGCTTGGCATTTGCAAAGTCCTGCATCAGTTCAAGGAGATGGTCTTTCCCTCTGATCTCCTCTCCAACAATCTCTTTTAACACTTGATCATATAAGTGATCGGGTGCCTGTAAGTCAATTTCTGCTACCCCTTCACCCATTTCCATTCCAGCTAACTTCGCATCGTCAATATAGTCGTATTCACTGAAGTTCCCGACTACTCGATCGACGTCTCTCAACCTTTTTATGTCCCTGACTGTTTCCTGTATGGCAGATTGATAATTTTCCCGAAGCCAGTGATCTTCGTTCAAAACCATTACCCAGCTCGGAAGGTTCACATTGACTTCGAGAACAGGAAATTCATACAGTGCTTCCCGTAACACGTTGTAAACATCGTGTTCTTCCATGCTTTCCACACTCATGGCCAAAACCGGTATATCGTATTTTTCCGTTAACTCCTGCCGCAAAAGTTCTGTATCCTGTTTATAAGGCTGGACAGAGTTGATGACCATGATAAACGGTTTGCCTACTTCTTTTAACTCATCTACTACTCTCGCTTCGGACTCTAAATAATCTTCCCGGGGAATATCACCAATCGTTCCGTCAGTGGTGACGACCACTCCGATGGTTGAATGTTCTTGAATGACTTTCCTGGTACCAATTTCTGCTGCATCGTGAAACGGGATTGGCTCTTCATACCAAGGTGTGTTGATCATTCGTGGACCGTTTTCATCTTCAAAACCTTTGGCACCCTTCACCGTATAACCGACGCAATCGACGACCCTTACATTCACATCAAGACCCTCATCCACTTGAATCGATACAGCTTGATTCGGTACAAACTTAGGCTCGGTTGTCATAATGGTTTTCCCAGCTGCACTTTGCGGCAATTCATCCTGTGCTCTTGCTCTTTCCCCTTCATCCTGAATGTTTGGCAAAACAACGAGTTCCATAAACTTTTTAATGAAGGTCGACTTACCCGTTCGGACAGCACCCACTACTCCCAGGTAAATATCTCCATTGGTCCGTTTCGAGATATCTTTAAAAATATCTACTCTTTCCAAAAAATCCCCTCCCGGTCTACTTCGCCATAGTACGTTACGAATCTTTGACATTTAAATTCTATGACGTTGTCCTATCAAAATATGACTTGTTTAATTGAAAAAGTTGAAAATAAAAAGAAAGAAGAACATAAGGTTTTTGTTTCGGGTATTTCTTTCGGCAGAATTCCAAAGTTGGTATTGGGCAAGAACTCCTTGCCCGCACCCCAGCAGGGTTAAGACGATCCCTTGGTATAACTTTATGTTGCTTTGCTGAAGATTGTCTTAAGAACTTGAACTGCTGAAAGAACAGAGCATGCCACGCTGTCAAACTGTTAATTCTTGTCACCAGGCAGGAAAATGCAGCTTACTTTATGTAACATACAAAATCCCTTGCCACATTATATGCAGCAAGGGATAAATTATTCGAAAGCAATTTCACTCCGCAGTCGTTAATTCAGTTGTGAATACCGGCTCTTCCCCTTCAATCGTGTAAGGTAGCGAATATGCTGGAACGAAAGGTGTATTCTCCGGGAGAATATATCGGATATCATCCCCGTTTTCAAAGCTATGTTCATACGACTTAATCGCTTCATAAAGATCCGGGCGGTAATCGACATAGACTTCCCCGTTCACGTCCATCACAAGTGACAGATTCTTCTGCGAATAAGGGCTTTGAAGCTGTGGTTTTTCTTCCATGCCCAACTTGTCAAAGTTGATTTGATAAATCCCGTCGGCTATCTGTTCACCAAAGGGTGGATAAAGATGTTCATCCCGATACAAATCAACCTGCCTCCTGACCGTCCGCACTTGTTGGGCGATTCGCAAATCGATTAATTTGACCTGTGGGTTTTCTTCCGGATTTATCAACACATACTGATAAATGCCGCCATTTTCGAAAGCAGTTCCAGGGATACTGGAAATATAACCTCCTTGTTTGAGGGCTGTGAAATCAAGCAAGTATTTTTGAAAAATCGGGGTATCGCTAGGTTTTGTTTTTATCGGGACAAGGCCTTGGTTATCTTCTCTATACTGCGTGACAGCCTGCTGAATCGTTTGCAGTTGTACCTCGTTGGGTACCTGATTTTTCGTTAGTTGATCATTCGGATACAAGCAGCCACTCAGCAAAAGCGCCATAACCATTAAGCCTACAGCCATGAACCATTTCATTCCTAAATCCTCCTAAACAGCAAAGCGTGTAAAACAACAGAGACGCTCTGTTTCCTGTATATTCAATCAGCCTGTCGGCCCGCTAAAGACAATATAAAAAATAATCAATCCACCGACAACTAAAAATATGTAAGCAAGAAATGCCACTATTCCTGCAAAAATACCTTTTAATTTGTATCTACTAAGTAAAATTAAGCCAATAGCCAAGAACAAAAAAATAATTCCGCCAAAGGAAATATACATATTCAACATGGATTCTGACAATTTTTTCACTCCTCTACATACGATCGGACAAGACAAATATGCTTTAGATATTATAACATAATCCATTTTCGGCAGTTATGTAAAAAACAAATTTTTTATACAGAGAAAAAGTGCCTTCACCTAAGAAAAGGACAAAAGCGCAAGCGCCTGTTTAAAGGAGTACAGGCTAAAGCCGCCACGTCCTGTGGCAACGCCTGCATGACCCACATCGTTTGGGCCTCCGACAAGCTTAAGAACAGCCTCGGCGTGGCGCTTTTTGCCACACAGAGGGTGGGCTTAAGACCTCGAGGGGGTAGGCGCTGGAGCTGGACGTGGCTGGTTAGGCCAATAATGATCCACAGTCAATTAAATTTATAATTTTCTATAAAATAAAAAAACCGAGGTAGAAGGGGCAGAATCTACCTCGGTGCGACTAAATAATACCCATTGCGGCTCTAAAATGAATGCTTGTGCGATTTATATTATGCGAGCCTTATCCACTTTGTATCATCACTTTGCCCAGTCTCTGCTACTTTTTAAACAGCTTTCCAAGCGAATTCATATCTGCTGGCATTTTATTGCCGGTAATCGACTTGACGATTTTATCTTCTTTTTCTTTCGAAAGAGGCTTATCTGCCATTTTGGCTAATTGCTTGACCAGCCTTCGAACCGTTTTCTCATCTGAAAAGTCTGCGTTTTTTACAGATTCTGCTACTTTAAAAATTTGGTCAGGCTTGATATTGGAGTTTTGTTGGATCTGATCAAACATATTTTTCTGAAAGTCGCTCACGTGCATTCCTCCTTGCCTTCGTCTTCCCAACATTATATGCAAGGGGAGGAGCAGCGTGTTAACCAGAAATACGATTATTAAGAATTGCCGAAAGATCTTCCATTTCCTGACGCCTTACCCTCGTCATCAATTGGTCCACTACATCTCTTGGAACAGCATCTTCAAACAAAATACGGAACAAACCATCCGTTATCGGCATGTCGATTTCATGGGATTCTGCAAGCTGATGTGCAGCTTGTGTGGTCCGTACCCCTTCCACAACCATTCCCATATGATCCAACACATCATCAAGCTTTTTCCCTTTTCCTAACAAGTTTCCGGCTTTCCAATTCCTGCTGTGCACACTCGTACACGTAACAATCAAATCACCGACACCTGTTAACCCTAGAAATGTAAGTGGGTTTGCTCCCATCGATGTACCGAGTCTTGCGATTTCGGCCAAACCTCTGGTGATCAAAGCAGCTTTAGCATTATCCCCGTATCCCAGCCCATCAGAGATTCCTGCACCGAGAGCAATAATATTTTTCAGGGCTCCGCCTAACTCCACTCCAATCATATCGGGACTCGTATACACGCGCAAATTACCATTAATGAATAAATCTTGAACCTTTTTCGCCTCTTCAAGATTCTCAGAAGATGCTGTCAGTGTCGTCGGTTGTCTCTGACTTACTTCTTCTGCATGGCTTGGTCCTGAAAGCACGACGACTTTATCATATAACTGATTAGATAACTCTTCGTCGATCATTTCTGAAACCCGTTTAAAACTTCCCGGTTCTATACCTTTTGTTCCATGAGCAAGGGTGACCTGCTGATCGAGAACCTTGTTCAGTTGTCGGCAAACGTCTCTTATTGCTTTGGTCGGTACTACCAAAATGACGGTCGAAACATCATGCACAGCTTCAGCTAAATCATGAAAAGCTGTAATTCCTGATGGCAGCTGTACTCCTGGTAAGTAACGTTCGTTTTGTCGGGTTTCATTGATGGCAGCTGCATGGTTTTTTTTATGCGACCACAAGCGTACATCATGTTCATTATCGGCCAGCACCATGGCAAGCGCCGTTCCCCAGCTTCCAGCTCCTAATACAGCAATTTTTCCCACGGAATCTCCTCCTTATTTTCTACGTCTTGCGAAAATCTTTATTGGGGTGCCCTCAAATCCGAAGGCTTCTCTAATTCTGTTTTCTAAAAAGCGTTCGTAAGAGAAGTGCATTAATTCCGGATCGTTTACAAATACAACAAAGCTAGGCGGTTTGACAGCCACCTGAGTCGCATACAAAATCTTCAACCGCTGTCCTTTTACGGTCGGAGTTGGATTCATTGCCAGTGCATCCATGATGACATCATTTAATACATTGGTCTCTACACGCTTGGCATGATTTTCACTTGCTTCAAGAACGCGCGGAAGCAACGTGTGAATCCGCTTTTTCGTTTTCGCAGACAAGAATACAATCGGTGCATAGTCGAGAAATTGAAAATGGGCTCTGATTTGATCTTCAAATTCTTTCATCGCCTTTTCGCTTTTTTCCACGGTGTCCCACTTGTTGACGACGATGACGACGGCTTTTCCCGCTTCATGTGCATATCCGGCTATTTTTTTATCCTGTTCGATGATGCCGGTTTCCGCATCGATTAAAGTTAACACAACATCTGAACGTTCAATTGCCTTCAATGCACGTAAAATACTGTATTTTTCAGTAGTTTCGTAAATTTTCCCGCGTTTTCGCATTCCTGCAGTGTCGATGATTACGTAATCCCTGCCATCCTTCGTAAACGGTGTATCGACTGCATCCCGTGTGGTGCCAGCTATATCACTGACAATGACACGCTCTTGATTGAGCAGTGCATTCACCAGGGAGGACTTGCCGACATTCGGGCGGCCAATAAGACTAAAGTGGATAGTTAAATCATCTTCTTCCGCCTGTTCAAGCTCAGGGAAGTGTTTCACGACTTCATCAAGCAAATCACCTAAACCCAAACCGTGTGTTCCAGAAATCGGGAACGGTTCGCCAAATCCGAGCGAATAAAATTCATAAATTTGATCGCGCATTTCCGGATTATCTACTTTGTTGACTGCCAGTACGACAGGTTTATTCGATTTAAACAGCAACTTGGCCACTTCCTCATCGGCTGCTGTCATTCCTTCTCGACCATTCACCATAAAGATGATCACGTCTGCTTCATTGATGGCCACTTCTGCCTGCTCGCGCATTTGTACAAGCAGTGGTTCATCACCGATTTCGATTCCTCCGGTATCAATCAGGTTAAAGTTGGTAGTCAGCCACTCCGCCTGCGAATAAATACGATCTCTGGTTACGCCGGGTATATCTTCGACTATGGAAATTCTTTCTCCGACTAACCGGTTGAAAATGGTTGATTTTCCGACATTCGGTCGACCGACTATTGCTACAATTGATTTCCTCATGAAAGGTTCATCCTTTCTTTCTACTATAACTTCTATCATTCCATGTAAAACCGAAGGCTCTAACTTTTCTATTTTAGCAAATGAGGAATTTTTAAACAACGCTTTTTGGTACAACATGGCCTCCAGCCGATTTCTATCATGCAAAAAAGTTGCATATCAATGTTTGACAATGATATACAACTGATCACTGAGTGCATGACTAATCCCATCCAGTATCGCTTCTAAATTTGCTGCCACTTTTTCCATCTCTTCCTGTGTTTCACACAAAAAGATGGGGGCTCCCCCGTCGATTTTTTCCTTGTTAAGGGTGATGACCGCTAATATGGCCTTTTCCATTTTCATCCTTTTTCTTCCCCCTTTTTATTTGCTTTTGATTCAGAGGGCATGCGGATTGCATTTTCCAAGACCGGCACTGCACCGATTATTCGTTTGGCCTTGTCGATATCCTTATCCTGCGGCAAAATAAAAACACCAATACGGCCATCATCCAAATCCCGCTTGATCAAAGGAACAAGTGCTGGCGTACCGGAATCTCGAAAAACCCCCAGGGATACAGAGGCATCATGAAGAATGGCTTGACGCTGTCCCAAATTGGCAATCGTCGACCGTACATTGAAATTTTTTGGAGTAAGGATAAATCCCATTCCATACTTCATTATTTCTTCCTGCCGTTTTGGCAGACCAATATTCATAATATAAATATTATCGACATACAGACCCGCACCTTCGAAATGTAAATCATGGTGCTCGATGTCGACCAGTTCCTTTAAAGTAGCTCCGCTCATGAATTTTCTAATGATAAGATAGCAGACAAGCGAAGCAATGATGGCAATCCAGATATTCCATACTAAATAAGTTAACGTTGCAATAAAGGATGTGAAAATGACCAGATAATTTCTTCCTTCAAACGCGACCGCTATCCCTTCTATGTACGTATTTCCCCTGGGAACCAATTCGTAAGCGTCCAATTCAGTCAACGTATTCCGCTCCATATTCCGAACTTCCCTGAACTGGGATGCAGCAATAGTCAGAAAAGTGACAGCAGTGAACTCTTTCTCCATTATGGCAGGTACGGCGACTGTACCGAGCGAAGCAGCAATAAATCCCAACGAGATGTGGATGACCTTACCATGCAAGTATGTCGGGTATTGCCGGTAATCTGTTCGCAACATGACAAGTCTGGCAATCGTTCCGATCACTACTCCAAATAAAATCGGGTAGGTATATTCATTCATGATTCCACCTCATTTTGAGCTTTTGCTCTATGGTTTGTGCAACTACGTCTATCTTTTGTTTCGTAGCTACGGTTAGTCTGAGTAGAATGATAAAAGCTATACCTACAAACAATAAATCAAAAAATGAAAGTTCTCCGATTGTTGGATGAAAACCATAACTCCTCATTATCAACCCATGAAGAATTTCACCACTGGTGATGCCGAGACACCAAACCATGCACTTCTCGATCAGTGTTTCTGCCAGAAATATAAGTAAGACAAGTCCTATAAACGGAATCATTAACAAACGGGGAACAAACAGCCAAATTGGACTGATCAATTCCCAAAGCAGAATACCGACATAACAAAATGTCATGCATAAGCTTCCAAACAATAACCAAACCCAATCCCTTTTCCTTGCTAAATAAAGGATTCCAGAGAAAAAAGAAACAACTAGGGCGAGATTCAACTGACAGTCCCAAATAGTTATCTTTGTATTGGAACCACATAAAAGCAAAAGGATCACCAAAGAAAGATAAAATCTAGTGTGATTCTTTTTAAGTAAAAAAGTAGCGACTATCCATAACAACCAGCATATCCAATAAAACAACAGACCTTCCACGGGCTTCACCTTCCATTAGCATTATAGCTTTCCGAACGTGTTTTTAAACCCGCATATTTAACGCTTGTCAAAAAAAGTGTAAAGCGTCTTTCTTACCTTAAGTGCAACTTTTAGTAGCGATTCTTTGCCATACAGAGAGTTGTTTTAAATCTTAAGCGGAAGATAGGTTCTCGAGCTAGATAGCATTCCAGAACAAAAGCGCAAGCGCCTGTTTAAAGGAGTACAGGCTAGAGCCGCCACGTCCTGTAACGCCTGCATGACCCACATCGTTTGGGCCTCCGACAAGCTTAAGAACAGCCTCGGCGTGACGCTTTTTGCCACACAGAGGGTGGGCTTAAGACCTCGAGGGGGTAGGCGCTGGAGCTGGACGTGGCTGTTTCATCCAATAATGATCCACAGACAGTTAAATTTATCATTTCCTACAAAAACAAAAACCGAACGAGTTCGAAGGGATTTCGAATCATCGTCCGGTTTTTACATTGTCCGCTATATTTTTGTGCAAATCCTTTTATTTTGCTCTTTGATCAAACCACTCTTTTAAATATCCGGTTACGACATACGGCTTGCCCGCCAATTGTTTCGGCTCTCTACATTCCAAAAGCATCATGATGATTTTCAATTCCTGATGGACGGAGGCAATTCGATTCGACAACGAATCCATCCCCTCCTCCATGAGCACTTTGAGCAGGCTTCCGGCCATGCCAAACGCTTCCGCTCCAAGTATCAAAGATTTAGCACCGTCCATCCCGTTTCGGATACCGCCTGAAGCAAGTAAATGAGCACCGGGTAAAATTCCCCTTATCTCTTTGACCGACGCAGGAGTTGGAATCCCCCAACTATTAAAAGCGGATAAGGGATCTTTCCTTCGACGGTTCTCCACCTTTGAAAAATTGGTTCCTCCCATTCCGGCTGCATCTAAAAATTGAACTCCTAATTCCTGCAAACGTATAGCAGTCTCTTTTGATAAACCGTGCCCTACCTCTTTTACGATAACTGGAACGGGGATACTTTGGACAATTGCTTCAATCCTTCTATCCATCTGACGAAAATCCCGATCACCTTCTGGCATAATCAGTTCCTGTAAAACATTAAGATGGATCTGCAAGGCATCCGCTTCAAGCATGTCCACAGCGCGCCGGGCTTGTTCTACTGATGACTCACTTCCTATGTTTGCAAAAATAATACCCTTGGGATTCTCTTTCCGGACAATACGGTATGAAGGCTCTTCTGTAGAATCTTTCAAAGCCGACATCTGAGAACCGACAGACATGCCGATGCCTGTTTCTGCGGCAACAGCGGCTAACTGGGCATTTATTTTTTCCGTTTTGATGCCGCCTCCACCAGTCATCGCATTAACAAAAAGGGGCGAACTTAAAGCAAGTCCGCCCACTTTTGTATGAAGATCAATATCTTCCCAACGGAGAGAAGTAACACTTTGATGGACAATCTCCATATCATCAAAAGGGCTCCAGCCCTCCTGATTGGATTCTACCGCATATTTAATATGCTCTAATTTTCTTTGTTGTCTGGTCATCCATTTTTCACCATCACTTATACTTGTCGAGCTTATCTCCGATCATATCGCCTAATTGAAAGCCAGAGTGATCTTCTTCTTTTTCATACTGCTTAAGCTCAGCTTGATCCTGATCTCGCTCCAATTCTTTGATACTTAAGGACATGCGTTGATCCTGTTCATTCACATCAAGAACCTTCACTTGAACTTCTTGCCCTACATTCAGTACTTCCTGTGGGGTACCAATATGCTGGTTTGAAATTTGGGAAATATGGACAAGTCCTTCTACTCCCGGGAATACTTCGACAAATGCGCCGAAGTTCACCAGGCGCTTAACAGTTCCTGTAACGACAGAACCCGTCTGTACCTTCTCTTCAATTCCATCCCAAGGTCCCGGCAATGTTTCTTTTAGTGATAAAGAGATACGCTCATTGTCCCTGTCGACAGAAAGCACCTTGACATTAATTTTTTGACCTTCCTCTACGACATCGGAAGCTTTTTCCACATGCTGATAAGATAATTGAGAAATATGGACAAGTCCATCGATACCGCCGATATCAACAAACACACCGAAGTCAGTAAGTCGCTGAACCGTACCTTCCAATACTTGCCCTTCTTCAAGAGACTGAAGAATTTCCTGTTTCCGGTTAGCTTGTTCAGCTTCGGAGACAGCTCGGTGGGAAAGAATCACCCTGTTTTGCTCGCGATCCAACTCTACCACTTTTAAGCTTAATGCTTTATTTTTGTAATCAGAGAAATCTTCTACATAATAAGTTTCTACAAGAGAGGCCGGGATAAAACCACGCAGTCCTACATCGACTACTAAGCCGCCCTTAACAACATCTTTCACTTCTGCTTCGAATATTTCCCCACTGTTGAATTTTTCTTCTAAATCTTCCCATGCTTTATCAGCATCGACTGCTCGTTTGGAAAGTACGACTTCATCGTCTTCTACTTTTTTCACTTGAAGTGTCAGCTCGTCACCCTCATTCACTACATCGGAAGCTGTTTCCACATGCAGGCTGGAGAGCTCACTGATAGGTACAATCCCTTCCACTTTATAACCGATGTCAACGAGCACTTGTTTTTCTTCTACTTTAACTACCTTCCCTGTCACCTGATCACCGGTAGATAGCTGTTGTAAATCTGAAAATTCATTGTTCATTTCATCCATAAAGAGACCTCCTTCAAATTCCGACACAACCAATCTTATGAAATGCCTTTTTTCTAACTTCTAATATTTACCCATTTTTGTCAAGCGATAGGCAGGGTACGATTACCGATTTTCATCGATCAGTTTTTGGATTTCCTGCATGATCACTTGGGTAACATCCTTTGCTGATACTTTATTTTCCCGATATTGTTCCATTTCAATCGGTTTTCCGTAAACAACTTTTAATTGTTTGAACGGTTTATAGGGTCCGATAATGGCACAGGGTACGATATATGCCTGCGAACGGAGGGCAAAAAACCCCGCTCCCGCCAAGCCTTTCCCGACTTTGCCAGTCTTGTTCCTCGTCCCTTCCGGAAAAAGACCGAGGGTATTCCCTTCTTCCAGTATGTTCAATGCCTGACGCAAAGCGTTCCGGTCTTTCATCCCCCTCTTGATCGGAAAAGCATGCAGCCTGGTCAACAATCCTCTTAAAAAGGTATTATTGAATAATTCCTCTTTAGCCATAAAGTAAATATCACGCGGGGACGTAATACCAACCACTGGCGGATCAAAATTAGAAATATGATTAGAACAAATGATAACCGGGCCTTTGTCGGGAACATTCTCCGCACCGACTACTTTAATCCGGTATACGGGGTAAAGTATAGCAGCTACTACGTTCTTAGCAAAAGTATATAAACTCATATCCCAAATCCCCTCTAGCTTTTTCTTGCATTTTTCACTACTTCCAAAATCCGATCCGTAACACCTTGGATGGAAAGAGAAGTAGTATCGATCTCCACAGCATCTTCTGCTTTGATCAATGGAGATGCTTCCCGCTCTGAATCAAGTTGATCTCTTTTTTCGATTTCTCTCTTTAATTCCTCTAGGTCGGAAGCAAATCCTTTTTCCTGATTCTCTTTGTGCCGTCTTTCCGCTCTCTCTTGTACGGAAGCCACTAAAAATATTTTTACTTCTGCGTCTGGAAGTACATGGGTGCCGATGTCTCTTCCGTCCATTACTACTCCGCGTTTGGCTGCGAGTGCTTTCTGCCTTGCAACCATTTCTTTCCGTACTGCCGGGTGCTTCGCCACCACTGATACCTGTCCGGTCACCTGCTGTCCCCTGATTTCACGAGTAACGTCTTCACCATCTACAAGAACGCTTTGACCGTTGTTTGATTGCTGCAAATCAATCGTTGTTTGCTGCAACAGTTGTAACAGGGCTTGTTCATCCTCCAGATCAATGTCTTTCTGAAGTGCCTTATAAGTAAGGGCTCGGTACATTGCACCTGTATCAATATAGATATAAGATAGTTCCTCAGCAATTAATTTAGCAACTGTACTTTTCCCTGCTGCTGCCGGCCCGTCAATCGCTATGGCTAGTTGATTTTGTTCCATATGTTTCTACATTCCTCTCTTGCTATGAAATATGTATTGTCCAATTTTACGGGAATAGAAACGAGACGCTCGTGTGTTCATTTAATTTCGTATTCCCTTTCTGGTGTCCAGTCCACGTCTTCTCGCTTCGAGCTGTTTCTCGAAGCAATATCGAATGATTGACTGGCGATCTTGTTCCTCTATTTCTTCAAATTTGACAGATAAGAGCGGTCGTTGTCCTTCCGGCCGGTCATGTGTACGAATAACCTCTGCCTGTACCTTAACATAAGAAATTACCGTTGATTCCATCGGTAAGACGATCAATAATTCCAATCGTTTTCCCGGAGGGATTTCTCGTCCGGGTGGAAGTACAAGTGACAGTCCGCCTCCACTTATATTTTGTGTGATCGTGGTAAATGGACGGAGTTCCTTTTCTGTATCATGCACAGAGACATCTACGGCGGTCTCGATCCGCACATATTCCCGGCGTTGAACCTTTTTCAACTGACTTGCTCCTGGATAGTTTAACACAAGTGTTGGGATTTTTAATTTCTTCTTATCTTTTAATTCCGTTTCAAAACTGTATACCGTATGATCCTCCCCGACAAAACTTGCCGTAAAGATAGTTCCTCGTTCAAAAAGGTTCGTTCTACCGGAAACTAGATGGACCGGATAATCAACGAATAAAAAACTCCCTTGTTGCTCTACTACTTTACATCGATAACGCTCTACTTCATGATCCTTCTCTATCTCTAATGTGAGCGGTGTGCCGATTTTTATCAAAGGTTCCGCCTCTCTCTATCTTTTATTTAGTCCTTTTTATTATCTCAAAAAACAAGGAAAAGGGAAAGGAGTAAAATCCCTTCCCTAAACTGCATCATCGAATTTTGCTTCTGCCCCTTGTAATTTTTCCACTTTTTCTTCAGCACCGTTCAACGCATTAATAAAGATTCGGTACGTATCATTTCCCAATACACCTAAAAACTCATGGGTAAGTACTTCTTCACCAGAATCGTTTTCCATGACAGCTAATCTATTTTCCTGTATCTTCACATTTTGGTTGACCTTATCCTTTGCTTCTTCCGCTGTCAACTTAGGCTCCGGCAGATCGCGTTCCTGGTGGTTCATGTAATAATCGCGAGACGTAAAGCCCAGTATATCCCCATTGTCCAGCGCCACTTTCACTTGAACAGAGTCAGGGTATATACGTACATCGCCCTGTGTGTACAAGAAATTGTACACTCCGACATTGTTATATTGACTGCTTTGGAAGAGTTCCATGTCTTCCATCTCAAGGCTTTTTAAATAATCTTCTGCTTTTTCCATCCCTTCATTGAGACTGATGCCAGGATCCTTGACTTCTCTATTGATGATCAACGATATTGGATGGCCGCCTTTCACCGACATGTCCATATAACCATCCCTGCCATCTTTGTGAAAAGAAGCACTATAGGTTGCTACTTCCGCACCATCCCCTGACTTGGTTATCTTTATGTCGGAAGCATCTTTTACTTCAAACAGCTTTTGGGCTTTTTTCTGTGCCTGTTTTTCATCAATATTTTCTCCATTTAAGGATTGGTATTCATGTTTCTTGTTCGAAGTCCCGGTCATACTGACACCTAGATTTCCCTCTGAATACCCTTCTACGGTTTTTTCCACCGTTTCAAATCCATCGATAATGGTATTGTCTGCTTGTTTATCGTTGGTAGCTAGTGCCAGCTGCACATCCATCCAGCGCAAGTTATTCTCCAGGACAAGGTGTTGAACTTTCCGCAGTTCGTCTCTTATTTCTCCGGATGTTTCATAGAGGGATTCCAGATTATTCACTTCTCCGTCAGTCAGTGGATCCTTTTCCAAGTCTCTTATGGCTGTATTATAACTAAAATCTCCGATATCAGATAGGAATTCTTCTGTTTTGTTGAATGGCAGCAAAGCCAACGGAAGCTGACCTACATCATTATGCGCTTCGGATGTAAGCCGCCATATATCTGCCAGTTGCGGGGATAAGCGTTCCTTTGTATTCATAGCAAGTGTTGTTCCGATTTGATCATGCAGCAAGTCCATATGGTAGGACAAATCGTGGAACGACCGCTGGTACGTATTTTCCGCCTGAACGAGAATAGCGTTTTTCTCCTGATGTTCCTGATAGCCCCAAATCCCTGTCGCTCCCACTGCCACAGCCAGTACAGCGATTAAAATCCATCTCATCATTTTCCGCGCCACCTTTCTTACATACAAAATATGTGCTTGCCGATTTGTTTGATTTGCGGCCTTGACCAAATCCAGTCAGATGTAGCTGTATTCGGATTAAAATAGTAAGTAGCCTCGCCGGTAGGATCCCAGCCATTTATTGCATCAAGCACAGCCTGTTCAGCAGATTCATTCGGCGTCAGCCAAATTTGCCCATCTGCAACAGCCGTAAAAGCCCTCGGCTCAAATATTACTCCTGATACAGTATTCGGAAATGTAGGGCTTTCAACCCGATTAAGAATGACTGCTGCTACGGCAACTTTTCCTTCATATGGTTCTCCTCTAGCTTCTCCGTGAACAGCATTGGCCATTAAACGGATGTCGTTTTGCGAAAAGCCTCCCGGTACATTGACAGCTGTCGGCTCAGCAGATGTACCTCCTCCCTGTTGCTGATTTTCTCCCCCCTGATTTTCTTTATTTCCAGCCTGCTGGTTATCACCATTTTTCACTTGTTGTTCTTTTGGCGTACCACCATAATGGGTGAACTTTTTCCCTTTTCTGATTTGCTCCTGAACAAACTCCTTATCATATTCGCTCGCTTTTTCAAGTTTCTGTTTTGTTTTCGATCCAGCCATGCCGTCAATTTCTAAACCAAACTCATACTGGAAATTACGGAGTGCCCAATACGTACCCCAGCCGAAAACACCATCAATATTCCCATTATAAAAACCTAAATATTGTAATCTTGCTTGTAACTCAATGACATCTTCCCCCGAAGCACCATGCTGGATAACTTGCGGGCTGAACGCCTCTACAGGACGAAGTCCATCCGCAGCTGGCATTCCAGCCATCAAGAGTACCGCAAAAAACAAGAGAATAACTGTTCTTTTGAACCGCATACCATTTCCTCCTAAGAGTATCAAAGTCTTCGTTGTTGGCTTATTTTTTGAAAGCATGCTATTTTTATACATGGGAAGCAGGATAATAAGAATTGGTTATTCAATTGATGAGTTGGACACCAGCTCATCAGCATGATGCTATCTTGCATTGGAAGAAAACCAGGCATAATCCCTCCACTCCTTCTATAACAAGATAAACACAGTTAGCGGAGACTCTGATGAGGACAAAAGCGCAAGCGCCTGTTTAAAGGAGTACAGGCTAAAGCCGCCACGTCCTGTGGCAACGCCTGCATGACCCACATCGTTCGGGCCTCCTATAAGCTTAAGAACAGCCTCGGCGTGGCGCTTTTTGCCACACAGAGGGTGGGCTTAAGACCTCGAGGGGGTAGGCGCTGGAGCTGGACGTGGCTGTTTCAGCCATAATGATCCACAGACAGTCAAATTTATCATTTCCTATACAGTGAAAAATACAGTGAAAAATACAGTGAAAAAAAGCTACCCATGCCGAAGCATGGATAGCTTTGATTCGTTTATTGAATTTGTGACTTTTTTTCGGCCAAGACGACAACGTTTTTGTATTCTTGCTGGTTGGCTAATTTGACTTTCCGTAATGCAAACATCCACAACAGAATCATAAAAGGGGTCATGACATAGATCCAGGAGGGCACTGTTTCTAAGATGAAGTCATAAAAACCATGGAGGCTTAAGGGAATCAACAACGCTGAAAACTGAGATCGTTTTACGTTTTTCGTCAAAAATTTCGCTTTCCCAAGATAATAGCCCATAATCACACCGAACAAGGCGTGCGATGATACAGGAAAAATCGCTCTGCTAAATGCATATTCTACACCATGGGCAAGTAAGTAGAGCAGATTTTCCACTGTCGCAAAGCCTAGGCTGATGGCGACACCATATATAATCCCATCGTAAAGGGAATCAAAATCTGTATATTTATATACCGTATAAAGAAAGATAAACCATTTAAAGAACTCTTCCATTAGTCCGGTCAGTAAAAAAGATCGAATCAGCGGCGTCTGGCCGATTCCTTCCTCCATAAAAGCATATTGGATAAACATGATAGGAAACACCAAAAGAGCTCCGTACAAAAAAGTCCGGAACACAGTAGTCAGAGGCTCTGAATCGAATCGATCTTTTAAATAAAAAAATGACATGAGCGCCAGTGTCGGTGCAATCCCGGCAGAGAGGACAGCAAACATATCGACACCCTCTTTCAATCTAATATCATTCATCGTATCATGAAGTTGGCACAAATAAAATAGCCCCAATAAAAGTAGGTGAAAAACTTGAAAAAAATTCTAATTATCCATACTGGCGGCACCATTTCCATGCAAGAAGATAAACGAAGCGGTACCGTTTCAACATCCAGCGAGCACCCATTATCGAACTCTGCATCTTTGTTTAATCATGATGCACATATTGAAGAAGATTTTTTATTCAACTTGCCGTCTCCTCATATTACGCCTGCGCACATGCTCGAACTAGGCAGGCGGATCCATGACAAGCTTGCCGCCGGAAATTTTGACGGGATCGTGGTAACGCACGGAACCGACACATTGGAAGAAACAGCTTACTTTCTCGATTTATTTTTACAAACCAGAAAACCGGTTGTCGTCACAGGGGCCATGCGCTCCAGCAATGAAATCGGATCAGATGGATTATATAATTTAATCAGTTCCATCCGGGTTGCCAACTCGGACGAAGCCCAAGATAAAGGGGTACTCGTTGTGATGAACGATGAAATCCATACAGCAAAAAATGTCACCAAAACATCGACAAGCAATGTAGCAACATTTCAGAGTCCTCAGTACGGGCCGATTGGAATCATTACAAAGCAGGAGATATTATTCCACCAAAAGCTTATCTCCTATGAATCCTATCCCATCCAGCAGTTGACCAAGAATGTCGCGTTAGTTAAAGCTTACGCCGGGATGGATGGCAGTCTTATTAGCGCCATTCATAGCACAGGGATTTCCGGCATGGTCATCGAAGCGCTCGGCCAAGGCAATGTGCCAAAAGGAATCATTCCCGCCCTTCAGGAAATACTGGATGACGACATTCCGATCATTCTTGTTTCCCGATGCTATCAGGGGATTGTTCAGGCAACCTATGTGTACGATGGAGGAGGAAGACAATTAAGAGATATGGGGATCATTTTCGCAAACGGACTTACCGGACCAAAGGCGCGGATTAAATTGATGGTAGCGTTGGAATTGACAAACAATTTGACAGAACTGGCCCCGATGTTTGAATGATTTACCGAATTGCGAGAATAAAGAAGAGCCTGGGACAAAAGCATCGTGATCAAAATAAAAACCGAACGATTCCACAATTCGTTCGGTTTTTGCTTTGGTGGCCATGTTTTTATCCCGGCCACTTTCCAAATCGTCATGATTTAGCGATTATAGCTTCGGCAATCAACCCGCCATGGTAACGCCCATTCTCTATAAAAATCTTATTATTGTTATAGCCAGCGGCAATCACGCCAGCAATATAGATATCGGAGACATTCGTTTCCATCGTCTCTTCATCATATACTGGTTCTCCCGATTCCTTATTTACTTCAATTCCCATTTCCTGAAGAAATTGGTTGTCCGGCTGATAGCCTGTCATGGCAAACACATAATCATTATCAATCACCCTTTGCTTACCGTCCACTTGATAATGCACTTCATCTTCGGTAATGCGATCGATTTCTGCATTAAATTCCATTTTGACGATTTCTTTTCGGACAAGGGAAGCAAACTCAGGTAAAATCCATGGTTTAATACTTGGTGAATATTCACTGCCCCGATATAACACGGTAATATTCGCTCCCGCTTTATGTAGCTCCAACGCAGCATCGACAGCTGAGTTTTTTCCACCGATAATGACTACATTTTGACCGAAATAAGGATGCGCCTCCTTAAAATAATGCATCACTTTTGGAAGTTCTTCCCCCGGAATCCCCATATATCGTGGCTGATCATAATAGCCTGTTGCTACGACAACGTGTTCTGCATGGTAATTCCGTTCTTCCCCCTTGGCAGTTCGTGTACGTAGTTGAAAACCCTTTTCCTGTTTAGTCACATTTACTACCCGTTCAAAGCTGTTTATCCGGAGGTGACTCCGCTCCGCAACGGTGCGATAATAGGCCATCGCCTGGTTCCGCACTGGTTTTTTCTTTTCTGTGATAAACGGGATTTCACCAATTTCCAACCGATCACTGGAACTGAAAAACGTCTGATGGGTGGGGTAGTGATAAATGGAATTCACGACATTCCCTTTTTCAATCAGTAACGGTTTCACTCCGCGTTTTTGCAATTCCAAGGCGGCAGACATACCACACGGTCCCGCCCCAATAATAATTGTATTCTCTTTTTGCATCTCTTCCACTCCTTTTCGCCAATCCAAAAGACTGCTCAGAAGCAGCCTTTATCTTCTAACAGGACAGAGGAAGGAAAACAGAAACGGTACTTATCAAACTTACACTGATAAGTACCGCCTGCCATTAAATCCACCCTCTGAACCTTGCTGCTTCAGCCATTTTTCTTACTCCGACCATATATGCAGCCAGACGCATGTCTATTTTTCTGGTTTCAGCTGTGTTATAGACATTATTAAAGCCTTTGACCATGACTTTATACAATTTCTCTTCAATTTCTTCTTCCGTCCAGTAATAGCCCTGGTTATTCTGTACCCATTCAAAATAAGAGACAGTGACACCACCAGCAGAAGCCAATACATCCGGAACCAGTAGAATGCCCCGCTCGGATAAAATCCTTGTAGCTTCCAGTGTGGTTGGTCCGTTGGCTGCTTCTACTATAATAGATGCATTAATCTTATCGGCATTTTCCTCGGTTATTTGGTTTTCTACTGCGGCAGGCACTAATATATCGCAATCCAATTCTAATAGTTCTTCGTTGGATATCGTGTCTTCAAATAGTTTGGTCACTGTTCCGAAACTGTCTCTTCTATCTAGTAAATAATCGATATCCAAGCCGTCTGGATCATGAAGTCCCCCGTATGCATCAGATATCCCGACGATTTTGGCTCCTTGATCATTCAAAAACTTCGCCAAAAAGCTTCCTGCATTTCCAAAGCCTTGAATGACCACTTTTGCATCTTTTACAGATATGCCTTTTTTCTTGACCGCTTCATCAATACAAATAGTAACGCCTTTGGCTGTGGCGGATTCACGCCCATGTGAACCACCAAGAACTATAGGTTTACCTGTAATAAAACCAGGATTATTGAACTCGTCTATCCGACTGTATTCATCCATCATCCATGCCATGATTTGCGGATTTGTAAACACATCTGGCGCCGGTATATCCTTTGTCGGGCCGACTATTTGGCTGATCGCCCGCACGTATCCACGGCTAAGCCCTTCCAGCTCCCGGAAAGACATTTCCCGTGGATCACAAACAATTCCGCCTTTTCCGCCGCCATAAGGCAGATCTACAATGCCCGCTTTCAGACTCATCCATATCGATAGCGCCTTTACTTCTTTTTCTGTTACATTCGGGTGAAACCTTACCCCGCCTTTTGTTGGTCCTACTGCATCATTATGCTGCGCTCGGTATCCTGTGAAGATTTTGATGGAATCATCATCCATTCGTACAGGTATCCGGACAGTCATCATCCTCACCGGTTCTTTTAGTAAATCAAAGACTTCATCTGGATAGCCCAATTTATCGAGTGCTGTTTGTACTACCGTTTGGGTTGATTTTAATACGTCCAGTTTGTCTTTCTCTTGTTCATTTGGAGAATCTGATGCTTTATCGGCTACCATGAACTTACCTCCCAATCGTATTCAGTTCATCACTTTAAAGTTTTCGCAATTTCTTTCAGACAATAGTATACACGCTAGATAGCATTATGCAATACGTTATCGGCATTTGATAAATAAATAATTTCTATTGCTTGTTTTTCAAAGAAAGGGTCACAAACTGCTCGACCATTTGTTCATAAGACCAGCCGACGACTTTTGCTGCATCCGGAAACAAGCTGGTCGGTGTCATCCCGGGTAATGTATTCACTTCTAAAACTACGGGTTCACCCGCCTCTGTCACGATAAAATCGACCCTTGAATATACATCACAGCCCAAAAGTTGATGGGCGCGAACAGCGTACGTTTGCAATTGTCCAGTTAACGAGTCACTAATACGTGCGGGGATGATATGTTCACTACCGCCTGGCTTATATTTAGAATCAAAGTCATAATAATCATTCTTGGGAATGATTTCAATAACCGGTAGTGCCTGTTCTTCCCCTTGTGATCCGATCACCGCGACAGTGAATTCTCGTCCAGAGATAAATTCCTCCACCAGTAACATATCGTCGCTTTGCACTGCATTTTTCACCGCTTCCGGCAACTGTTCACCCTTTTTGACAATCGTCAATCCAAGCGTGGAACCTTCTTGATTCGGTTTCACTACGTATGGAGGAGTGAATTTTCCCTGTATCAAATCAATGATTTCCTGTTGAGTATGTCTCTTAACAGGTATGGCTATACCCTTGGCAACCGGCAATTGATTCTTTTCGAAAATTTGCTTTGCCTTTGCCTTATCCATCGCTAATGCAGAAGCCAAGACTCCTGACCCTACATAAGGAATGTCCAGTATATCCAGCAGCCCTTGTATTTTTCCATCCTCTCCGAATTTTCCATGAAGCCCGATAAAAACCAAGTCAACTCTAAGCTTCAACAATTCGTCGAGACGTTCTGGATGGAAATCGATGCCTGTCACCTCATGTCCGTTTTCCTTCAAAGCTTGGATGATTCCCTTTCCTGTTGAAAGGGATACTTCCCTCTCACCAGATGTTCCTCCGTACAGGACCGCTATTTTCAATCCATTCACTCCCTAAACCAAAACTCTTTTTCTTTATTTATTTTACTACGTACATATAGTAACATGTTCCCATTCCATCATCTACAAAAACGGACAAGAAAAGCGCAATCCGACTTTGTCGACCCAGACGAAGAAAAATCGATGACTAGCGTATTCAGATGAGAAAAGTGCCTCCATATATATCCCTTCCTTCTTGAACAATTTCACTTTCTCGCTTTCTCGACTGCTCCCCTTTGCTAAAATAGATACTTTCATATTTAGCCAGGACAAAAGCCCAAGCGCCTGTTTAAAGGAGTACAGGCTAAAGCCGCCACGTCCTGGGGCAACTCCTGCATGACCCACATCGTTTGGGCCTCCGACAAGCTTAAGACCTCGAGGGGGTAGGCGCTGAGCTGGACGTGGCTGGTTCAGCCAATAATGATCCACAGACAGTTAAATTTATCATTTCCTGGACAGTAAAAAAGGAGCTGGTATATGATCGACCAACTCCTTTTTTCCCAGATATATCATTGTAGAAAATACTTATTCACTTGTTCAGCAGCATTCTGTGAGAAGATTCGTTTTCCATACTCATTTAATTTATGAGAGGTAACGATACTTGGAGAAGAAAACTCTGACATGATGGCAATCACATGCTCACGGTTTTGTCCATCCACTTCTTCATCGTCAAACTGCATATAATAAAAACCATCCATATGGTATACGGTTCCTCCGGTTATGCCTAAGTCGGCAAAATGTGTACAAACCTGGATGATATTTTCAAAATCAGTAAATGCAAAAATCAGTTCCCTGCTTTCATCCAAGGTAACCTTCATTTCTACATAATCTTCATCGTCTTCCTCATCATCTATCCAATGGTTATTCTGCGTCACAATGACCAGCATCCCTTGTGCCTGCATAAGATGAACCTGGACAAGCAGCATTCCTTCCAACTCAATTCCCAGCTCATCGCTGGCTTCATACATCATGTCATGGAACAGTTGATGGACTCTAGGCAAATCATGCCATAAGTCTTCCTTTGTCAGACCCCTTTCAATCAAGTCGTCGAAGGTTAAGAAAATCTTAAATTGGTTGGTCGATAGTCGTTCTAAACGCATTCACTTATCCCCCCTTGAATGCCTCATCTAATTATATACTATATGAGGATATCGGATTAATGGTACCTAGACAGTAACACAGATTTAGCCAGCAGAAAACTGTTAAACTCCTTTTAGTGTTACAATATGGCATTCGGCAGTTGTTCCAAGCCTGAATGGCAAACTGGTGTAACCATAGCCTTCGCTAATCAGAACAGGTGTGTCATGGATTGTTTTAATCCCTCCACGTGTATATGGCCCATAACCAAAAATACGTATTTGCCCCCCATGTGTATGGCCGCTTAAGACAAGATCAATCGTACCTGCAATGCTCTCCGCCATTTCCTCAAAAGCACTCGGACGATGGCTTAGGAGCAGCATGGGCATGTCTTCGACCGGCTTATCCAACAGCTCGACAATGGGAGAACTGTTGTCCGGATCATCGAAACCGATAAGACATAGAGATTGACCATTGGGCAATTCCACCATTTCTGATTCATTTTTGAGGCAGATGACTCCTTCCACTTCTAACAGCTCTTCCAGCTTCCTGTAATCCAATTCATAATCATTGTTACCCCAGACAAAATAAATCGGTGCTTCGAGCTTATGGAGCAAGCGTATATTTTCTTTGATTCTACTTAGAGGTACCTTGCGTTCTGCTAAATCGCCACCGATAACGACCAAGTCAACACGTTCTTCAACCGCCGATATAATGGTTTTCTGTATGGTTCGACGGTGAATGTCGGAAATGAAAAATACCCGGATGGCTTCGTCGTTCTTCCTGGATAACGATACAGGTATATCATGGTAGCGAATATGATCATGGTGGGCCAGGTAAATCATTCTTGCCGATAAAAGCAACCCGCTAATGCAAACAACTCCAATGATAAAAGCAACCAATCAGTTTCTCCTTTTCCCGTTGTTAAACGTTGACGATAATTTTATACTTCCTTGATATCCAATACGCGGAATCCTGATTTTTCTAACTTCCTTGATAATTTGTCGATATTATCATTTTTTTCCACCTTCAGAACAATCCTTCTCGCCAATTTATCGGTTTCATCAAAGGTTGTAACCGAAATAACATTTGCATGGTTTTGTTTAATAATATCGGCCAGGCGGGATAAACGGCCCGTCGATTCTTCAGAAGTGAATGCAATTCTTACACCAGGTTTTTTCATCCCAAAAACACTTTCAAATTGTTCAATCATATCAAACCTGGTGACGATACCGAGAAATTGCTTTTCTGGCCCGACCACCGCCAAAATAGGATACCCTTTAAAAGTCGTTAATGTTTTTTCAAAAACAGCTTGCTCATCAATATATAAATCGCCATGTGATGCGATGTCACCGACAAGCGTGCCGCTCAGAAATTCATCACGGGGCTTACCGCTCTGGAAATAAGCCTGGTATATATCCTGTTTCGAAATCATTCCTTTAAAGATGCCGTTTTCCACTACCGGCATTGCTTCAATGTCCTTGGCTTCCAACTGATTTATAGTAGCTTTTAGTGTATCCTTTTCTGTGGCAATAATACACTGATAGCTTGGTTTTAAAATGCTTTTCACAAACAACTGAATCAGCCTCCTTTTGAAGATACTATATATTTATTTCTACATTTGCTATTCCATTCCCTGCATAATTATTTCTTAACATGAATCAAGTAGAATGAGACAAATTGTTTTATTCATACACTGTACCATTACTTTCGCCCTTTAGAAAGGAGTATGTCATGTTCAGCCAACGAAAATTTTATACACCTTATACGAGTCCCACTGATCCATGCCCGCCTATTGAAGTAAAGAGCTATGAGACGCCTCCGCAGTTATACCTCGGTTTCCAGCCCCCATGTCTTCCTCAGTATGCCACGGCAAAAGAAGCATTGTACCGAGGTACATTATGGCCGGCTTTATACAGTCCGTACGAGTCTCCTTATAAAAGGAGGGATACAGGTGAATGAACCGCTGACAAGCGCCTATTACGAACTGTTGGAAGAAATTCAAGCGGTCGACTTTGTATTATGCGAATTGACTTTATATCTAGACACCCATCCTTGGGACAATGAAGCAATCCAGCAATTCAACCATCATGCCCATCAGAGTCGGCAGTTGAAAAAACAATATGAAAAGCAATATGGCCCATTATTTCAATACGGCATGAGTTACTCAGGTTATCCTTGGAACTGGAAAGAAGCCCCTTGGCCTTGGCAAGTCTGAACATAAGGGCAGCTGGCATAACAACTCTGCCCTTCTTTTCTTCGATCAGCAGCACAACCAAGAAAGGAAGATGGTCATGTGGTATTATGAAAAGAAACTTCAATACCCTGTACGTGTCCGGGAATGCAATCCTCGTTTGGCAAAGTTCTTAATTGAACAGTATGGAGGAGCAGATGGAGAATTGGCAGCAGCACTGCGCTATTTGAATCAGCGCTATTCCATTCCGGATAAAGTAATCGGATTGTTGACTGATATCGGGACCGAAGAATTCGCTCATTTGGAAATGATCGCAACAATGGTCTATAAATTGACGAAAGACGCCACCCCTGAACAAATAAAAGAATCTGGTTTGGGTGCACACTACGTCAACCATGACAATGCCCTGTTTTACGAGAATGCATCCGGAACTCCATGGACTGCGTCCTACATACAAGCCAAAGGAGATCCGATCGCCGATATTTATGAAGATATTGCAGCAGAAGAAAAAGCAAGAGCCACTTATCAATGGATCATCAACATGTCTGATGATCCGGAATTGAACGATGGACTGAAGTATTTACGGGAACGTGAAGTCGTCCATTCCCAGCGGTTTCGCGAAGCTGCTGAAATACTAAAAGAAGAAAGAGGGAAGAAAGTTTTCTTTTAATAACCTATTCACCTGCAAAAAAACTCTTTATGCGTACGGTTGATTACGTAATTTTATAGATTCTGTTGTCACAAATAGAAGAACCGAACGAGTTCGAAAGCTACGGATTTCGAACTCGTTCGGTTTTGCTTGGCCACCCATGCTTTTGTTCAAGCAAACTCATTTTCCATTCGTTATTATCTTTACCTGCTCCCAGCCCGGCAGAATGTTGTCCATTCCCTGTCCGCCATCCAAATCGAACAGCTGGTTGCCATCCCAAATCTGAAACGATACAATTACAGCAATAATAAGAAGAAAAAGAATAACAAGCAACCGGACCAGCGACAGGCTCACTTTCCACTTCACTTTTGTTCTTTTGTTCTGATGGACTTCCTTGCGGGGTGGAAGGTTTAAGACATTGACTTCCTCCTGTTCCGGACTATAAGTCGTTTCCGTTTCCTTGTCATTGTCCAACTCATTCACCATGCTTCGAAGATGTCTGGCTTGATCCTTGCTGCTTTCCTCTGTCATTCTTCATTCCCCCTCTCATGATGCTGCCATTCCTGAGTAACATTCCTAGTATAAAATCTACAACAAAATGAGCCGCAATGGTAACCAATAAATTACCGGTCAATTCGTATAACCATCCAAAATAAAAACTGATCAGCACGATGGATAATAGTAAATATGGTTTCGTTAAATACCGGACATGAACGAGTGCAAAAATGACACTGGCAGTCAGGTAACCAAATTCTGTTTGCAGCACACCTCTGAAAAGAGCTTCTTCCGAAACGGCCACAATCAGTGCGATTATAAGGACTTCCACTACACTGCTGTTAGTGAAAAGCTTCTTGTTTAGCCCACCGTCATCAAATGCCTGCTCCGGCAGCCATCTCATTAATATTAAATCTGTCAATACGATGATCAGACCGGGAATTAACCCATAAAAAAGCAAGTCTCCCTCATTCCATGAAACTAATTCGAGCCACTGATGGAAGGAAGGAAATAACCACAAGCTCAGCCCAAAAGCAAGTAGCAAAAGAAGCAACTGTGAAAGGTATAATTGTATCTTCAATTGGCTGCCTGAAAGCTGCTGTACAGCTTCAGCCTGACTTAATCTTTTCATCGCTGTCCCCTTGTAGCATTATCTGTTTAAATGCCTGCTTCCAATTAAATGATTCAAACTTACTTGTAACCTTCGTCACGGGTGACCATTCAGAAAATTTAAAATCACATTTATCACAGCAACGATATGTTGGCTGCTTGATCGTATCCTGGAACGGAGCAAACAACGCTTTCCTTCTGCATTCACTTTGTTCTGCCCACCAGAGCAATTCCTTTACTTTGGAAAGTTTGTATTTTGTTCTTTGAGCAGCTACACGGCTGATTTTTTCCTCTATGTTTTCCCACTCAAAGGTAGAAACAATCTGATTATTGTCCATCATACCATGATTTTCAAAGTGATAGCGCATAAATCGCCACTTTGTTTCACTAATCTGCAAACTTTCCAGAAATGTGTCTTGTTCAGGTAAATGATAAACCCCTTGTTGTATCTTTGATTTTATATAATGGAGGACCCGATCGATTTCTTCCTTGTCAGGTAACTCAGACTGGATTAATTTTCTTGGAAGTAAGTCATCATTTGGTGACAAAAGGACAAGACTGACACTTGATAAACCGTCCCTCCCCGCTCTGCCAACCTCCTGGATGAACGACTCAATCTGCGGCGGCAAATGAAAGTGAATAACCAACCTGATATTTTGTTTATTGATTCCCATACCAAAAGCGCTGGTACAGCATATTACGTCAAGCTGATCATTCATAAATTGCTGCTGAATCAATATACGGTCAGATTGTTCCATTCCGCCATGATAGAAAGCAATATCCATATTTGGCAATGCTGCGGATAGCTCAGCAGCAGCTTTCTCTGTCCAGTTCCGGCTCGAAAAGTAAATCATTGTCGGTACCGGATGTGCTTCTAATACATTTGAGATCCGCTTCATTTTTTCAGACGGATCCTCAAGTTTATCGACTTGAAAAGTAATGTTTTCTCTGTCCATTGGATAGATATGTCTTGCCATGGCGGGCTTACGTAACTGAACGGAAATATCCTTCTGTACTTCCGGTGTCGCTGTAGCGCTCAGGGCAAGGACCGGAGGATGTTTTAAGGCTTCTATCGTTTGATGCAATTTTAAATAGTCCGGACGGAATTCATGCCCCCATTGCGAAATGCAATGTGCTTCATCCACTACAAATAAGGATATGTTCATTTCGGACAGCTTTTTGACAAACCCTTTTTTTTGCAGCATTTCCGGCGAGGCATATATCAATTTATAAGCTGATAAATTTCGGTACGCTTTTTGTTTTTTTTGTAAACTCAAAAAACTGTTGAATGCAATCACATCCTTATACCCGGCAGCCGCCAGCTGCTTTTCTTGATCCATCATCAAAGAAATCAACGGGGAAATAACCAGTACTGCACCTGGCATCATCCTGGCAGGAAGCTGATAGCATACCGATTTACCGGAACCAGTCGGCAAAATACCAAGTACATCTTTCCCAAGCAGGACGTCTTCGATAATCTCCCGTTGCCCCTCCCGGAAAGTTTGGTGGCCAAAATACTTTTCTAACGCACTTTTCAAACTATCGGTCATTGTTCCACTCCTTTTTGCCATCCTGCCCGGTAGACAGCCATTACGAGACGTATTTGCAAGTAACTGTAACGGTCATCTAAAGCCTGCTTAATGTCCTTTAACTTCCTGGATTCCAACCGCTCGATTTGTTTTCCTATTTCACTGACGGCTTCCGATGATACATAATTGTTTAGAGGAAAACGCGGATGAGCATAAGCGATTTCAATTAGGTGATCATGGACAGTACTTTCTTTCAACTTTCTTATCCTGCATATCTCTTCGACACTCCTCCCCTGTTTAAGCAGGTCGTTCGTTTTGCGTGCCGAATCGGTCAGAAACACTTCTTTTACGAGACCTTTTGCAAAAAGGGCGAGAGTTGGAGTGGGTGTGCTATCATAGATGACATAAGTTAGCAGTCGGTGTAAAATCAACTGGTATAACACCAAAAATTCATACTTATCCAAATGATAGAAAGCTGCTAGCTGGACTTTGCTCAGGCCAAAATGGGAGTAGCCGCTTAACCTTTTTACAAAAATTTCGGCATGCTGCTCAGGTAATCTATTCAAGAAAACAAGCAATTCATCGTACAACTGATCCAGCGACTCTTGAAGCCGGTGTCGGGTCGTAGCATAGTAGTTCTTCATCCAGCGCAATACTTCCTGATTCTCGCTAACAGGTATGAATCGATGATTGCCGCGTTTTATATTTGCTGCAGTTTGAATAAATAGGGAGAGTCTTTCATAGAAAAGATCCGAAGCTCGGTCATAATGGAGACCGTTATAATGCTGCAAAAGTCCCTTGAATTCACTTTTTTTCAAAAAATCCATACCCTCTTGTGTAACAACTGCTCTATCCCCTCTTTGAAGTAAGTAATCCTTACTCACCAACTTTTCTATTTCTTCATCGAACGCTTGTTTCTCCATTCCCTTAGCAATTCCGAAATAGCCAGTCAGACGGTATATATGGGCATCCTGCAGTGTTTGGGAAGATCGCTTGCCCACCAGCAAGTGATAAACCGCTGCACTAGTGCGCTCCTGCTTTAGCTTTTCAAGACTATCTAATATGATTTCCGTTAGCATCGCGATATTCCCTTTCTATTACTTTAGCTTAACATTTGCCGAGAAATCCAAACCGTTTTACAATAGAAGATAGTGATTTTGTGGTTTTGCATAGTGCAAAACTTTAGGAGGAACCCTATCATGGCGAAGTTTACATTAGTCGATCCGGACACCTGCATCGCTTGTGGAGCTTGCGGAGCGGCGGCCCCGGATATATTTAACTATGATGATGAAGGAATCGCTTTTTCTCGCCTGGATAATAACCAGGGGAGTATATCTGTTCCCATACAGCTTGAAGATGACCTGGAAGACGCCTACGAAGGCTGTCCTACTGAATCTATCAAGATAGCAAAACAGCCATTCGACGGTAATCCAGATAAATTTCTATAAAATCCCCAAAAAGAGATGCCTTCACGGTCATCTCTTTTTATCTTTTCAAGGCATACTATTTGCTGCCCACCAGTCCATTTACTTGGCCGAACTTGGCAAACGCAGCCTCCTTATCTGTCGAACTGTACCACCGCTGCTTGTCCGGATTTACTATACGGTAATGTTGGCTTATGACATTTTGTTGCAGGATATAACCATTTCGCTCTGAAAGATCATTCCACCAAACCTTATCTTCTGTATGTATTCCCAGCGACTCTTCTATGGAAGTGTGGGCGATTGTTTCGATTACCTCCAGAACATCTCCGCCGAGCATGTTGCGAATGACTTCACTGTTACGAAACAATGCACAAATTGCTGTTGTTGTAGTCCAGTTGGCAATCGTTCTTCCCTTTTCAATTTGAACAAGTGTTTTCTTCGAGATTCCAAGAATCGTTGCCATTTTATCCTGTGTATAATTTCTTTCCACTCTAATTAATTTGATTTTACTTGATATTTGCTTACTAAGTATAGTTTTATCCATTTTTTTACCGTCCTGTTGCTGATTTTTTCATGTGTAAGGTTTTTATACGTTTCTTTTACATTCTAACATGTTCTCTGCTTTCTTTCCTTATTAAAAATTGATATAATATGTTACCGAAGCTGATTACATATTTGTTATGAATAAAAAAGCTGGCAAGCAATGGTTTTCAGCTACTCTTGCCAAGCAAATAAGGAGGAAATATAAATGGCAGATAATAAAGTGATTGATGTATTTGTCGAAATCCCGACCGGCAATCAGAACAAATACGAATACGATAAGGAAAAAGGGGTATTCAAGCTGGATAGAGTACTTTTTTCTCCGCAATTTTATCCTGCTGAATACGGTTATATCGATGAAACGTTAGCATTAGATGGTGATCCCCTGGACGCACTGGTGCTAGTGACCAATCCAACTTTCCCTGGTTGTGTCATTGAGTCCCGTGTGATCGGCTTTTTAAATATGATTGACAGCGGTGAAGAAGATCAGAAGCTGTTGGCAGTACCTGTAGAAGATCCTCGTTTTAAAGATGTCTACAGCTTGGAAGACGTTCCATCACACAAGTTGGCTGAAATTTCCCACTTCTTTAAAACTTACAAAGACCTGCAAAACAAAAAGACTGAAATCGGAGAATGGGAAGGCGTAGAGGCTGCCAATAAACTGATTGACGATTGTCTTGCAAGGTATAAAGAACAAAAATAAAGGTGATATAAAAAGCTGTCCTTTGGCACAATTGGCTGAAGGACAGCTTTTTTGATAGCATTCTAGAAAAGTATTGTGATTTTTTCCCTATATGGTATAAACTGCACAGTACTTGTAATGGGAAGTTCCATTTCCTATTTAAAAAGCTTGTTAAGCAACGCTTCGGTAGCATGTTGATTAACGCTAGCGTAAAAACTTTTTCTCCTTGAAACCCAACAAGACTTTTTAAAAATCAGGAAACGCGTTCTTTTCTTCCTAAAGAATAGTTGGGGTTCCGTCTTTTCACCTTCTCTTGGACTTTTTGTTTTTCTAGCTACATGCAGTACCAAGTGATGCAAGAGAAAAATGTCTCGTACACTCGTTTATTAAGGAATCTGTTTCCGTAGCGCCGTAATCCAACTCAATAAAATGAATGTAAGAAGTTAGCAAGACGAATTCAAACTATGTCGCAGTTTCTATCAACAGGGAAAAAACAATAGAGTAAAGGCTACAAACAGTAACCTGATCATGTGACTGCTTCGAACTAGATGATTAAAGAAGCAGCTGTAACTGTTTATTGCCCATTGATCCCATCTGGAACTTCAAGCGGCTCTTCCAGATTGTCATAAGGTCCTATTCTGTTTTCAGCGATATTGAACTCAATTGTTTTGTATCCGAAGCTTTTGGCGGTCATCATCATTGCTTCCATCATATCCAGCGTCTTCTGGTCATTTGTAACAGGTCCGGATAGATCCACAGAAACCTGCTTTTCTGACTTTTGAACACGGAATGTAACATCTGCAGGTATTGTCGCTTTCAAATTATTGTCGGGTTCTTCTTTTCGCATTTCGTAAAACGCTGCTTCAATGTCATGGTCAATGGCCACGGGTACAGCTGCTAAAAAAGGAGTGGTGTCCTCCTGCTTTTGATAAATCTTATAAACATAGCTACCAGGCTGTTTTAGCGGAAGACTATCTATTACTTCCCCTTTTGTTGCAATTGGGATACCTGGCTTTCCATTAATTTGAAGTTTTACTTGGTTTATTTCCAGAGGCAGAAACAATCTGGATAATACCGTTCCCACATTCTCGGTAAACGCTTCGTCTTCAAAGTTAAATTCGGCAGGAAAATGAACAATTGCAATCCCGTTGCTTTTATCAATTTCAAAGGTAACCCCTTGTAAAAGATTCGGCGGGAGACTGATAGCTTCAGGATCGAGCCGTTCATCTAACTGATTTAAAGTGCTTTGGATACTTTCACTTGTATTTTCTGTTTGATAAGTCAATGGCACAAGATAACCGTTTCCTTCAATCGGTATGGAGACATCTAATGTCGTTGTCCTGTCGGTATTGGTATAGACAGCTTTACTGACTGGTTCTTCTGCTTCATTTACTATCGCTCCCTCATCTGCAGACTCGGATCGTTCAGCAGGGAGACCGGAATCGGATTGTGATCCCTCTTCCATTACTTTGGCCTCTTCGGTGTCCACAGCTTCATTCGAGTAAGTATCGGCAGCGTCTTCCTGTGAAGTAAAGTGATCGATACGCATTGCGCTTTGGCCTATTACTGCGATTAACACAAGTACCGCCAAAGTAGCCAGGGAGGGAATCAACCATGATTTCCAGGACCTTTTGTTTTTTCTGTCTGTTTCTTCCTGTAAACCTTCCACAACCTTTTGATACAATTCATTTTCCGGCCGCTTATCCTGTATAACAGGCAACTTTCTCAAGTTTTCCTCTACACGTTGATTATTCCATCCTTTTTTCACTGTATATCCCCCTCCTCTCCGTATTCCTGCTGTAGTAGCTGTCGCAATGCCTTGATGGCTCTATGTTGCGTTGTCTTCACTTTGCTAATACTCCAACCGAGCGTTTCTGCTGTTTCCTTTAAAGAAAATGATTGAATATACCGTAAAATGATAACACTTTTTTGATCCAGACTACATTTATCGAGACAGTGATAAATCTGTCTCATTTCTTCATTTTGCTCAGCTATTTCTTCCGGAAGAATGGATTGGTCTTCCAATTGTTCTCCTCGTTCTCCCCAATCAAAAAAATCAAGGATCCGCTTTCGTTTATTCGACTGTTTTCGGAAATAATCGATTGCTACGTGCCTGGCTATGGAAAAAAGCCACGTTTTTTCGCTGCTTTCTCCTTTGAATGTGTGAATGGACTTCAATACTTTTATATAAACTTCCTGGACGAGGTCTTCTGCTTGCTCCTTATCCTTTGTCATATATATTAAAAATTGGTATAAATCCTGATGATATTTTTTGTACAAATCCTGAAAAACGGCTCTCATGCCAGATCCCCCGTTCACTATATTGTCGGAGTGCGAAGCAAAAAGGTTACAATGAAGGAACATTTTTGTCAATCGCTTCTATTATAACTTTATTTATTGCTTTCTTTTAGGGGTAAACCAAAAAAATACCAGCTATTTACTAGCTGGTATTTTTCCATATTCTGAATTACGGAGATATTTTGTGAAAATCCTGGAGAATACCGGGAACAAAATCGCCATAAAAATTCCGTTGCCTACTGCATGATAAGTATCAAACGGCAAACCCAAAAGGTAATAGGAAAGAAAATTCCCCGCCACTGAGAAGGTTGCCAATGACACAATCAGTCCGTAAAGATAGCCGCACATAACGGCAAAAACAATCATCACCGGCAGCGGAATATCCCTCCAGTATTTCCCGATCAATCCGCTCATCAACCCGATTAATGCCCAGCCAACTATTTGCCAGATAGTCCAAAGCCCCATACCGAGGAATAAATTGGAAAGATAAGTAGTCAATCCAGCAAGCAATACTCCGGATAGAGGACCTAAAAAGAAACCACAAATAATGATCAAGGCAGTCACCGGCTGTACATTGGGAAGAAACTGAAAGGTA
Organism: Sediminibacillus dalangtanensis; assembly: GCF_017792025.1. Classification (NCBI taxonomy): domain Bacteria; kingdom Bacillati; phylum Bacillota; class Bacilli; order Caryophanales; family Bacillaceae; genus Sediminibacillus; species Sediminibacillus dalangtanensis. The sequence goes on from NZ_CP046956.1 coordinate 2,104,410, forward strand.
TATCTGCCCACGACAGCCAAAGCTGCGAGAACTGCAATTAGAGTGAGTTTATAGGTATTCACTCATATCATTCCATGGCATGCAAATCGAACGTGACTTCATCTTCCGGGCTTAGTTCATACTCGTTTGCACCAACCTCGGCCATTTCTCCATTGACGGTGTACATCCAGTATTTCCCTTCCTCTTCGTTTTGACTGACACCTTCGATGGAAGTAATAAAGCCATCCGCTTCTTCTACTTCGAAGTTTTCTTTCATCACATCAAGTAAAATAGCCCCTTCTTCGATTTCAACTTCTTTTTCAGTGATGACATTTTCCCCTTCATCCTCTGAAATGGTGACCATCACCGCTTCTTGACTTTCTGATTCACCGGATTGCTCCGTTGTTTCCGCCGTCTCATTGTTCGACGAATCCTGCTCCGCACAGCCGGTCACGATACCAGCGGCAAATAACAAACTTAATAACGCGAATAAAAACTTCTTCATTTCTTCCAACCTCCCAATTATAATTTTCAGGGACAGGAAAAGTGCTATTTATGTACAAAAATAAAAGCTTATCCTCTGAGAAGATAAGCTAAAGAGACAAACCAGCTGTAATGGATGACAAACCACACACCGGCAGTCTCAAACACTCAATCCCCGAAGGTTTGAAACAGGCAACAACGGCAGGTCTACTGGCTCGTACATCTTTCTACTTAGGAACCTTCCCATGACTAAAAGCTCACAGTGGTTTTTCCTTTTCGTCCGTACTTACAGTTGCGAGGACAGCTCTGGTTTTTCACCAGATTCCCTTTTCAGCCTGCCAGACGGCAAAACCGACTGAAAGGCACCGCAGTATTCTATTTGATTTCCAGAAATCATTTTATCATAGTTCCCTATAATTAGGAAGTTGTAATGTTACATAAGGAACAAGATTATTCCTCAAGTTTAACGATTATTCGATTTTTTTCGGAATCCGGAAGGTGAAGGTTGTCCCTTCTTCTACTTTGCTTTGGACAGTCAGCGAACCCTGGTGCGCTTCCATGATGTTTTTTGCAATTGCCAGTCCTAAACCAGTTCCCGTCTTACTGTTTTCTCTTTTTCTTGATTTGTCTGCTTTATAAAATCGTTCAAAAACAAAAGGCAAATCGTCGGCAGGAATACCTGCTCCTTCATCCATGATTGAGCAAACCACTTCTTTTTCTTCCTCGGCGAGAATAATTCTGACCTTTCCGCCTGCAAATGAATGCTTAATCGCATTATCAATCAGGTTCGTAAAAACTTGTTCGATTTTGTCCGGATCGAATGTGAGTTGTGTTACCTGAAGATTATTTTCCAGAGACAGAGAAACAGCTTTATCATGTGCCATGCCACTGAATTTTTTGACAATCCGATCTAAAAACGGCTCCATATCCACCGATTCCAATTCCAATTGTATATGGCCTGACTCCATTCTGGCCAAGTCGAGCAGTTCGTTTACAAGCCGGCCAATGCGAAGCGATTCCTCATGGATGATCCCCGCAAGCTCATTTTTTTCTTCCTTACTTTCCGCAATATTGTCAACTATTGCTTCACTATAACCTTGTAGAAGAGAAATCGGCGTTCGCAGTTCATGGGAAACGTTGGCAATAAAGTCTTTCCGTAGTTTATCAAGACGTCTTTCATCTGTCACATCCCGAAATACTGCTACTGCTCCCCTGACATAGGACTGATCGTATAAAGGCGTCATGATCATCGCCCAGTTTCTTCCTTGTATCGAGATTTCCCGCATGACTTCCTTCTCTGTGGCAACGACTTCATCCAACGTTTCCATTAATTCTGTTGGCAAGTTTACTTCCTCTTCAGCAGAATCATTTTCATAATGCCAGTCTTTAAGAAACTTTTCGGAAGGTGGATTGGAAACCATAATGTTCCCTTTTCGGTTAAGGGTCAAGACTCCATCCGCCATGGAACTTAAGATGCTCGATACTTGTTCTTTTTCCTGCCTCAAAGCGTTGATATGGAACTTGAGCTGCCTTCCCATACGGTTGAATGCCATGGCCAGCTCTCCAATTTCATCGTGAGTCAGAATGGGTACTTTCGTATTGAATTCCCCTTTCGCCAACTCAAATGCTCCTTCTCGCATTTTTATCAAAGGAGATGTGATCCGCGAGGACAAAAAGAAAGCAAAAATGGTTGTAAGAATCAGAGCAACACCTGCAGCGAGCCAAATGATCCGTGTTGTGTGCCTGGATGTTTCTTTTAACACATTCAGTGATTGATAGACATAGACAGCGCCATTTTGATTTGGAAGCTTCGTACCAACAATAATTACCTTATTTTCGGTCCCTGGCAAGATCACTTGTTTTTTGACTTCTTCATCGTTATCGATTACGGATGATAAATCCTTTTCTGACATCAGCCAGTTATAGGATATATTCGGAAGGCTGTCATCCTTCTTGTCGGAAATCCAAAAATCCCCTTCACCAAATACGAGGGCTATCTTGCTCGAAGGATCTTTTACGCGTCTCGTTGTTTCATAAATCAAGCCCCTGTCATCGTAATGGTCTACCATGACAGAGACTTTCGTAGCTGTTTGCATCAAGTTTTGCTCTGCTTGATCTGTGTTATAGTTCTGGAAAAACTCCAGTAATAAAATAGTCAGAATCAACAAAACAAAGGAGACAAGCAGCAGGATAGTAAACCATAGCTTGAAAACCACACTACGCCAGAACATCAGTCGCCATCAACCTCGAACTTGTACCCGACTCCCCATACGGTTACGATCATTTTTGCAGCATCCACAGAAATTTTGTTAAGTTTTTCCCTTAATCGTTTCACATGAGTATCGACAGTACGTAAATCACCAAAAAATTCATACTTCCAAACTTCTTTCAACAGCTGCTCTCTGTCGAATACTTTGTCAGGAGACCTTGCCAGAAAATATAGCAACTCATATTCTTTTGGAGTCAGACTTACTTCTTTGCCATCTGCTTTGACCCGGTGTGCATCATTGTCAATGAACAAATGAGGGAATTCAATCAAATCTCTGGTCGTATGCTCCTCGGCTGAAAATGCCTTGGAGGTAGAACGCCGCAATAAAGCTTTGACTCGCAAAACGACTTCGCGCGGACTGAATGGTTTTACAATATAATCATCTGTTCCCACTTCAAAACCCTGAACCCGGTTTGCTTCCTCTCCTTTTGCAGTCAGCATGATGATCGGCGTATCCTTCTGCTCTCTTATATCTTTGCAAACCTCGATTCCGTCTTTGCCTGGAAGCATGATGTCCAACAAAATCAAGTCATAGTCATTTTCAAGTGCCAGTTGCAGACCGAACTCACCATCCTCTGCTTCTTCCACCAGGTAATTTTCCCTTTCCAGATACATTCGGATCAGCCGACGAATTCTTTCTTCATCTTCTACTACTAAAATTTTTTCATTACTGACCATGCAATCCGCCCCTCAATTATATTCTAGCTTCTATCATACCGCTATTACGCATAGGAGTGAAGACCGGCGATAATCAAGTTGACAGCAACCAGATTAAACATGATGATTGCGAATCCCCCAACTGCCAGCCATGCAGATTTTTCACCGTGCCAGCCTCGGGATAAACGTAAATGCAGAAAGGCTGCATAGAAAAACCAGGTGATCAAGGCCCAAACTTCTTTTGGATCCCAACCCCAGAAACGGTCCCACGCCTGTTGTGCCCAAATCATGGCAAAGATCAAAGCCCCCAGAGTAAATACCGGAAAACCGATAGCTACTGCTCGGTAAGAAATTTCATCCACTAAATCAGGATTTGCCCGTTTCAATAATGGCTGAATGGCCGCTGCAATCCGTTTCCTTAACATCAATCTGGCTAATAAATACAGAACTGCCCCAGTCAGGACCGACCAGATCAATGTATTAAATTTCCTGGCAGCATTTTCACCATGCATCCAACCAGGTGCTTCAAACCATGGTTGCATGACCCCTTCTGTCTGCAACTCTCCGTCATTTGGTCCCGTGATTGCAGGAAGCTGATACTCCACGGTAATTTCTTGTCCTTCGACCGGAAATTGAAATGCTGCACTATAGTGAAAAGCGCTGAATAAGGAGGAAATAATCACAAAACCCAATGTGGAAAAAACCGCATACATGACTACTTCCAGCCAGGTGGTCCGTTTACTTCGTTGTGTTTGGTCGATTTGCCTTATTAAATAAATCAGTCCCGCTGCAAAACTTACTGCCAATATCGCTTCCCCGGTTGCCGCTGTTGTTACATGTATGTACAACCAATGACTCTTCAGCGAAGGAATCAGCGGTGATATTTCCCGCGGGAACATACTTGCGTATGCAATAATCAATAAAGCAACAGGTAATGTGAATAGTCCTAGCAGATTCAATCGGTAAATAAAATAGATGATGATAAAGGCAAAGACGAGCATCATGCCAAAAAAGGTGGTGAATTCAAATAAATTACTTACCGGTGCATGCTGACTTGCAATCCACCGTGTAATAAAATAGCCTATTTGTGTCAAAAAACCGATGATGGTGATGGTAATGGCTACTTTACCTAACATGCCATTGCCTTTATCCGTACGTTTATCACGAATTGTCCCTGCAAACACGAAAGTCGCCACTAAATATAAAATAAAAGCAAAATAAAGCAGCGCACTGCTTACCTGAGTCAAATCTCCCATCGTTCTCCTCCTTCCACCGTTTGTGTACCAAACGGGGTTATTGCTTGAGTTCCTGTTGATCCTCTACCATGTTCAATTCAGTTCCCTCGATCGCTTTCTCAATTTCACGCTTAATTCCATACCAGTTTTTGTTCGTATGGGCAGCCAGCATCACTCCTGAATCGCTTGGATGGATCCAAACTCTGCGGTGCTGCCAGTACATGCCCTGGATGACCCCAATCATGAAAATTAGACCACCAAGTGCGATGATAGGAAGGGTATAGTCTCGTTTAAGTGTTAGTCCGGTTACATCGCGTACTTCGAAATTCTGCAATCCTACTTTATAGTCATTTTCTCCCGATGCATCGACGTTTCGCCCGATTCCTGCAAAGCTAACTTCAGGTGTGTCCTCCCCTGGAGGATACACGAAAAAGACAAAGGCCGGATTTCTTGGATACTTGGATTGAGATGCAGGTGTTCCGTCGTCCATGTAGTATTCAGGGAAGTATTGGTCAATGACCACACGGAATCCATTATCGAGTTCATATTCGTATTCTGGGTCCATCAAATTGACAGTAAAGCTGGCTAGTGCCTCTTCTGCTTCATCGTCTGTTTCATGGATTTTAAATGTCATAGATTTAAATTCATCAAGCTGATAACTCGATTGGTAAAGAGCATAACCGTCGAACTTCAAAGGTTTGTTTACTTGGATACTGCCTTCCTTTACCTTCTCCAATTCTGGGTCTTCTCCTGTGACAGCTTCCCCGGATGCTTTATAGATGACTGCATCTGTCTGGTAGTTACTCGGTACAGCACCACCCTGTTTTTGGATCGCTTCCTGATACCGTTCATCGTTTTCATCATACGTTTCCATGATGAAATCTTTGTTCTCCACGTAATATTGCTGGTCTGTTTCCGGGACAACCGCTGTTTCTCCTTCCCGTACCCATACATAATCGTCTATGTACATGAATGGGATAAAACGCATAAGTGCACCTATCAAAAATACAATCAAGCCAATATGATTGACATACGGTCCCCATCTGGAAAAACGACCTTTTTCAGCCAGTATGTGACCGTCTTGTTCCTTGATTTTATACCGCTGTTTTTTCAACTGGTCTTTCACATGATTTATAGCTTGGTTGGATATGTTTTCCGTCTCGCTAAACAACCGTTGTTTCTGCAAAAATGCTTTGTGCCGCTTCGGTTTCTGCATTTTCAAAGCCCTGCGGAGCGGAACATAACGATCAATGCTGGCAATGATGATTGACGTGCCGATCATCGCGATTAAAATCATATACCACCAGGAGCTGTATAAGTTATGCAGACCTAATTGATAATAAATTTTTCCTAGTATTCCGTACTGATCGGCATAGTGCTGTGCCGGGTCCACATTCGGCGGTATATACATTTCCTGAGGAAAGATGGTTCCGACCGCCGAAGCAATCAACGTTATGACGATTAACGTCACCCCTACTTTCACCGAAGAAAAGAAATTCCATATTTTATCAATCACCGACTTATTGTAGGTTTGTGACCTTCTTGCACTGCCCTCGTACCGCATGTTCAGTAGTTTTCCAGGTTTATTGCCATCGATATGCTGATTTTTTTCAATCGGCTTTCCGCAAGCTTCACACAACACGGTACCTTCCGGATTGACATGTCCGCAAGATTCACAAGTAATTCGTTTCATTCCTATCCCTCACAATTTTCAGCTGTTGTTATTGAGGTTCGATTTTTTTTAAGTACCCCTCCAACCGATCAAGTGTCAATGCGCCCGATACCTTGTCCACAACTTCGCCATCTGCATTGATGAATAAAGTGGAAGGAAGCTCGCCGACATCATATAATTCCAATACTTGTCCTCCATTATCTCTGACAATCGGAAAGCTAAGCTCATACTTGTCGACGAATCGATTCACGACTAAATCGTTTGAATCCATACTGACAGCTAAGATTTCTACCCCTTTTTCTTTGTATTCCGGATACAGGCTTTCCATATACGGCATTTCATCTTTACAAGGTCCACAGTATGTAGCCCAAAAATTAAGCATGACCCCTTTGCCTTTTAAATCATCAAGGGATACTTCTCCACCTTCACCATTTAGGCGTTCCAATTTAAAATTGGGTGCCTCAGCTCCTACTCCTATTACCGTTTTATCCTTGTTAAAATTAGACACCAGCGCAAATACTACCGCAGCCAGCAAAACAATTAGAATGCTGGAACGAAAAAGAAGACGCATGTTCTTCTTTTTTTGTTTTTGTTTTTTTGCTTCTTCTACTTTACTCAACATGCTCACTCCCTACGCCATTATATCATTAAAAGCAAGCGTGATATTTGAACATTATTTAACATTTTCTTCTGCGAGCGTACGCAGTTTCTTTACTTCGTGCGGTGTCAGCTCCCGCCATTCACCTGCATTCAAACCGTGCAGGTTCAAAAACGCATACTCCTCCCGCTTTAATTTATCAACCGGATAATGCAAAGCTTCCATCATTCGGCGAACGTGACGGTTTTTTCCTTCATGCAAAACAATTTTGACGATCGCCGTATTTTTCTTTGCATCCGTCGACAAAATTTTCACATAAGACGCCCTTAATCTTTCCCCTTCTGAAACGACTCCTTTTTTCATTTGCCGTAATGCTTCCTTATCAGGTATCCCCTTTGTTTTTGCAACATAAACCTTGTCTATTTTATGCTTAGGGTGCATCAACAGATTTGCAAAGTCTCCGTCATTAGTCAAAAGCAGCAAACCAGAAGTATCGTAGTCCAGCCTTCCTATCGGGAACACCCGCTGTTCAATCTCCGGTAAATAATCGGTGACTACTTTTCGGTTTTTATCATCTTTGACACTTGATATAACGCCGCGTGGTTTATAAAGAAGATAATACACAGGTTCTTCCTTCTCCAGAGGAACTCCGTTTACCTCAACTTTGTCATCGGAAGAAACCTTTGTCCCCAATGTTGTCACTATTTTTCCGTTAACCTTCACTTTTCCTTCTTCGATTAGTTTTTCTGCTTTCCGGCGGGATGTGACTCCGCTTTGTGCTATCACTTTTTGCAGCCTTTCTTGTTCATTAGCCATTTTATCACCAAATTTTCCTTTATTTTAGTAGTACTTTTGCTCGTCCCTTTTCGGACAATAAAGAAGAGCGTTAACTAAAAAGTCAACGCTTACCTTGCGAATACAATCGTGACAATGACGATTGAAGCTATTATACCAATTAGATCTGCCAACAGTCCAACTTTTAAAGCATCTCCCATCCTTCGGATTCCAACTGCCCCGAAATAAACCGTAATAATATATAAGGTGGTGTCCGTGCTACCTTGCATGGTCGAAGCAAGTCGGCCGATAAACGAATCCGGACCGTGAGTATTTATCAATTCTGTGGTCATGCCGAGTGCCGCCGTACCGGAAATTGGTCTTATAATCGATAAGGGAACAATATCAGGCGGTACCCCAAAAGCCTGCAATAATGGAGATAGCATGGAAATAAAGGCGTCCAGAGCCCCCGATCCGCGCAAGATGGCGATGGAAACCATCATTCCCAGTAAAAAGGGAAGCAAAGAAAAGGCCATCTGAATCCCCTCCTTTCCCCCTTCAACGAACAACTCATAAGAAGGAAGTTTCTTCCATGAAGCAGAAATCAGCACAATTAATATAATAAGTGGAATCATCCAGCTGCTGATTGTCGAAATGAAACTCATTTTTTCTGCTTTCTCACCCTTCTATAATAAAATAATCTGTCTATAATGATGGCAGCTGCAGAAGATATCAACGTAGCGATAATCGTTGTGCCGACTATTTCTGTAGGTGCAGCCGAATCATACTTCATGCGGATGGCAATGACTGTGGCTGGAATCAACGTCAAACTAGAGGTGTTGATTGCCAGAAAAGTAATCATCGAGCGGCTTGCTTCATCCGTCTGACTGAGCTGCTTCATTTGTTCCATGGCCTTGATTCCCATTGGGGTAGCAGCATTGCCTAACCCGAATAAGTTTGCGGTGAAATTCGACAAAATGTAACCCATAGCCGGGTGGTCTTTGGGAATATCCGGGAACAATCTTGTTACCAGCGGTTTGAAAAGTTTGGCCAGCATGGTAAGAAGTCCTGCTTCTTCAGCTACCTTCATTAATCCAAGCCAGAAGACGAGAACACTTATCAAACCAATCGACAACATCACTGCGTCATCGGCACTCTCGAATAATGCTTCATTGACTTCTTCCATGGTTCCATTGAACATTGCATAGACAATACCAATCACGGCCATTGCTGCCCAAATATAATTTACCACCTAGAAAACTCCTGTCATTTTCCGGAATAACTGCCAAAATCCATGCTGGCCATTATTTTGATTGAAACCATTGGGGAAAATGCTCATCTCTGTCAAATAGGTGCCGTTGACTTGAAAAACTTTCTTGCCGATTTTCTCCGCTTGTTTTTTTGAACTAGGAGCATTATCAAGCAAATATACTGAGCTGGTCACTTGCTGTTGTTCTTTTTCTGTAAGCGGATAACGCAACGTATCTGGAAAGTATCCACTAAGTTCTTTGTTCGAACCGCGGACGTTAAATTGCTCGACTCCCTGCTGTTGTAAATCCGTCATCTGATATTTATCAAATCCCCAATCAAATAAACGAATGTGATCTCGCCAATCATCCGGATCATTTATGGTTACCACGATAAGGGACATTCCGTCTTTTACAGCTGTTGAAACAAGCGTTCTTCCCGCCCGTTTTGTGTATCCTGTCTTTCCACCAGTGCAGTACTCGTAATACTGAGTCAATAGTTTGTTTTTGTTTCCCCATGCGTACATCCTTGTCTCTGCTTTGTATGATTTAGAACCGGTTATTTCTCTGAATATCTCATTATCCATTGCATAGCGCATTAACAAAGCCATATCGTATGCACTCGAGCGGTGGTTTTCCGAATCAAGACCATGCGGGTTTTCAAACGTTGTATCTGTCATTCCGAGCCATGCTGCCTTTTCATTCATCATATGGACAAACCCTTCGACGCTTCCGCCCACCTTTTCAGCGATAGCGACTGCCGCATCATTTCCTGAGCGCAGCATCAGGCCATAGACTAAATCTTTCAGTTTCATCTTTTCGCCTTCTTCCAAATAAATCGAAGACCCCTCCGTATAGACAGCCCGGTGACTAGCTGTCGCCTCCTCCTCCAATTCTCCCGATTCTATCGCGATGATTGCCGTCATAATTTTCGTGATACTTGCTATACGTTGTGGCTCGTGAGCATCCTTTTCAAACAGCACTCTTCCTGTGGACTGTTCGATCAGAACGGCATGTGCAGCGGATACTCCCGGAGCTGCAACTGCCCTTTGGGGTATAAAAACCCCCATTATGAAACCAACACAACAAACGAGAACTCCTATTCGCTTCAATGCCCTACCTCCCAGCCTACTCTCTTGTACCATCATATGCAGGAAGGACAGGCGTATGTATAAAACTCTCTTCTGTTTTCAACCAGCAGTTAAAAAAACGGAGCCAGCTGCGAACTACCTACTTCTCCAGCCAGCTCCTGTTTGGAAGTTAAACATATGGAACGTTCACTTGTTTTGCTTCTTTCAATCTTTGGGAAACCGATTGCCAGTTTACGATATTCCACCAATTCTTCACATAGTCGGCCCGTTTATTCTCATATTGAAGATAATAGGCATGCTCCCATACGTCTAGGACTAATAGCGGAATGACATCCCACAAACTAAACATTTGATGCTTTTCGATTGTCTGGATTGCCAGGCGACCTGAGCGTGGTTCCCATACGAGCGCAGCCCAACCTACTCCTTCCACTGACTCAGCAGCACTGGAAAAAAGCGCTTTGAATGATGCAAACGAACCGAAATCTTTTTCTATTTGTCGCATTAACTCGCCAGAAGGCCGGCCACCTCCTTGAGGGGACATGTTTTCCCAAAACAAAGAATGGAGGAAATGACCAGAACCATTAAAAGCCTGCTCCCTCATCCAATGTTTGATTAATTTATTATCAGTCTGTTTTGTATAAAGCTCTGTTTCCGCTTTGTTTAATCCATCCACATAAGATTTGTGGTGACGATCGTGATGCAATCTCATGATTCGCTCAGAAATATACGGCTCCAAGGCATTATAAGCATATGGCAGATCTGGAAGGAAGTGCTGCCCTGGCAGAATGGCTCCCTGACTTTGTCGCGGCTTTTCCAATAGATACTTGATAAGGTGGAAAAGCTTAGCGCTTTTTTCTTCCACAAGTGCGATCTTTTCATCAGTGGGTTCGTCTTTTTCTTCTAACAAACCATTTAGTAAGGATTTCCAGTCGTACAGCTGTATCTTCCACTCTTCCAAATCCTTCCCGTCCAGTTTGACTCCTTCCATTTTCCCTTCTACTTCCTCGCCCCATGTTTTCAAGGAAGCTAAGTAATCTTTCTTTTTTTCGTTCATCGAATCACCTCCCGATATTCTATGCCGGAGACCCGCCTATGTGTATCTGCTAACGAGCACTGAGGTGAAAAATTTGCTGACAGTCAGGATCAAGTCTGGAAAGCGGAATGCCAAAAAACGTTCGGCCGGTTTAGGAAGAATAGTTTTTCAAATTGGAAGCTTCAGCCGTGTACATTGTCCGCAGGATAAAGGGGGGAGGGAACGAGTGACCGAAGTCCTAAAGGATGCTAAACGAACAGAAGCAAATCATGCGCTGATTATGTCCTATACTGATAGCAAAAAAATCATCAGCATATCTCATTTTGCTGATGATTTTCCATATTCCGCTTAAGACATTCTTTTCTGATAGGTTGTTTCATAATAGCTTAATTCCTCGCGCATCCGTTGAAAGGACTTTTCCAAATGCGCCATTAAACGCAAAAACGAATAGGGTGGTTGATGATAAAATGTGATGCTCTGTCTTCCAGAATAAGATGCCCGGCTGTTTTCGTACCAAGCGTCATTCTTAGGCGAAAAGAAACCGAGAATACATTGATGGTGAATGCCATATAGCGTTCTTTCTGCCGCCGTCTCGCGCATCGGTTCTTCACGAAGCAGACCATTGACAGTATCATTGGCTTCGTCGCAAAAAACTTCCAGTCTTCTTAGTGCCTTCAACAGCTCCATATAATACCCAGAATCTCTGCTGCCATCTTCACTCATTAAATCTGCCAATTTGCAATTGTTCAGATAGCTGCTGATTTCGTGCAGGGAATCAGCAAGAAAAATACTTACCTCTTTCACATGAGCATATAGGGAATCGTTGCTCATCATTCAGCCTCCTGTTAAGTTCTAATGGCCGGGCCATTAAAAGATAAAATACGATTACTAAATCCTACTCCTCTTCCAACTGGTCCTGAAAATTTTTAAAAAACAAATCAGCTTCTCCTTCTACGTCTGCTTGTTCCACACTTTCAGGGAGTGGCGGCAATTCATCAAGCGATCGGAGTCCAAAATACGTTAGAAACTCCGTAGAAGTACCGTATAAGATGGGGCGGCCAACTCCTTCTTTTCTGCCTTTTTCTGCAATAAGTCCCCTGGACATTAACGTTTGGACAGGTCGATCACTCTTGACCCCTCTCACTTCTTCAATCTCCGCCCTGGTGATCGGTTGCTGGTATGCGATAATCGCCAATGTTTCCAGTGCAGCTTGAGAAAGCCTAGATGTTTGCGGGGTGTCCATCAATTTTTGATAATACGCTGTATGTTCTGGCTTTGTGGTTAAATGAAGCACATCATTAGACTCCATTATCGTTATACCTCGCTCAGCATGCTCATAATCGTATTTCAATTCATCGAGAACATGTTGGACTGCATCTGCATCCAAACCAAGAATTTGTTCAAGCTGCTTTTGGCTGATTCCCTCATCTCCAGAAGCGAACAAGAGGCCTTCCATTACTGCTTTAAACTCTGATAACTCCACGTGGTTCACCTCATATAATAAATCATTAATTCATCGAAATGTTTCTCTTGTGTACAATAAACTTGTTTTCCCTTCATCAGTTCAAGCACTGCCATAAACGTGACAACAATGTGGGAACGTGAAGGAATAGGGAATAATTCATCAAATGCAATTCCGTCCGGTCTTTCCTTCACTTGTGTCATCACTTCTTCCATCCGCTGTTTGATGGGTATTTCTGTGCGTTGAATTTTTGTCGAAACAGGTTTTTCCCATTTTTTCCGCTCCATGATTTTATTCATGGCAGCAATCATGTCATAAATGGAAACATCCCCCTGTACCATTTGCTTTTGCGCTGGTTCTTCCTGAAATTCTACCGGTGGTCTCGTATAGATTTTATTGGCTTCCAGCTCTCTTTCTTTTAACTGGTCAGCTGCTTCTTTGTATTTCCGATATTCAATCAGCCTTCGCATCAAATCTTCACGGGGATCCTCTTCATACTCTTCTTCTTCCGGCTCAATGGTCTGGTTTGGAAGCAACAGTTGACTTTTTATAGCAATCAAAGTGGCTGCCATCACCAAGTATTCACTGGCAATATTAAGTTCAAGCTGTTGCATGGTGTGTATATAAGTCATGTACTGCTCAGTGATTTCTGCTACAGGAATATCATAAATATCTATTTCATACTGATTGATCAAATGTAGCAAGAGATCTAACGGGCCTTGAAATGCTTTCGTATGTACTTCATATTTCATACTCATTACTTTTCCTCCCTTGCCAAATCACCCACCGGTCACTCCAACACTTTATTCTATGTCTCAAAATGTTCTTTCATAAAATTTATTCTGTCTGGCATATATGCCCATACAGCATTAAGCAAAGCGCATAGATTATTATTGTAAGTTAAATAATAACGTTTCTACTAAAGGAGGCATTAGCTATGGGTGCATATTACGGCGGTGGATTCGCTTTGATCGTAGTACTGTTCATTCTTCTAATCATTGTAGGTGCAGCCTGGCTGTAAAAGCCAAATAGCCCAACATCGGTAAGAAATCCTTTAAAAAACCTGTAAAAACCGGCCTACATTTTCTGCAAGGCCGGTTACATAGCCACTAATGTAACTCCGCTCATTCTATTATACGCTAACTCTGGAAACTGGAAAAGCCAGCTCGCTAAGGAGCTGGCTTTTCTATGGCGTCGGTGTGTACGTTATTGCTCCTCTTCACATCGTTCAAGAAAACGCTCTGTCATATCGTCGGCACAAACAGCGTACTGCTGCTCATACGAACGCTTGACTGCCTGAACCATTTTCCGTCCAATCCCCATATTTCGATGAGAAGGATTAACCGTTATATGTTGAATGACGACATTAATTTCATTTTCGAACCGGACACCGACAGCACCGAGAATGTCTTCTTCTTTCCAAAGAAACAGCTGCCAGTCAGGATTTTCCTCGTATTCTTTAATGGTGCTTTGCAGTTTCTTTACTTCTTTTTCTTCCGGCATGAAGGAAAGTAATCCCATGGCAATTTTTTTAAAACTTTTTTTATAGCGAATTAACATATTTACCCCTCAATTAGAAATTAACTTACTTATGATTGATAGAAGAAAAATAAGGCCGACTATGACCATCAGCCAAAACAGCATTTTCTCCTGCCTATCGCTATTCATGTTTATTATCACCCTTTGTACGGTGAAGTATAATCTATTTATGGACTATATTAGCCAATTTGTCAAATAACTAAATATGTCAAAGGACAATATAAAACCAATAAATGAAACCCCAAATCAAACCGATCACCAAAAGTATGGAAAATAATAGCCAATTTCTTTTTTTCTCGCTCATCCGCTTCACTCTTTCCTATCCAGACTGTCTACCATCAATGATCGTTCGAAGAACAAAATATCCGTCCGACTTCTTCCCTCTCCACTTAAATGGAATAAAATTTACCATAGCAATCCACAAATTATATAGCGCAAACAGACGGATCCATGCGTTGCTTTCAAATACGAATTTCATTAACAGCCAACCAGCTGCCAGATTACAAGCAGGACCACCCAAGGAGATAATGACTTTTTCCACGCGACTGTAAGGATGCGTTCTACTACTTGAAGCATGCCCTCCGGCTGTAAACAGTAAATGAAAATGCACTGTCAGTTTACGTCCTATCCTTACTTCTTTTATTCTTTTTCCAGCCCCAAGTGTCAAATCCATATATTCTGCCCGACAAAACCAGGAGCCGATCGCGTGCCCTGATTCATGGATCCACACCCCTGCCGGAGCTGCCACCAGTACCAGATAAGTCAACATTAAAAGCCAATGCATGGTGTTCCGCCCTTTACCTTCCAAAGCATACTTGTCCACCAATCATTTTATTGGTTTGACCAGGAAACTTCAAGGGGGCCTACAAACAAAAAATCATCAGCATGTTAAATGGCGCTGATGATTTCTTGAAGATAGGCTTTTGAACAGCCCTTTTTAAACGGTTTCGACTTTTACTTCCTTCATGACGTCTCCCTGCTTGATCCGCAACACTGTATCCATTCCTTCCGTTACCTGTCCAAAGACAGTATGAACACCATCTAAATGGGGCTGGGGTTCATGAACAAGGAAAAACTGACTTCCGCCTGTATCCTTCCCTGCGTGAGCCATGGATAAAGAACCTGCAACATGTTTATGTGGGTTTCCTTCTGTTTCACATTTAATCGTATATCCAGGACCACCTGCGCCTGTCCCGGTCGGATCACCGCCTTGTGCAACGAAACCAGGGATGACTCGATGGAAGGTCACTCCATTGTAAAATCCACTATTGGCAAGTTTTTCAAAGTTTGCCACTGTGTTTGGTGCAGCTTCCTCAAACATTTCTATTTTGATTACTTCCCCATTTTCGAATTGAATGGTTGCCTGTTTCATCATTAAACCCTCTCCTTTATACCGTATGGCAAATCATTTCTAGTCAAATCTTCATAAGATTCCCGCTGTATCACCAGCTGGTCCTCACCTTGTTCGGCAAACACCACTGCCGCCTTCGGAAAGCGGTTATAATGATTGGACATCGAATACCCATATGCCCCCGTGCTGTAAACCGCCAATATATCGCCATATTCTACTTCAGGAACTTCCATATCCCAAATCAACATATCTCCCGATTCACAGCATTTTCCAGCAATGGATACCTTCTCGGTCAGTGGCGCGTCTGCTTTGTTTGCTATGACAGCATCATATTTCGCCTGATAAAGTGCTGGCCGTAAATTATCAGTCATTCCACCATCTACAGAAACATACTTTCTTACACCAGGAATATCTTTTATGGAGCCTGTCCTATAAAGTGTCACTGCAGTATTTCCGACAATCGCTCTTCCTGGTTCAATCCAGATTTCCGGGAATTCCATTCCATGGAAGTCCACCTGTTTTTGCACTTCATCTACGAGGGCATCCACATAACCATCAAGCGGAAGCGGTTCATCTTCCGCTGTATAACGGATTCCAAATCCTCCTCCAAGATTAAGCACTTTAGAGCGATAACCGTACTCTCGTTTCCATTCACCCAGCGTTTCGAACAAGCGCCTCACAGCCATGACGAAACCGTCTGTTTCAAAGATTTGGGAACCGATATGACAATGCAAGCCGATAACATGGATGGAGTCCATCTCCTGCAACATTTCAAAGGCCTGCTCCGCTTGTCCATTTGCCAAGTCGAAACCAAATTTCGAATCCTCATTTCCGGTTAAAATATAATCATGTGTATGGGCTTCAATTCCAGGTGTTACACGTAAAAGGACATCCATGGTTCTTCCTTGTTTCTCCAGGATATCTGACAGTAACTCGATTTCATAGAAGTTATCCAGTACAATACAACCTATTTCATGTTGAACCGCCATCGATAGTTCCTCAAAACTTTTGTTATTCCCATGTAAATGGATCCTGTCAACGGGAAAACCTGCCTGCAGAGCTGTATAGAGCTCGCCCTGAGAAACAACATCAAGGCTTAAATTTTCTTGTTTTGCAACCTGCAGCATAGCAATCGAGGAAAACGCCTTACTTGCATAAGCGACCTGCGCGCTAACGCCAGCTTGTTTAAAAGTATTTACAAATGCTCTCGCATTCTTTCTAATCAATGAAACATCGTAAACAAATAGAGGTGTTCCATACTTTTTTGCCAAATCAATCGTATCCACCCCGCCGACCACTAAATGGCCCTGTTCGTTCGTATGAAAAGGATGATTCATTCCCTGCACCTCCCTGCAAATTGCTCAAGCACAAAAAGGATGAAGCCGAGCAGTGGCAGTTCTCTTTTTACTTCTAATGAATACTGCCCAGCACCAAGCTTGTTTTTCTTCCTTTTTTGAAAAAATAGATAAAATTAATTTACCATAACCTTGTCGAAGGTTCAATGTTTTCCTTTCGGCTGCTTATAATTATTGCGGGGATGAACGATACTTGGCCGGTCTTTGGTTAATGGAACGGATACTCGGAAAATGATTTGCTGCATCGCTTTGGCATTAAACGGAATGAACGGCCACAGATACGGAGTATTCAAGGATTTCGTAAGACTTAAAGCCAGTATATAAAGCGTGAATCCGATAACCATGCCTTTTACTCCAAAGAGGGAAGTGATGATAATTAATAACATGCGGGACAACTTATTTGCGATGCTCAATTCATAACTCGGTGTTGCAAAGGAACCGATGGCACAAATCGAAACATATAAAATTACTTCCGCACTAAACAGCCCTACATCAATCGCAATCTGGCCGATCAATACTGCTGCAATCAAACCCATTGCTGTCGAGAGCGGGGTCGGTGTATGAATAGCGGCCATTCGCAAAAATTCAATTCCAATGTCGGCTATGATTAATTGTAAAACTACCGGGACATTTCCTTCCTCATTTGGCCCTATGAATTGAAGGAATGCTGGTAAGTGGGCAGGTTCCATTACCAGGACCAGCCAGAATGGCAGAAGAAATACGGATGCAAAAATGCCTAAAAACCGAACCCAACGGACAAATGTCCCTATTGCCGGAGATTGTCTGTATTCTTCCGCATGTTGTACATGATGAAAAAAAGTGGTAGGAGTAATAATCATACTAGGTGACGTATCAACCATGATCAACACATGTCCTTCCAACAAGTGTGTAGAAGCGACATCGGGCCTCTCCGTATATCGAACAAGTGGAAAAGGGTTGAACCCTTGTTTAACAAGGAACTCTTCAATGGTTTTATCTGCCATCGATATTCCGTCAATTTCTATATGTTTTAATTCGTCTTTTATCAGCTTCACCAGGCCATGATCTGCTACGTCTTGTAAATAGGAAATACAAATATCCGTTTTGGAACGTTCTCCTACTTTTATCATTTCGTGACGGAGCCGCTCATCTCTGATTCTTCTTCTTGTCAATGCAGTATTTTCAATAATGTTCTCTGTGAATCCATCGCGGGAACCCCGGACGACTTTTTCCGTATCCGGTTCTTCCGGTGAGCGACCTGGATAGGTCCTCACATCCACAATAAAAGCTTCTGATTCATCCTCCATGAAGATGACAATTAATCCACTAAGCATTTGATCTACTGCTTCATCCATCATAGCAACTTTGGTAACTTGCTGATGTACCAGATGGCTGCCGATAATTTCAGTAAGCTTATGTTTATTTCTACCTGCTGAAGCAGGATACGTTTCATTTATATCTGTCAATTTCTTTAACAACTCAACGATGGTTGGTGTTTCACAAAGCCCCGTCAAATAGTAAAGCTGAATTTCTTTCTTTAAAATAGTCAACTGCCGAAAACCTACATCAAATGAAGTTCCTACGCCGACTTTTTCTTCCATGAATCGCTGGTTATCTTTGAGATCGCTTGATATGGTGGGTTTTTTCTGAGCTTGCTTTTGTTTATTCATTGATAACCACCTCTTTCTAAAATGATTTCAATCGCTTTTCGAGTAATTGGCGATCCCTTTTTGATATCATCTTTTCCTTGCATCTTTCCAATGTCTCCAATAGCGACGACTACAGGAATGTCCATTTGATCCAAAGAATAAATTGTGTCACCGTTTATCCTTCCAATCTCTGGGATCGGTATGCCTTCTTTACTTATGCCATTGGAAGTCAGTTGTCCGTCCTGATCTATTGCCAAGGTAAACCTAGTCCATTCGGCGTTTTTTGTATGTGCAGCTACAGCAATGGCACCTATTATTTGGATGTTTTTGTTTTTTGCCAACCCTAGTAAGATTTTCTCTCCTGCCCCCGGTCCAGGAGCCCCTGCATCATCTATCAAGACATAAACTGGTTCTGCCGGGGCAGCCATGATTGCCTCTGTCACCTGTTTTTCCGTTGCTTGAGTCGGATTATCTGATAAGTATGCCAGACAGGTTCCGCCTAGTTGCCCCGATAAGTAATCAATTGTCTTCTTGGCGTATTCGTCCCCATCCGTTATGATGATCACTTTTTTCGGTCGTTCCATTGCACCGAGTCCTTTCCACACGTCTTGGTTACTTAACGAAAATGATCCATTGAAACAGCGAACCGGCTATCTTACCTAGTACGATAGCCATCAGCAGCCACAGAAGATGGTTTTCCATACCGATCCGTTTCGCCAATAAAGGGAAAACATTCAAAACTTCCGTCAGAGCAGCTGCCAACATTCCGATGAACACCCCATGAAAAGCTCCCCAGACAATTGTGATAAACAAGGATAAATGGAGTGATACGCCGACAAAGGAAAGATACGTCCCAAATAAAGCACCGATAGTCACGCCCGCTTCATATGTTTTTACAAAAGCTTTCGTTTTGCTTAATTGTACAAGGCGAGGAATGATTCCCAGTACAGTCAAAAAAGCGACAAATCCAGTCCCTACTATTAGCCCAGAGGCCAATCCGATAAATATCTCACTGAGAATGATGAGAACCATGCTCTTTGTTCAACTCGTTTTCATGGTAGGTGACATAACTGTCCAAGTCCTGCTGGTATTTATAAATTTCCACTTCCAATGGGCTAGGTTCCTCATTAAACCGTTTTTTAAATAAGTGGTTGAAAAAAAGAATCATCCCGATTCCTAATCCGAATGAATAAGGGATTTGCAGCCAGAGCGGATATTCTTTGTTTTCTCCTGTCAACAAGTAATGCAGACGCTGCTGCACTTCCTGCATACTGACGTCATAGTGAAAGTTCATGATGGCCATTGCCGATCCTATAAACAGTAGCAACCAAATCAACGTTACCAGCAAAATTGGAACGTTTTTTCGTTTCTTTTCGATCATTAAAATTGTTTGGGCAGCTCCAACTTGCTGGAATTCCAAGTTGGGGTATAGCACTGTCAATTTATCAATAACAGTGAAAATGTCGATTACCGATACATTTTGATCTTCAGGGGTTACCTGATAAATATGCGTTTCGCCTAACTCCTGCATATCGGGGGCTGTACCTGACAATACCGCGATATCCTTAAGCAGGACTGTCGTATGTTCCGTGACATATAGCTTCTTTTTTAATCTCAAATATACAATGCCTTCCAAATCAGCCACCTCCACTGTCGGATTCGTCCTTATTATGGATAACCGGTTCCTTAAACATGCATAAACAGAATAAAAGCTCTCCAGCATGTTTTCAAAAACGTGAAAAATTCACTTAAATTCCTTAAAGAAATCTAGTAAGTAAAATTTGTGAGAAATCAGAGTCAAAAGACAGGAATGAAGATGTATAAAGGTGGAAATGAATTGTCCCTGCCCAAGAAAGCATTTCGGAGATGTAAAGCAGATGAGCGTTCGGATAAATGGACGGTATCTTGAGGATTCGTTTCACGACAATGCAAAAACCGCCAGTATGACTGGCGGTTGATTTTGTTTAGATTGATGAACCGAAGATTTTTTGCAGAAAAAAGATAAACTGTGCAGTAACTCCCTTAGTAGTCCTTGAGCCTTTTTATAGTAGTGGTGTAGTCCAGCGCTACGGAAATACCCTTCGCTTTCCGCGGGCGGCTGGTGAGCTTCCTCGAGCTAACGCTCTGCGGGATTTCACCGAGACCTTTGCTCCCGCAGGAGTCTACAGGTATTTCCACCGCTGGTATGGGGTTTCTGAATTTGGATTAGTAATACCACACGTTAGACCTATTTTACTGCTTCTTCACCTATTATTCAGAAATCTATTTAAGCGCAAGTGTCAGTGTCTTTCTAAACACCTATCTGGTCTTTTATATATTGCAGAATGCGCTTTTCAAGCCTGGATACTTGGACTTGAGAAATTCCCAGCCGTTCGGCCACTTCTGATTGCGTCTGGTCCTTATAATAACGTAAATAAACAATAAGCCTTTCTCTTTTTTCCAGATTCCGAATCGCATCTTGTAATGCGATCTTATCAAACCACTTCGTATCTGTTTCCGCAATTTGATCCAAAAGGGTTATGGGATCACCATCATTCTCATAAACCGTTTCATGAATGGAATGAGGCAGTTTAGAAGCCTCCTGAGCATGGACTACTTCCTCCGGTGAAATCTCCAATTTTTCAGCGATTTCGCTAACAGTCGGCCCGCGCCCCATCGCCTTGGTCAACTCATCCTTTGCTTTTCGTATCTTGTTCCCTGTTTCCTTCAAGGACCTGCTTACCTTGACGCTTCCATCATCCCTTATAAACCGTTGAATCTCTCCGATAATCATCGGGACAGCATACGTGCTAAAGCGAACATCATAAGACAAATCAAACTTATCAATGGATTTTAGCAGGCCGATACATCCAATCTGAAATAAATCATCTGGATCGTATCCCCGGTTGATAAACCGCTGAACAACGGACCAAACCAGTCTGACATTATTCTCTACAAGCCGGTCCCTTGAAATTTGATCGCCTTCCTGGCTTTTTAAAATTAATTCTTTTACCTGTTCATTTGTCAAAGGGTCATCTTTATGCGTTTTTTTGAGCTCTATTTCCATAGGCATCCCCTTAATTGCACAAGGTTTTACTCTTCTTTAGTTGTTTGTACAACTTAAGCGTGGTGCCTTCTCCGGGATGTGAAACAACCTCAACCTTATCCATAAAATTTTCCATGATCGTAAAACCCATGCCTGAGCGTTCCAATTCTGGTTTGGAAGTGTACAATGGCTGTACCGCTTCGTTGATATCGGAGATACCGATACCCTCGTCCCTGATGACTAATTCAATTTCATCTTCCTCGATCGAACAGCTGATATAAATTTTTTGGTCCTCACTGTTTTCGTACCCATGAATAATAGAATTGGTAACTGCTTCCGAAACAACGGTTTTTAGTTCCGTCAATTCGTCCATCGTAGGATCCAGTTGTGCGATGAAAGAAGCGACCGTTACGCGGGCAAATGCTTCATTTTCACTAACACTGGTGAATTCCAAATGCATATTATTTTTCATGATGCTACCCCCAGACGAAGCAATGCATACTCTTCACTTTCTTCCAAACGGATGATTTTAAACAAGCCGGACATATCAAACAATCGTTTCACCGCAGGGGATATTGAACAAACGACCATCTCTCCTCCCAATTGCATCACTTCTTTGTACCTACCCAGAAAAACTCCCAATCCCGAGCTGTCCATAAAGCTTAAGTCCTCTAAATTCAATATAACGTGCTTGGCGTTATTTTCTCTGATTGCCTGCTGCCACTCCTTTTTCAATCGATCCGAAGTATGGTGGTCAAGCTCACCCGAGAGACGAACCAATAAAACATTCTCTTTGGTTGTGAATTGCGTGTTTAGACTCACTACTGATTCCTCCTTACTGTTTCTGTAGTGAATCTTTTCTTTACGGGTCATCTTAAATCCTGCAAGGTGACAAAAGAAGTGCAGGTTCGGTAAAACCCGCAAAAATCACTGCTTTTTCAGCATTGCATGGAATGTCCGTTTAAATAACTGCCAATAGCCGGCATGATCGACGTTTTCTTTCACAATGAGCGGTGTTTCCGACAATACTTTTCCATTATGGACAATCTCGACCTTGCCAACTTCATCGCCCATCTTCAAAGGAAGCGTTATGTCTTCCTGCATCACTACATTTGTATCTATGTTTTCCAAAGGTTCTCCTTTTTTATAAATCAACGAAATAGGTTCTTCCGTCACCACATCAATCGACTCATTTGCTGCTTTTAATAAACTTAACTTTGAGACCGGTTGGTTGCTCTTGAACAGCTGTTTGGTATCAAAATGATTGAATGCATAATCAAGCATTTGGGTAACATCGCTATTCCGCTTTTTCGTTGTATCTGCACCCAAGACAACTGCAACCACTCGCATATCGTTTTTCTTTGCAGTAGCGGTCAAGCAATATTTTGCTTCAGAGGTATAACCGGTTTTCAAACCGTCGACACCCGGATAGAATTTGACCAGTTTATTCGTGTTGACCAGCCAGAATTCATCTTCGGTGCCTTCACGTAAATAGCCGTCATAAATACCTGTATATTCTGTTATCTCCTCATGCTTCAATAGTTCCTTTGCCATAACACCCATATCATAAGCCGTGCTGAAATGCCCTTCTGCAGGGAGGCCTGTGGGGTTTTGGAAGCGGGTGTTTTCCAACCCTAGTTGCCTTGCTTTATCATTCATCATTTTGACAAATGCTTGTTCACTTCCGGCTATTCTTTCTGCCAGTGCAACACTTGCATCATTTCCGGAAGCTACTGCAACTCCCATCAATAGATCCTGCACCTTCATTTCTTCTCCGGCTTCCAGAAAAATTTGCGATCCGCCCATCGATGCTGCATATTCGCTCACTCTCACCTTTTCGTCTAGCTTGATTTTTCCTTCATCCAAAGCTTCCATAATAAGAATCATGGTCATGATTTTTGTCATGCTCGCCGGCGGCAATTGCTTATGAGCATCTTTTTCATATAAGATTTTTCCTGTGTCTCGCTCCAGCAAAATTGCTGATTGGGAATTCTCTGCGAGATTCAGCTGATCCTCTGATGTCTGTTCTTTGTTTTGTTCCGCTGTATTTTCCTCGGCCATCATATTGACTGGAAAAACGCCAGAGAAAACCATTAAAAAAGCTAGTAACAAGATTGTTTTTTTCATAGCAATACCTCCAAATGTTAGTATTGTTATTTTTTCCATATGGAGGACAATTTATAACAAAAAAATAAGGCCGGGATAAAAGCATGGCCACCAAAGCAAAAACCGAGCGAATTCTAAGTGCCAATCAAATTCGTTCGGTTTGTATTTGTATATTCTCTTTTTATCCTGTTGTTTAATGCGTGCTTCAAATCGCTACGGCAAGATACTACGCGTTCCCGCGGAAAGCGAAGTACCTTGCCGGAGTGGAAAGTTGCACTTTTCATAGGGTAGAACGGTTTGCTTTTTGCTCATCAAAAAAACCGAACGAATCGTTCGGTTTTCATTTTGGTCACAATACTTCTCTCCCAGGTCATCCTTTTACTTGATTACTTCGTATATTAGCTGATGCTTATTTGGCTTGTCATCCGCAATTTTGTACGCTTCTTTTACTTTAGTCAAAGAGTCTGCCGGATTTGGTTGTTCACTGTGCAGAACAGCTATGGTCTCTCCCTTTTCGATTGGATCCCCAATCTTTTTGTTAAGGGTGATTCCTACCGCATGATTAATTTTATCGTCTTTGGTCGCCCTTCCGGCACCTAAGTACATGGCAGCAACACCAATCGATTCGGCATCTATCTCCGCAACAAACCCCTCTTTGTTCGAGATTACCTCCACATGGTGGGGAGCAGCTGGCAGGCGGGATAGATCATCGATCATCGATAAATCCCCTCCTTGTGCAGAAATGAATGTACGGAATGCTTGAAAAGCCTCTCCGTTATCGAGTTTCTGTTCAAGTGCCTGGTAAGCTTCTTGATAAGACGGAAAAGCACCTGCCAACACAGCCATGTGTGCTGCCAATTCCAGACCAAGGTTTCGTAAATCCTCCACTTTTTTTCCTTGCAGAACTTCTGCGGCTTCTTTGATTTCATTGGCATTACCGACCTCATAGCCAAGCGGCTGATTCATGTCACTTATGACAGCAATCGTGTTCCGGCCGAGTTTGTTACCGATATTCACCATCTCTTGTGCCAAAGCCTTGGATTCATCCAATGTTTTCATAAAAGCTCCAGAACCTGTTTTGACATCCAAGACAATACTGTCCGCTCCAGAAGCAAGCTTTTTACTCATAATCGAACCAGCAATTAAAGGAATTGAATCAACCGTGCCTGTTACATCCCTCAGTGCATATAACTTTTTGTCTGCCGGGGCTAGATTGCCAGTCTGTCCTGCTACAGAAAGCTTATGCTTGTTGACATTCGAGATGAACTCCTCTTTGCTCATTTCGATATGAAAACCGGAAATCGATTCTAGTTTGTCCAAGGTTCCCCCTGTATGACCCAGCCCTCTTCCGGACATCTTCGCCACCGGCACTCCCACAGAAGCAACCAAAGGTCCCGTTATAAAGGTGATTTTATCTCCCACGCCACCAGTGGAGTGTTTGTCCACTATGTGACCCTCAATCGCTGATAAATCGATGGTATCTCCGGAAGCTGCCATTGCTTCCGTGAGCACCGCTGTTTCATCAGCACTCATGCCTTTAAAATAAATAGCCATCATTAAAGCTGCTGCTTGATAATCCGGGATAGTCCCGGCAGTGTATTCCTCGACAAAAAAACGAATTTCCGAGTCCGTTAACTCCTGCCCATTCCGTTTCTTTAGAATTACATCGACCATTCTCATTAGTTATCACCTTTTTACTTTTATCATGGTAAAGTTTTGACTATTTTCTTAACGAAACTCAAGAAATCCTGCCGTACGCGCTCCGTCGTCTCGATCACTTCCTGGTGAGACAACGGCTGATCCAGTATGCCCGCAGCCATATTGGAAATACAAGAAATCCCCAGTACTTTGATTCCCATGTGTGCTGCAACAATCACTTCTGGAACCGTTGACATACCGACAGCATCTCCCCCGAGCGTTCGTAGCATTTTCACTTCGGCCCCTGTTTCATACGTAGGTCCGGTATTACCGACATAAACCCCTTGCTGGATGGAAAAATCTAATTCTTCCGCACACTTACGGGCGTGTTCCAGCAATTCTCTGTTATAAGCTTGGGACATGTCGGGGAAACGTGGGCCGATTTCTTCATCGTTCGGACCTATCAACGGGTTTGTTCCCATGTTATTGATATGGTCCTCTATCAGCATTAAATCGCCCGGTTTAAATTGTTCATTAATTCCGCCAGCCGCATTGGTGACAAGCAATTTTTCTACACCCAAAAGCTTCATGACACGGACAGGAAACGTGACCTGATCCATGCGATACCCTTCATAGAAATGAAAACGCCCCTGCATCGCAATTACCTGTTTTCCCTCCAGGCGTCCAGCTACCAACTGGCCTTTATGACCCGAAACGGTCGATTCCGGAAAATGAGGAACCGATTTATATGGAATAATGATAGGATCTTCAATCTCTTCTGCGAGAACTCCAAGTCCAGAACCAAGAATCAGGCCGATAACGGGTTTTTCCTCCAGCTTCGATTCGATATATTGCGCTGATTCTTTCATTTCTTTGCTATTCATTGTGTACTCCCCCCTATTGACTGATTTCCTTCAAAAAGCTATGGCCGTGTTCCGGCATTTTGATAGCAAAGTTATCCGCTATCGTTGCTCCTATATCAGCAAATGTTTTTCTAATCTCCAGTTCCTTTCCGTTTTCGATACCCGTATGGTAAACAAGTAACGGCACAAATTCCCTCGTATGGTCTGTGCCATGGTGAACCGGGTCGTTTCCATGATCGGCTGTAATGATCAGTAAATCATCGCTTTTCAGTTTTTCCAGGACTTCCGGCAAGCGGGCGTCGTAACGCTCCAACGCCTCTCCATACCCCTGCGGGTCGCGACGATGACCATATTTCGCATCAAAATCGACCAAATTCAAAAAGCTTAATCCTTGAAATTCTTTATCCATGGATTCAACCAACTTGATCATGCCGTCATCATTATCTAAGGTTCGGATTGCTTCGGTTACTCCTTCACCATCATAGATATCGGAAATTTTGCCAAGTGCTATTACATCCAGTCCGCCATCTTCCAGTTCATTCATCACCGTTCTTCCGAAAGGTTTCAACGCGTAATCATGCCTGTTCGCAGTTCGTTCAAACGCCCCGGGCTCTCCAACAAACGGACGAGCGATAACCCTTCCGACCATGTATTTTTCATCGAGCGTCAGTTCACGTGCAATTTCACATATACGGTATTGTTCTTCTATCGGAATAACATCTTCGTGTGCTGCAATCTGCAGTACCGAATCGGCAGATGTATAGACAATCAACGCCCCTGTTTCCATATGCTCTTTGCCGAGCTCTTTGATAATTTCCGTACCGGATGCAGGTTTGTTTCCAATAACTTTTCGACCGGTTTTCTCCTCTAATTCAGCAAGCAATTCATCAGGAAATCCTTCTGGAAACGTCCGGAACGGCTGTTGAATGTTCAACCCCATTATTTCCCAATGGCCTGTCATGGTGTCCTTGCCATTAGATGCTTCCTGCATTTTTGTATAATGGGCTTTCGGCTGTGCCGCTGTGGGGATGCCTTTTATTTCCCGGATATTGCTTAATCCCAGTTCCCCCATGTGAGGCATTTGTAGTCCATCCATATGTTCGGCAATATGCCCTAACGTATCAGCACCTTTGTCATCGAATTTTTCTGCGTCCGGTGCTTCTCCTATCCCCACTGAATCCATTACAATTAAAAAAACACGATTAAATTCCTTCACAACGATCCCTCCTATGTAGGTTACTTTCCCTTAAATATCACCAATTATGCTGCAAATGAAACGTTGTAGGATGTCAGACAACTAAGAAAAACACGATACTTCTTATCTGTCCGCTGAGCCAGTCGCCAGGTAGGACAACTCCTTAGCGGACACTTTCTGTAGAAAAAGCAAAGTCAGGCCCTTGGATGATAAGCCTGATAAATATCCTTCAATCTTGCTTTTGTTACATGTGTATAAACTTGTGTTGTCGATATATCGGCATGTCCCAGCATTTCCTGGACAGAACGTAAATCAGCTCCATTTTCAAGCAGATGTGTAGCAAAAGAATGCCGCAATGTATGAGGAGTGATTTCTTTGTTTATCCCAGCATCTCTGGCAATCGCTTTCAACACTTTCCAGAAACCTTGTCGCGTCAATTGGTTTCCGTGATGATTCACAAATAGCGCCTCTGTATTTTTTCGATTGACTAACGTTCCACGGGCAGAATCAATGTATTTTCCCACAGCTTCTCCTGCTATATTGCCTAAAGGGACAATTCTTTCTTTGGATCCCTTTCCAAAGCACCTGACAAACCCCATTGTAAGGTGAAGGTCGGTAACTTTCAATGAGATCAGTTCGCTAACCCGGAGGCCAGTGGCATACAGCATTTCCAGCATGGCTTTATTCCGAATGGCAAGTGCGTCTTTTTCCGGTATATTAAGCAGCTTGTCCACGTCATCGGAGGATAAAACTTTGGGAAGCTTTCTTTCTTTCTTCGGTGTTTCAATATGTAAACTTGCATCTTTGCTGATACCATACTCCCTGACTATAAACTGGTGAAACAACCTTATAGAAGACAAAGTACGGGCTAACGTCGCCGAGGATTTACCACTATCCTTTAAATGGTATAAAAATTGCATGATATGGTGACGATCAACCGCTTCCCATCCCTTTACGGCCAGATTTTCGGCGAGGAACAGCTGGTATTGCTTCAAATCCCTTTTATAAGATTGCAGGGTATTGTCAGACAATCCCCTCTCAACAGTCAGGTAATGAAAAAAGTCTTTCATTTCATCCTTCATTTTTGTTCCTACTCCCCTAATCGAAAAAATATCGACAAACGTTCCACCCATTCCTGGTCATCCTGATTAAATACTTTAACCGCCCTTCCTTCAGGCGGATCATAACGGTGATAATCTTGGTATTCTGCATGCATCGCCCTCAAACCGAAATAGAATAAGAGGGTACAAGCCGTAAAAATGATGAATATTTTCAACGCATCTTTGATCAGCAGCAATGCGGGTTTCATAGGCATATCTCCTTGATCTCCTAAATAGTTTTTCTATTAATAAAGATATGCCAAAAAAACGGGAAAATATACGTCAAATTAAGATTAACAGATTCCGGTT
Source organism: Sediminibacillus dalangtanensis (assembly GCF_017792025.1). NCBI lineage: Bacteria > Bacillati > Bacillota > Bacilli > Caryophanales > Bacillaceae > Sediminibacillus > Sediminibacillus dalangtanensis. Next base: position 2,133,019 of record NZ_CP046956.1, read on the forward strand.
CAGGACAAAAGTATTTTCCGTGTGGATTTAAGAGGTTTGTGCTTTCTCAGCCGCTTCCAGCTGGCAATTTTTGCAAACACCATGGAAGGTAAGTCGATGATCTTTCACCTGAAAACCCCAATCATTTTGTACAATTTTTTCTACATCTTCCAATAAATCATCTTCTATTTCCTCGACAGAGCCACATTCCATACAAACAAGATGGTGATGAAAGTGGGCTGCGCCTTCTTTTCTTAAATCATATCGAGATACGCCATCTCCAAAATTGATTTTGTCGACTATTTTAAGTTCTGATAACAATTCTAAAGTACGATAAACAGTAGCCAAACCTATTTCAGGGGCTTTTTCTTTAACAAGAAGGTAGACATCCTCTGCACTCAAATGATCCTCTTCCCGTTCCAATAGAACACGTACGGTTGCCTCCCGTTGAGGGGTCAGTTTATAACTTTGTGCGTGCAGCTGTTTTTTTATCCGGTCGATTCGATGTTCCAAGTCCCATCCCTCCCTCATAATACCAACTTTATTATAAGCAGACATGGAACTAGTGTCAAATTATAATAATTATAATCTGTTATTTATAATTATTATAATTTGATAAAATTTATTGATAAATCCATTCTATTACCACCTGCATGGCCGGTTTCGAAACAAAAGATTCCACCAAAGAAGCGGCGGCTACAAACAACAAAAGCGTCATAAATGACATGCTATATTTTGCGAATGGCTGCAATATCGGTTGTTGCGAGCGCCTGGTGAATAATTTGCGTAAAAGAGTGAGTGAAAAGATCATGGCAAGGCTTCCGGCTATCAAGTACGCTGGGATAATCAAAAGATTTTGCGGTGCAATAGAAGCAGCCGCAAACAACAATCCCTTCCATCCCATTTGATTGACAAAAAAACCTACAGAAAACCCGACTACCAGTCCTTTTACAAACAGCATCACCCAAATCACCGGCAGCCCGATGATCGACAAACCTAATAGGAATAACAAGAGCAAGTATTTTAAGTGATAAAAAATACTTGATTTGAAGACCTCCTGACTGTCTGCTATGGTTCCATCCATCATTTGGCCAAAGAAACGGTCGAGATAAAAAAACAAATCTTCCCTTTGAATAAAGTTCATACTGTTAACGATTATGGCGCCGAAAATAATGCCGATCAAAAAAAGGATGAGCATAAAAAAGTAAATGGCTGCATGTTCTCTTATATGGTTTGCGATCAGGTTCCGGTTTTTATACATAATATCCCCCATCATCTAATTGATAGTTTTGGTTATACTTCAAATCTATGAGGGATAAGGAATAATTAGACCAAGAAATAGACTACGTTATGGCAGCTTGATTTTACCATATCTTCCTCCTCCGCCAGCTACAGCCTTTAGTTTGCCTTCTCTCATGGCAATGATTGCTTCAGCAAGTTTATCGGATACAACTTTTTCTAGTGCTTGTTTGCTAGTATGGTGCAAGATGTGCATTTCAGTTCCGAAAGCGTCAAGCAATTTATGCAGCGTTTTGGGGCCGAGGGTCGGCAAATATTCCAGCGGGACCTGATGAATGTATGGAGGCCTGGAAGGAAAATTAGTGGCATTCGCCAACTCACGGATTCTATCTGCAACTCCTTTGATCCACTTTTCGCTGCCGCAATTTCCGCAAACATGTCCTTCGTCAACCGGGTGGAAACAATCCGAACAAACGGTTTCATGATATTTACCCAGCAGCGGATTCATCCCATAATTGGCTTCAATCCTCCGCCCGTTCAGCTGTTGCAAAGCCCATTTTAATTCTTGAAAAGAAGGGGCCTCCATACGTATTTTCTGATACTCCCTGCCTATTTTGGCCAGCGAATGAGCGTCCGAGTTTGACAAAAAAGAAAACGGGTGCAGTTCCTCAATCTGATCAGCCATTTTCGTATCGGCACTCAACCCGAGTTCTATGCCATCGATTAAATCAGGATCCAATATTTCTGTCAGCGACTGCTTTACCCCTTTTCCGTATAAGCTTTTAAACGGCGTGAAAACATGGGCGGGAATGAACAGGCCTGATAGTTCCTTTACTTTGTCCTGCAGCTGTTTAGCAGTTCCGTAATATCGTTGCGAGCTAAGATGGATATTGGTCACTCGCTCTTTTAACCACTCAGTGAATCCTTTCATGCTTTCCAAATCGGGGAAAAAACAAAGAACATGGATTGGACCTTGGCATAGCGAATCATACACCTCCACTTCCGAGCCAAGAATTAAGGTGGTCCGCTCATATTGAATGCCGCCATCTTGCAATGGCCATGCACCGTGATCGGCGATCAATTCTCTCAATTCCGATTGGACAGCGGGGACGTGACTGTCTATTACACCGACCAAATCCATGCCTTTATGCCTGCTCGCTTCTATTAAGATGTGCGACAAGGTCAGTGACTTCGCTCCTGTTATCTTTACCGGTTTATTGAACATGTCACGGCCTATATGGATATGCAAATCGGCAAAGTAACTGGATAACGCCATTTTACTTACTCTCCAAAAGCCGCAAATAAAGGACGGCATAGGCCGTTTTTACATCATGTATCCGCTGCTCTTTGACCAGCTGTTCCGCTTCCTCAAGACTCAATTCCAGTATATCGACAAATTCATCTTCATCTCCTGCAACTTCTTCCTCTAATAGGTGGAGATCCTTGGTAATGTAAAGGTGGATGATTTCATCGGCAAAACCCGGTGAAGTATAAAAAGAGGTCAGAAAAGTCAATTCATTGGTGGTATAACCTGTTTCCTCTTCGAGCTCCCTTTTGGCAGTGATTTCCGGCTTTTCACCAGGTTCCAGTTTACCGGCAGGAATTTCTACCAGTGTCTTTTCCAATGGCTTCCGGTACTGCTCGACAAAAAGGATTTTATTGTCCTTTGTCACGGGAATAATTGCGACAGCTCCTGGGTGTTTGATGATTTCACGTTTCGATGTATTTCCGTCAGGCAGTGACACTTCATCCACCTGAAGTTTGACCACTTTTCCATTAAATATTGTTTCAGAAGCTATTGTACGTTCTTCAAATTTATCCATGTATATCCTCCTAGGAGCTTATTTTTTAGGCAATATTTTAAAAGATTGTTGCTTTGAAAGAACATATACTGAAATTTAAACTTTTAACAGGAGCTCTTCACATTCTTTACTCGTATGTACTTATACTTCGCTTCGGGAAGCGAAGTATTCTGCCCCAGCATGGGGACGCTCAACAAAAATCGGAGTGAGAGAAGGGCACAAAACCATTTCCTATGTCACAGGTGACTATGGGACTTTCAAGCAACCTTAACCTGAGAGCATAAATAGTTTAACATAGATGCCCTGCCTGATTCTTCTCATTTGTCATTCAGTTGTCCTATTCCTTACAATAGAAACCAAATAGAATCAGGAGGAGATATAATGGATAAACGGCAAATCGGTAATTCTGACCTCTATGTGTCCCAGGTCGGACTCGGTTGTATGTCCCTGGGAACAGACGAGCAGAAAGCTGAATATATCATAGACGAAGCGCTTGATTCAGGGATTAATTACTTAGACACAGCCGATTTATATGACCTGGGAAAGAATGAAGAAATCGTCGGTAAAGCATTAAAAGGGAAAAGGGATCGGGTTATCCTTGCAACAAAAGTCGGAAACCACTTTAACCACCAGAATGGGGATTGGTTTTGGGATCCTTCTAAAAAGTATATTAAATCAGAAGTGAAAGAAAGTTTACGAAGGCTAGGTACCGAATATATCGATTTATATCAATTGCACGGCGGAACGATCGATGATCCCATCGATGAAACAATCGAAGCATTCGAGGAACTGAAACAGGAAGGCGTCATCCGTTATTACGGAATATCTTCCATTCGCCCTAATGTAATAAGGGAATATATTGAACGTTCTTCTATCGTAAGCGTGATGATGCAATATAGTTTATTAGATCGCAGGCCTGAAGAAAAGATACTCGACCTTCTCCATGAAAATAACATCAGCGTGCTGGCAAGAGGCCCACTGGCCAAAGGTATGCTAAGCGACCAGGCACACGAAAAAGTTGCATCGAAAGGGAAAGATGGATATCTTGATTACAGCCTTGAAGAACTCCAAGCAATTACGGAGCGCCTAAAAGCGTATAGCGGAGCTGACAGAACGAGAACAGCGTTAGCGCTTCAGTATGTCTTACAGCATCCTGCTGTGGCGGCAGCCGTATTCGGAGCTAGCAGTTCCCGTCAGCTGCAGGACAACTTGTCTATTCAGACTGCTGAGCCATTGACAGCTGAAGATGTTAACAATTTGAAATCCATCAGTAAACCAATACATTATGCGCAACACCGCTAAGCAAGGTTTGGAAAAAAGAACGTAGTGGCAAAGCAAAAACCGAACGATAAGCCACCAAACCTTTCGGACTCGTTCGGTTTTTTTGTTCCTTTGCTGTTTCTCCCAAAGCGTGCCTAATCGAATGCTTGAAGTAGGTTTTTTACTACTTGCCACTTATTCCCAGCTCTTATTTCATCCTATTTCCTAGTTGATTTAAACAGCGTAAGAAGCAATCCACGATCGTCACGACGTTCCAGCCCGTAAGCTCTCAAGAAAAGGAAACTGCGCAACATCTTTTATCACCGGTATAAGGACTGAAAATTCACTTAAATTGATGCCAATCAAGCTCACTGTCATTCAACAGTTCTTCAAAGCTTTTATTCGCCTCTTTTCGTTGACGCTCCCTTAGTTGCCTCTGCTTTTCCTCCTCTTGTTTGGCCTTTTCTTTATTTTTCAATTGCCTTTTCTTCGAGGATAGCTGTTGTACTAAGTCTGGATTCAATCGATCCTTTAATGAGTGGATATCTTCATTCTGTCTCTTTTGGCCCATTAGACTGTCACATCCCTTTTAAGCTCTCCGGGGGAAATAAACCCGTTCAATATTCCTTGCGGGCTGGTTAAACGGAATGTTTGCTGGTTAAAATCCAACGTCATTTCGTTTTCAAAAAAAGTTGCCTGCTGTGGATGGATGATGACCGATAAGTGCTCGTTTTCTACTTCCAGGTCATCCGCATGTTTAACATCACGCCATCTGATCGTCGGTACCCCATTCACTCCACAGCATCCCTCTGTATCATAATAAATTTGCAGATATGCTTGTTGATCAGTCTTCATCTCTTGAAGCAATCGGTTCAGTGCAGCCTCTGTAATTGTCAAATGCATCGGCGCACACCTCCTTTAGTAATACAATTATAACAATCACCTCTGAACAATTCATTTCAGTCGAACTATTTTTTATTAAATTGTTTCTTCAATAGTTTCTCCATCCAGACAGGTGAAATTTGATAGAGCTTGCTTCCGATTTCCATCCAACGCGGTAAATTGATTTCCCTTTTTTTCCTGAACAGACTGGACACAATTTGTTCAGCTACCGTATCCGCCTTCAGCATATACCTTTCTACCGACTTCCGATAATTCCCGGAAGGGTCGGCATGATCGAAAAAACGCGTGGCGATTGGACCAGGATTAACGGTTGTAACAAATATCCCCTGCCCTTCCACTTCCAGTCGCAGCGCGTTGGAGAATCCGACAACAGCATGCTTGCTTGCACTATATACCGACGATTTAGGAGTTGCTAGTTTACCTGCCTGGGAGGCTATATTTACAATATGACCACTGTTATTACGCAGAAAGTGCGGCAGCATGTGATAGACGACTTTAATCAACGCTGTCACATTGAGCTGCAGCATGTTTTCAATATCCTCCCAGCGAGCATCCTGTAAATAGTCAAAGACACCAAAACCAGCATTATTGACCAATCCGTGAATCTGTTGGTGCTGCAACCCTATTTCTTCAAACAATTCATCCAACCGACCGATTTCCGTCAAATCTGCCGGATAAAACGGAATATCTTTCCCATGGATTCCCTTCAATTCTTCGGCCAGACGCTTTAATTTCGCTTCCGATCGCGCAATTAAAATTGGAATACCGCCTTGTTCCGCTATCTTTCTGGCAATTTCTTCACCTAAACCGCTTGAAGCTCCGGTGATGAGTATCTTTTTCCCTGCAATTCTGTCATTCATTCGTATCACTCGCTTCTTATTTGAAACTTGGAAATGCCGTTTACATTTATTCTTTCAATTTTATGGCAATCTTCCAAATAATCAAGCTGGCCAATCGTTTCCGACATCGTCAGCCCAAATTCTTTATTAATTTGATTAGGAAATAACTTTTCACATATCTGAAAAGCCGTTTTCCTCCCATCTTCAAGTATTTCTCTTACCCGTTCAGCCCGTTGCTCCTGTTTCTGCAACCGCTTATCAATCAAAGATGCAGCTTCCGTGAAGATCGGGCCATGTCCTGGGTAAACAGTATGTATCCCAAGCTCTTTACAATGGTTCAGAGCACTGCGATATTGCAGCAATGGTTTCGGGCGATCCATCCCCGGTTCGATCGGCGGCTCCAGTAATGGATTGGATGAAATATGGGAGAGCAAATGATCCCCCCCAATAAAAGCCCTTGATTCTTCCTGATAGAAGGATAAATGGCTTTGCGCATGACCTGGTGTTTCGACCACTCGGTACTCCTCATGACCAGGAAGCCGATCTCCTTCGACGAGATAATCAGAAAGTTCCCCTTTTCCTGCGAAACGAAGAGGTGCCCGAAGCGTTTTTAAAAACGCTTGATAGGACTCCGGGACTCCCGATTTTATGTATAAATCATGAAAGAACTGTTCATACCGTTGGAAATACGCTTCCTCACGCTTAAGCCAAACATCATTCAATGCATGCCCATATATGGCTTTTAATCTGGGGAATTCTTCCGTAAATCCTATATGATCCGGGTGGTGGTGTGTCAAAACAAGCTGTTCGATATCCTTCGGGCTATAACCTAACTTTTCCAGACCGTTCACTAAAGCTTCCCAAGCCTGTTTTGTCTTGGTTCCGGCGTCGATTAACGTCAACGTGTCCCCTTTGATCAAGTAAACATGAACGTCCCCGACAGCAAAAGGAGTCGGAACAGTTATCTGATAGATATTCGATTCAGACATATACAACGCCTCCAAAAATGAATGACTGTTCATTTTTTATAATCATTGTACGCTTTTTTTCTTGGAAAGTCACCCTTTTTGCAAAATAACGAAAGGAAAAACCGAACGAGTTTGAATAGGTGGATTCGGATCATCGTTCGGTTTTAAGTTGATCTCAGTCCCTTACTTTTTGCTTCCTAGCAGTGACTCGATCGTAAATTTTACAATTTCAGGCAAGAAACCGAAGCTGTAAGTCAGTTCTAAGCGTTCTGTCCACTGATGCGGGTCTTTACCCAGCGGACCAACATTCAGTATTGGCATCGTAATCTGCTCCATTACATCCTCCGGCAGTTCAAATCCTTTATTTTGTAAAGGCATATTTCCCGTCAGTGGAGACAAGCTGCTGTCTGAAGCTACCGGGCCGATATAGCTTAAATCAGACAAGCCTGGAAAGTACTCAACTGTTTGTAGTGGAATACCATAACGATGGCTGACATAATCCCTAACCAGTTCCGCTGTTTTGGCTATGTATTCATCATGATGAGAGGTAACGGCTGGATAAAAAGGAGGACTGTAAAATAAGACGATCATCGGCGCATATTCTTTACATAGGGCGGCCAGTTCCTGTACCAACAATGTCGAAAAATCTCTATCACCTGTATCCCTTTTTTTAATCAGTAAATTTTGCCGCCGTTCCACTTCTTCTCTGCCGAACTGAGAAACAGCAAGCCGATAAAGCTCCTCATAGTGAAACACATTGACATGAAACTCGGGCTTGATAAAATCGGCAGCCATACGAGCGTATTTATCCACTTTTTCATCGTAATGGCGTTCGATGGCAGTAGCCGCATTCCGGGCGGCACGGAACAATTTCTCATTTATCATTTCTATCGATTGCTTTAAATAATGCACATTATACATTGAAACAGCTGAAACAGGCGTCTGTACGGAATATTCTTCCTTTAAATCGCGTTGCATCAGACTGACCGGAGGGGGTGTAACTTCCTCCCCCACTTTTTCAACAAAAGATTCATTCAACTCCAGCTCTTCTGATAAGAAACTGATCATCAAATTGGCGTTCAATCCGGCAAACGGTTCGCCGACGTGTGTTTCTTTTCCATAACATAAAAACCCAGGAAGCACCTTGCCAATCGAACCGGTGTACATGTAATGGTTTTTATCACCTGGATACTTGCTGAACATCGGCTCTCCGTTCAAACATGCCCGGTAACGAAGTCCGTGTTCATCTCTCAACCTTTTCAAAACCGGCAAGGCAGTGATCATTCCGAGTGAATTCACTTCCTCATCCGGAACCGTGAGCAAAAGAATATTTCCGTCAAATTCACCTGAAATGGCTTTTTCCACCATAGACAAATGCACCGCCAAACCAGATTTCATGTCCATCGTTCCCCTGCCGAAAATCCACTCTCCATCCGCATCAAGATCCTGCTGAACAAGCTCTGGGAGGTCTGCTTTACGTTTATTCAACTCCGCTGTCAATTCCTGAGGATGAAAAGCGAGATTTTTTAAAGACCCATAATCCTCTATTCCGACGACATCAAAATGACTGAGCAGGATAACTGTTTCAGCTTCTTTCCGCTGTTTGACCAATGCAGTCAATAACTGCCGTCCATCTTTCAATGGATGCAGGCTCACTAAATCGGGATTGCTTTTAAAGTATTCTTTCTGCCGCAGGGTGTATAACAAATACTCAGCCAAAGCCAGCTCGTCTTCACTGCCACTGATACTCGGATATCTGACCAATGAATAGAGTAAGTCTGTTAATTGCTCCTTCGTCTGCCATTCTTGCATACGGTTGATTCCTCCCCTTTTCATTGACTTTTCAACAGAAATAACACACAATTTAACCATACTTACAGGATGAGGTGAAACGTGTGAAAACGCTAGTGTATGCCCACCGAGGCGCTAGTAAACTGGCTCCGGAGAACACCATGCCTGCTTTTCAGCTTGCCTATGAAATGGGAGCGGAAGGCATTGAGACAGATGTCCAGCTATCCAGGGACGGCATCCCAGTTCTCATTCATGATGAGTCGGTGAGAAGGACGACTAACGCCGTCGGCTTTGTCCAAGATTATACATTTGAACAGCTGCAAAAGCTAGATGCTGGCTCGTGGTTATCAGAAAAATTCGAAAACACCCCGATCATTTCTCTGGAAGAATTCCTTATCTGGGCACAGTCAAAGCAGCTTCAATTAAATATCGAATTAAAGAACAACGTGATTGACTATGAAAATATGGAAAAAAAAGTTTACGACTTGTTATGTAAATATAAAGTCGTAAATCGCACGACGATATCCAGCTTTAATCCCGTCAGCATCGAGCGATTCAAGCAAATCGATAGAAAAATCGCTACCGCTCTGTTAACATCACAGAGAATAAACGGATTGGTCGATTATACGGCAGGACTTGGAGCGAAAGCATTACATATTAAATACCGCTTGCTGAACAGTAAGGTTGTCGCACAGTGCCGGGAGATGGATATGAAACTCCGCATTTATACGATTAACCGTGCTGGAGCAATGAAAAAATGTTATCAACTACAAGTTGACGCTATTTTTACCGATGTCCCCGACAAAGCGATCGAACAGCGCAAGTTATTCGAGCAAATGGAGCAACAGGATTAAAAACTAGCGGGAGGTTCTAATATGTCCAACAAACTTTTCTCCCCTATTACATTTGGGGATGTCACCTTAAAAAATAGAATTGTCATGTCACCGATGTGTATGTATTCTTGTGATCCGGAAGATGGAACCGTTCAACCTTTCCATGTCGCCCACTATGAATCTCGGGCTGCCGGTCAGACAGGCCTGGTAATGGTTGAAGCTACTGCTGTCCAACAAGCTGGAAGAATTTCAGCGAAAGACTTAGGTATTTGGGATGACAAACATATTGAAGGCTTGAAAAAAGTCAGTGACAGAGTTCATGCGCATGGTGCAAAAAGCAGCATCCAGCTGGCTCATGCCGGAAGAAAAGCGGAAGATGAAGAAAAAAATTATAGTGCGAGTGCACTTGCATTCAATAAAGACTATCAAACCCCGGTTGAAATGAGCACGGAGGATATTGCCGATACGGTTGAAGCATTTAAACAAGGAGCACGAAGAGCAAAGCGTGCCGGTTTCGATATCATTGAGATTCATGCTGCTCACGGTTACTTAATCAATCAGTATTTGTCCCCTCTTACCAATCAACGGAACGATCAGTATGGCGGAAGCAAAGAAAACCGATACCGGATTCTCTCTGAAATCATTGAAGCAGTGAAAACGGTATGGAATGGCCCTGTCTTTGTTCGAATTTCAGCCAATGAATATACAGAAGGCGGCAACTCCATGGAAGACTTTGTTTATTTTGCCGGACAAATGAAGCAGCAAGGAATCGATTTGATTGACTGCAGTTCAGGCGGAGTCGTACCAGCCAAGATTACTGCATATCCTGGCTACCAAGTACCAGGCGCCGATATGATCAAGCATGAGGCGGATATTTCCACAGGTGCTGTCGGATTGATTACGACGGGTATCCAGGCAGAAGAAATTCTGCAGAATGATCGCGCAGATTTAATCTTTCTTGCCCGGGCATTATTAAGGAATCCATACTGGCCTAAGGCGGCTGCGGATGAGTTAGGCCATACGATTGAGGCACCAAAACAATATCAACGCGGCTGGAGGTGAGTTGGGAGGGATATCATGGATGTAGTATTTTTAGGAACAGGAGCAGGCTTGCCTTCAAAGGAAAGAAACGTATCGTCCATTGCACTGCGCATGCTGCAGGAAAACCAAAGCATCTGGCTTTTTGATTGCGGTGAAGCAACACAGCATCAAATTCTGCACACGTCGATTAAACCCAGAAAAATAGATAAAATATTTATTACGCATTTACATGGAGATCACATCTATGGGTTGCCCGGCATGTTAAGCAGCAGGTCCTTTCAAAGCGGCGAAACACCTGTGACCATATACGGGCCAAGAGGTCTTAAGGAATTCGTCGAAACAAGCTTGCGGGTGAGCGGTACAGTTCTTACGTATCCGTTATTTATAGAAGAAGTCAGCGAAGGGCTGCTGTTTGAAAATGAGCAGTTCGAAGTCATGGCCAAAAAGCTGTCACACGGTATCGAGAGTTTTGGTTACCGTATAACAGAAAAATCCCGTACAGGGGAACTCCAGCCGGAAAAACTCAAAGCTGCAGGCATCGAGCCTGGTCCTATATATCAACAAATCAAGGAAAAAGAACATGTTACCCTGGCTGACGGCAGAACGATTTCACGAAGCGATTATACTGGACCTGTCAAACCTGGTCGTGTGATTACCATACTCGGCGATACGAGATATTTTCCGAATTTGAAGAATTTCGCAAAAGGATCTGATTTATTAATTCATGAAGCAACTTTTAAAGGGGACGATGAAGCGTTGGCGTTTGATTATTTTCATTCGACAAGCAGGCAGGCTGCCCGGATTGCGAAAGCTGCTTCGGTTAACAAGCTCGTCCTCACCCACATTTCTTCTCGTTACCAAGGAGAAATGCAAGAGCAGCTGCTAGCCGAAGCTCAAGAGATATTTCCCAACACAGCTCTGGCACAGGACTTTCATCAAGAAGAAATACCACAAAAATAAAAAGCACGTCAGGGACCGCAAATAACAAGGAATGCGGGCCCTGACGTGCTTTTTTCTATAGTTACTGTACGTGTTTCCCCCTGACACTTTCCCTTTCGTTATTTAGTCAGAACATTTTCCTTGAGGATAAAAAGTGTTTCGCTCCCCTACATTTGGGTATATAAAGGAGTGAAATAACGATTTGATTACTAAAGATAAACATCTATTGAGAGAGGAAGAAGATAAATGTGTCAACACTTCAAAGAACATATTCATCTAAATGGAGCGAAAGAAAAACAGTCATATAGTACTACCTGCCAGGAGTGTTTTCGGGAAATTCTAAAAAACCCGGACATCTTGAAGTACATCAATCAAACCAATTAACTTAACGAATAGATAGCAAGATAACTTGTAGAGAGACTGAAGGTTTTTCTACAAGTTTCTTCCGCAATAAATTATCGTGACCGCTCTTTATTATGAGTTTGCTACCCCTGGCAACGCTCTTCCCTATTCTTTATTTTTTCTGTTTCTATCCTTATAATCATTCAAAAAATCTTTTTGAAAACTGGTTCGAGGTTCAATTTCCAGTCCCTTTCCACCTAAATTTTTGAAAGGGTTTTTTCCAAATTTTTCAGTCAACTCGTCGATTGTCTTGTAAAGTTTTTCTTTGCTTGCTTCTTTTTCGTACGTAAACAAATCAAGCTGCTGTGCAACCTCTTTTTTCTCCGCCACATCTTGGACGGTGATTCCCAACAATCTTACAGGCTCCTCATTCCAATGCTTTTCAAATAAATCCATACTAACCGCTAAAATCTCCCCCTCGCTATCTGTATAATCGGGCAACTTACGACTTCTGGTAATGGTTTTGTAATCATGGTACTTGACCATAATTTGCATTCCACGGCCTACAGCCTGCTTTCTTTGCATCCTTCTGACAACATTTCTTGCCAGGCGGGTGAACAACTGCCTAATCTCGGTAAAATCGGTCGTATCCTGCGGCAAGGTCTCTGAGCTCCCAATACTCTTGAACTCATGAACTGCATCGGGGTCAACTGGACTGGTATCCATTCCTTTAGCACGATTCTGCAACCGTTCTCCGTTTATCCCCAAGACCCGTTTGAGCTGAAAGGTATCCGCTTCGACCAGATCTTTTATGGTAAAAATGTTCAATTTATAAAGCTTTTCAGCTGTCTTGCTTCCGATGCCATACATTTCTTCTATAGCGAGCGGCCATAGCTTCGTAGCTAAATCCCGTTTCCGCAACACCGTAATTCCCATTGGTTTTTTCATATCCGAAGCCATTTTAGCGAGGAATTTATTGGGTGCTATTCCGATACTGCAAGGCAAATCCAGTTCACTCGCTATTCTGTTTTGTATAGCTTCAGCGATTTTTAAAGGAGAACCCAAATGTTCGCAGTCGGTAATATCCATATAACCCTCATCTATCGAAACAGGCTGAACAAAAGAAGTGACATCGGATAAAATGTTAAACATTTCCCTTGAAGCAGTCCGATACCGATCAAAATTCGGCCGCATTACCAACAGCTCCGGACAGAGTTTTTTTGCTTCCCATAAGGGCATTGTGGTTTTAACGCCTTTTTTTCTGGCTTCGTAACTGCTTGTCACAATGATTCCTTTCCGTTCTTCCGGATTTCCGGCAATGGCAATGGGTTTTCCTTTTAATTCTGGATTATAAGCCATTTCAACAGATGCATAAAAACTGTTCATATCGACGTGAAAAATAACACGCCCTTTTTTGGGATACCACTTCGACATAACCTTCACCTTCTTACAGAACAGTTGTTCTACTATTGTTAGTATAGCACATTTTATCTGTTGATACCTTCAGCAGCAAACCACAGAATTTTGGTAATTCATTGAAACCTTCGGAGGGGTGTTTTTCGTAATAGTTTCATAAGCGAATGATGTTATAGAGGAGAAAAGAAGAAAAAGCTACCCTTTTCCCGACTCTATTTTGTCACGAAATGTCCTTTGACAAATCGCTGTCAGAGGAGTTTAATAGAAGTAGTTTGCATAAGAAGAAGGAGGTGAATACAAATGTTGATCGAATTATTGAATGAATTGTTGAGCGAGGCGTCTCCATTTTATTTTTACGTAAGTATGATGCTGGCGATTTACTGTGCATTCGGGTTTTCGGTGATGGCCTTCCCCTCTTTGTCCAAAAGCAGTGAAATGGTCACCAGAGATTACCACGCAATCCAGTTTCGACTGCTCCCGGTTGAAAGAAGATTAACCGAGACAGGGGAAGTAATTACCTGGATAGCAAGAAAAATAAAACGAAAAGACGGCCCTGAAGATGATACAGATAATCATTCCTTCTCGTTGACCAATCAGAAATATACCCTACGAGGAGGACAACAATGGAAAAACATTCTGTATTCACTACCTTTCAAAAGAGCGGATTTATCCTTATAACCCTTATGCTGTTGCTAACCGGATGCCAAGGTGCTTCGGATGGCAGTTCGTCGGGCTGGTTCCATCATTATTTTGTCGACAGTTTTTCGTTTTTGATAAAAGGTGTAGCGGCATTACTAAACGATAACTATGGAGCATCGATAGTCGTCGTTACCTTACTGATACGATTAGCGTTGATGCCATTGATGCTGAAACAGCAAAAAGGCAGCTATCAAATGCGGGAAAAAATGGCCGTGATGAAACCGGAACTCGACGAGATAAAAGAAAAATACAACAACAAGACCGATAAGGAATCCAAAACAAAACAGCAACAGGAAATGATGCAATTATATCAAAAACACGGAATGAATCCTCTCGGTGCTGTCGGCTGTTTACCGATGATTATTCAATTTCCGATTTTGATAGGCTTTTATTATGCCATCAGAACAACTCCTGAAATAGCTTCTCATACTTTTCTATGGTTTAACTTAGGCCATACTGATATAGTCATGCCATTTATTGCCGCAGCGATTTACTTTGCTCAATTCAAAGTGACGCAAATCGGAATGGATCCGCAGCAGCGGAAGCAAATGGCTATCATGGGATTGTTGTCACCGGTAATGATTGGTTTTGTCTCCTTTTCAGCCCCGGCAGCACTGCCGTTGTATTGGACTGTAGGCGGCTTGTTCTTGATTTTCCAGACGCTTTTGGCTAAGCGACTTTATCAACCAAAACAATCCCAAAAAATAGTGACTACTGAACAGACAGTGAAATAGTGACAAAAGCGCAAGCGCCTGTTTAAAGGAGTACAGGCTAGAGCCGCCGCGTCCTGTGGCAACGCCTGCATGACACCCACATTGGGCCTCCGACAAGCTTAAGAACAGCCTCGGCGTGGCGCTTTTTGCCACATAGAGGGTGGGCTTAAGACCTCGAGGGGGTAGGCGCTGGAGCTGGACGTGGCTGGTTCAGCCAATAATGATCCACAGACAGTTAAATTCATAATTTCCTATACAGTAATGAAAAGCACTTTCCGGTTCACTGGGAAGTGCTTTTCTTTTGAGAGCTGGTGGGAGCCAGAAATTATCTCCACCTTCTGAACTACCTTCTTTCCTCCTCCGATTTTCGTATGCGCTTTTTCACCCGGTTGCATATACTTCTTATCTTGTTATAATATTCCTTGTGTCTGTTTCGGCTTTACAAACGTGGTTGCTCAACCAGTATATTTCTTAAAGTTTGGTCCATTGCGCTCGTTTTTTGTGTTTGTCTTTTAACAGATGTATAGCAGCTAAGTATTCCCCAAAGCAAATTATTCTGTTAAAACATATCCATGTACTATTTCCTCTATTTTTTTCATTCTGTCAAGTGCCCCGCTGGCAGAATTACGCTCTTCGATGGATGATTACACTTAAATGCCTACAATATAGTTAACCATGAACTTACAGATTAGAAGAAGCTAGTTCAACAAAGGAGGATGAAGTGTAGATGAAAAAACTGTTATCTATTTTATTATTAGGACAGACGTTATTCCTAACAGCTTGTGGCGGTGAAGAATCGGGCGAGAATACGGAACAACAGACAAAAGATGAATCACAAGGGGACAAGGGTACCATCTCCATTGGGATGAATAACTGGGCAGAGAACGTGGCGGTCTCCAACATGTGGAAAATAATCCTGGAAGACAAAGGTTACAACGTAGAGTTAACCTCTGTTGAAAAAGCGTTTCTCTATGAAGCCCTTTCTGCTGGTGATTTAGACATTGGAATGGAGATTTGGCTGCCGAATACTGATCAAGCCTACTATGACAAGTACAAAGATGAAATCGATTGGCGTGAAAATTGGTATGAAGGTACTGATTTGGCACTCGTCGTCCCTTCTTATATGGAAAATATCAACAGCATTGAAGACTTAAATAACCATAAGGAAGAATTAGATTCCCAAATAGTAGGCATTGACGCTGGCGCAAGTATTATGTCCTTAACTGAGGAAGTAATTGAGACCTATGGTTTGGATTTTGAGCTTGCAAGTTCTTCTGAACCAACGATGTTGACTGAATTGCAAAGCAACATCGAAAACAAAGATCCAATCGTTGTTACCTTGTGGAAGCCACATTGGTCTTTTGCCGAGATGGATTTAAAAATACTGGAGGATCCAAAAAACGTTTATGGAAATGCGGAAAACATTTCCTACGCGGCCAGAAAAGGACTCGAAGAAGATCAGCCAGAGGTAGTTAAGTGGTTTGATAATTTCAAGCTTGATGATCAACAATTAGGAAGCCTGATGGCAACCATAAATGAGGCAGAATCAGAAGAAGAAGGAGCTCAAGCCTGGATTGACGAACATCAAGAGTTGATTAAAGAATGGACTGAATAACAGGACAAGAAACCACGGAACATCTTACCCCGTGGTTTCTTGATTCGACTTCATTTTTTCTGCAGCCAATCCCACGCTTCGGAAAGTTGATCCTTTTCAAATTGCTTTACGGTAATACCAGGCAAATACTTTCCGACTTTTGCGAGGGATTCTACTGAATCTTTGCCTGTCACAACTGCCAATTTACTAAATTGTTCCCAATGCTTCGCATCAAACTTCATGCCTTCCATCATGCCTTTCAGGGAAGATCCTTTTATATCATGAATGATGGCCAGCAGGTTAAAAGAATTTCCTTCCGGAAAGTGTTCTTTTACATGTTGTTCCAAACGTTCTGCATCCTCTTTTGTTGCCTCTCCCGTAAACTGAACAGCAATTGTTTTTTCATCCTGGCTCGGCAGGAAAGATAACATGGAAACACACCCTTCTGTCATGCTTTACTAATGGTTTACCCGAATCAAAAGGCTTTTCAAACGATGAATCATCAGCTTACAAGATTATCACGCCTGTTTTCCCTTCAAACCTTTCGCTAATGTCGATTTCAAACTTTGAATGAATAAAACAAGCGATAAAATGGAGAGTATCATTGCTGAAGGGTGTTCTCTGTGACCTTTATCCACTCTACTCATCATCGCTCTGTATCATTTCACTTACCCAATCCCATTTTATACCATGTATGATAATTATCCTGTATTATCACGCTATGAGTGTAACTGAATTTTGCGGAATTGGAGTGGGAACGATGGAGATGCATGAAGAAGACAGAAGCTTTTTCGACCAAGCGATCCTGGATTACAAAGAAGGAAGCAACCGATTGGAAAAAGGCCTGCCGGAAATGACAAAAAGTTATTTCGATTTTACAGAAGCTTGTTTTCAGGATGGCGCAATAGACGGAAAACAAAAACAATTGATTGCCCTTGGCATCAGTATTTATGCCCAGGATGAATACTGTATCATGTACCATACCAAGGGTGCTGTAGAACACGGAGCCAATGAAAACGAAGTGATGGAAACGATTGCTGTCAGTGCCGCTCTTGGTGGCGGTGCAGCCTTTTCGCAAGGTGTCACGCTGGCAATGGAAACATTCGATCACTACCATGAAGTAAAACATTGATACATTTTGTTTCTAGCTATTGCAAAACCAGGCAACATGGCCAAGCATTTATTTATGCCATTTTTGCTTGGTTTTTCATTAGGGAATATATCCATTCTTCCAACATGTGATAATCAAGCGATTTAATGAAAAAACATTTGAATTGATAAAGCTTGCAAATTATGTCCCTTTCAAGCCAAAAAAGTTGGTTCTTTTTCAAGCAATATTTAATAAGCCTCCATGCCATTGTTTTATATATGATGGTGTGGAGGTGATATTCATGTACACGCTGTTAACACAAAATAGGAATTTTCGTTTCTACTTAATAGGAGGAGGAATTTCCAAACTCGGCGATATCCTTTCTGGCCTTGCCTTTTTGTTTTTAGCGCATGATATGACCAGATCTGGTGTTCATACAACAGGGATGGCCATTGCAGAAACGTTACCCTATCTCTTTTTCGGATTAGTTGGTGGTGTTATTGCCGACTGGCTTCCTCGTAAAAGATTATTGATTTGTTTGGATGGAATCCGGTTTCCTCTTATTCTATCGGTCGTTTTTTTGGATTCAACCGGAAGCCTTACATATTTATATTTGTTGTTTGTCAGCTTCCTGATCCAAACGATTGGATGCTTTTTCAACCCAGCCCACCGGGCAATTCTTCCGATGATCACACACAAGGATGAACGAACGGCAGCAAACAGCTTGCAAGACAGTATAACAAGAGGCATAACTGTCCTGAGCCCGCTGATAACCGTTTCTTTGATAAAAACACTTGGAGTGGTTCACTTTTTCACCATCGACGCCGTCACCTATTTGATTAGCATCCTATGTCTCCTTCGCGTGTTTGTTCAAGAAACAAAAAAGGATTGTAGTAAGTCGGTTCGGCAACTTTTTTCAACCATTCTTTCTTTTTTTGTATGGGCAAGACAGCATGTAACAGTCCGTCAACTATTCCTATTTACATTTATTACTGTATTTCTCAACACATGGGTTTGGGAAGTTGGGTTACTGTTGGGACTTGCTGAGCTGACGTCAAACGAACAATCCATTTATAGTATCCTACAAGGTGTGTTTGGTGCTGTAGTGATTGTCACAAACTTAATCCTGCCTTATTTCATCAAAAAAATGACCTTGAAGACTTATTTGGTTGGAGCAGCTATTTGGGGAATCGGCATCACTTATTACGGCGCTTTGTTCGATGTCAAACATTTTTACATTGGCTGTGCGATTGTAGGCATCGGGCTGCCCATAGCTGGATTGGCCCGCGTATATTTATTGCAGTCACTCATACCAGAAGAAAAATTAGGCAGGGCATTCAGTTTCAATGCGGTTCTGCTTTATCTCGCCAATACAGTTTCTCTTGCGTTATTCGGAACTCTCTCTGCCTATGTTCCCATCAGATTATTAATGACTGGAAGCGGAGTCGTCATCTTGCTCACCAGTATTACTTTTTTACTAATTAAAACGGTTGGTTGTTCGGAACTCAGACGGGGTCGCCCCGTAAACTTTTTTAAATAAACGGGTATACGCAGATACGTTCTTAAAACCATGGGCCATGGCAATTTGCAACACGGTTTCATCAGTATAAATCAAATCCGGCTGACTTCGTATCAGCCGGTATAATTGTAGCCAGGAGTACGGAGATATACCTGTTCGCTCTTTAAACAAATGAGCAAACTGATATTTATTTATTCGGGCCACCTCTGCCATTCCGTCCAATGTCCAGTCTTGCTCATAGCTTTGTTTAATAGCATCAGTCACCAGCTTTAACACTTCATCTTGTACCACTTCAGGCATTGTCCCCTGGTGCTTTCCCAATCCATACTGTACCATCAGAATAGCAAGCTGGGTAAAGCTATTTTCCACCAACAGTTGATTTGCCTCAGCAGGTTTTTCACTATTCCAGCCGATAAGTTCACGAATAAAACAAGCCCACCGATCTATTTGTGGATGATAATAAGACACTGCTGCAAATTCCATTTCACGTCCAGTAAC
The DNA here is from genome assembly GCF_017792025.1 of Sediminibacillus dalangtanensis. Taxonomy (NCBI): domain Bacteria; kingdom Bacillati; phylum Bacillota; class Bacilli; order Caryophanales; family Bacillaceae; genus Sediminibacillus; species Sediminibacillus dalangtanensis. The sequence goes on from NZ_CP046956.1 coordinate 2,152,484, forward strand.
ACCCAGTCCCACGGAAGCATCTTTCAACAACTTCTGGTCCAGTTCGATTAGAAATTTTTCTCCCGACATATGAAGTTGTCTATGCTCCTGCAAGGGATTGAAAATGACAAATTGCCGTTGCCCAATCGTTAAGTACTGATGACGCGTTTGATACATTCCTCCACCTTTTGAACCAAATATTAATTTATATGTATGGTCGCTGCGCCAGTCACGTTCTCCTAACTTATCAGAACGCAGTAGGAGCAGTCCGTTTTCGTCTTGGTAAATCATAGCCGACAACCTCTCTATATTAACCACTTTACCCCTTTTACTGTCATTATATCATTTCGCTGTGAGAAGGAGTTTTTTAAGACAGCAATTTTGAGAGGTCATTGTTTTTTAGCAAAGGTCCAGACTGCAGCGCAGCCTTAGAAAGTTGCATCACATTAAACGGGGTATTACTTAGTAATCTCCAAAATAATCTTTCCTACACTTTTTCTGGATTCCAATAGCTGGTATGCTTCCCTGGCATTTCTCAACGGCAGCTTCTTACCAACCTTTATACCAAGCTGTCCGGTTGTCATGTAATGTAAAACACCTGCAGCTGTTTCTTGCAGGACTTCAGGCCGTTCTTTTCTGGTCGTACCTAAACTAAACCCGAGAACAGAACGACAGCTTGCATGCAGCTGTTTTGCTTCGACAGTACCTGTGCTTCCACTTGAGTTTCCAAAGTGGACTAGCCTTCCAAAGTGGGATAAACAGTCGAGACTTTCTTCGAAAATACGTCCGGAAACAGAATCTAGAACGATATCAACACCTTTTCCTTCCGTAATCTCCTTTACTCTGTCAGCAAAATGCTCGTATCCGATCACATGGTCAGCTCCTGCGTCTTTGACTACCTGCAGTTTTTCCTCCCTGCTAACTGTCCCAATAACGGAACCAGCTCCCATGATTTTTGCCAGTTGTACAGCCGTACTCCCTACACCCCCGGCTGCCGCATGAATGAGCACCGTTTCCCCTTCATTTATCCGGGCAATCCATTTCAATAAATGATAACCTAGAAATCCGACAGTAGGACAAGCAGCAGCACTCGTAAAGTCTAATTGTTCTGGAATAGAGAAAGTCAGCTTTTCGTTCGCTACTGCATATTCTGCATAAGAACCAAGACGAGGAAAACAGATAACCCTATCTCCTGGCCTAAACCCCTCTACCTTATCACCAGCTTCCACTACTGTTCCTGCAGCATCCAGTCCCGGGACAAATGGAATGGGACCCTTCCATTTCCTCCCCGATCGATTTTTAATATCAGCATAATTCACACTAGTATGAACCACCTTGATAAGCACTTCGTTTTCCTTTATCTTTGGAATCTCCATTTCAACATGCTCTAGTACTTCAGGTCCACCAAATTTATTGACTACGATCCCTTTCATCTAATCCCCTCCAAATTTCTATCCTCTCAACCTGTCATTTCTTGTTCCGCCTTCTTTATTCCTGCAATGGTCCATAACTAGATTAAGACTATTCTCTTATCGATTAACGGAATAGCAGCATGCTTGTTGACGAGAATCAGGCTAACACGATGACCTGCTTACTAAGAGTGGGGGATTTCCTCGAACAAACCAAGACGATTGCCCCAAGGATCAGTGAAAGTTGCCCACTTTACCGGAACTTCTTCCCTGGAGCGGATTGAAAATCTCTTTACTTGCAGCCTTTCCAGCAGCCTGTTCCTTTCTTGCTCGATGGATGCTGTCTGGATACGTAAAGGACCGTTGCCAACTGCAGGCTCTCCTTCTGCTACTTGCAGCCAGCAGCCAGGAAGCAATTCCCATTCGGCAAACCCGTGATGAGGTTCAAAATCCGGCTGTTTTTGCAAAAAAGCAGCATACCACTTCCTGCCCTCATGGAAATCTTTTACTCGTACTTGAAAGGTAACGGTCTCGATCAAGTTATTCTCCTCCTTATAGTAAATCATTTTTGATGACCAATCCTGTTTCCAGGTATATCTTAAGAAGTGTCATAGCCTCTCCCCAACCTGCAGCACAAAATAAGCTAGTCTGTACATCAAGGTTGGAAAGAGAATACCCTTTTTCTTCTAATTCTACAATGGTGCCTGCTTCATAGGCTTTCAATAGGAATCTGACAACTGTTTCTGACTGACCAGGTTTCCACGAAAACGCAAATAACTTATCGGTATCCATAGCTGTAATTTGGCAATATTCTTCTACCCACTGTCCCTCTACTCCAAAATTTTCCCAACACAATCGTAAAGTTCCTTTGCCATCCTCTGAGAGTATCAATGTGGTTCCATCCGTGAACCAGGCATTCCAGCCTTCCTCTGTCGTCAATGCATTGTATACTACAGAAACTTGTTTTTTTATGTAGGTCCGGTGTTTGATAATAGGGGGTGTGCCTGTTTTCATTGACAAAACCCCAAAACTTCCAGCTTGTTTCCCGATGGATCTTCGATTTCAATAAACCGTCCCGGTGGGCATGGTTTCGGTTCATCCGATACTAACTTGACTCCCTTTTCTTTCAAGATTTTGATATCCTTATCCAAATCCACTGACTCTAAACCTAATACAATGCTATTATCCGGCGGCACCTCTCCACTTTGACTTGTTTCCAATACAATGGCTATTGGTTCCTGTTTTAGACTGACAGTGGTTTCACTATAACGTTCAGATACGACAAAATTCAATTTGCCCGAATAAAAGGCTATAGCCTCTTCCATTTCCTTCACTTTAATCGTTATCACACAGACTTTGTTCAATTTTACATCTCCTCCTGTCCATTTGACGTAAATGATACAGGAACAGACTGCTCAAATTTTCTTCCCGTTTGCTGTCTTATTCAATTTTTGGAAAAGGAGCAATGGCAAATTGATTAATATCGGCGGGTCGTAAGGCTGGGGTTTACGCAATGTTAGAGATACTTCCATTTCTGAATCCTCTGTTATCACTAATGGCTGCTCATGTTTGGAACGCAAACAATTATCTGGCACAAAATAATCTTTTATATTTCCGCTCCAAGGAAGTGCGGCAGCCATTAAATAGTAGGTGCCTGGACGAAGTCTGGAAAAAGTGCAAAAGGGGCTACTACGGGTTATCACCGTTCCTGTAACCGGTGCCTTGTCCGGAATTTGCCGGCGGAATAACCCGACAAAAATTATACCGTTAAAAGAGAAGGGAACCCTCACATGGCACGATACAGTTGGTTTCGTAGGAAGAAGGCGGTCAATCAAGCTGTAATCGGTTTGGGACTCCATAAAAGTGGCAAGCCGTTTCGTTTCTGATGAAAATTGTTTAGGAGACAATCCAACATTATGTTTAAAGCGACTGCTGAATGTACCGATACTCTTAAATCCCACCTGCAAAACTGTTCGTAACACCGAATAACTGGAGGAATCTATCAACTGTTGTTTGCCTTTCTGAATTCGGATTGCAGACAGATATTGACGTGGAGAAACACCCGTCACTTCTTTAAATATTCTTGTGAAATGATAAACACTGTACCCGGCATTTGCTGCTATCTGCTCAGAGGTAAGCTCTTCCTGCAAATGTTGTTTCATATATTCAATTGCCTGAACAACGGTTTGTTCCTAATCTTCCATTGCTTCTTCTCACTTTCATGATTCGTTATCCTGAATGATTCTTCGCTTTTCTTTATGGGGATCGGCAATAATCCGATCTGATTCGTTGAAAATCTTCGTTTTCCTTACTTCCAGATCATACGCAGGCCAATCCGATCCTGGCTCGCCAGTCCTTGCAAAAGAAACCCATGCATTTTGCATTCGTGTCGACAATTTTTCCAATGACATTCCCACCTCTACCTCTAGCTTCCAAAAGTAATCGAGGTTTTGAAAGACAAACGGGATTTCTAAAGCATGAACAGCTTTACCCGCATAAGGATGGCCCGGGACATGCCAGTCGAATCGGTACATCCAAACAGGTGCATAATTGGTTTGTGCTTCAGCAAATTCCAAAGCCGGTTTCCAAAAAACAAAATCGGTAATCAATCGAGCCTGTCCCTCAGCACTAGGCGGATAGTATTCTCTTATTTTATCGGCATTTTCTCTGCCCGCCATACGCTTGACGATTTCGTCCATTTTCCCTTCAGGCATCTCTTCGGTATCCGGCCTGACAAAAAATACCCCTTCATCATGGTTGGTTCCAATCATCAATGGTATATCTGCTGCCGAACCAGCAGCAACCGCATCGGTAGGGTACTGCGGGAGCGTATTGTCATCAATTGCGGGTTGAAAGAGAAGAACCGACTCATCTCCTCCATTCTCCTGATATACTTCTTCGCTTGCTTTCATAAGAGAATCCAGCGATTCATCTTTTATAGCTGACAAATGATCCGGTTCAATATCCAGCATACTGATAAAGTCTTTCGCAATATGCACAGCTTGACCAGAAGGAACAACCTGGGATGCTCCGCTTTCCATAATGGCTTTGTTAAATAGCCCCTTCGCTTGCGGCATCGCGAAGAGTGAAGCAATGCTCATCGAACCGGCAGACTCTCCAAAAATAGTTACCTGCTGGGGATCTCCCCCGAAAACGGCGATATTGTTTTTCACCCAACGCAAGGCAGCAACTTGGTCAAGCAACCCGAGATTGGCTGTAAAATGATCGTCTAATCCGGCAAGATGCAGAAACCCTAAGGCACCAAGACGGTAGTTCAACGTAACAACCACGACCTCTCCTTGTACTGCAAGCCGTGCTCCATTGTACAAGTAACTGCTTCCTGCTCCGGAAGTAAAGGCTCCGCCATGAATCCAAACCATTACTGGTAAATCCTTCTTCGATGTGTTTGGCGTCCACACATTTAGATAGAGGCAGTCCTCAGACATATCCTCCGGATTGATCCCCTGCATTGCTGCAGCTTCGGGAGGTTGAGGACAAACCGGCCCAAAATCAAAAGCTTCACGAACACCTTGCCAATTATCCGGTTGCTGTGGCGGTTCGAAACGCAATTTTCCTACAGGGGCCTTAGCATAAGGAATCCCCTTCCAGCTTATGCTTTTTCCTTCGATCTTTCCTTTTAGTTGTCCCTGTTTTGTCTCTGCCAGGATTTTATCCATTTTGTATTCCTCCATCTCTATGTTGCATATCCAATTCAAAGGTCAATTTGTTTTATCTTTATTTCCTGCTGCCAGGTTCTTTAAGATGTTTTTCCATGCTGTACATCCTCTTCCCTTCATATATCCTTTCATCGAAGGGGGTAAAACCTACCTTTTTCCAAAATTGCAATGCCCGTTTATTTTCTGCATGGACGGCAATTTGAATACAACCAGCTTGCTTTTCTATCAGCATTTCTTCAAAAGCCAGGTACGTTTTTTCAGCAATTCCCGTGCTTTGAAAATCCTCCTCAATTAAAAACAAACTGATCCACGGTTTTTTTTGGCGCGGACTCGTCATTCCAAAATCCAGAATCCCGATATAACTCTTTTCATACCTGGCGAGATATCGGCTTATTTTTAATTTTTGTGCTTCTCTATATTGGTTGAAAAGATCGTTGTCATCTAGTATTCGTTTCCCATAGGCAATCAAGTTATATTCTTGCTGAGAATTGATTATTCTCTTTTCAACTTCCAGTGTCTCTGGATTGTTTCGGGTAAATTCAATCATAGCCACGGTCTCCCACTTTTACAGAGTCTGTTTTCGAAGGCTCCAAATTGCTTTAGTAAATGCGATTTTCATTCCAGCTCTTTCCATATTGCGCATGCTTGCACTTCCAAAACCCGCTTGTCCGACAAGAAGACGGCAGTTCCTTGATTTTGCTGCAATAGCTCGTTTTTTTATCATGGCTTTATGGACTCCTTTTCGCCTGAATTCCGGGAGGGTTGCTGCTGCAGCAAGAACAGCGATCGCTTCTTCGATGTACAATACAGCAATACCGACAGGCTCCCCATCAACGGTTGCCAAATAGAACATCCAGTTACTATCCTTCTCCAATACTTGATTATTCACTTTAATAGCTGGTTTAAGAGATTCTGGCATTTGAAATGAATCGGCATATATCGAGGCAAAGATGTCAAACTCATCGCTATTCATTCGACGTACGAAAACTTCACCCTCTTCTTTTTTATCCGTTAGCAATGAAGAGACAGGCGCATAGAGGGAAGTGTGGAAGCCCGATTGATAGTAACCCTTTCCACTTAAAGTGGTCAGCAATTGCTGAGACACGTGTGCAGGTGTTAACTCCCAACGTACAGGAATACCCCGCTGTTCATAAAATTCGATTATTTGGTCAAGCAGCTTTTCGTCGCTATCCTCCAGCCCCTTCACTGTATTAAAAGACGGACCAGGAATGCCGGCCGCCGAAAAACAAGTTGCATGGCCAAAGCGTTTCAAATCAATCCCCATTGGATTGCCCTCTATCTTTTTGATTGCTGACAGTCTGGAATGCAAACAAGATATTTCTGCTTGCTCCATATCGTAAGCCAGCTCTTTTGTCGTCACCATTTTCTTCTCATCCCTTCGTTTTCATCGACTCTCACCCTTGCTAGATCGAAAGTAAGTCCTCTTCTATTATTTTCATGATTTTAAATGGCCCTGAAGAATGATTGGACGGTATGGCCATCGTTATATTCAACTGTGGATAATGAGCAGAATGAAAACTTACCCCCGGATCATAGCCCATAACTTGGTATTTCCAAGGATGGTTTCCTTCCCGGTTTATCCAGACACCGTATCCATACTCCACCCCATCCTTTACTTTGATATGTGGAGTAAGCAATAGATCGGTTAAAACTTTGCTGAGCAGTTGATGGTTTAAGAGCGCTTCCCAAAGTTTCATCATATCCGGAGCTGTGGTGAAGGCACCACCGTCCGCTCCCCCTTTTATTGGAATAGAATATATGTTGGTCCTCCAATTCCAATCGTCGTTATGTATGTATCCAAATGCTGTATTGCCAGGCAGCTGGTCTAGTGAAAAGTAACCAGAGTCCAACATATTTGCCGGTTGGAAGATGTGTTTTTCCACGTAATCGGAAAAAGAGAGGCCGGTCTGCTGTTCGATGATTAACCCAAGCAGTATGTAACCTGCATTGTTATAATGAAACCTATTACCGGGCTTATCTTTCATTGATTTCTCCTGAAACAAAGGCAGGAAGTCAGCAGCATTTTTCATTGAATACATTGGGGTTTGTTTCCACAGTTCTTCGAAATCCTCCATTTCATCTTCGTCAAAATAGTCAGGAATCCCTGCACTGTGCGTAAGTAAATGATGGATAGTAATCGATTGGTCAAACGTTGGGAAGTCCTTTTTCAAACACTCGTTGAGACGAGAGTGGAAGGACAAGCTACCGCTTTCGACAAGCTGACAGACAGCGATGGCGGTAAACAGTTTGCACCCGGAAGCAATGCCAAATTTAGTATCAAGAAAGTTAAGTCTTTGACTAGCTTTATCTGCATAACCTGCTGCATGCTCGAACAAAGTTTGTCCATCCTTTTTAACGATAATCGTTCCAGAGAATCGCTCCTTTTCAACTGCTTCTATTAGACGTTTGCTTGATAATTGTTGTTTCATCCTTATCCCCCCTTCTTTCCCTTTAACTGAGAACGCCATTCGCTGCGTCCCATCTCCCCATGGCTTTGCGAATATAGACAATCTGACCAACATGATATGTGTGATGCAAGGCCAAATGGTTGATTTCGGAAGCCCATTTTTCCAAATGGGTATCGGAACTAGCTTCAATATTTTCAATCCATTCACCCATCAATTGGTCTAGCACCTTAAGAGTCTGCTCCCATTCCGGCACGGGGCCTTCTGTGAAAGTCGCTTTGTTGTCATAAGCAGTTTCTTCTACAGATCCACCCTTAAATTTATCTAAATAAAGCCTATTATAGTAGATTAAATGGTTGACTATTTCCCAAACGGAATGAGTCGTTTCCTTGTTGCTCCAGGAAGCCTCTTCAGCATTTATCCCGTTTAACGCCGTTTTGATAGAAACAAACCACGTATCCCTGCCATAGCAGGCATTAACTTGGTCCAACAATAGTTTTTTCTGGTTCATTTTTTCTCTCCTTTCCAATTAAAGAATTACTTCCATTTAAAAGCAGTATTTTCCTGCATATTGTTGGGTCTTATTTAAATTGTTCACTTATACTGTCTATCCGATTTGTCCACACTCCACCGAAGTAATTTTCCGGCAATCTATTAAGGTCTGCTTTAGAATCAAAGCCCTCTGGCCATTTGCCATTTCCTGCTACGATAATAACCTTGGTATCGACTTGGTCCATCAAATTTATCCGGCCATCCCCATAGCCATTTCGCATATTTTTCAGGAATCATGCCTGTCCAGCCGCCGGTAAGGGAAGGGATCAGCCATTTTTTTAAAGTCGCCTTAGACATCACCCGCTGGTCGGGAATTATTTCCTTTATTCTTGCTATGGGGGCATTACCGCCATAAACCGTCAGCCTTTTTTTGGGTTTCGCTAATGCTATTAAGAAAATCAGCCATTTGTTCCCCTTCAGCAGGATCATCGCTTTTTATATGTATTAAAAACAGCTGTTCAGGAAAAGTGGTCAAAACCTCTGTTAAAGAAGGCATCATTCCAACCCCTTTACCTCGGAATGGATAGCTCTGTCCGTTATCGAAAGTATAGCCATAACCAATATCTATTTTCTTCAGCTCTTCCATGGTGTATTCAGAAGGAGCTCCGTTCACATTCGTCCGGCAATCCAGCGTCCAATCATGAAAAACGGCAAATTGGTCATCCTTTGTAGGACGGACATCTATTTCCACCATATCCGCCCCATACTCGAATGCGGCTTTTATGGAAGGAATCGTGTTTTCAAGATAAGCATGCTCTGGTTGATAAATCTGCTCCGCTGTACAAGTCTTACCTATTATATTTTCCATCGAAAACGTCTGCGCCAAACCCCGGTGAGCGAGAAGAAAAGGCTGATCCGTTCGGGTTTTCGTAAAAACGAACTATTATTTAAAAAGACAAATACTGCCAACAATACAATGCCCATTCCTATTATTTTGACTGATTTCTTAACGTTTATTTTTGTGTCCTCCGATAATAAAGCAAACCGTTTGCATAAAAACATGATCAAGAAGAAAGGATCCTCACTGTTTAATCCTTGTACGCTCTGGTTACCCTTTTGCTATTTATTCCAATTCCACACTTCAATGCCGCCTAATTGTAATTGATAAAGCTGTTCCTCCTGTTCCAATTTCTCCATCTCCCGTACCGGCCCCGTCACTACTGCGCCGATTACTTGTATCCCGTGTTCGTTTAAATACTCAAGCCGTTTCTGATCGATTTCTCTCCCATAATAGCGTCCGTGTTCAGTCAGCCATTCCAGGTCCTGGATCAATTGCTTTTCAGCTTCGGCTAAAGACTGTTTATTCGTCAAGAACAATCGCCAGGAACTCAGTTTGTTCTCCTCATCATATTCGTGTGCAGGCCGTAAAATCAGCGGGGAGATAAAAGTGAACTGGCCAGCTTGGGAATAAGAAACTTCATAATTGGTTATTTCCCCGCTATAAACAGCCATTTGATTGATTTCCAAATCATATCTGGAAAGAAGCTGTCGAAGTTTTTCTGGTGTCATTCCCTTTTTGACTCCTACTTTTACCTGGGCTACAAAACCGTCTTCGACGTTGGCTAATTGCTCGGTGAGACTGAAACCCGATTGTCCCTTTTCAGCAGATGTCTTCCCAAGCAGGTCAGGAGCGACAGGGAAATTGTTGGTGAATCCATCGTCAAGGTATTTTTTTTGTTCATCCAAGTGGTACTGTACCTTTCCAAACAATCGTTTTTTGACCGTTGCTTCTCCAGCGGAAACTTTCCAATCCCCAACCTGACGGTAAACGCTATAGGTGGATTGCTGTGTAAGAAAAGGGGTAATGGTCGCTTCTCGGGACATCCCTTGTTTTTCGATGGTTATTCCTGGTGTTCTTGTCTCAACCAACGTTGTGGCCATCCGATCAAAAGCAGCCTGTTTCCCTGACATATTGTAGAAAATATCAATCGTAGACACATACAGCACATATACCAATAGCAGCAGCAAAAGTGTCCTAATCACTGTGAAACCAATGGAAAACCTGGTCCGCCATACCAATTTTTTCGCTTGTTTTCGATCCTCTAACGGAGTTTGTGATTCATCCCAGTCCGATAATACCTCATCTTTTTTCATTTTCTAACTCCCTTCTCTCCTGGTCATACTGCTGAAATTTCTGACGCGCCCTATGTAATGTGGTCTTCACCTGGCTATCCGTGAGGTCCATAGATGTGGCAAGCTCTTTGTAGGAGAAGCCCTGAATTTCTCGCAAATAGATTATTGTCTGCATCCGTTCCGGCAGCTTTGCCAGAATATGCTCCAGTTCCTCTTGACGATTCTTACTCTCCAATTGTTGTTGTGGGTTCCCTAATTTACTGGACGGCTGGTAATCCTTTATTAATTTTTCCATCATTTTGTTCTCGGATTTCGACTTTCTCGCCTGGTCTATATATAAATTTCGAGCCACCTTAAATAACCATGCCCTAGCCTGGACCATGTTTTTCACTTTCAAGGAAATCATTGCCCGATAAAAAGTTTCCTGCAGTAGTTCTTCCGCAGTTTCCCGGTTTCTGCTCATTTGCATCAAATAACGGAAGAGCGGCAGGCGGTACTTCTCGAAAAGTTCTGCAAACATATATTTTTTCAAATCCGCTCCCCCCTCCACTATAAAAACGAAACGCTTTTGAAATTGTTACATATATATGTATTAAAAAAATAAAAAAAAGAACGGAAATCCCCGTTCTCATTCTACTATAACTGCTAACTATATTGTCCCCTTTTAATAGAGAGGTTAGACCAGACGAGTTCGAATGCCGAGAAATCCAAACTCGTCTGGTTCTGTCTTGGGTATATATTTTAATCCCTGCTTCTGTAAACTAATCCAAGAGTCGATTATTTTCATCCACATTTATCGGCCTTGCTGGTTCTGCTCGATCACCAGGAGAAAATTCCCCGTCTCCGCCGCATACCGTACATGTGTATTGCCATTCCTCATCATCGGACAGCATCCCAGTGCCTTCACAAGCTTTACAAACATTCCTTCTATCAACCATTTTTCTCTCTCCTTTTCTCAGGATTTGGAGGCGTTCTGTCGTTCTCTTACCCAATTGATTAATCCGCCTTTTAGCATCATTTCAACCTGCCGGCCGGACAATGCATGCTGGACAGCAATTGATTGATTTTTTCCTTTGATCGAAATGCTGAATTCGTTACCTTGTTGAATTTTGTTTCGCAGGTCCGTAAGTTCCAGGACATCACCTTGATTCAATTTCGCATAGTCATCCTCATCTACGAAGGTCAAAGGCAAAATTCCGAAATTGACCAGGTTTTGCCAATGGATTCTTGCAAAATCTTTTACTAAAGCTGCACGCAAACCGAGGAACCTAGGCGCAAGTGCTGCATGCTCCCGGCTCGAACCCTGCCCATAGTTAAAGCCGCCGATAATCGCATGTCCACCCTGCCCCCTGACTGCCATGCTCCGTTCATAGTAGGATTCATCAACTATCTCAAAAGTGAATTTGCTTATTTCCGGCAGGTTGCTGCGGAAAGGCAGTACACGAGCGCCTCCTGCCAAAATTTCATCAGTGGAAATATTGTCACCCATCTTCAACAGAACCGGAAGTTCAAGCTGATCCGGCAATTCATCCATCTCAGGGATGGAAGCGATATTCGGTCCCTTATAAAGTTCAACCTGCCTTGCTTGCTCAGGATCAAGCGGGGCATCCAACAAATTCATGTCAATTGTCGGTTTTTTTGGCTTTCTAATTTTCGGGTAATCCATTTTTAGTGTTCGAGGATCCGTAATGACCCCAGTTAGTGCTGATGCGGCTGCCGTTTCCGGACTACAAAGAAACACACTGTCTTCTTTCGTCCCGGATCGCCCCGGGAAGTTCCGTGGGGTAGTTCGAAGACTGTTTCTGCCAGTTGCCGGGGCTTGTCCCATCCCGATACAGCCGTTACACCCTGCCTGGTGGAGTCTTGCTCCTGCCTGTAATAGATTGGCAATATGTCCCTCATTGACTAAATCTGTCAGCATCTGCCTCGAAGTAGGGTTGATATCAAAAGAAATACCGTCTGCAATCTGTTTCCCTTTCACGATTTCTGCAGCGATGGCAAAGTCCCGATAACCCGGATTTGCAGAAGAACCGACATACGACTGATAAATCGGTTCACCGGCAATTTCCTTGACCGGCACGACATTGCCGGGGCTGGATGGTTTAGCTATTAACGGTTCTAGTTCGGAAAGATTGATTTCCTCCTCCAAATCGTACGTTGCACCACGATCCGCCTTTAATTCCATCCAGTCTTTTTCACGATCCTGATCGTTTAAAAACCGCTTTACTTCTTCGTCAGAAGGAAAGACCGTACCGGTTGCCCCCAGTTCCGCTCCCATATTCGCGATAACATGACGGTCCATGGCACTCAAGTTCTTCAAACCGGGTCCATAATATTCGATGACTCTGCCAACGCCCCCTTTAACGTCATGGCGTTTCAGCAATTCAAAGATAACATCCTTGGCGCTGACCCATTCCGGCAACTCACCGGTCAGTTTCACTCCCCATACTTTCGGCATTTTCACATAGAACGGCTCACCAGCAATAGCCATCGCTACATCGATTCCGCCTGCTCCCATGGCGAGCATTCCCATACAACCATTTGCACAAGTATGGCTGTCCGATCCAAGTAACGTTTTCCCTGGTTTCGCCAATCGCTGCATATGCACCGGATGGCTGACACCATTACCGGGACGGCTATAATATAAACCAAAACGTCTGGTTGCACTTTGCAAAAACAAATGATCATCAGGATTTTTACTGTCTACTTGGATAAGATTATGATCGACATATTGGGCGGAAGCTTCCGTTTTTGCATAATCAAGCCCCATAGCTTCCAGCTCAAGCATCACCATTGTACCAGTGGCATCCTGTGTCAACGTTTGATCAATACGGAGTCCTATTTCGGTTCCAGATATCATTTCACCTGACACCAAATGTTCCTTAATCAATTTTTGGGTAACATTTAAAGGCATAGATCAACCTCCTCAAAATACTTGCTATTATCATTTTGGTTCTAATGTGAAAAACTATGCTTCCAGGAGGGAATTAAGGGAAATATCTTTTTGTTGTGAAGGGATTTCTTTCTGGATAAAAAAAGCTGAAAACAGCCTCCGGCTCTTTCAGCTTTTTTTGTTTGCGATATCTATGTTATGTAAATTAAATGCGTCTTTATTTATAATTGTTTCATCATGAGAAGCTCATCACGGGGTGGAAATACCATTTTCTCCCTCCATTGGAATTTGGGGTTTTATTATTCTGGCTCGATCGATGGCGTTCTGATAAATCTTGATTATCCGGTAACCTCTGCGCTGGTAAAATCCAAGTGCAAGAATGTTGTCATTACTGGTGACAAGCTTCACACTCGTACAATTCATTTTTCGGGCCATATCTTCCGCCAATGTTAGGAGTTTGGTACCGATACCACGTTGCTCTAACACGCTGTCCAATGAAATTATTTCACATGCCTCTCCGACAATTGTATAGGTGATCATGCCGACAATTTCTTGACCTTTAGCAACTGCTGCAAAGCCGGGAAGCTCATCACATTGATAGGTTCCGCTCGTGATGACCATTTCCGGACTCCCCCAATGGTCTTTAAAAAAGGCAGTGATTATTCGTTTATCTAATTGGTCCAATTTCACATACTCCATTTATTTCTGCCCTTTCATTATTTACTTTTGACGAATGGAGCAATCACCCTTAACCCGTCGGCAAATTGAAGCTGGTTGCACGGAATACCAGCTTCTATGTAACTTCTTACCATTTTCCATTCGTCCTGGTTCGTCTTTCTTTGAAAAACATCAAAACACAAATTCGCTGTATCAAGCGGTTTTCCTTCGATAATCAATGTAGCATAGATGATGGCAATTACCACATTTTCTCCAGTGGATATTTTCGCATGGACAGTCAATACCCATTCAGCTGATTCCTTTAACTGCGTGAATGCTTGTTCCCATCCTTCAAGCGACTGTTGATAGCCAAAATCGAGGATTTCTGAACCCCTTGATTCACGAGCCTGATAATCGTTAGAAATATGCTTTTGTAACTCTACCAGGGAAAAATTCCTCCATGCGTCAAGGTAGCTTTCCAAGTATTGTTCAAACCCTCTATTTCTCTCCTGTTACACTTTCCAATGGAGTCAATCTGTGCAATTTTTTATAAACAGGACTTAGTTCACTCCACACATCGAATTTATTTCCGTCTAAATCATAAAAGGTAAAATTGTTACCTGGATGTCCCCTATCTTCAATTGCCCCGACTTTGACTCCTCTCTCCAGCAACTGCTGCCGAATGGCTTGGAGTGCCTCGAGTCCGTCTACTTCAAAGGTGATAGAGAAGCGTTCTTTTCCAGTTGCATCCAAAAAATTAGCCGTTTGTTTTTCCCCTGCTTTTACAAGGAAAAAACTTTGGTCAGCAAGATTTAGGATTGCTTTTTCTTCATCCTGGTAGGATAAATCAGCATCCAAATTGGTCACGTACCATTCAGTAGCTCTATTCACATCTGCTACCGGCAAATAAGTTGTTCCTACTCTGATTAATTTTTTGTCCATTTGCAACACTCCTTAACACCGTTTGTTAAACCAAGAAAAAATTAGAGCTACCAGAATACCACTATTTTGATAATCGATGCCTGTACTCCTTGTTTCTTGCCAGATATCCTTGCCTCAGTGAAGAGTTATACCACCTTTCCTTTCCTGCGAGAAGAATAGGGATAAAACCTATTTGGATCGGCTCATCCGTCTTCATTATTTTTCCAATCTATCCGCAAAATAGCTCACCTGCAAACATACAGCTGATGCAATAGTAGTATTACGACAAAACTAGCGAATTTTCCTTTTTTATTTCAAGAAAGCAATGCTCCAGCATGATGTTACCAGGTTTATTTGACTTCAGAGTATCTAGCTAATTATTTTCCTATTCTCCGCTGCTTTTGTACTGGTTGAATAGCTGTTCTTCTCTTCGTCTTTTATAATTACCCGCCAGCGATTGTTTTTTTATCATAAGACGTAATAAGAAACGGACCAAAAAAGCAATTCCAACTGAAGGACAGCAAACTCAGCACCAATATCCAGAAAATTACGCAAAAACTTGAACATGGTTACCTTCCTACTAATCAACTTTTTTCGAATTTTTCCATACTTATTCTTTTTATTAGGAAATACAACAGGAGAGCCTGCAACAAACCAAAGGATTTCGAGAAACAAATGGTATACCAGCTTACTGGTTTCCCGGCACATTTCTTCATCCCTTTTTTAAATGGACCCGATACACTTTCACATCTGTCGGATTTCCTGTCTGCGAATAGAAGCCCATTCAAAAAGTACTATATGAGTGGTTTCTTCCTTTTAATCAAATTAATTTGATTTATAAAATAAAAATTTTAATCTCTGCGAAACAGGCAGCAAAGTTCTTCTGAAAGCAAATGATTGATTTGCGGATTGTTTAACGTATAGTAACTCCAGGTACCCCTTGTTTCTTTGTCAATCAAACCAGCATCCATCAAAATCTTTAAGTGGTATGAAAGCTTGGATTGAGGTAAACCTAATTTATCTGCCAAATCACAAACACATACCTCGCCATATTGGGTGATTTCGTGCAAGATATGCAACCTTTTCTTATCCGCAAGTGCTTTGAACTTTTTTTCATAGCTGGTAAACGCCTGATCGATAGACATATCGATTGTTGCATTTTCATTATTCATTCAGAAGTCTCCTTACATCAATTTAGTTTGATTATCTTAATGATAACCTCCCATCTTATGGGATGCAAGCACTTAACATCAAAAAAAATTGATTTAACATAAAACTGCTTACCAAAAGGCTCTAACAGGACAAAAGCGCAAGCGCCTGTTTAAAGAAGTACAGGCTAAAGCCGCCACGTCCTGTGGCAACGCCTGCATGACCCACATCGTTTGGGCCTCCGACAAGCTTAAGAACAGCCTCGACGTGGCGCTTTTTGCCACACAGAGGGTGGGCTTAAGACCTCGAGGGGGTAGGCGCTGGAGCTGGACGTGGCTGGTTCAGCCAATAATGATCCACAGACAGTTAAATTTATAATTTCTTATACAATAAACGAAGTCGAATGCCCTCTAGGAGCATTCGACTTCGTTTATACTTTTCTCAAGCTAATCTTTTCCGTAAGGTGGTCTTTCCCTTTTTTAAAAATAATCGTCGATCGGTACTTGGTGGGTGATATATTCAGTTCAAGGTTTTTCTTGTTTATCCGGTTCCAAATATCTGCAGCTACTTCTTCAGCTTCTTCGTCGTTAAGATCGGCATATCGATTGAAATAAGCATTGGGATCCTTAAAGGCTGATTCCTTTAAAATCTTAAAACGCTCTATGTACCATCGTTTGATATCCACTTCATCAGCATCCACAAATAACGACATATCAAAAAAATCTGATACATATAACCTGGAAAGCATTTCATTGGTGACCGGCGTTTGCAGGACATTGATCCCTTCAATGATCACAATATCTGCTCCATCCACCTCGACATACTCTTCTGGTACGATGTCATACGTAAAATGAGAATAAACCGGCGCCCGTACATTGTCCTTGCCAGATTTCAAATCACTTAAAAAATGGATGAGTTTTCTGATGTCATAGCTTTCCGGAAATCCTTTTTTGTCCATCAATCCTTTACTTTCCAAGATGGCATTTGGATACAAAAAGCCATCGGTCGTCACGATTTGCACTTTCGGATGTTCTGGCAGCCTGGATAGTAGCGACTGCAAGATCCTAGAAGTAGTACTTTTTCCTACGGCGACACTTCCCGCAACCCCGATGATATACGGAACCTTTCGTGTAGCTTGTCCAAAAAATTGATCTGTCACAGAATGAAGCTGTTGGGAAGCGTTGATATATAAATTCAGCAACCGCGTTAGCGGCAAGTAGA
This sequence comes from Sediminibacillus dalangtanensis, assembly GCF_017792025.1. Lineage (NCBI taxonomy): Bacteria > Bacillati > Bacillota > Bacilli > Caryophanales > Bacillaceae > Sediminibacillus > Sediminibacillus dalangtanensis. The sequence goes on from NZ_CP046956.1 coordinate 2,169,441, forward strand.
TCTTTTCTACTTCTTCCACGGATAATCGTTCATTGATCCCCTGAAGTTCTTTTATTTCAGCTTTTGTGAGTGTCATTGGTGTATTGAACCGGAGCTTTGCCCACTCTTCCCTTGTAAAAGAAATATAAGGGGAAATTTTTTCAGAAACCATGAATATCTACCTCTGCTAGTTAATTGACATACTTCTACATCATACTATGTCACCTTTGATTTGAGAAGGGAGGTGCTTTATTTTTATCGGATTGGTGTGTTAAAGATAGATTACCCTGACAAGAAGTGGCGTATATCTCGTAAAAAAGCTTGTTTTTGTTCCAGAAACGGGTAATGGTTACTTTTATCGTAGGTGATGAACCGGGATCCAGGAACAAGTTCATTTATTTCCTTTGAAAATTCCCATGGGCATTGGACATCATATTTCCCGCAAAGAATCAAAAGATTCGGCTGACAGCCAGGAAGCTTGCTAGTTAAATCAAATACAGCCAGTTCACGACTGAAAACTCGATTCTCTCCTTGGACAATGTTTTCTTTATTTGTTTGGAAAAAAGTTGTCCATATTCTTCCGGATTATAGAGGGACAGTTTCGTCCTTTCCTTTGTCAATGCTTCTCTTTGAACTGCCTCAAGTTTCGGTTTCTTCAACAATTCAAGCAATTCCTGCATTCGGTGGAAATCGGGATGATCAGGATGATAAATAGATGAGGACGAGACGGTATAATCTCTTGCGGCAGTTCCGACAACAATCAATCCAGCCAAGCTGTTCGGAAAATAAATGCCATACACCAGTCCTAACATTCCTCCAGTCGAATGACCGGCAAAGTACCAAGTTTTTAAGCCGAGCGATTGTCTGATTGCTTCCAAATCCATTACGGTCTCCAGCATGCTGAGCTGATGGAATTGCTCTGCCCTCGCTGAGGATCCAGTCTCCCGGAGATTGACCAAATAAACCATGTTATTGCTTGTAAAGGTGTCGGCAAAGTTATCACCGCTCTCATTAAATGCTGAATAAAGGTGGGTGATACAGATTGGTTTCCCTTGCCCTTTGACGAAGAACTCGAAACTCCCCCTTTCTGTTGTTACTATTTTTCTTTTCCATTCCAAGATGAACACTCCCCTTTTCGCCCCGACGATGTAACCCCTTTCACAATTCTACCAGAAATAACCTTTTGGTGACATCCATTCGATCAAACGGGAAGGAATATCCAAAGCGAATTAGTTATGGAAAATACGAATGAAAAGAGGGAAGTAGGAATGGAAGCTCGTCATCAAATATTGTTCCGCCAAATGGAAACATACCGTACGGAACTTCTGGACGCTGTTCTTCCTGTTACTGAAGAAGAGGCAGACTTTGTTCCTCCGGGATTCAACAATAACATACGTTGGAATCTCGGCCATGTTTACCTTGATCAATTTTTGTGGCTGGAAACTTTAACAAAAGAAAAGCAGAACGTCCCGCATGAATTTCACAGCTGGTTTGGCTTCGGTAGTTCACCGGCAGATTTCACCGCGGAAACACCCAGTCTAGAGACGATAAAAAGATTGCTCGCGGAGCAACCCGGTGGTATAAAAGAACGGTATGGTGAACGAATGGACGAAACGTTCCCAGCGACAGAAATGGGAATGCATACGATTGAACAGGTATTAGTCCGTACCATTTTCCATGAAGGAATGCATTTACAAAAAGTGATGGATATAAGGCAACAGCTTTCCAATGCCGTTCGGAAACAGGTATAAAAACACCCCGATATTGCCAGCCTATTTCCTGACAATATCGGGGCACAGCAATTATTTATTCCACCGTGTTTTTCAGCGACTTATCTCTTTCATGTCTGGTGATTGCCAGCTGAATTAGTTGATCAATTAAATCCGGATAAGACAATCCGCTTACTCCCCAAAGCTGCGGATACATACTGATCTTCGTAAAGCCGGGCAGTGTATTCACCTCATTCAAGACTAACGAACCATCTTGTTTCAGAAAAAAGTCGACTCTTGCCAGTCCCTCACATTCAAGCACGCGGAAAGCTTGAATCGCGGTATCTTGAATATTTCTTATCTCTTCATCGGATAGTTGCGCAGGTATCTCGAGCACGGCTCCATTTTCATCAATATATTTCGTTTCATAGGAATAAAAATCCCCTTGCGGAAGGATTTCACCCGGGAGCGAAGCCTTTGGTTCCTCATTACCTAAGACGGCACATTCTACTTCGCGCCCCTCCACGCTTTCTTCAATCAATACTTTATGGTCGTAAAGGAACGCCATTTCGATTGCTTTTCGGAAAGCTGCTTCATCGTTCACCTTGCTAACGCCTACAGAAGACCCCTGGCTGGCAGGTTTTATAAAGACAGGCAGCCCCAACTGTTCTTTTACATCGGCAAAAGATACTGTTTCTTTTTGATGTTTTTTCAACGTTACGGACTTTGCTACTTCGATACCTGCCTGCTGCAATAATTTTTTCGTTATATCTTTGTCCATACATACCGCCGAACCCAGCACATTTGATCCGACATACGGCAGATTCGCCAGACGCATCATACCCTGAATGCTGCCATCTTCGCCTAGCGTTCCATGCAGGATCGGAAAAATTACGTCAAGCTGCTCCAGCTTTACAGTCTCTTTCAAATTCATCATTTGCTGCTTATCTTCTCCAGGGATGATGGCAATATGCTGGTTGGATTTGTTCATCTCGATCAATTTCGGATTTTCCTCATTCATGAGAAAGTGGGACTGATTATTTAAATGCCATTTGCCTTCTTTGTCAATTCCGATCAATGTTACCTCGTACTTCTCTTTATCGATGGCGTCGACGATATTTTTGGCAGATTGCAGAGATACCTCATGCTCTGCAGATTTACCGCCAAAGATCAATCCTACCCTTGTTTTTTTCTTCATGACTGCCTCCTAATGCATCCAATTATTTTCTTCTATATCATATCAAAATAAAACGCATTTGGTTTCTTTTTTCATTTACTTGCGACTTTCTTATATGCATCTATTGTATTTCAGCCTGCCTGTTCCTGTCTTCATCGGCTACCGTATTAATCCCTTTCTTTCAGAAGTTTGTACAGCAGTCAAGCTGCAAAAGCTCAGATGAATGCTGTTTAATTTACGCGCTCTTCAAGAAGGGGTGACGGATGGAAGACTGTTCCATTTTCAAGTCATTTGCTTTTGTTCGAGCCGCCATTCAAACCAACTGCCATGTCCATCTGTCCTTCCCACTATTTCATGACTTTCTTTTCCTTCTGACACCCTGTCTATGTGAAGCAGCGGGTCAGACATATTATTGTATATATGAAAGATTTCTCGATTTTTGCTGATGTGCTTGATGCGATCTATCAGCTTCTTTTTTTCTCGAGAAGGGATTTGATTTGCGACATGTGTATGAAATACACAAATAGTTGAATCAAAAGGGATTTCAGCAGCTACCTCTTCCAACAGGTCTACTCCGTTTCCTTCTATTAATGTAAGGTCTGATGCCTCTTTTTGGCACTGCATGGCCGCCCGTTCAAAAGCTTTTCTCCTTGTTTGATGCTCGGGCCAAATCAATGCCTTTAACCAGGCATAGTCCTCAGGATCATTAAGATGATTGATATGTAAGTCAATTCCTATTCTTTCCGCTACTGGCGGGCTTTTCTTTCTTAATAACGGAAGCTGTCCTTCCCTTACTTCAGCCGTCAACACTAATTGTGCATCTGCATTTCCTACAATCGAACCATGTTCGTACTGGTAAGCATATTTGTCCCATAACAATTGCAGTCCCGCGCTGCTCCCTAGTTCGATAAGCGATAGTGGGTGCTTTGTTTGCTGGTAGATATGGCAAAAGATCGGATAGAGATAAGCACAGCGTCTCACTTCATTTGTTTGCACCAATTTTTCAGTAAGCAGTTGTTTTATTTCTGTTTCATGATTTCGACAAAAATCCTTGAACCAATAAAATGCTTTTTCCGGTTTCTCGGGAACAGTCGTCAGACTGGCGTAAAATCTTTTCAATGGATGATCACTTTGTTGTAAAAGATAATGTACAGCACCAAGTAACAAGTTCGGCGTTGGCTGGTCTTCTCTGGCATGCCCGCTCAATCGTAAAAGCTCGTCGTCATCGGCTATCTCAGTCGCCAGACATTCATATAGTCTGCTTGACCCTCTGCATTCATAAAGGGAAAAATGCTGAAATCGCTCGGATAAAAGATCTTTCATTCGTATGTACCCCTTTTCCAGTCATTTCATTTCACTTATTTATTTGTATACTTTCGTTGCTATAAAACAATCTCCTTCATTACGAATATAAAGGCTAAGCAAATAATCAAGATTTAGGAATATTTTTCTTATGAAAACGTAGGTTGAGGAAGTGATCGGGATAAATATAATTGGGCAAAACAAAGGGACTGTCCCCTAAGCATTTTGATGCTTAGGGGGACAGTCCCTTTCCAATTTATGAGCAATGGCAGCAGAGCTGATGGTCACTCTTTTTCACATGATGGATTTTGCTATAACCTTTTTTCAGCTGACTAAACAACTCTTTTGTTTCCGAAAGCAAAGATTGTTTTTCAGTTAAATAAATATGATTTTTTGATATATGGGTAATTAATTCAACGGCCAGTTTTGGTTCATGCTTCATCAATCTGCTATATGATTCCTCATCGACCCGTACGAATACGACAGGGGTTACACTCTCGACATACATATGCTTTGTAAAAAACACGGAACGATCACCAAAAAATTCGCCAGCTCCTATTATTTTCGTTCTGCATGTTTCCTTATTGAAAAGGCGAACAAACCCACTTGTAATAAAATAGACAGCATGTGCAGGCTGTTCAAAGGAGTAGATCAGCTGACTTTCCCCAACCTCCCCGATTTCACCATACGCTGATAAAGTCTCATAATTGTATTTCCATTTATCCTCTAAGTGTTTACGTTTCGTTAATTTCATATATATGCCTCCTTTAAATTGTAATTATTTTTATTACATTTAAGGCGTACATTCGGTACCATTCTTAGCAGTTATAGGTCAGTAACTATTTCTGAAATTGGTTTAGACGGATGGTTTCTCACCAACATTGCTACGTCGTTTATACTATAACCAGCCAAAAAACTTTCTAACTGTTTTTCAGCATTCCCGAAAATCGTTGTTAACGTACTCTTCATATTTGCCCCTACTACACAGTCTGGATTTGCTGGGGAGCATTTAGGGATCAAAGTACCTTCGGAGGTTATTTTATATATTTCGTGCAGCCCTATTTCTTCGGGATTTACCCGCAAAATGAAACCACCGGCACACCCTTCTTTCGTTGCGATGTACCCTTGCTTACGAAGTAATCCCAATACCTTCCGTACCCTGACAGGATGAACAGCAGTACTCTCTGCAATAGCATTACTTGTAGCCATCTGACCTGGATGCAATGCCAGATAAGTTAAACTGTGTACGGCCAAGGTGAATTCACTGTTCACTGTAATCCTCCTAAATGATGATCATACTTATCCCTTGTTCATAACTGTAATCATATTTATTTCAGTTCTTCCTGTCAACCTTTTAACCTTGGAAAACTATCTAGCAAACAGAGGAAAAAGTACCTAATTATGTAAAACACAAGATGCCGATGGATGCTCCCCCCTTTGGTCAGGAAGGCCTCAAGCGAAATAAAACGCTTGAGGCCTCCCGGTTTTTCTATGAAATTTTCTGTGTGCCTTGTTCCCCATTTATCGAGTAACTTACGGTTAACTCCGCATTGACGGAATGCGCTACAGAACAATACGTATCTTTTGATAATTGAATGGCTCTGACTACCTTTTCTTCGGGTAGATCCCCCTCCAGGACGTAGTGAACATGAATAGTGGTGAACCTTTTAGGATGCTCTTCTGCACGTTCACCGTCAATTTCCACTTCAAATGACTCAGGTTTCAGTCGCATTTTTTTCAGGATGGAAATGATATCGATAGAGGTGCATCCAGCTACAGCATTTAACAGTAATTCAGTTGGCCGTGCTCCGCTATTTTCCCCACCGACCTCTTCGGAAGCATCCATATGTACTTGATGGCCGGAAGGCGTAGAGCCAGTAAAAGACATTTTCTTGTTCCATTTTATACTGTTTTTCATACTCCTGCTCCTTTCGATCGTCTCTAACTACTATTCTCCCTATTGAGGGATTTATACTTTTCCTAAAATTAACGGTAAACAAAGCCTCCTTCATTCCGAAGAGAGAGGGAGATGACTTTATTTTCGTTTTGCGAAAGTTTTCAATCCACGCATGGAACACCTTGCTCACTCGACAAGCATAAGCCAATCCTTCAAGCACGTTCCTGCCACAAAGAGGATTGGCTTAAGACATCAAGGGAGTAAGAGTGGACCTTGGAGCCAGACAGCATTCCAACAAAATTCACATATTATTAGAAAAACCTTGAATAAGATGGCCTTTGTACCCACTTTCTTTTTACGAGTTGGCAGCCTCTTTTGCGATGGCTGTAAGCAGTTCCGCAACTTTCACCAACTCGCCTACCGGCATCCGTTCATTTGTTGTATGGATATCTTCATAACCGACAGCTAAATTAACAGTAGGGATACCGTGGCCGGCTATCACATTTGCGTCACTTCCGCCTCCGCTTTCCAGCAACTGACTGTCTCGCCCAATAGAATTTGCGGCTCTGCGGGCAACCTCTACCACATGGTCTCCAGCTTGCTGTTTGTAGCCCGGATACATGACTTTTATATCCAAATCGACACTTCCTCCAAATTCAGCAGCAGTTTCTTCGAATGCCTGCTTCATTTTTTTCACTTGCTCCTCCATTTTTTCGGGGACAAGGGAACGAGCTTCTGCCAATATTTCAACATGATCGCAAACAATATTGGTTTTCGACCCTCCTTCAAATCGTCCGATATTGGCAGTCGTCTCTTCATCGATTCTGCCAAGGGGCATTTTCGAAATAGCTTTTGCTGCCAAAGTGATGGCTGAAACGCCATTTTCCGGAGCTACTCCGGCATGTGCCGTTTTCCCTTTTACCACTGCATTGATCTTCGCTTGTGTTGGAGCAGCTACAATGATATCACCCACAGTTCCGTTACTGTCTACAGCATAACCATAAGCTGCGTTCACCATTGAAATATCCAGTGCCTTTGCTCCGACAAGACCGGATTCCTCTCCTGCAGTGATGACAAACTGGATGTCACCATGATCGATATCATTTTCTTTCAGAAGTTTGATTGCTTCCAACATGGCCGCTAAACCGGCTTTGTCATCTGCCCCCAAAATCGTTGTACCATCAGAAACGATGTAACCCTCTTTTACAGAAGGCTTGATGTTGTTACCAGGTACTACGGTGTCCATATGGGATGTAAAATATATCGTATCAACTTCCCGTTTATTTCCTTTCAACGTACATATTAAATTGTTGGCGCCATGTCCGGTTTTCGCTTTGCTGTCATCTTCTACCACTTCCAGCCCAAGCTCTGTGAATTTCTTCCTCAAGACCTCTACTATTTCTTCTTCATGCTCTGTTTCAGAATTCACCTGGACAAGTTCCAGAAATTCTTCCACGATACGTTCCTGATTCACTTCTAGCATGTTTCACGTACCTCCTTGTTGTTTAAAAGGACATTTCTGTCTTCTTCTTACGTTACTGAAAATCGGGAGTCTCTGTCAATTTTTTCATCCCATAACCACTTTAGTTTTGGTGTTGATACCAGTCCTATTGACTCACTACGCATCTAAAGCAAGGAGGAACCCCTCCCGGATCTGGACATCATCAGAATCATTTAATCCAATCAATGAAGTTACATCACCTTAACGCCAAGATCCATCACGGCTACAATCTTTTTTGCATGCATTTCTCTTAGAGCGCTGCCATATATGGTGAAATCCTGCGCGAATAAATGATCTGATCGGCCTGCCGTCGATTTCAGTGCTCTCCGTCCCTCTGGAGCTCCTTTATCCGCCATTCCGAAATCGGTAACACGGGGGTCGACGAACGGATTAAGCTCGACAAATGTATCTTCATCTATTGTTAATCCGTTCATGGTGTTTTCGAGTCGCTTATCTCTACGGACCAATTCTACTTATCTTCGTTTTTCTTCAATTCATTTATCTCCTTCTGTTTCCTGATGCTGGCATAACTCGATTAACACTTGGCTGGCATCGCCGGGATGAAGAAAAGCGATCTGACTATTATCAGCACCTGCTACTGGTGTTTCATTTAGTAAGCGTATGCCTTGCCGTCGATACTCGGACAATCGCTCCTCCAAGTCATCCACTTCAAAGGCAAGGTGATGCACCCCTTCTCCTTTTTTATCAAGAAAGCGATGAATGGTTGATTGTTCATTCAATGGTTCAAGTAGTTCCAGACGCGTTTCTCCTATCCTTAAAAAGGCCACTTTTACCTGTTCTGAGTCAACCATCTCTACTTTCTCCACTTCCAGTCCAAGTACATCCTGATAAAAAGGGAGTGATTTATTTATGGCCCTTACAGCAATCCCGATATGCGCGATTTTTTTAGGCGATACGGATGCAGAGCCGACTAGACGTTTTATGTAAGAGGCTAGTGCCTCCGTCGAAGCGCCACTGGTGAATATTTTTGTTATCCCTTTTCCTTCAAGGTACGGGATGTCTTCAGCTGGTATAACACCACCGCCGATAACCGGAATATCGGCAGCATCTCTTGCTCGCAATGCTTCTACCACCCTGGGAAACAATGATCGATGTGAACCTGACAAGGAAGAGAGACCGACAACATCGACATCCTCCTGGACGGCAGCCTGGGCTATTTCTTCCGGCGATTGTCTCAGCCCCGTGTAAATTACTTCCATGCCGTGGTCACGCAAAGCCTGAGCTATGACCAAAGCACCGCGGTCGTGACCATCCAATCCGGCTTTTCCGATCAATACACGAATTTGTTTCATTTTATCGACCACCCCTATATTCCGTTGTATTCCCCGAATTCTTTTCGAAGTGTGTTACATATTTCCCCAACTGTGCAATATGCCTTCACAGCTTGTAAAATATACGGCATTAAATTGATGCCAGGATCGGCTGCAGCTGCTGCCAGCTTCTTCAGGCAACGATCTGCCTCCATTGGGTCGCGTTCCGTTCTGACTTGCTGCACTGCCTGTTTCTGGCTGGCTTCAAGTTCTTCATCCACCTTCAACAAATCCGGTTTTTGTTCTTCTTCTTCGACAAATTGATTAAGACCGACTACTGTTTTCTCTCCTGATTCTATTTTCTTTTGGGTTTCATATGCTGCCTGACGGATTTCCCGCTGCATATAACCAGCTTCAACGGCTTGAACAGCACCGCCCAGCTTGTCGATTTTTTCAATATATTCCCATGCGCGTGACTCTATTTCATCTGTTAAGGACTCCACATAATAGGAACCACCTAAGGGATCGATCGTATCGGCAGCACCGCTTTCGTTTGCAATGATTTGTTGCGTCCTTAATGCAATCCTTGCCGATTCCTCGGTAGGAAGGGATAGTGCCTCATCCCTTGAATTGGTATGAAGACTTTGCGTCCCACCCAAAACCGCTGAAAGCGCCTGCAACGCAACGCGGACAATATTGTTGTTTGCCTGTTGGGCAGTCAATGTCGAGCCGCCTGTCTGTGTGTGAAACCGCAGCTTCCAGCTAGTTGGCTCCTTAGCATGGTATCTTTCTTTCATGATTTTAGACCAAATCCGACGTGCTGCCCGGAATTTTGCTGCTTCCTCAAAGAATTGATTATGCGCGTTAAAGAAAAACGCAAGACGAGGTGCAAACTGATCGATATCAAGCCCGGAAGCTAAAGCTGCTTCTACATAAGCGATTCCGTTAGCAAGTGTAAAAGCAATTTCCTGGACTGCAGTAGACCCTGCCTCCCTTATATGATAACCCGAAATACTGATGGTATTGAAGCGGGGAAGCTCCTCCTGGCAATAAGCAAATATATTAGTAATCAAGCGCATAGAGGGCTTGGGAGGAAAAATATAGGTTCCGCGCGCAATATATTCTTTTAAAATATCATTCTGAATGGTTCCCGTTAGCTGAGCCGGATCTACCCCTTGTTTTTCTCCCACTGCTATGTACATGCATAGCAATACAGAGGCTGGCGCATTGATCGTCATGGAAGTGCTTACTTTGTCTAGTGGAATCGAGTCAAACAGCGTTTCCATGTCATGCAATGAATCAATCGCAACACCCACTTTTCCGACCTCCCCGTCAGCCATGCTATCATCGGAATCATAACCGATTTGTGTCGGAAGATCGAAAGCGACAGACAAACCGGTTTGCCCTTGTTCCAATAAATAACGAAACCGGTGATTGGTTTCCTGTGCTGAACCGAAACCAGCATACTGCCGCATTGTCCAATACCTGCTGCGATACATGGTCGGCTGAATTCCACGGGTATAAGGATATTGGCCGGGAAATCCTAGCGTTTCCTGATACTCTTCTTGTGGGTGCTTTGGTGTGTATAGTCGATGGATCGGGATACCGGAACTTGTTTCAAAAACTTCCTGTCTTTCCGGATAGCGTTGAATCGTTTTTTTCACTGTTTTTTCCCACTCTTGTTTATTGGCAGAAAACTCTTGTTCCTTCCCCATACGAATCCTCCTTTGTCTCTCTATCCATACCATTCCGATACAGTTGATTTAAAAATCCTTTACGTTTCCTTCTATTATATATAAAATTGTTTGAATATTTAATTCCCAGGGGGCTTGTCCATTCTGCCCATTCGCGGTAAAATACAAGTAGCTACAGGGGTGAAGGAGGAAATGCAATGGCTAAAAACAACATGGACCAAACAGTAAAACGCAAACCGTCCAAACGGGAAAGACGGATCAAATTAGTTATATATATTATGATTATCGCCATGGTATTGTCAACGGTGACAATGGGATTGTCTATGTTTATATAAAAAAAGGGCTGGCACTGCATTATCTTTTTAAGATCATCAGTGACAGCCTTTTTCTTTTGCAAAAAAATCATACATCACTTGGTTTAAAGGTCTTTTTTAACACAAGGTATTGTTCGATTTCATATAGCAAACGGAACAAGTTCGCCCTCGTTTCAAACTCGATTCTAGTTTTTGGCAAATCATCCTTATCAAAGGTTTTACGCAATTCGCGCAAAGTTTCCAAATGAAGTTTTGCCGTATTACCGGGATGAACCGCTTCAGCCAGTTCATCAAAAAAATTAGCCATCCGATAGTTTTGTTCATACAGCCTGTCCATTTGACTGACAAGCGGGAGCATTCGGCGCAACAGTTCAAATTGTTTTCTCCGCATGATGAAATAATCAAAAAACGTATGCTTATCTCTTAATAAATGATTTTCAATATCCCGCGCAACCAGCCGTTCCGCCTTATTCAACAATTCATCGGTCTCGGTCAACTCCTTTCCCGTCCAGGTTTCACGGCCTTCCCGTAAGTATATGGCTATTTCTTTTAAAATGGTGCGGAAATTATCCTCGACTTTTTCCTGTAAATCAACCAAATTATTATCTAAGCTGGGCATATATAAATTCAAAAGGAGAGCCGTCCCGATTCCTATCACGATAAGAAAAAATTCATTCACCAATAAAGAAAAGGTTATCTCGCCGGAGCTGTACAAATGCAAGATAATTACCGAGCTGGTCACAATTCCCGGGGTCAACTTCAATAGAACGGTTGTTGGGATAAATAAAACAAGCAAAATGCCGATGGCCAATGGATGGAAGCCGATCGTTTCGAAAACGGCAAAAGAAAAAAGCATTGCCAGCAAGCATGCACCAAAACGGTGCCATGAGGTAAGCATCGAACGTTTACGTGTAGGCTGAATGCACAGTAAAGCAATAATTCCTGCGGAAACAAAGTTTTGAAGCTGAAGTAATTGAGCCAACCAAATTGCTATCGGTGTCCCGGTAGCTGTTTTTAAAGTTCGGTATCCTATTTTCACGCTGTATACTCCTTACTAGCTTTTTGAACAAGGATGAAGAGAGAAAAAAACCTTGTCACAGGCGTGGCAAGGTCATCATATCTCTGTGTTTCATTATATTTCTTCGCAATGTTCCTCAAAAATATGTTGAAGTTTTTCTACGACGTCTACCGGACCAAATCCTTCTATATCATGGCGTTCAACCATCGTGACGATTTTTCCGTCCTTTAGAAAGGCGAAAGAAGGGGATGATGGTGGATAACCTTCAAAATAACTTCTTGCTTGTTCGGTTGCTTCTTTGTCCTGTCCTGCAAAAACAGTAACCAGATGTTCGGGACGCTTGTCATAATGAATGGCATTGGCAGCTGCCGGACGAGCGACTCCACCTGCACATCCACAAGTAGAATTTACCATAACAAGTGTTGTTCCTTTACGGTTCAAAGCTTGGTCCACCTCTTCTGGTGTAGTTAGCTCTTCATAACCTGCTTCTGTTATATCTTTTCGTGCCGAATTGACGACATCATCCATGAATAAATTGAAATCCACTCTCTATCCATCTCCTTAAAGTTAATATTACTGTACTCATCGTAACAAGAATAATCCAGAGTTTCAATCAGACTGTTTAGACAAGGTTTCAAGCATCTTTTTTTGTTGCTGTTTTTTCATTACAACCTGCATGATTGCCAGTACCCCATATTTTTCAGTCATTTCAAATTAGCAAAGACATGTTCGTCAAAATTTCAGTCGTTTTCATACTGGTCTTGTTCCTTATTGTCTAGTTTCCCACTAACTGCAGGCTGCTTTCTTTTATACATGTTGATAACCAGGTCACCTACCCCCATGGCGATAAAACCATTCAAAACGCCAAATATCATGATAATGTTGCCTCCCCCAGTGAAAAATGACATAACCAGCACTGCGATACTATATACAGCAAAAATTAACCCTAATATGTATAAAATTCGTCCTACGATCATTTTCCCTCTCCTTTTATAACCACTACTCGTTGATCGAGAGCCTCCTATATCTCCCATTCTATATGTTAGTTTACCATATCCATGAAGACTTTTTTATTTGTAGAAAAGCTATATCAAAAAAATATTTCATCTTCTAAATGAGAAAGTGTGAAAAATTTTGATCCTGCTATGAATGCAGCGATGAAAGGTGTTTTCAAAACAGGCGAAAAACCAACAGAACGAAATAACGCCTATCAGTCATTTTTCATTTAGTAGAAGACGCATTTTCTGTTGAGCTTTTAAATGTCGACTTGTCAGTACCAAAGACTTATGAAGAAAATTTCTATGCATGCAATGATTAGATAAGACCGATCGTTGTCGTTTTCATTTGATCATCCTCCTAATTCTTCTCTATGTTGTGAAGAAAAGAAAGAAAAGACCAAATCTGCTGCGATTTGGTCTGCAATTGTCTTGTGTTCGTTTCTCTGGTTTTACATTAAGAAAGAACTGCTTCGTTTGGTCTATTTTTTCTCAACCCGTTCCGCAGGAGATTAATGCTCAAGTAAATTAATAAATCGGTGTATTTTCACTCGATGTATTTTCTAAGATTTCTTTCAAACGGGCCAGGAACTGTCCACAAATCAATCCATCTAAAACACGGTGATCGAGCGATAGACAAAGATTGACCATATCTTTTGCCGCAAACATGTCATCAATAATCACTGGGCGTTTGACAATGGATTCAACCTGCAGGATAGCAGCCTGCGGGTAATTGATGACTCCCATTGATTGGACGGAACCAAACGACCCGGTATTGTTAACGGTGAACGTTCCACCTTCCATATCCTGGGCAGTCAGTTTTCCGTTTCTCGCTTTGCTGGCCAGAGCGTGTATATCCTTGGCGATTCCTTTGATGCTTTTCTCATCAGCAGCTTTTATTACAGGTACAAATAATTCTTGTTCTTTAGCGACTGCAATCGATATATTCACATCTTTATGCTGAATAATTTTATCGCCGGCCCAAGAGCTGTTAAGCTGCGGAAATTCCTTCAGTGCTTTTGAAACAGCCTTCACAAAAAAAGCAAAGAATGTGAGACCGAAGCCTTCTTCCTGTTTAAATTGGTCTTTTACGGAATTTCGGTATTTTACCAGGTCTGTTACATCAACTTCGACCATCATCCAAGCATGGGGAATTTCCGTTTTGGCTTTCACCATATTATTGGCTATTGCCTTGCGTACCCCGGTTACCGGAATTTCCTTCGCACCAATGCTAGTATGTACTGGTTGCTTCGTTTCCGGTGCCTTACTATCGACTCTTGCATTTTCAGAAGGCTCGTTATTTTCAACGATTGTTTCTTTCTGCTTGGACGGACCACCAGAAGCGATGATCTTTTCAATATCTTTTCGAGTGATTCTTCCGCCTTTTCCGCTTCCTTCCACCTGATCAAGCTGGATATTGTTTTCCTGAGCAAGCCGCATGACCGCCGGAGAGTATCTTTTTTTCATCGATGATTCTTCCGTCTTCGGTTCAGGAGCATCTGTGTTACCTGTTGCATTTGTGTTCGCTTCTTCAGCTGCAGGCGCGCTGCTCTCCCCGCCTGCTACTTCGATATAACACATTAAATCACCAACAGCTACCGTATCGCCTTCTTCTGCCGCAATTTCCGTCAAGGTACCTGTAAAGGATGAAGGCACTTCTGCATTTACTTTATCTGTCATTACTTCCGCAATCGGATCGTACTTATTGACTTGATCGCCAGGCTTTACGAGCCATTGGCTTATTGTTCCTTCTGTCACACTTTCACCAAGCTGAGGCATATTGATTTTTTCTATGGACACAGCGTTCCCTCCTCGTCATTAAAATTCTGCCAGTTCACGCATTGCTTTTTCCACCTTATCCGGATTGACCATAAAGTGTTTTTCCATGGTGGGGGCATACGGCATTGCCGGTACCTCCGGTCCAGCCAAGCGCTGAATCGGTGCATCTAACTCAAACAAGCATTCTTCAGCGATGATTGCAGCGACTTCTCCGATAATGCTTCCTTCTTTGTTGTCCTCGGTAAGCAATAGCACTTTACCTGTTTTTGATGCTGCTTCTATAATCGCTTCCCGGTCAAGCGGGTAAACGGTCCGGAGATCCAAAATATGTGCATCGATTCCTTCCTGCTCCAGCTTTTCCGCTGCCTGTAGTGCGAAATGGACACACAATCCATAGGTTATCACCGTAATATCTGATCCGTTTCTTTTTACATCGGCTTTTCCCAATGGAAGGGTATAATCTTCATCCGGAACTTCCCCTTTAATCAGGCGGTAAGCGCGTTTGTGTTCGAAAAACAGGACTGGATCATCGTCGCGGATGGCAGCTTTTAACAACCCTTTGACATCGTAAGGAGTGGACGGCATAACAATTTTCAAACCAGGTTGATTGGCAAATACTGCTTCTATGGACTGTGAATGGTACAACGCTCCATGAACTCCTCCGCCATACGGCGCCCGGATTGTAATCGGACAATCCCAATCGTTATTTGAACGATACCTGATTTTTGCTGCTTCAGATATAATCTGGTTAACTGCTGGCATGATGAAGTCAGCAAACTGCATCTCAGCTACCGGTCGCATGCCATACATCGCTGCACCGATTCCTACACCTGCGATAGCTGATTCTGCAAGCGGGGTATCCAGCACCCTTGCTTCTCCAAATTTTTCATAAAGTCCATCCGTGGCACGGAAAACTCCGCCTCTTTTACCGACATCTTCCCCAAGGACAAATACTTTTTGGTCCCGTTCCATCTCTTCTGACAAAGCCTGCGTCACTGCTTGTATATAAGACTTTACCGGCATAAAAACCCTCCTCACTCTGCATAAACATAATTAAAAATCGTTTCCGGATCAGCATAAGCTGCATTTTCAGCATAATCTGTCGCTTCATTAACCAAACTCATGATTTCATTCTGCATTTCCTGCTCTTTTTCTTCTGTCAAAATGCCGAGTTCCCGCAAGTAAGCTGAAAATGTATGAATGGAATCCTCTTGACGAGCCGCCTCCACTTCTTCCTTTTGACGATAGGTACGATCATCATCATCACTGGAATGTGCCGTCAGCCTGTAAGAAACAGCTTCGATCAAACTTGGACCTTCTCCACGTCTTCCCCTGTCGGCTGCCTGTTTGACTGCTTCATAAACTGCCAACGGGTCGTTGCCGTCAACCGTGAAACCCGGCATGCCATATCCTTGCGCACGGTCGGAGACTTTTTCACAGGCAAGCTGTTTGCTTACTGGAACAGATATCGCATATTTGTTGTTTTCCACCATGAAGATTACCGGCAATTTATGGACCCCTGCAAAATTCGCTCCTTCATGAAAGTCCCCTTGGTTGGACGAACCTTCGCCAAAAGTTACCAGACTGACAAAATCCTTTTCTTCCATTTTCCCTGCAAGAGCTATTCCGACAGCATGCGGAACTTGTGTCGTCACAGGTGAAGAGCCTGTAACGATTCGATTCTTCTTCTGTCCAAAATGACCCGGCATTTGTCTACCACCGGAATTTGGATCTTCCGCTTTGGCAAATCCGGATAACATCAATTCTTTTGCAGTCATCCCGAATGCAAGAACCACACCCATATCCCGGTAATAAGGAAGCGCATAGTCCTTCGTACGATCCAATGCAAAAGCTGCGCCAACCTGTGCTGCTTCTTGTCCCTGGCAAGATATGACAAATGGAATTTTCCCGGCACGGTTCAGCAGCCACATGCGCTCATCAATTCTTCTAGCCAAAAGCATCGTACGGTACATGTCAAGTACCTGTTCATCACTTAAACCAAGTTTATCATGTCTATTTTCTGTCACTGTTTACCCTCCTTGCTATTTATCCATGTATTTGCTTTCCGTCCACAGCCAATGCCGCTTCACCAATTGCTTCTGATAAAGTTGGATGTGGATGGATGGTTTCCCCGATTTCCCACGGAGTGGCATCTAGTACTTTTGCCAATCCTGCTTCTGAAATCATATCTGTTACATGAGGGCCAATCATATGGATACCAAGAATATCATCGGTTTCTTTGTCGGCTATAACCTTGACAAAACCCGCAGATTCGCCGTGAACCAATGCTTTTCCGATAGCCGTGAATGGCATCTTGCCGGTTTTCACCTGATATCCTTTTTCTGTCGCTTCCGTTTCAGTCAAGCCAACACTAGCAGCTTCCGGACTGGAGTACACACAGGAAGGGATTTCCTCATAGCGAATCGGTTCCGGTTTCTGATCAGCCATATGTTCGACTGCCTTTATCCCTTCATGAGAAGCCACGTGAGCAAGCTGCATGCCACCTATAACGTCCCCGATTGCATAGATGTGAGATTCTTTGGTTTGATAAGCCTCGTTTACTTGAATTACGCCTCGTTCATTGACGACAATATCCGTATTTTCTAGTCCAATGTTTGCTACATTGGCTTCTCTCCCAACCGATACAAGCATTTTGTCAGCAGAGAAAGTTTTCTGCTCTCCGTTGATTTCAGCAGTGATTTCAATCCCGGTCTCTTTGCGGAGGGATTCCGGCGCCACTTTCGCTCCCGTATGAATCGTTATGTTTTTCTGCTTGAGGTGGCGGGCCATTTCCTTAGCCACATCCTTATCCTCCGTAGGCAAAATTCTATCCATGTATTCGATTACATCGACCTTTACTCCAAAGTCAGCCAGCATCGATGCCCATTCAATTCCGATGACTCCCCCGCCGACTATGACTATCGAAGCAGGCAGTTCTTCCATCTCCAACGCATGGTCAGATGACATCACCAAATCACCATCCAGCTTTAATCCAGGCAATGTTTTCGGTTTAGATCCGGTGGCGATGATTACGTTTTTCGGTACCAACATTTCGTTTTCGTCCCCATTTTCGAATTCAACTGAAACCGTGCCTGCAGTTGGAGAGAAAATAGATGGACCTAATATTCTGCCTGTCCCTTCATAAACGTCGATTTTCCCTTTTTTCATCAGTCCCTGAACACCCTTATGTAATGTATCGATAATATTCTGTTTGCGTTCTTGGACTTTCAAAAAGTTGATGACAGGTTCAGAAACGCTTACCCCGTACTTATCCGCTTCTTTTGCTTGCCGGAAAATCTCCGCACTCCGCAGCAGTGCTTTCGATGGGATACAGCCTTGATGAAGACATGTTCCACCCAGCTTTCCTTTTTCTACGACAGCAGTTTTCAAACCGAGTTGGGAAGCCCGGATAGCAGCTACATAACCGCCAGTACCACCGCCGATAATTACTAGATCGTAATCTTGTGCCATAAACTCACTCCTTTATTTATACAGGATTGGGATATTCTTTCGGTTCTTCTTCTCCAGCCAGCACACGTATTGTCCCTTCTGCAAGTGCTTGCAGTTCATTTTCTCCGGGATACACCAGGACATCGGCAATCCAATTAACCCGTTCGGCAATCATCTCGACAAATGTTTTCCCATAAGCCAGGCCACCGGTGAGTACAATGCCATCAACCTTGCCGTTTAACACGACTGCCATAGAACCAATCTCTTTGGTCACTTGATAAGCCATTGCCTGATAAACGGCAAGGGCCTGCTCGTCACCACTCTCAATCCTTCGCTCTACTTCCTGAGCGTCATTGGTTTGCAAATAACCGACTAAGCCGCCTTTACCTACAATTTTCTCCATAACCTCATCCCGGTAAAACTGTCCGGAAAAACACATCGAGATCAAATCGCCTGCAGGGACCGTACCCGCTCTTTCTGGGGAAAACGGTCCATCCCCATGCAAGCCATTGTTGACATCAACGACACGGCCGCAATCATGGGCACCAACGGTTATACCACCGCCCATGTGTGCGACGATCAAGCGTAATTGTCGGTAAGGTTGATTCAGTTCAAGGGCAGCCCGCCTGGCAACAGCTTTCTGATTGAGCGCATGAAAAATGCTTTTTCTGGGAATATCCGGAACACCTGAGTACCTGGCGATTTCCGCCAATTCGTCCACTACCACAGGGTCGACGATAAAAGCATGGATGTTCAAACCCGATGCTATTTCGTATGCCAAAATTCCTCCAAGGTTGGAAGCATGCTCCCCATTATACCCCATGCGTAAATCCTGCAGCATCTCCTCGTTGACCAAATAGGTTCCGCCTTCAATGGGACGTAGCAATCCACCCCGCCCACAAACGGCGTCCAACTTGGAAATATTGATTCCCTCCTGGTGAAGCTGTTCTAAAATGACCGCTTTTCGAAAAGCGTATTGATCGATAACCCGCTGAAATTGCCCAATCTCCTCAGCGGAATGCCTAATTGTTTTCTCAAACAAACATTGATCATTATCGAAAACCCCGATTTTAGTAGAAGTCGAACCAGGATTAATAACTAACACTCGATGAACTTGTAACACCATTTCGAACCCCCGTCGTTAATCTTGCCGTGTCATTATCGTCTACTTATAATGTGGTGGCCATTTGCCAAGAACTGGCTCCTGGATTGTTTGAGCATTTCGATCCTTTCTTCCGCCATCCGATCAGCTGCGGCATAAGTTGGAATGTTATCCCGTTTGGAAATTTCAAACACACGTTCCAAATTGCTGTAAATGGTTTCCACCCGCTTCATGGCCCTATCCTGGTTATACCCAATCAATTCATCTGCAACATTGATGACTCCACCAGCGTTGATGACATAATCAGGAGCATAAACGATTCCTTTTTCATGGAGAATATCCCCATGTTTTGTATCTTGAAGCTGGTTGTTGGCTGCACCGGCAACAACCTTTGCTTTTAGCTGCGGAATTGTTTCATCATTTATAGTCGCTCCTAATGCACACGGAGCATATATATCGCAATCCACCTGGTAAATATCCTCCGGATCCACCGCTTTGGCGCCATAAGCCTCAACTGCACGATTGACAGATTCTTTATTAATATCCGTAACAATCAGTTGGGCTCCTTCCTCATGCAAATGGCCACACAAATTAAAAGCAACATTCCCGACACCCTGTACAGCTACGGTTTTACCTTCTAGTGAGTCCGTTCCAAAAGCTTGTTTTGCGGCAGCCTTGATTCCTTTATATACTCCATATGCTGTTACTGGCGATGGATTTCCGGAAGATCCAAACTCAGGAGAAATTCCGGTAACGAAGTCCGTTTCCTCATGGATTAAATCCATATCATTGACAGTGGTTCCTACATCCTCTGCCGTGATATATCTGCCGTTCAGTCCCTGGATGAACCTTCCGAATGCACGGAACATTGCTTCGTTCTTATCCTTTTTAGGGTCACCGATAATCACTGTTTTACCGCCGCCAAGATTGAGGCCCGCTGCAGCATTTTTATATGTCATTCCTTTAGCTAAGCGCAATGCATCCGTAATGGCTGCTTCTTCTGAATCATAAGTCCACATTCTCGTCCCGCCCAAAGCAGGTCCTAATGTCGTATCGTGAATTGCAACGATCGCTTTCAAACCCGATTGTTCATCTTGACAGAATAATAGTTGTTCATAATCGTAACTTTCCATGTACTTGAATATTTCCATTGGTTTTTCCTCCTTATTGTAACGTGCGTAAAGCCAATGCCAGTGAATATAACTTGTTTTCAGCCGTATCGGAACGAGAAGTAAGTACAATCGGCGCTCTAGCCCCTGCAATAACAGCAGCCACATTGGCTCCGGCAAAATAAACAAATGATTTGTATAATGCATTTCCCGTTTCAATACTAGGCACCAGCAAAATATCCGCACATCCTGCGATATCTGATTCGATATTTTTTTGTGCCGCTGCTTCCAATGAAACAGCCGCATCAAAGGCAAGTGGTCCATCTATCAGACAGCCTGCAATCTCTCCATTCTTCTGCATGTCGGAAAGTCTGGCTGCATCGACAGTTGCCGGCATGGCAGCGTTGACCTTTTCCACTGCGGCCAACGCTGCCACTTTAGGTATATCGATACCGATGCTTTTAGCAACATGGACGGCATTCCTAACTATACTGGTTTTGATTTCTAAGTCTGGCGCAATATTCATGGCTGCATCTGTTAGCAGAATACAGTCTTCCCGGCCAGGAACTTCAAAAAGAGCAACGTGGGACAGGACACTGTCGGTCCTAAGCCCATCCTGTTTATTCAGTACTGCCTTTAGTAGTATACTTGTGTCGATATTACCTTTCATGACCACATCCGCATCGCCGTGGCTTACATCCTTAACCGCCTGCTTGGCAGCCAATTCGGATGTGGTTGCCTCCACAATTCGCAGCCCGTTTTGGATGTCGACTCCTGCCTCTTCAAAAAAGTTACGGATGAAGCTGCCGTCGCCATAAAGAATAAATTGACAAAGTTGTCTATCCAATCCGGCCATGACAGCTGTCAATACTTCCTTGTCTGCAGCCTGGACTACCGCAACCGTTGGCATTTTTCTTTCAGGTATTGTTTGAAGAAGATCTTGTAATTGTTTCATCCAGCATCCCCCGACATTTCTATATAAGCTCTTCACCAAATAACTATGAAAAATCTTGCATGCTATTTTTTTCTATATTGTATTTTTCCATCTTGTAATATAAGTTCCTGACCGAAATACCGAGTGCTTCGGCTGTCTTTGTTTTATTAAATTGCTGCTCTTTAAAAGCCGCTGCAATAACCTGCTTTTCAAAGGTTTCCACAGCTTCCTGAAGCGGCTGTCCTTGAAAACTGGTTATATCGGGTTTGATGTCCTGTTCTGTCGGAAGCTCCGGTAGATGATCCAAGGTAATGACCTCTTCTCCCACCTGCATTTTTATCATGGCTCTTCCAATCACATTCTCCAATTCCCGGATGTTACCCGGCCAATTGTACGTTTTTAAATACGTTAAAGCTTCATTATCGAGTTCTCGTACATTTCTCCCATAATCTTGATTGATCTTGTCGATCAAATGACTTGAGAGCTCGTCGATATCCTCGATTCGCTCCCGTAACGCCGGGATGAAAATCGGCAGCCGGTTTAATCGGTAGTATAAGTCCTCCCGAAAATCCCCATTCATGATAGCCTTCTCTAAATTGACGTTTGTTGCCGTAATAATCCGGACATCTACGCGGATGGGTTTAGTTCCACCAACCCGGAAAATTTCACTCTCCTGCAGTACGCGAAGCAGTTTTGCCTGCAATGACAGGCTCATTTCACCGATTTCATCTAAAAAAATGCTTCCGTTATTGGCGTCTTCAAAGTAACCGCTTTTCGCACCTTGCTTTGAGTGAGGCAGGACCCCTTCGGCATAACCGAACAGCTCACCTTCGAGCGTTTTCTCTTCCATCGCTGCACAGTTAACCCTGATGAATTTATTGTTTCTGCGGTTGCTTTCGTTATGGATAGCATGGGCAAACAATTCTTTGCCGGTACCGGATTCGCCTCTCAACAGAACGGTAGCAGGTGTTTTTGCTCCCACACGGGCCTGTTCGAGCGAAAGCTTCATTTCATTGGAGGAACCGATAATATCATCAAACGTATATTTTGCTTCCAAATTTCGAATAATTTGTCTTGCTCTGCGGAGTTCACTCGATAAAGAAGTGATTTCTGATACATCATGCAGCACTCCCACGCTGCCCTTCAGCTTGCCATCAACGATAATTGGTGCCACATTTACCAGGACTTCTTTTTTTGCTGGACCCACTTTCATGCGGACCCCTCTGACCGGCCTTCTTGTCTGGAGAACCTTCATGTGCATGCTTTCCCCTTCTGTGATATCCGCGGAAGCAGGTTTTCCAATAATATCCTTTTCTGCAAGTCCGGTAATCCTGGTGTAGGCAGGGTTGACCATAATACCGAGGCCTTCTTCATCGACGACGCTGATTGCTTCATCGGAAGAATGAAAAATGGCTTCGAGCATTTTCTTTACTTCTTTTAATCCGGTCACTTGCTCAGCGAGCTCCACCACTTCTGTGATATCCCGAAAAACAGCAAAAGCCCCTTTTAACCGGTTGTTTGCATCGATAATCGGTATTCTCGTTGTGATCACTTTTTTTCCATTTTCCAATATCAGCTTCTGATTCACTTCTTTTTTTCTTGAGCGTAAAACTTTGGGAAGTCTTGTTTGATCAATCACTTCCCTGATTGGTTTATGAAGAAATTCTTTTCTAGGTACATCGACGATTTGCTCGGCACGTTTATTCACAAAAACCACCGACTCCGAATCATCGATAACAATCATACCCTCGTGGATATTGTTCATGATCAATTCTTGCGTATGTGCTTCATTTTTCAACTGGGACAGCAATGTTTCTTTTTCTTCCAACAGTTCCGCCGTTATGTATGCTACCGATCCAGGAATTACTACTGTTTTACGAGCACGCGCCTTGATCACCTCTTGGAGCACTTCTTCCGACCCGGTAGCTTCTATGACAATGTCAATGTCCCGGTCTATCCAGTCCTGCCACCGCCGTCCAGTAGGTATATGATTTGCTTCGGCAGCCTTCAACCCTGGTGCATGCTTATCCGTATCCACCAATGCAACAATCTTCATACGATTGGTTGCAATCAGCAATTTAAGTAAAGCTGTACCACCTTTTCCTCCGCCAATGATTAGCACTCGCTTCATCCAGCACCACACCTTGCATTTTTTTGCACACTTCCATCATAAACAAACCTGCACATTTTAGCAAGAAAGACATCGATGTTTATCTCTGCTATACTACATGTGTGCACGATTATAGGAAACAACCGTTCATAGCAAGAAAACGCGAAAGAGAAGGAAGTAAAGGAGAAAATAGATGAGGTTTATTGCACTACTAATATTAATCATACCTGGAATAGCGGCCACTTTTGGAATTAAATTGATGAGAGATGCATTTTTTGGAGATTTCTATCCTTTGTTTTTTCACGTGGGGATCCAGTTTGCTGCAGGTTTGATTCTTTTATTGGCCGGACTCGCCTTTATAGGTGGTTTTATTTTGTTCCGAGACAGAAAAAGAAATTTGACAAAGGATAAATAGGACAAAAGCGCTGGAGCTGGACGTGGCTGGTTCAGCCAATGATTATCCACAGACAGTTAAATTTATCATTTCCTATACAATAAAAACAACAAATAACTACATCATGGATATATACAGGAGGTCGCCCTATGGAAGCATATCTGTACATGTTTCAGTCCCACTACCCGTTCAGCTTGTTGTCTGACGAGGAGTTCGAATTCTTGACAAAGCATGCAAAAATCAAGGACTACAACCCGCATCAATTCATCATCCATGAAGACCAAAACGAAGACGATATTGACATCCACTTTATGATTTCTGGACTGGGGAACAGCATCATGCATCGTTCGAACGGTAAACAGCTGTCCATCCGTTATTATTATCCAGGAGATCTGGTGGGGATGATGGTGGTGATGTCCAGCGGTGAAATGAAGTTTTCTGTACAGGCGATGGAAACGACTCAGACCCTTTGTTTTCCTAAATCTGCCTTCATGGCACTGATGTCTTCAAACCAGCAATTTTCCAATGTCGTATTAGAAGGCATCAGCAGTACCATGAAAAGTTTATATCAGGAGATTAAATATAAGAGCGCCGACTCTGATGAAGAATCAGAAACCGAATTGTATACCAAAAGAGTCGATGGATATATGGAATCGCCTGTTTTCATTCATTCATCTGCAACGATTGCTGAAGCAGCGAAGGTTTTGCAGGATAAGGAACTGGAGGGCGTTATTGTCAGCGATAATCACAAACAAATGCTCGGCATGATCGGCTACTCGGAAATTTTGACTGCATTTTTCCAAAACAATCAGGACAACGATGTAGAAAAATACATGAAAACAGATGTATATGCGGTGATGTCGAGTAATTTTATTTATGAAGCGCTATCCTACTTAAAGCATCATCCGACTTCCATCATTCCTGTTTTTTATAAAGAGAATGTCGTTGGTTTTCTGCGTCAATCCTCCTTTTTCAATATACAGGACTCGATTTATTTTGATTTGACTTACCGCATATCCAACTCCGTAAACGTAGAAGAATTGAGAAAATTATCTCCGTTTTATAACCAAGCATTTCAAACCTTCATCCGACAGTTGATCGATCAGGGCACCTTCGGTTACGAAATTTGCGAGTTAATATCTAGTATGAATGACCGAATTCACAAACAGGTGATCCATCTCGCGGAAGAAGAAATGAAAAACGAAGGCTATGGCACTCCTGCTATTAATTATTGTTTCATTGTGATGGGATCGGAAGGACGAAAAGAGCAAGGATTCAGCACCGACCAGGACAACGGTCTTATTCTATCCGATTATCACAATATGAAGAATGCAGAAGAAATAGAGCGATATTTCCGTCTGTTCAGTCAAAAGGTGAATTTTATGCTGGAACAGTGTGGTTTTCCATTGTGTACTGGCGGCATTATGTCAAAAGAATCAAAGTGGAGACACTCAATCGGGGAATGGTCCGATAACCTCGAGGAATGGATCAAATCCATGGATGCCCAGGAAATCCGGGACTTTACCATTTTCATGGATTTTCGGCCGGTTTTCGGCGACTATTCTCTCGCATATCAGCTTCGCGAACAATTAACAGAAAAGGTGAAGAAGAAGCTGCACGTCCATCAACTTCTGATGAAGGATACGTTGAGGTTCCGTGTACCTTTTCAGCCTTTTGGCAGAATCATCGGTGTAGGAAAACAGCGGAATCTTAACTTGAAAAAATCGGCTATCATGCAAATCGTCAATGCTGTCAGAATTTACTCCATCCGTTATGGAATAGACAGTGTCGGAACCATCGACCGTTTGAACCGACTGACAGAAGAAGAACGGTTTCATCCACGGGATGCAGAAAATGCAAAAATGGCTTTGCATCGATTACTGACCTTCCGACTGGAACAAAACCTCGCGCAAATGGAAGACAATAAAGCGCTGACCAACGATATCAGCCTGCATCAACTAAATAAAGAAGAAAAACGGAAACTCCGTGAAGCCTTAGCAATCGCCAAAAGGCTACAGCAAGTATTGGAACTGAGTTATAACAGGAACAGGGTGGTATAGCTTGTTACCAATTGACTTACAAATATTAAAATATTTTCTATTCGAAAAACCAATGTTCCAACAAAAAATCAAGCCTTACTTCAACTGGGAATCTTATCAAAGCCTGGCAGAAAACCTGGAAAACAGGGAAGAAGACCCAGCCATGGAAACAACCGATTTCACAAAAGCAACTTTTACTGTATTTGATTTGGAAACAACAGGATTAATTCCGGAAATCGGTCATGAGATTATTTCTATTGGCGCCATTCAACTTACTGGAAATAAGTTTTGCAGGACAGAAAAGTTTCATCAAATTATCAAACCTGTCCGGCCAGTGTCGAAGAGGATAAAAAATTTAACTGGCATCGATAAACAGGAATTGGTGAATGCCAGCCCATTCATCGATGCATTCAGTAACTTCTTGCAATATAGCAGGGGCACCATCCTTGTTGCCCATCCGGCAAAATTTGATATTCGGTTTTTACAAACCATGATTAAACGATGGAAACTACCAGCATATCAGCCATATGTACTCGATTCCCAGTTAATGGCTAAGTGGCTGCTGCCCAAGGTAAACCACCAGTTGGATCCATTGATCCGTTACTTAGGAATCGAAAGGTTGGAGCGGCACCATGCATTGAACGATGCTATCATGACAGCGGAACTTTTTGAGTATTTGCTTGAAGAAGCAATGAAGCTGGGTATTTCAACATATCAGGAACTTGGTCCAATTCTCGAGCAGTTACAAAACAAATAAAAAGGCTGGGACATAAACCGTCCATCCACTTAAAAAACCGAACGAGTTCGAAAGCTTAGGATTTCGAATCATCGTTCGGTTTTTGCATTGCAGCGGCTTTTATCTCAGACACTTTAATACAAATATATCGTTTACTGATCTTTAAAAAAAGCTTTGTAAAGCGCCCGGACAGATGCTTCCAGTCCAGATTCTTTAATTCCAAACATCATTGCCACCTCAGAAGACCCTTGGTTGATCATTTCCAAATTCACATTGGCCTCAGCAAATGCTTCGGTTGCTTTCTGGGCCAGTCCGACCGTACTATGCATTCCTTCCCCGACAATCATTACTAAAGCCAGACCACGATCGATCGATACCATGTCGGCATCCAATTCTTCTTTAATCCTGCGGATAACACGCTCTTCTTTTTCCTTAGGAAATTGTGATTCCCTCATGATTACTGACATGTCGTCGATACCTGAAGGTGTATGTTCAAAAGAAATGTTCTCATCTTCCAGGATATTTAACAATCTTCGACCGAAACCTAGTTCTCTGTTCATTAAGTACTTGCTGACATAAAGGCTTAGAAATCCTTTATCGCTGGCAATCCCGACTACCGGGTTAGGGGTCATATGCTTTTCCGACACAATCATCGTTCCCAGTCCATCCGGGTTATGTGTGTTTTTAATGCATACTGGGATGCTTGCTTTGAAAGCAGGTATCAATGCTTCATCATGGAAAACAGAAAAACCTGCATAGGAAAGTTCACGCATCTCTTTGTATGTCAATGAAGTGATTTCCCGTGGATTGTCTACGATAGTAGGGTTCACACAATAAACTGAGTCAACATCCGTAAAGTTTTCATACAAGTCGGCCTTCACCCCTGCTGCGACAATCGAACCAGTTATATCAGACCCACCTCTAGGGAATGTCATCAGTTTGCCTTCTTTTGTAAATCCGAAAAATCCTGGAATTACCACGATGTCTTTACGGTCATGGAGCTTGTACAGATGATCGAAGCTTTCATCCAAAATTTGCGCACTTCCCGGTTCATCGCTGACGATAATCCCCGCTTCTTTGGGGTTTAAGTAAGAAGCATCCATGCCAAGCGATTGCAAGTAGACACTTAGCAGTTTTGCAAGGGAATCCTCTCCAACCGCTTTGAAAGCATCCTTTTTCAACTCGTTCTCATAGTCGGAATGGATCACCGACTGAATATCCTTCCGAATTTCCTGCAAGATCTCCTCAGGAAGGTTCAGTTCTTCAGTAATATCCTTAAATCTTTCGATGACAAGGTCGATTTCTTTTTCATAACTTTCCCCGTTTACATAAGCGGTGCACAAGTTAATCAACAAGTCAGTGACTTTTGTATCATCACTGTACCGTTTTCCCGGTGCTGAAACGACGATAACCCGTCGATCGGAATCGGCTTGTATAATCCCGGCCACCTTTTCAAGCATTTTCGCGCTTGCCACAGAGCTTCCGCCAAACTTAGCTACTTTCATGTCAATTACTCTCTCCATTTTTTAAATTTTGTCTCTAGTATAAAATATTAACACACTTCCGACAGAAATTCCTACTGGTAAGTGAAAGACGACTATGCAACGCGCGATAATATCCTGTTATTCAGGGACTTCAGTATTTGAAAATAGAGCAGAACAAAAGTGCAAGCGCCTGTTTAAAGGAGCACAGGCTAGGGGCGCCACGTCCTGTGGCAACGCCTGCATGACCCACATCGTTTGGGCCTCCGACAAGCTTAAGAACAGCCTCGGCGTGGCACTTTTTGCCACACAGAGGCTGGACTTAAGACCTCGAGGAGGTATGCGCTGGAGCTGGACGTGGCTGTTTCAGCCACAGACAGTTAAATTTATCATTTCCTATATAAAAAACATCCTTCTTTATCGATTAACATCGATAAAGAAGGATGTTGTGAAGCCATGACAAGAATTAAGGATAAATCCGCTTAACTTGCCCGGTGTTCCAGCCGCAGCCTGTCGGCCACCATCGCAATGAATTCAGAATTGGTCGGTTTGGCTTTGGAAATGCTTACCGTGTATCCGAAAAGGGAAGAAATAGACTCCATGTTTCCTCTGCTCCAGGCAACTTCGATGGCATGGCGGATAGCCCGTTCTACCCGTGAAGCTGTCGTATTGTACTTTTTGGCGATGTCCGGGTACAGTACCTTTGTGATGGATCCTAGTAACTCGATATCCTTGTAAACCATGGTGATCGCTTCCCGCAAATACATATATCCCTTGATATGTGCAGGGACACCTATTTCGTGGATGATGTGGGTAATGCTTGTTTCCAAATCTTTTTTCCGGTCATCTCGTTTTCCTTTTTGTTTGCTTGTGCTGACATTATCGAAAGAAGGAGCAATACCATGGACTTGTCTGATTTGATCCGCTAAACTGTCCAAGTCAAATGGTTTAAGAATAAAGTATGAGGCACCTAGATCTACTGCTTTTTTGGTTACTTCTTCCTGTCCGAAAGCAGTCAGCATAATGACGTTTGGGTATTTTTCCTTTTCCAGTTCTTTTATTTTCCCCAATACTGCCAGACCATCGATGTGTGGCATAATGATATCCAGCACTAACACGTCTGGATCAAGCTCTTCCAGCATCTGCAGGCAGTCTTTCCCATTATAGGCAGTACCGATGACTTCAATATCTTCTTTGTCATCGAAATACTCCTCCATTAAATTAATTAGCTCCCGGTTGTCGTCGACTAAACAAACTTTAATTTTCTCCACTCCAAATTTCCTCCTTTAAGTAATTCCTCCCTGAGTTCCTCGTTATGATTTCGACATAAATACGATATTTCCTTCTTTTCAGGAAAAAACATTGGATTTTTTTCTATTTTCTTTTAATAGCTTTTATATACTTCATAATTCTTGTAATTACGACAATAAGTTCGTGGTTTATTGCCTTTTTGTCGAAAATTCTTTATTTTATTTTCTTAATTGTAGCACATTTTCCAGCTTATGCAGACTTTAACCCAAAAAAATTAACTCTTATCTTGGTAAGAGATAAGAGTTAATTTGGGATTCAGCCTGCTTTTTGTTCACTGCCATAAATATCAATACCTGCTTCATTCAGCATCCACTCAATGTGCACGCCGTAACCAGAAGTCGGATCATTGACAAACACATGTGTTACTGCGCCGATTACCTTTCCATCCTGGATTATTGGACTACCGCTCATTCCTTGAACGATACCACCCGTTTCCTTTAGTAATTCCTTGTCCGTTATCTTAATAATCATCCCTTTGGTGGCTGGGAATTTTTGCGGTACACTACTGACAATT
Source organism: Sediminibacillus dalangtanensis (assembly GCF_017792025.1). Taxonomy (NCBI): domain Bacteria; kingdom Bacillati; phylum Bacillota; class Bacilli; order Caryophanales; family Bacillaceae; genus Sediminibacillus; species Sediminibacillus dalangtanensis. Next base: position 2,199,257 of record NZ_CP046956.1, read on the forward strand.
TCCACATCGAATTCTTCCACTTTTTCTCCATGGACGACTGTCAGTATTTTTGCCGGGCCTTCTTTCACTTCGTGAGAAAGCGCAATAGGCATTGCCTTATCTATTTTTCCATTCTTTATCTTTTCATCCAACTTTCCAAAAACACCGAAGGGCGTATTTTTCGTGATGTTGCCCAATTTCTTTTCGCTTGCCGAAAATTCGGCACGTTTTTCTCCAGGTGTCCCGTTATCTCCTTTTTCAATCGCTTTAATGTTGGAGCGGACAATTGTTCCTTTATGAATTTCAATCGGTTTTCGGGTGTCCATGTCGGAAATTACATGTCCCAACGCTCCATATTTTTTCGATACAGGGTCATAAAAAGTCATCGTTCCGATTCCTGCGGCAGAATCCCTGATATACAAACCGATTCGGTAATCATCTTCTTTGGCATCCAAATAAGGAGTCAATTCGGTCTCAAAGGTTTTTTCACCGCGCTTTACTGTCACCTGTAACGATTCACCATCATTTCCTGCGCTTTCTACAAAAGGAGCCACTTCCGATATTTTCTTTATTGCTTTTCCATTTATTTTTAACAGGATGTCGCCAACCTGTATATCCGCTTCTTCCCCAGGGGAAACCTTCCCTTCACTGGTTGTTATTTGATGATGACCTACTACTAAAACTCCAAGGGTATGAAGATTAACGCCGATTGACTGTCCACCTGGTATGATACGGAAATCATCCAGAACGTCGACATTCACTTTTTTTATTGGCAATCCGGCTAGTTCATAGACAATATCTGCTGTTCCCATTCCCTTGGCAGCAAAGGAAGCCTCACCTGCTGCCTCTATAACCTCTTCATCACTGCTGGCCATCGATACATGCGTGCCGAGAGCCGGCATGTGAATCCCTTCCTGGTTCATAAACGTGGTCAGATGACCAGGTATCATGAAAAAATCTTTAACCGGTAAAAAAGGAATACACAGGAAAGCAACAAGGAGCGTTATTCCTATGCCATTACGAAATCCTCTAAGTTTCATGCTTCACTCTCCTCGTTCCTAACCCATATCAATAATTTTATTTCTGTAGTTCTAATTTGGCCTTACAGCTTCTTTTTTAAACACTGTAAAGATGAGAAATAGCGGCGATAATTTCCTTAAATGCTTGGAATTAATCAAGCGAAAAGGCGGATAATATAATAAAGCCAAAGAAAAAACCCTTGCCATTGGCAAGGGTCATTCTTGATCCTTTTTGAATTTTTCTGCAAGCTTTATCAACTCTCTGGCATGTTCCTTTGTCGTTTCCGTCATTTCTGCTCCGGTGATCATCCGGCTGATCTCTTCCACGGAAGATTCCGTATCTAGTTCCACCATAGAGGTGCTTGTCCTTTCACCTGACACATGCTTTTCAATTAAAAGATGGGTGTCCGCCATCGAAGCAACCTGTGGGAGGTGGGAAATACATAAAACCTGAGAACCGGTTGCAATCCCATGAATTTTTTCAGCTATCGCCTGTGCGACCCTTCCGCTTACCCCGGTATCAACCTCGTCAAAGATGACACTGGTCACCCCTTGGTGTTTAGAAAAAATTTTCTTCAGGGCTAACATGATTCTGGATAGCTCTCCGCCTGAGGCAACTTTATTGATTTCTTTTAGTGGCTCTCCGGGATTGGTAGTGATCAAAAATTTCACCAGGTCGAAACCATTGGCCTGCATACTAACAGGAATTCCTTCCAACTGTGGATCTCCTTCTTTTCCGCGTCTCATTTGTATATCGACACCGAATGCGGCTTTTTCTAAATAGAGATCCTTCAATTCTTTGTGGATGGAATCAGACAAGGTTTCCGCTGCCTTTTTTCGGATATCATGCATATGCCTCGCTTCCAAAAGCGCATCTTCTCCAAGTTCTGCAATTTGATTTTGCAGCTTGGATAAATGGGATTCGCGATTGGTGATTTGATCAATCTCATCTTCGACTTCCGCTGCGTATTCTAAAATTTCCGTTACTGTCTGGCCATATTTCTTTTTTAAACGGTTGATCTCATTTAACCGGCTTTCTATCACGTTCAGCCGTTCCGGATCAAATTCCATGGAATCGAGGAAATTACGCAAATCAAACGTAAATTCCTCCAGTACATAATAGTGATTCGAGAATTCTTCTTTTTTAGAAGCTGCTTCTTCATCATATTCACTCGCACTTTCCAAGCCGTTCAATGCAAGCGAAAGCCAGTCAAGCCCCTTCTGCTCTCCATACAACGCGTTATAAGCATCATGAATTCCCTGATATATTTTTTCATAATTGTTCAGCTTATCCCGTTCTTCACTTAACGTTTCATCTTCCAAGGGGGACAATTCTGCCTCTTGAATTTCCTTTAACTGAAATTCAAGCAAATCGAGCCGCTGAACCATTTCCTGTTCATTCTCGCTGAGTTCGCGATAACGCTTCCTTAAAGCCTGAAATTTTTCAAACAAACGGAGATAATCTGATTTTACTTGTTCCAGTTCATCTCTGACATATAGATCCAATAATTCAATATGCCTGTCCACTTCCATAAGAGACTGTGTCTCATGCTGACTGTGTATGTCAATGAGCGTTTTACCGAATTCTTTCAATATCGCCAGCGTGACTAATTTGCCGTTCACCCTGCAAATACTTTTTCCATTAGCTGTAATCGTACGATGAAGGACAATCATGCCGTCTTCATTGATATCTACTCCAAAATGGCGCCCTTTTTCAAATATAGGATGATGGAGATCATCAATAATGAACAATCCCTCTATATCCGCTTTTTTAGCTCCATACCTGACAAACTCTACCGACCCTCTACCACCAGTCAATAATTGGACGGCATCGATAATGATCGATTTGCCTGCCCCGGTTTCGCCTGTTAACACAGTCAAGCCTTCATTGAATGTAATCGATATTTCATCAATAATTGCGAAATCCTTGATAGACAATTCAGTTAACAAGTAAAAACCACCTCATTTTTTTAAAGTAAACCTGTTACAACATTTCCAACAGTCTGTTTTTGATTTTCTGTGTATCCTTTTCTGTACGACAGATAATCAAGCAAGTATCATCACCACATATCGTCCCCATGATTTCCGTCCAATCGAGGTTATCGATCAGTGCACCAAGTGCTTGCGCATTTCCAGGAAGGGTTTTTAATACAATAAAATACCCAGCTGTATCAATCCGGACAAATGCATCCATGATCAACCGTCTAAGTTTCTCCAGCGGATTGAAGCGCTGGTCGGCAGGAAGGCTGTACTTATACTGACCATCTACGGTCGGTACTTTTACAAGATGCAATTCTTTTATATCCCTGGAAACAGTAGCTTGAGTGACATTGTACCCTAAGTCACGCAGCTGTTCGACGAGTTCATCCTGGGTTTCAATATCGTTATCGGTTATTAATTCTCTAATTTTTATATGCCGTTGTCCTTTCGTCATTTTACCCCTCCTTCTTTTGACAAAATCTATTCTCTTGGTATAAAGATTGGCAAAGGAAAAGGGCTACAGAAAATGTAGCCCTGCTTATACTTGCTTCTGATGTGTCTCGTGCGCTTCCTTGACTACAAGGTCCACTTCGACATCAGACAGGTTATTTCCTGCTTCTCGTCCCTCATAAACAAAATAGGCTAAAAACTCGATGTTTCCATCTCCACCTGTTATTGGTGAGAAAGTAAGCCCTTGAACGGAAAATCCTTCTGTCCCAGCAAAGGAGAGTGTATTCTCCAAAACCTGGCGATGGACAGTTGCATCCCTGACAATCCCTTTTCGACCAACCTGTTCCCGACCTGCTTCAAATTGCGGTTTGATTAGAGCGACTACCTCTCCTTTGGCTTTGATCAGTGTTGCCAGCACTGGCAGTATCAGCTTTAAGGAAATGAAAGAAACGTCAATAGATGCAAAATCCGGTGTCCCTTTTTTCAGCATATCCGGTTTTACATATCGAAAATTGGTCCTTTCCATTACCTCTACTCTTTCATCATTCCGCAGTTTCCAATCAAGCTGGTTATAGCCGACATCTACTGCATAGCTTAACTCGGCACCGTTTTGCAATGCACAATCGGTAAAACCGCCTGTTGACGAACCAATATCGATCACTTTTTTTCCTTGAAGGTCGATGGCAAAATACTTGATGGCTTTTTCTAACTTCAATCCGCCTCTGCCTACATACGGAAACAACTTACCCTTTACGGTTAGGGGTATATCCTCTTCCACTTTCATACCCGGCTTGTCCAGTCGGGTTTGTTCTGAATAGACTAATCCGGCCATTATCGACCGTTTCGCCTTCTCTCGCGTTTCAATCAACCCTCTGTCCACCAACAGAGTGTCGAGCCTTGTTTTTTTACTCAAAATCGATCATGCCCTTTGCTGTTTACTTGGCAGCATGCGCTGTATATGTTGGATTGCTTGTTCCTTCGTCAAACCGATTTCTTCTAATAACTGGTCAACTTTACCATGTTCAATATATCGATCCGGTATGCCCATCCGTTGAATCGCCTGGTTCTGGTAATCGTTCTCTTCAGCAAATTCCAATACAGAACTGCCAAACCCACCTTTTAATACTGCCTCTTCGATCGTCAGTATCGGCAGGTTCATGGACATCAACTCATGAAGCATCCGTTCATCAAGCGGTTTGATAAAGCGTGCATTGATCACTTTGACAGATATACCCTTTGCCTGCAATTCTTTGCTCGCCTGCAACGCCATCGGTATGGTAGTGCCGAAAGTTAGGATAGCAGCATCACTACCCTCTTTCAAGATCTCCCAACTGCCAATTTCTATCGAATGAAACGTTTCATCCATAGCAACGCCTAGACCATTACCACGCGGGTAACGGACGGCAATCGGCCCATCATCGTATTCAACCGCAGTATGGACCATATGCTGGCATTCGTTTTCGTCTTTAGGCATCATCACGACCATATTGGGAATACTCCGCAAAAAGGATATATCGAAGACACCCTGATGCGTTTCTCCGTCTGCTCCCACGAGTCCAGCCCGGTCAATCCCGAACATTACATTGAGGTTTTGTCGGCAGACATCATGAACCAACTGATCGTATGCCCGCTGCAGGAAAGTCGAATAAATTGCTAAAAATGGCTTCATCCCCTGGGTGGCAAGCCCTGCTGACATAGTGGCAGCATGCTGTTCGGCGATGCCGACATCGAAGAGCCGTTCAGGAAACTCCTTTTGGAACTTTTCCAGCTTCGAGCCCAGAATCATCGCAGGCGTAATAACCGTCAACCGCTCATCTTCCCGCGCTTTTTTTTGCAGCGTACTGCTGACGACTTCACTCCACGCCGGTGGAGCATCTACTGGTTTTATTTTCTCCCCGGAATCGATTTTATACGGACCGACTCCATGCCATCTGTCTTTCATGTCTGTCTCTGCTGGCTGGTATCCCTTTCCTTTTTGAGTAATCACATGAACAAGGACAGGACCGCCGGTTTTCTTGGCATATTGGAGATTTTCCTGCAAAGCAGAAAAATCGTGGCCGTCGACAGGGCCATAGTAGGTGAACCCGAATTCTTCAAACAGCATCCCCGGTACCATAAAGTATTTCATGCTATCCTTGACTCGTTCTGCAGTTTGGGCAAGACGACCGCCGACTGCCGGTATTTTTTTCATCAGCCACTCCATCTCATCTTTTACCCGTTTATATTTGCCTGCACTTCTCATACGTCCTAATGCATTATGCAGGGCTCCGACATTATTGGCAATCGACATTTCGTTATCATTCAGGATGACGATGATGTCTTTTTTTTCATGGCCGATATGATTCAGCGCTTCCAAGGCCATGCCTCCGGTCAATGCTCCATCCCCGATAATTGGGACAATATGACTGTCCTCTTTTTTCAAATCTCTCGCGATAGTCATTCCCATCGCGGCAGATAGCGAGGTAGAACTGTGGCCCGTTTCCCAAACATCATGCTCACTCTCACGTACTTTTGGAAAACCGCATAAACCTTTATACTGACGCAGCGTATCAAACTGACCGGCACGTCCCGTTAAGATTTTATGAATATAGGACTGGTGTCCCACATCAAATATAAATTTGTCCTTCGGGCTCTGAAAAAGTTTATGGAGCGCCAATGTCAATTCCACAACACCTAAATTCGCTCCAAGATGCCCTCCCGTAACGGATAACTTCTCAATCAGAAACTGCCGGATTTTTGCTGCAAACTGCTCTAATTCTTCGTTTGACATATTTTTTAAAAACGAAGGATCTTTTATTTCTGTAAGATCCATGATGGGATTCCTCCCCTTCACCATAATTTTCCGGTCGGTAATTACTTGCATGATACCTACCGGTTCCTTTTTGCTTGCGAATTCCAGTTTATGTCGCAATTTGTACTTTCCCTTAGTATAACAAATATCTTCAGTAAACGTATGTTTAACGATTCTGTTGACATTTTCTTCTCCTTACCACTACTACCCTTTTTTAAGCAATTGTACATTGAATTTAGACTCGATCAATGCGACAACCTTGCCCACAAAAAAGATAATATCGGTTGAGGCATGGATGGCAAAATACTTGCCGATTGCTTTTCCGCCAACAGTCAACGCAGCCACAAAACTGGTTAAGACCACATTGATCACAATTTGGAGGGTGGAACCTTCTGAATAACCGAATCCGTTAGCTACCTGCAACACGACAATTGCTGAAGCAGTACCACTGACGATTCCCGAAATATCTCCGATCACGTCATTGCAAAAACTGGCAAAACGATCTGCATTCCGAACAATCAGCAAGGCTTGCTTGGAACCGCTTACCTTTTCCGAGGCCATTGCGTGGAATGGCGTTTCATCTGCAGCAGTTGCTGCAATCCCCAGCATATCAAAAAATATACCAATCAGCACGATAACCAACACGATTAACATTCCTATAATCCATGCTACACCGTTAAGTACGGAAGATGATATAACTGAAAAAATAGCCGCTAACACGAATGTGATAACGGCAATACTTAAACTAAATCGTAACGACTTTTGTAGTTGTGATTTCATTGTTACCCTCATTAATCGGATTCTAAAGTTATGTATCAGGAATGGTCATTTAAAAGGTAAAAACTGCGGCTTAGGTCCAGTAGGTTTTCCCAGATGGATACCGAATGTTGCCATTCTGGCGGTTCCCCTTTAAATCCACCTTAGCTTTGTCACCAAAAGCTAGACTGGATTACCACTTAGTCCGCACTATAATCCCTTTTAAATGTCCAATGGAACAGTCTAGGAGATTTCCTCGACAGTCTTTAGCCGTTCCCTAGCCTCTTTTGCAGCACTGATTTCAAATGGCAAAATAACATAATAAAAGTGGCCGCTTCTATTACGCCGATAGCCATTATCCCCTCAGGACCACTCAAGGCAGGCTACGCTGCGAATAGAGATTCCCTTTCCCTATTGCGCAGGTTCATACCCCATTCCATAGCAGCTGCTAGGCTTAGCCGCCGCTACAGAGATGGGCCTCCGCGGAAGCAGGGTCCTCGCCCACATGCCTTTGTGGATCGCCCTGCTACCTTAACTCCCAGCACTGACCCAAGGCTGGGCGCCTCAAGCCAGCACAAGGAACTTCATCGATGTGCCCTTTGGCGGATTTTTAGGCCCGCCTTCAGGAACGGAGGACCGACTAGAATACTGCACCATTCCCATTTGATTATATTTTATCATAAATCAAAAAAAATCTCAATTTAAGAAAAAGCGGGCATAGAGTAACTACCACTAAAGTAAGGAAACCAATCAGGTCATTCAACGATCGCGGTTGCCGAAGTACTCGGTAATGTCGACTAGTACCGAGCTTTCTACACCTGCTTCCTTCAAAGTTTGCTTCGCTTTTTGAATATACATTTCTTTTTGCTGTATCGCACCATCCAGCCCGAGAAGCTTTGGATAGGTGCTTTTCAAGTTGGTTTCATCGCTGCCTACAGGCTTGCCGATCAACTCGGGGTCACCCTGAACATCGAGAATGTCATCCTGCACTTGAAAAATCAATCCGAGGTAGTAGGCATACTCTTGAAGGGAGGCAATTTGACCAGTAGTAGCCCCGCCGATCATTGCACCGGCAGTCACTGCAAATCGGAGTAGCCTTCCTGTTTTCAACGTATGGATTTGTTCCAGTTGTTCCAAGTCTGCTTTTTTGTCTTCAGCCTGCATATCGAGAACTTGTCCAGCAACCATACCTTTCGGCCCGGCTGCATCAGCTAACTGTCTGATTAATTCCACTTTCTTCGTCTCAGAAACGGCCAATTCCGAAGCGATAATTTCGAAGCTGTATGTTAAAAGTCCATCGCCAGCAAGGATGGCAGTAGCTTCATCAAACTGTATATGATTGGTCGGTTTTCCCCGTCGTATATTATCATTATCCATCGCAGGCAGATCATCGTGAATAAGTGAATAGGTATGAATCATCTCCAGGGCCGCAGCTGCAGGTATGACAGTTTTTATGACTCCGCCATAGGACTCGCAGCTCGCAGCCATTAAAATCGGGCGTAATCTTTTCCCGCCTGCTTCGGCTGAATATTTCATCGCCGCTTTAAGCCGTTCCGGTGCCTCCAGCTTTTTTATATAACCAACGATTGCTTCATCCATCTGGAGTTGTTTTTCCTTCAAATATTTTTCTAGACTTTCGGTCACCCTATTCGTCCTCCTGAATAGAGAAAGGAACAGTTTCGCCCTGTTCATTAACAATTTTCTCCATTTGTTCTTCTACATTCGACAGCTTATCGCTACATAGCTTGGAAAGCTTCATCCCTTCCTGATAATAATTGATCGCCTTTTCCAACGGGACTTCCCCTTCTTCAAGCTTCTCCACAATTTCCTCCAGCTGTTTCATTGCTTCTTCAAAGCTGATTTCTTGGTCACTCATTGTTTCTCCTCCTCGATTCCCCATACCTGGCAGTCCAACGAGCCATCAAAAAGTTTAACCGTCACTTGTTCTCCCGGTTGAACTTTTTTGGTAGAGGATAATACTTCACCGTTTTGCTGATAAGTGATGGAATAACCACGCTTCATCGTATTTAATGGGTTCAATAGAGATAATTTGTCCAGATTTTTTTGGAATCGGTTTTGCCTTGCTTGTACTTCTTTGGCAAAAGCTCGATCAAGCCGTAGACGCAGCTGGTTAAGCTCACGGCCCATCAGCTGTGTCTGTGTTTTCGGATGCTTTAGCATTAGCCGTTTATGAAGAGCCCGAAGGCTGTCTTGCTTGCTATTGTGTCTGGCAGACAATCCTCTGCCAAGACGCTCCACGAATTTATCGAGCTCCTGTTCTTTTTGCCGTAATAATTGAGCAGGATAACGAAAGGCGTATGCTCTTTGCAACTGGCCTAGTCGTTCTTTAGCACTGGCTAATCTGCTTTTTAGCGCTCGATCCATTGAACGATCGAGGGCAATAATTCGCTCTTTGATTTCCGCTTGTGAAGGAACTGCCAGCTCTGCAGCAGCTGTCGGAGTAGCCGCCCGCATGTCAGCAACCATATCACTGATCGTAAAGTCGGTTTCATGCCCTATGGCAGATATTACGGGTACAGTAGAAGCGTGTATGGCCCTGGCAACAATTTCTTCATTAAAGCTCCACAACTCTTCTATCGAGCCGCCGCCGCGACCAACAATCAGAACATCAAAGTCTCCCATTCGGCTGGCTGTTTCGATGGCCTTTACGATGGAGGCAGCAGACTGACTTCCTTGCACAAGCACCGGAAACAGTACAGACTTTGCGATTGGATAGCGTCTCGATAAGGTAGTCATAATATCGCGAACGGCAGCACCTGTCGGAGAAGTGATCACTCCGATTTTTTTCGGATAAACAGGAATGGATTGTTTAACGGAATGATCAAACAGCCCTTCTTTGCTCAACTTTTCTTTTAATTGTTCGAAGGCAAGATAAAGGGCGCCGATTCCGTCAGGCTCCATCTGGGAGATATACAACTGGTACTGGCCTTGCGGCTCGTAAACGCTCAACTCCCCTTTTACCAGGACATTCATGCCATTTTCCGGTTTAAATTTCAAGGACCGGTTATTTCCAGCGAACATCACTGCCTGGATTCTGGAATGGTCATCTTTTAAGGTTAGGTACATATGCCCTCTGCTATGATGCTTAAAGTTGGAAATCTCGGCTTTCAACCAAACATCCTTTAAGTGCCTGTCCATTTCAAATTTCCGTTTTATATATTTTGTCAATGCGGTTACTGTTAAATATCTATCATTCATCGCTGGACACCTGCATATCTGGATTTTCTTCCATCATCTAGAAAGCTGATGATGCCTTTTTGCCGACTTAATCGTATTATGTAATAACATCGTAATCGTCATCGGACCGACCCCTCTAGGGACTGGTGTTATATAGGACGCTTTTTCCGATGCTGCTTCAAAGTCCACGTCTCCCGTCAATTTGCCGTTTTCCATCCGGTTAACTCCGACATCAATGACTACTGCTCCAGGCTTAATATCTTCAGCCGTGATGAAATGTTGTTTCCCAACTGCCACTATCAGTATATCTGCCTCTTTGGTGTACTTTTTCATGTCCTTTGTCCGCGAATGGCAATACGTCACCGTAGCATGTTCATTCAACAGCAATTGCCCGACCGGTTTTCCTACAATATTACTCCGCCCGACTACGACAGCATGTTTTCCTGCAATTTCAATGTTTTTTGATTTTAACATGGTCAAAATACCGAAAGGAGTGCATGGATAGAACGTATCTTCTCCGGTAAGCATCCGCCCGATGTTAATTGGGTGGAAACCATCCACATCTTTTTCCGGACTGATCGCTTCGATTACTGCTTGTTCCTCGATATGACCCGGAAGAGGCAGTTGGACAAGAATACCGTGAATATTTTCATCTGTGTTTAAATCGTCTATCAGATTGAGCAATTCCTGCTGAGAAGTGGTTTCCGGTAATTTAATGAGATTGGAATCAACTCCGACCTCGTCGGATGCCTTTTGTTTTCCTTTCACGTAGGACTGGGAGGCCGGATCATCTCCTATCAGGACGACTGTCAAACCTGGTATGATCCCTTTTTCCGCAAGTTTCTTTACCTCTTCTTTCATTTCCAGTCGCAGATCGGCTGCTAACTCTTTTCCATAAATAATTTCGGCTCCCATATTACTTTCCCCCTATTTTAACATCTTAGATAGAACACCATTGATGAATCTTCCCGATTTCTCGTCTCCATAACTGTTGGCCAGTTCTATCGCTTCATTTATCGCCACGCTGCTTGGCACATCCTCTTTATAGGACAATTCATAAGCAGCGATTCTCAATAAGGTTCTTTCTACAGAAGCAAGTCTGTTGAACGTCCAGTTTTCGAGGTTTTCATCGATTTTCTCATCGATTTCTTGTTTGTGTTCGATTACACCATATACAAGGTCTGTTAAGAAAGCATCATCCGCCGGACCATCCATCACATGCTCGATTGCCTCTTTCGGGGGGATGTCATTGACATCCATCTGAAAAAGAATCTGGAAAGATTTTTCACGTGCTGTTCGTCTTTTCATCGTTTCATTCTCCTTTAGATACCTGTTCAAAAAGACTGGCTCGTCCTGATTCTTTTTGAACAGCTGTTCAAGCAATACCTGTTTCAAATGATAACATGTTACAGGATACAAAGCCATTTCCAGATAATTTTCACAGAAATCATCGAAAAATACAAGCATGCTTTCCTATTCGTCAGGCTAATTAAAAACAAGACCAGGAAGCACCTGTCGCTCCTTGGCCTTGTTTTACTAGTTAGATTGTTTCTTCTTCTGTTTCATCACGATCGATTTGGACACCGACGATGTGAATATTTATCTCATCAATTTCAAGTGCAGTCATATTCCTCAATGCCTGGCGTATATTGGTCTGGATCTTTTGTGCCACTTCCGGAATCCTCGAACCATAGTCAAGCACGACAAATACATCGATCAGGACACCTTTATCAGTGAGTTCGACTTTAATCCCTTTTCCGTGCGACTTTTTTCCGAACCGTTCTGCTACCCCGGATGCGAAGTTACCGCGCATGGCATAAACACCCTGTATCTCGGTAGTGGCGATGCCGGCAATAACCTCGATTACTTCCGGAGCGATTTCCACTTTACCCAGATCAGAGCCTTCACTAACATTCAATAAAGAGTTTTCGTCCATTCCGTTCACTCCTTTTTTATGCTATTCATCTTCCATTATAGTATATTTCTCCAGAAACTTCGTATTAAAATCTCCATCAATAAATTGTGGATGTTCCATCATTCTAATATGGAAGGGAATAGTTGTATGAACGCCCTCAATAACAAATTCGTCCAGCGCTCGTCTCATTCTGTTGATTGCTTCCTGCCTGTCTGCTCCGTGAACGATTAACTTAGCAATCATGGAATCATAATAGGGAGGAATGCTATAGCCCGGGTATGCACCGGAATCGACTCTGACGCCCAGACCTCCTGGAGCAAGATACATATCGATTTTTCCTGGTGAAGGCATGAATTGTTTAAACGGATTTTCAGCATTGATTCTGCATTCAATCGACCAGCCTTCAAACTCGATATCTTCCTGTACGAACGACAAGGGCTGATCGTTGGCAATATTGATTTGTTCCTTGATCAAATCGATTCCGCTTACCATTTCGGTTACCGGATGCTCTACTTGAATACGGGTATTCATTTCCATAAAATAAAACGTTTCTTCTTTCTTATCAAAGATAAACTCGATCGTCCCAGCTCCTGAATAATCAACTGCTAATGCTGCCTTGACTGCCGCGTCGCCCATTTTTTTCCTGATCTCTGGTGTAATCGCCGGTGATGGCGATTCTTCGATCAGCTTTTGCAGACGACGCTGAACGGTACAATCCCGCTCGCCGACATGTACAGCATTGCCATGATTATCGGCCAACACTTGAATTTCCACATGGCGGAAATCTTCAATGTATTTTTCCAAATAAACACCAGGGTTGCCAAAAGCCGTTTCAGCTTCCTTCTGGGTTACTCGGATACCTTTAACCAATTCTTCTTCTGTCTTCGCTACGCGAATTCCTTTTCCGCCACCTCCGGCAGTAGCTTTAATGATTACCGGATAGCCTATTTCTTTGGCTACACGCCGCCCTTCATCCTCATCGGCAATGATCCCTTCTGAACCGGGAACAATCGGAACCCCGGCAGCTTTCATCGTCTCTCGTGCCACATCTTTTGTACCCATTTTTTGAATAGCATAAGCACTCGGTCCGATGAACGTTATATTGCATGCCTTGCAAATTTCAGCGAAATCGGCATTCTCTGACAAAAAACCATAGCCCGGATGAATAGCATCCACTTCGGTTAAAGTGGCTGCACTCATGATATTTGTGAAATTTAAATAGCTGTCCTTGCTTAGTATTGGACCGATACAGTAAGCCTCGTCTGCTAGCTGTACATGTAGGGACTCTTTATCACCTTCTGAATAAACTGCTACTGTTTCAATCCCCAGTTCTTTACATGCACGAATGACCCGAACAGCAATTTCACCTCTGTTTGCAATCAATATTTTCTTAATCACATTGTCATCCCCTTACTATGCCTTGACTCTGAATAATGGTTGTCCATACTCGACGAGTTCTCCGTCTTCAACAAGAATCTCGACAATTTCACCGGATACATCCGCTTCAATTTCGTTGAAAAGTTTCATCGCTTCAACGATACAGACGACCGTATCTTTGTTTACTTTATCGCCTTTTTTTACATATGCATCGCTCTCTGGTTCTGGCGAACTATAAAATGTTCCAACCATAGGCGAAACGATTTCGTGATCGAATGCTCCGGCATCTTGTTCTTTCGATTCGTTTTTTGCAGGTTCTTCTTTAACCTGCTCCTGAGGTTGGACAGGAGCCGCTGCAGGTGCAGGAGCCGCTGTTTCCTGACGGACAGCAGGTTCGCTTACGATGGTTTTTTCCTGGATTACTTCTCCAGCCTGTTTTTTCATGGAAACCTTCGTTCCATTTGATTCATAGTCGAATTCATCAATGGAAGATTCATCGATCAATTTAATTAATTCTCTAATTTCCTGTACATTTAACATAAAGTGGGACACCCCTTTTATCACAATTTAACAACAGGTACTAATAACTCCTCTTAACATTTTACGAAAACAAAATGAAAACTTCAACTCTAACGTAGGAAATAAGAGCAGACTTATCCATTATATCCTGTTGTTCAAACAATGTCTTCTTTCTCGCAATAAAGCGTCTACATTAAGTACATAGGACAAAAGCGCAAGCGCCTGTTTAAAGGAGTACAGGCTAGAGCCGCCACTTCCTGTGGCAACGCCTGCATGGCCCACATCGTGTGGGCCCCCGACAAGCTAAGAACAGCCTTGGCGTGGCGCTTTTTGCCACACAGAGGGTGGGCTTAAGACCTCGAGGGGGTAGGCGCTGGAGCTGAACGTGGCTGTTTCAGCCAATAATGATCCACAGACAGTTAAATTTATCATTTCCTATACAATAAATAAAAACCGACTTCCCCAGGGAGTGTTGCCGGGAAAGTCGGTTTATATGGGAAATTTTTAACTTGTCCGGTTTTAGCTCGCCGGTTGGAACTTCACTTCGATTGTCACTTCACCAAACTCGTCTTTTACCATTTGAATGATATTATTCGCTTCCGTTTTAGACAATTCTTCTGCTTTGACGGTTACAACCACTTCATTATCTTCTGATCGAACGAGCACATCTTCATACTGATTTTCCGCCATAATTGTTTCTTCGATGATTGATTCTTTTTTTGCCGCTTCCTCTAGTTGCTGCATCTCTTCATAGGCGGCATTGATTTCTTCCGTAGAAGCGGTACTTGAGGCGACCGTTTCTTCTAATTCTTCTTTCTTGGCACTTCGATCATCCTGGATTTGCATTCTTATGGAAGTGAACAGTTCATCGGTCGAAGACTCGGAGATGACGGAGTCTCCTTCCTCTAATAATTCTTCACCCTCCCCTTCCACCATTTGGGTTCCTTCCCCTGATGTTTCCTGATCCGCATTATTTAAAAAGGCCAGTTCCTCACTATTTGGAGAACTCATATAATATACACTCAACACAATCATTAAACTTAACATTGTCAATAACCAAACAGTTTGCTTTTTCAGCATGTCAATTCCTCCTTATTATTTTTTAGGCATGACCGAAATCCGGTGGGTCGGGACATCCAAAACCCTGGATACTGCTTCGACTACCCATTGCTTAACCTGCATATGGTCCACTCCTTTGGCTACTACAAGGACCCCCCTTACATCTGGCTTTTTTGTATGGACAAGAAGCGGAACTTCTTTATCACCTTGTCTGACAAGTACGACTTCCTGCTCCCTTGTTGAATCTTCAAGGGTACGCTCTCCACCGTTTTGATCGGTTTCGTCTGTGGTCTGCGTTCCGATGATCAAGTTTTTTTCGTAAACCTTTTGCTTTGTGGAATCTAAGTTCACCATTGCTTCCACGTCGGAAACGCCTTGGATTTTTTCTAATAATGCTGTTAGTTCACTTTCATAATTTCCTTCCAAGTCCGCTATCTCTTCATCCTTCTCAGCGACGGTTTCTTCTTTTTTATTGAGGAAAGTCTCCTGGTCATTGGTATTGCTGTCAGGAGTGACAGATAGCATGTTATCCTCGCTGTTTTTTTCTGGTGAGAATATTCCGCTGACCAAGATCAACAGCAGACCAACAAGCCCGACAATCAGTAGATATGCAAGCTTTGTGGGCTTATTGTCCTCATCCTGCTTTAGCTTAACGTGGGATAACAGTTTTTTTAGTGGGTTATTCACTCTATCCCTCCTCCCAGTCAATGGTTATCGTTTGATCTTCCAATCCCCATGCATCAAACAAAAAGGACTTGATTGGTTTTGAGTCAGGCATGTCCTCCTTTACTGGCTCTTCGCCGATATCTATCACGACCTCTTCCACACTACCCTCTGAATCGACGTTCGTTTGATGTTTTCTTAAGAGAACGTGGATTCCTGTTAACGTTTCGAAGGAAAGGTCTTCCCCTTCTTCAAACTGAAAGGAGATATCAGCAATTTCCACATCATGCTTTTCTTCCAACCCCTCTTCCACTTCATTTTTCATTTGGACAGCCATTTCTTCTAAAATATATGCACGTTGAGAGGCTTGTATTTCTTTTTTCTTTAATTCGATTGAATTTTTCATTTCTTCTTCCTCGGTTTCCATATCAAACCCCGCTGAAGCTTGGGACATCATTGTGTCGATATCCATTTGAAAAAGCCGGAACAAAGGTTGTAAAAAGATCAATATCAACACTAGTCCGACTACTACCTTGATGTATTTTTTCATAGAGGAGTCCGGCATAAGGAGATCGATAACCATCGCCAACAGCAAAAACAAAATAATTTGGGTAACCCACTCCGTCAGTAAGTTCATGCTAACCCCTCCCTGTTCATCGCAACATCACCGTTAAATTGCTGGATGCAACCAGGATCACGATAGCCAGGAAGAACATAAAGGTGACAATCAACAGGGCAGCAAAAATATAAATAATATATTTGCTAATGCTGTCCATACACTCAATCACAGGGCCATCTCCAATAGGTTGAAGGAGAGCGGAAGCGAGTTTATAAATGAGGGCAATCACAAAGATTTTCACAGCAGGAAACAGAGCGATACCAAGTACAAGAATGACACCGACCAATCCGATAGCATTTTTCAACAAAAGAGAAGCACTCAATACGGTATCTGCTGCATCTGTAAACATCCGTCCGACCACAGGAATAAAATTTCCGGTGACAAACTTGGCGGTTTTTAAAGCAATCCCATCCTGAACTGCAGTCGCTGCTCCCTGGACAGAGATAACTCCCAAAAAGGCCGTGAGGAACACCCCCAGCAGTCCTATCCCGATATTTTTCAACAGATCAGCAAGCTGTGTTGCTTTATAATGTTCATTCAACGTACTGACAATGGATAATAATGCTGACAAAAAGAATAGTGGCAGGACGACGACGGAAATCAACAAGACACTAACATGAATAAGAAATACGACTGCCGGGTGAAAAAAAGAAACAGCAGCCATGCTGCCTAAAGAGGCCATCAAACCCAACAACAATGGGAGCAGCGCTACCATAAATCCGCTCATCAGTTCTATTGACTCCTTAGCATAAGAAGCAGCTGAATGGAAACTGTTCAATGCCAGAACAATTAGCACTAAATAAACAATGGCATACGCTATTTTGCTGATATTATTATTTTCAAAAGAGGACTGTAATGTTTGCAAAATCACACAAAATAACGTCAGCAAGATCAACATGCCAAGCAACTTGCCGTTGATGATCACTTCGTGGAACAAGTATTGAAGAATGCCTTTGGCCCAATCTTTGATCGAAAGGGATTCCTGATTTTTGATAAATTCCATAAAGGTGGATTTTTTCAATCCTGGCAGATAACCACTGTATTCATCGACTACATGGTTCCAGTAACCCTTTATTTCATCAAACGATATGGAGTCGACAGTTTGTTCATTTAATTGTTCAAACTGGTTGGGTTCCTCGGCAGCAGCCAAGCCATGGGAAGGAAGGAGAATCATTGTTGCTATCGCTACGGCTAATAATGTGAGGAATTTTGTGAATGAGTGCATCTTCTTCTTTCCTCCCCTCAATTTAAACCGGCAAAAATCCGAGAATTGTTTCTATCACAGCAGTCAAAATCGGAACTGCCAGCACCAAAATAAACACTTTTCCTGCCAGTTCTATTTTTGCCGCAATGGCTCCCAGTCCCGCATCACGAGTCAAATGAGCGCCAAAATCCGCGATATAAGCAATACCGATTATTTTTAAAATCGTTTCTATATAGATTCCGTTTATATTCGCTTTTTGTCCGAGAGTGTTGATCAGCGAAAAAATTTCTGCTATATACTGGATGACTGCGAGAAAAATAACAATACCTGTTATAAGAATCAGCAGGAAGGCCATCGACGACTGCTGGTCTTTCAAAAGGATGTACAGTAAACTTGCCACGATCCCCAAACTAACAATGTGAAAGATTTCCATGGCTACCCCTGGAAAAGGAATACAGATTTGATTTGATTAAATAAGTCAGCAATTTCTTCAATGACAATAATCATCACGATGATAAATCCGACTACCGTGGCGAAATGAGCAATATCTTCTTTTCCCATTTGCTTTAGAATTGTATGAATCATGGCAACAATGATTCCGATACCTGCTATTTGAAATAGAACGGCGGCCTCACCTAGCATGTTATGTTTGCTCCTTTCTAGTCTATATCAAGAGTAGAACGACTAATAATCCAGTCAAAAATCCAAGACTTTTGACCATTTTGCTATACTTTAGCTGCTGATTCTGCGCTTCCTCCAGTTCTCTGTCCAAGTGGGTCAACGCTAATTGAATGTGTTTTTGCTGTTGGGAAAAATCATGCTGTCCCAAAGTCCTACCAAATTGTTTCAAGACCTCCTTCTCGCTGTCTTTCAAAGCGGCATGCGGCCAAAAACGATCAAGATTGTACTTCCATATTTGATACAGATCAGTTGTATTGCCCTGTAAGTCCTTATTCACGGATTGAAAAAACAGCGATACCGGCTTAGGTAGTTGTTTTGCCAGAGTTGCACACGCTTCTGCCAACGGGGCCTGACTGTATAAAATCTCAGCCTCTAATATTTGCAACGCACTTTTCAACTGACGGATCTGCACTGGTCGATCACTCAATTTTCTTGAAAATTCAAAACCTGCCCACGTAGTTGCGCAAAGCAGCAGAATCGCTCCTATCCACTTCATTTTGTCTGCACCTCTGTTTCCTCTCGATACGCTCTCCGTTTCCATTTAAAATCCATTTCACTGCCCCCGGAGCCACTTTTTTCTCTAACACCACATACCTTTGAAAGGCATTACTGTCAAAAAGCGGCAGTAGGGAAGGCCGTTTTTTCAATTCATGCAGATAATCACCATGAATGGAACAAATCACTTTCACGCCTGCATAAATTGCTTCCATCAAGGCTTGTACATCCTTTTCGCTGCCAATTTCATCAACGAGCAAAACCTCTGGTGACATGGAGCGAATCATCATCATCATTCCGTCTGCCTTCGGACAAGCGTCCATGATATCGGTGCGAGGGCCTAGATCATGCTGTGGTATCCCGTCTACACTGCCCCCAATTTCGGAACGCTCATCGATGACCGCTGCCTTTCTGCCTGCTGCTTGTCCCCATCCTGAAGATACCAACCTTACCAAATCTCTTAGCATCGTCGTTTTCCCGGTCTGTGGTGGCCCGATGATCAATGTATTCAAGTAATCTTTCTCATATAGAAACGGAATGATTCCTTCCGCACTTCCCTGCTTTTCTTTAGCAATCCGTATATTAAAAGAGGAAATATCCTTTATCGCTTTAACAGACCCTTTTACTGTATTAACCTTTCCAGAGAGACCGATACGGTGACCGCCTTCTATCGTGATAAACCCCTCGCGCAGTTCGTCTTCCAGACGATAGAGGGAAAATTGACTGATCTGATTTAATAGATATATCCCGTCTTCTTTCGTCAGTATCAATCCATTCGCCCATTCATTTCGACTATCAAAAATAAGTTCAATCGGCCGGGACAGCCTTACCCTTATCTCTTGAAGACTTGTCCATCGCTCGCCGATAATGCTGGCAAGGCTTGTCCTGGACGGTTCTGAAAACAATCGTAAAATTTCTTCCACAAAACCACCCTCGCTTTTTCGAAACGCTCTAAGAGTTTCTAGAATGTAATGAAAACCAGGATTTACAACCCCTTCGTATCCCTTCTATCACTCCTACCAACAATGTATGCCGCACACCGCCAAATATGACAAACGAAAACAAGCACCATAGCAGGAAGGAAGAACCACGGAAACAGGGTCTTTAAAAGGAGGAAGCAGTACAGAGTGTTGGGGACTGCCCCCTTGAATGATTGGTTCAGCCAATCAAGAACAAAGTGCTGGTTATGGGGTCAGACTTTGATAAAAAGCAAATGAGGTTCAGAAGGGTACCTTTGCCTACTAATTTTTATATTATTTATCCCTCTGGATAGTATGGATTCGAAATAAAATGAAGTTGTTTTTTGTTTGCGGGGACTGACCCCGAGTACTGTCAGTCTTTCACTAATTTGAGGCAGAGGGCCTGTCCCTCCTCCAAAATCTGTCCGCACCAACAAAGTGCCTATAAAAAAACCAGTCCGCATTATAGGTGCGGACTGGTTTTTAATCTAGCAGTTATTTTTGTATTGGGTTAGGCGCGGGATACATATTTCCCATCTGTAGTACTAATCACAAGCACATCGCCTTCGTTAATGAAGAACGGGACTTGGACGCTTAGTCCTGTTTCGAGAAGGGCCGGCTTGGTGCCGCCGCTTGCTGTATCCCCTTTAATACCAGGTTCTGTTTCTTCAACTTTCAATTCCACATTGTTAGGAAGTTCGACTCCCAACGTTTCGCCGCCATATGTCATAATATTCACTTCCATATTTTCGCGAAGGAATTTTAATTCGTATTCAATTTGATTTGCCTGCAATTCAAGCTGTTCATAGGTATTGGTATCCATAAATGTATGTGTATCACCAGAAGCATAAAGATATTGCATTTTTCTATTTTCAATATGAGCACGACTTACTTTCTCACCAGCCCGGAACGTTTTCTCCTGGATGTTGCCGTTGCGTAGATTACGTAGCTTGGATCGAACAAAAGCAGCACCTTTACCTGGCTTCACATGCTGGAAGTCCAGTACCTGCCAAATACCATTATCTACTTCAATTGTTAGTCCTGTACGAAAATCGTTTACTGAAATCATACTATTTCCTCCTTCATTCCCTCAACTATAAGGTTATCAATTCTTTCGGTGCGAAGCTAAGAGATTTATTTCCTTCCTTGGTCACCAAGGTATCATCTTCAATTCGACACCCTCCGACATTAGGAACGTAAATTCCCGGTTCGACAGTCACGACCATTCCCTCTTCAAGAACCTGCCCGCTCCGATGTGACAAAGCAGGACCTTCATGAACGTCTAGTCCGAGACCGTGTCCGGTAGAGTGTCCAAAATAGTTTCCGTATCCTTTTTCCTCAATATAATCTCTTGTCAATGCATCCGCTTCTTTACCTGTTATTCCAGCTTTTATTCCTTCCATTCCTTTTAATTGAGCTTCCAAAACAGTATTATAAATTGTTTTTAATTCACCACTAATATCACCTACAGCCACCGTCCGGGTGATATCCGAAGCATAACCTTTATAAAGGGCGCCAAAATCAAGGGTAACAAGTTCGCCTTTCTGAATTTCCTTTTCTGAAGCCACTCCATGCGGAAGAGCTGAACGCAAACCGGATGCAACAATGATATCGAAGCTTGAAGAGGTCGCCCCTTGCTTCCTCATAAAGAACTCAAGTTCATTCGACACATCAATTTCCTTAACTCCAGGCTTGATAAAAGTCAAAATATGTTCGAATGCAGCGTCGGCAATTTGTGCGGCAGCTTTAATAATATTAAGCTCTTCTTCCGATTTTACTAAACGGAGTTTTTCTACCAAACCGCTGGTAGGTACAAGTTCGGCTTCAATCTGCTCGCGGTACTGCTCATAAAGGCCATACGTCATATCAGCTTTTTCAAAGCCGAGTTTCTTGCTGCCCATCTTCTTCACTTGATCGGCAACCTCTTGATGAATCGGCTGCTTATGTTCGATAATTTCAAAATCCTTTACCTGTTCACCGGCCTGCTCCGTATAGCGAAAGTCAGTGATAAATAGTGCCTTATCAGCACTTACCAGCACAACTCCAGCCGTCCCGGTAAATCCGGTTATGTATCTGCGATTTTTTGCACTCGTAATTAACAATGCATCTAAATTTTGATCCTTTAGCGCCTGTCTTAGCTTCTCCAGTTTCCCCATCCTCTTCATCCTTTCTTGTTTTCTTCCAGAAATGCTAAAGCTGCCAAACGATATCCTGTCGTTCCCAGTCCAACCACTTGACCATAGCATACTGGTGCAAGCATGGAATGGTGACGGAAAGCTTCCCTCTGATGTATGTTGGAAATATGAACTTCGATGACTGGGACATCCATACCACTGATTGCATCCCGGATAGCGATGCTAGTGTGCGTAAATGCTCCTGGATTGAAAACAACCCCCTGGTATGTACCCTCGGCATCTTGCAAACAATCAATTAATTCCCCTTCGTGGTTCGATTGGAAAGTGTCCAATTCCCATCCATAGGCAGCGGTTAACTCTTTTATCTCTGCATGTACATCTTCCAAGGTTGTTGAGCCATAAATCGACGGCTCTCGTTTGCCAAGCCTGTTCAGATTCGGACCATTCAACAGTAATAATCGTTTCATTGCAACTTCCCCATCCCTTTACCATCTATACTGATACATCATCTTTCAGTTTATCATAATTAACTATCCTTTGAATAATTTTTTCCCCCGGCCCTTTGGGCATCCTGATAATTGTAAGCGATCGAATAACCGATAAAGGTGCCATACAACAAAAACAGGCAGATGGTTGTCACTACCGTATCGCTGTCCAGCCTCGTCATTTTCGGGACATTGGGAAAAATCGGATGCAGTAGATAAAAAACCAGGAACCATAATGCAATACCGAAAATAGCACTTGGCCAGATTCCTTCTACCGTTTTCATGAAAAAGTAAAAAATAGCGGCTGTCCCAATCGACAACAGGCCTATTACGAAGATAGAAATCAACTCACCAAGCCAGCCATCTGTCCAGGCCATAGTCAGCCAGGGTCTGAGAATGAAAGTTGCTGGTGAATAGGAAGTAAAATTGAAGAATGACGCGACAAAACCAATGAAGCTCCATAGCACACCTCCGAAAAAACCAGTGAACAAGGCTTTCCGGAAAAAGGAAACAGATTTTTCCTGTTTATTTTGCTCTAATTTTTCGTTGTCTTTATACATGGATAACACTCCCTTCCTTTATAAGAATGACCAATAACCTTCATTTTCATCCATCTACTCTTTCGTGCACTAAAAAAATCCGCTAGTTATCTAAATATTTTTTTAGTAAAATAAAGATATGGTTTCACACTGTGACACGGCCAAGAATTCTTTTCGGAAAATAGAGAACGATATTGAATAATTTTTGGTCTGTCAGGGAAGAATTTATTCGTGAGTGACAACAAGCTTTTTCCCGAAAATGCTTCATTAATTGAAAAGAAAAATCCACCTATACGGTGTAAAATCTTCCTATTCGGGAAACGTTATTAATGAAGTCTGCTATCGTACTATATTTCGATCATCTGCTTCCTGCATCAACCACCCATACATTTTTTGTTCTTTCAATTTTTTTCTTTGGAAAAATCCAATTAAGAGGATAAAAGACATTCCCTTAGTGGTATACAGGATAGTAAGAGAAATCGAAATGGTTATTTCGCTGGTGAAAGGAGGACTTGATTAGATGACTCGCAGTAAGATGTCCCTTTTTATTTATTTACTGATCGGCCTTGCTATATTTGGGTTTGCTGCTCAGCTGTTAACTAATACAAGCGGATTATTAATGAATTTGGTCATGATGGTAGCGGTCGGCGCTGCATTATACGGGGTCGTTTACTACTTTTTCATCCGCAAGCGTACATCGAACGAATTAAAAAAGTATAAGAAGGCAGTAAAGCAATCGAAGATGAAGTACAAAGGGGAAGATGCGGCCAGCAAAAAAACATTTTCTCAGGCTGCCAAAAAGAACGCCCCGCTCCTGAAACAGAAAAAAAACAACCGTGCCCGGGCCACCCATTTGCGGGTGATTGACGGAAATAAACACAAACGCAAAAATCGAGCTTCTCTGTAAGCTCGATTATTTTTATGTTTCCATTCGATAATGATTAGTTATGCATCAATTATTTATTAAGCTTTTCTTGGGAAGAACAAAACGGAATTCTGTTAGGAGAAAAATTCCATATGCGGCATAGCCTGCCGATAGTAATCCAATCGATCCTGCAGTGTACCAGTATGAAACTCGAATTTGTGTCCATCCGGGTCTGTAAAATAAATAGAGGATTTATCCCGCTCATCACGGCTCCTGCCTTCCAAAATGGAGACTTCTAGCTCCTCTAATTTTCTGCATGCTTGTTCGAATTCCGACTCTTCGATCGAAAAAGCGATATGTGTATAGGACTGATGAATTTCCCTTCTCGGAATTTCTTTTTCAACATTGAGGGCAAGCCATAGCCCGTTTAAATCAAAATAAGCAGTATTCCTCCCCTTTACGAGCAGCTTGGCGTCGAACACATTTTGGTAAAAAGCAATCGACCTCTCCAAATCCGTTACCGAAAAAAGCAAGTGATTAATGCCTTGCACGTTCATAATTTCACCTCTTTCGTGTAAAAAATGTAAATAAAAGCTAACCCACATTGCCGCCAGCCTTTGTTCCGGACTAGGAGTGGGACAAAAGATAGAAACTGCGCAGTAACTGTAATGTGAAGTGTTATTGCCTATTAAAGAGTGGTAACCACCGCTTCGGTATCATACTTCGCTTTCCGCGGGCACGGCTTTAGCCAACTTGGAAAAAATATCGCTTTACCAAGTGGATCTTCAGCTCGCGCTTTTCCCGCAGTAGTCTGCGATGCTCCCTGCGCTAAGAAGCGTGCTGATTTTATCGCAAGCGTACAATCTTTACCCTTTAGAGCCAACAAGACTTCTTAAAAACGCCTGTCAGGAAATGTGTACACCTCTTCTTGAAAAACAGTTGGGATCCCGTTTCTCTTGGACTTTCTGCTTGTTTTTCAAGCTATGTCTATTATGTAGTACCAAGTGAATAAAGAAAATGTCTAGTACACTCGTTTAGAAACAGGAATCTGTTCCTAGCGGAGGAAATACCTGGAGACTCCAGCGGGTGGAAAGGCCTCGGTGAAATCCCGCAGAGCGTTAGCTCGAGGAAGCTCACCAGCCGCCCGCGGAAAGCGCAGGGTATTTCCGCAGCGCCGAACTCCAACTCAATAAAAGTAGGAAGTTAGGAAGACGCATTCAAACTATGTCGTAGTTTATGTTTACTAGGATGTAACAAACTAAAGCATACAAAATATCCGAAAAAGCTTCTATTTAAAAAGAAGTATTATACCAAAAGATGTAATACTTCTTTGCTAAGTTGCATTATTGATTTTCTGCTTTTTGGTGAATGGCTTCCAGTTCCTTCACTCTCGCTTCATCTTCTTCAAAATATTGCACCAGGTCACCGATTCGATCGATCGAATTCCAGCTTAAATGATGCTCGATTCCTTCGACATCCTCATAAATGTTTTCTTTATTTACACCAATCAATTCTAAGAACTGCTCCAATAACTCATGCCGATATACTAACCGCTTACCAACCTTTTTTCCTTTCGCTGTCAAGATCAGTCCACGGTATTTTTCATAATTCAAATATTCATCTTTATCCAGCTTCTGAACCATTTTTGTGACGGAGGATGGATGAACATGCAAGGCTTCCGCTATATCAGAAACGCGTGCATATCCTTTCGATTCAATCAACAGATAAATTTGCTCAATATAGTCTTCCATGCTTGGTGTTGGCATAATAATCCTCCATTCGCTTCTTCAATCCAGTTATTCCCTCTATGTAAAAGCATACAATAGTTTATACATGCAGACAAGCAGACAACCGCAAGGTATTTATTTTCCATATTAACGGTCCTAGCAAATAAGAAAGGGCGGCAAATGCCGCCCTTTTGGTTACTTATAATCCACATTTCAGCTGTGCATTGCAATTCGTACACGTGTTACAGCCACCTATGTCTTCCACTGTTCCTTTACGACAAACGGGGCATGTATCGCCGACTTCCGAGCCAATCGTCACGTTGGTTTTTTCCAATTCGTGGATGGTATCCATCAAAACGACATGTGGCTTGTTGCCAGCAGTTTCCTCCTGTTGCTGAGCTTCTTCATCAAAGCTGTTTTCTTCCGCTTTCAGGGTAAGCACTTGGGTGTCCCGGCTGCCATCCACGTAGACGGTTCCGCCTTTGGCACCCCCGTTATAGAGTCTACGGTAAACACTTTCTACTTGTTCAACCGAGTAACCTTTCGGAGCATTGACAGTCTTAGAAATAGAACTGTCTACCCATTTTTGAATCACACATTGGGTATCTGCATGCGCTTCTGGAGATAGCTCCATTGCCGTAACAAACCAATTCGGCAGATGGTCGGCATCTTCTCCAGGATGCCTGTCCAAATATTCCTGGACAATATCTGCTTTCACTTCAATAAATTTACCTAAACGGCCGCTACGGAAGTAAGAGAAGGAGAAGTATGGCTCCAGACCAGTAGAAACACCGACCATTGTACCTGTACTTCCTGTCGGAGCTACCGTTAGAAGATGCGAGTTACGGATTCCGTGGTCCAAAATACCTTGACGGATATCCTCCGGCAGTTTCTCTACATAGCCAGTTTGTACAAACCGTTCGCGCAGCTCCCTGGTTTCTTGTTCTGTATCTCCGATCAGGAACGGGAAGCTGCCCTTCTCCTTCGCCAATTCAATCGATGTGCGGTAAGCAGTAGTTGCAATCGTTTCAAAAATTTTATCGACAAGCTGATTGCCTTCCACTGAACCATATTCCGTTTCGGTATAAATCAAAAGATCATGCAGACCCATAACCCCCAGACCGACACGGCGTTCGCCTAATGCCTGTTTTTTATTCTCATCAAGAAAGTATGGTGTAGCATCGATGACATTATCCTGCATTCTTACCCCTGTACGAACAATGCTCTTTAGTTTTTCAAAATCGACCTGTTTATTTTCCTTATCGGCCACAGAAGCAAGGTTTACCGCAGCCAGGTTACAAACAGAATAAGGCGCAAGCGGCTGTTCTCCACATGGGTTGGTGGCAACAACTTGCTGTCCATAAGCCTTGGCATTTGTCATGTCATTCGCGTTATCAATGAAGAAAATACCGGGCTCTGCAGAATAAGTGGCACAGATATTGATCAGATTCCACAATTCCTTCGCTTTCATCCGGCGATAAACCCGGACGCCGTACCCCTGTTCTTCCCAGCTACGTACATCGCCGATCTCATGCCATTTTTCATTATAAGCCTGCATCTCTTCCGGCGTATAACCTTCTACATTCGGAAATCTAAGTTCATAATCCATATCCTTTTCGACTGCTTCCATAAACTCTTTTGTCAGGCATACGGATATATTTGCCCCTGTCAAAAATTCAGGATTATGAACACTGTATGTACCTCCTGTGTTCAGCTTCTCTTCGGCTTCTTTAATAGCATTTTCCGTAAAACCTCCCAAACCAGGCATGTTTTTATAGTTGACAATTCCTTGGTAAAGGTCTATTTCCGTCGGAGTTAACGGTGTGAATTTCAGCTTTTCCTGCGCCAGCTTTTTAATTTGCTCGTCCTCTGTATTTTCTATCAAGAATCGGAGAATCCTCGGGTTTTGCATTTTAGAAATAATAAATTCAATGATATCTGGATGCCAGTCTGCCAGCATAATCATTTGTGCTCCCCTACGAGAACCGCCTTGCTCCACAAGATGGGTCAACTTAGCGATATCATCCAGCCAGGAAACAGAACCGGAAGATTTACCATTCACCCCACGTGCAAGGGTATTGCGCGGACGCAGCGTGGATCCGTTCGTACCGACGCCTCCCCCCCTGCTCATTATTTCCATGACTTGCTTGCGATGATCAGAAATCCCTTCACGCGAGTCTTGGATAAATGGCATAACATAACAGTTGAAGTAGGTCACATCAGTTTCTGCTCCTGCTCCATATAATACGCGTCCCGCTGGAATAAAATGCATATTGGATAATTCATGATAAAAGCGCTCAAAGGCTTCCTGTTGCTTTTCTTCCGTTGTTTCTACCTTTGCGAGACCTGTTGCGTTCCGCATGGCAATTTGTTCATAATAAATTTCAAGTGGTTTGTCAATCACATCCAACGATCTGCTGACAACACCGGTATTCGCTTCTTCCGGATTATCCAGCACAGAAACAAAATCCTTGTCCACCTGAATTTCAGCACGTTTTGACTGCCAATCGATCGATTTGACAAAACCATATCCCCGCGCCGGAAACTTAGGGTCTGCTTTTACCGTCAACACGACAAAATCGCCTGACTTCAACGTTGCTTTCTCTGTATCCTTGAAAGCATACCTATCTAGCATTACTAAACGCGATACACCTTTATGGGTAATTTTCATGTCCTTGGTGATTGGATGCACCTGCTCAAATAAGGCGATATCCTCGTTTAATTGGTCGACATTAATCTGCATGTTTACTTCTGTGATGGTTTTCATATATGCATCACTCCTTCTTCCCTTTAAAAACAATTTAAGTATAGTATTCAATTTACCACATCTCCAAGAAATAAAACAATATATTGTGTTTTGTTTTTTAAAAACATACTATATCTTGTTAAGTGGAACGAAACGAACAAGATTTGTCAAAGATGAGAAACCGCAATTATAAACGTAAATCCGAGATAAAAAAAGAAAATGGGTTAAATTTTTTGGAAAACCACTTTTTTTATTAGTTGCGTTTTTTGGCGTATTTTGTTGAATGGCAAGTAAACCTGTAAGACCGCAAAAAAGAAAGCTTATTAAATAGGATAAGATAGAAAAAATTTTTTATAACCCGATTTTTGACGACATCATTCGGAATGAATAGAACAGGAAGTCACCGAAATATCCTTTGAAAAAAACGAATAACATGCCTATAATATAGGTTGACGCTAAAGAAAATGGGGGAACAGATTATGGGAATTGAATTTCTGTTGATTTTGCTAATTGTGATAGTAGGGTTCGGTATATATAGATACTTTAAACAAAGAAAAATACTGAAAACCTTATCGGAAGAAGAGTTCCGTCAAGGCTACCGAAAAGCCCAATTAATTGATGTAAGAGAACCGAAAGAATTCGACGGGGGACACATCCTGGGGGCACGGAATATCCCGCTTTCCCAGCTGCGGAACCGTTTGACTGAACTAAGAAAAGACCAGCCAATCTATATGTATTGCCAAAATGGGACAAGAACCGCAAGAGCTGCCATTCTTTTACAAAAAAAGGGATACAACGAATTGTTCCAGCTTCAGGGTGGTTTTAAAAAATGGAACGGCAAAATCAGAAAATCAAAATCTTCACAGTACTAAAATGAAAGACAAGCCTCATCGTGGTGAACTCTATCAACAGAGGTTTGGCTTAAGACCTCGACGGGGTAGGTGCTGCTGGAGCTAGACAAAAAAAGAAAGCGGCCTGCCCGAATTTTTCGGACTGGCCGCTTTCTTTTTATGATTCCCTATAGTAACGGAGAACTGGTTTTCTGGCCGCTGTGGTTTCATCCATTCGCTTCACTACCGTATGATAAGGCGCTTCCTGGACAAGTTCCGGGTCGTCCTTTGCTTCATTGGATATTTGGATCATCGTATCAATAAATCCATCCAGTGTTTCTTTAGATTCTGTTTCGGTAGGTTCTACCATCAGCGCTTCTTCCACGTTCAGCGGAAAGTAAATCGTCGGAGGATGATATCCAAAATCCAACAAGCGTTTTGCAATATCAAGCGTACGTACCCCCATTTTTTTCTGACGTTTTCCAGAAAGGACGAACTCATGCTTACAGTGCTGGGTGTAAGGCAGGTCATATTCCTCTTGCAAACGCCTCATCATGTAATTTGCGTTTAAAACGGCAAATTCGCTAACCTTCTTCAATCCTTCTGCTCCCATCGTACGGATATACGTGTAAGCCCGCAAATTAATCCCGAAATTGCCGAAATAAGGCTTCACTCTCCCGATGGAATCTGGTCTATCTTCGTCAAAATAGTATTCGCCACTTGCTTCTGTCAAAATCGGCTTCGGTAAAAACCTAGCCAATTCCTCACTCACTCCTACCGGTCCGGAGCCCGGTCCTCCCCCTCCATGAGGTCCTGTAAAGGTTTTATGAAGGTTTAAGTGAACGACATCAAATCCCATATCCCCCGGTCGCGCATAGCCCATAATGGCATTGAGGTTGGCACCGTCATAATAAAGCTTGCCGCCAGCCTGATGAACGATTTCTGCCATTTCCAAAATGTTTTCTTCAAATAAACCAAGCGTATTTGGATTGGTCAGCATCAACGCAGCCGTATCCTCGCCGACTACGCGTTTTAGATCGTCTAAATCCACGGTTCCCCGTTCGTTGGATTTTACTGTTACCGCGTCAAAACCGGCGACAGTAGCTGATGCAGGATTGGTTCCATGTGCAGAATCAGGTACGATGACTTTCGTGCGATTCCGATCTCCGTTTGCCTCATGATATGCCCTGATCATCATCAGCCCGGTCCATTCTCCCTGAGCTCCTGCTGCAGGCTGCAGCGTCACTTCATGCATGCCTGTGATAGCTGCTAGAGACGTTTGCAAGTCATACATCATTTTCAAAGCACCCTGGACAGTTTTCGTGTCCTGGTATGGATGGATATGACTGAACCCTTCCAACCGTGCGACGTCCTCGTTCATCTTCGGATTATACTTCATCGTGCAAGAACCTAATGGATAAAATCCCGAATCCACTCCATGGTTCCTTTTTGATAAAGCGGTATAATGGCGGATAATCTGCAGTTCACTTACTTCTGGAAGATCCGGTGCCTCCTCGCGAATATAAACAGGATCCATTTCCTCTTTCAGGTCGAATTCCTCGATTTCTAATTCCGGTAGGCTGTAGCTTGTTCTCCCAGGCTTGCTATGTTCAAAAATCAAAGGAAAATCTCGTTTATCCATGAATATCCCCCATTTCTTTTGCGAAGGCATCGATTTCTTCTTTGCTCCGATTCTCTGTGACTGCTACCAGCATATGAGTAGCAAGTTCAGGGTATGTCTTCGCCAGGTCATATCCGCCTATAAAGCCCTTGTTAAGCAGGCGTTCGTTCATTTTTGATACAGGCATCTGGATGTCGACAACCAGTTCATTGAAGAACGGTCCTGTAAAAACACTCTCCACTCCCTGCTCTTTAAGCTGTTGACGTAAGTACCTGGCCTTCTGCATATTAAGCCATGCCATCTTTTTGATGCCTTGCTTTCCTAAAGAACTCATCGCTACAGAAGAAGCAAGAGCATTCAAAGCCTGATTGGAGCAAATATTAGAAGTCGCCTTGTCCCTGCGGATATGCTGTTCTCTTGCCTGTAAGGTGAGCACAAAACCACGCTGGCCGTCTTCATCAGTGGTTTGACCAACCAGCCGCCCGGGAACTTTCCGCATCAGTTTCTTTGTTGTTGCAAAATAGCCACAATGCGGACCCCCGAATTGAGCTGGAATTCCAAATACTTGCGTATCCCCTACGACAATATCTGCTCCAAAAGCTGCAGGCGGGGTCAAGTATCCCAAAGCCAAAGGATTACTGGAAACAATGAACATCGCTTTCTCGTTTTCTAACAACTGCTGCAGCTCGGCAAGCGGCTCTATTTGTCCAAAGAAGTTCGGATACTGTACAATGACACCTGCCGTGTTATCGTCCATTTCTGCCTTCAAGGCTTCTAAGTCCATCATGCCTTCCTTGTGGCCGATCTCTACTATTTCGAGTCCTGGACCTTTTGCATAAGAAGCAATCACCTGCCTGGACTCGGGATGAACTGTATTTGCAACAATGATCTTCTGACGTTTGGTCTGTGACGCACTCAGATTTGCCGCTTCTGCAAGAGCAGTGGGACCATCATACATAGAGGAGTTGGCTACATCCATCCCCGTTAATTCACAAATCATTGTCTGAAATTCAAAAATGGCCTGCAATTCTCCTTGAGAAATTTCCGGCTGGTAAGGAGTGTATGCTGTATAAAATTCTGATCGGGAGATAACGTGATCGACGATTGACGGAATGTAATGGTCATAGACACCTGCACCTAGAAAGGAAACATGCGACTTTAAGCTGACATTTTGCTTTGATAAACCAGCCAGCTCCTTGAGGAGTGCTGGTTCATTGGTCGGTTCTTTTATATCCAATTCACCATGAAAGCGCACTTTTTCAGGCACATCCGAAAATAATGCTTCTGTTGATTCGACACCGATCGTGCGCAGCATTTCCTGCTTATCTTCATCGGTCATCGGTAAATAGCGAAACTCCATTGTTTTTCCCCCTTAGCGATGTTTTTAAGATCTTTTATAAAATGGTGTCGGAACTACTTTGGCTTTCAACAGACGTTTTCGCACCTGCACAAAAACCTCTTCTCCCTGCGTTGCATGATTCGCCCGAATTAAAGCAAGCCCGATGTTTTTCTTTAAAGTCGGCGACTGGGTACCTGTTGTGATAAATCCGATTTCCTCTTCCCCTGCGTACACTTTGTAGCTGGTACGGGGAATCCCTTTATCAATCATTTCTATTCCTACCAATTTTCTTGGCGGGCCATTCTCTTTTTGCTTTTTCAGGACATCTTTCCCGATGAAATCAGCCTCTTTCTCGGTCTTGACAGCAAAGCCGAGACCAGCTTCAATGGGGGTTATTTCCGGGGAAAGTTCCTGCCCGTAGAGTGCAAGATTCGCTTCAAAACGAAGAGTATCCCGTGCTCCGAGCCCGACTGGCTGGAGGCCATCTGATGCACCTTCTTCAAGCAGTCTTCTCCATAGCTGTACGCCAGCCTCGGGTTCTATGTATATTTCAAATCCGTCTTCCCCTGTATATCCAGTACGTGCCACGATTGCTGTACCTTTTACATCGGTAAATGGTACATCCATTTCAAAGCGGAAAAAACGTATGGAGGAGAGGTCAGCATTCGTCATTTTTTGCAAAATTGTTTCTGCTTTCGGTCCTTGGACAGCCAATTGGACATACTGGTCTGATACATCCTTGACGGCCACCCCATCCACTTTGTGTTGTTGAAGCCAGTCATAG
This sequence comes from Sediminibacillus dalangtanensis, assembly GCF_017792025.1. Lineage (NCBI taxonomy): Bacteria > Bacillati > Bacillota > Bacilli > Caryophanales > Bacillaceae > Sediminibacillus > Sediminibacillus dalangtanensis. Next base: position 2,231,992 of record NZ_CP046956.1, read on the forward strand.
TCCTTACTTCTGTTTGCGGCATTGACCACAAGCAGATACTTCTGCTCAGCCAGCTGGTAAACAATCAAATCATCAACCGTTCCTCCATCCGGATAACACATCATCGTGTACTGTGCTCGTTTCGGGGTGAGCTTGTATACATCATTTGTTAAAAGTTTCTGCAAAAAACGCTCCGCATCCCGGCCTTCTACAAGAATCTCTCCCATATGGGAAACGTCAAAGAGTCCAGCCGCCGTTCTTGTGGCCTCATGCTCCTTCTTAATCCCGGTAAATTGTACTGGCATTTCCCAACCACCAAAATCGACGGTTTTGGCTCCGCTTTTTTCATATTCCGGAAATAAAGGGGTTCTTTTTAATTCTGCCATTCTATCAACTCCTTCTAAATAATCATCCATAACTACAACAATGAAACACTGGCTGCCGGCAGACACCACAGCAAACCAAACATAAAAGGACAGAGATTCTCCCAAGCAGGAAAATCTCTGTCCTTTCACCAGAAAGTTTCGCCATTTCGATTGGCTTGCTTCTTAGGTGGTTTACATGCGTAAACACTCTCCAGAGCTGCGTCCTATAAGAGTCTTTTTGCCTGAGAGATTCACATTTTGTTTGCTCCTTCGGCGCTATCTTCGCAGATAGTCTCTCCTCTTATATTCATTCGCTATATTAAATTAACCGTATACGGACATAATAAGGATGATGCTGCAACCAGGATGATTATGTCATAATGTTTACACTTTTTTAAATTCAGCATCATTATACCATAGCAATCAGCTGGTATGGGAAGAATTTTTCACTATTTTTGAAAGGGGAAACGAGATGAACATTCAGCTAAACAATGATAATGCTTTCATAGAAGAATTTGAATCCGCATTACAACAAGATGGACCGTTTTCTTCCTGGCAACTGTTTCAGATGTCCTATCGTGCAGCACAAACGACCCTGACACCTGAATTTACTGGGTTGACCGCTCCTAAACATCTACCACATATGGAGTTTTTGCCGCATCAGCTGGACTGCGCCAGGCAGATTATCGAAGAAATGAACGGGAGGGGATTGTTGGCAGATGAGGTCGGTTTGGGTAAAACAATTGAAGCCGGATTGATTTTAAAAGAATACATGATCAGGGGTTTGGTTAAAAAAGCACTGATTCTTGTACCCGCTTCCCTCGTAAATCAGTGGGTGCTGGAACTCAGCCAAAAATTCTATATACCTGCCGTATCCCAAGGAAAACGGCCGGTGTGGGACCAGAACAGTATCATTGTGAGCTCGATGGATACAGCCAAACGCCAGCCACACCGCGATATTATTCTAGAACAGGAATACGATTTCATCTTAATAGATGAAGCTCACAAACTCAAAAACCACAAAACCAAAAACTATGAGTTCGTTCGTGCCTTGAAGAAGAAATACTGCTTGCTTCTGACTGCAACACCAGTACAAAACAAACTTAGTGACATTTTCAACCTTGTCTCGATTCTAAAACCTGGACACCTTGGTAATTATGAAGACTTCACTGCCACATACGGAAAAGACCGTAACAATTTATTTAACGACGAGCATCTCAAGCAGCTTATTCAAAAAGTGATGGTACGGAACCGAAGACAAGATACAAAGGTCGACTGGACAGAGCGTAAAGTCCAGACAGTCTGGATCACTTTTAGCGAAGCCGAACAACAGGCTTACAATCAGTTAACATCCATTACCAGTAAAGCAGATACGTTTTCTTCTATCACTTTGACAAGAGAATTGTGCTCTTCTCGGGAAGCTTGTTATTTATCCATTAAAAAAATGCTGCAGCAGGAAAAGCAGGTCGCCAATCGGGAAGCGTATCAGGATTTTCTGAAAATAATAGAAGGGCTGCCACACCATGCCAAGGCCGATAAGGTGGTTGAACTAATCGGAAATACAGATGAGAAATTCATCATTTTCACGGAATACCGGGCAACCCAGTTGTACTTGCAGTGGTACTTACAGCAGCACGGCATCTCTTCCGTACCGTATCGGGGCGGTTTTAAACGTGGCAAAAAAGATTGGATGAAGCAGCTTTTTCAAAAACATGCGCAGGTTTTGATTGCCACTGAAGCCGGCGGTGAAGGGATCAACCTTCAATTTTGCAATAACATGATAAATTATGACTTACCTTGGAATCCCATGCGTTTGGAACAACGAATCGGAAGAATCCACCGATTCGGTCAGCAGCAGGATGTCCATATATACAACTTCGCGCTCCGCAACACGATGGAAGAACATGTGCTGAACTTATTGTATGAAAAAATCCACTTGTTTGAACGGGTGGTAGGCAATCTCGATGACATTCTTGCCGAATTGGATATAAAAGACGTCGAGCAGGAAATTCAGACAATCTTCAGGGAATCAGAAACAGAAGGAGAAGCCAAAATCAAACTGGACAACCTCTCTTCCGTTATCTCTTTGCGACAAGACCAATTACAAGAACAGGAGGATTGGGATGGCAATCGAGAATCTTCATAAATTTCTTACCGACTACTTTCTGGCCAATCAATGCGAATTACTGGAAAACGACAATGGAAAAGTGACCATTCAGCTGACAGATAAAATGGATGAACTGATTATGAATCGGCCGTTTTACTGGCACTACATCAAACAAATCGGCCAACAAGGCCAGCCGATGAAAATTACGTTTATAACAAATCCAGACAGACAAAATGAACAAGGTGAATGGGTGCATTTCGGCAGTCCCAGGTTGCATCAAATTTTCCGTACTTTATCGAAACAAGGAAAGATAACCAGACAGTATGAACAAACTGGATCGATGCACCGTCAGCCGCTGATTCCCTGGCTGGTTTTGAACATAAAAGTCAGTTATCAAGGAAAGCATAAAAAGGACGAATTATTGTCTTATGGATTGCAATTGATTAACGGAACGCTGGTTAGTCCAATGATGGAGAAGCTATCCAAGTTAAACCTACAGCCAGTCATACCTGATTATTGTTATACAATTTCTCCGTTGATTCACAACAAAAGCGCCTATCAGCGATTGATTCGCTATGTGCAGGATTACCTTCGGACAAAGGATTATACGTGGGCGAAGGAATCATGGGACCATCTTTATGCCGAAGGAAAACTGCTTGAGCATTTCTATAAGCAAGACCAGACAGATGAGGAAAAACAGAAAGAGTTACAGCAGGCACTAAGCGAAATCGAAAGCAGATTCCGCCCTCGGATTTCCATTGACATTATCAACGGCGGCCTTTTTTACCTGACCCAGGACAGTTCAAACGTTGCTCGTTCAAGTAATTAAATCATACGCATTGCTCTCGCGGAAAAATGTTATATTTCCTGATGAGCGGGAAAGGAAAATTATCCGAAAACTGTTTTTACGTTTCTTTTCCCTACTATTTGAACACTTAATTCAAATCCGGGGAGAAGACGTGAGAATCCCGAGGGTAGAGCAACTACTAAAACTTCATAGAAAAGCAGGACTTTCTCTTGGGCGAAGAACATAAAAAACGCACTATTTTCATCCAGGGCCGTTTTGACATTTCCTCTTCAAAACAATGTATCCACTAAAAAAGTAACAGACCGTCAAAAAACAGCCTGTTACTTTTTCTTTTTCATGAGCAAACGAAAAGCAAACGGAAGTAAACCCAGCCAATGATCAGAAACTTCGTTGCGCTCTCTCTTGCTGTACTGTTTTTTCTTTTTCCGTTGGTCATGCGGTGTATCCATGTACTTCACGATTTCCTGTGTCATGAACTTTACATAATCGTTTCCGGACACTTTATTCACCTCTATATTTTCTTATATTCCTAGCATGTCCGTATTTTCCTTTCTTATAAGCTGGTATATTTCCTCGGCCACCTGTTCGGGGCTTTTTCCATCCGTTTTAATCAGACTGTCAGCTGTTTGGCGGTATTTTTCCATTCTACGCTCATATAGTGCAGTTTTATCGTGTTTTTTCCAGAGCGGACGTGATTCATCCTTTCCTAATCTGCGCTCAATTTCAGCTAACGAAGTGTGCAGATAAACAACGAAAACATTTTCCTTCAGCCAGCTCCTATTCACCTCGGACTCCACGATACCGCCACCCGTTGCTACCACAGCATCCGTTTTGGGCATTTTCATCAATGTATCGGTTTCCTTCTCACGGAAAACCGTTTCCCCCTGGGACTTAAAAATTTCAGGGATTGTCTGTCTGGTTGTTTGCTCGATCTGCTGATCTGTATCCAGTCCCGGTATAGCCATTTTCTCAGCCACCAAACGTAATACACTTGATTTACCGCTGCCCATAAAGCCAATAAGATAAATTGCTTTCATACTTCCTCTCCCCCTGGATTTCCTAAAAATTTTTTATTTAATTGCAGGAAAAAAACGATATTCGTCGAAATAATCTTTATCCTAAATGAAAGTGAGGTGATTAAAGAAGTGACCATCGCTGTCACCTTCTCTGAAAAATTGCTTGCGGCTGCCATTTCAGCCCATGCCTCCGACATCCACTTCCTCCCCTCTGCAATTGACACCGAAATTTTCTTTCGCATAAGAGGCGAACGTAGCCTCTTCAGCAAAATACCAGTTAGACACTATAAACAAATACTCAGTTACTATAAGTTTACCTCAGGAATGGATATAGGAGAAGTCCGTAAGCCGCAAAGTGGCACCATCCCGTTTACGATTGACAGTGGTCCGTCCTATTCCCTTCGCTTGTCCACACTCCCAGTAAATCATTCTGAAAGTTTGGCCGTGCGTATTCTTCCCCAAACGGACACCCCTCCTCTCGAACGGTTGTTATTGTTCCCTTGGCAGTTAACAAAGCTGTACAGGTTGGTTTCAGCCAGCTCTGGAATCATCCTCCTGACTGGGCCCACCGGAAGCGGGAAGACTACTACACTTTATGCCTTGTTACAATCCTTGCTTGATAAATTCTCCCCTCAAGTGATCACACTCGAAGATCCAATTGAAAAGAACTTGAACAAAGCTATCCAAGTTCAGGTGAATGAAAAAGCAGGCATCACCTTTCAAACAGGTCTAAAGGCCGTGTTGCGGCATGATCCAGACATTCTTATGATAGGAGAAATCCGTGATAAGGGAACAGCCCAAATTGCCGTCCAAGCTGCTTTTACAGGTCATCTCGTTTTATCCACACTTCACGCCAAGGATGCCTATGGCACAATCAAACGGCTGCTTGACATGGAAATCAACGAGAATGATCTTCACCAGGTTTTACTTGGCGTCTGTGCTCTTCAGTTGTTGCCGATCCAACTGCCCGGTTCTGGCAACAACCGTACAGCCGTGCTGGAATTACTGGAAAACGCTATCCTGGCCGAGGCAATAAGCGGTCACAATCCCTATCATTCCCCTGCTTTTGCTACATTTTCCCGACTAAGGAGGAAAGCGTACGCATATGGTTATGCTGATCAAACAATTTTCGACGTTGGTTTCTAACAGTAGGATGAAATTATCCACCAAAGAACAGCTTGTCCTGCTGCAACGCCTCAGCAGGCTGATTAAGGGGGGTTACTCATTGATGGATTCCCTTCTGATGCTGGAGTGGGACCCAAAATTAAAGCGTGCGTCCTGTTCCATTTCTCGTTCTTTGGCCGATGGAAAGAGTATCGACAAGGCATTCGAACAAGCGCATTTCCATCAGAATATCATTTCCTATTTATATTTTGCCAGAAAAAATGGCGATCTAGAATCCATGCTTCACCACTGTTCAGAGACAATGGAGAAACAGCTTGCTCAATTCGAACAGTTTCAAAAAACTTCCCGATACCCTTTTATCCTGATTGGATTTTTTACTGTGTTGCTCTATTTCATCAAGACTTCTGTTTATCCAGCTTTTACACAGATGGTCCTCTCTGTATCAGGTGATACACCAGCAATCACCACCTATTCCATTTTATTCGTCGACTTTCTGTTTACGTTCTCCGCATGCATGGCTGCAGCCGCACTCCTTTTTGTCCCTGTTTGGCTATTGTGGAAGGCCCGGATACCGATTGATTTGCACATAAGGATACTTCAAAAAGTTCCTTTGTGGTACGGATTTCAGCGAATGAAAACTACATTTCTGTTTGCCATACACTTAGGAGCTCTTTTGAAGAGTACCGTGCCATTGAAAGACGCCCTGATCATTATGCAAAACCAAAGCCACCATCCAATACTCGCCCACTATGCGATGATCATTACAGAGAATCTCAATCGTGGGATCCATATTGCCACTGTCCTTCCAAACCTACCCCTTTTTGAAACAGAGCTTTTCAGTATTTTTCAAAAAAATAACAATGCCAAAGAATTGGAGCATGATTTATTGATTTACGCTGATTTTTTAATCGAAAGTCTAGAGGATAAATGGAAAAAGATGATTGCCTTGATCCAGCCGCTTACATTTTGTCTACTCGCAGGGTTGATAATTTTTGTCTACTTATCGATTATGATGCCGATGTTCCAGTTGATAAATTCAATCTGACAAAAAGGAGACTATTATGAAAAACGAAGAAGGTTTCACGTTAATTGAGATGTTAATCGTTTTAACGATTATTTCCATTCTGTTAATCCTCATATTGCCTAATCTTGCCGAAAAGAACGAAGAGGTCCAGACAAAAGGCTGTACTGCACTCGCAGAAATGGCCTCCAGCCAAATACAAGCCTATGTTTTGGATCACGGAAGCGAACCAGACTCTATTTCTCAACTGTTGAATGAAAATTACTTAAAAACAGATACGTGCGCCAACGGAGCGAAACAAATTCAACTTTCACCAACTGGAGAGGTTGAGATTGTCTCACCATGAAAGCAGGAGGCTTTACCTTCATCGAAGTGATGGTTGTATTAAGTTGTATCGTTGTACTTACAGCTGTGGGTACCACGCTCCCCTTGCACCTATTTGAGAAACAAGAGACAAACGATTTCTTTCAGCTATTCGACAGCGACCTCATTTACCTGCAGCAATCAGCAATGCTGTCTTCCGAAAGAAATGCCCTTTACCTCGATCCGGAAGGTCACGAATACACCATTCGCACAGGCGGTACAGCTAGAATTATTTTATCCAGAAAAATACCGAAAAGCTGGAATATTGAGTTGAGAACACTTAAAATGCCACTTTCCTTTAATTCCAAAGGAACCATAAAACAACCGGGAACTATGATCATTCATACAAACAAAAGGCGATACAAAGTGGTTTTTCCGCTCGGTAAAGGGAGGCACTACTATGAGGAATTGTAGCGGATTTACCACCGTCGAAGCATTGGCGGTTTTCTCTCTTTTTCTCATGGTTTCTGTCACGCTCCTGCCAAGCTTCCTTCAAATCAAATTGGAGGATCATCAATTATTGATAAAAAGGCAAGTGCTATCGCAGCTTCATGATGATTTAATTGAAATCGCTTATGGAAAACACCAGGAAAATCCGGAACAACAAAATTACCAGGAAACCTGGATGGGAGTGAAGGTGACGTACACATTCGTCAAAGAAACCGATTTAACGAAAGGATGTGCGAAATGGAAGTATGCTAAACAGGAAGATCATGAAGTTTGTCTATATGCTTATCCCGCAAAACAGTAAGGGATTTACACTCATTTCGCTTCTGTTCGGATTAGCTATCTTATTAATGGTTCTTCCCTGTGTCGGTATATTTTATCAATCGCTTCCCACGGAGAACCATTATCAGGAACAAGCCGTAAGACTTGCCTTTCAATTTCTAGCTGATCAGTCGGAACAATCTGTGGAAATGCGAGTAGAAGGAAACGACCTATTATTTGAATCTGAAGAGGGTTCCATTATCTCGATTAGCCAGTATGAGGACCTATTACGAAGACAAGTATCTGGAGAAGGACATGAAATATTGCTGCGAAATGTATCCGATTTTTCGACAGAACTGCTGCCATTTGGCTTAAAAATGACCGTGGTGATGGGTGGAGGAGAACAATATGAAAAAATCATTCGTTATCCTTAAACAAGAAAAAATCAATCAGCACGGTTTTATATTCCCATATGTAGCCTTTGCCTCCGTTGTTGTCATTATGACATTGATCAGCGCGGTTGCTCTCCTCCATAATCAGCAGTTGGAAACTTACCAGTATTATGAACAGCTCAAGTTGGATACACTTCTGCAAATGGGGAAAGAACAACTACAAACCGAGCAGCATGCTTGGGATAAAAGCTGCCCTGCTCCTTGGAAATACACATATCCATCTGGCACTACTACCATTCGCTGTGAACAAATAATAGATGGAGTCTTCACAGCGACCTTTACCATGGAAACCAACAGCGGTACAACCGTCAACAAATTGGTTAACTTCAAACTAGACTCACCATGATCAAATTTTTTATACGTACTGCCTTGGTAGGAAACCCTATTACGGCACCTGCTAAAATCGTACGATGTGGATGCCGTTATTGCGTGTAGTTGAAATACTGGATCGCTCGTTTTATGATGAAGATCCCCCCACAAGTAGATGATCACTGTGGGGCGATCTTTCAACTTTATCATCCATCCATTTGCAGTACGTACATTTTTCATTGCTTTCTGAAACAAAAAGAACCGACCATTCACACCAAAGTTCTGACAGTCTCCTTCTCCAAAAAAACAGTCGATGTGCCGCTTCTCCTTCTGTTGTTTTTTTCCTGCTTTCCTAGTTGGATTGCTCTTTAATCTTTTTGCATTAATTTTTGGTGAATAGACGTATAATTTACACCCTATCCATCCATCCTAACAGTGTACAAACATTGGGCTATAGCCAAGCGGTAAGGCAGCGGGTTTTGATCCCGTGATTCGCTGGTTCGAATCCAGCTAGCCCAGTTTGTTTTCGCATGATGATATTATTTCCCTTCTCTCCCGGAAATGATAAGATTGATTTACAATCTTACCATACTCGTTTATAATAACCATGATACATAACCTTGAAAAGGAGGGGAAAAGTATGGATAGAATGTATCGCGTTCTTGCTTTTTGGACGGGTATTTTCACAGTCATGTTTTATATAGGTGATATGGAAAGCCTCGCTGTTTTGTTCCTTGCTCAGACAGTTTTCTTTATTGCTGTAAGCTACTTGAAGCTCTCTGAACGCATGTACATGTACTTATTCGGTGGCTATTGCACCCTGTTCTTTATTGGTTTTACCTATTATACGAACTTCATACTCGTTCCCGGATTTGGGCACTAAAAACATGAAGCTCTGGACCTTTTCAAAGAAGGCCAGAGCTTTTTGCTTTTCACTGATTCCCACCATATGCTCAACCGACAAATTGGTTATGTACCTTTTCATCGCCGATTACCGTTTCTGGACCATGTCCCGGGTAAACAGTATAGTCATCAGGCAAGCTGAACAATTTACTTTTAATTGTTTCTACCAATACTTCAAAGTCCCCTCCAGGCAAGTCGGTTCTCCCGATTCCTCGTTGAAACAAGGAATCGCCTGAAATGACCCATTTTTCCTTTGGAAAAACGAAAGCCACCCCACCCGGAGAATGACCGGGGGTTTCCAGTACGTTGAACGAGAAGGGGCCGATGGACATCTCACCGCTCTTTACATACCTATCAGCAGGCCCGGCGGATATCGGCTCCATACGGAACAAAGCTGAACCATTCAGATTCGGATTGGACAGCCAGTCAGCCTCTGCATGATGCACAAAAACAGGAATCTGATACCTGTTCCGTACGTCTTCTACAGCACCAATATGGTCAAAGTGTGCATGTGTCAGCAATATGGCAATCGGTTTTATATTTGCCTCTTCCAGGTACGCGTTTAGTTTATCGGCGTCTCCTCCCGGATCTACAACCATGGCGTCCTTGTCTTTAATGACAAGGTAGCAATTAGTGCCTAACGGGCCAAGGGGCATTTTCTCTATCTTCATGTTACCACTCCTTCTAAAAACAGTATAAATCGTCCGTGTATATCTCGACAAATCATTTAATTTGTTTTAAAATGTATGAGGAGATTATATCTACTACATATTAATATTGATTGTTCCTGAAGCTACTTCGGGAATTCAAGGAGGTTATCGATAGTGGTATTGGCAATCCTGTTATTGATTGTAGCTATTTTATGTGCTGTTGCTGTATTACGTGAATTGAAAGCTAAAAATATGTTTGCTGTTCTATTTGCCGGATTATCTACTTTAGTGTTCGGATGGTTTTCCATTATGACGGTTTGGGCAGAATTGTTTCAAAACGTATAACCAGATTGAAGAAGCTATAATGATTAAATCCCTTGCCCTTTTGGACAAGGGATTTTTCTTTCCCCTGCTTCTTTTCACGTTTATCTTTACTGGTTCTCTATTAAAAGAGGTGGTGTCATTTTCACTCCACGGTCTCTTTATCGAAAGGCTTATTCTATAAAAATGACGATTTGCTCAAGCTGCAGAGGGAAATAAACCCGCTTTACCGGACGGCGCCTCTAGTTAGCCTCCTCACAAAGCCCGCTGTTAGGTCTCGATCGCCCGTTTGTCCACAGGAGTTTTTTTTTCCGTTGCAATACTTCAAACTACAGAATCTTTTTGACCGCTTGCTGCCATAAAATTTTTGCTTTGACCACTGAAATTGTTCACCTCTCAATTTACCCGACATGAAAAGGATACATGAACGACTGTAAAATTTCTTATTTTATAACGATTTTCTTAAACGGTAGGGAATGAGTGTATTTTTGCACCCTGCACGAGCCCTTATCACGACAGCGACACCACTGCATTCAGTATAGATCGGTAAAACCATATCTTGCAATGTATAAAAAAGCATCCCCATTCAGATGGGAATGCTTTTTCTTATTGTTCTACTTGATCATTTTGTTCGTCTTGTTCGTCGTTAAAATCATAGAAACGGAACAAGTCTCCGTAAATAATTTTATCGGAATAGGATAATTCTTTATCTACTTTTTCTTTTATAGGTTCACATAAGCCTTCGGCTCCATCCTCTTGCTGTTGTTCCAATCCAGTAGGTTCGGATTCAAGAAGTTCACCAGATTTACGATCATAGCATTGACCCTTTGTATAGATGTAATCATCACTGATGTAATCTCCATTACGCAACGCGATAAACTCTTTACGGTCTTTGGCAAACAAATCTGTTCCAAAGGTAATATCGTCGTCACTTTCAATGCCCAACAGGCTTAAAATCGTCGGCTTCACATCGATTTGACCAGCAACTTCCGAAATAACGCCGCCTTCTTCACCAGGAATATGAATGAAGAGCGGTACACGCTGCAACTGAACGTGCTCGTAAGGCGTGATTTCTTTGCCAAGATACTGTCCCATCGCTTTGTTATGGAATTCACTAATACCATAGTGGTCACCCATTAATACGATAACGGAGTCTTCATACAAGCCAGATTCTTTCAAATCCTTGAAGAACTGCTCTACAGCTTCATCCGTGTAACGCACTGTCGGGAAATACTGGTTTAATGTCTTCGAATTTGAGTCATATTGATCAATCGAAGCGTCTTCCTCTTCCAAATCAAACGGATAGTGGTTGGTTAACGTAATGAACTTGGAATAAAACGGCTGTTTCTGCGATTGAAGATATTTCATCGATTGTTCGAAGAATGGTTTATCTTTTAATCCCCAGCCAATCGAGTTATCTTCTGTCACTTCATACGAATCAACATCGAAAAATTTGTCATAGCCAAGACTGTCATACATAACATCGCGATTCCAGAAACTTTTATTGTTGGCATGGAAAACGGAGGTGAAATAACCGTTGTTCCCTAAAATTTCCGGTGACGCATGGTATTCGTTCTGACCGTGTGTAAAGAATACTGCACCCCTGGACAAAGGATACAAAGAGTTTTCAATCAAGAATTCAGAGTCAGAGGTTTTACCCTGCTCGGTTTGGTGGTAAAAGTTTTCAAAATAATAACTATCATCAATCAAATCGTTCAGGAACGGCGTGATTTCCTCTCCATTCACTTTATTATTGATGACGAAACTTTGTACCGACTCAAGCGAGATAAAAATAACGTTTTTTCCTTTAGCTACCCCAAACATATCGGACTTCTCTTTGTTTTGAACTTGCTCATCAACATATTCTGTGATTTCCGGCATTTCATTGCCATCGGCGAAAACTCGCTGAGCCTTCGTCTTGGATTGTAATACTGCATCATAGATATGATAGTTGAACAACCCGATGTTTTTCACCAAATATTCCCGGTCGAATGTCCGCTGTAACAACTGCGGGCGCTCAATTTCAGCAAGTGTGTAGTTAAACAGCAAGAATAAAAGAGAAACACTGAGTGCAAGTGTTTTGCCTCGTTTATGATACCCTGCCGATATTACGGAAGGATACTTTCTGCTCAGTACCCAGATGATGGCTACATCAAGAAACAATAGCAAATCCGGAAGGTGGACAAGTGACATAAAACTTGACCCTAAGTCTGCCGCATTGCTTCCCTGAAATAAAACAGGGATAGTGATAAAATCGGTGAAATTCCGGTAGAAAATCAAGTTAAAGTAAATAATCAGTGTCCCGATCAGCGCGGCATAGCGCAAGAACTTCATTTGTCTTCTTTCTTTGAACCATACGCTCAATGTAAACACCAAAAATGCAGAAGCGAAAGGGTTCACAAACAGGATGAATTCCTGCATCCAATTATCAAGCGATATTTCAAATATAAATCGATATACAATATACGTCTTTAAACCAAATAGTACGGTTGCAATAATATACAACGGTATATTAAACAGTTTCTTAGACATGCTTTCTTCCTCCTAACAGCAAAACTCTATTTTCATAGTTTGATAACAATCCATGATTAATTTACATGCACTTTACATTATTAAATTATATTCCACCATCTGTAATAAATAAACACTAATTATAAGACGTGCCCTCCTAAGAGAAGGTTTCATTTTTTTAGAAAAAAATTACGTCTTTTTAATATTTCTATATTTTAATAGACATTGCCAAAAAAATAAACCCTCTTGAGGCTTATTTTTTCTCTAATGAGTAAAACGTTTATCCTTTCCTTCCCTGTGTGACCAAATAGGCTGCACCGATAACCCCTGCATCATTTCCCAGTTTAGCGGTGACAAACTCAGCAGCTTCACTGATCCGTGGCAATGCGTATTTGTCAAAAGCTTTACGGAGTGGGATGAGGAGCTGTTCACCCGCTTTGGACACCCCTCCTCCAATCACGATTTTGGAAGGATTAACCACAGTAGCCGAGTTGGCGATAGCCAGTCCCAAAACATCCGTTACTCGGTCAATAATCGCTTCAGAGGCTTTATCTCCAGCTGCAGCCGACTCAAATACATCCTTGGCGGTAACGTTCCCATTCTCTTTGTACACCGTTGCTAGTATTGTCTCCTGGTCCGATTCTATATATTGCTCAGCCTGTCTGGCAATGCCGGTTGCAGATGCAACGGTTTCCAAACAACCTTTACGGCCACAATTGCAAGGGGCACCGTCTGTTTCTACCGTAATGTGTCCGATTTCCCCCGCTGTACCATTTACTCCGTTTATCACCTGGCCGTTTGCGATTATTCCGCCACCGACCCCTGTCCCAATCGTGACAGCTACTAAATTTTCCGCCTGGTTTCCTGCTCCAAGCCAGTTTTCTCCGAGTGCCGCTATATTGGCATCATTATCCACTACGGCAGGCAAGTCCGACAACTTTTCTAACTTCTCGGCCAATGCAAAATCTTTCCACCCGATATTGACAGCAACAGCTACATCCCCAGTATCTGTGTCGACAAACCCAGGGGCACCTGCGCCGATTCCAATCAAATCCGAAGACCGCAAGCCGATCGTTTTTAATTTTTGTTCAACGGATGACCATATGTCCTCCGGTATGGATGAACCATTATTGTCGAGGTTGGTTTTAATCTCCCACTTTTCCACAATGTCGCCGGTTTCTTTAATAATAGCCAGCTTCACTGTTGTACCGCCGATATCCACGCCGACAGCATATTTTTCTGCCATTCTGCTTCCCCCTTATCGTTGCTCCATCAGCTTCTGTTTCTCCTGTTTCAAAAGCAGGATTGCCGATTGAAAATCCCTTGTTTCCATGCACTGCGCTTTGTATAATTCCCTTACTTCATCTTCCATCATATCCAGGTCGGCAATTCTATCCCCTAAATAAATGAAAGTACCGAATTTTTTTAAATATTGTTGGATATCATAAATCGTTTTCATATTAAATCACCAAGAAATATTATACCAATCTTTTATCCGGTTGGGAATGATTAACCACTAATTGTCAGTTTATGCAGAGAAACACTTAATGAATGGGGTGATTTCGAGACAAATAAAAAGCTTGTAGAAAAACGTTGGTTTCTCTACAAGCTGGATGGTCTATACTTCATCATCGATCGGGATCCTGTGGATTTAAGAATGTAGGTCTTCTGTTTTTCAGTGGGATCGGAGAGCGAAGTACAATATCTCGCAACGGGCGGGCAGAAAACGGAAAGAATGGCCATAGATAGCCGATTCGGAAAGAGTCCATCCGCACTAGATAAAAAATCCAAATCGTAATCCCGGCAACATATCCTTTTACTCCAAAGATCGCTGTTACAAGAAGTAGAACAATCCGGAATATTCGGTTGGCAAGGCTTAATTCGTAACTTGGAGTAGCAAATGTACCGATCGCCGCTACCGCTAGATACAGTACCACTTCGTAAGAAAATAACCCCACTTCGACAGCTACTTGGCCAATCAATATGGCTGCGACAAGTCCAAGCGCAGTCGCCAACGCTGTAGGAGTATGGATAGCCGCCATCCGGAGCATGTCTATTCCTGCTTCTGCGATTAAAAACTGAATCAAGAGTGGTATTGCTCCTTCTTCATTAGGCCCGATAAAAGCGAGAGCCTTAGGCAGTAATTCCGGCCTTGTTGAAAGTAAATAGTATAATGGAAGAATAAAAATCGATGCTATCACCGCAATAAAGCGGACCATCCGCAGATATGCCCCTACCAATGGTTTCTGACGGTACTCTTCAGCATGCTGTAAATGATGCCAGAAGGTAGCCGGTGTAATCATAACACTTGGCGACCCGTCGATGATCACCAAAATATGTCCCTCATATATATGGGCAGCTGCTGTATCCGGCCGTTCTGTATATCGTATAGTCGGATAAGGATTCCAGTGGCGTCCGCATAAATACTCTTCGATGGTCTTCTCTGCCATCGGCAGACCATCGGTATCAATCTTTTTCAAGTGCTTCTTTAATGTTTCCACTCTGCTTTTATCTGCAATATCATCTAAATAGCACAAACAAATATCTGTTTTGGACCTCCTGCCTATGCTTAAGTATTCCATGCGCAGGGAACGGTCACGGATTCTCCTTCTAGTTAAAGCAGTGTTAAATACTATGGTTTCTACATAACCGTCACGCGATCCCCTTACCACTCTTTCCAAATCCGGTTCATCCGGACTTCTGACTGGATAAGTACGTGCATCAATGATGATGGCATAACGGATCCCTTCTACTAACAATGCCGTCGGCCCTGCCAGTACCGTATCGACTGTTTCATCCAAATCCTCCGACTTGTCCAGCTCGATGTACGGCAAATGGGTTTTAAGCAGCTTCTCCAGTGGGTCCGGCTCCAACTGATCGGGCTTAAGTCTGGATAGAAGCTTCATCAATAAGTGAAGGATATCATCTTTGACAAAGCCATCAACCATAAATAAAGCCATTTTCTTTCCAGCGTATTCTAAGTCCATGTGGATGACATCAAAGCTTTTATCCACACCGAGGCGTTCCCGCATGTAATCAACATTTTTTTCCAGACTGCGATGTACTGGTACCTTTTTCGTTTCGTTGTCCATGTTCTCATCCTATTTGGTAAAGTCATTAATACTGTTAGCTTGTACCGTTTAGGTATGAACCATACAGAAAAATCCACTGCTTGAACAACTCCTGCCTGTAAAGATCCAAACAGCTTCGCTTCATATAATTGGCGTCCAGAACATATATTCAATTAAGCAACAAATGACAAGCTGTTAAAGGAGAAAACTGTATGAAAAAAACGTTGCTCATTCCAGTTATTTTAACTGCAGCCGTCCTTGCTGCCGGCTTATTTTTTCTCGCCAACAAGGAGACAACTGTACTTAAATATTTTCCGTTGGATGAAAAGATTTCTTTTTCTTCTTACCATACAAAACTGAAGATTTTGTCTGAAATTGATACAGATGAATATGGTGTACAATGGCAGGAAGTCTCAGAATTAGAAACCCCTATTTATTTACGACAGGATGTTTCCTTATTATATGTAGACGGAAAGTTGAAAGGAATCCTTAGCAAATGGAAAGAAAACGGACAAACCATCGAACAAAAATCTTCTATTCACGGGGAAGACAGCAGTCATTTCCAGGCGATCACTTTTCATCATGGAGAAATACATTATCCAGACGACAAAATTAAAAGTATACAGGCAATGTCTTCTGATGAATTATATGTGATTGATTCACCTCACACAGCCTTGGAATCTTTTGATCAACCTTTAAATAAAAATCAGGAAGAATGGAAGCACACCCTTGATACAGCTACCAGCCAGCAACTCAGCTTCCATTGGAACCAACTGATCAATCACTTTAATATTCCGATCGATAGGTATACCATCGTTCCGCTAACAGACTTGGCAAAATACGAAAACCTGCCGTTGCCGGGATTAACAGAAACGGAAAGTCAACAAGTCATCGGACAGCTTTGGGAAGGACTTTACAAACATTATATCCTTGGAATTGCAGGCAGCCAGAATAACAAGCATCCAATCAATACGTTTATCCCTCTACTTTTATTTGCGAATGATGGTAGCCATTTAATGGTTCTTTATCAAGACGAAAACGAAGAGAAACAGCAACTGTTGCAAGCCTACCCTTCATTCGATGACAAACGTTGAACTAGATTTTCAAAATTTTCGTTATCCGGTTGCAGGCTCAAAGCTTTTTCTGCATGCTGTTTCGCATTCTCGAATTGATCATGGCTGGCATACAACAGAGCCAAATTATAATGTGCTTCGGCAAAATCCGGTTTCACTTCTAAGCTTTCCTCTAAATCATCGATTGCTGCTTCGTTTTCATCCAAATTCAAATGTGCCAGCGACTGGTAAAACAAAAGCTCTGCCTGGTATTCCTTCCCGTCTTCAAGCCCTTGCTCCGTATAGTTTAAGGTACGGTGGTATTCTTCTTGCTCCAAAGACTGCTGGGCAAGCTGGAGAAGATTAGCTGATGAAAAGTGCATACCATAGAAAAGCAAACCGCCAGCCATTATAAGGTAAAGCAAGAATCCACCGATCTGATTCAACCATTTCTTTTTCCTTGGTAAAGAAACGGCAGCAGAGGCTAGGAACCCGCCCAGCAATCCACCGATATGTGCGCCATTGTCAATTTGTGGCATCATCACACCGAAAGCAATATTTAAAGCCAATATAAACAGAAGATTCCAGCCCATCGTCCGGAAAAACAATCTTTTGTAGAGCACGCCGAAATAAAGCAGGGATCCGAAAAGACCAAAGATCGCTCCAGATGCCCCGGCAGACACCTGCGTGTTAAAGGCAAAGCTGGCAAGCCCACCTGTTATGCCGGCCAAAAAGTAGATAATCGCAAACCGGCTAGTTCCATAAAGTCTTTCTACTGCTGTGCCCAAGTAAAACAAAGCAATCATATTCATGAGCAAATGGACAAAACCGATATGAAGGAACATGGAGGAGATGATCCGCCACCACTCCCCTTGCAAAATTGCCGGGTTGTACTTCGCTCCAAAGTCGATCAATGTTTGTGTATTTAGACTGCTTCCGTGACGTTCCAGTAAAAAAAATAATAGGACATTGATTGCGAGTAAAACATAAGTGAACAAAGGTCTACCGTGCTGGAAGACCGACTGTTCTGCCTGCTGTTGTTCAACCAAGCGGGTTTTTAGCAGGTTTTTCAGTTCGTCAGACTGGCGCTCCATTACTTCTTCATTGTCAGACTGTACGATTGATCGATCATCAAGCCCCAAATTATCATATAACCGATACTTTTCACTTGTACGGTTCCTTTCGTCCAAATAATACACATGCATTTCTGTCGGCTTTTTATCCTTTACAAGCAACGGTTTTTTCAAGGACTCCCAATCATCGACAGGGGCTTGTGCCGCGACATAAACATCATGTATTTTCACTTTTTTGCCACCAAGCAGCTTGCGCAAATTCTGCACCTTATATATGACCTGAGCCATATCATTTTTTAAATGATTCCCCCAATCAAAGCTTTTATGATACAACCGGATAACATTCGATGTATCTTTTTGTTGCTTTTCGAGCCAAATCTCCTGACTGTCCTTATCAATATGTAATAGTTCATAGTTATGGTCACGGACCAAGTCATGAGCTAAATTCAAAAAATAATATTCATCTTGCACATACATGATGCCACTCCCTCTCCCTTTTATCTTACCATGTATGACTGTCTAAATGATAAAAAACAGGCATGCAATCCTTTCGTCCCCCACTAAAATACTACTGTCCCTTTTCCACCGACTGACTGCTTTACCTATACCTCTTGAAAAGAATTTTTATGCCTATTTAGTCTCCTTACTGATACTTATTATAAAAGAAAGGCAATTAATGAAAAAATGGTTGAATTCACGCAATAAATATATACTGCTAATTAACTTAAATACCACATATCAGACATATTTTAGTACTTCTTCACTCTAAAATCAGAGATCTATCTTAAGCAGTGGAAAATGCGACACTCCTGGGGGGAAGATCAGCTTCCAAATACCCCACAGGGAGTATAATTTCTTAGACAGAACAAAAGCGCAAGCGCCTGTTTAAAGGAGTACAGGCTAGAGCCGCCACGTCCTGTGGCAACGCCTGCAGGACCCACATCGTGTGAGCCCCCGACAAGCTTAAGAACAGCCTCGGCGTGGCGCTTTTTGCCACACAGAGGGTGGGCTTAAGACCCCGAGGGGGTAGGCGCTGGAGCTGGACGTGGCTGTTTCAGCCAATAATTATCCACAGACAGTTAAATTTATCATTTCCTATACAATTTAAAAAAACGCTCAGCTTATGATGCTGAGCGTCCCAAAATAGCAGGCATGATTTTTGACCGGATATACGGAATGTTCATCGACACGGTGACAGCAAGCTTTCGCAGTGTATTGACTGCTAGCAGTGCGTTAAGTATTTTAAATCGTTTTTGGAAAATCATACCGGCTGTGATAATTATCGAGCATGCAATCAGAAATGATCTCATGTTCTACACCCTTTCTCGCTGGATGATCTTATCATGCTCTAGGAGGACTCTTTTTATGCTTCTAAAAAATCAATCCGGTTTCCGTTATGAGATGATCAACCGCTATATCATAAGCATCTCTTGGAACCTCATCAATTAACTGTTCATTACTTGTCAAAGCGAGGGTGGGATTTGAAAAATCGGATAAAAAACGATCGTAATAACCACCACCATAGCCAACCCGATAGCCTTGCCGATCAAACAGTAAGCCTGGTACAATGACCAGGTCAATTTGCTGCTTCGAGATAGATTTGGCAACGTCAGGATTTGGTTCCCATAAATCAATATAAACACACTCTAATTGATTGTAGGACTGCAAATGATAAAACACAATTTCCGGTATTTTTGGATAACACTTCGGAACACAAACGTTTTTCCTTTCCTTCCACGCCTTCTCGATAATCACTCTGGTATCCCACTCATGACTTTGGGAAACGGTCAATGCGATTGTATTGGCCTTCTTCCAGTAAACCGAGTCGAATAAATGAGCCGCCAACTTTGCTTCTATCATTTCCCTTCGTTCAGCAGGCATGTCTTCCAGCAATTGTTTAGCCCTTGTTCTCCATTCACTTTTTTTCATTTACCAGCCCATCCCCCATCTTTCATACTCACACGTTTCCATGCTTGGTTTCATCATACCAAATACAGAACGCATTGGTAGCTTCTACAATTTCGGGTGGATCCTTTCTCCCTTTTTATTTGTCCAGCTATTTTTAATTTGGAGAGGAATCCAACTTCAAAGGAAAATGGTTTAAAAGAAAACAGATAAAAACCCCCGCCAAACGAATTTGGTGAGGGTCTTGTAACACATACAGTTCCAGTAAGCCGGATATACTGTAGGGTTATTTTGTTTCGCGGTGCAGTGTGTGCCGACGCAAACGTGGAGAATATTTTTTTAGCTCCAAACGTTCTGGATGCTTACGTTTATTTTTAGTAGTAATATAGTTGCGGTCACCTGTTTCGGTGCAAGCAAGTGTAATGTTTACACGCATTCTTTATCCCTCCAAACCTTCATCAAATGTAATCAACATTTCAATCTTACATATCATTTTTCAGACTTAATAATACTACCAAAAAAACTGAACAATTTCAACCTCTTAACAGAAAGCATTCAAATATTCGATAGAATGTGATATAACTGTTTATGGAAACAGCCAATTACTTATATATGTATATATAAGAAAGAACAGTCCGGGTGTGTCTTTTGTAGAGCTGGTTGTCCGCTTCCTGTTTCTTAATCAGGATTATCCTTTGAAATGCCGTATCACTACTTTACATGCTTGTTCAGAAGTAACTTTTTAGATAAACGCCATAAAAGAAAAGAGGAATCACCATGCTATACGCACTCTCTGCCTTGCTGGCAGTAGCTATCATTTTATTGATCTTATCCTTTTTCATGAATGATCGGTTCAAAGACATCGAACAGCAACTAGAGCAGTTTTCTATTTCTTCCATGCAAGAGTCTTACCAGCTGAAAAAAAAGATCAAAATACTGGAAGAAGAATTGCTTGCAGACGATATGGATTTTATGGAAGATACCATTCCGGTTTCACAAGGCAAAAAACCGCCCATGTACCAAACAATCCTCGAACTGAATCACCAAGGAAAATCAGTCGAGCAAATTGCCAGGGAAACCTCTTTGAATGAACATGACGTACATTCCATTATAAAACAATTTTCTTCAACTAGATAAGGAGAATCAGTATGAAGCAAACGATAAGGGCATTTGCCCTTGGTCTTTTGAGTGCTGTTATCGTTCTCGGAGCTATTTACTACATCGATGGAAAACCCGAGGAATCAAAAGCAGATATACCGGTTTCCGAGATGATTACACAGCTGGAGGCCGAAGGGTATGTCGTTGATACGCCGGATGAAATACAGACAGAACAATCAGCAGCAAAAGAGGACAAAGATGTAGAGAAGGAAAACAAAGCAAAAGAGGAGAGAACGGAAGAACAGGAAAATCAGTCACCTGTCAGTATAAACCTACATGTTGAACCAGGCATGAATACAGAAGAAATCATTGATACACTTTATGAAGCAGGTATTATCGAAGACAGGCAGAGTTTTACCGATTATTTAACCGACCAAGAATATAGTACGGGAATCCAAACCGGAGAGTTTCACATCGAAGAAGGCATGTCCTATCAGGAAATAGCCGAAACGATCACCCGTTGATTCAACTATCGAACAAGGGATACCGCCAATGTCCGGGCAAGAAATTATGAAGAGGCCGGGACAAAAGCATGGCCACCATAGCAAAAACCGAGCGAATGCTAACTGCCAATCAAATTCGTTCGGTTTTTCGTTGTATGCTCTCCTTTTATTCTGTTGTTTGATGCGTGCTTCGAATCGCTACGAGTGGAAAGTTACACTTTTCATAAGGTAGAACGTTTTGCTTTTTGCTCATCAAAAAAACCGAACGAATGGTGGAATCGTTCGGTTTTCATCTTGGTCACGATGCTTTTGTCCCAAGCTCTTTGTTAATTTGCAAATAGCTATTTATTTAAGTCAAGGGTCTCCCCTTTAACCAGATAAAGGATACTTTCTCCGATATTGGTAGTATGATCGGCGAAACGTTCAATATATCTTGCGCTGAAAGCCATCTGCATGATATGTTGTATCTTCTGTGGATTTGTCGCTGTCTCTTCCAGCATTTCCCGGACTACTTCTCCATACATATTATCGACTAAATCATCCAGCTCTGCCAGTTTTCTTGCCAGAGTGATATCTTCGTATTCAAAGGCTTTTACCGAAAGATCGACCATTTTCAATGCCGTTTGCTTCATATCATTTAATGCAGGGTGGATCGTCAAACCATGGTTTTCCCCTAAATGAATTGCTGCTTTCGCTATATTTTTGGCATTATCGCCCATTCTTTCCAAATCCGAGGATATACGCAATGCAATAATAAGTCTCCGTAAATCAGTCGCTACAGGCTGCTGTCTGGCAATCATCAAAATCGCATCTTCATTGATTTTCAGTTCCTTTTCATCCAGCTGCTTATCATAAACGATAACTTCATTAGCCAAATCGATATCCTGGTTATACAATGCCTCCATTGCTTTTCCCAGCATTTTTTCTGTTTCATGGGCAAGACTGATGATTTGGCCCCTTAGCGCAGTCAATTCTACCTGGAACTGTTCTCTTGCAACCATCTTATCTCCTCTTTTCTATAAATTAACCAAACCGGCCACTAATATAGTCTTCTGTCCGTCTGTCCGATGGAACCGAAAATAAACTATCCGTGTCCGAGGCTTCTATTATTTCGCCGTGAAGAAAGAATGCCGTTTGATCAGAAATCCTGGCCGCCTGCTGCATATTATGGGTAACAATCACAATCGTGTATTGATTCTTCAGTTCGCTAATCAATTGTTCAATTCGAAGGGTGGAAACTGGATCTAATGCTGATGTGGGTTCATCCATCAGTACGACACTTGGTTTGGTGGCAATTGCACGGGCGATACAAAGTCGCTGCTGCTGTCCCCCGGATAAACCGAGAGCCGAACTGTTCAAACGATCCTTCACTTCATCCCACAAGGCAACTTGTTTCAAAGACGTTTCCACTGCTTCATCAAGCTGTTTCTTCTTTTTCATCCCGTGTATTCTCGGTCCATATGCTACATTATCATAAATCGATTGCGGGAAAGGATTCCCTTTTTGAAAAATCATTCCGATTTGTTTTCTAAGGTTAACCAAATCGACTTTGTCTTTTAATATATTTTGTCCGTTAAAATGCAGCTCACCGGACAATTTAACACTGGGTATCCTTTTAATCATCAAGTTCAATGTCTTGATAAAGGTGGATTTTCCGCAACCAGATGGTCCAATTACGGCTGTGACTTCATTTTTTGGAATTTCCAGATGGACATTTTTCAGAGCCTGGTTGTTTCCGTACCATAAATTCATGTCTTGTACATGAAAAACGGGTTTCACTGCGGTTGCTGTCTTGTTCATACCTCTGTTCCCTCCCCTTATCCGAATCTGCCGGAAATATAATCTTCCGTCTTTTCTTGGTCTGGATTGGTGAAAATTTTCTCGGTTTCTCCATATTCAATTACAGATCCATTCAAGAAAAACGCTGTTTTATCCGATATTCTGGAAGCCTGCTGCATGTTATGTGTGACAATAACAATCGAATAGTCTTCCTTCAATTGCAAAATCAACTCTTCTATTTTTGCATTGGAAATCGGATCCAGGGCAGAAGAAGGTTCATCCAGCAGCAGTACGTTTGGTTCCATTGCAAGTGTCCGGGCGATGCAAAGCCGCTGCTGTTGCCCGCCTGATAACGATAAGGCAGAATCATGCAGCCTGTCTTTTATCTCATCCCATAAAGCAGCCTTCCGCAAGCTTTCTTCCACGATTTCATCTAACTGCTTTTTCTTGCGATTCCCATAGAAACGCAAGGCATGCGTAATATTGTTGTAGACTGATTTAGGAAAAGGATTCGGTTTTTGAAAAACCATGCCGATTTCTTTGCGCAGTGCGATTGTATTGATATTATCCGACAGGATATCCACGCCTTCATACATGATCTTTCCTTCATTCCATGAAACAGGGATTAAATCGTTCATCCGGTTGATACTGCGCAAAAATGTCGATTTCCCGCACCCGGATGGACCGATTAAAGCAGTGATGGCATGCTTCTCTATATCCAGATTGGCGTGTTTTACCGCCTGATTGTCTCCATAATAGATACTCAAATCCTCTGTCTTCAGGATGGTTTCTCTCTTTTCATCAACTGCTGTCGGTTGTTTATGCATATTTGGTTCAATTGTGATTGTAGCAGCCATATTAATACCCCTTTGTTCAATTATTTACTTGCCGTGATTTTCTTATGGACAACACTTCCGAGCCATCTTGCCAATAGGTTGAAAATCAACACTGCCAAAACCAGGACCGCAGAAGATCCATTGGCTATTTCCCTGATATCCGGCATGATGCCATTGGTATTCACTGCCCAAATATGGACAGCAAGCGTTTCAGCCGGTCGAAAAATGTTCAATGGAGAAGTTTCCGAAAAAGGATTTAAGTCAAGATAATCAAGCCGTGGTGTAGACAATCCCGCTGTAAACAACAGCGCTGCCGCTTCACCGAATACACGTCCCGATGCCAGAATGGCTCCTGTCAGGATTCCTGGAAAAGCCGATGGAATTAATACCGTCTTTATTGTATGCCAATGTGTGATGCCCAACGCCAAACTTGCTTCCTTCATTTCAGCAGGTACGGAGCGAATGGCATCTTCACTGACCCGGACCATGACCGGAATGTTGAAAATCGTAAGAGCCAATGCTCCGCCAATAATGGTATAGCCCCACCCTGTCGTGTTGACAAAAATCAAGAGTCCGAACATACCGACGACGATTGAAGGCAGGGACGCTAGCATTTCGATACAAGATCGAATAAAATTGGTCACTTTACCAGGCTTGGCATATTCCGCCATGTAAATACCGCCGCATACTCCCAGCGGTACAGTGATCAGCATCGTGATAAATAAAATATAAAACGAATTGAATAGTTGGTCTCTAATTCCTCCTCCTGCCCGTACAGAGCTGGAAGGAGTAGTCAAAAACTCCCAGGAAATTTGCGGTACGCCCCGGAACAGAATAAACGAGAACAGCGCGGCCAGAATGGCAACGATGATGAAGGCAATTGTGACAAAGACTCCTGTGGCGATTCGATCTGCTACCTTGCTGTTCATTAGATTTTCCTCCTAGATGACAAGTATCGGACAATTAATATGAAGATAAATGAAATGATCAACAAAATCAGTCCCATGGACCATAACGTGTTGTTTTCCACACTTCCATAGGTGGTATGCCCCATGTTTAGTGTAATAATCGTCGTTAAAGTGGCAGACGGATCTAGTAAACTAGCCGGCAGGTTCCGGACATTACCAATGACCATTTGTACTGCCAGTGCTTCACCAAATGCTCGAGCCATCCCAAGTACAACTGCTGTCAACAATGATGGCAGGGCGGCAGGCAGTAATACTTTCCGGATTGTCTGCCATCTAGTCGCCCCAAGTGCCAAAGAACCTTCTCTTAAACTGCTCGGCAATGCTCCCATTGCATCAGTTGCTATGGTGGTAATCGTCGGCAAGATCATAATGGACAGGACGATGGTACCAGCAAGAATACTAAAACCGGTCCCCGCCCCATGTTCTCTTATAAAAGGAACCAATACTGTAAGCCCTATGAATCCATAAACAACAGAAGGAATTCCTACCAACAGCTCAATGACTGGCTGCAGGACTTTTCTACCCCACGACGGGGCGATTTCTGTCATAAAGATGGCTCCGCCGATACCTAACGGTGCTGCAATCAATGCAGAGAGAAAGGTAACAGCCAACGAACCAAAAATGAATGGCAATGCGCCATAGCTTGGCTGGTCTGCTAAAGGGTTCCAATTGGTGCTGGTTAAAAACTCAATGGGACTTACATGGTTAACAAGAAAAGATTGCAGCCCCTTCACAGTCAGAAAAATCGTTACGGCTACTGTGGCTGTAATCATAATTAATGCGCACAACGTAACCAGGATTTTCCCTCTCAGTTCACCTAATGACCTGTTTTGTTTTGATTTTATTAATCGCTCTCCCGCTGATAGAGCTGCTTTGTTTTCCATAGTAAACACCCCTAATAAGTCATCACAGGGCAAATGCTTTTTGCATTTACCCTGCTTTTTTTCTCATTTGTTTTTCTGTTTTTCTTCTTATTTATCTGTTTGATTTCCTTCGGCATCGCGTTCTACTTGCATTTTTGTCGATGCGATATACCCTTGCTCAGGTAGTAGTCCAGTTTGGACTTCATCGCTCATTAAGTAGTCAAGGAACGTTTTGGCCAGGCCTTCAGCTTCCCCTTTTGTATAAGAATGCTGATAAGCCCAAATTGGGAATTCACCACTTTGAACATTTTCATCTGTTGGTTCCACACCATCGATTGCCATTGCGGTGACAGAGTCATCGGTGAAGTAAGAGAATGCTAGATAACCAATTGCACCTTCTGTTTCGCTGACAATTTGTTTGACTGTATTGGAAGAATCCTCCGTAACGCCTTCTGCAGGTGTCTCGCCGTCAAGACCAAAATTCACGAAAGTCGCACGAGTACCGGATGAATCCGGACGATTGACCAGCGTAATATCCACATCTTCGCCACCAAGTTCAGACCAGTTCGTGATTTCTCCTGTGAAAACTTTCTTTAGGTCTTCTTTCGAAATATCGTCAATTCCTACTCCAGGATTCACTGCTGCAGTCATCCCTACTACGGCAACCTTGTGATCGACTAGTTCATCAGCCGGAATGCCATCCTTTTCTTCTGCAAATACATCCGAGTTTCCAATATCTACTGTTCCCTCAGACACTTCACTAAGACCTGTACCAGATCCGCCGGCGTTGACTTGAATGTCTGCTTCAGGGTTTTCACTCATGAATTGTTCTGCTGCAGCTGCTACTAGTGGCTGCATAGCACTTGATCCGGAAATAGTGATCGAACCAGAGGCACTCTCTTCGCTTGACCCTTCATCAGATTCACTTTCGGAACCTTGGCTGGCATCTGTCTCTTGATCCGTTTCATTCGATCCGTTTGATTCTTGCTCTTCTCCATTGCTCGATCCACATGCTGCCAATATCCCTATCAGCAAAATCAACAATGCAGCAAAGGATAATAATTTCGTTTTCTTCATAAGTTTGTTCCCCCTATAATCTTATAAAATGATTGTCGCCTATCCGGCTACAAGTACATCGTAACGCGTTAGTTTTAAGTAGCAGTTAACTGCTTGTAAAGATCGTGTAAATTTACTAGATAAATAGTCCTTTTTGGTAGATTTTATCGAAAAATTCTTCTTCCAGGATGGTTGAAAGTGCCTTGGGTTACCTAAACAACTGAGAGGAAGGCTATTAAAGCAGTTTATATATAGATGAATAATTAGGCCCAAGAGGTGGAGAGGAAAACATCGGTAATGAAAGCCAGACAACATATGCCAAGACTTTCACTGAACAAAAGCGCAAGCGCCTTGCTCACCCCTAACAAGCTTAAGCCCACGCTCGGCGTGGCGCTTTTTGCCACACCGAGGGTGGGCTTAAGACCTCGAGGGGGTAGGCGCTGGAGCTGGACGTGTCTGTTTCAGCCAATAATGATCCACAGGCAGTTAAATTTATCATTTCCTATACAAATACTAAAGAAGCCCTTGGCAACAATTCGCCAAGGGCTTCTCCAGTAAACTCGTTGTATATAATATAGTTAATCTTCTTCTACTTCTTCTTTTCCTTCCTTGCTCTGCTTCAATTCATTCTTCACGCCTTCTTTATCACGTTTCTCTTTAAGTTCGAAGTATTTCCCAATAATTCTAGTACCTATTTTATGGTTAATATCGTATTGACCATTTCCAGTTCCATTATTTGGAACGATGATCGCAAAGGCCACTTCCGGTTCATCATACGGGGCATAGCCGACAAGACTTAAATTCTCCGTATCAGCCAGCTTCTTACCATCCTTATATACCTCGTTCTCTGCGGTACCTGTTTTGGCTGCTACTTTATAATCGCTGTATTTTTCCCAACCATGATTGGCTGCTGTACCTTGGGTAATGACCCTGCGGAATCCTTCATGGACACGATCCAGATATTTATCATCCATTTCGATTTTGTTTAGGACTTCCGTATTAAAGCTCTCAACGACAGCTCCGAGTTCATTCCGGTCAGGCTTCGGCGACCTTATCTCGCTGACAAGCCGCGGGCGGATGCGGTAACCGTCATTGGCGATTGTCGAAACATATTGGGCCAATTGCATCGTCGTATATGTGTCATACTGACCGATGGCAAAGTCAAGCAAGTTACCCCCTTGAGGATTCGGACCAACGTATCCAGTCGCCTCAAACGGATAATCGACTCCTGTTTCCACTCCAAGGCCGAATTGCTTGAAGTAATTCCGCATTGTCGTAAAGGATTGCGGATCAAAATTCATCGACTTCATTCCGTAGTGATAGTTGAATTCACCAGCCATGCGCATGGCTATATGGAACATGTATACGTTGGAGGATTTCTCCAATGCCTCTACATCAGAAACGTTCCCTAAGTTCTTATAGGAAGATTTTTTCAATTGTCCAATTTTTATTTCAGTATCATGAAAAACTGTCCCCGGCTTTATCACTCCGGCATCTAAACCAGACAGAACAGTTGCACCTTTTACAGCGGAACCTGGCCTGTGTGCATCGTAAAGCGTCCGGTAGGATTGGTTGCGGTACTCGTTTTCTTCCCTATCATAATGCTGGCCTGACATGGTCAACACTTCACCTGTTTGGGGATCCATCATGACGACCAACGCATCCGTCATGTATTGGTTTTTGGATGGGCGCATTTCTATTGCCGTTTTCAGCTCCTCACGGACGATTTTATCAACTGCCTGTTGTAGCTCCATATCGATGGTCAGCATCAAATCATTTCCGCGCTGTCCTTCAGTGACTACCTCCGTATTGACAACTTCCCCGCTGCTATTGGTAATATATTCGACTTTCTCTTTGGTCCCTTTCAGTTCGGCCTCGTACTGCTCCTCCAGCCCGCTGATGCCGACACGGTCGTTTGGGCTGTATCCTCTACTTAAGTAGTACTGCTCATTTTCTTTCGGGATGCCGCGCTCCGTGCTCGATACACTTCCGATAATATCGGAGAAAGTACCTTCCACTGCAGAAATACGATTCCAGTCAATCGTTGCGTCGATTCCTTCCAATTCACCTAAATGCTCGGACACCTTGGCATATTCCTCTTCTGTGACTCCTTCATTTTTAACGATGTGAGGAGATAGCTCCGAAGCAGCGTCCAGTTCTTTTTTTATAGCGATCACTTCGAGCAAGTCATCGTCCCATTCAATTTCAGCCAGCTCTTCTTCCGTAATCCGTTTCAGCATCGTATTGTACTGATCACCGTTGTCCATTTCTTCCTTTTCTTCATCGGTAAGTTTCTCTAGAGCATCCTCTTCATTCAAGAGATACCAGTACTCCTTTTTATCCCGTTCACTCACTTTATCTTCGGCATCTTCTATATCAATATAACCAGCAAGTTTTTTCGCTAATTTCAAACGTTTTTCAGGTTTCGCTCCATTTTTCGGAGCAGTATAGGTAATCGAGCGGACCGGTTCATTATCTAATACCAGCCGCCCATAACGGTCATACATTTTCCCCCGTGGTACTGGTATTTCCGAAATCGTGTTCTCCGTTCGATCGATTTCATCCTGCGCTTCCTCGCCATTCAAGATTTGAACCACACCCAGCTGCAAGATCAAGCCGGAAAACAGCAAAAATACAAACAAAAACAATATATTTAAACGAAAGGGAAGTTGTGCTCGCTTTTTCTTCTTCTTTCCCATATCGCTCCCCCTTTATTAGTGTACATTACTGTTAGTATAACATCTTTACGGGGAGCAGACTATTATTTATCAACGATTTTCCTCTTCCGCCAATTCTTTGGAGATGGCTGGTTTTTCCCTTGGTTCTGTCACTTTCAAATCGATATTTTTCAAAAAGAAATAGATAATGAACGGCCCTACTCCGACTCCTACTAACAAATAAGGAATCGCAGTTTCCGCCTCGAAGATACTGACCGCTGTCAAAAATAAAAGAATCGATGTGATTCTGCCGAAGTTGAGAAATAATTCTCTTACGACAATATATTCAATCCGCATCTCGGCGGCTCTCCACGCTTTGCCGATGACATCGTACGTCATCGAGGCATATGGAACGAACAATATTGGGTAAGAAAAACCGATAATCCCTGCATATATAAGCAACGTCGTATAATCCAGATGAATAAGAATCAAAAATACGGACAGGCAAAGGGACAACCCGCCTATAAAGATCGCTCCCTTTCTCATTCGGGGTTTGATCAACCTAGTAGCGGTATAATAAAACACAAAAGAAAAACCGGAAAAAATCAGATTGAATGTGCCCAATGCCAATTCACTGTTGGTTGTGATAAACACCCAAACCGAAATCACAAAGACAAATATTCCTTCCCGTAGACCTTGAAAGGAATGGGCATAAAGGACCCTTTTCCAGTCTTTATTTTGATTCCGTTCTTTAAAAATCCTGACAAACCGGAATACCCCTTTAGCAGAACGACGTTTCAGAAAAAACGTACAGACTACCGCCAATACAAATAGAGAGAACGAAATGGCGAATATAACGGTATAGCCTTGAAAAGATGCCATCCTGGATATGATGTAACCAGCCAGTATCGGGCCAATCATTCCTCCAAACGACTGAAGTAGTCCTTGGAATCCATTGAAAAAGTCCCTTGTTTCTGGTTCGGTTACTTCGAAGGTCAGGACGTTAAAAGCTAGCCAGTAGAAACCATAGCCGATTCCGAGTAAGCCGCCCAGTAACATGTTATACTTGGCAGCTTGTTCACCAACCAGCAAAACAGTCATAAAGAACAGCGAGAGAAATAACACCCCCAGCCGTAAGACGATCACCCGGTCTACTTTTTTGGCCCAGCGTCCTGCCAGAATGAATGTAAGCGGCTGTAGAATATAAATAGCTAAATTATAGAGGGCAATTGCCATATAATCACCTGATTGCTTCCAAAGATAAATATTTACGAAAGTATTCGACAAAAAGATACCAAGTGAATACAGCCCGCCAATTGTCAGTAGCAATTTTAAATCCTTGTCTATTTCAATATCGCCTAATAGTAAATGTAAAGATTTTTTCATATTTCCCGTCTCCTTTACTGTTAAACTTAGTGTTTTCTAAAGGAACGGAGTTATACAAAAGACGCCGAATTGAAATATCCCGGCCGTAAAGGAAAAAAACACTTCTAACTATATAGAAGCTAAAGAATTGCAGGAAAAAGGGTGAAGCCGGTTAGACAGCATGATATCAAGACCTCTTTTCCTTACCATTAAAAAAGGACTTGATGAGAATAACTCATCAAGTCCTTTTGCTTGGAAACTTATCTTATTTAGCTGCTTCGTAACGCTTCGCAACTTCATCCCAGTTTACAACGTTCCAGAAAGCAGAAACGTATTCAGGACGTTTGTTTTGATACTTAAGATAATAAGCATGCTCCCAAACATCCAAACCAAGGATAGGTGTTTTTCCTTCCATGATAGGGGAATCCTGGTTTAGCGTGCTGGTAATTTCCAGTTCGCCATTGTTGACAACCAGCCAAGCCCATCCAGAACCAAAACGGCCTGTTGCAGCATTGCCGAATTCTTCTTTGAATTTGTCAAAGCTGCCGAATTTTGAGTTGATTTTATCAGCTAACTCACCGGATGGTTCGCCGCCGCCATTAGGAGAAAGTACTGTCCAAAATAGTGAATGGTTAGCGTGACCTCCGCCATTGTTACGTACAGCTGTACGAACTTTAGCAGGAACACTGTCGATATCTGAAAGCAAGTCCTCTAGTGATTTGTTTTCCAAATCACTGTTTCCTTCCACAGCGCCATTTAATTTTGTCACATAAGTGTTATGGTGCTTTGTGTGGTGGATATTCATTGTTTCCTTATCGATATGCGGTTCTAATGCATCGTATGCATAAGGTAGCTCTGGTAGTTCAAATTTAGCCATTGTTAATTCCTCCTTTTAATGATATGTAGCCAGAAAAAGGTGACACGAATCACCTTTCCTTCAAGACCAAGATTATCAAAGCGTGTTTTTTCTTGCAACTTTTATGCATCAAAAATTAGAATCTTTTCCATTTTTAATTGAAAAAACAGCATTCAAGGACCGACAAAAAGTATAGAGCCAGGACAAAAGGAGTACAGGCTAAAGCCGCCACGTCCTGTGGCAACCGCCTGCATGACCCACATCGTTTGGGCCACCGACAAGCTTAAGAAAAGCCTCGGCGTGACGCTTTTTGCCACACAGAGGGTGGGCTTAAGACCTTGAGGGGGTAGGCGCTGGAGCTGGACGTGGCTGGTTCAGCCAATAATTTTCCACAGACAGTCAAATTTATAATTTTCTATACAGAAAAAAAGACAAGCTGCAGAATGCTTGCCCTTACTGTTTACAATGTATTTTCATAAAGTAAAATGGTGGCTCGGGACGGAATCGAACCGCCGACACACGGATTTTCAGTCCGTTGCTCTACCGACTGAGCTACCGAGCCATAAATAGAATTTAAATAAGTTTTTTTCTCGCCCTGTTTATTTGCTTCGTGGTATTTCTAGGAAGTTCTGTGCTCGTCACGTTAATAGTACATTCGGTGAAGATGCGCTCCTCGCAAGCCTGCACATGGGAGTCCATTCAGGATGTTGGCGGCTCTCTACCGACTGAGCTACCGAGCCAATACATGCTTCATCATGCTTGCCACTTTTTCACATGCCAGATCATGTGAAATTATGTAATGGAGGAGGATGAGGGATTCGAACCCCCGCGGGCGATGAAGCCCCTGGCGGTTTTCAAGACCGCTCCCTTCAGCCAGACTTGGGTAATCCTCCTCGAGTTGTTGGTGGACCCTGCAGGACTCGAACCTGCGACCGATCGGTTATGAGCCGATAGCTCTAACCAGCTGAGCTAAGGGTCCTTGTATTAATTAATATGGGGCGACCGGTGGGAATCGAACCCACGAATGCCGGAGCCACAATCCGGTGCGTTAACCACTTCGCCACGACCGCCATATTAAGTTGGTAGCGGCGGAGGGGATCGAACCCCCGACCTCACGGGTATGAACCGTACGCTCTAGCCAGCTGAGCTACACCGCCATAGTGGCTCCACAGGTAGGATTCGAACCTACGACCGATCGGTTAACAGCCGATTGCTCTACCACTGAGCTACTGTGGAAAAATTAATTAGCTTTCGACCTAACTTGTAGAAGCGACGAAATATAATTTACCATGAATATGTACGATTGTCAATGCTTTTTGCAAATGTTTTAAATCAGCAACAAAAATAATAATAGCATGTCCTTTTCTTCCATTCAAGCATTTTTTATATTTTTTTGATTCGCTTCGTCATTTTCTCGATAATTAAAGGGTGCCAAACCCTTCCGGCACCCTTTTTCATTATTCCCCTAATACTTCTTCCGCTATATTGACCGCGTGATCGCCGATCCTCTCAAGGTTGCTGATGATATCGACAAAAACAATACCTGCCGGCCCGGAACAGGAGCCTTCGTTCATACGGATAATGTGCTTTTTCCGATAAGCCCGCTCCATTTGGTCGATTTGATCTTCTTTTTGTACAACCGCCAAGGCTTCTTCCCTGTCCATTTCCCCAAGCGCCTTAATCGCTTGTTTTACCGTAATTAACGTAAGATCAAACATATCATTCAAATCCTGCTGCGCTTGTTCCGTGATAACCACTTTGTTAGATATCTTATAATCGACCAGCTCGACTATATTTTCGAAATGATCGCCGATTCTTTCAATGTCACGGACGGAATCCATTAAAGCAGAGTGTTTAGCACTATCTGCTTCCGAAAAGGACGTACCTGACAAACTGACAAGGTACTCCGTGATTTCCTTGTCTAGGTTATTCAGCGCCCCTTCTACTTGGAGAGCCATATCTGCATGCTTTTGGCTATGATTATTCAAGTACAAGCTGGCTTCTTCCAAGCCTTTATATGCGTATTCGCCCATGCGGATGACCTCTTCTTTTGCCTGGTCAAGAGCGACCGACGGAGACTGCTGGATGAAAATCGGGTCCAAGTGCTTCGGTTTATACTCGATCACTGTATCCTCACCAGGTATCAGTTTTGTCACGATAAATGCCAGCGCCCCGATGAACGGAAACTGGAGGATTGTATTCGCCAGGTTGAAGCTGCCGTGAGCAAAAGCGATCGTCATTTCCGGGTTGAGATTGAACACATCCTGCAAATAAGAAACATACCTCGTATACAAAGGCAACAAAATCAAAAAGATTGTCGTTCCTATCACATTGAAGATAACGTGGGTGAATGCTGCACGTTTCGCTGCAATGGTTGCTCCGATTGAAGCAAGAATCGCAGTGATTGTCGTCCCGATGTTATCCCCGAATAACACCGGCAGTGCTGCGTTGATATCGATCGCACCCTGTTCGAACAAGCCTTGCAGGATACCAATCGTAGCACTGGAGCTTTGGACGATAAAGGTAAACAACGTACCAATCACTACGCCCAATACAGGAGTGGAGCTCATGTTTAAAGTCAAATCATGAAAAGCTTGTACATCACGTAGCGGAGACATTCCGCTGCTCATTAATTCCAAACCGTAGAACAGAGACCCGAATCCAAAAATCGTCTGTCCCAGGTAGGTCACTTTATTATTTTTAAAGAAAAAGAGCATAAATGCACCGACAGCCATAATCGGCAGGGCGTACTCTCCTAAATCAATACCAATGATAAAGGCTGTCACGGTCGTGCCGATATTGGCACCCATGATAACTCCTATTGATTGCCGTAGAGTCATAAAACCGGCATTAACTAGTCCCACTGTCAGTACTGTTGTCCCGGAACTGCTTTGGATCAGGACTGTCACAATAATACCTGCCAGCACACCCATAAATGGATTACTGGTGAACCGGTCTAAAATATCCCTCAATCGGTCACCTGCAGACTTTTGTAAACCATCTCCCATAAATTTCAGTCCGAGCAGGAAGATTCCCAGTCCGCCGACAAACTCGAAAATTAAGGATTGCACATTAATATCCAACGTTTCCCATCCCTTCACACATGCTGATTAGCTTGAAATGCCTCTCTCATTATTAATGAAAGCAGAAGAGTTTGTAAAGATTTTTCGATAAAATTTACGTTAAATTTACATTCTTGTTCCTCAAACGCCTCTTCCCTTCATCAATACATGTAAAAGCTGGTTTTTTCACCACTTTTTGCTAGCGGCTTCCTTTCTATTGGTTATGTTCCCCAATTTATTGACAGCAATCATAAAGTTGGCAGTTACATAACCGACAAAAAAGAGTACTTCACCTTTTCAAGATGAAATACTCTTTATAGCTTTTGTTACTGTTTGTTTTTTGATACTAATATTTTTGTTCCGTCCACTTGTACTACTCTGACTGCTGTTTCTCTTGGGATCCATTGACCGTTCGTTACTGCGCTGTAGTCCTCCCCGTCTACCCGAATGGTTCCGACAGGACGCATATCGGTAACAGTGATTGCCTCTCTCCCCACTAGGGACGCATACGTTTCGTTCATCGAATTATATCCTTTCTCACTAGTAAGCTGGTCGACCAAGGCAAGCTTTGACCACATTTCTCTTCGTTTAAATACTTTCAAAAACAGAAGCGAACAAAAGCCGCCAATAACCACTCCGATTATGCCATACAGTCCTGCTGTCCAATTGGGAGAGCTTAAGCCAATCGAAAGGATCATACAGACAGCCCCAATAGTAGCAAGGGTTCCGTCATTAAGAAATTTTCCATCTATAATAATCAACAACAGTCCGATCAAATAAATCACCATCATCAGTACAAATGCTCCTGGTGCCAAAAAAGACAGAAAATAGATGGTTATAAAACCTAAGCCGATAATTCCAAAAAAACCTCTCCTATTTACCAGCAGTTCGCCGAATAAAAATAAAGTACCTAGCCCTGTTAGGATAAAACTCATCCAGTCTGCTGAAAAAACGTCCATTTCCATCCCCCTTCCCGCTTTATATGATTTACGTTATCCCGAAGAAATTTGTTTCAAAAAAAAGGGTTTTAGTTTCTTTGTAGAATGTATATATAAATGAACAGAAGGCGGTGTTACGATGGGATTCCTCAAAAAAACAGTTGTAACTCTCTTCATCATATTATTTATTGTCAGTATCTTTAAAGACTTAACGGTCGGAACGTTAAACGGCGCCCAACAACGGACAGAAGAGCAGCCTGCCAATCCGTCAAATAGTCACAAGCCTTCTCAGAAAGCACCGCAACAAGATCAAATAGCCTACCAAGTAATAGAAGTGGAGGTGCGCCCCGGTGATACAGTACTCAGCATTATTGAAGAAATCAATCGAGCGGAAGCAGTTCTGGCAATTGACAGTATCGTCACTGACTTTC
Organism: Sediminibacillus dalangtanensis; assembly: GCF_017792025.1. Lineage (NCBI taxonomy): Bacteria > Bacillati > Bacillota > Bacilli > Caryophanales > Bacillaceae > Sediminibacillus > Sediminibacillus dalangtanensis. The sequence continues at coordinate 2,268,143 of NZ_CP046956.1, forward strand.
AAAAATTGAATCCCGGAACAGACCCCCAACAAATCCAGCCTGGGGAAACATACTTATTCCCTTTATATATAAGCGAGGAATGAAGTATCTGTTTTTTTAAGGTTTGTTACTTCTCAATTTAGCTTTTTCCCCTTATAATAAGCAATGGTACCTAAAATACCATTCTTGTTCGCGAATAAATAAAGGAGCGATATATTTATGGCAATAACCCACAGGAAAAATACACGACCAGTCAAAGTAGGCAATGTCATGGTCGGGGGTAAAAACGAAGTGGTCATCCAATCCATGACAACTACCAAAACACATGACGTTGAAGCAACTGTTAATCAAATAAACCGTTTGGAAGAAGCCGGATGCCAAATCGTACGTGTCGCCTGCCCTGATGACAGAGCAGCAGACGCAATTCCGGAAATCAAGAAAAGAATAAATATTCCTTTAGTAGTCGATATACATTTTAACTATAAACTAGCTTTGAAGGCAATTGAAGGCGGAGCAGACAAAATCAGAATCAACCCGGGAAATATCGGTAAACGAGATAAAGTAGAGGCTGTTGTTAATGCCGCAAAAGCAAAAGGAATTCCAATCCGTATAGGTGTTAACGCCGGATCACTCGAACGGCATATCATCGAAAAATACGGGTACCCGACAGCAGACGGTATGGTGGAAAGCGCACTTCATCATATCAAAATTCTCGAAGATCTCGATTTCCATGACATCATCGTTTCCATGAAAGCCTCTGATGTCCCTTTGGCTATCGAAGCTTACGAAAAAGCAGCAGAAGCAATTGACTATCCGCTTCATCTTGGTATCACCGAATCCGGAACATTATTTGCGGGAACTGTAAAAAGCGCTGCCGGATTGGGAGCGATTCTAAGTAAGGGTATCGGAAATACAATGAGAATTTCCTTAAGCGCGGATCCTGTTGAAGAAATCAAGGTTGGAAGAGAATTACTTAAGTCCTTCGGCCTTGCTTCCAATGCAGCAACCCTAATCTCCTGTCCGACATGCGGAAGGATTGAAATCGACCTGATTTCCATTGCCAATGAAGTAGAGGATTATATTTCCACCATCAAGGCTCCAATCAAAGTAGCTGTACTTGGTTGTGCAGTAAACGGACCAGGAGAAGCCCGAGAAGCCGATATCGGAATTGCCGGAGCCCGCGGTGAAGGCTTACTATTCCGCCATGGGGAAATTATTCGTAAAGTGCCGGAAGAAACAATGGTCGAGGAGTTAAAAATCGAAGTGGATCGAATTGCAGAAGAGTACTTTGCTCAACAGAAAGAAGAAGAAGACAAGCAAGAAGCATAATTGCGACCATGAAAAGAGCTGGCCCCAATAGGGACCAGCTCTTTTGTTATACAAAGGGGGCTAAAAATAACGTTAGGATAATGGAAACAGCTCCAGCGATTATCGCTGTGTTTCCCAGAGTATGGGCACCCCGATTTCTGGATATAAACCCGAAAATTATGGCGGCGGCTCCAAGAACCACCGGCATCATGAAGAATGATAAAACACCAAGGATAACAGCCACCCAGCCAAACCCTGTTTGCACATCCCCGTCCATTTTTGTTTCCTTTTCCTCGTTGTGGATTGGCTTATTGAATTCTGTGGCGGTTAACTCCTGAGCCATTTCTTCATCCCGTTTATACGGCTCGTCGAGAATATACTGCTCATGCGGATCTCGCGGAGGTACAGATCCGCCCTGTTGCTGGGTAATAATCGGATCGTTCGTGTCATCTCCAAACTTCGGAGCATCCTCGACTTCTTCGTTCTGTTGCTTTTTGTTCGAATACTCGTCCATCGGCAACATCCTCGCTTTCTTATCGGGGTGCCTTTGTAGTTTATGAAGGAACCTTGTTCAAATTACAAGGTAAATAAAGGATGGTAACCTTTCATCTATAGTGGAACTTTCGAAAAAAATCTAAATGAACGAAGAAAACCACCCAATTTGAGTGGTTTTTTTCTTTGTTCATTAGTTTGCTGCTGCAACAGTTTTATGATCTTCCGCATTGGATAATATTTCTACAGCGTACCAGCTTTTGGCATTGCCGTTTTTCCGGACAAACTCTTCCATCCCGCTCATGCCCCGATGATAAGCGGTTAAAGCTTCTTCCCAATTGCCATATTCATTATGCAGATAATCGAGATACACGATGGACAGCTGCATGGAATAATAAGGATCATACAATAATTCCTCTTTATATGGTAAACCAGCCATTTCAGCGACCCACGGTGCTGTGTTCTTCATGAACTGACCCATCCCATATGCCTTTCCATATTTGGTTTCCGGTCCAACCAATTCTGCATCGAAGGTTCCGCCAGTCTCGACCTTGAGTAGCTCATAAACAATCTTAGGGTCCACATCAAATTTTTGCGCCTCCTTCACCAAATAAAGCGCCCAGGATTTCTTAAATCTCCCATCACTTTCTTCAACAAAGGCGTCCGCAATCTGTTCGATTTTCGGCCAAGTGAGATACCCATTTTTGTTGGGTGATTCGGACTGTTGGGATTGTAAGTATTCTTTTTCTGATCGAAGTTGCTTATTTTCTTGTTTGAGTTCGACAATCTGCGCTTTTATTTCTTCTTTTTCCTGCGAGATGGCATCGATTTTCTGGTTATCTTTGGCGTATCCGTCAAATATAAATAATAATAGTGCACAAATAAATAAAAAGCTGATGGCCTTAGAACCAGAGTTGTTCCAAAAGTTCACACAAATTCACTCCTTACTACAACCTGCATTTTTCCAACCACAAAAAACTATACTAGCTGTTAAGGGGCATAAATGCAATTGATTTACTTACCAGCTGTTGTCCGTAACAAAACCAATTCTTCTACATAAGGTGTAACAGGGCAAAAACTCAATATACTTGGGTGTTTCGACTCCATCGATAACAGCCAGTAGAAGAAGAAAGGGTTTTTTAGATGAACAGCATGCTTAAAAAGATGGTACTCAATAAATTGAAACAAGTAAGTACAGAAGAGCTGCTTCACTACAGCAAGCAATATGATATTCCAGTCACTAAAACACAGGCAGAAAAAATAACTGCCTATTTGCGAAAAGCCGAATTCGATCCTTTCAGCGAGAAAGAGCGCATGAAATTGTTCAAAGAGCTTGCCAAAATGACAAACGTAGAAACAGCTCAAAAAGCCAATAAACTTTTCAAGCAACTGACGAAAGAGTACGGCGTTGACTCCTGGTTTTATTGACTTCCCTATCTTTATCAAACCTAAACATCTGCTCGGCGGATAAAGGGCTTCATCCTGTAAGACACTGGTAAGCCTATGCAGCAATTGACGGTAATATGAATGGGATCAAGTGCAATCACTACTATATAAAAGAAGTGGAAAATAACAGAAATCCAGTAATAAACCGAACAAGAACAAAACGTGAGAAGCAACAGACATTCTTCATGCGTTCGGGTTGGCAAACCAATGGAAAATAGGGATTTCTCCTTAAACCCGGCTTCTTTTCATTCTGGTGGTTGATAACGCTTTGATTCGATATCTCAAGTCGCCTTCAACTTTGTCAGAAAGCGAAGTTGCTTACCCAGTAAAATTTTCTGCCACATCCTAAAAAAACCGAACGAGTTCGAATGCGAATGCTTTCGAACCATCGTTCGGCTTTGCTTTTGACGCCTATGCTTTTGTCCAATTACATAATTATTGTGCAACAATTTGTTCTTTTAGATCTCTTACAAAAGAATCCCCTTTAAGCATCTCAATCTCAAATTTATATGGAGGTTTTTTGTTCTTTTTATCTTCTCCTACATATGGGGTTTCCAAAATCTTCGGTAGTTCTTCCAGTTGAGGATGATGGACAATGTTGTGAAGCGCATCAAACCCTATATGACCAAAGCCGATATTTTCATGACGATCTTTCCCGGCTCCGCGTACGTTTTTGCTATCATTGACATGGACGACTTTTAATCGGTCTAATCCGATTACCCGATCGAACTCGTCAAGGACACCATCAAAGTCATGAACGATGTCATAACCTGCATCGTGAGTGTGGCAAGTGTCAAAACAGACAGACAACTTTTCATTCAGCTTGACACCGTCGATAATTCTCGCCAATTCATCGAAATTCCTACCAACCTCTGAGCCTTTTCCAGCCATCGTCTCTAAGGCTATCTGCACTTGCTGGTCTTTATGGAGTACCTCATCCAAACCTTCGATGATCTTCTCTATCCCTTTGTCAGCGCCTGCTCCCACATGTGCACCAGGATGCAGGACAATTTGTTTTGCACCTAAGGCTTCCGTACGCTCAATTTCACTTCTCAAAAAATTGATTCCGAGTTCAAACGTCTCTTTTTTTGTCGTGTTGCCAATGTTGATAATATAAGGGGCATGGACGACGAGATCAACAATGCCGTTTTCCGCCATATGCCTGCGCCCATTTTCAATATTCAATTCTTCCAGTGGACGCCGGCGTGTATTTTGCGGCGCTCCTGTATAAATCATAAATGCATTGGAACCGTAAGATACAGCTTCCTCACTCGATCCCAACAACATTTTTTTACCACTCATCGATACGTGCGAACCTATTTTCAGCAATTCCTCCACCTCTTTGCTCTTTTTCTATAACCATTATAACATAATAATGATTATTTTTTATACTTATCACGATTTAACTTTTTCTTTACTTGCTCCTTCTGTTGCTTCATTTTCTTTTTGTAACCTGGTTTCACTTTTTTTGGTTTACGGACCTTGCGCCATGCTTCTTTTTCCGCGTCTGATTCAGCTTTTTTCCTTGTGCTTCGTTCGTTCCAAGCTTTTACTTCCTTCCATTCTCCATCTTTTACGTCAAAGCTGGTGAATGTCAATCCTTTTTTCTCCAGTTTTTCAATTAGCTGAACATCTTGATCGGTGTACAGATTGATCGCTGTACCTTCCATCCCTGCGCGCGCTGTACGGCCAACTCGATGGATATAAAATTCTTCTTCTTTGGGCAGCTGGGCATTGATTACATGGCTGACACCTTTAATATCGATACCTCTAGCCGCCAGATCGGTAGCAACAATATATTGATAACGAAGATTTTGAATTTCCTTCAACACCCGTTTTCTTTCTCTCGGAGAAAGCCCTCCATGAATAAGCCCTACATCCATTCCTTTTTCGGTCAGCTCTTCCGCAAGTTGGTTAGCCAATTCCTTTCCATTTGTAAAAATAATTGCCAAGTAAGGTTGAATGGCTCCTGATATACGAAAGACCATTTCCGAAACAGAACGATGCCGTAAAGGTACTAGTCTATGCTCCATCGTTTCCGGTGAAAGCTTATGTTCATCTGCAGTTAAGTGCGCCGGATTCTCCAAATATTTTTTTAAGAACGGCTGCAGCCTTTCCGGAATGGTCGCAGAAAATACGAGGAGCTGTATTTCCTGATTTGTCTTTACCAACGTCTTGTCGACCTCTTGAATGAAACCAAGATCAAGCATTAAGTCCGCTTCATCGACAACGAATGCCTTGGCATTATATAAATCAAGTGCTCCTTCCTCGACAAGGTCCAATATTCTCCCCGGGGTACCGACAACAATATGTGGCTGTTCTTTCAGCTTTTCAATCGATCTTTTTTTATCCGTTCCGCCAATCAGCAATTTCGCATTCCAGCGATGATCTTTGTTGGCATAATGAATGATTTTCCTTACTTCGTCATAAATTTGGATAGCCAGTTCCCTTGTAGGTGCTGTAACCACAAATTGAACCTGTTTTTTCGTTTCCTCCATTTCATTAAACAATGGTAGTAAATAAGCATGGGTTTTGCCGGATCCAGTGTGGGATTGGCCAATCACACTCTCCCCTCTCAGAACGGCAGGAATCACCTTCTCCTGGATCGGGGTCGGTTTATGGAAATCAAGTCGGTCAATGACGTCATTGATAACAGGATGCAAAGAATATTGTCTAAAATGATGGTTTTTCATTAATAAACTCCTTTAAATTGACTTTTGCTACTTTCCTATTATAGTGGAGAAAGAGGTATTTTGCACGGTAATCCTTCCCAGATTCACACATTGCCTCTTGTATGGCAACCAAAAAAGCTACTTTCAGAAACAGTCATAACTGATGAATATTTTTGTCATATTGTAGTTTTACCTTTATAATGAAACTGATGCCCTGAAAACAAAAAGTAGTGAAGTTATATATTAGAGGGGGAACCGTAATCATGGAAGTAATTAAAATAGCTCCGCGCGGTTATTGTTATGGAGTAGTTGACGCAATGGTCATAGCTCAGAATGCGGTTAAGGATCCGAATCTGCCAAGACCTATTTATATATTAGGAATGATCGTGCACAATTCTCATGTCACCAAAGCCTTTGAAAGCGAGGGGGTCATCACCCTCGATGGAAAAAACAGAGGAGAGCTTCTGGAAGAAATTGAAGAGGGTACGGTGGTTTTCACGGCTCACGGCGTTTCACCGGAAGTGAAAAAAAGAGCAGAAGCGAAGGGGTTGACGGTACTGGATGCCACTTGTCCCGATGTCACCCGGACGCATGATCTGATACGCGAGAAGGTAAAAGAAGGTTACGAAGTAGTTTATATTGGCAAAAAAGGTCATCCAGAACCGGAAGGTGCCATGGGGGTGGCCCCTGGTAAAGTCCATTTAGTGCAAACGGAAGAGGATGTAGAGAAACTGCACCTGGATAACGAGAAACTGATCGTAACCAACCAAACCACAATGAGTCAATGGGATGTATATGATGTCATGCAAAAGGTAAAAGAAAAATATCCACAAACGGAAATGGTACAAGAGATTTGCATGGCAACACAGGTACGTCAAGAAGCCGTAGCTGAACAAGCAAAAGAAGCAGACCTGACGCTTGTTGTCGGAGATCCGCGCAGTAACAATTCCAATCGTCTGGCACAAGTTTCACAGGAAATTGCAGGGACTATAGCATACCGAATTGCTGATGTTTCGGAAATCAAGCTGGAGTGGCTGGAAGGAGTTAGCAAGGTAGCAGTAACAGCCGGCGCTTCTACCCCGACTCCGATCACAAAAGAAGTAATTCGCTTCATCGAAAATTTTGATGCAGCACAGGAAGACTGGGATCTTCAATCCAAGGTAGAACAAAGCAAAATTCTGCCGAAAGTCAAAGCAAAGAAAAAAGCATAAAAGAAAAACCGCGAAGAAAGCATATCTTCGCGGTTTTTTTGATCATTCTATTGGCTCTATACTGAATGTGGTTAAATAGGCTCTATAGAGCGAAATAGTGTAGCAGAGGAAATATGGCCTCCTGTGGAAAAACAGGCCGCCGAGACCCTGCAGCGGGCTTTGCGAGGAGGCTCGGACGTTCGTCCGCGGAAAGCGAGTGTATTTCCTCTGCGACCGAAGTAAAACTACTATTTTTATGGAATGAGCCATTCGATAAAGAGATGGTGGAGTGAATAATCACACCACCACATTTGACAGAGAACCGAAACATTTTCACATAAAATGAAACGGTTCGGTATTCACCCTGGAAACGATCACTTCGGGTGCATTGGATTTATCGAACTTCTGCTGTAAGAAAGACTGAACAGCTTGTTTCATGAACTTTTCTACATGATGTCCTGGATCAATCAGTTTCAATCCCATCTGCCAAGCATCCTGCGCTTCATGAAAACTGAGGTCTCCGGTTATATACACGTCTGCTCCTTGTTGAAATGCATGCTTGATATAATCTTCGCCACTTCCGCCTAAAACCGCGACCCGTTTTACCTCCTCGTCCAGATTTCCCACGATTCTTAAGCTAGGAACCTGATAGCTTTCTTTTACGAGTTCACCTAATTCACGCAGCGTCATGCTTTTCTGTAAGTCTCCAATACGCCCGACCCCGATTTCTTCTCCTTTATTTTTCATCGGATAAAGATCATATGCAGGTTCTTCATATGGATGAGCAGTTTTTATTGCATCCAGCACACGGGAAAGTTTACTTTCCGGAATGACCGTCTCCAATCTGTCTTCCTCTACCCGTGCCAATTCTCCTTTGGTACCGATAAATGGCTGTGTCCCATCCAACGGCTTAAAGGTCCCTTCTCCTTTTACCCGAAAACTGCAATGACTGTAGTCTCCGATATGACCTGCTCCTTGATTTCCAATTGCTTCTCTGACCTTCTCCGTATAATCAACAGGAACATATATCGCAAGTTTAATAAGCTTGTCTTGCTCTGACGGCACCAGGACCGAAGTCCTACGTAAACCTAGTCGCTCGGTCAGAATATCACTAACCCCGCCTCTAGTTATATCTAAATTGGTATGAGCGGCATACACAGTGATCCCGTTTTCGATTAATTTAGTGATCGTCCGACCTTTAGGTGTCGTCGTATCGATTTGTTTTAAGGATTTAAACAATAAAGGGTGATGGGCAATGATCAAGTCGACGTCCGCTTCCGCTGCTTCTTCAGCGACTGATTCAAGGACGTCCAATGTAATCATCACTTTTTTGACAGGCTTGTCCAACGTTCCCACTTGTAATCCGACATTATCCCACTTATAGGCTAGTCCAGGAGGCACCCACGCTTCAAAAGCATCAATGATTTGCCTTCCTGATACTTGCATTTGAGTCAAGTTAAAACCTCCTTAATAAGTTTTATTTCATGACGGAAAATTTCCATCTTTTTTACATCCGGGTACTTCGCCTTTTTCATCTGCTTTATCACTCGTTCCCGTTTTTCTAGTTCCATTTTCCACTTTCTTTGGAAAGGATCCGACTTCTCTTTCATCAAATAAGGACCCAGCAGCAATTCCGTTTCTGTCATGGAATACGCGATATTTGAAGAAATGGCGGAAATCACTTCATAGATGTGTCCTGCTTCTTCGATGATCGCTTCCCCATTCAGTCGGTAGCCATTTTCTTGAAGCCAAACCCTGACAGCTCTTGCTTCTACATTGGGTTGAGCAATAATTTGTCCGACACCTGCCAGCTTCTCTTTTCCCTTCTCCAGAATCGTGGAAATCAAACTGCCCCCCATGCCTGCAATGACCACTTGGTTGACTTCATTGGCAGATATAACCGCAAGGCCATCACCTTTACGCACTTCTATCCTGTCTGTCAGCCCTTCTTCAGCGACTGTGCTTTTAGCACTCTGGTAGGGACCTTCGTTTATTTCGCCCGCTATCGCTTTTGCCTGTTCGTCCATATGACAAACATATACGGGTAAGTATGCATGGTCAGAACCAATATCAGCGAATAACGCTCCTCTTGGTAAAAAGGATGCAATACATTGTATACGATCAGACACCAGTCTCTCATTCATTCCCATTAACTCCTTTTTCTTTTTCACCGGATTCTTTTCTAAGAATTTAATTACAAGGCTTTTTCTCTGATGAAAAGGCAAAGCGCATCCTCTCCGGAAAGCTTAATCCAAGCCTTAGTTCTTAGCTTGTATCTAAAAAAGAAAGCTTTCTGGCGAAAGAAAGCTTTCTTTTGAGTATTACTGATGTTCAGATAACCATTGCGCAAGCATATCGGCTTCGCTGTCACTTACAAGGCCGCCTGGCATTCCTCCGTCCGTACCGTTCATGATAATTTCATGTATTTCATCCTTGGAATATCTGCCTCCAACTTCTTGCAGATTAGGACCGGCACCTCCAGACAAGTCGCCTCCGTGACAGGTAGCACAATTATTCTGGAAAATTGCTTCCGGATCATCGGACGCTGCTTCTTCACCGCCGCCTTCTCCAGATTCCTCCTGCTGACTCCCCTCTTCACCGGCTTGTTGAATGTCCTCATATTGATTCAGACCGACTACAGATAAAACAATCATTGTAAGTATTCCCAACACTGCGATAATTGCAAAAGGGATAACTGGGTTTCTTTTCATGTCTTTGTCCTCCTTATGTAATCCCCAAACTTGTCTTTACAGACCAAACTACATATATTTTACTTGAAAATGTGACAAGAGAAAAGGGAAATGACAAGAATTTTTTATATAATCACATAGTATATTACCATAATCGTACCAATCATTCCTGCCCCAAACAAGTATTTATCTTTCTGTTTATAGCCGGCAATCAACCATCCTGCCAATTGAATCGAAATCGCTATTGGTGTAATCCAAGGAGTTTTTGTCACCATTTGGACTATATCAATAGTGATGATCAGCAGAATCCCCAGTATAACAAGCTTGGCTACAGGTATTTTTACAGCCTTTATATTCGAAAACACTCGGTAACATGCATAGGAAATCAAAAGAAAAATAAATGCCAGGAACATTTGCAATCTGTCTGGGAATTCAGTAAAATTGATTACAAGATATGTTAGCGGTAACATCACAATATCAGAAAAGAGCAGAAACACCAGCTTCAGGTTCATGGAAGGTTTTACAGGCTCGTCTATCCCCTCTCCCTGGGAATAGAGAGCCAGTAAAAAGTCACAATATTCACCCGGTAAAAGCCTGCTCTGCTTCCATTGCTGAATTTCCCTAATAATGATTTCTTTTTTCTCAGTAGCCATCCTACTCCCCCATCCGATTTCCTGTAATACCAATCGGCAAACGGTTCCTGTTATAGAGGAATATCCATGGCGGGTATGAACTGCCTAACCGATTTAGCATTTTTAATCCCTTTGAAGCAAAATCAAAGTCATTGTACGGACGCACAATGACTTAGCTGAGCTCCAAACAGTCCGCATGAACAGATTTTTTTACTCAAGGAAATCTTTTAACCGCTTGCTCCGGCTTGGATGGCGTAACTTGCGTAGAGCTTTCGCTTCAATTTGTCTAATACGTTCTCTGGTCACACCAAATACTTTTCCTACTTCTTCGAGCGTTCTAGTTCGACCATCATCTAAACCGAAACGAAGCCGCAATACGTTTTCTTCGCGATCTGTCAACGTGTCCAGTACATCTTCCAACTGTTCCTTCAACAGTTCATATGCTGCATGATCGGAAGGTGAAGTAGCTTCCTGGTCCTCAATGAAGTCGCCTAAATGGGAGTCGTCCTCTTCACCAATCGGTGTTTCGAGGGACACTGGTTCCTGTGCTATTTTCAAAATCTCCCGGACTTTATCAGGGGTTAACTCCATTTCTTTCGCAATTTCTTCCGGTATAGGCTCTCTGCCCAGATCTTGCAAAAGCTGACGCTGTACGCGAATCAACTTATTGATGGTTTCCACCATATGGACTGGTATCCGTATCGTCCTCGCCTGGTCCGCTATTGCTCGTGTTATCGCCTGACGGATCCACCACGTGGCATAGGTGCTGAATTTATACCCTTTTCGATAGTCAAATTTTTCAACTGCTTTAATCAAGCCCATATTGCCTTCCTGGATCAAATCAAGGAACAGCATTCCGCGGCCGACATAACGCTTTGCAATACTTACGACAAGTCGGAGGTTTGCTTCAGCCAGTCTTCTTTTGGCCTCTTCCTCGCCTTCTTCAATCCGCTTTGCCAAGTTAATTTCTTCTGTGGCAGAAAGCAAATCAACTCTTCCGATCTCTTTCAAATACATCCTGACCGGATCATTGATTTTTATCCCCAAAGGCACGCTCAAATCATTTAAGTCGAATTCCTCTTCTTTTGAAAGCTGCTGCATGCTCGGATCCTCTTCGGAATCACCGATTACTTCTACACCTTGCTCATTCAGGTACTCATAAAACTCGTCCATCTGCTCTGATTCCAACTCAAAGTTGGACAAACGCTCTGCAACTTCTTCATATGCTAGCACCCCGCGCTTTTTTCCCAGTTCAAGTAACTGGTCCTTCGCTTGCTCCAGGGTTAGCTCATTTTCATTTTCTTTAGAACGTGATGGCTTGTTATCTGCCATGAGTCCCCCTCCTTCCAGACTTACTTCTATATCAATGAATTGAATTTTTCAATTGCTTTCTAATCTCAAGAATCTGCATAGCTATCTGGGCGGCCTTTACATGATCATTTTGTTTTTCTGCCTGTTTTTGCTCCGCTTTTAGAGATTTAATAGCTGCTTCATCACTGTGTTCCACTCGGATGAGACGAATATAGTCATTAATCTCCCTATCGCTGATATCCTGGTGGATAGGCATCATTGCAATTTGGACAACTAAACTTTGGATGGACGGGTCTGGAAGTCTTTCCACAAACAGACTGACATCCGGCCCGTTTCCTTCTTCATAATAAGCATATAAATAGGTAACAATGACTTGATGCTGCTCTACGTTAAACGATCCGCCTAGTTCGTCTTTCACTTTTTCAGCAATCGATCTATCGTTTAGCATATAAGCAATCAACTGCTTCTCTGCATTATGGTAAGCGGGAAGTAATTTCTTTTGACTGTACGGTGCTTTCGCCATACTAGTATTGCTCTTATGCACCATCTTATCCTGCCTGGGACCTATCTTTTGCCTTCTAGCCATTATCTCCTGAGACAAAGTATCCATAGATAATTCAAATTCATTCGCTAATTCTTTCAAATAATGCTCCCGTTCCACAGGCCGGTCGATCAATGCGACTTCATCAAGTACACTTTCAACATATTGTATGCGATCTCCTTCCAGATTTAGATTATAATCTTTTTTCAAATATCTCATCAGGAAGGACATGTACGTATCGCTTACATCGACTACCTCTTTCCGAAAGCGCTCCGCTCCATTTTGCTGAACGAATTCGTCGGGGTCCATTCCGTTTGGCATACTGGCAACCTTTACTGTACAGCCAGCCTTTTTCAGGACCTTTGCAGCTTTGTAAGATGCCTGCACTCCCGCGTCATCCGCATCATAACAAATAACCACTGTATCCACATAGCGGCGCAGCAGTTTGGCCTGTGCTTCTGTAATGGCAGTTCCCAAGGTAGCTACGCCATTGGTGACTCCAGCTGCATAAGCCGATATCACATCTGCATAACCTTCAAACAATACGGCTTCTTCTCGTTTACGGATGTGACTTCTGGCTAAATCGAAATTATATAAAAGCCTTCCTTTATGAAACAGCTCCGATTCCGGGCTGTTCAAATATTTGGGTTCCTGATTGTTAATCGATCTTCCTCCAAATCCAACCGTTTTCCCAAGATGGTTGCGTATAGGAAAAACAACCCTTCCTCTAAACCTGTCGGAGACTTCCTGTTGGTCATTCATCGAGAGGAGTCCCGCTTTTACCATGGTCTGGGGGTGAAACCCTTTCTTCTCCAGGAACTGAACAATAAACTCCTTGGAGTTTGGAGAAAAACCTAACTGAAAAGTATCAATCACCTCATCAGTGAATCCTCTATCGATTAAATACTGATAGCCAGTCTTACCTTCTTTCGTGTGACGTAGCAAATGATGATAAAGTTTCATAAGCCATTCATAAGCGCTGAGCACATCCTGGCTTTCTTGGCTTACCTGCTGGTTTTGATTTGCAGGCTGGTAGCTTTCTGGCAGAGTATGACCGCTTTTCTCAGCCAAATGCTTTAATGCTTCAAAAAAACTGAAGCCTTCCATCTCCATTACAAACGTAACAACATTCCCGCCTTTATGGCAGCCGAAGCAATGAAATATCTGCTTGTCCTGTGTCACGGAAAAAGAAGGTGTCTTTTCTCCGTGAAATGGGCACAAACCAAAATAATTTCTGCCCTGCTTTTTCAATTGGACATATTCTCCCACGACATCCACGATATCATTGGATTTCCTGATTTCTTCTATCGTTTCTTCAGGGATTTGACCATTCATTAGAATCACCATGCTCTACGTTTATTCTATAAAGACTAAGAAAACCCTGCAAAATTCGACAATCTTTTTTAAAAAAATAACTGATTCATTTACTATCAATTAAACAAAACGCTCTCACTCACAGGACATGCGCCTTGTCCTGATCTTACATAATAATGTAACCTTTGCAGAGAAGGGTCAAACCAGTAGTTGCTCTATCCTGGATAGTTGCATAAGAAAAATAAAATAGAAAAGATAAATGTAATGTATCTTCTAATTCGACATAAAAAAGAAAACAGCTAGTTTTTTATTCTACATGAATTCGAATAATCCTTCCTTTTTCCTATGTTTTTATTTTTCAGAATTTAATATCCTCTTAATTTAAACTTGTCCAATAGAGAAAGACATTATAGAAACATTTTTTCACAAAAAATAATTATAATACAAAAAAAAAGAAAATGCTAATATTTTTTCTTATAATCATGCTTTAAAAGAAGGCATTTATCCGAAAAATATAGTCTGCAGCATAGCGTAAATTCACTATATGTGAATCTACACTACCCGGGTAAATAGTCCGGCGCTGTGAAAAACACTCGCTTTCCGTGGGGAAAGCTTCAGCCAGGGTGCTACATGGAGCAGCTTCTTCGCTCCCTTGGGTCGAGGAAACCCGCTGCGGAGCTTAACAGGGAGACGCAGACGGTGGTCTTCATATTGTTCCTTTTCCCACTGGATTCAGCAGAGCCGCCATGCGAAATTTAATTCGCAATTTATCTCAACTGCAAAAAACATCAAAAAGCAGGAGATATAAGCGAAAGTCTTTTTTATTCTAGCTGTTCGCTGATGAGAGGCATACGGCAACACCGCGGTTTTTAACAACGGGCAAGAGCTTCTCACACACAGCTTAACAATCATGGTTTTCCATTCAATAGTAATTGCTTTCTTATATTCAGAATAACATTGGCGGTTTCTTCTACCGCTTTATTCGAGACGTTTATCACGTGACAACCGATTCTTTCCACCACTTTTTCAAAATGATCAAGCTCTTGCAAAATTCGTTCACGATTAGCATAACTGGCCTGATCTCCCAGACCAAGAGCCTTTAAGCGCTCCTTCCGGATATCGTTTAATTTTTCTGGACTGATTTTCAAACCAATGCAACGATTGGGATCTACTTGAAACAATTCTTCCGGAGGATCCACTTCTGGTACTATCGGTACATTGGCAACCTTAAGCCGTTTGTGTGCAAGGTATTGCGAAAGGGGTGTTTTTGAAGTCCGGGAAACACCAATCAATACAATATCTGCTTTCGCTATTCCCCTCGGATCTCTTCCATCGTCATACCGTACAGCAAATTCTATCGCTTCTACCCGTTTAAAATAATCTTCATCCAATTTATGAACCAATCCAGGCTCGAGCCGCGGTTTTTTTTGATAGACTTTTTCCATGGCATCTATAAGCGGCCCCATGATATCAATGCATTCAATCTTTCTTGCAGCCGATTCCTCCAGAAGATGTCTGCGGAAAGTCGGATTTACCAAGGTAAACCCGATTATTGCCCCTTTTTCCTCCGCCTGTTTGATGGTTTCATCAAGTATCTCCAGGTTTTCAACGTAAGGCACACGATGAAGATGATATTCTCCACTGTTATCAAACTGACTGAGAGCTGCTTTGACCACTAATTCCGCTGTCTCTCCGACCGAGTCTGAAACAATATACACAAATGGTTTCGCCATCGTCTAACCTCCCTGCAAGTTATCATTACTGGTAAATTCCACTAATGCTTTTGTCATATTCGTTTTGGTAATACGGCCGATAACCTGTAAACCTTTTTCTGTATCTTCTACCACTGGAAGACCATCGATTTGTTTATTGATCAGTTGTTTTGCTGCTCCGATGAGAAAATCATCTTTTCTGCAAATCGTCACATTCGGCATTCTTGTCATGATGATATTAACTGGAAGGCTGGCTAAGTCCTGATTCCCAAGACTTGCCCGCAACAAGTCCTTACGGGAAACAACGCCCGTCAAAAGTGATTGATCGTCCACAACGAACAACGTGCCGACATCCTCCAGAAACATTTTGCTGATGGCATCATACACCGAGTCATTTTCTTTAATCACGATGGGTATGGATTGAAAATCCCGGACTTTCACTTCTTTCAGTTTTTCAGAAAGCAATTCAAAGCCGGTTTTCCCAGTGAAAAAATACCCCACTCTCGGACGGGCATCCAAAAAGCCGGACATGGTGAGGACGGATAAATCTGGTCGGAGTGTTGCTCTTGTCAATTGGAGTTTTTCCGCTATATTCTCCCCAGTAATCGGACCATGTTTTTTTACAATCTCAATAATCTGCTGCTGACGATTGGAAAGTTCCATCCTTTCACCACCTTCTCGGCATGATTCACATATTTTCTCTCATTATAGACAGGTACCGTATATATAAACCGGATATATCAGAATTGCTGTTTCCACTGCACTTTTGACAGGTCGGCGTATTGATAAACCATCGTAGCTATTTTATTCAATAATGCAAGCCGGTTATTTTTCAGCTTCTCCTCTTTCGCCATTACCATGGTATGATCGAAAAAAGCATGGATTGGTTCAGCCAATTCAGCCAAAGTCTCTATAGCTTGCTTTGCCTTTTGTTGCTCTAAAGTCTGCTGATAGCCAGGCAACAATCGCTCCACTGCTGCATTCAATTCGGTTTCTGTATCATTTTCGAACAATTCTTTTTTGACTTCTCTTGTCTCCGTCTTACCTGCCAAATTCAGAACACGACCCAATCCTTCTTGTGCAGATTTAAAGGATTCATCCTGTCTTTTATCTGCCAAAACAAGAGCTTTATCGAACGTGAATTGAAAAATACCTATGCCGGCATGCAGAACTGCTTCGATGACATCCTGGTCGATTCCTGCTTCCTTCATGATATAACCAGCCCGGTGAGTAAAGAATTCAGACACATCTTCCAATGTCTCTTGTTTACTCCGGGTTGGGATTCCCTTCGCTTCAAACTGCTGATAAGTTTTCTCAAGCAACTGCTCCAGTTTCACTTGCCAGTTTTGATTTTTTAAGATTTGCAGCACGCCGATAGCTTGTCGTCTCAGTCCATATGGATCCTGAGAACCACTAGGAATTATACCGACGGAAATACAGCCGATAATGGTATCCAGTTTATCAGCAACACTTACAAGAGCCCCTTCTGTCGAAGCAGGGAGAGTATCTCCTGCATGCCGTGGCATATAGTGCTCGTTAATCGCCTTAGCTGTTTGTTCGTTTTCACCGAACAAAAGGGCGTATTTTTCTCCCATTATACCTTGGAGTTCTGTAAACTCGTTGACCATGTTGGTAACCAAATCAAACTTCGAAATTTCAGCCGCTCGAACTGCCCGCTTTCGTACTAGAGCATCTAAATCGATCAAATCACTTATTTGTCCGGTTAATTGAGTAACACGGCTCACTTTGTCCGCAATGGTTCCCAGCTTTTCTTGAAAAACCATCTTTTCCAATTTCTTCACATTGCTGGCAATGGATTGCTTCTTGTCTTCTTCAAAAAAGAATCTTGCATCGGAAAGTCTAGCTCTTAACACTTTTTCATTTCCACGGGCAACTGTTTCTATAAAATCGCTATTTCCGTTTCTTACAGCGACAAAGTTGGGTAGCAAGCTACCTTCGCTATCCCGCACTGGAAAATAACGTTGGTGTTCTTTCATGGAGGTAATTAGCGCCTCTTCTGGGATCTCAAGAAATTCTTCATCAAAAGAACCAGAAAAAACAGTAGGATATTCAACTAAATGTTTTACTTCATCCAATAAATCGGCATCAACTGGTACCTTCCAGTTTTTCTTTTCCTGTAATTGTTCAATTTCCTTTCGGATTTTCTCCTCCCTCTCGGAAGGCTTCACTATTACATACTGATCTTTAAGCTTATTACGATACTTTTCAGCAGATGATAATTCAATCGATTCCCCGAGAAAACGATGTCCGTATGTTATGTTAGATGCTGTCACACCTGCAATTTCCAAGGGAACGATCTCGCTCCCGAACAAGGCAGTGATCCAACGGATTGGTCTTACATAACGAAGGTTCAAATCACTCCACCGCATACTTTTAGGAAAGTTCATCTTTAACACGACATCTTTGAATCCCTGTAACAAATCAAGGGTCTTTCTTCCTTCGATAAATTTACGGACAAAAATATATTCGGTACCATTTACTTCTTTTGTATAGATGTCTTTTACAGTTTTTCCCTGCCCGCGTGAGAATCCAACCGCTGCCTTTGTCCACTCGCCATTTTCATCTAGTGCAATGCTTTTCGCAGGACCTTTTGCTTCTTCCTCGATATCTGGTTGTTTTTCAGCAGCATCCTTGATAACGACAGCCAGCCGCCGCGGTGTTACATATACTTCGATGCCTTGATAAGGTACCCGCAATTCATCCAGCCAGGCGGTTGTTTTTTCATGCAATTGTTTCTGTGCATCATCGAGAAAACGTGCCGGCATTTCTTCCAGCCCTATTTCGAATAATATATTAGTTGTTGTCATTGTTTGCTGCCTCCTTCAACATAGGGAAACCTAGACGCTCACGCTCTTCCACATATATTTTGGCTATTTCCCGCGCCAAGTTTCTCACCCGGGAGATGTATCCGGTTCTTTCGGTTACGGAGATAACTCCTTTGGCATCCAAAAGATTAAAGGTGTGGGAGCACTTCAATACATAGTCATAAGCTGGGAATACAAGGCCGTTCTCCATCGTCCGTTTTGCTTCCTTCTCATAAGTCGCAAACAGATCAAACAGCATATCTGTATCGGACTCTTCAAATGTGTATTTGGAATGTTCATATTCAGGCTGGAGGAAGATATCAGAAACGGTGACTCCATTCGTCCACTCTAAATCAAACACATTTTCTTTATCCTGGATATAAGAAGCAAGTCGTTCAATTCCATAAGTCAATTCAACCGCTACCGGCTTTGCTTCGAGCCCGCCGATTTGTTGAAAATACGTGAATTGAGTAATCTCCATGCCGTCCAGCCACACTTCCCAACCAAGTCCGGCCGCACCAAGAGTAGGGTTTTCCCAATTATCTTCAACAAACCGGATATCATGCTGCAGGGGATCAATACCCAATGCCCGCAAAGAATCTAAATATAAATCTTGAATGTTGTCGGGTGAAGGTTTCATGATCACTTGAAATTGATGGTGCTGATACAAACGATTCGGATTCTGTCCATATCTGCCGTCTGCCGGCCGGCGGGACGGCTCTACATATGCAACATTCCAAGGTTCAGGTCCAAGACTGCGTAACAATGTCATTGGCGACATTGTCCCAGCCCCTTTCTCGACATCATACGCCTGCATTAAAATACAGTTTTGATCTGACCAATGCTTTTGCAAAGTTAGAATCATTTGCTGAATATTCATTTGCTCATTCCTCCGATTGTGATTTGACACTTAAAAGTGGGTTCTATATCACGACAAAAAACCGCCCCTACGCCTGTTCAAGGCATAGGGACGGGGATATCCGCGGTTCCACCCTACTTGCTTTCCGGTAAACGGAAAAGCCACTTTCAATTGATTGCTCTGGTACGCCTTCCCCGGTATTTTCTACTCCAGCTCCCACTGTCCTGGATTCGCTATTAGAAAAAATGTCCAAGTACTACTCACCTTCAACGCAATATGTAAATTTTGATTTAACCTTACTGAATTTTATCCATTTTGTCAATCAAAATGCTATTTCAATAAGTCCAGCTGGTCTAAAAACTTTTTTGACTTGATATGATAACCGCCATACTGCTCATAATACTCCTCCATTAGTTTTTTCAACAGCTGCTTATTTTCCGGTTTAATTGAAATATTGCCGATCCGTTCTATATCTATGGTGGTAAACATCGAAAGTATTCTTGATAGGTTTCCCGGCAAGGATACTGCATACTCATCGATATGACGGCAACGCGGGCAAAGATAACCGCCTTCTGCAGTCGAAAAAGCAAATGGTCCTTCAGGATTTCCACAATTGACACACTGTTGCAATTCAGGTGCGAAACCTGCCCGCTGGTAAATTTTCAATTCATAAATAATGGTCAGTATTTCCGCATCTTTCCCTTCGGCAATCCAGGTAAACGTCTGATCCAGCTGTTGAAATAAAAAAGGATCATAATTATTCGTTTCTACCAACTTATCTGTCAATTCTGCAAGATAAGTGGCGTATGCGGTTTTAACAATATCCTCCCGTATCGCCCGAAAGGAAGATAGCACTTCCCCTTGTTGAAGTGTACCGAGATTTCTCCCGGTCTGTATTAAAAATTGACCATGTATAAATGGTTGCGTGATGGCAGCCATCCTGCTTTTCGGTTTTTTTGCTCCCCTCGCAACTACGCCGATTTTCCCGTGTGATGGCGTCAATATTGTCACAATTTTATGCGTTTCCCCGTAATCCTGCGTCCGCAGAATGATGCCCTCTGTTTTCTCAAACAAAACGATTCACCAATCCCTTTCAAAAAAGACGAGGCCCTTTCGTACAACTAAGAGACGCCGCCTGTTTCGATTTGGCGGCGCGGCAGTCGCTTATAAATTTCGATCAAGTTCTTGAAGTTGTTCTTTATAGTTTGGATTAACAGACGATTCTTCATCGTAGTAAGATTCCATTTCTTTCATCAGTAAATAGGTTTCAATGTTTCCTGTTTGACTGAATATTTTCCAGGGAAAGTCGAGCACAAGAAACCCCACCTTTCTATAAACTGTTAGAAATCATCCTTATAGGAAGTTCAAAATATCAGGTAAAAATAACGCTGTGTATTTTTTCGTTCGTTTGCTTTTCGGTTCCTCCTGTATGCGTTTATACCTCGGACCTCCCCTTCACTGCCCTATAGGTTTATTCCAGCTATCTGCTGACGGTCAGAGATTTTTCGGCGGCTATCCCTTACACCTCTAGGATGACCTTCTCCTTTTGAATACATGTGTTAAAATATTTACCATGTATGAAAAGGAAATGCCCTTTTCATCGGCTAATTTACCTTCTTGAACTCAATATTCTTCACTGCTAAATCCATACTCCGTCAATTGACTGGGCCTGTTGCGCCAATCCTTTTGTACTTTCACCCATAGCTCTAAGTATATCTTGGTTCCCAGCAATGCTTCTATATCCTGTCTTGCACGTTTTCCGATTTCCTTGAGCATTGAGCCCTGTTTGCCAATAATGATTCCCTTTTGTGATTTTCTCTCGGTTACAACCGTAGCTTGTATAAAAACACTTCCACCTTTTTCCCTTACCTCTATATTGTCAATGACCACTGCAATGGAATGGGGAATTTCTTCTCTAGTCAGCTGTAGTGCTTTTTCCCTTATCAATTCACTGATAATGAACCGTTCCGGGTGATCAGTAATTTGATCTTCCGGATAATACTGTGGTCCTTCCGGTAAATGAGATTTTAAAACGTGAAGCAAATGGTCAACATTGTTGCCTTCCAATGCTGAAATCGGGATGATTTCCTCAAAATCATATCTGTCTTTATACTCATCGATTAGCGGGAGCAGGTCATCGGGATGTACCTGATCAATTTTATTGATGATTAAAAAAACTGGATTGGAGACGTTCTGTAAGCGATCCAGAATAAACTGGTCGCCTCTTCCGTATCCTTCTTCCGCATTGATCATGAACATTACCGCATCCACTTCGTTTAGCGTATTTTCTGCGACTTTCACCATGAAATCACCAAGCTTGTGCTTCGGTTTGTGGATTCCAGGAGTATCGATAAAAACCATTTGGGCATCTTTTTCCGTTAAAACCCCTTGGATTTTATTGCGTGTAGTTTGCGGTTTATCGCTCATAATTGCAATTTTTTGTCCGATCACTCGATTCATAAACGTCGATTTTCCGACGTTCGGCCTGCCGATTATTGATATAAATCCTGATTTGTATGCTGCATCCATGTTGTATCCTCCATCGTTTATTGCTTTTTTCATCCTATGGTTTTCTTCTATTTTACTATAAAATTTTACCCCTTTCATGGATTCGACAAAACCTCTCTAAAAAAGTTGTAATACAAAAACAACATAAAAGAAAACCGAAAAATCTACATTGTTTTTCCTTGGTTAGTTTATACGAACTTTCCCCTAATATCATTCTTCAAAAGGATTCTTACACAAAGAAAGTTAGGATGAAGTTGATATGAATAATGTCGTAACCCTTGCGTTGAATTTTCTTATTTTCTTCTGACTGTGAGGAGTGCGATCAGCCGCTCGTGGAAAGCGCGGCTGTACTACACATTTTCTAATCAAGGATAAAGAGAACCACTTCATGCGCAGTATATATCTTCTGTTCAAAAGTGATACTTTTTGTTTTTTCTAAAAAACCCGGCCGCCTGATAGGGGGCCGGGCATTGGCTGTCAAAACAACTGTGCAATTCTCGGTAGGAAAATGATTGTTCCCACTACCGCGGCTGCAACAGCCACGGCCAGAACGGAACCAGCAGCAATATCCTTAATAGCTCCCGCTTTGGGATGGAATTCCGGAGCTACATAATCAAGCAGCCGTTCGACCGCAGTATTGATCATTTCCATAGCAATAACCATGCCAATCACAATAACGAGAATTAGCCATTCGATTGCAGTGATCCGGAAAAAGGCCCCCAGCACCAAAGCAGCAGCGGCTACGCCAACCTGAATTCGCAAATTCCGCTCCTTCCAAGCATGTTTCCACCCCCGCACAGCAAAAGCGAAACCGACTGTCCGCTTTCGTTTATTTCCTTTCAAGTCCGAACGCATTCAAAATTTCCTCTTGTCGCTGGAACATTTTCCGCTCGTCTTCTTTTCGTATATGATCATAGCCAAGAAGGTGTAAGAATCCATGCAAGGCTAAAAAACCAAATTCCCTTTGAATGGAATGTCCATATTCTTCTGCCTGTTCGGCAGCTTTATCGACAGATATCACGATGTCGCCAAGAACTAATGGGATATCTTCCCCGATTACTTTCAGCTCTCCTTCGCCCTCTTCCTGCATGGCGAAAGAAATTACATCTGTCGGCTTGTCCTGTTGCCGATAGTTGCGATTGATGATTTGAATCTCCCCATTATCGACAAAATTAACAGAAACCTCCGATTCATCCGTAATTTCTTCCTTTTCTGCAGCGAAAGTTAAAAGCCGCTGAATCAGATCGGTGGTACCTTCTTCTACTTTGTTTGTTTGATCATGAAAATCGATATGCATTAATTTGCCTCCTTCACTTCTTGATCTGTCGGGTACTGTATCCTGGAATGGAAGATACCATTCAGCGTTTCACAAATCGCTTTACGGATTTTCTCCAACTCCTTGAATGTTAACGGCGCATCATTCAACTGTCCATCCATTAGCTTTTGATGAATAATCGAGGTGACGATCTCTTCTATTTTTTCATTTGTCGGCTCTTTCAAGGAGCGTACAGCTGCTTCAATCGAATCACAAATGCAAACGATCGCCGCTTCCTTGGTTTGCGGTAGAGGACCAGGATATCGATAATCCGACTCGTTCACCTGCTTGTTTTGTTCTTTTGCTTTATGGTAAAAAAACTGCAAAAGACTTTTTCCGTGATGTTGTTCAGCGATATCAACAATCTCTTTAGGCAACTTGTGTTTTCGTAGAAGATGAGCTCCTGCATATGGATGGTTGATAATAATTTCAGCGCTTTGCTTTGGCTGCAGCATGTCATGGGGATTGGTGATACCCATTTGGTTTTCAATGAAATAATGTGGCTGTTCTGTTTTCCCTAAATCGTGATAATAGGCAGCCACTCTCGCGAGAAGTCCGTTGGCTCCGGCTGCTTCGCAGGCAATTTCACTCAGGTTCGCCACCATGACACTGTGATGATAGGTACCCGGTGCCTCTATCAATATTTTACGTAATAAAGGATGGTTCGGATTGGATAAGGTGAGCAGTTTTGTATCTGACAATATCCCCAGTCCGGTTTCAAAAAATGGCAGCAGGCCAATTGTTAAAACAGATGAAAGGAAAGCAGCCACAACCCCATATCCACTGAACGTCAAAATATCCGCGATAGCATATTTTTCAAAAGAAAGAAATAAAAATAATAGTACCGTAAGTATGTGTACCAGTGTAATTCCTATTCCTGCTTTCAGAATTGCGATACGGTCCTTTAGACTGACCAGGAAAATGATGCCGGCCAATTGAGAAAACAGCAGATAGATTCCCGCTTCCATGTTTAGCGATCCTGGTATCTCAGCATTGAAAATGAGACTTGCAAGGATGCTGTACAGAATCGACATAGCCAACGCCAGTCGTTCATCGAGCAAAATTTTCAACAACATCGCGCCTGTTGCTGCAGGAACCAGAAAAAACAGTTGATTGACTGAATCCGTGAAAACACTTGCCACTTTCATTAATGATACCATCAACACACTTATTAAAATAATGGAAGCAATCTTCCTAACATCCAATTCCCGTTTTTTGGAATGGATATGCATCTCATAAACGATGGTACCCCCGATTAAAAGAATCAACAAGATAAGACCGATCAGCGGATATACATTTCGATCATCGTTCAACAGACCGACCAATTTCAATTGCTCATAAATTTCATTGGTGATTGTCTGTCCTTCGGTTACAATGATCTCACCAGCCCGGATCATGACTGGTTCCACATTGTTTGAAGCATGTTTTTGGGCTTCCACAGTTTTTTCCGCATCGTAAAACGAATTTTCCACTATGGCAAAATCACTGAGTATGTAGAGAACTTCTTTCATCTCATCGCTTAAACTAGAATATTGGAGCTTCTCATTTACACTTTTCACGGCGTTTTCTACTGTTTCCGTTGTCACGCCGTCATTCATTACTTCATAAATAGAGGTGGTCAGTAATTCTTTAGCCAGTGATCGTTTTTCCGAACTGGCATTGATTAATTCAATCAATTCTTCCCGGTCGAGCGCTTCACTCAGCTTCGGTGAAATGATTTGTTGCAGCTTTTGCGCTTTCTCCTTATCCGTAGCAGCAGGGGTATCTTCCTCATCCCTAGCCTTCGAAGCTTTTTCTTCCTCTTCAAGCTTATCGATTGCTTCAAATAGTTCATTGACATATCCTGCCCGTTCCTGGGTTATTTCCGATGATATTTCATACCTGTCTTCCACTGCCTGAATCGCTTCTCTTCTTTCACGCTCTGTCTCTTTTTTGTTTTCAATAGACAAAGGGGAGCGGATAGTTTCTTTGGCTTCATTGAACCGCTCAATATTGTATGTTTCGGTATAGACATTAGAAAGCGTGATAAAAAAGAAAAAAATGCACAACAGCAAAACTGCCAAACTAATTTTCAGCCATTTGTTCTGATAAACCGGTAATTGTTTAAACCGTTTCCAGTAATGCTTCATTCCTTCACCTCATTTTTGAAAAAGAGCGGTTTATACAGAAATAAGACCCTGGAGAGCGGGTCTTAAATCATGAAGGTAATACTTACTCTTCCTCATATGCATCGATTATTTTCTGTACCAGTGGATGACGGACTACATCGGACTGTTTTAAATACATGAATGCAATACCTTTAATCGACGACAACCTGGCTTCGACGGCTTTCAAGCCGGATGTGACACCCATCGGTAGATCGACTTGGGTGATATCGCCGGTTATTACCATTTTTGAGCCGAAACCAAGTCTGGTTAGGAACATTTTCATTTGGGCAGGTGTTGTATTTTGAGCTTCATCAAGAATGACAAAAGCATCATCCAACGTCCTGCCTCTCATATAGGCAAGAGGAGCAATTTCAATGGTGCCTCTTTCAATCAGCCGCAGCGTATGCTCGTTACCGAGAACATCGTGCAGGGCATCATAAAGGGGACGTAAATACGGATCAACTTTTTCTTTCAAATCGCCAGGTAAGAAACCAAGACTTTCGCCTGCTTCCACTGCTGGTCTTGTCAAAATAATTTTTTTGACAAGGCCTTTTTTAAGAGCGGTCACAGCCATGACAACGGCCAAATAAGTCTTACCAGTTCCTGCAGGTCCAATCCCGAAGACAAGATCATTTGATTTTATTGCATTGACATAATTACGTTGCCCAAGCGTTTTGACCCTGATGGATTTTCCTTTGGCATTTTTGGTGATTTCATCTTCAAACAATGTTTCAAATTGATCTATTTTACCTTTTTTGGCGAGATCGACAGCATATACCACATCTCGTTCTGTGATAGTCAGCCCTTTGCGGACGATATGAAGCAATGCAAGCAGTATTTCCTCTATAAACTGTATATCATCCGGGCTGCCGGATACGCTGACCTGTTCTCCGCGCGTGACAATCGATACATTCAAGTGTTGTTCGATTTGTTTAAGATGTCTATCTTCCGTTCCAAACAAAGTAAGTGCTTCGTTTGGATTTTCGAGTTGTAAATCGATCGTTTTTAAATCTTCAGGCATAATCAATCTCCTTGAGATATTGGTTGAATTTTTGTTATATCTTCCTTAGCTTTGAAATAAAGGGTTAACTTAACTTTACCACTCTCAATACGTTCGTGCAAAACTTTTTGAAAGGCGATTTCCGCATCCTTTCCAAGTTCGCTCTGGAGCTGTTTCGTTGCTTGCTTCACGGCTTCTTCTCTTGCTTTTTCCCTGCTTCGTTTTTCGTTGAAAGGCGCTTGTTCATTCCATTGCTCCTCTACGAAAGAAATGGGCAGAGTCCAATGCAAAAAATACAATGGTTTACTTTTAATTTCTTTATATACGTGTTCATATTCGACCTTTTTAAAACCCCAAATAGGAATTTTCACTTTTCCGATTTGCAGTTTGAATTTTGTTTCGCTCTCTCCGGTAAGGGTTTGATAATTTGCCTTTATTGGTACAGTCGTTTCCACCTCGTACCAAGTTTCGGCAATAACTTCTCCTTCCGCTGCCACATAGTTTTTGGGTTTATTTTGCTTTTCTTCGTCGTCTTCTTGTTCTCCTTCTCCTTGATTCTCATTCAAGTTGCCGGAAACCAATACCTGTCCAGGTGTGACAAGATCATTTACTTCGACCAAAGGGAGTCCCTTAGCGACAAACATATCAACAATGACCCCTTTTTTTGCAGCAACCAGGTTTCGCGGACCCGATTGCTCTGGTTCTTCGACAATCGTTTTCTCGACTGCTTCCAGCTGATAGGTTGTCCCCTTTTCCGTCACACCCACCCACAACAATTCAGGCAAATCATCCAGCAATCGTTGTTGAATGTCACTTGGTGTTCCGATTGTAAACTTTATTGCCCCGGGTCGAATGCCATACTCGTCCAATTTTTCGATAATTTTCGCTTCTACTTCCGGCGGGACGTTTTCCACTTCTATGTCCCAGACAATGTTTGAGAGAAACATGACAAACAAAACACTCAAAAACAATCCCGCCACGAATGGTTTTTTACGCAAAACGCGCTGTATCAAAAATGGAAAGCCTTTCCGTGACAGAAAAGACAGCTTATAAATCGTTTGCCTGCGTAGTCTTTTTATCGCGGAAATATCGCTTAATCTTACATTGCCGACACATTGCGTTTCATTTATTTTTATCACATTCCAAACAGTTATTCCTTCTCTTGCGCACAGATCAAAAAACAACTCTGGGTGGTGTCCGGTCACCTTTATCTTTACAGACCCGGTAAAAAATATATCTTGTGTGTGCTTCATCACTGCCCCCTCCGCCGGCTATCCGATCACTCTTCGATGAAAGCCAGCTCCTTGATTTTCCCCTCTAGCAGGATTTCCTCCGGCAGTATCATCTTCAGCACAAATTTTTCTCCAGTTATCCGGAGGTATCCGTCTTTCATACGTAAACGAAGTTCTGATTCTGAGAACAGAATGAGTCCTTTATGGTTTTCGATATAAGCATGGATTTGACCGATGGTCGTAATTCTCGGAAGTTCGAGGATAACATCGGAAGGAAGTTCAAGGTGCTGCGTGAGCATATTCTCGATGCGCTGTTTCCATTTGTTCACCCAGGATGCCCCCTCTCACATCATATGTATGAATGAAGCCGGGAGATAAGAACAGCAAAATATCCCCGGTTTAAGCATGAAAGAATGCAGAAACCGGGGATACAATCGAAATATTATTATGTTGTGAACGAGGTAGTGTATGCACCTGCCTCTACTTAAAACCTGAAGGGTGCTGAAACTGGACAGCACCTCCAGTAACTTAAAAACCCCCCTTTGTCCATAACTGACAAAGGGGGGGGTTTTTACTTCGCTCGTCGTCTTCTTTGATAAGGACGGTGGGCCCTTGGCTGACCGAGCACCTCAGCCATTACAAAACTCTCTGCAATCCCTTTTTTGGATAAATTCCTGCGGATGGAAAGCTTCTTGTTTGACTGGACTTCTTTTTTTGCAGCCTGGTCTTTGCTTCTCTTTTCCAACTGTCTCGGTCTTTCTACATCCTGTATGGGATCCATATGAGAAGCAAAAACTTCCCCATCTGAACGCTGTGTAACTGGTTTCGTTTCTGCAAGCTTCGCTTTCTTTTTCTCATAATACGTTTGTGTCCTGGAAGGATCAACTGCGGTTGCAGGGCTTGTTTGTGTCTCGACTTCAACATTCACAGTTGATTGCGCTGGATCTGTATTGTTTGGTTGGTGACGGGAAGAAGTAGGGGTTGGCCGAGAAGGCCGGGTAGGTTTCCCGCCCTTCTGTTCCTCCTCATCGGTTTTAAACATGCCAAACAGCCATCCGGCAACGGCCAGAAGCGGGATGATTAATCCTATTAAATCCTCCATCGATCACCCTCCTCTTGAGCTCGGCCTCTTTTATTGATCCTCATCATTTTCTTCTTGAGAAAGCTTGCCAATCGTATCGCGCATGTCTGTGTCGGCATTGATGTTCTTATAATTCATATAGTCCATCACGCCCATATTGCCTGAGCGAAGCGCTTCAGCAAGAGCAAGCGGTACGTCTGCTTCTGCCTCGACGACCTTGGCGCGCATTTCCTGTACCCTTGCCAGCATTTCCTGTTCTTGGGCGACAGCCATTGCACGACGCTCTTCTGCTTTAGCCTGTGCAATGTTTTTGTCTGCTTCTGCCTGATCTGTGGAAAGGGTAGCCCCAATATTTTTGCCGATATCGATATCAGCAATATCAATCGATAGGATTTCAAAAGCTGTACCCGCGTCCAGACCTTTGGATAAGACATTATGGGAAATGGAATCCGGATTTTCCAAAACTTTCGTGTGACTGTCCGAGCTACCAATCGTACTTACAATCCCTTCGCCAACACGGGCGATCACTGTATCCTCACCGGCCCCGCCGACAAGTCGGTCGATATTAGCTCGTACGGTAATCCGGGCTTTTGCTTTCACCTCGATCCCATCCATTGCAATACCAGCAATGAACGGTGTTTCTATCACTTTCGGGTTAACACTCATTTGTACTGCTTCCAGCACATCCCGACCAGCCAGGTCGATTGCTGCAGCTCGCTCGAAAGTCAGTTCGATGTTTGCTCGCTGTGCGGCAATCAAAGCATTGACCACCCGATCGACATTACCTCCTGCCAAATAGTGGCTCTCCAGCTGGTTCGTGTTGACGCCAAGGCCTGCTTTATGTGCCTTGATTAGCGGATTGATCACCCTGGAAGGAACAACCCTTCTCAAACGCATTCCAACCAGCGTAAAAATGCTGACTCTGACACCAGCAGCCAGGGCGCTGATCCAGAGCATCACCGGAATAAAGGTAAATAATACAGCAACTGCTATGACAATTAATCCGATTACTATGATCGGTAATAAACTTTGAATGTCCATTATACGTCCTCCTGTTTCTGTTGATTATTTATTTGCCTTACCACTATCCTTGAACCTTCCGTTTTGACAATCTTGATAGGAGTATCCTTCTCGACATAAGCACCTTCGGTCACTACATCAAGCCGTTCATCCCCGAAGATCCCCGTACCTGACGGCCGCAGCATTGTGACCGCTCTGCCTTCCAGGCCGATTAAATCCAGCCTGCTGACTGAAGACACATAGCCTTGTTCAGTAGTCGTTGCATCCTTTAGAATGATATTTTTAAAGAAACCTTTTTCCAAGCCGATTGTTTTAAAAAGAATAACGGAAACGACAATTGATGAAAGTAATGCGATTGCAATGCTCATGGCCATATGTCCCATGTCTGCTGAAGACATGAACAAGGCAGCGACTACTGCACCGATTCCGAGAATACCAATTATTCCTCCCGGCACAAAAATTTCAGCTATGATCAAAATGATTCCCAACACAAGCAAGATAACCGCTTCATAGCCTGCTAGGCCAGCCACAATATGTCCGTAGAAAAATAAAATCAGGGACAACAGGCCTATAGAACCTGGAATTCCGAAACCCGGAGAATATAGCTCGACGATTAAACCGATGCTTGCAAGAGACAACAATATCGGTACTACGACAGGGTTCGTTAAGAACCTGGCGATTTCCTCTGCAAGCGTGGTATTGGTTTCAATAATTTCAGCATCTTGCAGGTTCAGCTCAGCCAACAGTTCTGTACGGTGGTTAACGATTGCTTTTGCATAACCTACCTCCACAGCCGTTGTCGGCTCCAAGGTTAAAAATTCACCTTCGGGCGCGCCATATTCCGGTAAATCAACAGAAGGATTTGCCATTGCTTCTGCATACAATGGATCTCTATCCTTCGAAGTAGCAGCACTCTTCATAGCCGAAATCCATGCTGACTGTGCTTTTTTATCAGCAGCAGTACCGTCTGAGTTTATAACGCCGCTCGCTCCCATTGTTGCATGAGGCTTCATGTAAATATTGTCGGTGTTCAATGCTATGTATGATCCTGCTGATAAAGCTTCATTGGTAATAAACGCAGTTGTCTGAATTTCTAAATCCTGTAACAATTCAGCAATCTGTCCTGCAGCATCGACTCGTCCACCTGGAGTATCTATTTCAAAAATGATATGGTCGGCATTTTCTTCGACTGCTTCCTGTGTAGTTCTCTTTAAAAAAGCTTCCAGCCCCCGCTCCACTTCATTTTCAACCGGTATGACATACACCAGCTTTCCATTCCCTCCAGCTGCGTGAATCGATGTTGGAGGGATAAAAGAACCAATCAAACCCGCTATCATGCCCAAGAACACGACAAAGATAACGGCTAATCTTCTGCCCACCTGCTATCCCCTCCTTTCTATCGGTTCGCTATGTATACGGACCGCTACCTATTAAAGTTTCAAAAACTTTTCTTCAGTTTAACATACATTTTCAGATGTTAGTATTCACCCAACACGACATATTCATGAGAAAAGGCTCTTACTATTTTAGGAAAACAGCAGCAGACCGTCAGAAATGGGATTCTTTCCCTATATAAAAGAAGCGGTTCCCGCCTTCGTTGGCGAAAACCACTTCTCCTTTTAGCGCTCACTTGTTTAATTTAATTAAGACAAATGCTTCTGAACAAGACGATTCACTTGTGAACCATCAGCCTGACCTTTTACTTTAGGCATGACGGCACTCATAACACTGCCCATATCTTTTTTGGAAGTTGCGCCAACTTCCTGGATCGTTTCTTGAACAATTTGTTCAAGTTCTTCTTCTGTAAGCTGTTTCGGCATATATGCTTGTAAAACTTTTATTTCATCTTCAAGTTTTTCCGCAAGATCATCGCGTCCAGCTTCTTTGAATTCTTGGAGGGAATCTTTTCGCTGTTTTAACTCTCTGGATAAAACAGTTAGTTCTTCTTCTTCAGATAATTCGTCTTTACCAAGTTTGATGGCTTCATTCTGTAAAGAAGCTTTCACCATGCGAATGACACTCAAGGCTTGTTTATCCTTGTTTTTCATCGCCTGCTTCATGTCCTGGTTCAGACGTTCAACTAATGACATATCTCTTCTACACCCTCTTTGTTACTTACGCTTTCTAGCAGCCTCAGATTTTTTCTTGCGGCGCACACTAGGTTTTTCATAAAATTCACGCTTGCGGTATTCAGACAATGTACCACTTTTAGATACACTGCGTTTGAAGCGACGAAGAGCATCTTCAAGAGACTCGTTTTTACGAACGCGAGTTGTGTTTGACATGCTATTTTCCCTCCCTCCGAAGCATACAACAGGTTTCTGGGACATATGTAACCTCACATATGTCTCCCGACAATTATAATATATTGCCAATTCCCGGTCAACTCATTTCACAAGCAATCACAAATAAATTCTATTTTACTTACTATACGGACATTCTTTTTTTATTTAACAGTCTCCTCGTACACTTCGATACTCGTTAATCGCCGTAGTTGATAGAAACTGCGCAGTAACTTCCTTTGTAGTCCTTGGGCCTTTTTATAGTAGTGGTGTAGTCCAGCGCTACGGAAATACCCTGCGCTTTCCGCGGGCGGCTGGTGAGCTTCCTCGAGCTAACGCTCTGCGGGATCTCACCGAGGCCTTTCCTCCCGCAGGAGTCATCGGGTATTTCCTTCGCTGGGAACAGATTCCTGTTTCTAAACGAATGTACGAGACATTTTTCTCTTGCATCACTTGGTACTGCATGTAGCTAGAAAAACAAGCAAAAAGTCCAAGAGAAGGAGAAAAGACGGAACCCCAACTGTTTTCTAGGAAGAAAAGCACGCGTTTCCTGACAACCGTTTTTAAGAAGTCTTGTTGGGTTTCAAGGAAAAAAGTTTCTGCGCTAGCGATAATCATCATGCTCCTTAGCGCAGGGAGCATACGCAGACTCCAACGGGAAAAGCGCGAGCTGAAGCCGTGCCCGCGGAGCGTTGCTTAACACGCTTTTTGAATAGGTAATGGAACTTCCAATCACAGTTACTGCGTAGTTTAGATGTTTTACGCAAGAATATCAATCTTTTGATAAACAGCCTTGAAAAGAAACAGACATGTTTCCACCGCCTGTCCATATAATGTATCGAGGTGAGTCGTTTGGCTGATTTGCTTTCTTTATCCGCCGTGTTTTTAATGCTGTTTTTTCTCGGTTTCCAAGTTTTGCGGACAGGCTTATACCACGTTGCCTTCCATAAAGTTGAATCCTTGCTTGCAGGCATGACGAAAAATCATTATGTTGGAATTTTGACAGGTCTGCTTGCAACTGCCGTTTTACAGAGCAGTTCCTTGATCATGGTGCTGACGATCGGCTTTGTAAGCGTAGGGTTGATGACCTTTAAACAATCCATTGGTATCATCCTCGGTGCAAACATCGGAACGACAGCAACGGGGGAATTGCTGGCTTTCAGTCAATATATTCCCGAATGGACTTTTGTTGTTCTTGGTGCAATCCTGCTGTTCTCCAATATAAAAGTACTTTTTGGGGCGGGTACCATCCTGTTTGGCATCGGTTCCATCTTTATCGCTCTGGCTGGATTCGAATCATTGGCCCCCTTGATTGTAGAACTTCCGATATTGGAAGATGCCATTATGTTTACTCAATTGAATCCAGAGGCCGGGGTAGTCATCGGAATGGTGTTCAGTGGCGCCATCCAATCTTCAAGTGCTACCACCGGTATTACGATGAGTTTTCTAAACGAGGGACTAATAAGCATGGCTGCCTCCATTGCTATCGTTCTCGGAGCCAATATCGGTACTTGCCTGACCGCAGTACTGGCAGCTCTGGGAACAGGAAAACAGGCTGTTTTAACTGCGATGGCGCATGTTTGGTTCAACTTGTTCAGCGTCCTGCTATTTCTTCCATTCCTTACCGGAATTACTGGATTTGCAGAGACCTTGTCAAGTTATCCAATCAAACAACTAGCTCATGTTGCAGTCTTATTCAACGTTGCTTCTGTGCTTTTATTTCTGCCATTTATCAGTCCATTCGAAAAGTTCATCATCCGGTTCCACGGCAAATAGTAAGCGTAAAAAAACACACTGCATGACATCCTCCTTCACAAAGGAACCGTTATGGCAGTGTGTTCTTTCCATACAGCTATAATTTTTTTCAGAAGTACAAGGGAAGCTAGTGTTATTTTCGCCGCAGCCATAGATTGTGTCGCGCTAAAACAGCAATACCGCCTCGATTAATAGTCAGTGTCAGCTATTCCGCCAGAGATAATTTGTACACCAGCACTGGCACCAATACGAGTCGCACCTGCTTCAATCATCGCATCTGTCGTTTCCCGGTCCCTGACACCTCCGGATGCTTTGACTCCCATCTCTGGTCCCACTGTTTTTCTCATCAAAGCGATATCCTCAACCGTTGCGCCGCCCCCAGAGAAACCTGTCGACGTTTTTACGAAGTCAGCGCCAGCCTTCTTAGCCAACTGGCAAGCTGTAACCTTTTCAGCTTCATCCAGAAGAGAAGTTTCAATGATCACTTTCGTCAGTGCCTGATTGCCAGCTGCGTTGACAACAGCAGCAATATCCTTTTCCACTACAGCCGTTTCGCCAGACTTCAATGCTCCGACGTTGATGACCATATCGACTTCCGTAGCTCCATTTTTGATGGCTTGCTCTGTTTCAAACACCTTGGTTTCCGTCGTGGTTGCTCCCAAAGGAAATCCAATTACGGTGCACACTTTTACATCTGTATCCTTTAACTGTTGATAACAGTAAGAAACCCAATAAGGGTTGACACAAACGGAAGCAAAATGGTTTTCTTTTGCCTCTTGAATGATTTGGTCCATTTTCGATTTTTTTGTATCAGGCTTCAGTTGCGTATGATCAATCATACTTGCTAGTTTCTTATCCAATTGTACCCATCCTTTCTCGTTGTACGAACCTCTCTGTCAATCATAGCATTTTCGGTTCAAAAAAACCAAGTATTGTTCAGCATTCTACTCAAACAAGGCCGACTTAAGCCACAAAAGGAAAGGGGCCGGGACAAAAGCATGGCCACCAAAGCAGAAACCGAGCGAATTCTAACTGCTAATCAAATTCGTTCGGTTCTTATTTGTATATTCTCTTTTGTCCTGTTGTTTGATGCGTGCTTCGAATCGCTATGAGTGGGAAGTTGCACTTTTCATGAGAGAAGGTTAGAGAAGTTTGCTTTTTGCTCATCAAAAAAAACCGAACGAATGGTAAAATCGTTCGGTTTTCATTTTGGTCACGATGCTTTTGTCCCAGGCTCTTTTTAAAAGATTTCCGCTTTTTGGTTAATTTTCGGTTCATCCATCACACGGACAAACTGCCCTTCATTATATGGGTATCCCGCTTTCGTGATCTTCACGCGGACAATCTTGCCAATCATGTCATCGGAGGCTTCAAATTTCACCTTCAGATAGTTATCGGTATAACCGACAAATATATTGTCCCCTGCTTCTTCATCAAAACGCTCTTCTGGAATCACTTCCAGGACTTCGCCTTCATACTGGGAAGCATACTCTTTGGCCTGTTGGTCTGACAACTCAATCAGACGGTGGACACGTTCATTTTTTACATCATCTTCAACTTGATCAGTCATACGCGCTGCAGGTGTCCCGGTACGTTTTGAGAATGGGAAAACATGAAGCTCTGAATAACCGATTTCCCGGATAAAGTCGTATGTTTCCTGAAACTCTTCCTCTGTTTCTCCAGGAAAACCGACAATTACATCGGACGTAATCGCCAAACCAGGCAGGGCGCGCTTGATTTTTTCGATTTTCCCACGGTAAAAGTCAGCAGAATATTTTCTTCTCATCCGTTCTAAAACGGTGTCGGAACCTGACTGCAGCGGAATATGAAGGTGACGGACGATCTTATCCGACTGGTCGAGCACTTCGATTACCTCGTCAGTGATTTGGCTCGCTTCAATGGAAGATATCCGGATACGTTTTAATCCGTCTACTTTTGTTTCCAAGTCACGCAGCAATTGGGCAAAATTATAATCCTTCATATCCTCCCCATATCCTGCTGTATGGATTCCTGTCAGAACAATTTCTTTGTAACCTGCATCCACAAGTTGCCGTGCTTGTTTTAATACATTTTCAGGTTCTCTGGAGCGTAGTAGTCCACGTGACCAGGGGATGATACAAAACGTACAGAAGTTGTTGCATCCTTCCTGAATTTTCAGGGATGCACGTGTCCGGTCCGTAAATACGGGTACGTCCATCTCTTCGAAAACACGGTTTTTCATGATGTTTGAAACTCCGTTTATTGGCTGCCGTTCCTGCTTATGCTGCTCGATATATTCAATCATCTTTTCCCGGTGCTGGGTTCCGACGACAACGTCTACGCCGGGGATTTCCATGATTTCACCCGGTGAAGTTTGAGCATAGCACCCGGTAACACAAACAACTGCTTCCGGATTTTTCCGGATAGCACGACGAATCACTTGCCGGCTTTTTTTATCGCCTGTATTGGTTACGGTACAGGTATTGATTACATAAACATCTGACTGGTGATCAAAATCAACCCGTTCATAACCTTCCTCTTTGAACTTTCTCCAAATTCCTTCTGTTTCATAATGGTTCACTTTACAACCTAATGTATGAAAAGCCACTGTCGGCATTTTCAACACCCCAATTCTTCAAAATGATACGAAATACTTGCCAACAAATACAACGGTGCAGTCTCTGTTCTAAGTATCCGTGGCCCCAGCCGGACCGGCTCAAAACCATGAGCTTTCAAGGCTTCAGCTTCTTCTATTGTATATCCGCCCTCAGGACCAATACAAGCAATGATTTTCTGGCCTGATTCCACGTTTGAAAGGATGCCGCTCAACCCGTGAAAATCGTTTGTTTTTGCCTCATCCTCATAGGCGAAGATTTTCACCGGATAGTCCTCGCTCTTTTTCAACAGACTTTCAAAGTCAAGAAAACCTTCTACTTCCGGAACTACTGTACGATGCGATTGCTCACTAGCCTCTTTGACTATTTTTCGATAACGGGACAGCTTTTTTTCTGCTTTTTTCTGATCCCACTTCACAATCGAACGACCTGCTTGAAAAGGAATGAAACTGGCTGCTCCCAGCTCCGTTCCTTTTTGAAGGACAAGTTCCAACTTGTCGCCTTTGGGAAGTCCATGGGCGATAGTCACCTCTACCGGAAGTTCTTTCATCTCATCCAGCCATTCATCAATGGTAGCAGAAATATACTGATCCGTGACATCGTTGATCGTACAGACCGCCGCCCTGCCTTCCGGTGCATTGCAGATTATCGAGTCGCCAGACTGCATACGCATTACCCTGTCGATATGATGCCGGTCATCCCCGATAATGCGCACCATATTTTCCTGCCAGCCCTCTTCGGGTACGAAATATCGCTGCAATTAAAACACCTGCTCTACTTCCGGTTTTCTTGCTATAAACGAGGCCCAATCTTCCATTTGATTGACTTCCAGTATTTCAAAACCGCTATGTTCCAATTCTTCTCTGACCAATTGTTTTTTAGCCTGTATGATTCCGGAAGTAATAAATGTTCCGCCAGGCTTCAAGCAATCATAGGCTTCCTTGACGAAACGGACGATTATCTCAGCCAGTATATTGGAAACAATCAAATCAGCTTCTTCTTTTATATTATCCAGCAGGTTGTTTTGCCTGGATTCGATCTTACTCTCCACATGATTCAGTTTGGCATTTATAACCGTGCTCTTCACGGCAATATCATCCAAATCGAACGCCTTAACCTGATCTGCTCCCAACAACACGGCTGCGATGCTCAACACCCCCGACCCTGATCCGACATCGAGTACTTTATCCCCTTTCGAAACGAACCTCTCCAGCGCCTGTATACTTAAAACGGTTGTGGGATGTGTACCCGTCCCGAAAGCCATTCCGGGATCAAGCTCAATGATGATTTCGTCACTCGAAACAGGTGAATACTCCTCCCAAGTCGGTATGATCGTCACTTTTTCTGATATTTTCACAGGTTTATAATATTTTTTCCAGGCGGTCGCCCACTCTTCCTCATGCACTTCGCTAAGCGTTATGTTATTCATCCCCAGGTCAATATTATAAAGAAGCAGATTGTTGACCGCCTGCTTGATCTCTTCCACTGTTTCCCCAAGAAAACTGTTTACAGGTAAGTAAGCTTTCACGTATACGCCTTCTTCTGGATAGTCATCGGGGTTAAGCTCATATATTTCCCCATAAAAAGTGTCTCTTTCTTTTATCAAATCCCTTGGATCTTCGATAACAACCCCACTGGCGCCTGCTTCATGTAGTATGTTGGAAATCGGTTCTATCGCCTCATTCGTGGTATGGATTGTGATTTCTGACCATTTCACTGGAATCACCCGCTTCTTCCGAAATAAAACCTGACAACCAGGCCGTCATTCCGATTATTGATAGATACTTTATGTAAAGTCAGGGTTGAACTTTTTAAAAAAGCAGGCAGGAAGTTACAAAACATGTACCCTCCCGCCGATTTGTCTTACTTATGGTCATTCCCCTTTGAATGCACGTTTGACCCGCTGAAAGAATGTTCCATGCTGTTCTTCCGTCGGCTGATTGCCACTAATATCGTTAAATTCGCGCAAAATTTCCTGTTGTCGTTCTGTAAGGTTGGTAGGAGTCACCACGCGAATGTTGACATGTTGATCTCCATGACCGTAACCACGTACATTCGGTACGCCTTTCCCTTTCAGACGGAACGTCTTGCCTGTTTGTGTTCCAGCTGGAACTTTAAGTTTTACTTTACCATGGACTGTCGGAACTTCAATTTCATCTCCCAATGCAGCCTGGGCAAAAGTTATTGGCATTTCACAGAAAATATGGTCGCCTTCGCGCTCGTAAAATTCGTGCGGTTTGATTTGAACCACAACATATAGATCTCCTGGAGGGCCGCCATTAACACCAGCTTCGCCTTGTCCGGAAACACGGATTTGTTGTCCTTCGTCTATTCCTGCCGGGATGTTGATATGAATTTTTTTGCGTTTTTTCACTTTTCCTGTTCCACCGCAGGTGTTGCATTTATCAGGAATGATTTTACCTGTTCCTTGGCAATAATGGCAGACACGCTTATTGACGACACGGCCGAAAGGTGTATTTTGTTCCATATTCAGCTGACCTGACCCATTACAATGGGAACAGGTTTTCGGTTCTGTGCCAGGCTTGGCGCCGGAACCGTGACAAGTTTCGCAGGTTTCCTCGCGAGGAATTTGAATGTCTGTATCTTTGCCGAAGATGGCTTCTTCAAAATCCAGCGTCATGGTATATTGTAAGTCAGCACCCTGCCGCGGTGCATTTGGATCCCGTCTTCTTCCACCGCCGCCAAAAAACATATCGAATATATCTCCGAAACCACCAAAGTCTTCGGCACTGCCAAAACCGCCGCCAAATCCTTGACTCTGTGGTCCCGCGTGACCAAATTGGTCATACTGCGTTCTTTTTTGTTCATCGCCCAGCACTTCATAGGCTTCCTTCGCTTCTTTAAATTTATCGGCAGCATCTGCTTCCTTATTTACATCCGGATGGTATTTACGTGCCAATTTCCGGTATGCTTTTTTTATTTCATCCTTGGAAGCGTCTTTGGAGACACCAAGGATTTCATAATAATCTCGTTTACTCACTTGAAGATCACTCTCCCGAATCTCTATAACATAAAGTTTATCATAACATTACTTTCCTTAACTGAGCAAATTCCTTCTTGTGTAAATAAGTTGGGGTAAATAACAAATAGAAGCTTGATGAATTGGTGTTATATAACGGATTACGTGTAAAAAGCCAAAGCCAAGGAAATCCTGACTTTGACTTTTTTGACACGGACTTATTTTAACGCCTATTTTTTCTCTTCTTCATCGTCTACTTCTTCATAATCGGCGTCCACTACATCGTCGCCTTCCTGGCCACCTTCACCTTGCTGGGCCTGGGCATCTGCCTGTGCTTGTTCATATAGTTTAACCGACAAAGCTTGCACCTGCTCTTGAAGGGCATCTTTTTTCGTTCTGATTTGTTCTAAGTCGCCTTCTTCCAGCGCTTTTTGCAATTCTTCTTTAGCAGATTCCGCTTTTTGTTTTTCGTCTTCAGAGACCTTGTCACCTAGATCTTTGATGGTTTTATCTGTCGTGAAGACCAACTGATCTGCTTCGTTTCGAAGTTCCACTTCTTCACGGCGTTTTTTGTCTTCTTCCGCGTTCGCTTCTGCATCTTTAACCATTTGTTCCACTTCTTCATCAGATAGTCCGGAAGATGATTTTATGGTAATCGATTGTTCTTTGTTCGTACCAAGATCTTTTGCCCGGACATTTACGATACCATTTGCATCGATATCGAAAGACACTTCGATTTGTGGTACTCCGCGTGGTGCTGGCGGAATATCGGTCAGCTGAAAACGACCCATTGTTTTGTTATCTGCAGCCATTTCCCTCTCACCTTGCAGCACATGGATATCAACTGCCGTTTGATTATCTGCGGCGGTTGAGAATACTTGTGAATGGCTGGTAGGAATAGTCGTATTCCGTTCAATCAATTTCGTTGTTACACCGCCCATTGTTTCAATACCCAATGATAGCGGGGTAACATCCAGCAATACTACATCTTTAACGTCACCTTGCAGCACACCACCTTGAATAGCAGCACCGAGCGCTACAACTTCATCAGGATTTACCCCTTTAGATGGTTCGTTGCCGATTTCCTTTTTGATTGCCTCTTGCACAGCAGGGATTCTGGTTGATCCACCAACAAGAAGCACTTTATCGATTTCCCCTGCACTCATACCTGCATCTTTCAATGCCTGACGAGTAGGTCCCATAGTCCGTTCTACAAGACCGGAAGACAGCTCATCGAATTTAGCGCGAGTAAGATTCATTTCCAAATGAAGCGGACCGGCATCCCCAGCAGTAATAAATGGAAGAGAAATCTGGGTTTGTGCAACACCGGATAAGTCTTTTTTCGCTTTTTCGGCAGCATCTTTAAGACGTTGTAATGCCATATTGTCCTGAGAAAGGTCGATGCCATTTTCTTTTTTAAACTCAGCGACCATATGATCAATGATGACTTGGTCGAAGTCATCGCCGCCCAGACGGTTATCACCGGCCGTGGCCACAACTTCAAAAGTTCCTTCGCCGATATCCAGAATCGATACGTCGAATGTACCGCCGCCCAAGTCATAGACAAGGATAGTCTGATCTTGATCATCTTTATCAATACCATATGCCAAAGCAGCGGCGGTTGGTTCGTTGATGATACGCTCTACTTCAAGACCTGCAATTTTACCTGCGTCTTTTGTTGCTTGGCGCTCGGCATCATTGAAATAAGCTGGTACAGTAATGACAGCTTTGTCAACAGATTCTCCCAAATAATCCTCTGCATACGATTTAATATACTGTAGGATAATAGCAGAGATTTCCTGTGGAGTATATTCTTTTCCTTCGATTTCCACCTTATAGTCTGTGCCCATATGGCGTTTGATTGATTGAATCGTGTTTTTATTGGTGATCGCCTGACGCTTGGCAACTTCACCTACTTGCCTTTCTCCATTCTTAAAAGCAACAACAGAAGGGGTGGTACGGTTTCCTTCAGGGTTCGGAATTACCTTTGATTCTCCACCTTCCATCACAGCTACACAAGAGTTTGTTGTTCCTAAGTCAATTCCAATTATTTTTCCCATGTCTAACTTCCTCCTTTACAGCATATGTAGTTTATTGATTGACCTTTACCATAGCCGGCCTGATGACACGGTCTTTCAGTAAATAGCCTTTCTGCAATTCTTGCACTACTACATTGGACTCATATCGATCATCTTCCACCTGCATAACTGCCTGGTGGATATTTGGATCAAACGGTTCACCTTCTGTTTTGATCTCTTCGACGCCTTCTTTTTCCAAAGCATCTTTCAATTGGCGGTAAACCATTTTGATACCGTCCACAAACCCTGCAGCCGATTCATCCTCTGGCACGGTATCCAGCGCTCTTTCAAAATTGTCGACGACAGGAAGCAACTCGGATACAAGCGATTGAGATTTATACTTAAGGTCTGCCTCTTTTTCTTTTTGCGTCCGTTTACGGAAATTGTCATACTCAGCTTGTAATCTTAACAATCGCTGATATACGTCATCTTTTTCCTTCTTTATTGCTTCGATTTCCTGTGCAGCTTGCTGATCCGCTTCCCCGTTGTCGGAATCGGAATCTTCCGTTGTTTCTTCCACAAGCTCTTGCTCAGGTTCTTCCACTACTTCCTGTTCTTGTTTTTCCTGATCTTTTTCTTCCACGATTGTCACCTCCTAAGAAACCTCTTCCATCATAACCATTGTAGAATATATCACGAAAATGGTGTGTGTGAAATTAATACGTTTGAAATTGTTTCAAAAACATTCATTCTGTCTGCACACAAAGAAGGGATGGGAAATACTGCTTCCCATCATATCAGCTATACCCGCAATTACTCCCTTTCATACAGCGATCGGAAAGTATTGGTCAATCTTTTCGACAGCACATTCAACAGGCTGATTACCCTTGAGTATTCCATTCTTGTCGGTCCAAGCAAGGCAAGTGTGCCCATTTGCTTGTCGCCGATTGAATAAGTTGCGGTAATCAAACTGCAGTCCTGCATGGCATCTAGCTTATTCTCCTGTCCGATGGATACTTTAATCCCGTCTTTTTCTGTTCGGAGAAGGCTCGCCACAAGTTCTTCCTGTTCCATCACGGAATACAGTGACCTGATTTTTTCCACATCTTTAAACTCTGGCTGCATCAATATATTGGTTTTACCTCCCACATAGAGCTTGACTGGATGTTCCTCAAACAAAGCTCCATTAAGATAATGGTAGGCCGTTTTATAATCGCGTGTATGTTCCCTCAGCAATGCCGCTACTTCTGCTTTCAATTTTTCCTGCAGTTTGATAATCGGCACACCAGCCAATTTATCATTCAGTATATTAACCAGTATTTCCAGGTCAGCCGCATTGATTTCATGTGGTACATTAAAAGAACGATGTTCAACATGGCCGGTATTGGTAACCAGGATGGCAACAGCTGTATTTGCCGTTAGGCTAATAATTTGCAGCTGTTTCAATTTTGTTTCAAAAACTTCCGGCCCTAATATGATAGATGTATAATTTGTCAAATCGGAAAGAATCCCGGCTGACTTTTGCACAACCCGTTCAAATTCCAGCATTTCCTCCTCAAAAGTATGCGTAATGATCTCCAATTCGGAATTGGACAAAGAAAACGGGGAAAGGAGATGGTCCACATAGAATCTGTATCCTTTTTCCGAAGGCACCCTCCCTGAAGAAGAATGCGTTTTTTCAATAAAGCCCAATTCCTCCAAGTCCGCCATTTCATTTCGAATGGTTGCAGAACTGAAGGTCACTTCATCCTTCTTGGCAATTGCCCTGGAACCGATTGGTTGTGCGGTAGTGATGAATTCATCAATAATAACTTGTAATACGAGCAGCTGTCTATTTGATAACATCGATGATCACCCCTGTTAGCACTCTTGTGTAGCGAGTGCTAAATCTATTATTAAATTATCAAATGGACGGTTCCTTGTCAATAAGTAAGCTCCAGTGAATCATCGTCCAAAAGAAACTCCTGGAACACTTCATTTCCGAACAACAGGCCCTCAGATGTAAGTTGTAAAAATCCGGATTTCTCAGTCAGCCAGCCCTTCTTTTTCAATTGCTCGATTGCATCACCATAGAGATGTCCAATTTCCCGTCCGTACTTTTCTTGAAATCTTTTGATAGAAACTCCCTGACGCTTGCGTAGTCCGAGAAACATTTCTTCCTCCACTTGCTCTTTCAAGCCTATCGGTTCCGTGTGAAGTACCGGTTTCCCATCCTTCAGTGCCTGCTCAACATATGCCGGCAAAGGTCTTAAATTGATGGTCCGTCTACCAGGTAAATAACCGTGTGCCCCTGCGCCCATTCCATAGTAATGATCATTGTTCCAATACGTTAGATTGTGCCGGCTTTCATAACCAGGTTTGGCAAAATTGCTAATTTCATATTGGTTGAGCCCATGCGCCTCCATTTGTTCAGTCAGCAGCTGGTACATTTCTGCTTCCACTTCTTCTTTCGGTTTATGAAGCTTTCCTTTTTTGTACCGTTGATAAAAAACAGTCTTCGGCTCAATTTGCAGTGAATAGGCTGAATAATGAGGAAGCTGGAAGGAAAAAGCTTCATGAAGTGTCCGTTCAAAATGTTCCAACGTTTGATTGGGCAAGCTGTATATTAAATCGATGCTGATATTTTTGAACCCTTGTCGTGTTAAGGCATCCACATTCTGATAAACATCCTTCACACGATGCACCCTTCCAATGAATTCAAGCATCTCGTCATCAAAAACCTGAACACCCATTGAAATTCGTTGTACTCCGTAGTGCTTCAAAAGTTTGATTTTTTCGTCATCTAAATCGCCAGGATTAGCCTCAAAGGAATATTCCTCACAAGAGTTTACTTCGAAATGTTTGTCGATCATTTGGAGCAGCTTTTCCAATTGACTGCTGTTCAATGCTGTAGGCGTCCCGCCGCCTACAAAGATGGTTTTCATCGATTGTTTTGGTTCGTCAATATACGTTGACATTTCCTTCTCCAAAGCATCGAGATACTCGTCCACAAGTGTTTCGTTGTAATAAAATTTCGTGAAATCGCAGTAATGGCAAATTTGCTGGCAAAAAGGTATATGAATATAAACGGATTTGACCATTTGTTGTCGCCCTTTCTCTGCTTAATGCAGTCTATCTTGTTGTTATCAGTGAAGGAGCTGTTCCAGGTAAGAACAGCTCCTTCACTATTTACCTGTTATGATTGTATTATCAGAATACTGGTTAGCCGATCAGCGTTCGAGTCGGCTACTTTTAAGAAACAAGGTTTTACTCCTCGTCCATTTTCAATACAGACATAAAGGCTTCCTGCGGAACTTCTACCGAACCGACCATTTTCATCCGCTTTTTTCCTTCTTTTTGCTTTTCTAACAGCTTTCGTTTTCTGGAAATATCTCCGCCGTAACATTTGGAAAGCACATTTTTTCGCATTGCTTTGATTGTAGAGCGGGCAACTACTTTGTTGCCGATAGCCGCCTGTACAGGAACTTCAAACTGCTGTCGTGGAATCAAATTTTTCAACTTTTCAACAATCTGCTTCCCTCGTTCATATGCAAAATCCCTATGAACTATGAACGAAAGAGC
Source organism: Sediminibacillus dalangtanensis (assembly GCF_017792025.1). Taxonomy (NCBI): domain Bacteria; kingdom Bacillati; phylum Bacillota; class Bacilli; order Caryophanales; family Bacillaceae; genus Sediminibacillus; species Sediminibacillus dalangtanensis. Next base: position 2,312,607 of record NZ_CP046956.1, read on the forward strand.
ATCGATCGTATCTCCATTTAATAAGATGTCCATCTTCACCAAATTGGATTGCTTGTATCCGATCAGTTCATAATCAAAAGATGCGTACCCTTTTGTCTGGGATTTTAACTGATCAAAAAAGTCGTAGACAATCTCAGAGAGCGGTATATCATAGACGACATTCACCCGGACTTCATCGAGATATTGCATGTCAATAAAATCGCCACGCTTTTTCTGGCAAAGCTCCATAACTGCGCCTACATAATCATTCGGCACCATGACCGTTGCTTTCACGTATGGTTCCCTTACTTCTTGGACACTTTGCGGATCCGGCATGACGGAAGGGTTATCCACTTCTATCTCTTCACCGTCTGTCAGAGCAACTTGATAGATAACACTTGGAGCTGTCGTAATCAGTTCAATATTGAATTCACGCTCGATTCGTTCCTGGATGATTTCCATGTGGAGCATACCCAAGAATCCACAACGGAATCCAAAGCCGAGTGCCTGTGAGGTTTCCGCTTCATATTGCAGGGAAGAGTCATTCAACTCCAGGCGTTCAAGCGCTTCGCGTAAATCGTTGTAATTATTCGCATCTACCGGATACATCCCGCAAAATACCATCGGGTTCAAGCGCTTGTATCCTGGCAGAGGTTCAGCCGCGGGCCGTCCACTCAGTGTAATGGTATCACCAACCTGGCTGTCACCTACGTTTTTTATGGAGGCTGTCAAATACCCAACATCTCCGACTGCCAGTTCATCCTGTTGGAATGGCTTCGGATTGAATACTCCCAGCTCGTTCACTTCGAACTCTTTTCCATTCGCCATCATTTTAATCTTGTCGCCTACTTTTACTGAGCCTTCTTTTACACAGATATAGGCGACCACGCCGCGATAAGGATCGTACAAGGAGTCGAAAATCAACGCCTTCAATGGCGCATCTGCGTCTCCCTGAGGGGCAGGGATCCTTTCGACGATTTGTTCCAGTATCTCATCAATCCCGATTCCAGATTTACCACTAGCTAAGATAGCGTCATCGGCCGGAATTCCGATTACATCTTCAATTTCCTTTTTGACTCGGTCCGGATCGGCGCTCGGAAGGTCGATTTTATTAATGACCGGGATGATTTCCAGATCGTTGTCAAGCGCAAGATACACATTCGCCAATGTCTGAGCCTCTATTCCCTGGGCAGCGTCCACCACCAGGATAGCACCTTCGCAAGCTGCCAGGCTCCGCGACACTTCATATGTAAAGTCTACATGACCAGGTGTATCGATTAGATGAAATAAATAATCTTCTCCATTGTCGCGTTGATATTTCAACTGTACCGCATTTAACTTTATCGTAATTCCGCGTTCCCGTTCCAAGTCCATGGCATCGAGGAATTGCTCCTTCATTTCACGGGAGGTAAGTGCTTTCGTTTTTTCTAAAATTCTGTCGGCAAGGGTTGATTTTCCATGATCGATGTGAGCGATAATGGAAAAATTGCGTACTCTACTTTGATTTCTTGCATTAACCAATGATGATCACTCCTATTTTTCGAGCAACGATAACTAGCATTGATTATAGCAGTAGGCAGCAATACATTCAACGAAAACAGTGGAGTTCCCTGCAAATAAATGACAGCAGTCTGTTTCCGGCAAAGGTTCCTGCCATTCACATCTGCTGTCTATTCCTCTGTCACTAATGCAATTCATCCATCTTCTTCCTCAGAAAAATACCTGAACAAGCTGGTAAATGACAGCAATCACTTGATTATAGAACCAGTTCAGGAAGCTCCCGAGTGCAGCCGCCAGCTTCTGTGTGAAATGCGTCTCCTTAACTGGTTCATAATCTTTGCTGGCAGCCAGGACTGACTCCGCTTCCGGCTCTTTTATCGTTATCAAAGGGGGCTTTTTATCACTTACAGAGATTTCTTCGTCCACAACTACTGTACCATCCGGTCCTTTGGCAACCTGGTTGATTCCTGTCAGCATCCCGCCGAGAAATAATAGAACCATTATCAATAAACTGAACAATACCTTCGCCATTGGCCGACCTCCTAAGGATTTGCCTGAACTTTCTCTGCGTCCCAATAATAGTCACTAAAGACTTCAGCCAAAGCTTCGGCTGAACGATACAGTTCATCCATATTATTGTCGACGCCACCAAATTCGATAGTCAATGCATTTTCCGAGACATCCTGGTTATAAACACCATTTCTTCCCGGACCGCCATATTTCTCGACCCCTCTGCTAAGCCCTGGGTACTTTTCTTCCATTAAATGATGAAGTTTGTTTGCAAGTTTTAAATTCTTTTCAAAATGTGCATTTTCACTGCCTAACACAAACATTATTTTGGCAAAATCTTTTCCTTCTATCTGTTTGGTGGTGACATCTCTTCCCATTGAATCTCGATGAAGATCGAAGACAAACTGCAAATCTTTATTATCTGCGAGTGCAGCTTCTACCACCGGCTTTGATGCCCGGTAAGAATCCGCCGTGTAATCCCAGCCTTTTTCCTGGAGTTCACCCGTGTTATCCGTATGGTCTACTTGCGTTCCGACCCCATGCTCCTCTAGACGCTTTTTCAATTCATCGCTCACTTTGGTGATGTTGACTTCGGCATGGAACGCTTCATTGGGGTTATCGACTCCTGGCAAATGCGGCAAAAATGACTCTCTATTGTGGGTGTTATAGATAAACACCACTTTTCTGTCACCTGTAGTCGGCTGACTAGACTTATTTTCTTCCTCATTATCCCCCTCGTTTTCTTCTGTCTCTTTCTCCTCATCCTCTGGAAGTGATGCCTCCCTTTCCTTCAAAACCACATCAAGCGGTGCAGAAGATTCAACGGTAAGATTGGTATAGTTCGTACCTTCACCAGCAACCAATATTTCCCGGTCAAACTGCTGAAATCCTGGCAGTTCCTTTCCGAGCAAACTGCGGGGATCTTCCGGTTTCAAACTCGTGGTCAGCCTGAAAGCCAAATCGGAAGTATCGAGTGGTTGATAGTCTTCCGGGTAAGCACTTTCGAAAGCCTTGTTTTCCATGCCTACTAAGTAGAGAAACGAAGACCCTTTGATCTGCCTTGTCCATTCGGTGATTGTACTGGAGGATAACCGATAAGCGGGCTGAATCGTCGTGAGGATCCCTATAAAAATAAACAATGCCGTTATGCTTAAAATAAGTACACTGCCATTTCTATACCAAGGCTTCGTTTTGTGTACAAATTCGTGAATGGTCGTTCTTCGAGTCTTCTTTTTCATGTTTCCATCCTTCCTGTCTTTTCTATCATCTTTAGTAGAATCTATGAACTGACAGGAAAAAGTAGAACTTGGAATTTACGGTTAATCAGCGGGTATAGGACCCGAAGTTTTCGACATTGATATTTTCATGAAGGGCAGCATTGAGTCCGGACGCAATAATGTGAGCCATGTCCGCCATATAACCGTCAACCTCTTTTGGCGTCACCATCAAATTATGCCCCAAGGGAGTTAGTACTTCTTTAATGAGCGAGCGTTTTTCTTCCTCCGATAAACTACCCACCATACCTAATACAGCTTTTCTTTGTTCCTCGCCCGGCAAGTCCTCTTCTTTAAGCTCTCGTTTACCGAAAGACATCCCGGCAGGTGTCAAGGCCTTTGAAGGCTTATCCTTTTCCTTGAACTCCCTGCCAAAATGCTTGAGGAGAAAATCGATTGTATCGCTGGTGATGGTCACCGCATCGACAACAGTCGGCACTCCTATGGCAATCACTGGAATTCCAAGGGACGTCTCACTAATTTCTTTCCGTTTATTCCCGACTCCCGATCCTGGATGAATTCCCGAATCGGAAATTTGTATCGTGGCATTGACCCGCTCCACTGACCTTGAAGCAAGCGCATCAACTGCTATTACGAAGTCAGGTTCCACTTGGTTGATCAACCCAAAGATAATATCACTTGTTTCGATTCCCGTTACTCCCATCACTCCGGGAGTCATGGCAGAGACCGGTCGGTAGCCATCTTCTACATATTCTGGATGCAGGTTGAACAAATGGCTGGTAACCATGATTTTTTCGACAGTCATCGGTCCGAGAGCATCCGGGGTAATATTCCAATTTCCAAGTCCTACTACAAGGCAAGTTGCTTCCTTTGGAATCTTACTTTGTTTAATCAGCTCTCCCATTTCTTTGGCTAATACTTTCGCAGTCTGCTCCTGGCTTTTGGTATCCTGCTTTTTAACAGCTTCTGAATGAATCGTCACATAACTTCCCGCTTTTTTGTCGAGCGCTTCTGCCCCTGTTTCATCTATCTGCACATAGGTTACCGTGATGTCCCCTTCCTGTCTCTCCTTCGTTGTAACACCCTTAATACTACTCTCATCCGTCTTCTCTTTTTCTACATACATGTCTTTTGCTTCTACTGCTAAATCGGTTCTTACTTGGTATTTCTTTTGTTCTTCCTTGTTCATCATGCTGCCTCCCTTTTTTAATGTTTAGGGTTGCCGGTTTTGCTGTTAATCATACAGAATATCGTTTATACTGAAAGATAGCTATTGAAAAGCAGCATACGCTTTGGTAAAATGGCTTTTGTTCCAAATTAACATTTTAGGGATGTTTTCTATGGAGGTGAAACTAAATGGCTAATATTAAATCTGCAATCAAACGTGTCCGCACCAACAACGATCACCACTTGCGCAATCAATCCTTTAAAACGGATATGCGTACACAGATTAAGCGTGTAGAAAACTTTGTTAATAGCAATGATGTCGAAAATGCGCAAACTGCGCTTCGAAAAGCAACTCATAAAATTGACAAAGCTGTTCAAAAAGGTATCGTCCACAAAAACAAAGGCAACCGCCAAAAAGCTCGTCTTGCAAAAATAGTTAATGAACTTAGTGCATAATGCGCTTAATTTATGACCAACACGAACGATCCTGACGCAGGATCGTTTTTTATTTTTCTTTAAATAAACGGAGCAGCCTGGACGAATATTTATGTTATCCCAGGTTTTTATCATTTCAGATAACGCAAAAAAGGGACTGCCGGAAGCTAAATGGCTTCTGACAGTCCCTTTCACATTCTACCTATTTGGTAGTAAGCTTTCTGTTTTGCCGATGATGAATCAATTGATAAAGAAGGAGTTCAAAGGAAAGGGATTTATCCATTTTGCCTTGCTTGATTTGCGTATCGGTCTCTGTAAACAAATGGATGATTTGCTGCAACTCATCAAGGGTGAAGCTTTTCTCTCGCTTTTGGGACATCTTCACTACATACGGATGAACCTTCAGCTGCTGGGCCATTTGTTTTTGTGAATACCCTTTTTTCTGCAGCACCTTTACATGCATAACAGTTCTGAATTGGGAAGCAAGCAAAGCAAGCAACGCGATTGCATCTTCGTTTGCTTTTTCCAAATCCTTATAAGTATGAACAGCTTTACTTAAATCTTTTTCGATTACCGCATCTACCAGCTTTAATCCAGAGGTTGTGGCGTTGTGGGCGATCAGCTGCTCGGTGATTTCCTTTGTTATCCTTCCTTCTCCGCCTGTGTATAGGGCAAGTTTATCGATTTCCTGTTTGAGCATAAGTAAGTTGGTTCCCACTTCCTGCCCGATAATATCGAAAGCATCTTCATCGATTTCCACTCCCGCACTCTTCGCCAAACTTTCAATCCATTTGGGCAGATCCCATTCCCTCACTGGCTGACATTCAATGAAGGCACTTTGTTGCTTTAATGTTTTCGTTACTTTTTTCCGCTCATCGATTTTTTCATAAGGAGCAGTAAGCAGAAGGATGGTATATTCCGCCGGTGTCGACAAGTACGTTTGAAGGGCATTAAGATTATGCTCAACAGCAACCTTATCGGGTTTCGCTTTTAAAAAAACCGCATTGTTTGCCACGATCACTTTCCGCTCACTAAAAAATGGGTAAGTTTCCGCGTCCTCCATCACTTCCTGAATGGATGTTTCCGTTAAATCATATGTAGTAATACCTGTTTCTCTTTCTTCTTCCGTCAGTGCATGCAACAGGAGTTGCTGACGGATATCCTGTATTAAATAGGACTCTGTTCCATATAATAAATATACTGGAGAAAAATGCTTGTTTTTTATCTCCTTTAACACATCAAAATAATTCATCCTGTTCACTCCATCCTTGTAGGACAATCGTAAAACGAAAACGACTTCCTTGCAAGCAGGTTTATGACAGGAAGGAGAAAACAGACCAAGCTGTCTCCTCCTTAAGAAAAAGCAATCTATATCAACGCAGGCATAACAGCCCCGGGAAACTGCTGTACCTGCGGCATTTTGCTCTTGGTTATAGATTGACCAGTTTATCTTTATATATGGGTGTTAAGTCTTGCTAACAAAGGTAAGTACATTTAAACAAGTTAAATTACAATCAAAAGTGGATTTTTTAGCGGGAATGTCTTATACTAAAATTGTTATAGGAGGGGTTAATGTGAACGAATTCGAAAGAGATGTCCAATCCAAAAATAATGATGTTATTGATTCTGGCAAAGGATTTATTTTCTCATTCCTTTTCTTTTTCATCATTTTCTTCATTGGTGTCTTTGCAAAAGTGATCGGATCCTGAATAAGTATGGTACGCAAGGAAAGAGACTGTTTGACGCAGTCTCTTTTTTTAATTGTTGACCGTTCATGTACTGATTTATTCGTGATGGATTGCTTCCGACTACATGATCATTCTATGGAAGAAAGGAATAAAATGTTCCATCTTGGCCGAAAAATGAGTACCACACCGCGCCATGTTGATCTGTGCGCATAACAGAAATTTCTGCTTCCCTCAGTTTTTCAAGTACTTCCTGGTGAGGATGGCCGTAACGATTTGATCTTCCCACTGATACCAAGGCCGCTTTCGGCTTTACTTGCTGCAGGATATCTGCCGAAGTGGACGTTTTACTTCCGTGATGCGCTATTTTCAAGACGTCAATATCCAGCTTCGGATAAGCGTTGATCACAGCCTTTTCTATGTTTTTTCCAATGTCTCCGGTGAACAACCAGCGTTTTCCTCCAATTTCCGAAAATATTACCATAGAATTGTCATTCGGATCTCCGCTATCTCGGGACGGGGACAGTATAAAGAACACTTTCCCGCCGACAGTAAGGGATTGACCGGCATCTAATTGAATAATCCGGGTATTCTTCTGTAGCAATACGGCTTTCTGTTGTGGATTAAATTGATAATAAGGGCTGGTGAACAACTTTTTCACTTCAAAATCGCGGAGCAAATAAGAAGCACTTCCGTCATGATCCAAGTCTCCGTGGGACAAAAACAGTCCATTTATGGTAGTAATACCCCTATAGTATAAGTATGGCTTGATTATTTGCTTATAGACTTTGTCTGTCGGTGCATGAAAATCGGCCGATGCTGCCCCGGCAGCATCGATCAATACCACTCCCTTTCGTTGCGGAAGTTCAATGACAAAACAATCTCCTTGCCCGACGTCCAGCATGGTCACTTTTCCGTGAGGACTCAAAAAAGGGGCAAGCGATAGTGCTACAAGTAAAGATACCAACGCCACACCATATAGAAGCGCCTGAAAACGTCTTTCAGCAGTCAGTTTTGCCATAAACATAATCAGCAATAAAAAGTATGGTACATACATGAAGGTAGGAAAATCACCGATAACCCAAGAAGAATCAAAATTTTGGTCAACTTTCTCCACTAACAGTAGCATCACATGATGAACGCTGAAAAAAACGTTATCAATGAAATCAGCAAGAGGCGTTATAAGTAGGACAGAAAACTGCAAAGTCAGGAGACAAGGCATCACAAATACGGTGAAGTAAGGTACGACAATCAGATTTATCATAACTGATAGTGGTTGAAAAAAATAAAAGGTGTCCAGTTGGATGGGGAGAATCGTGAGCTGGGCGATGAGACTTACAGACAAGCTAAGGTAAAGCCAGGAATACGGTTTGGAAAAAAACTTTTTGGAGAGGATTAAACCAAAAGTAACAAGATAGGAGAATTGAAAACCTGTTTGCATAATCAGTTGGGAATTCCCGATCATTAACCCTAGGAAAATAAGGCTGAGACAATCCGTCAGCGAGAGATTTAAATTTAGCTTTTTGCAGATTACCAAGAGGACGGCCAATAAACTCGCACGCCAAACGGAAGGAGCTTCCCCGGCCAAAACAGCATAAAGAGGCAGGATAGCAATTAAGCAAGATTGAATGTTCTCTATCGTCCACCATCCGGTTTTTACAGTAATATAATAAATAATCGCCATCAGCAAGCCGACATGCAATCCCGAAATCGCTAACAAATGATTAATCCCCCATTTCTGAAACCTATCTAATTGCTCTTCCGGAAGCTGCGTATCATCACCAATTAAAAGCGCATTAAGCCAGGAAGCGGAAAAAGGACTTAAATGGGAATTATTAATATTCAGGATTGAGGCGCGAATTTGATCGAGGTAATGCAGAAAAGAGGAACCTTTACATTGGATGTTGTCAATAGAAGGGAGAATCATTTGATAGGAAATCCCCTTGGATTTTAAGTAGTCTCGGAAACTAAATTCCCCTGGGTTGGAAGCCTGCTGGGGAAGTTCAAGTCGACCTTTAATATGACAATCAGCTCCTCTTCGCAAATGTTCGGAAGTTGCCCCGCCAGGCTCTTCCTTTTCTTTGTTATTATAATAAGTGACTAAAGTCTTTATCCCATTTGTTCTGTCTTTTAAAGTGAATTCAGTTTTTTCAGGGGTGTTTTGAATGGAGCCGATGATTTTCCCTTGAATTATTTCGGGGTCAGATGAAGTAGAGGGAGAAGGTTGATTAGTAAAAACAAACCATCCACTAAACAAGACAAGTGAGGAGAATGCAAATAGCGCATGCTTGCCGGTCAATCTTTTTCGTAAATAGAGCAGGGAAATCCAAAGGAGAAAAAAGAATGCAATGATCAATTTATGATGGAAAACGGAAAGGGAACTCGCCAGCATTGCAAAGGCGATTAGATGCCAATTCCCTTTCATCGCTTCCTCCTCCACTCTTTGTTAACAAGGCTACACACGGAATAATTGCTCTGCTTCCTGCTTAAAGGCAGAAAGTTCCTGCTCACCTTTTCCCGCTTCTTCCAGCTTGTCCAATAATTGATCCACATATTGCTTTTTCTCCTGTATACGGACATCCACTGCAACCTCTTCCAGCTTCACTTTTTCTGTTTGTACTCCTGCATCTTGGAAAAGTTCGATCGCATAAGGGTGATTTTTGTAATCCGCAGCATAATAGACCTTGCGGATTCCGCTCTGGATAATCGATTTGCAGCATTGGAGACAAGGAAAATGAGTCACATACAACTCAGCTCCCTCTGTGGCAACCCCAAACTTCGCACATTGCAAGAGTGCATTTATTTCCGCATGGACGGTCCTAACACAGTGTCCGTCTATTACATAACAGCCTTCATCTATGCAGTGGACACTCCCTGATACACTTCCGTTATAGCCCCCCGCAATAATCCGCTTGTCTCGAACAATGGTAGCCCCCACCATCAACCTCTGACAAGTACTGCGCAGTGCAAGTAGATGGCTTTGAGCCATAAAATATTGGTTCCAGGATATTCTTTCCAAATTCATTACCACCTTAACCACAGTTTCATTTAGTTTAACCCCAGCATTTTTTCTCGTCAATACTCTATGGAACTTGGATAGAGGAAGCGATTTTTTCCAGTGTCTTCTCCCCGATTCCAGCTACTTCAAGCAGCTCCTCTAACTGCTGATAACCGCCATTTTCATCGCGATACTGTATAATTGCATCTGCTTTGGATGGGCCGATTCCCGGCAGCTTTGTCAATTCTTCTGCATCGGCAGTGTTCACGCGGATTTTGCTATTCCCCTGTACAGCTTCACCAGCGGAATTCTCACCTTGTTCGCCTTGGGCGGGAACCATAATTACTTGTTCGTCCTGCACTTTCTGCGCTAAATTTACCGCGTTCGAATCCGCTTCTTCAAGAAACCCTCCTGCCAATTCAATTGCGTCTCTTACCCTTTTGTCAGCAGATATAGCATAAACACCCGGATGTTTCACTTCTCCTTTAATATCTACATATACTTCTCCTTTCTCAATTTGATTTAATGGATCTCTATTTTGTTCAGCTTCCGTCCCAGAAGAGCCAAGCATTTCTTCCGGCAGGGATAGAGTATTTCCTTCTTCAGCTGTCAAGGGTTCACTAAGTAAGTAAATAGCAGACATAACGAGCACCCCGATCATTATCAATATGATTCGAATGTGTTTTTTCACTATTTCCATCTTATTTTTCCTCCTTGTTAACAGGTTTCATAGGACAGCCTATTTGCTCATACAATAGATTGGTAAAACATGCAGGGAGTTGATGAAATGAAATGGGGAATTATTGGGACGGGGAATATGGGGCAAATCCTTATTCATGCATGGATGTCCTCAGGAGTTATCGAGCCGGATCAGCTTTATATAAACAACCGAACCATCAGCAAAGCCCAAGCTATACAGACAGTTTATCCAGGGGTTCATGTCTTAGAGGACAAAAATGAACTGGCAGCTGTCGCAGATATCCTTTTCATTTGTGCAAGACCGACGGAAATTTATCCGCTTCTTGCCGAGATTCATGATAGACTGACCAGCGAACAGTGCCTTGTATCGATTACAAGCCCCTATTCTGTTCAGCGATTGGAACAACTAGTCCCCTGTCAGGTCGTCCGGATGATTCCAAGCATCACGAATCGGGCTCTATCCGGAACAACTCTGTTCAGTTTTGGCGAATCGGTAACAAAAGAGATGAAAGGATACTTACTCCAAAGCAGCAAGCTATTTTCCAAACCGCAGGCCATTGAAGAAAAAGTGACACGAATAGCATCCGACATCGTTTCATGTGGTCCTGCCTTCTTCAGTTACTTGGCACAGGAATTCATCGAAGCAGCTTGCCGTGATACCAGTATCAGCAAGCAAGAGGCAACAAGTTTAATGGAAAACATGCTGATCGGGTACGGGAAATTACTGGAAGAAGGGCATTACAGCCTCCCACGACTCGTTGAAAAGGTGTGCGTCAAGGGGGGCGTTACAGGAGAAGGGATCAAAGCGCTGGAAGGAGAAGCAGGCCGTTTATTTAGCGGCTTAATTAGCAGGACACACGCAAAATACCGCGAGGACATCGAAAAAATAAGTTATCAAATGCTAGAGGGTTAATAATAGATTCGACAGACTTTGCGAAAATCCTTTTTTCAAACAAAAAAATTCTTGAGTAAAATATTCTTGTTAAGCGACGTAATCGATAGAAACTACGACATAGTTTGAATGCGTCTTCCTAACTTCCTACTTTTATTGAGTTGGAGTTCGGCGCTGCGGAAATACCCTGCGCTTTCCGCGGGCGACTGGTGAGCTTCCTCGAGCTAACGCTCTGCGGGATCTCACCGATGCCTTCTTTCCACAGGACAAGTGTTTTCGGTGGGACGAGTAATCGCAGTCCCAAGGAAGGCTGCTGCAGCGATGCATCGCACGAAGATCCACTTGGTAAAGCGGTTTTCTTTACCAAGTTAGCTGAAGCCGTGCCCGCGGAAAGCGAAATATGCTACCGAAGCGGTGGTTACCACTCTTTTTGAATAGGCAATGGAACTTCTCATCACAGTTACTGCGCAGTTTATATTTATTGCTCATAACAAAAGTCCCTTAGAAAACACCATCAGAAAGAACAAAAGCGCAAGCGCCTGTTTAAAGGAGTACAGGCTAAAGCCGCCACGTCCTGTGGCAACGCCTGCATGACCCACATCGTTTGGGCCTCCGACAAGCTTAAGAACAGCCTCGGCGTGGCGCTTTTTGCCACACAGAGGGTGGGCTTAAGACCTCGAGGGGGTAGGCGCTAGAGCTGGACTTGGCTGTTTCAGCCAATAATGATCCACAGTCAGTTAAATTTATCATTTCCTATATAAAAACAAAAGCTTGTAGAAAAACCTAACGTTCTTCTACAAGCTAAGAAGAAGGTTAAACCTCCCTCTTCTTTTCACACACAAAGAAAATCCGTTCTGCCGGCGATTCCCCAAGCGGCTCATCAGAAAAATCCCCGTATACTCCCTTGACATGGAATCCCGTTTCTCTTAGCAGCTCTCTATACTGATTTATCGAAAAAGTCCGTTGATGGTGCTGTTCGTCAAACCGTTGATAACGTTGATCTGCTTCTTGAATGAAGAACGTCAAATCGTGGAAAACTTCGCCCTGATTTTCCCCTGGCTGGCATAGCCAAACATACGATATATCATCATATATTTCAGCGAATGTCTCTCCCTTCATATCATGCTCGATATGTTCAATCGAGTGGACATCAAATAAAAACAATCCTTCGGGAATTAATATTCGATTCACATTGGCAAAGGCTTCACGTAAAGACTGTTCGTCCGTAATGTAATTGATCACATCACAAAAACTGACGGCTGCATCAAACTGAGAAAAACCACTCAATTCTGTTATATCTGCATGGTACCACTGAATTTGTTGGCCTGTTTCTTCAGCTGCACGCTTGGCATAAGCAAGCATTTCTTCTGAATTGTCTATGCCTGTCATTCGGTAGCCGGCATTGGCCAGACGCCTGGTGATTTGGCCGGTACCGCAGCCTAAGTCAGCAACTTTGCCTATGGTTTTGGCATAGCTTTCAAACTTTTTTTCGGCAAAGGCTGTCCACTCTTCATATGGGGCATCTTCCATCAATATATCGTAAACTAACGCAAGCTGGACATAGGACATTAATTAATTCCTGTTTCCACTAATGGTGCGTCTCCCCATAAACGCTCCAAATTATAATAGCTTCTTTCTTCTTTATGGAAGATATGACATACCACATCTTCTAAATCGACCAGAATCCACCTTGCTTGATCAAATCCTTCCAATCGTTTCACTGTCAGTTCCTTTTCTTCTGCCGTTTCCTTTATAGCTCTGGCAATTGCCTGAACCTGCCGTTCATTGCTCCCCTCACAAATGAGAAAATAGTCTGCGATCAGCGAGACATCCTTCATATCCAATAAGACAATATCTTCGCCCCTTTTATCCTCGCATGCTTTTGCCGCTAACTGTGCCAATTGTTTGCTATCCATTAATTGCTTCCCTCCATTTATTATCCTCCATCATCTTCGTTAAATCATTATATGCATGAAAAGTATCCGGATAAATCCGTTGGTTTTTGCTCACTAAATAACGAATGGTATTTTTGGAAACCATCCAACAGGCGTAGTCTAAATTTTCCTCGGCCGCTTTTCGTACATCATCGACACCTGGAAAATCTCGACCAGGTTCCATATAATCGGCCAAAAAGACCAGCTTCTCCAAATGGTTCATGCCAGCTTTGCCTGTCGTATGCCAACGAATCGGGCTCAAAACATCTTTGTCCTGGATGCCAACTTCCCGCTGGACAAGTAAAGCACCAACAGGGCCATGCCACAATTCATGATGGTATTCCAACAAGTCTTTAGGCAGGGGTTCATGGATAATCCAGCTGCGCATTTCCTCTCGATCCCGATATTTGGCATAATCATGGAAAATCGCTGCAAGCTCTATCGTTTTTAAGTTGCCCCCATATCGGTTCGCCAATTCCAATGCGGTATCCGTAACTCGGACAGTATGCTCGAACCGTGCTTTTGTTAGATACGGCTCAACGATGGCCAGCGCTTCACTCCGCTCCATATAAACGATACTCCTTTATTTTGTTAATCACTTTATCCGGCACCAAATACTTCACAGAATGTTTTGCCGAAATTCTGTCCCGTACTAAAGTAGATGAAACATCTATGCCGGGAATTTCGACTTCCATAACTGGATAGGCAGTATCGAGTCGGTAGTCGGAACGTTTCACTCCTACAAAATGAACCATTCCTGCCAACTCCTTGATTTGGTGCCACTTAGACAAGTATTCCACCATATCGGCTCCAATGATAAAATAAAAATCCGTTTCAGGCTCGCGTTCCCGCAATAACCGTATGGTGTCAATCGTGTAGGACTTCCCTTCCCGCTCTAATTCAATCGGTTCAACACGAAAATGAGTATTATCCTCTATAGCGGTCTCAACCATCTCCAAACGGATCGCCGCATTTGTTCCAGAATGCTGCTTATGCGGCGGCAAATTAGAGGGAATAAACCACACTTCATCAAGCTGTAATGCCTGATATACTTCCTCGGCAATCAGCAAATGGCCCAAATGAGGGGGGTCAAATGTGCCCCCTAACAAACCAATTTTTTTCATGACAAACTCCTTTAGGGCAGTACAATTTGTTTATTCTCTTCTGATTCCTTATATAGTACGATAATGTTTCCGATTATTTGTACAATTTCCGCCTCGGTTCCTTCTGCAAGCTCCTCGGCAACATTCCCTTTATCTTCCATACAATTTTGCAGGATGCTGACTTTGATCAGTTCCCGTTTTTCCAAGGCTTCACCCACCTGGGTTATCATATTCTCATTAACACCTGTCTTGCCAACTTGAAAAATAGGATTCAGGTGATGAGCCTGAGATCGTAAATAACGTTTTTGCTTACCTGTTAACATATCCATTTCCTCGCAATCTTTGTTCTAGTTGTTCCACCAATGATTCCATCTGAGGATGTGCGCCTGTCCAAATTTCAAAAGCATATTGGGCTTGATAGAGCAGCATCGTATGGCCGTGGTGCGTCTTGGCCCCAAGGTTTGCAGCTTCCCTCAGCAGCTTTGTATTCAATGGTTTATAAACAATATCACTAACCACTGTATGTGGCTTTACCTTATTTAATGAGATGACCTGTTCATCGTGATTAGGAGACATCCCGACAGATGTAGTTTGTACAATCAAATCAAAGTTATCGAGCGCCGCTTCCGCTTCAGAAAAGGAAAGGATCTCTGTCTCTGTATGTAAATCCTGCAAGTCAAGCAGGCCCTCTGCTTTGGACTTAGTTCTGTTGGCAATACTGATTCCTTGTATTCCCTGTTTTACAAGTGCACGATAAATCCCGCGAGCGGCTCCCCCCGCTCCCAGTATAAGAGCCTTTTTCTCTTGCTGAAATACATTAGGATAAGCCTCCGCAAGGGACCGCACATAACCGATGCCATCGGTATTATACCCTTTCAGCCTGCCTTTATCGTTAACAACCGTATTAACTGCACCGATTCTATAAGCATCTGAATCCACTTCATCTAAATACGACATGATTGCTTGCTTATGCGGTACAGTCACATTGAATCCGGAAATATCCGCTCTTTTCAATTCTTCTAAGCGTTTCTCCAGTTGGTGCGGCTCAGTCTCAAATAGTTGATAAGACCCCTGGATGCTAGTGTTCTCCATGAATTTTTGATGGATGAACGGTGACAAAGAATGTTGAACCGGATAGCCAATCAATCCCAGCTTAAATTCCATTATTCTCCCCCTA
Source organism: Sediminibacillus dalangtanensis (assembly GCF_017792025.1). Lineage (NCBI taxonomy): Bacteria > Bacillati > Bacillota > Bacilli > Caryophanales > Bacillaceae > Sediminibacillus > Sediminibacillus dalangtanensis. The sequence continues at coordinate 2,327,921 of NZ_CP046956.1, forward strand.
TATCAAAGAAGGTCTGATCGATACGGTTACGCCTTTCGGGCTGTATACGGTAACCGTAACGTCACCCTCCGGTAGTGTGATCCAGCCTAGCCCTGGAAACACAACATCCGTTTTCCCTTCCGTTATTTTTATGCTTTTCTTCTCGAGCGGAGGGAGTGATTCAGTCGACGCTTCACTAGGTGGTGACAACAATTCACCGAGATGGCGCTGGTAAAGATCGTCCGCGTTTTCCAGTTTGGTACGATGGATGTTCAATTGATTCGCGAAATAACAGACAAAAGATTTTCTTCCTCCCTTAGTAAAGTCAACTCGGGCAAGCCCGCCAAAATAGAGCGTCTGCTGTTCATTCAATTGAAAAACACGCGGTTTTATCTCTTTTCCAGGCGTGATTGCTTTCACATCCTCTTCGGATAGATAGTGGGCCATCTGTTTTCTGTTTATGACTCCCGGTGTGTCATACAACGAACTATCGTCATCCAGTGGAATATCAATAAAACCGAGAGTAGTTCCAGGAAAATAGGAAGTGGTAATAGCATCACTGATTCCACTGGTCCGCTTGATCAATTTGTTGATCAGCGTCGACTTCCCTACATTCGTGCTGCCGACGATATACACATCTTTTCCTTCCCGGTACGTTTCGATTGCGGATTCCAGTTCATCAAAACCGAGCCCTTTTTCTGCAGAAACCAACATAACATCCTTTACCGGAAGGCCCTCTTCCTTTGCCGAATGCTGCAGCCATTGCTTCAGTTTATTTTTGTTCGTAGACTTTGGAAGTAAATCTACTTTATTTCCCGCAAGCAGTATGGGATTATTTCCAGTGAGCCGCTGCAGGCTGCTGATGAAACTGCCATTGAAATCGAAAATGTCGACCACCTGTACTATTAGCGCGTCGGTATTGCGAATTTCACTGATCATTTTCAAAAAATCATCGTCTGTAAGTGATACATCTTGCACTTCATTATAATGCTTTAAACGGAAGCAGCGTTTGCAAATTACAACGTCCTTCTCCAAAGCCGACTTTGGCGCATATCCCGGCTTCTGTTCTTCTTCCGTTTGAATAGGTGCTCCGCACCCTTGACAGATTAACTCTTCCATCTCACTCTTCCTCCCAAGTAATCATCCCTTTTTTTCTCATCCAACTTAAAATCCGCCTTTCAATTTTCCGATTGATTCTTGTCAACGCACCATCTGTTTTAACAATCGGCACAACCAGGATGGTATAAAAACCAGCACTGTTGCCGCCCAACACATCAGTCATGATTTGATCTCCGACAACAACAATTTCATCCTTATCTAATTCCATCTGTTTGGTAGCTTTTTTGAAGGCTTGGCTCAGAGGTTTTCTCGCACCATAAACAAACGGGGTGTTTAATGGTTCTGAAAATAATTTTACTCTTTCTTCTTTATTATTTGAAATGATTGTAATTTTGATTTCGTGTTTTTCCATCAGCTGAAACCAGGCGATGATTTCCGGTGTAGCCATGGCTACATCCCAAGCCACCAACGTATTGTCAAGATCTGTTATAATCCCTTTTATTCCGCGGGCTTTCAGATCATCTGGATGGATTTCAAATACGCTTTTCACGTGTTCGTTTGGCAAAAATCTCTTTAAGATCAACTGCTAGTCACCTCATTTTATGTATAACCGTTCTAAACACTCCTTACTCATGATATACATTTTATCTTCTGGATTCAAAAGAAATTTTTCAAGCGGTTCATTTCTTTTCCATCTTGACATATATGGTTGATATCGGCAAAAAATGAATCTTTCTTTCGACAAATTCCCCCACATTTTACTCTGTGGATAACTTTATTAACATCCTACTCCCCGTCAAATCAAATGATTCTCCCAAAATAAACAGTTTATTAACAAGTTATATACACCCAACTGTTAATAACTTACAACTTGTCCAACCCATTCTTTCATGGTAAAGTATTAATAACTTCAAGACAGACATTCATTCCTTGAAAATGTATTGATGGGAAACTTCCAATACAGGAGGAGCAGCCTTATGGAACATTTATCGGACGAATTGTTAATAGAATCCTATCACAAAGCGAATGAACTGAATTTAAGCAACGAATTCATTCATTTAATAGAAGCAGAAATTCAAAGAAGGTCGCTAACTCACGAAATTAAATACTCCAGCTGAATGCTTCCGTTTTCTGTTTGGATTAAATGGATGGTTTACTGAAAATTGTCAAACTCTTGTCATGTTTTCTCATGGCAGGGGTTTTTTATTTTCGCTAAAATGAGTTTATGGACGTTTTTGCATGTTCCCCACTCGTCCATGAATGCATTTAGTTGAATATTACACCTTGTTCTGATTAAAATGAGAGGTAAGTGTGCACTTATCCCGCACTCCCATCGGCATAATTATCATCTGATTACCCTTCCCCTGTGAATGAGATCAATTAAAGGAGGACCATTATTAAATGCTATTCGCAGTTTTATTACCACTTATCTTGACACTTCTTATTCCTTTCTTGAGTAAGTTCAAAGATAAAATCCACACAGGAATTTTTGTCTTTTTCATACCTCTGGGAATATTCATTTTTTTTGTTCGTTTTATCGGAGAGGGTTTTTCTCCGAAACTGGAAAGCTACCCTTGGATTCCTTCCATGGGAATTTCGCTTGATTTCTACCTGGATGGATTGAGTTTATTATTCGTGCTTTTGATCAGTGGAATTGGTGCATTGGTCACTTTGTACTCCATCTTTTACTTACATAAATCGGAAAAACTGGCACACTTCTATGTGTACCTTTTACTATTCATGACCGCAATGCTCGGGGTTGTATTATCAGATAATGTATATGTTCTTTATACGTTTTGGGAATTGACCTCCATTTCATCCTTTTTATTGATTGGGTATTGGAACCATCGGGAAGGCTCCAGATACGGGGCTATGAAGTCAATGCTGATCACTGTATTCGGAGGTCTGAGCATGCTCGGTGCCTTCATGCTTTTACATGTAACAACCGGTGTCACAAGTGTACAGCAGATGATTGGCAGTGTAGATATGATTCTTTCGAGCGACTACCTGCCGCTGATATTGACTTTGCTTTTATTGGGCGCTTTCACTAAGTCGGCTCAATTTCCTTTTCATATCTGGCTTCCGGACGCCATGGAAGCACCGACACCTGTCAGTGCTTATCTTCACTCTGCTACAATGGTGAAAGCAGGTATTTTTCTTGTCGCTCGATTCTCTCCGATTTTCCATGGATATGAATGGTTCTTTATTATCGTGAGTGGGATTGGCATCATCACGTTATGCTGGGCTTCCTACATGGCAGTCAGACAGACTGATTTGAAAGGAATTCTTGCTTTCTCGACAGTCAGCCAGTTAGGTATGATCATGGCGATGCTGGGGTTTGGCACAGAGGCCGCTGTTTTTGCAGCTGTCTTTCATATTTTGAACCATGCCACTTTCAAAGGAAGCTTGTTTATGATCGCCGGCATTATCGACCACGAATCCGGATCACGGGATATTCGCAAACTAGGTGGGCTGATGACGCTAATGCCTATTTCCGCGACGCTTGCCCTGTTTGCTTCGCTATCAATGGCCGGAGTACCACTTCCATTTCTCAATGGGTTCTACAGTAAGGAGCTTTTCTTTGAAAACTCCCTTCATATTGGAGATACCACGTTGTTGATTGCGTCCATCATGAAACAGGCAATTCCTTATCTTGCGGTGTTCGGGAGTATCTTTACATTTGTTTATTCGATGTATTTCTTGTTCGGAACCTTTACTGGAAAACAGAAATTGGAGCAACTACCCAAAAAACCACATGAGGCACCTATCGGCATGCTGATCGCCCCTGCGATTCTTGTATTCGGGGTTATTTTTATCGGACTGTTTCCGAATTTGTTCAATGAGACATTTCTCGCCCACGCAGCCGAGGCAATCAGCGGGGTGGAAACCCATGAGCATATCGTTTATTGGCATGGATTGAAAACGGCATTCTACATGTCTTTAATTGTAGTAGCCTTTGGTACAATCCTATATCTATTCCGTGAAAAGTGGTGGAATATTTACAAGTCTATACCAGGTAATCTGAGTTTTAACAGAGTTTATAATGGCACATTGAAAGGGTTAGACGTTTACACCGCAAAGCTGACCAAGGGCTATATGAATGGATCGCTGCGCAGGTACACTGCTCTGATCATTTCAACTATTTTCGTTGTAACAGGACTAGTGATGGCCGGAACGAACGGTTTCACCTTCAAAACGGATGATCTTGCACCTATCACACTCCCAGAAATCCTTGTAGGAATTATGGTGATAGCTGGTGCAGTTGGTACTATTCTCGCCAAAAATAATGTAGCAGCCATTATCATTCTTGGCGTATCAGGGTATGGGCAGGCATTATTGTTCGTCTTTTACCGGGCACCCGACCTGGCATTGACACAGTTGGTAATCGAAACCATTACAGTAGCCTTGTTGCTGTTGTGTTTCCATCATTTACCGCAGCTGAGCCGCAGAACGGAAAGAGCCGGCTTCCGTCTAACAAATGCAGTCATTGCGGTAGGATTTGGTACATTGATGACCTTGATTGGTATATCGGCACACAGTAGCAAATGGTTCGCTGCGATTTCCGACTACTTCCTGGAAACTTCGCATGATTTAGGCGGCGGAGACAACGTAGTGAATGTGATCCTCGTTGATATGCGTGGACTAGATACACTGTTTGAGATCACTGTCCTGGGTATCGCCGCGTTCAGCATCTACAGCTTGATCAAGCTGCGCAGCAAGGAGGGAAAATAAATTGGAAATTATCATGTCGGTGGTAGCTGGAATTTTATTTGCGGCCGGTATTTATAATTTGCTGCAAAAACAGCTGCTTCGAATTGTAATCGGTACGGTTATTCTTTCGAACGGAGCCCATTTGTTCATTCTGACGATGGGGAAATTGAAACGAGGCGCTCCGCCTGTATTGGAATATGGAATTAGTGACTATGCAGATCCTCTGCCTCAGGCCTTAATTCTGACCTCCATTGTCATCAGTTTCGGTCTGACCAGTCTGCTGCTGGTCCTTTCTTACCGGGCGGCACAAGAAAACAATACAGATAATATGGAAAAATTGAGGGGTAACCATGATGAGTAACTTAGCAGTACTTCCGATTATCATCCCGCTAGTTTCCGGGATTTTATTAGCATTCTTTCATACAAAGACACCGTTTGTACGCCATGCAGCAAAACTGTTGTCCGTGATGAGTACAGGTGTAGCCGCATATGTCTTTTACTACGTACTGCAGAACGGTACCGTGACATTGGAGACCGGAGGCTGGGAAGCTCCTTATGGGATTGTCCTGGTCGCTGACCTGCTGGCGGTCACCTTGGTTTTGACCACCAATGTCATCGGGCTTGCCTGCGTCTTTTATGCGCCTTACTCACTTACTGAGCAGAAGGAAAGGTACTACTTTTATACGTTTTTCTTCCTTTTGATTACAGGCGTTTCTGGCGCATTCCTGACAGGTGACTTGTTCAACTTGTTTGTATTTTTTGAAGTGCTGTTGATGGCTTCTTATGCGCTCATCACGCTGGGGGGAGAAAAAGTCCAGCTCCGTGAATCGATCAAGTATGTGCTAGTCAATCTATTTTCTTCGATTGTTTTTGTCACGACCGTCGCTTTTCTTTACTCTGTATTAGGAACTGTCAACATGGCACAAATGGCTGAAAGGGTGCAGGAAGTAGAGCAACAGGGAATTTTGACGACGATCGGCATCTTGCTGTTCTTTGTATTTGCGACGAAGGCAGCATTGTTTCCGCTCTATTATTGGCTGCCTAAGCCTTATACTGTTCCCAATCCTGTCGTCTCCGCAATGTTTGCTGCACTGTTGACAAAAGTTGGCGTTTACTCGATCATCCGCATGTTCACGCTAGTGTTCATTCACGACACGACTGTGACACATGAACTATTTATTTGGATAGCCGGCTTTACGTTGGTTTTCGGAGCAATTGGTGCTTTGTCAACAAACAACATCAAGCTGATTATCGCCTACAACATTATTCCTGCAGTCGGATTTATGGTGATGGGCATCGGAATCTATAACAAAACGGCGTTAAGCGGATCGGTCTATTATATGATAAGTGACATGATCATCAAAGCAGCATTATTTTTGTTGGCAGGTGCTGTCGCTCACATTGTCGGCACCTCGGATTTACGCAAAATGAAGGGGCTGATTCATCAGCTTCCCCTTCTCGGCTGGCTGTTGTTCATCTCCGCTTTTGTTCTGGCCGGTGTACCCCCGTTCAGCGGATTTATTGGCAAGTTAATGATCATGCAAGGTGGCTTCGCTGATGGAGAGGTAGCCATTGTTATCATTGGTTTATTGTCTAGTCTGTTAATTTTGTATTCGATTATGAAAATATTCGTCCGAGGTTTCTGGGGTGAAAAAGATGAAAACATCACGATCGACAGAAAAACCGCCAACGCATTGACTTGGCCGGTCGCTTTTCTGGTATTTTTCACTGTATTGCTCGGAATCGGAGCAGAAATGTTTTATCCGGTCGTAGATGAAATTTCGAATCAACTAATGAATCCGGAAATTTATATCGATTCTGTTTTTAAGGAGTAAACCTATATGCCTTTTCAAATTTTACTAAACATTTTGATCGCGGTAATGTGGATGTTCATGAGTGAAAGCTACACGTTCTCGACATTTTTTGGCGGTTATTTGATTGGTATCCTGCTCTTACTGGTCCTGCAGCGCTTCATCCCCGACGCATTTTATATGCAACGGGTAGTTAAAGTGTTGAAGTTAATGCTCTTGTTTACCAAAGAGTTGATCCTTTCCAATCTGCAGATTGTCAAGCTGGTTTACAAACCAAAGCTGGATATCACGCCAGGTATATTTGCATTGCCTACAGAACTGAAAAGTGATTGGGAAATCACGCTGCTAGCGAACCTGATTTCTCTCACTCCCGGAACACTGTCGATAGCTGTTTCCGACGATAACAGTTTGATTTATATTCACGCGATGCATATAGACGATACCCAGGAATCCATCCAGGAAATCAAGGACAGCTTTGAAAAAGCGATTATGGAGGTGACCAGATAATATGACGTCCACCGATTTTTACTATATTACAGAAGTTGTCACGTATATATGTTTAATAGCAACCTCTGTTTCGCTAATTCTGTTAATGATCCGCGCGATTAAAGGACCGACAAATCCGGATCGCGCTGTAGCCCTGGATGCGATCGGGATTAATTTAATGGCTCTTGTAGGTCTGATTGCCATATTGCTTGTCACTACAAAATTGAACGATATCGTATTGTTGATTGGTATCTTATTGTTTATCGGTACGATTGCATTGGCAAAATTCATAGAAAAGGGTGTTATCATTGACAGGGACGAGCGTTGATATCTTCATGGATATTCTGATTTCGATATGTTTGCTTGTTGGTACATTTTTCATTTTTTCGACATCCATCGGTTTGTTGCGCTTCCCTGATGTCTATACAAGAATGCATGCTGCTACGAAAGCATCGACACTGGGTATAGCCGGAATTATGATTGGAGCTTTTCTGTTTCTGTATGTCGAACACGGCATATTTAGCGGAAAGTTGATTTTAGGTTTGCTGTTTGTCCTTTTGACCGTCCCTGTATCAGGTCATATGATTTCCAGGGCGGCCCACCGCAGTGGCGTTAAACCATGGGGGGACAAAGTACGCGATGATTATACGGAAGCCATCCGAGCGAAAGAAAATCCAGATCATATGAAATAATAAAAATGACAAAATCAATACCTTGAGGAAATCATCAGCAGTACATAAAATGCTGATGATTTTTTCGTTTACCCGATTTCCAACAAAGGCTCGTTCTCCTGATTCGCCATAAATATAAACTACGACATAATACTGCTGTTTCTTCCTCCTAGTCTTAACAGAATGAGTGCTAATCCAACGCTGCGGAAAGCAGGGTATTTCCGCAGCGTCGAACTTCAACTCAACGAATGTAAGAAGTTAGGAAGACCAATTCAAACTATGTCGCAGTTTATAGCTATTGTGCAGTAGTCACTCTTCGCTTTTTCATTGCAGGATTATTCCATGAATTTTCCTATAGAACAATCGTCGCTTAACTACATATTAAATAATTATGACCCTGAATTGCTTTGGGAGCATGTTTGAAAATGCCCGCTTTTTACCCTGCATGGACTCAGAAGCAGATTAATAAATGTTTCACCGGCAGACAGGCACAATTTCCAACAACCGCACATAGAGTGAAGATATAGGCTATAGCCCACTCTAACGGAGGTGCTTGTTTTTGTCGGGTATATTAAGTGCGTTGGCATATCTCATCAAAGAAACACTGTTCTTTGTATCCTATGTTAAAAACCATGCTTTTCCTCAACCACTCTCTGCTAAAGAAGAAGCATTATATATTGAAAAAATGCAAGAGGGCGACCAGCACGCCAGAGATATGTTGATCGAACATAATTTGCGCTTGGTCGCGCACATAGTAAAAAAATTTGAAAATACCGGGGAAGACACGGAGGATTTGATTTCTATCGGTACAATCGGATTGATTAAAGGAATTGAAAGCTTTTCAGTTGGAAAGGGAACAAAGTTGGCCACTTACGCTGCAAGATGTATTGAAAACGAAATACTTATGCATTTACGAGCATTGAAGAAAACCAAAAAAGATGTGTCTCTCCATGATCCAATCGGCCAAGACAAAGAGGGAAATGAGATCAGTTTGATTGACATTTTGGAAGCAGAAAATGAAGATTTGATAGAATATATCCAATTGAATATGGAAGTGGAAAAAATCAAGGAATACCTTGGGATACTGGATGAGAGAGAAAAGGAAGTAGTGATCAATCGATATGGTCTAAATAATACCAAAGAATTAACACAGCGCGAAATTGCCAAGAAACTGAAAATTTCTCGAAGTTATGTTTCCAGAATAGAAAAACGTGCCCTAATGAAGGTCTTTCACGAGTATTACCGTAAAGAAAGAGGCACATAAAACAGAGAAAGAAGAGAGAATCGATATATAGGAAAAGCAAAAACTTCAGCCGATCCCCTAAGGCGAGTATCTTAATACAGCGATGGCGTCGATTCAATGCTCTTTTCGAAAATGTACCTTGATTACTCTAAGTAATCATTTATAAAAAACCGCATGGCATTGAATGACTTTCCAGTCGATAAATACCATGCGGTTTGTATTATTCCGTTAAACTATTTAACTCCCGTTGCCACTTTTTCAGCAAGACAGCAATCCAACCAGCAGCCACTACGGTTAGGACCAATATAGCCGGCAAAAGGCCGCCGTTATCCATCGGCTCAAGATAGTAATTAATAATCATCCCTAAATAGAAAAAAGCACTAAGCATCAACAGTGTCACCAAGAAACGACCAAAGTCTTCAATCCGCTCCTCGATGAGTTTAGCTTCCTGCTGCTTCATAAGCTGCTTTCCTCCTTCCTGTTGAACAAAGAGCGATTCTACTTGTACTATAACATAGAATCACACGTTTGCCAGGAAGGTAATTGATGGAAAAGCTCAGATTTTTTCTACGATATCGATGATCAAATTTGCGGCATTTGCAGCTGCTTTTTCTAAAAAAGCATCAAAGGATACGGAAGATTCCTTTCCTGCTATATCAGATAAAGACCGAATAACTACAAAAGGTATCTGATAATTGTAAGCAACCTGGGCAATCGCTGCTGCTTCCATTTCTGCCGCAATCATATCAGGAAACTTGTCCCTGGCAAATGCCACACGTTCTTCATCTTGCATAAATGAATCACTGGTAGCTATCAATCCCTTTTTCGTCTGAAGATCGTTCAGTCCTTTTGCTGCCTGGAGCGCTAATTCCACTAATTGTTCGTTCGCTTCATATTTAGGAGGCATTCCGGGAACCTGTCCATATTCATAATCGAAGGCAGTGACATCAACATCGTGATGCGTGACAGAAGTCGATATGACAATATCTCCCACCTCTAGCTCCTGATCAAATCCACCTGCTGTGCCGGTGTTAATGACATGAGTGGGCGCAAACCTTTCGTGTAAAATCGTTGCGGCCATTGCCGCATTTACTTTTCCTATGCCTGACTGAAGTAAAACCACCTCTCGATTTTTCAGTGTACCCTTCACAAACGTACACCCTGCTACCTTAATCGTATCGAGAACGTCCATTTTCCCCTTCAAAAGTTGTACTTCTTCATCCATTGCTCCGATAATGGCAATTGTCATAGTATGGTTCCTCCTGTAACGTTGTTCTTGTTATTGTTCAAAACGGTATTTTTGATCATTTTCTTTTAACACTTCCACCTTGGTTGGTTTCCAGCCCTCGTTTTCCACCCATGTTAGGTAAGTCCGGTATGTTTCCGTCTCATCACTATCGGAAACAGTAGCAATAACTTGCTGGTTGGCACTTCCTCTTTCGACCCACCAGACAATTCGATTGCTGCTTGGTAAATCTGTCGCCAATTCAATGGCTTCCATCATTTCTTCCCAATCCTGCGTACCTTCTTCAAACGTCGTTTCATGCGTCCCCTGCTGTTCCGTACCTACCGGTTTCCAATCTGCGGTGTAAGCTTCTTTTACATTGCTGTCTCCACTCGAATCAACTGTTTCTTTTTCTGCCTCTTGCCCCGTATCATTTTCAGTGGGTTCCGTTTCTTCTTCTTCTGTGTCACCAGTATCCGACTGATTTGTTTCATTCGTTCCGTCTTCATTTTCAATCTTGTCTTCTTCTCCCGTTTCCGTAGCAGAATCCTGCCCCTCTTCAGGTGATACTTCTTGGTTTTCGTTGTTATTTGTGGAATTATCTTCATCCCCACCGCCGAACAGAAAAAAACCAATCAAAACAAGGATCAGTATTCCGCCGGCAATCAAAAGGAAAGTTATCGCTTTTGTGCCTTTTCTTCTTTTTTCAAAACGATTCACCCTAGATGGTGAATGAAATTCATCTGACATGAAAGTACCTCCTTTTCCATCTATCTGCTATTATACTATGGTATTTTGAATTGGACAAAATCATTCTAACCTTCACTCAAGATTATTTTTGTCGAACTTCTTCTACTTTTGGCATATAGGAAGGAGTCCGTGCATAAACATCTAACTAATAAAACAGCGAGTTCAGAAGGGGATGATGCTATTGAAAATTACCAAGTTCGATCAGCAGCTATGGGGGATAACCACCTTCAATGAAGTCGGTTATGATAAAGAACAGAATCTGTTTTCCATTTTCTTTTTAGATGGCACAGAGGTTCAATTTGCTGAAGTGGAAGAGTTGGTCGTCTTCGAGTTCCTGATTTCCCTGAAAAAGGAGGATTTTATCAGAAAAGTGTTTCTTCCCTACTATCCTTGCAAGCAAAGAAAAGAACTTTCAGAATTGAGGTGAACAAGTTCTTGAAAAGGATATGGACTCCAATCTCAACGATTACCTAACAATAACAAAATCAAAGGACTGTCCAAAATATTCATCAGCATAGAAAACTGCTGATGATTTTTTTGAATAGGAAGTATGAAAAGTATTTAGTTGATTATGGATATATTAAAGTGTTCTGATCTCTGAATGATGGATGCAGTTATAGTGAAACAGTATTCAATTAAGGAAATGCGAAGCCCCCTACAAGTTAAAGAAAGCGTTGGAGTGCCGCTTATTGCCATATAGAGGGTTGACTTAAGACCTCGAGGGCTGGACGTGGCTGTTTCAGACAATAATGATCCACAGACAGTTAAATTTATAATTTCCTATACAACCAAGAAAAACCGAACGAGTTCGAATGGGTAGAATCGAATCATCGTTCGGTCTTTACTTTGTCAATTATGGTTTTGTCTCTGTCACACTATCCTATTCCTTATTCAACGCTAAGAATTTCAACTTCCATATCCCCGCCCGGTGTCGGCACGGTCACCTTTTCGCCTATTTCACGTCCTATCAGTGATTTTGCGATTGGTGAATCGTTCGAAATTTTCCCTTCGAACGGATCCGCTTCCGCACTACCGACAATTTGATAACTTTCTTCGTCACCGTCAGGAAGTTCTTTAAACGTAACTGATTTCCCTAAATTCACCACGTTTGGATTATCATTATCATTTTCGATGATGACTGCATTCCGAATCATGTTTTCCACCGTAGCGATACGGGATTCTACGAAAGCCTGCTCATCCTTGGCAGCATCATATTCAGAGTTCTCGGAAAGATCGCCGAACCCTCTGGCTATTTTTATTCTTTCTACAACTTCTTGTCTTTTTTCCGTTTTAAGGTATTCCAGTTCATCTTCTAATTTCTGCTTACCCTCATTGGTCATGTAAAAACTTTTTTCTGCAGCCATTTGACACACTCCTTTGATTCCAACAATAATATCATATTCCCGATTATTCCAGGTCTTCTTTTAGTATATATAGTTTATCTAGTATACAACAAAAACATGATAAATTAAATCGGTGAAGTTTTGCATTGCTGGTCACCAGATTGGTAATCGGGGCGGGAAAAGAACCTTGTCCTTGTATAAAAATGAGCAGCACAATTGTGCGCTCAAGTTCATGTTCCCGTTTTCAGTTTTGACTATATCCAATACTATGGCAGATTTTATCTAATTTTTCAATAGTTTTTACTTAAAGGCGGAAAAATTTACCGGTTCAGAATGGTTTGTATTTTAGTTGCCATCAAATCAATGGCTACATGGTTTTGTCCACCCTCAGGGATAATGATATCCGCATATCGTTTTGTCGGTTCGACAAACTGCAGATGCATGGGCCGGACTACATTGATGTATTGATCAATAACAGAATCGATCGTACGCCCACGTTCCTTGATATCCCGAAGCAGCCGTCTGATAATCCGTACATCTGCATCCGTATCAACAAACACTTTGATGTCCATTAAATCAAGCAGGCGTTGATCTTCCAGAATCAAAATCCCTTCTAAAATAATGACATCTTTAGGTTCGACACGCACCACTTCCTCCGAACGGGTGTGACGAGTATAGTCGTAAACAGGTTTGTTGACAGGTTTTTGTGCCAACAGTGTTTTTACATGTTCTATCAATAAATCATTATCAAAGGCCAATGGATGATCATAATTGGTACTCAAGCGTTCTTCATATGGAAGGTGACCTTGATCTTTATAATAATAATCCTGTTCTATGACTAAAATGGTCTTATCTGTAAACCGCTGGCTGATTGACCTGGTTACAGAGGTTTTTCCAGATCCGCTGCCCCCGGCAACGCCAATAACTACGGGTTTGTTGGACATACTACCTAGCTCTCCTTTTTCCTTTCATCTTCTAACACTGACAGCGATCCCGTCACCAACCGGAATAATGGTCGTATAAAAGTCGGGGTGGTGAACAAGCCATTCATTATAACTGCGCACTTTTCCTGCAAGTTTGTTAAGCCTGTCTTTTCGATCGGATTCAGCAGCCACCAATCCTCTGAACAGGACATTATCGGAAACGATGACCGCATCCTGGTTCAACTGCTTGGTATAGGTTTCGAAAAAACGTTGATACTGACCTTTGGCTGCGTCAATAAACAACATATCATAGAGTCCATAATTGTTTACCTGCCCTGCTACTTCCAATGCATCTCCCAATATTACCTGGATTTGGTTTTGTTTATCCTGAGCTTTGATATTATTTATCGCTTCCTGATAGCGCTGTTCATCTCTTTCAATTGTCAGAATCTGTGCAGCAGGATAAGCTTCCAGCATTCTGAGTGCAGAATAACCGATAGCCGTCCCGATTTCGAGGATTTTTGCAGGCTTATGAATGCGGATCAATTGCATCAAAAAATGGATGCCTAGCGGTTCCATTATCGGTATGCGATGCTCTTGCGCATATGCTTCAAGTTCTGCAGCCCATTTTGGTACGGCTGGGACAGTCCTCGTTAAGTATTGTTCTAACTGATCGTCCACTTTTGCAACCTCCGTCAATTTCTTATGTCAAAAGTCCGCTTGTTTTTACAAGTGGATTGTTCTTACTTGGGCTTTACAAGACCTTTGAACAATTTTTACAACCATATTATTTTAACACAAAAAAAGCAGGGAATGCGAATTTTTCCTTCACTCCCCTGCTGCATCCCTGTGTAAATATTTTTGCGTTAACTGCTGATGTTCTTCAAATGTTTCCGAGTAATAAATTGTCCCGTCTTCTGCCGCCACAAAATACATATAGCTAGTGTCCTCTGGATTGAGAACGGACTGTAAGGAATTCTCTCCGAAGTTTGAAATTGGTCCTACCGGGAGTCCGGATACTTGATAGGTATTATAAGGCGACTCAACCTCAAGATCTTCGAACAACACCCTTGATTTATGCTCGCCCAAGGCATAAAGCACAGTCGGATCGGTCTGAAGTCTCATATCTTCAGCCATCCGGTTGAAAAACACTCCGGCTATCATCTTTCGATCTTTTTCTGTTCGCGCCTCTTTTTCAACCAGAGATGCCATTGTCAGTGCTTCGTGAACCGATTCTATCGTGTCATTCGCCGAAATGGAATCCAAATATGGCGTCAAAACATTTTCTGTCTTTCGCAGCATTTTGTCGATAATCTTTTCCGGTGTAGGATTTTCTACATAATAATCATAGGTAGCGGCAAATAAGTAGCCTTCCAGTGGATGCCTGATTTCCGGATCCAATATCTCCTCCGATAATATCATTGGATGCTGAGCTATCAGATTTTCTAAGTATTCGACGTCTTCTGTTTTGGCAATAAATGCTTCCGGATCAATGCCTGCTTTTTCAGCATAAATAGAGGCTATTTCTTCAATTGTTTTTCCTTCCGGAATGGTGATTGTCAGAATAGGATCCTTGACCAGTGTACCCGTCTGCAATGACTCCACAATCTGGTCAAAGCTCATCGACGGCGAGAACTCATACTCTCCCGCTTGAAACTCTGCCACATTATTGAATTTAATATAAAAACGGAATACAAGGCTGTTGCTTATAATGCCATTTTCTTCTAAAATTCCAGCAATTTGGGAAGTAGAAGAACCTAAAGGTATTTCTACATCTGTGGTCGTGTCATCATCCGGATCTACTGGTTCCATGGCAGACTTGACGTATAAATATCCGGCAATGGAGCCGATTATCATGATCAATAGTAAACAGGACAGGATAACAGCGACGATTTTCCTGACAGTGCTTGCTTCTTCTATTCGCTGTTTCCAACTTACGGAAAACTTTGTCTCTTTATCAGAAGTAGACATACGAAACCCCCTTCACCGGATTTATTATACTACAAACATCGACAACATTTCTAATTATTATGTAATTTACTCAAGTTTTCCGGTTAAACCCCGCCATCCCGTTAAAGCATAAAAAGCCTGACCCAGTGTATATTACCACAAAGGGGGTAGGCGCTGGAGCTGGACGTGGCTGGTTCAGCCAATAATGATCCACAGACAGTTAATTTTATCATTTCCTATACAATCACAATCAAAAAAAGCCTATTACCGGCAAAGACCGATAATAAGCTTTTCATTCATCATAAAAACATCATAAAAAGAAATTTATTCAGTTTCTTCATCCGTCAGGGTATTAAGCATTTCCTCGACCATTTCCCATTCTTCCTCTGATTCAATTTGAAACAATGACAAGTCATCTTCATCCTGAGACTTTTCCTCATAGCGGAAGGCAAATACCTCGACTTCATCATCGTCTTTCTGTTCAGCGGGAACGACAGCAATATACGAGTTGCCTGTCTGGTCTACATCAAAAGTGAACAGCACTTCAAATAAATGCTCTTCTCCATTCTCGTCTGGAATGATGATTCTTTCTTTTTCTTCTAATGCCATTTCTGCACCTCCGTAAGTTATTCGTTCATTTGTTTGCGTCCAGGTAACCTTGCAAAATCATGACCGCAGCCATTTTATCAATTACCTTTTTACGTTTTTTTCGGCTCATATCGGCTTCTAAGAGAACCCGCTCCGCAGCCATGGTAGTCAACCTTTCATCCCATAAAACCGTCCGGAGTGAAAAACGATCCTCGAGGTATTTGGCAAATGCTTGAGAAGCTTCGCCCCGTTCCCCGATTGTTCCGTTCATATTTTTAGGCAAGCCGACTACTGCCTCTTCAATATTATATTCCGAGATTATTCTTTCTATTTCGGATTCGGCTGTCGAATAATCCTTTTCATCCCATTTAATGGTCGTGATACCTTGCGCAGTCCAGCCTAGAGCATCACTGACAGCAACCCCGATTGTTTTTTCACCAACATCAAAGCCAATCTTTTTCATTATTACTCCTTATGGTTATTTAAATAGGACTTGACCAGTTCTTCAATCAACTCATCCCGCTCTATTTTTCTGATTAGGTTCCTTGCATCCTTATGCCGGGGAATATACGCCGGATCACCAGACAACAAATACCCGACGATCTGGTTGATTGGATTGTAACCTTTTTCCCGTAAAGCTTCATGCACGGTTAAGAGCACTTCTTTCACATTTTTTTCGAATGGTTCTTCGGGAAAGTTAAATTTCATTGTTTTGTCCATAGATCCCATTAGTTTACCCCCGTTTTTCAAATTTTAACGTTAACTGACAAACGTCCACAATTCGTTACTCCCTATTATATACCTAAACCGTCTTCAAGAAAAACTAGGAATTTTCCCTGATAAATGTTTCGGCATATTGAAGTGCCTCTGGGAGCTGGTCCGGATTTTTGCCTCCCGCCTGCGCCATATCGGGACGACCACCACCGCCGCCACCGCAACGTTGTGCCGTTTCTTTGATCAGTTTTCCTGCATGATAACCTTGTTCAACAAGGTCCTTCGAAACTCCTGCCGCGAGCTGGACTTTTCCGTTGGAAACCGAGCCTAACAGAATAATGCCGGAGCCGACTTTTTGCTTGAGTTCGTCTACCATATTGCGCAGCTGGTTCATGTCCTGGACATCCACCTGCCGGGCAAGAAGTTTCACCCCGTCAACTTCTTGAAGATGATCCAGTATAGAAGATGCTTCCAAATTAGAAAGCTTGGC
Organism: Sediminibacillus dalangtanensis; assembly: GCF_017792025.1. Classification (NCBI taxonomy): domain Bacteria; kingdom Bacillati; phylum Bacillota; class Bacilli; order Caryophanales; family Bacillaceae; genus Sediminibacillus; species Sediminibacillus dalangtanensis. The sequence goes on from NZ_CP046956.1 coordinate 2,344,864, forward strand.
ACTTAACGATTCCTTTTCTCTTTGGAGTTCTTTCATCTCATTGAATAGGACGTCGATTCGATCCGGCACACTCTCCGGACTTGTCTTCAGCATATCAGCTGCATTCCTTAGCAAAGTCTGTCTGTCGTTTAAATACTGATAAGCTGCCTTCCCAGTGCTTGCTTCGATCCTGCGCGTTCCAGCGCCAATTCCGGACTCAGCTGTTACCTTGAACAAACCGATTTCTGCAGTGTTGACGACATGGCAGCCTCCACATAATTCAATGCTGTAATCGCCGACCTGGACTACACGTACGATATCGCCGTACTTTTCTCCGAATAAGGCCATAGCTCCCATCTTCTTGGCTTCATCAATTGGATGATAATCAATTGCAACGGGTACAGATGCCCATATTTTTTCATTGACAAGTTGTTCCACACGGTCCAATTCCTCTCTCGAGATAGACCCGAAATGGGAGAAGTCAAACCGAAGCCGGTCTGCAGTTACCAAGGATCCAGCTTGGTTGACATGTTCTCCCAATACATCTTTTAATGCCTGATGAAGCAAGTGTGTAGCTGTATGGTTTTTGACAATTTCCGAACGGGATTGTTGGTCAACTCTAGCCTTTACCCGTTCCCCTTTTTGCAATCGTCCTTCCTGTACCAGGACACGGTGCAGGTTCTGTCCCTGCGGGGCTTTCTGAACATCTTCTACCGAGAGTGTAGCATGATCGGTATGAATCCAGCCTTTGTCAGCAACCTGCCCGCCGCTTTCAGCATAAAATGGCGTTTCTTTCAAGAAAAGGTAAGCCTCTTCCCCTGCTTCCACGGTATCGACCAGCTCTTTGTCTTTGATAATCTCCAAAACGGTGGTTTCCGCTTCCAGCTCTTCATAACCGATAAACGTGCTTTCCGCTTCCACTTCTCCGGCAACGCCTTCTTGGACATGCATGGAATCAACCTTTTGCCTGGCTTGACGCGCCCTTTCCCGCTGTTTGTTCATTTCCTGCTCAAAGCCTTCCTCATCAATGGTAAAACCCGCTTCGCTTATATATTCATCAGTGAGTTCCTTCGGAAAACCATAGGTATCATACAAACGGAATACCTCTTCACCAGGAAAGACATTACTGCCCTTTTGTTTTTCGTTTTCCATGATTTCCGATAAAATTGCCAAACCTTCGCTAAGGGTTTCGTGGAACCGTTCCTCTTCTGTCTTTACCACGTTCTCAATAAAGGACTTTTTATTCTGTACTTCTTCATAAAATTCTCCCATGATATCACTGACCGAATCCACCAGCTGGTACATGAAAGGCCGGTTGATTCCAATCTGCTTGGCATAACGGACTGCCCGCCGCAAGAGTCTTCTCAACACATAGCCGCGTCCTTCATTCGAAGGAAGCGCACCGTCACTGACTGCAAACGTAACCGTTCGGATATGGTCGGCAATTACTTTGAATGCTATGTCGCCTGCTTCCGTTTCGCCATAGTTGACGCCGGCCAGTTGTTCGGCACGTTGTATCAGCGGCATGAACAAGTCGGTTTCAAAATTAGTCGGCGTATCCTGGATGACACATACCATCCGTTCCAGCCCCATTCCAGTATCGATGTTTTTCTTAGGGAGCGGGGTATAAGTGTGATCGGGATTATGATTGAATTGAGAAAAAACCAAATTCCATATTTCCAGATAACGCTCGTTTTCTCCACCTGGGTACAGCTCCGGATCACTTGCGTCCTTCCCGTATTTTTCGCCGCGATCATAGAATATTTCCGTGTTCGGTCCGCTTGGTCCCTCGCCGATATCCCAAAAATTTTCTTCCAGGCGAATAATCCTTTCTTCCGGAAGTCCAATTTTGTCCCGCCAAATTTGAAAGGCTTCATCATCTTCCGGGTGGACGGTTACAGAAAGTCTTTCTTTTTCAAAACCGATCCAATCGTCACTGGTGAGAAACTCCCAAGCCCACTCAATCGCTTCTTCTTTAAAATAATCACCAATCGAGAAGTTCCCCAGCATCTCAAAGAAGGTGTGGTGCCGTGCGGTCTTCCCTACATTTTCAATATCATTTGTCCGGATCGCTTTTTGGGCATTGACCAATCGGGGATTATCCGGAATGACTCTTCCATCAAAGTACTTTTTTAACGTTGCTACACCACTGTTGATCCAAAGCAGTGTCGGATCTTCTTTCGGCACTAAAGAGGCACTTGGTTCTACACGGTGCCCTTTCTCCTTAAAGAAATCTAAGTACATTTGCCGAACTTCTGCTGAAGTTAAATGCTTCATAGGTTTATACCTCCATTGACTTTGACTTATTTTACAAAGGATTGCTTACTAACTTCGTTCTCCCCCAAACAGGATAGACTTTCCGATAAAACAAAAAAAGCCCCCGTTCCTGCCTGAAAGCAGGGACGAGAGCTCTGTTCGCGGTACCACCCTGATTATGGATACAACGATCCATCACCTCTAGTTGCTTGTAACGGTGCAGGCCGGCGGAGATGAATCCGCACTCAGATCTAGCTTCCATGGTCCTGTCCGGGAATTTTTTCAGCCTGGAAATTCCTCTCTGATCGGGTGGATCACCATGTACTCGGGATCATCAACGTATTATAGCATTCCTTCTATTGTCCTTCGTCTACTTGTATCAAAAGTATAAAAAAGATTCTTTCTTATGTCAATCAATCCGCCGCACGAAAACGATGGATATGAAACAGAATTACTTTTAAAATGGTAAGTAGCGGGACTGCCAGTATCATTCCGATAATTCCGCCAACTTCTCCCCCGGCAAGTAAAGCAAATATTATTAAAATCGGATGAATATCGATGCTTTTGCCGACAATGAACGGGGAAAGTAGATTCCCTTCGATAATCTGTACGATAAACACGGCGATCACTACATAAACGACCATTTTATACGAGATAGTAAAAGCAATTACTACTGCCGGAATAGCTCCCAGAATCGGACCAAAGTAGGGAATAATATTTGTCACTCCCATGATCACTGCCAAGAGAAGTGGATATCGCATGCCGATCAGCCACAAAAAACCATAGGTGGTCAAACTAACAAACAGGCAGACAAGCAACTGCCCCCTAATATAATTTCCAAGACTCTTATCTATTTCAAGGCAAAGCTTCCGCCCGTCGTCCCGATATTTCTCCGGAGTCAGCCCGCTGACTACTTTCCTGATCAAATCAAAATCTTTCAGCATATAAAAAACAAGTACGGGAATCACCGCTGCCAGTATGATGATATCCATTAGTTTGGCTGCCTGTTCAACTACACTAGTAAGTAAATGACCGATAAATTCTTCCACCCGGTAAAAAAGAAGATCCATCCGGTCATGTACGGATTCTGGTAAGTAAGCTGTACGTTCATACAATCCATAGATCGCACTGCGGTATTGCTCCATAAACGCAGGCAAATTGGCGTTCAAATCCCGGAGCTGATGGAGCAGTACGGGAAAAGCTTTGTAAAGAAGATAACCTGAAAGACCAAAAAACACGATATAAATACCGATAATGGCAAACCAACGGGGAAAATTACATTGATGAAGCTTTTCAATTACAGGATGCAGCAAATAAGCAATCAATGCCGAGATAATGAAAGGAGTCAATATATGGAGAAGTACAGTCAAAACCGTCTGATATAGTGGCAGCAGCCTCCATAACAAATACATAAATAAAAATGCCAATATTCCGGCTGAAATCCAGTATAAAAAGCGGATAGATTTATTAGGATGGAACAAACATACTCCTCCTTCCCGGTAAACAAACTTGACGATTTGAACCCCAAACGTCTCGATTTAGTTTTCCCAGGAAAGAAGATTTTATCAATCCATGTTGGGCGCTGCTAATACATTCTACCAACTTGCTTTTCTTTCATCCTCGCTAAAAAGGTCATTCAACGAACTCAAAGAACCATCCTGCTCAACCTGATGCAGATCAAGTACTTCTCCCAATAGAGACAGCTCGATAAAACAATTCCAGCAATAAAATTGCTGGTTTCCTATTTTCCCAATGTTTTTACTTTTACAGTTCGGGCAATGCATCCAGGACCCTCCTTGCCAAATCGTAAGTTGTCCTAAAGCATGCCCGATTTATGCTGTTTTATACATAAAATCTATAGAAAATCGTAAGGCGAAAGTTCTTCTTCCTCCTCCTGGTCCGGGTGAGGTATATTCTCCATGAGTTCCCGAAGCTGTTCTTCTAATGAAGTAAACCGGCGATTCGTATCCTGTTCATTGACTCCTTGAATAAATGCCTGTTTATTGCCACACAAAATCAATGATTTCTTACATCTTGTGACAGCGGTGTATAGTAAGTTCTTACGTAGCATTCTTCGATATCCTTGGATAACCGGAATGATGACAATCGGAAATTCGCTGCCCTGCGACTTGTGTATGGAAGTGCAGTAAGCATGCATAATATTGGTTAAATCTTTCCGTTCATATACTACTTCTTTTTCTTCAAAGGCTACCACAACTTCTTCAGCCTGACCGCTTCCCTCGTCTTCCTCGAAAATCGCCGATATTTCTCCGATATCTCCATTAAACACACCATCTTCCGGCTGATTGACCAATTGGATTACTTTGTCGCCGGTCCGGAACGTGATATCCTTTGTACGAATTTCCCTGCGTTGATTTGTTTTCGGATTGATCAATTTTTGAATTTCTTCATTGATACGATGAATGCCCGCTTTGGAACGATACATCGGTGCAAGCACTTGCAGATCTCGAAGATCGACCCCTTTGTCGTGTGCGCGTTTCACAATTTGAATAATCACATCGACCACTTGATATTCCGGACATTCAATAAAATTAAAATCCGTTTCCTGCTGAAGGGAGTCAGTCCTGCACTGATTATTTTTTATTTCATGAGCAAGCTGAATAATCTTCGAGCCTTCTTTCTGCCGGTATACTTCGTTGAGTTGTACATAGGGGACAAGACCGCTTTTAAGTAAATCGGCCAATACCTGACCTGGCCCTACAGACGGTAGTTGATCTTCGTCACCGACAATGAGTACTTGCATATTATTTGGAATTGCTTTGAACAATTGATGTGCCAGCCAGATATCCACCATGGAAAATTCGTCTATGACCAGCAGCTTTCCTTCCAACTGATTATCTTCATCTTTTTCAAAGGTTTCATGCCCATTCCAGCCTAGCAGCCGATGAATCGTCACAGCCGGAAGACCGGTAGACTCTTTCATGCGCTTAGCGGCCCTTCCGGTTGGAGCGGTCAATATAAATGGATAAGTTGCATCACTGTCGTAATCATCGGGATCGAGTGATAAACCGTGAATCTCTGCATAAGCATTGATAATTCCTTTAATGACCGTTGTCTTTCCGGTACCCGGCCCACCTGTCAACACCATCAATTTGGAACCAATCGATTTTTCAATCGCCTGATATTGTTCCTTACCGTAACTGAGAGACTCTTCTTCCTCAATCCTTCCGACGATTTTTAGCAGCTCCGCATCTGCCGGCTGTTCAGAGATTTTTTGTTTGAAAATACGGTCGATACTTGTACAAAAGCCGCTTTCTGAATAATATAGCGATGGCAAGTAAACCCTCGAGTCCACTACAATTATCTTTTTCCGCTTATTCAACTCTGCAATCTGAGAAGTGATTGTTTCCGGCTCTATCTGATACTCCTCTCCATGCAACAATTCATCAACGGCTTCCAAATGGTTTTCCAATGGCAGATAAACATGTCCCTCCTGAATACTTTGCTGCAATGTATAAATGCAGGCAGCTTGAATCCGACTGGGATGATCCATCGGAATGTGATTTTGTCGGGCAACTTCGTCAGCTCGTTGAAATCCGAAGCCTTCTATGTCAAAAACATACTGGTATGGATCCTGCTCAAGGATGGTAATGGCCTCGTCTTTATAGGCTTGATAAATTTTTTGTGCCATTTTCAATCCGAATCCATAGTTGGATAAATGGACGACAATATGTTCAAACCCCTGGTGTTCGGCCAGATCCTTTGAAAGCTGTTCCGCTTTTTCTTGCGCTAGGCCTGGAATCGAATCCAATACACCAGGGTCCTGCAATATCTTGCTGACCGCCGTTTCCCCTAATTCTTTGACAATTCGCTGTGCTGTTTTTTTACCGATTCCGTAAAACAGGTCACTGGATAGGTAAGCGACCAATCCATCTTCCGTTTCTGGAACGAACCGTTTAAATTGGTTCACCTCGTATTGCAGACCGAATTTTTTATGATGTTCAAAAGTACCGTAAAAAACGTAGGTTTCTCCTTCATTTAGGCGGGAAAAGTACCCTTTTACAACCATGTCTTTTTCTTTGAAAGACTCATTGGTCTCTAGAACCTTGATTCTGGCAATGGAAAAGTGCTCCTCCTCATTGATAAATATATGATGGATGAGCTCTCCTTTCACATAACTATTCTGTTGCGACTGTCGGTTTTTATCTTCCATTGCCATCTTGATTGCCCCTTTTTACTGTTCCTGGTTATCCTGGTTCAGCATATCGTCAATACTCTTTTTCCCGTTTGAAGCAAGCAGGTGATCCGGCTGGTATTGCAGTGCTTTGTTAAAATACTCGTAAGCTCGGTCGACATCTTCCTCATATAAAAAGCTAACGCCGATATTGTAGTACGCATCACTGTGTTCTTTGTCAAGTTCCAGCACTTTGAAAAAGGTTTGTTGCGCCAGCTGAATTTGATTCGTTTGTGCTAAAGCGAGTCCATACTGGAATAAAGCTGACTCATCTTTCGGGTTCAGCTCAATGGCCCGCTGAAAATAAGGCAGTGAAAGCTTTTGGTGGTCCTGATGCTGCAAGGACATCGCCAGCATCATGTAGACATCCCCTTCTTCAAGCCCTGTGTTGATTGCCTTTTGAAAGTGTTGTTGAGCGGTTGGATAGTCCTCTTGATCAAAGGCAGCATTTCCCAGTCCAAAGTAAGCTGTAGCGGCATTAGAATCGAGTTCGATCGCTTTCTGATAAAATTTTTCTGCCCGCTGATAGTCATTCATATGGAGCAATAAGTTGCCAAAGTTAATGAAACCTACTGGATCTTCTGGGTTTTCCTCGATCGCTTCATTGAACAAGCGTGCTGCTTCCTGAAGATCCTGTTCCTGCATTTTCTCTATCCCTTTACTGATTTTGTCCATCTTTTCACCTCAATTTATTTTCAGCCGTCTTAAATCCTACTGTTACTATACATTCTTACAAGTTTTTCATTGTTTTTTTTAAACAGTCAACACTCTCAGCTTTTCTTCAGCTATATAAACAAAACACATGCGCTCTTGATTTAGGACGAAGAAAAGCGTTTTTTGCATCACTTGTTTTTGTCCCAGTTGATAGAAACTGCGCAGTAACTTCCTTTGTAGTCCTTGGGCCTTTTTATAGTAGTGGTGTAGTCCAGCGAAGGAAATACCCTGCGCTTTCCTCCCGCAGGAGTCTTCGGGTATTTCCTTCGCTGGGAACAGCTTCCTGTTTCTAAACGAATGTACGAGACATTTTTCTCTTGCATCACTTGGTCCTGCATGTAGCTAGAAAAACAAGCAAAAAGTCCAAGACAAGGAGAAAAGAAGGAACCCCAACTGTTTTCTAGGAAGAAAAGCACGCGTTTCCTGACAGGCGTTGTTAAGAAGTCTTGTTGGCTCTAAAGGGTAAAGGTTGTACGCTAGCGATAATCAGCATGCTCTTAGCGAAGGGAGCATACGCAGACTCCAACGGGAAAAAGCGCGAGCTGAAGATCCACTTGGTAAAGCGGTTTTTCTTTACCAAGTTAGCTGAAGCCGTGCCCGCGGAAAGCGAAGTATGCTACCGAAGCGGTGGTTACCACTCTTTTTGAATAGGCAATGAAACTTCCAATCACAGTTACTGCGCAATTTATATGTTTTGTGTACATTACGCTCTTCAGAAGAAAATACTTTAAAACAAATCATTTGGCGAGCAGCAAAAAGCACAGCTTAATTACTCTTACTTCTAGTCTAATGAAAATCGATTGGCACGCCAACCCCTTGATTGAACTTTGAAAAACCCCTTGTCACATTGGACAAGGGGTTGCAGTATATACAATCAGCCAACATAGTCTAGGTATTTCTCATCTTTGAAGACTTCGTCAATTGTTCCTCCGCCTAAACAAACGTCCCCGTCATAAAAAACGACCGCCTGACCTGGAGTGATTGCACGCTGTGCTTCATGAAATTCCACACGTACCTTATCATCGCCAAGAGGTCTGACCGTTACTTTACTATCTTGTTGACGATAACGGAATTTTGCAGTGCATTCCATCGGACCGCTCAATCTTTCTTCATTTATCCAATTCAAATCGGTAGCTATCAACCCGTCAGAGTACAACCGGTGGTTATGAAATCCTTGTTCCACGTAAAGAATATTTTCTTCCAGGTTTTTCCCAACAACAAACCATGGATCCCCGGAACCACCAATCCCAAGACCCTGCCTTTGACCGATTGTGTAATACATCAGCCCTTCATGTCTGCCTTTTTCCACTCCGTTCAAGGTTTTCATTTTACCAGGCTGTGCCGGCAGGTATTCGCTTAAAAATTCCTTGAAATTTCGTTCACCGATAAAACAGATACCTGTGCTGTCCTTTTTATGCGCAGTCGCCAAATCGTGTTCAGCCGCGATTCTGCGTACTTCTTTCTTCGGCAAGTGCCCCAAAGGAAACATGACTTTGGAAAGGACCGATTGAGAAAGTTGATTCAAGAAATAGGTTTGGTCTTTGTTATCGTCGACTCCGCGGAGCATTTGGTATTCTCCATCCACTTCACGGACTTGAGCATAGTGTCCTGTCGCAAGATAATCTGCACCTAATGACAAAGCATGGTCAAGAAAGGCCTTGAATTTTATCTCCTTATTACACATAACGTCTGGATTTGGCGTCCGTCCAGCTTTATATTCATCCAAAAAATAGGTGAACACTTTGTCCCAGTATTGTTTTTCGAAATTCACCGCATAATAAGGTATTTCCAATTGGTTGCACACTCTTACGACATCATCAAAATCTTCTGTAGCAGTACATACGCCGTTTTCGTCAGTATCATCCCAATTCTTCATAAAAATACCGACAACATCATAGCCTTGTTGTTTTAGAAGCAAGGCTGCCACGGAGGAATCGACACCTCCGCTCATCCCGACGACCACTCTTGTATCTTTTTTATCCTTCATGCTGTTCACCGCCTTGTTCATTATTTGCTCTTTCTTTAACTATTGCGCCAGCCGATTGACAATGGAAGCGACACGTTCAGCGGCCTCTTCCACATTTTCTTTGCTATTGGCAAGCCCGAAGCTGAATCGTATCGAGTTAGTCGTACGGTCATCTCCTTTTCCGAACATTGCCGACAATACATGAGAAGGCTCAATCGAACCAGCTGTGCAGGCGCTGCCGCTGGAAGCCGCAACACCTGATAAATCGAAGTTCGTGAGAAGAGCCTCAACGTTTGTACCAGGAAAGCTAATGTTGACAATTGCAGGAACCGTTTCCGTTTCCATCCCGTTTATAATAAACCGAACATTTTCTTGTTTCAGTTTTTGCAGAAAAATCTGTTTGAATTCTCCGTATTCGCGCTGCCGTTCCGCACGTTTTTCCACAGCCAATTCAACTGCCCGCTGGAATCCTTTTATGCCGGAAACATTTTCCGTTCCGGGCCTGCGTTTCCTTTCCTGCTGTCCTCCGTATTGCAAGGCTGCAATCTGGACACCCTCTCTCATGTAAAGAAATCCACCAGCCTTTGGTCCGTTGATTTTGTGGGAAGAAGCAGTCAGCAAATCAACATTCCATTCGTCGACATTAATATCCAGGAGACCGTATGCCTGCACAGCATCTGTATGGAAATAAGCAGGATGATCCTTCAAAACTCCGCCAATCTCTTTCATTGGCTGTATCATTCCTGTTTCATTATTTACAGCCATAATCGATACTAAAATGGTATCTTCTCTCAATACAGACTCCAGCTCGTCCACCGATACTTTTCCTTCCGGTCCGACAGGGAGATAGGTAATTTCAAAACCCTGTTTTTCCAAGTATTCGGCAGCATGGAGAGTGGCATGGTGTTCGATTTGTGTAGTGATTACATGCATACCGCGTTCTCGATTTGCCAGAGCGGTTCCGACAACGGCGAGATTATCTGCTTCCGTCCCACCGCTCGTAAACACAATCTCTTTTTCATTTGCATGTATACTCCCAGCTATTACGCGGCGTGCTTCATCGATTACCTGTCTTGCCTTTCGACCAAAATGATGTACACTGGAAGGATTACCGAACACTTCCTGCAATACCGGCAGCATGGCTTTTGTCACTTCCGGATGCACCGGTGTCGTCGCTGCATGATCTAAATAAATTGGTTCCATTTTTATCCTCCCTTCTCTCAAATATAAAACATATAGGCTTCCTGGCTGTCATCATCACCGTGCTTTCGCAAATCATCAAGGGTAGTCGTATCCAGTACATTTTTCACAGCATCCCTGACACGTAACCACAAGGCCTGTTTAGCAGGTTCTTCATCCTCTATCCCTTCTACAGGAGTGATAGGTCCCTCTAATACTCGAATGATATCACCAGCGGTAATCTCGTTCGGCTGTTTAGCCAGAATATATCCTCCATAGGCTCCCCGTACACTCTTTACCAAACAGGCATTCCGCAGCGGGGCTGCCAACTGTTCTAAGTAATGTTCAGACAGTTCGTTCTCCTTGGCAATCGTCTTCAATGATACCGGACCATTACCGAAATTTTTCGCTAACTCTATCATAATCGTCAAGCCATATCGGCCCTTGGTCGAGATTTTCATTCCCCTCACCTCTTCATGCATAACTCTCTATCAGCGGAAAGCTTTTATTGACTTAGTTTTGCTTGACTCCGTTTTTTGATACATCAAGCTGTGATTCCATTTTCTGAATAACCGCTGATTTGTCCGTTTTCTATTGGGAAACACCTAGTTTAAACAGGTGTCTCAAGTATATTTAAACGTTCTTCTAATAAAGAGATCGAGACTTCCTTTTCCCTCAACCCTTTATCTCCTTGTTATAATTGTATCATTAGCCAAAAGCTATTATAGCATGAATAGCAAGTTTCTTGCATTTTATCAAGGTTATCATTACGCTTGAAAATAGTTATTTTATAGACATTATCAGGTTACGTCAAGCTATATACTCACAGAGCGATAATTGGACTCTTCATTAAACAGGGGGAATAATAATGAGAAGCAAAGAACCATTGGCTTATCGGATGCGTCCAAAAACAATCGATGAAGTCGTCGGTCAGGAAAATGTGATTGGAAAACAGACAAAACTCTACCAAATGCTGATGAACGGCTACGTACCATCCATGCTTCTATATGGAGATCCAGGTATCGGTAAGACGGCCATTGCCCATGCAATCGCCGGTACAGTAAACATGCCGTTCACCACCTTGAATGCGACTACTGCCGGAAAAAAAGATGTAGAAATCGTCATCGAAAAAGCGAAAATGGAAGGAAACACCATCCTGTTTCTCGATGAAATTCATCGCTTTAACAAAGCACAGCAAGATTACTTGCTCCCACATGTGGAAAAAGGATTAATCATCTTGATCGGTGCCACAACCGAAAATCCCTATCACGATGTCAATCCCGCTATCAGAAGCAGATGCGGACAGATCAAACAGCTGGAAAGGCTTGACAGCAAAGATATTGAGAAACTGCTTCGGAACGCGCTGGCAGATGAAGATAGAGGCTTCGGAAACCTCCCTATCACTGCTGATGAGAAAGTGATTCAGCGAATTGCGGAAGGGACCAACGGAGATGCAAGGAAAGCGTTGAATGTTCTGGAAGCAGTTGTCTATGCTTCCGGTAAACAAGAGGAAGAAATCGTGCTCGAAGAACAAACGGTGGAAGAATTTATCGACAAGGCAGGTGTGTTTGGCGATAAAAAAGGTTCTAATTTTTATAACTTGTTGTCAAGTCTGCAAAAAAGTATTCGCGGCAGTGATGTAAATGCCGGTTTATATTATTTGGCCCATTTACTGGAAAGCGGAGACTTGACTGCAGTCAATCGCCGTCTGCTTGTGATTGCTTATGAAGACATTGGACTGGCAAACAAAGATGTCGGGAGTCGTGTTCTGGCAGCAGTGGAGGCAAGTGAACGCCTTGGTATGCCTGAGGCAAGGATTCCTTTATCGGTCGCTGTTGTCGATATGTGTCTGTCTACGAAATCCAATTCCGCCTACAAAGCCCTTGATATGGCAATAAATGATATTCGGAAAGGGAAAGTCGGGGAGATTCCTCTACATTTGCGTGATACCCATTATAAAGGTGCTAAGGATTTGGGGCATGAAGGATACTTATACCCACACAATTATCCTGTCGGTTCATTCGGCGGCTGGGTTAATCAAGATTATCTTCCTGAAAAATTAAAAGACAGACAGTATTATCATCCCGTTGAAGCTGGAGAGGAACGAAGAATGGCGGAAATCTACAGGAAATTAAAAGATTTCAAAAAACAAAAATAGACGCTGTCATCCCTTCCCCAATTTCTTCCTAAGAGAGAGCATTAAGAAGAAAAGCACTATCAGCACAAGCAGAATATATAGAATCCTATTGGACCATCATATATCAGAAAACACTGGCGGCTGGGTTTGCCGTGTTCAGTGAAATCCGTAGTGGACTTCCTCGATCCAAGGGGAAAGGAGTCTGATCAAGAACATCCTTTGCTAGCCATGCTTATAGGAAGCGAATTGTTCTGCCGAGGCGAGTCCGGGCGACAATCTGGTCATAGTGGCAGAAAAAAACGGATTTTCCCTGTATCGCAATTGTTTAAACTGTAAAAATCTTTAAACCAACGGATCTGGAATAAGAGACATATAATATGTTAGCAGCAAATTCAAGTAAAAACAGCTAGCATTTCCAGAATAAAAAAGACAAAGTATTACATTCCTGCGTATAAAAACAATAGAAACGGCAAAGATAGATATAAAAATTGCAAACTATTTCTATGAATTTATTGAAGGAGTGAATACTTTGGTTAAAGTTAGACAAGACGCTTGGTCACATGAAGATGACTTGCTGTTGGCCGAAACAGTATTAAGACATATCAGAGAAGGCAGCACCCAATTGAATGCTTTTGAAGAAGTCGGGGATAAATTAAATAGAACCTCGGCTGCTTGCGGATTCCGCTGGAATGCCGAGGTAAGAAAGAAATATGAACAGGCTGTAGATATCGCAAAGCGACAACGAAAAGAGAAGAAACGCGCACTTGCCAAACAACAGAAAACCGTCCAAAAACCAGCTCCTGCCTTTTTGTCTGGTCCGGTAGAAGAAGTTAAGGAAACGGAAAATGAACAATTCTATTTACCTGATCAAGTAGCGGAAGAGGAAAACGCGGCGTCTATCAATTTGGATATGGTTATTGACTATTTAACTTCATTAAAACAGGGTTATCATGATTCCAGGAAGTCCCAATTGGATGTTAAGGCCTTAACAGATGATAATGAATCTCTTAAAGAAGAAAACCACCAGCTTAAGAAACAGCTGGGAGACACAAAAGAGCAGCTGCAGGCAATTCAGGAAGATTACCAAGTACTGATTCAAATCATGGATCGTGCCCGTAAAATGGTGGTGTTCGATGATCAGGAAAGTCTGTCTGCGTCTGCTTTCAAAATGGACAAGAACGGCAACTTGGAACATATGGCCAGATAACCAGTTACTAAGATAATAATGCAAAAAACCTTAAGGATATAAACATCCTTAAGGTTTTTCATTATGTACGCTTCAATCCCGATTGTGCCGTCCCCTTGATAGTTTTGAACCCGCTCTCGGCAGGTGGGTGCCCTGTTCTATGTTTTATGCTTCCTCTCATCAGACATTCCAATGAGGCTTGCACGCCGCATAGAAACCGCAGGCTCCCGTTCAACTAAATGTTCGGTCAAAACGTATTGGATGAGACGAACACATCAGGATTGATAGCGGCCTCCATAAATGAGTGCCGCTTAAGTTATACTCAAATGATAGCACAGAAGTATCCGGCTTTCAAGAAGCTTACTCATGACGTTTCCATAACATTTGTTACATGTTTGCAATGTCAGGATTTTCGTTCAGGTTCTTTCCGTGTCAAATTCAATTCATCCAGCTGAGCTTGGCTTACACCACCCGGTGCTTCAGTAAGCAAGTCAGATGCTGAAGCTGTTTTAGGAAACAAGATCGTATCCCGCAAGTTTGTTCTGCCGGCTAGCAGCATGATAAAACGGTCGAAACCAAGTGCGATGCCCCCATGTGGTGGAGCTCCATGTTCCAACGCATCAAGCAGGAATCCGAACTGCTCCTCTGCCTCTTCCTGAGAAAATCCCAATACCTCAAACATTTTATTTTGCATTTCCCGCTGATAAATACGTAAAGAGCCGCCGCCCAGTTCATAACCATTAAGAACAAGATCATAGGCTTCCGCTTTTACTTCCTGTGGATGGGTATCCAGCTTGTCGATATCCTGCTGGACAGGCATTGTAAACGGATGATGAGCAGCAAAGTAACGCCCCAGTTCTTCGTCATATTCTAATAACGGCCAATCCGTAACCCAAAGGAAATGGAATAATGACTCATCAATCAACTTCCGTTCTTTCCCCAGCTTCAAACGAAGGGCACCAAGACTTTCGTGTACCACCGACACCTTATCGGCCACAAACAACAATAAATCGCCATCTTCTACTTCCAGCACTTGCATTAAATTTTCCGCTTCCTGTTCTGTCAAAAATTTAGCGATAGGACCTTTTAATTCGGTTCCTTGTCTTTTCAACCAGGCAAGACCTTTAGCTCCATAAATCTTTACGAACTCTGTCAGCTGGTCGATGTCTTTTCGGGAGTAATCTGGTGCTGCACCTTTAACATTCAGGGCACTGACTTTTCCGCCATTCTTCACTGCACTGCTGAAAACGCTAAACCCAGAGTCTTTCACTACTTCGGAAACAGTGACTAATTCCATCGCAAACCTTGTATCCGGTTTGTCTGAACCGAATCTTTCCATCGCTTCTTCGTAGCTCATTCGTGGGAAAGGCGTTTCAATATCCATAGCCTTCACCTGTTTCATTACCCTTTTCATCATTCGCTCAGCCATTGCCATGATTTCTTCACTCGACAAGAAAGAAGTCTCTATATCGATTTGGGTAAATTCAGGTTGCCGATCCGCACGTAGATCTTCGTCACGGAAACAGCGGGCAAATTGATAATACTTTTCAAATCCGGAAACCATTAGCAGTTGTTTAAATAACTGGGGCGACTGCGGAAGCGCATAAAAGTGACCCGGGTGCACCCTGCTCGGAACTAAATAATCACGAGCCCCTTCCGGCGTGCTTTTTGTCAGCATGGGAGTTTCCATTTCTAAATAATCTTCTTCATTTAAAAAACTTCGAATCGCTTGGGTTGTTTGATGCCGCAGCTTAAACGTATTTTGCATCGGTTCTCTTCTTAAGTCGATATAACGATACTTCAACCGCAAATCTTCAGATACATCCGTATCCCCTTCGATTTGGAAGGGAGGCGTCTTCGATGTATTCAAAATTTTGATACTTGTTACCGAGATTTCGATTTCACCGGTGGCCATTTTTTCATTGACGGTTGCGCTGTCTCTTTCGACCACCGTTCCTTCGATTTCTACAACATATTCACTTCTAACCCGTTCAGCGACCTCAAGTGCTTCCCGAGAAACGTCCGGATTGAAAACCACCTGCACAATGCCGGAGCGGTCTCTTAGATCGATAAAAATCAAACCACCCAAATCGCGGCGTTTTTGTACCCACCCTTTTAATGTCACTTGTTCATCGACTGATTCTCTTGAAAGCCTGCCTGCCATTTGTCTTGATTCTGCCATATTAGTTTCCTCCTTCCAACTCTTTCTTCATATAAGCAACCAATTGATGGAGCGAAACATCTTCCTGCTCCCCGGTATTCATATTTCGCACCGTAGCTGAATTATTTTGCAGTTCTTCTTCCCCAAGGATTACTACATACTTTGCTTTTAAGCGGTCCGCAGCTTTGAATTGTGCTTTGAATTTCCGCTGCTGGTAATCCTTATCTACTTGAACGCCAGCTTTTCTTAATTCATAAGTATAGTGGACTGCAGCCTTTTCAGCTTGGTCTCCAAGAGATACAAAAAAGCAATCGAGTCCATCGTCCACCGGCAATTCAATACCTTCGGCTTCCAAAGCCATCAAAAGTCGCTCCAGGCTCATTGCAAACCCGATACCGGGAGTTTCAGGACCACCTAGTTCTTCGACAAGTCCATTATAGCGGCCTCCGCCCGATAAAGTGGTAATAGAGCCAAACCCTTCGGCATTGCTCATGATTTCGAAAGCGGTATGGTTGTAGTAATCAAGTCCACGCACAAGATTAGGATCGATGACATAATCAATGCCCATGCTATCAAGATGGTTCCTTACTTGTGCAAAATATTGTTCGGATTCTTCATTTAAATATGTCAGGATTGAAGGAGCTGTTGCCATTGCTGGGTGATCTTTATCCTTTTTACAATCCAGAATCCGGAGAGGATTTTGTTCCAGCCGGACTTGGCAATCTGCACATAACTCCTCTTTATGCGGTGAAAAATGCTCAACCAGTGCTTCCCGGTGATTGTTACGGCTTTCTGCATCACCTAAGCTGTTAAGTACGAGCTTTAACGAACGGAGTCCCAATTCTTGATAGGCGCTCATAGCCAATGCGAGCACTTCCGCATCTACGGCCGGGTCAGCACTTCCCAAAGCCTCGATACCGAATTGAACAAATTGTCTCATTCTCCCTTGCTGGGGTCGCTCATAACGGAACATCGGTCCGAAATAAAACAGCTTGACCGGCTGATTGGCAATCCCATACAGCTTATGTTCGACAAAAGCCCGCACTGCCGACGCGGTTCCTTCAGGCCGCAAGGTCAAACTTCTGCCGCCCCTGTCTTCGAAGGTGTACATCTCCTTTTGTACAATATCCGTACTGTCTCCCACTCCCCGCTGGAATAATTCGGTGTGTTCGAACACAGGTGTGCGTATTTCTTTATAGTTAAATCGTCTGCACAAATCCGTCAACTTCTGTTCAACATATTGCCAGTTACCAGTCGTTTCTGGTAAAAGGTCCTGTGTGCCCCTCGGTGCCTTGATATTCATTTTCATACCCCCTGTTTCTTATGGTTATGTAGATTTCAGTTTCCTATCTTAATATGACTTTTGACGTTTTGGGTGCCCTGAATAATGCACGACCGCATTCGATGTTCTCTTAAAGAACAAAAGCGCAAGCGCCTTGCTCACCCCCGACAAGCTTAAGAACAGCCTCGGCGTGGCGCTTTTTGCCACACAGAGGGTGGGCTTAAGACCTCGAGGGGGTAGGCGCTGGAGCTGGACGTGGCTGGTTCAGCCAATAATTATCCACAGTCAGCTAAATTTATAATTTCCTATACTATAAAGAAAAGCGCAAGCGCCTATTTAAAGGAGTACAGGCTAAAACCGCCACGTCCTGTGGCAACGCCTGCATGACCCACATCGTTTGGGCCCCCGACAAGCTGAAGCAAAGCCTCGAAGCGGCGGCCTATTGCCACCCAGAGGACTTGCTTAAGACCTCGAGGGGGTAGGCGCTGGAGCTAGACATCTCTGAAATTTATACTTTCTTATCTTTTAAAAAAATAAACTCTCGTCCCTTTATGAAAAAAGGGACGAGAGTTTACCCGCGTTGCCACCCTGGTTGAAGCTGTTCTAACAGCTTCCACTTTCACAGTTAACGCCTGCAAAACGTTTGTATTTACTAACTTCAATACAAAACCTCCGGGACGTCTTTCAACAGATCATCATGTAGAAGTGCTCTCAACCTGCGGCACTTCCTCTCTGTTCACGTGTAATTCTGCCTACTTTTCCCTTCCATGGTTGTTCGGTCCATATTAAGAATTGTTTATAATCATAATGTTTGCCGCTTCTCTTGTCAAGCACGGTTCAATTTTTCTTTCAGTTTTTTCACATCACCAAGTGAGATACCGAGATCTTCAGCAATTTCAATCCTGTTCAACTGCCCTTCAATTTCCATAAAGCGGTGAAAGTCTGCTCCAAAAATGCTCGGTCCTGCTGACTGCATATCCGATTGCTTTTGGTTGTACCGCATCGACAGTAGTCCTCCTTATTGATTGGATTTCTTAACGACTAGCCAAGCGAAACTAACGCTGTTCCCTTTTCTATTCTAAGTATGCCCAAGTCAATCGACGACTATGCCATCCTGAAAAGCGTGTTGTTCAGGAATCAGTCTGGGTTGCTTTCTTTCAAACCACTTCTGCTTTCACGGAAATCGTTGCATCTCTTTATCGGCGGTCCGAGCTGTCCAATAGCAAGGTTACAGGGCCATCGTTTATTAGATGGACCTGCATATCTGCCCCAAATGTTCCTGTTTCAACGTTGATGCCGGATTCCTCTATAAACTGATTGAATACCTCATACAGCTGTTTAGCGGGGCCCGGCTTTGCTGCGTGCATGAAGTTTGGCCGCCGTCCCTTCCTGGTATCCGCGTACAAAGTGAATTGAGAAATAGAAAGGACACTACCTCCGATGTCTTTTAAAGACAAATTCATCTTTTCCTGACCATCTTCAAAGATCCGGAGTGATACGATTTTATTCGCCAGATATTTGGCATCTTCTGTTGTATCCTCATGGCCGACACCCAGTAAGACAACCAGCCCAGAATCTATTTTGCCTACCGTTCTTTCCTCTACCGTAACCCCGGCTTGTTTCGCTCGTTGAATGACAGCTTTCACCTTTCAAGCACTCCTTACTGCAGCATTCTTGTTACCGTGTATACATCTTTTATTTGCTTCAGCCTGTCCACTATCCTTCGAAGGTGACTGATATTGTGAATCAAGATGGTAATATGGATAAGGGCCACCTTATTGCGATCTGATTTACCATTGACTCCAATGATATTTGTTTTCGTTTCATTGACAGCTTGTAGTACTTCATTCAGTAATCCTCGACGATCGAACCCGGAGATTTCTAAATCTACATGATACTGTTTCGACAATGCCTCATTGTTTTCCCAATCAACCTCTAATATTCGGTCCTTTGCTTCTTCTGTCTGTATATTCGGGCAGTCGGTCCGATGAACGGAAACACCTCGGCCTTTTGTGATATAGCCGACAATATCGTCGCCCGGAACAGGGTTACAACATTTAGACAACCGGACTAGCAGATTGTCTACACCTGCCACCCGGACACCAGAATCTTTTTTTCGACCTTGTCCAGGTTTTACATCTGTTTTCGCCACGCCTTCCAACGTTTCAGCTAAATCCTGCGTTTTCAAATTTTGTTTTTTCTGTTTCTCCGTCAGACGTGTGGCGATTTGTGCAGCGGTGATTCCCTGGTATCCTACAGCCGCGTACATATCGTCCTCATTGCTGAAATTGAATTTCTCCGCAATTTTTTCAATATTCTCGGCAGTTAAAATATCTTTGGGCTCGAAGCCTGCTGCTTTCACTTCTTTTTCGACCAATTCTTTTCCTTTGACCACATTCTCATCTCGACGTTGTTTCTTGAAAAATTGCTTGATTTTGTTTTTCGCCTGTGACGTCTGCGTGATACTGAGCCAGTCTTGTGATGGTCCATAAGAGTGCTTCGAGGTCATCACCTCGACGATATCACCGGTATGCAGTCGGTAGTCAAGTGGCTCCATCTTCCCGTTCACTTTGGCACCGATTGTTTGGTTGCCGACTTCTGTATGGATTTTATAGGCAAAATCCAGAGGTACAGAACCAGATGGAAGCTCAATGACATCTCCTTTTGGTGTAAAGACATACACCATATCAGAAAACAAATCGACTTTCAACGACTCCATGAATTCTTCTGCATCATGTGTTTCATTTTGCCATTCCAATATTTCCCGGAACCAGCTCAACTTGGCTTCTGAATCCTCTTGATTCTTTTCAAGCTGCTTTCCTTCTTTGTACGCCCAATGAGCGGCAATTCCGAATTCGGCAATCTCATGCATATCCTTTGTCCGGATTTGGACTTCCAAGGGTGCTCCTTTCGGCCCAATCACGGTTGTATGCAAGGATTGATAGAGATTTGGTTTCGGCATCGCGATATAATCTTTGAAACGTCCCGGCATCGGTTTCCAGCAGGTATGGATGATTCCCAATACAGCATAACAGTCCTTAATACTGTCGACGATTATCCGTACAGCCAGTAAATCATAGATTTCATTAAACTGTTTGTTCTGCAAGGCCATCTTTTTATAGATACTATATAAGTGCTTCGGCCGTCCGGAAAAATCTGCTTTAATATGGACTTCATCTAGCTGCTTTTGCACTTCCTGCATGACTTCTTCAATGTAGTTTTCGCGTTCCTCGCGCTTTTGTTTCATTAAATGCACGATTCGGTAGTACTGTTGGGGATTTAAATATCTTAATGCCGTGTCTTCTAATTCCCACTTGATGGTGGAAATACCAAGACGATGCGCCAAAGGAGAAAATATTTCCAGTGTCTCATTTGAAATCCGCCTCTGCTTCTCAGGCGGCAAATGCTTTAGCGTTCGCATGTTGTGGAGTCGGTCCGCTAGTTTAATCAAGATAACCCGAATATCTTTGGCCATGGCAACAAACATTTTACGATGATTTTCTGCCTGCTGGGCCTCTTTGGATTTATATTTAATTTTCCCAAGCTTGGTAACGCCATCCACAAGCATTGCAACCTCATCATTAAAAGCTTCTGCAAGCTGCTCTACCGTTACATCGGTATCTTCGACAACATCATGCAAGAAGCCGCCGGCAATCGTCTCTGGATCCAATTCCAAATGGACGAGAATACCCGCTACTTGGACAGGATGAATAATATACGCTTCCCCAGATCGCCGATACTGGCCTTCATGAGCCTTTTCAGCATAATTGTAAGCTTCTCTGATAAAGGATATATCTTTTTCGGGAAGATAGGTACCGGCTTGCTCCATGACATCTTCTGCTGTCAAAATTTTATCTTTCGACATGTAATCACCTTGATTTCTTTTACTATTGAACACTGGAATGGACAATGAGTTGGGAATAAAAATCTAACATATTAAAAACGGCAGATCGCCTGAATCAAGTAAGAAAGTTTTCGTTTACATCTCTTAAGATTCACCTGTTGCAAAAAGTGTAAAATAACATCATTTGCTGTTTATGCTTTCTTCTAGTATAAAAAAAGCGTAAAAAAAGTAAAGAAAAAAAGTTTGTTCAACCGTAAAAACACACTGGAATGTAGCTAAACAGGAGTACTCCTGAGAGCACTCCTTCTTTTTGCTTTTATTTAGTATTGCATTAAAGTAAGAACCTCATAGCCATCCAGCTTTTCACGGCCGTGTAAGTAAGTCAATTCTATCAGGAAGGCACAACCTGCAACAATACCTCCAAGCTCTTCCACAAGTTTGATGGTTGCTTCGATTGTTCCTCCTGTCGCCAGCAAATCATCCGTGATCAAGACACGCTGACCAGGCTTGATGGCATCCTTGTGGATTGTCAGTACATTTTTTCCATATTCAAGACCGTAATCGACTTTGATCACTTCACGCGGCAGCTTGCCTTCTTTTCTGACCGGGGCAAAGCCGACTTCCAACGCATAGGAAACTGGGCAGCCGACAATAAACCCTCTCGCTTCCGGACCTACAACCAGGTCGATCTCTTTGTTGCGGGAATACTCAACAATTTCATCCACTGCAGACTTATAAGCAGTCCCGTTATCCATGAGGGTTGTGATATCTTTGAATCTCACTCCCTCTTTAGGCCAATCTTCTACTACGGTAATATATTTTTTATAATCCATGGCTTACTTCCTCCTTAGGTGATCCGCTCTTTTCCATAAATGGATCAAACCATGCTCTCAATTCATCATAAGACGAGTAATAAAGTGTTTTTTCTATTTCCAGCCTGTTTTGCATCTTTTGATATGCAGGCGCTTCGGTTAAATCCTTTTTTGCTGGGTGAGGATTTGTTTTTAGCAGACCATCTTCTATTTTAACAAATTCCAATTCAAAAAACACTTCGCTGATAAATTTTATCTTTTCTTGCTTCCAGCCTTTGTGTTTCGCAAGTAAATCTAATTCTTTTTTCATGTCAAACTGTTTTCGCTGTAACATCATGGCATAGAACCACTTGAAATCTTCCCGGCTCGGAAGCACTTCCAGGAAGTGGCCGTCTTTTTCATAAAAACAGGCAAAGATTTTATCTGGTTTCAACCGGGACAGCAGATGCTCCAAGTCATCTAAACGTTCAGGCAAATCGAGCAAAATCAAACTGTCGATATTTACCCGTTCCCAGTAAGACAGCTTGTCCTCGCTATATAACGATACTTTGACTTCAGCTGGTACACGTTGCTCCATGGATTCCTCATGAAAGCAGACAGCAAGACTTTCCTGAAAAAGCTCCAATGGTATTTGCTTTGAAAGGTGCCTGGATCCTCGATAATCAAAAAGCTGCCAAACATTCACTGCCAGATCTTTAACCATGAGCTGCACTTTTTGTTTCCCATTCCATTCGTTAATCTCCAACTCTCCAATCACATCTAGTGTGGAACGCGGAGAAATTTTATGGTAGAGATCACCCATTCCGAAAGCAACGCCATCCACTATTTTTTGCTCTCCCTGAAAGGAAAACTTCAAATGATTTTGCTGGCTTCCGATCTGCCTGATTTCTTTAGGCTTGGCTTGAACGTGGAATAACGGTTTTGGGTTGCTCATCCCGAACGGCGCAAGTTTATTAATCTCCTTGATGATCGAGACATCCAGCTCCTCGATATTGACGGTTGAATCTATTGTCAGTGACTGTTTGTAATCCTCTTCCGTAAGTTTGCTAGCTGCAGCATCGTTCAAAAGATTACGAAGTATCGGGAGATTTTCCACCGGCAGTGTCATACCGGCAGCTTGCGCATGCCCGCCAAAGTGCGTAAAGGTTTCCCTGATTTCCATACAGTTTTTAAACAGGTCAAAAGCATCGATACTTCTTGCCGACCCTTTGGCCTGTTTCTTGTCAGCGTTGATGGATAAAACAATCGCCGGACGATCATACTTCCTTACCAATTTGGATGCTACAATCCCCAGCACCCCTTCATTCCATCCCTCTTGGGCAGCAACAATCACATGTTCCCCAGTATCGCCTGCTTCTACCAATGCTTCAGCTTCTTTGGCTATATCGGCAACTATTTTCTGCCTTTCCAGATTCAGTTCCTGAATGAACCCTGCCAATTCCTCGGCCTCGGATGCATCTTGGGTCAGCAGTAAATCCACAGCCATATCTGCATCCTGAAGTCTTCCCACGGCATTGATTCTCGGGCCAATAAAAAAACCGATATGTTCTTCGGTAATATCGCCCTCTATTTTACAAACCTTCTTCAAAGCTTTTATCCCTGGACGGTTTGATTGTGAGATGGCTTTCAAGCCAAATTTAGCCAACACTCTATTCTCATTGACCAGCGGTACCAAATCAGCGATGGTTCCAATCACAGTCAAATCCAACAAGTGCTTGGGAAAATAGCCAAGTAAGTGCTGGGCGAATTTAAACGCTACGCCGACGCCGGCAAGTTCTTGAAACGGGTAGTCGGTGGAGCATTTTGGGTGGACGATCGCCAGCGCAGCAGGAAGCTGCTCTTGCACTTCATGGTGGTCTGTAATGATGAGATCCACGCCGATTTCTCTGGCGATTTCCGCCTCCTCAACTGCTGCAATCCCTGTATCCACCGTGATGATCAAGTCTACTCCTTCCGTTTTCGCTTTACGGAAAGCTTGTTCATTGGGTCCGTACCCTTCTGTAAAACGGTTGGGGATGTAAAAGGTACAATCCGCTCCTAATTCTCGAAGCGCCTCTAGCATGACAGCAGTCGAGCTAACCCCATCTGCATCATAGTCACCAAAGACTAGAATTTTTTCTCCTTCTGCTATGGCTTGGTGCACTCTTTCAGCAGCCTTACCGATATCATTCATCAAAACCGGATCATGTAAGTCCTCTAGGCTTGGATGAAGGAATTTTTCTGCCTGCTCCTTTGAAACGATCCCTCTCTGAAACAACAGCCGCTCTGTTACCGGGGCCAAGGAAAACTCCTCTCGAAGACCGATATCGTTATCTGAATCGCTATATGTAAACTTCCAATTTGCTTGGCTTTGTAACATAAATTCACCCCTGACCCACTTATTATACTAGAGTGAATCAGGGGTAGCAAATGGATTTTCCATCATTCTCATCATTCATTGTGATCGGGCAATCCTTCCTTCTCCTCTTGTTCCTGACTGCCTTCGGTCGAATCAATCTCAACAACAGGTTCGTTTAGTTGTTCGTTTTCCTTTTTCAGGGAGCGGACTTCCCTTTGCAGTCGCAGCACCTTGACCCAGCCGACAGCAGCTGTAATCAATCCACCCATCAAGACAGATATTAAGATGACAAGAATCAACGGTGCATTTCCGGTTCCGAATAAGTAATCGACTTCTACAGGTTCGACATTAATAACAGCGAAAATCGCTACGATCAATGCAAATATGAGTGCAAGAATGATATAGCTTTGCCCTTTCATTTGTTTCCTCCTTTAACCGCATGATAGAAGGTTGTAAACATCGGCTACGGATATACTTCCCAACATAAGCAGAAAAAAAACTTCGCAACTCCAGTTGGTCATCTGTAATCATCTCTTTTAGGAAGTTTCTGGAGGTTTTTGTCTTAAAGCCATTTGCTACAGAAATTGAGCTAGTAAGCTGGGGGGCAATGACGTCTACAAGAAAAAGAGGCCGGACAAAAGCATGGCCATTAAAGCAAAAACCGAACGAATTCTAAATGCTGATTGAATTCGCTCGGTTTTTTTGTAAAGTGAGACTTCTTTTTATCGTGTTGTTTGATGCGTGCTTCGAATCGAGAAACTACGCGTTCCACGGGCACGGCTTCAACTTCCTCAGCGGGATTTTCAGCTCGTGCTGTTCCCGCAGGCGTCACCACCGATCGCTCATCGTGGAATCAATAACAAACTTTTTACAGCACTCTTAGATTAAAAAGGACTTTTTAGTGGTCTCCATCTTCGGTGGTTTACTTTAAACCTGCGGTCCACCGGTTTGTTTTTTCTTCACATAGTTGATCGGTTTTTCTTTGATATTTCTACCACGGAAAATCAACCAAAGCTGCGCTGCAATAAATAATGACGAATAGGTGCCGGCAATCAGTCCGACAACTAGCGCAAACGAAAAATAAGTGATTGAGGTTGCGCCGAACAATAGCAGCATAACGGCAGCAAACACAACCGTGATAACGGTATTGAAACTTCTCGCCAAGGTTTGCATTAAGCTGCGGTTAACGATTTTCGCTAGCTCGCCGAACGATTTCACTCGTTTCTTCAGCTTCAGGTTTTCCCGGACCCGGTCAAATGTAACGATGGTATCGTTGATCGAATAACCGACTATCGTCAATATTGCCGCGATGATCGTAATATCGAATTCCATCCTCGTAATACTGAACAGTGCTACGATGAAAAATGCATCATGCAGCAAGGCGATAATGGACGTGAGCGCAAAGAAAAATTCAAACCGGATTGTCACGTATATGATGATACAAATTGCTGCGTACAATACTGCCATTACAGCGTTTTTGGCGAGCTCCTGTCCAACAACAGGTGATACCGTACTAACGCTTGGATTGTTCCCGTACTCATTGCTGAAATAATCTTGTATCTCCCCTACTTCATCCTGAGCCAAGACAGTACCAAACCTTGCAACCGCTATGTCGTTATTATCACCGGAAATAACAATTTGTTCCGGAGAATATCCTAGTTCCTCGAAATCTTCTTCAATTGCTTCCTGAGTTAGGCTTGTTTCAGAAAGAACTTCTACTCTGGAGCCTGCAGTAAAGTCGATTCCGAGGTTCAAGCGGAAGACAGAAAGGCAAATGACACCGGCAAGGACAAGAATCAGTGAGATGGAAAAGAACTTTTTACGATGGCTCACCAAATCAAATGTTCGTCCAAATAGCTTCGGTTCCACTTCTTCTGTACTGGCTTTATCCTGAATATCCTTGCTTTTCACACCGAACCATCCAGGACGCTTATTTAGAAAGCGACTGTTTACCCAAAGTCCGAGAAATAGCCTTGTCCCGTAAACAGCTGTAATAAAGCTGACCAATATGCTGATTATCAGCATGGTGGCAAACCCTTTAACCGAGCTCGTCCCGAAAATAAATAACACGGCAGCCGCAATCATCGTGGTGATATTGGCGTCGAGAATGGTAGACAAGGAATTTTTGTTACCGGCTTTGAAAGCGGACTGTACCGATTTGCCGGATTTCAGTTCCTCTTTAATCCGTTCATACGTGATAATGTTGGCGTCGACCGCCATTCCTACCCCTAAGATCAAAGCAGCGATTCCCGGCAGCGTCAATACCCCGTTCATCCATTCAAATACAAGTAAAATCAAATAAATATAAATACTTAGGGTTATTGATGCAACTACACCAGGAAAACGGTAGTAAATCATCATAAACAAGAAGATGAGCGCTACTCCAATAAAACCGGCAAATACCGTTTTATCAAGCGCCTGTTGCCCGAATTGAGCTCCCACCGAGGTGGAATATACCTCTGTCAAATTAACCGGCAATGAACCGGCATTCAAAATATCTGCCAATCGTTGTGCAGAATCTACAGTGAAGTTCCCGCTGATTTGAACATTCGATGTATTCAGCGTTTGATTGACAGCCGGTGCCGAAATATATTTAGGGTCCTCTTTCTTCGATTCTTCTTCAAATGAATCTCCTTCTTCATAATCCATCCAGATGACCAATCGATTATCGGGCATCTGCGAAATTTGTCTCGTAACATCGGCGAATTTTGAAGGGTCCTTCAATTGAAGGGTAACGATCGGCTGATTCGTATTTGGATCAAAGTCCTGCCGAGCGCTGTTTTCTTTTAAATCATCTCCGTTTAAGTATTCCTTATCATTCACATCCCGGAATGATAATTCAGCCGAAGTCGAGAGCAACTCCCGTGCCTCATTCTGATCTTCCACTCCGGCAAGCTGGACCCGGATCCGGTTTGGCTCTTCAATGTTGAAATTCGGTTCATTGACACCGAGAACATCGACACGTTCACGGAGGGCTTCCGTCGTCGCTTCCAACGTGTCCATGCTGACATCCGAGTCGCCATCCAGTGTTTCCACTTCATATAAAACTTCAAAACCACCCTGTAAATCAAGGCCTAGCTTGATATCTTTGGTTATCCCTGTAATCGTTGTCCCAATCGTCCCTGCAAAAATCAACACGATTAGAAAAAAGGCAACGATTCTGCCTCTTTTAACCATCCTGTTTGTGCCTCCTCTACTCCATCCGCTCTAACAGCAAATACAGCTAATTTGTGACCGGCTAAATTGCCGGGTTCTTTTTTCATTAGTATCTTATCAAGCAACACATAGGAACATTATAGAAATTATTTACATGAAGGTCAATGGACTATTCTTAACCTTCTTCTTCAGCAGGGCCGGATAAAGCGGCGATCGATGCCATTATATCGTCGTCTTGATAAGCTTGCACGGTTAAATAACTCATATAAATAGTTGAACTCAAATGAAAAATATCTCCCACAACTTCATGAACACGCTTCGAGGGATTGCCTTTCCACACTTTCTTCTTGAGACAATTCCACACATCATTTGAAGTCGCCCGGGAGTACCCCATCAATTTAAATTCTTCCACTTTGCTTTCCAGTATCAAATCCATTTCTTTCTTCCACTCATCAACCAGTTTTTCTTCCACAATGGTGCGCCCCCTCTAGCGTTCGATAATTTTTATACCTGCCTGTCATGCTTGGCCAACTACCTTGCATATACATTCATTGTATATGAATTATAAAAATTTGAGAAGGCAGGTCGTTACTTGTGACCAAGCAAACATTTCTTCAGGGGACCCTGATATTGATAGCAGCTGGCATGATTACCAGGTTTCTAGGCTTTATCAATCGAATCATAGTAGCAAGGTTAATGGGTGAGGAAGGAATAGGCCTGTATATGATGGCTCTTCCGACTTTGTTCCTCGTCTATACCCTCACCCAGTTCGGGCTGCCCATAGCTATCTCCAAGCGTGTCGCAGAAGCAGAAGCGCATGGCGATCTAAAAAAAATTAAACGCATTCTAATTATTTCTCTGACTATAACCGGAACGCTGAGCGTCATATTCCTCGCAGGGCTAATTTTAATTGCTCCGATTGTAGCGACGAAGTTTTTGACAGATGAACGAACGCTTTATCCATTGCTCGCAATCAGTCCGATGGTGCCGATTTCGGCTGTTTCCTCTGTCATCCGCGGTTACTTCCAGGGAAGACAAAACATGAAACCACAAAGCTATGCTCAAGTCATTGAACAAGTAGTCCGGATTTGCTGTGTTTCATTCTTGGTAAAGTTATTTCTTCCCTACGGAGTAGAGTTTGCAGCTGCCGGCGCCATGTTTTCTGTTATTGTCGGGGAACTTTGCTCGTTGTTTTTTATGTTCCGCATGTTTAAAATGAAAAAGCGTATCAAGTTGCGGGCTGACGTCCTTCAATATATTAAATCTGGACGGCAGACATTCAATGAACTTATGTCGATCGCCTTGCCCGGAACTGGAAGCCGTCTTGTTGGTTCTATTTCCAATTTTCTCGAGCCGATTCTCGTTTCACAAAGTCTAGCGATTGCAGGTTTTCATACGGTAGCTGCGACTAAACTTTATGGTTCGCTTACAGGATACGCGCTTCCATTGCTGTTCATGCCGACCTTCATCACCCACTCACTTGCTGTTGCCATGGTGCCTAATATCAGTGAAGCAGACGCCAAGCAAAACAAACAGCTCGTCCATTATCGCATTCATCAGGCAATCCGAATTTCATTTGCTTCCGGTGCTTTAGCAACCGTGATCTTGATGCTTTTTTCCGTTCCCATTCTTGAATTTATGTATGGAACCAGCAGTGCGAGCCGTTTTTTGGTACTGATGGCTCCGTTCTTTGTCATGTTGTATGTCCAATTTCCGTTAAATGCTGCCCTGCAGGCGCTAAATTTCGCAAAAGAAGCAATGTGGAACAGTATTATCAGCACAGGGATAAAATTCATCGTTCTGATCATCTTTGCTACCAATCCCCAATTTGGGATCATGGGCGTTGCCTTGGGAATGATTGTGGGGGTAGTCCTCGGAACCATGCTCCACATGGCGACCTTGATAAAAGTCATCTCCTTCAAACTGCCATGGATGGATTTTTTGAAAATGGCCTGCTTGTTTTCCATTACCTGGTGGGCAGGAAAGCTGTTGAAGCAATTGATTCCCGGATATGCGGACAATCTGTTGGTTTTTCTTTGCACACTTACAGTACTGGGTACCTTCTATCTCGTTTTACTGTTCCAGTTCAAGTTTTTATCGGTAGCCGAGTTGCGTCAATTCCCGATTTTGAACCGTTTTACCCGTAAATAAGAAATGGAGAGTACTTAAACTGTAAACAAGCAGTTACTTCCTGGTAAGGGAAAGCGGTTCAGTCAAACAAAATAATCGGGGCTCAATCAGCGAAAGTAGAGTATGATTAAGCGGACGGACGACCTATTCATTTACCGAGCCACTTCCCAGGCTCCGGGAAGCTTGTTTAGGAGGGATATAACACGGTGAGGCTCCGGAATGCTAAAAAAGCTCGAGGTGGCTCACCAGCCCCGCCTACGGAAAGCGCAGTTTCGTTCCACAGCCGGTGGTTTAGCACAGCTCAAAGAATCTTTCCATCTATTTTTTTTCGTTTTTTATATCGACAAATATTTGGCCATCTTTGTCGATACTGCAAAAAGAGACCTGCTCGACAGTGAGATCCCGCTTTTTCACTTCTCCCATTAGCCAGTCTTCGCTTTTATCGATTTTTTCCAAAGCACCATACTGGATTTTTCCGTCCACGATCACTGGTACAACATACCCTTCCGATGAAATACCATCACTGCCATTAACCGACTTTTCAAATATGGATAATTTACCGGAAGCTTCAAGAATCGCAAATTCAACATCTTGAATACTTTTGGTGCCGTTTTCCCGCAGCTGCTGCATCAAATCATTAAAATTGTATCGTTGTTTTCGCATTTCATGCTCATCGATTTTCCCTTTTGAAATGATCACAGAAGGTTTGCCTTCAAACCATCCACGAAATCGCTGGTTTTTCAATGATGCCCAGGCAGTAAAACGCTGAATGAGCAGCAAAATAGTCATGGGTATGATAGCTTGGGCGATATTCGACTTGGGTTCCTCGATAGCAAACACCGCCATTTCCCCTACCATGATGAATACAACGATATCCAGCAGGCTTAATTCTCCGATTTCCCTTTTTCCCATCAACCGAAAAATCACCACGATGATTAAATAGGTAAAAACAGTGCGGAATATTATCTTCCCCAGTTCAATTTCCATAAACAAGTTCCTTCCCACAATCACAGTTACAGTTATTATTGCTAATAGACTGGATTTTATGCTGAAGATAATGCTTGCTTACAAGCCTTGCTGGAAAGGAACCAGATAGCGAAAATAAATATAAACGGTCGATACAATTAAAGAAAGGATTACGAGCGGAATTCCATAGCAAAGAAACCGTATAAAAGGGATACGCTGTCCATTCCCCTCCGCAAGTCCCGCTACCACCACATTGGCAGATGCCCCGATCAATGTCCCGTTACCTCCCAGGCAAGCTCCCAATGCCAACGACCACCAGAGTGGATCCAGGTTCGCCATCCCGTATGATTGAAATTCCTTTACCACTGGTATCATTGCAGCAACAAACGGGATATTATCGATAATCCCAGAGAAAAGGCCGGCCGTCCATAAAATCAGCAAAGCTGTAAAGGGCAAGTCCCCTTCTGTCAGCATCATAATTCCCCTGGCCAATTCATCAATGACTCCTACTTTCTCCAATCCACCGACAAGCATGAATAACCCGATAAAGAAAAATAAAGTGATCCATTCCACCTCTTGAAATACTTTTTCTGTACCCGCTTCCTGGTCAGTGAGAAGAAGTAATAAAAGTGCTCCCGCGACTGCTACAGTCGTCAATTCAATATGAAACACAGGATGAAGCAAAAATCCTGTGATGGTCAGTAGTAAAACCGTCACCGACTGATACAACATCGGTGTCTTCTTTAAATAAGTCGTTCCATCCAATTCCATCAACTGGTCAATTCGGTCCTCGTTTTTCTGCAATTTATTCCGAAATAAAAGAATAATAGAAAACATCATGACAGCAAACAACAAGACAACAACCGGTCCTAGATGAACAATAAACGAAAGGAATGTTAAGTGCTCGACCGCCTGGCCGATCATGATATTCGGGGGGTCCCCGATCAAGGTGGCGGTGCCTCCGATATTGGCGCTAAAAATGATTGTCAGTAAATACGGGAATGCAGGAAGCTGCAGCAGCCTGGTCAATGTCAAAACAATCGGAACAAACAGGAGTACGGTTGTCACGTTATCGAGCAAGGCAGAGCCAAGAGCGGTAAGGATAGAACAGCCAACCAGCAGGGGGATGGGATCCCCATGTACTCTCTGAGCAAATGTAATTGCAATAAATTCAAACAGCCCCGTTTTTTTCGTAATCGAAACGAGTACCATCATCGAGAACAATAACGCAATGGTGTTCCAATCGATGTAATGCGTATAAGCATCTTCCCACTGATAAATGCCAGTAAGCAGAAGCAGAACTCCTCCAGATAAAGCAACAAGTGCCCGGTTGATTTTCTCGGTCATGATGAAAAAATAACTGATAATAAATATAGCAATGGCTACCACTGCAGACATGTTTTTCTCCCCTTCCTGCCGATAACACTTCCTGTTCGAACTTCCCTTTTAAAAATCCATTACTATGAATGTATTCACAGCTTGGGCAAATATTTAATTCTAATTTAAAAAAACGCGAATAAGCTTTTACAAAAGGGACAAACACATAGGGAGGTAATCAGATGGCACGAGCACGAATGACCGCGCTTCTTTATGGATGGATTACGGCACTGGGAATTATCCTGGCAGCAAGCCTGATTTTATCCATGCTGTTGAAGTTCACCAGTTTTGGGGAGGCCGAATTGAATTGGACGACTATTGCAATCAGTATTGCGGCACTATTCATCGGCGGGCTTATTGCTGGCCTGAAAGGGAAGGAAAAGGGATGGATATTGGGGTCTCTGACAGGATTGGGCTTTATCCTTTTTATTCTGCTTTATCAATATCTTGGATACCGTACGGGAATTAGGCTGGAACAGCTCGTGCATTACGGGGGATTCTTAGCGGCGTCAGTAATCGGAGGCATGCTGGGTGTTAATTTAAGCTCGGAAAGTAATACTTCCAAATAGTAGCAAAGCTTGAGGAAGCGTAAAACCCGCTTCTGCCAGTTTCTATCATTCGGAACAAGACCGGACGAATTCGAGTCTTGTTTCTTTTATTATTTCTAATATTATTTTCACCCTAGCTCCCAGAAACACATCATTCTTCCATTCATCTGTCCTATGCATAGGAGGGGAGCACCCAGCTTCAGGGTTTCATTCCCAAAGTTCTGCTTTCTCTGTATATAAAGGCAACGAAATATAAGAAGAACGAGGACAAAAGCGCAAGCGCCTTGCTCACCCCCGACAAGCTTAAGAACAGCCTCGGCGTGTCGCTTTTTGCCACACAGAGGGTGGGCTTAAGACCTCGAGGGGGTAGGCGCTGGATCTGGACGTGGCTGGTTCAGCCAATAATTATCCACAGACAGTTAAATTTATAATTTCCTATACGATAAAAAACTCCGATGCTCCCATATATAGGGAAGCGTATCGGAGTTTGTAAAAACAAAATCTTTTGATCTTAATCTTGAGAAATTACATCTCTCACCGCGGAACGGTCGTATGTAATCTTTGTACCATCCTGGGTAGTCAAAACGAGTGTACCCTCGTCCAGCGCATGCACGGTTCCATGCATGCCACCAATCGTGATGATTTTATCCCCTTTTTTCAGATCTGACTGCATTTGGCGAACTTGCTTTTGCTTCTTTTGCTGCGGACGGATCAAAAGAAAATAAAAAATAACGAACATTAAAATGATCGGTGCTAATGATGCTAAAATATCCATCGTATTTCCTCCCTTCTAAAAGTTTTTTGCATTCGGTTTGTTGAAACCATATTGTTCAAAGAATTCCTCTCTGAAATCGCCAAGACGATCTTCTTTTATCGCTTCGCGGACTTGCATCATTAATTCTAACAGAAAATAAAGATTATGGTAAGTAGTTAAACGAAAGCCGAATGTTTCGTTAGCCTTAATCAAATGCCGGATATAAGCCCGGGAATAATTTCGGCAAACATGACAATTGCAATTCTCGTCCAACGGTCCGAAATCCCGCGCATACTTTGCATTGCGGACAACCAGTCTGCCGTTAGAAGTCATACATGTACCATTTCTCGCAACCCGAGTAGGCAGCACACAATCAAACATGTCTATTCCCCGGATTGCCCCGTCAATCAATGAATCAGGCGATCCTACTCCCATCAGGTAACGCGGTTTGTTTGTCGGCAGCAATGGTGTAGTAAACTCCAGCACTTTATTCATGACATCTTTCGGTTCTCCGACAGACAATCCTCCGACCGCATAACCGGAAAAATCAAGCGAGGTAAGATCCCGGGCACTTTGACGACGCAATTCTTCGTACTCACCGCCTTGGACAATACCGAACAACCCT
This sequence comes from Sediminibacillus dalangtanensis, assembly GCF_017792025.1. Taxonomy (NCBI): domain Bacteria; kingdom Bacillati; phylum Bacillota; class Bacilli; order Caryophanales; family Bacillaceae; genus Sediminibacillus; species Sediminibacillus dalangtanensis. Next base: position 2,378,469 of record NZ_CP046956.1, read on the forward strand.
TGCTCTTCTGGACGTTTATGGGCCTCCAGACAGCGTTCAGCCCACCTGCTAGTCCTTTCCACTGATGCTTTCATATACTCATGGGATGCCGGATACGGAGGACATTCGTCGAATGCCATCATGATATCGGAACCAAGGGAATTCTGAATCTGAATTGCTTTTTCAGGTGATAAAAACAATTTTTCGCCACTAATGTGATTGCGAAAATGAACTCCTTGTTCTTCAATATCGCGCAGATCACTGAGGCTGAAAACCTGGAACCCGCCGGAGTCGGTCAAAATAGCCCCATCCCAATTCATGAATTTATGCAGCCCGCCTGCTTCTTCTATAATGTCTTCACCAGGACGCAGCCATAAATGATAAGTATTGGAGAGGATGATTTTAGCCCCCATCTCCTCGAGCTCTTCCGGACTCATTGTCTTTACTGTGGCAAGCGTTCCAACCGGCATAAACATCGGTGTTTCGAACGAGCCGTGGGGCGTATGCACACGCCCCAGACGAGCTCCTGTCTGTTTACATGTTTTGATATGTTCATAGGTGATTGGCATAAACTGCACCCTTTCTTTTCATCAATATGTGGGTTATACAATCAGCATAGCGTCTCCAAAGCTGAAAAAACGGTAACGTTGGTCGACTGCCTCTCGATATGCTTTCAGGATGAAATCCTTACCGGCCAACGCGCTTACCAGCATGATCAAAGTCGATTTCGGAAGATGGAAATTCGTAATGAGCCCGTCGATTGCCGTAAAACGATAAGGAGGATAGATGAATATATCCGTCCAGCCGCTAGCTTGTGTGAATAACCCATCATTGTCACGGGTGATGGTTTCCAGTGTTCTAGTTGAAGTCGTCCCGACAGAAATGATTTTCCCACCAGCCGCTTTAATTCTATTTAACTGGTCCGCCGTTTCCTTGGACATGTGATAAAACTCACTATGCATATCATGTTCTTCAATACTATCCACACTGACCGGCCGAAAAGTCCCCAAACCGACATGAAGTGTAACGAAGGCAAGCTCGACACCTTTCGCCTTAATCCGTTCAAGCAGTTCCTCGGTAAAGTGAAGTCCGGCTGTAGGCGCTGCCGCTGAGCCTTCTTCTTTTGCATAGACTGTTTGGTACCTGTCCTTATCCGGCAGTTGCTCCTTTATGTATGGAGGGAGCGGCATTTCGCCAAGCTGTTCGAGCACTTCTAGAAAAATTCCGTCGTATTCAAACCGGACGACTCTTCCACCGTGTTCTTTGACCCCAGTGCAGACTGCCCGCAGTTGTCCGTCTCCGAATGTAATGACTGTTCCTTCTTTCACTTTTTTAGCAGGTTTCGCTAGCACTTCCCACTCATCCTGCTGCTGTTGGTGAAGCAGCAATACTTCTATTTTTCCGCCCGTATCCTGTTTGCTGCCATAGAGTCTGGCCGGCAATACCTTTGTATCATTCAATACAAGACAATCGCCAGGAGACAAATAATCAATCACATCGGAAAAGTGTTGATGATTGATTGTCTGTTTCTGTCGATCCATCACAAGCAAACGGGAGGCTGTCCGATCCTCCAATGGTGTTTGAGCAATTAATTCCTCTGGTAAGTCAAAATCAAAATCATTTATATCCATTTTCAATCTCCTTACTCTATTATCGGAACTTCCCTATAATAAACAAAATCACCGATAAGATGATACTGACCACAATTGATGTCATGATCGGAAAGTGGAAGGACACATTCCCTTTTTTAAAACTAATATCGCCAGGAAGTCTGCCGAATATCCCCCACAGCATTCCGATGATGATAAAAACAACTCCTATTACAATAAATAGTTTTCCCATTCCGGTCAAGCTTTCGGCACCTCCCGGTTGAAGTGGTGATATGCTTTGGCAGTGACCTGCCTGCCTCTAGGCGTCCGCTGAATGAACCCAGTCTGCAGAAGGAACGGTTCATACACATCTTCGATTGTCTGGGATTCTTCACCGATAGTCGCTGAAATGGTGTCCAGACCAACAGGACCTCCGTTAAATCCATCCATTATACCCAGCAGTAATTTATGGTCGACATGATCCAGGCCGGCAACATCTACTTGAAGCATTTCCAACGCAGTTTCGGTTGTTTGTTGTGAAATGATTGGCTCCCCCTTCACCTGTGATATATCTCTGACCCTTCTCAGCAATCTGTTGGCAATTCGAGGCGTGCCCCTGGACCGTCGGGCGATCTCAATAGCCGCTTCTTTTTCAATTCCTACTTGGAAAATATCTGCAGTTCTCTCCACAATAGCGCATAAATCTTTTGTTTCATAATATTCCAACCGACTGAGGACTCCAAAACGATCGCGCAACGGAGCTGTCAGCAACCCTGCACGGGTCGTAGCACCGACAAGCGTGAACGGCGGCAAATCAAGCCGTACAGAGCGGGCACTGGAACCTGATCCTATTACAATATCAAGGCAAAAATCCTCCATGGCGGGGTAAAGAATTTCTTCTACCGCCCTGGGCAGCCGGTGAATTTCATCGATGAACAACACATCTCCGGCTTCCAATGAAGAAAGTATGGCAGCCAGGTCACCTGCTTTCTCGATCGCGGGTCCTGATGTGGTACGAAATTGCACCCCCATTTCGTTGGCTATGATGGAAGCCAATGTCGTTTTCCCAAGCCCGGGAGGTCCGTAAAGCAAAACGTGATCAAGCGGCTCATTTCTCATTTTGGCTGCCTCTATAAAGATGCGCAAGTTACCCTTTGCCTTGTCTTGTCCAATATACTGTGCAAGGTTGATTGGGCGCAGGCTAAGCTCCATCGACTGATCATCTTCCTGCAATTCGCCGGAAATCATTCGTTCTTCCACGTTATCTCCCCTTTACCAATAAGAAGTTCTCTCTGGCTGATCCTATTATGGCACAGCACTTATTTCATCAACAAAGCCAATCCTTTCCGGATATAAGGATCGGGATTTTCATGTTGTTCCTGTCTCAATGTCGGTACGATTGCTTTTACTTCGCGTTCGGAATATCCCAATGCCTTCATAGCAGCAATCGCTTCCTCTAAGGCATTGTTTTGTCCCTGGAGAGCCTCCTCTTCCGAAGACCGGTCGGCAGTTTCAACAGCGACGGCTGCAAATCCATCTGGCAACTTACCCTTCAAATCAAGAATCATTTGGCGGGCTGTTTTTTTTCCGATTCCCGGGAATTGGGTCAAAAATTTGTCATCTTCCCTTTCAATAGCCGATACAAATTCTTCCACCCGTACAGAAGCAAGAACGGCCAGCGCCCCTTTGGGACCAATACCTGAAACATTCAGGAGCTTGGAAAACAATAATTTGTCATCTGTTTTTTTAAAACCGAACAATGTTTGATTGTCTTCTCTGACGTAATGATACGTATAAATCAGCACTTGCTCACCCAATACGTCCTGAAATGCGAATGGATTTGCACAAATGATTTCATAACCAACTCCATTCGCTTCTACAATTACAGCTTCTTCATTCACTGCTTCCAAATTTCCTTTTATGTATGCAATCATTACGATTATTCTCCCCTATCAACAATAGCCTGTATCTATCTTACCATACAAGCGTATGTTCGTATAACTGTTTTCTTCCTCCAGCATACTTCGGTAATGAAGGCAGCTTCATTGCAACACGGTAAAAAGGATTCCGGCTGGAAACCGGAATCCTCCATTAACTGTTAACTGAGCGTTGAGGAGCCATACCTCGATAAGCCTCCAGAACATATTCGTAGACTTGCTTGGAATCAATTTTGATACCATCCTGAAGCCTTTGTCTCTGATAACTCTCCAACTCACCTGTATCAATCTGATAAAAGGATTGTATCACCTGTTCATGAATCGGCAGTCCTTCAAATATAGCCAATTGATCATCTGATAAACCGAAATAACCATGTTCTTTCATATACGGGGAAATATCCGCTATTTCTTTTTTTAAGACAACCTTTCCTTCCTGCTGCTCGACTACCTGCCAATCATGGTAGTATGACCAGAAGTCTTCCATTGCCCAAATTTTTTCCTCATGTGTGCTTTCTTCTACATGTCCGTCCATGTACTGTTTCTGCAGGGTCACTTCCAATACAAGCGGTTCTTTTTGCGTAACCTGCTTTTTTTGTTCTGCTGCCCGAGTCGTCCGTTCATCAATTGATTGCATAACTCCAATCAGTAACAATACGCTGGTTATTCCTATAACTGCTATACTGCAGACAAAAAGCTTCCGTCGTTTTCTCACACTATTCACCCCATGTGTTAAAATGGCTAAACCTCTATTTGACAGTTTGGCCATTTTCACACTTTTTATCCCAGTGAAGAGTGATCAGAGCACAGAAAAACCGGCTGTTTCCTATTGGAAAGCCGGTTAAGAGGCACTTTATAATTGGGCAAGGATTTCCTCGTCGGCGTCAAGGTTATGGTAAACATCCTGAACATCTTCGTTATCTTCCAGCATATCGACTAGACGAATCATCTGTTTGGCTTCGTCTTCGCCGAGCGGTGAGAGTGTCTGTGGTATCATCGTCAATTCTGCCGTGGAAAATATATATCCATCCGCTTCCAATTGCTGTTTCACTTCAGAGAAGTTTTCCGGATCTGTATAGATTTCAAAAACGTCTTCCGTCGTTTCCATCTCTTCTGCGCCAGCTTCTATGGCTGCCAACAACATATCATCCTCGTCCGCGTCTGTTGTACTTCTATCAATGACGAGATAGCCTTTGCGGTCGAACATGAATGCGACACATCCGTTTTCACCCAAGTTCCCGCCATTTTTATTGAAAGCATAGCGGACTTCTGAAGCAGTCCGGTTTTTATTATCTGTCAATGCTTTCACCATCACAGCCACCCCGCCTGGTCCGTAGCCTTCATATGTCATTTCTTCATAATTTACGCCTTCCAGGTCACCCGTCGCTTTTTTTATCGCACGATCGATATTATCATTCGGCATGTTATTTGCTTTTGCTTTGTCGACCGCCAAGCGGAGTGACGGATTCGTTTCGGGATCTCCACCGCCCTGTTTCGCAGCGACGAATATTTCCTTCGCCATCTTCATGAATACTTTCCCGCGCTTTGCATCCTGTGCATTTTTGCGTCGTTGTATATTTTTCCATTTAGAATGACCAGCCATAGGACATTCTCCTCTCTTAATGCTGAATAATTCAGTCAGGCCAATGCCTGTCAAGTAAAAGTTGAGAAAAAATTCCTTTATTACTATAACATAAAATTTTCACCTTATAAACGTTTATCTTCCAGAGGAGACTGGATTCTAAGAGATAATGCTTTTGGCTTTTACACAAAAAATACGAACTACGCAGTAACTGTAATGGGAAGTTCCATTGCCTCTTCAAAAAGCGTGTTAAGCAACGCTCACCAGCCGCCCGCGGAAAGCGCAGGGTATTTCAACTCAAAAAAGCAGGAAGTTAGGAAGACGCATTCAAACTGTGTCGGAGTTTATATCAAAAGCCCCCAACAAGGTATGCGAATTTTGCCCAAGCCAAGAAAGGGGAGGCGTTTTGGGACTCCGATTAAGCAGGAAGCCCGCGTTATGTTTGCCAGATAGAAACTAGTTCAAACCACCGTGCACGCTGTCCAAGCATCATAAACCGGAATTGCTGCCATTCAATTTTCAATGTATTGATTTCCAGCGCAAAAAAGCCTTTGCTACAGCGACTACTGTGCAAAGGCGATGTTCCTTCAAAAAACATCATCTGGCTGGTTCTCTGGCATCCCGATCCCTCATTTGATTCCAATAAATGTCTCCAGTGTAAACGAGGACCTCTTTGCCTTCAGCTTGGCGTTCCACCTTGCTGTAAACCTTGTCTGCTATCGATGCAGCCTTGTCATCATACTCCTGATTCAACGTAAGCGAAACGATGACACGATCTTCGGTAACGTAAACTTGAGCAAGAGTGATTTCATCAAGCTGATTTAAGTCCTCGGAAATGGTTTGAGACTGTTCATTATAAAAACCTTCCAAACGCTGCTGGCCTGGCGGCAGGTTCTCCTGGTAGCCGGTAAAATCCTGCCCTTCTTCCTGTTGGCCGTTTCGATTCTCTCCATCATCCAAGTTGCGTTCCGCTTCATCATGGGTACTATAGTCGATCGGCATGGTAGAATCTTCCATGTCCTCTCTGATCATTTGTCCTTCTTCCTGCTGATCGGAACACCCTGCTGCAAGAAGAAAGAGCAAACAACCAAAGACGAATAATAGTAGTTTATTCAATAAAAAAACCTCCCTTACCCTGTAGAATGGGATAAGGAAGATTTTTTAATCAGTTATTTTCTGGGAGCAGTTTTTACAAGGATGGTCCTGGAGCGATTTCCCGCTTATGAGCAGACTTTTTATGGAGCTGATCAATAATTTCTTTGTCCTTTTGCGGGATTTCTTCCCCCTTCAAATACTTGTCGATTTTCTCATAAGTCGTTCCCATTTCGTTCTCGTCAGTTTGGCCTTCCCAAAGTCCTGCACTAGGTTGTTTATGGACAATATCATCCGGTACGCCCAAATATTCCGCCATTTCCCGGACCTCGCCTTTACCCAGGCTGACTAGTGGGACCAAATCCACACCGCCATCTCCATACTTGGTAAAATAGCCAGTATAAAATTCTGCCGCGTTATCGGTTCCGACTACTAAGTACTGATAATTAGCCGCTAAAGCATATAAGGTGCTCATCCGTAGACGGGCGCGTAGGTTAGCATCCGCCAGCTGCTGGTTATCCGGATTGACAGACTGCTGGTCGTTAAGCTGGGTTTGAATGTTGTTGAACAGTACGTCATGTGTCTCTGATAAGTCAACGGTTATTGAATCGATTCCACAGCTGTCAATCACCTTTTTGGCGTCTTCCATGTCCTGTGGGTTACTTTTGCAAGGGAGTATCACACCTAGTGAATGATCCGGCGCCGCCCGTTTTATTAGATGGGCAACCACGGCAGAATCGATACCGCCGCTAACGCCTACCAATAAACCCTTCACTCCAGATTCTTTGATTTTTTCTTGAAGCCATGCTACAATTTTTTCTACTTTTTCCTGCATCGTTTGTCTCCTCCCATTTGATAATAATTTATGTTAGCACAATTTCTACATCTTTCACAAATTTAACCCGCTGCTTCCATTTCTCCTCAAGGTGGGAAACATAATCGAACAATTGGTTCCATGACGGCTTTCTTCGGGAAAACAACAGCCATTCTCTAATCAAATCGACTGGTGTTCCAACGCTTCTTAAAATAAAATCAATTTCCTCCTCCTTTTCCGAAAAGAGGGAACTGCACAATTGTTTTATATCATGGTTGACATAAGGTAAAAAGCGCTGGCCAAGTTGAATCCAATCGTAACTTTCAGGAGCCAGACTAAGCAAATCAAAGTCGATAATATTCACTGCACTCGAGTTTGTTCGTAAGAAATTATGGGATGCGACATCACCGTGTGTCCAACTGCGTCTATCCACAGCTGTTTTTTCCATTGTATACCAGTCAATGTCTTTCCGTAGTCGTTCCAAAAGGCTGGCCGTCGTGTCGATGATTTCGCTGGCCAATGAATCCTTACCAGCCGCCTCAAACAGAAACCGGGTTTTGGAAAACCTGTGCAACCGATTTTCCCACTTATACACTAGCGGAGGCCGGATGACAGGATCCGCCACCTTTATTCCCCTGGCTGCCAAATGAAAATTCCGGAGAACCTCCACCGCTGTTTCCCTATCCTGTTTGTTGGCGAACTGAAGGGATTGTCCCTCCCGGTAAGGCATTAAAAGCCAATGGTAACCATATTCATATAAAAAGAATTCCCCATTTGGAAAATGGACAAACCTGACAATGTCCGAATCAGGATAAACCGTTTGAAAATCGAGCTGCTGCTGTACAGATGCCCTCTGTTTGATTCCTTTCAGGATATATTTCTGGCCTGAATCATCACGGAGAACAAAGACGGCGTGCTTAAGGAACCTTAATTTTTCCGGACACAGAAGTGCCCTCTTCTGTAAAAAGGAAGAGAGACGAGCCTGAAAGGCTTCGTCTCTAAGTGCCAGCTTATTCACTTTCTTCTTCTTCCTCCCGAGAGTACGGCGGATATGGAGGATTGAAATTTGTCATACCTGTATATGGTTGTTGCGGCTGGAACTGTTGGTAGGATGGTTGATTATAGGCAGGGTACATTTGCTGAGGCATCATCTGTCCACCAAATGGCTGCATACCCTGCTGGGACATAAAGCCCGGATACCCATAACCAGGCCATTGCTGACCCGGATATCCAGCCATGGACTGGTTAGGGTCGGCATACTGCCCCAAGGTTTGAGAACCGCCGCATCCGCAATCACTGTCCATACCTGCCACGTTTTGAGGCATTTGTGGCATTGGGGTCATTTCCATCGACGAAGAGGATTCCATCAAGTCTTCCATTCCCTGTGAAACACCTTGCACGGTGGGATAAGAAAAAGATTGATTGGCCGTCATATTCTCTGCTCCGAATTGGGGACCACACGGTACTGTCTCCCCCATCGGATAATGGTGTACCGGCATGGTCATAGGCTGCATCGGGATACAATATGGCATCGGTTGATAATAGTTCATAGGCATTGGTTGTTGTGCCGGCAATGTCTGTGCAGGCATTTCATAAGCCGGGGTTTCCTGTTTCCATTTTTTATCCTCGTGTTTTTTTGGCGACTCATAAGATGGCATTTTCGGTACGGTCATATTGATCGGGAACTTTTCCATATGCTGTTCCATCATCGGCACTTTTGGTACGTCCATCATTTTGGAAGCTGGTTTCTTATGGTCATCTTCCTTGATTACCGGAAATGCTTTGGGCGTAGTATCCTTCCAAGGATGCTTTGCAGGCTGTTTGCCAGCCTGTGGCTGTGTTTCCGGCTTCTCTTTTTCCTTAGGCTTCTGCTGGCTTTCCTGTTGCTTCTTCTTCTGTTTTTGTTGCGCAGGTTGAGGAGGGTATTGCTGCATTTCCTTATCTAAACTTCCCTCTTGTTTAACTTGGACAGAATTGCCTGGTATCTTGATTTTCATTCCCGGCATGATCATATCCGGATTAGACAGGTGAGAATTCACCTGCTTCAGTTCTTCAAAATCCACTCCATACTTTTTGGCTATTTCCCACAATGTTTCTCCTTTTTGCACTACATGAATTCTCAATACTGAAACTCCCTTCTGTATAATTATGGCAGACACTAACGAGCCTGAATTACGGAACAATTCCATACAACATATGCGAATGCCCCAGAAAGGTTGATGAAATATTCGATGATCATGAAAAATATGCCTAAAAATACAAGCTGCCGGCCGGAATGACTTTCATCATCCCTGCCGGCAGCAAAGGTCTTCATACTTGTTACCTATTCATTTGGTAAACGGGATAGGTGCCGAGGAGTGTCACTTTACAGCCCAATGCCTCCAATTCGGCCTTCACCCCAGGAAACAACACTTGGTCATAAGCTTGGATGACATCGATAATGAAATAATAGTTTCCAAGCCCTGTCTTCATCGGCCGGGATTCGATTTTGGACAGGTTCATTTTCCGCCAGGCAAAAGCGGACAGCACTTGATGCAATGCACCCGCATAATCGCTCGGTAGCGTAATCAACAAGGTTGTTTTTTGCGTGCCGGCTGCATGCCCACTGCTGATTACCGGCTCCTCCTGCTTCGATAACACTGCAAACCTTGTATGATTATTTGGATAATCATGAATATCCTCTGCCAAAATTTTTAATCCGTATTCTTTAGCAGCAAGTTTATTGCCAATTGCTGCGGCAGTCGGATCCGAAGTCGCAACCATTTCTGCCGCCTTCCCGGTGGAGGTAGTGTAATGCACATCCGCCTGCTGCAAGTGTTTATGTAGAAATTGATGACACTGAGCAATTGCATGGCTGTGTGAATACACATGGGCGATATCCAAAAAAGATTCGGTCGCTCTTTCGTTTACCAGCAAGTGCTGCTTGATTGGAACGACTATTTCTGCAACGATAGGAAGTCTCACTTGATGGATCATATAATCAATCGTCAAGTGGACCGTTCCCTCGATTGCATTTTCCAATGGCACGACAGCTATATCGATTTCTTCGTTTTCTACGGCATCCATACATTCAGGAATCGTTGCATAATCCGCTTTTTCTTCTCCATTAAAAAGGGAATCTACTGCAATTTTCGTAAAAGTCCCCTTCGGCCCCAAATACCCTATTTTCTTTTTCACCATGTTTCCCCCTGTTCTAAGCACCAGAACTTAATATTTCCACCCTATCGACAAAATCCAGCCGTTTCAATTGTTGAATCAACGTCTCGATTTGAATAGTCATTGCGGAAGTATTCAAGGACAACGTCACATTCGCCTTTCCCTGGAGCGGAATCGTCTGATGGATAGTCAAAATATTCCCTCCTGCTTTTGCTACCGTATCCAGTAAATTGGATAATGTACCTGCCCTGTCTTCCAAGTGAAAAAACAAAGTGATCATCCGCTCCTTTACCATTGCCTGGAAAGGAAATACTGCATCCCGATACTTATAAAAAGCACTCCGCGACAAATCGACCTGTTTCACAGCATCAAATACAGATTCCACTTTGCCGCGTTCAATCAGCGCTTTCGCTTCAATCGTTTTTTTCATGGCATCAGGAAGGATGTCGTTTCGTACAAGATAAAATTTTTCTTCTTTTTCAGCCATTGGTTTATTCCCCTTTGTACGTGCCTAGCTCCGCCTGAAAGTACGTTATTCAATGAACTCAAATTCATAATCCAGCAGCCGTACTGTGTCCCCATCTTCGGCTCCCTGTTTGCGGAGGGCTTCATCGATTCCCATCCCCCGCATTTGACGGGAAAACCGACGCACGGACTCATCGCGGTTGAAGTCGGTCATGCGGAACAATTTCTCGATACGCTCCCCGGAAAGGACAAATGCACCGTCCGGATCACGGGTGATTTGGAAACCTTCCTGCTCCGGCTCATACTTATAAACAACACGTTCTTCTTTCTCCTCGATCGGCGTACTCTCTTTTGGAATGGTATCAAGCAAATCTGCGACAGCGAACAATAGCTCGCGTACCCCTTCTCGTGTCACGGTAGAAATCGGATAGACAGGGAATTCGTCCGTCATGTTCGCTTTGAACTCCTTCAAATTATCCTCGGCGCCAGGCATGTCCATTTTATTAGCGACAATAATCTGCGGCCGATTTTCCAGTGCCATATCGTATTCCTTCAATTCGTTATTAATGGCTACATAATCCTCGTATGGATCCCGTCCTTCGCTGGCCGCCATATCAATCACATGGACAATCACCCTGGTTCGTTCCACGTGCCGCAGAAACTGATGTCCTAATCCGACGCCTTCATGGGCACCTTCAATCAATCCAGGCAGATCAGCCATGACAAAACTGCGCTGATCCGTCGTTTCTACTACTCCGAGATTTGGCGATAATGTAGTGAAATGGTAATCGGCAATTTTCGGTTTTGCGGCACTGACAACGGATAATAAAGTCGATTTCCCCACACTAGGAAAGCCGACCAACCCAACATCAGCTATCAGCTTCAATTCAATTTGAATATAGCGCTCCCGTCCGGGCTCCCCATTTTCAGCCAATTCCGGTGCAGGATTTCTCGCAGTTGCAAACCGGATATTGCCCCGTCCGCCGCGTCCGCCTTGGGCAATCACCGCTCGCTGTTTGTGTTCCACGAGATCGGCAATGACTTGCCCTGTATCATCATCTCTCACCGTTGTTCCCGGTGGGACCGACAATACTAATGGTTCAGAATTTTTTCCGTGCTGTCCCTTGCTCATGCCATTTTCTCCGCGTTTTGCTTTAAAGTGTTTCTGGTAACGGAAATCCATCAATGTGTTCAATCCTTCATCCACTTCAAACACAATATCTCCGCCATTCCCGCCGTCTCCTCCGGCAGGTCCGCCCATCGGTACATATTTCTCTCTCCGAAAAGCAACCAGGCCATTTCCGCCATCGCCTGCTTTAACATACACCTTTACTTGATCGACAAACATAGTTGATCACCTCTTCAGCTGCACACCCATTTGACTGTACACCGATTTTTTTCTGCTTCTGAGACCGTAACGAAAAATCGTTCGTCAAGTTCAGACAGCTCTTTGCTCATTTTTTCAGGTGTATCGTACACCCCTGAAATTTCCAACAATACAACCAATTGATTCAATTGGTCGGAATGAAGGGTAAGATTCCCCTCGTACATTTCCATTTCGTTTGTATGCCGGCCGATTACCTCTATCAGCTTATTTAGCCAGGACGCTATCTCTTCATCATATATAGAATACCCGTTTGATTCCAGCGAAATGTCGTAATCAAGCCGGAAATTACTGTGATGCCAGTTAAAACTTATGGCCCATAAAGCTGTCTGCGGCAAGCATGCACTTGAAATCCGCCGTTCCTTTTCCATTTCAGCATTGATTTCGTGGATTTTCTCCTTCACTTTATCCAGTTTCCCCATTGAGGCATAGCCACTAATCAACTGCATCGCATTCATCCAATCATGACGATAATGACTTAATAGCTCTACGACCTTTTCCGGTTCCATCTTGTTATCCGCCCCCCACTCAGTTATCAAAATTATAGCAAAAAAGCAAGGGAACGAAAACAGGACTATATTCTGTTTATGTACAGGCAGAACAAAAGCGCACGCGCCTTGCTCACCCCCGACAAGCTTAAGAACAGCCTCGGCGTGGCGCTTTTTGCCACACAGAGGGTGGGCTTAAGACCTCGAGGGGGTAGGCGCTGGAGCTGGACGTGGCTGTTTCAGCCAATAATTATCCACAGTCCATTACATTTATCATTTCCTATACAGGCACAAAAAAAGACCCTATCCTCTACTGGTTAGGGTCTTTTTTCCATTAAGCTTCTTGTACTTCTGGATACACGCTCACTTTTTTGCGATCGCGTCCCACACGTTCAAACTTAACGATGCCGTCAGCTTTAGCGAACAACGTATCGTCTCCGCCGCGTCCAACGTTAGCACCTGGATAGATTTTTGTACCGCGTTGGCGGTAAAGGATAGAGCCGCCTGTTACGAATTGTCCGTCTGCACGCTTGGCACCAAGACGTTTCGATTCGGAATCACGGCCGTTTTTCGTACTACCTTGACCTTTTTTCTGAGAGAAAAATTGTAGATTAAGACGTAGCATTTGGTTTGCACCTCCTTATTTTTCAGAGATGGTAATATACTTCCCATAGTCTCTTGCTATGGTCTCCAAGGATACCATCATACCCTCAAGCAGTAAATATGCTTTCGCTTTTGTTTCATCTGTTAAGTTTTCAGGCAGTTCCATCCGTAAATAACCGCCTTCTTCCCCAGCTTGTTCAATGATAGGTTCCATTTCACAAAGACGGATAACGGCATTTACAGATCCGAAAGAAACTGCTGAAACACCAGCGCAGACCAAGTCATAGCCTTCTGATACACTATCAGCATGACCGCTTAATTCAAACGCATGGATATTGCCTTGTTTACGGTACACAGCCACCTTAATCATACTATCAAACCTTATGCATTGATTTTATCAATGGTCAGTTTGGTGTAAGGCTGACGGTGACCTTGTTTACGATGGTAGTTCTTTTTCGGCTTGTATTTGAAGACAGTTACTTTTTTGCCGCGGCCTTGTTTTTCAACCTTAGCAGTTACAGTAGCACCATCTACATATGGAGCGCCGACTTTCACGTCATCTCCACCGACTACAAGTACTTTATCAAAAGTGACAGTAGCGCCGTCTTCGCCCTCTACTTTTTCTACGTAGATAGCTTGGCCTTCTTCTACTTTCACTTGTTTACCACCAGTTTCAATAATTGCGTACATACTTCTGCACCTCCTCGTTAAACTAAGACTCGCCATTCAGGTGTCAACGAGGTTGACTTATCGACCTGTTCTGAGCGGTTGTAGCATCGGGTGCTACGATGAATAACATACTGATGTTACCATAGTTTAAAAAAGTTTGTCAACACTTTCTGTCGCTTTGCCTCCGAGGTACACTTCCGCCTGCTTCTGGCTGCCTGCAAAGCCAATTTGATAACCTGCTCTCAGACTGTTGTCGGTAACCATGTATAACGAATTGCCCAATTTAGCCGAGAGTTCTGGAAGGGAAAGCAACTGTGAAAATAACTTGATGAATTCGTAACTTGCCACCACCACTACTGCATCGGCTCCGCTGTAAGATGCATCGTACAGATCCCTTTCCAGCATGTAGACACGCGTTGAAGCAGAAAGCCCCAATCCGCTATTACTGTTGTCCTGAAGCAAATAAGACAGAGAATACGACTCTCTTTTTCTGGTCATCTCCAGTAGACCGAGTTTCGTAAATCCGTAAATTTCGGTCCTTATCGGGTCATCAGTCAAATGCTGTCGAAAATGGCGGATCAGTTCGGAACGGTCTTCTTCTTTATCCATGTTGATAAAATCCACGATGATGATACCAGCAATATTCCGCAATCGCAACTGTCTGGCAATCTCTTCGGCCGCTATGCGGTTCGTTTTCACTGCGGTATGTTGTTTACTGTTCCTTCCCGTGAAAGAAGCAGAATTGACATCGATAACTGTCAATGCTTCCGTTTGATCTATGTACAACTCTACCCCTTTAGGTAATTTGACACGGCTCCTGATTGCATTTTCAAAAAGTTGATTCACAGAGTAAGGAAGTTCCTTTATCAGGTCTTTCTTCCATTCTGTTTTTTCTGCTAAGGCAGGGAAAGCTTGTCTGACGCTTCGGACCAAGTTCGCACTATCAATCACCACTTTATCCATTTTTTCCGGCGCGAAACTTCGCAGCAGTCGGTCGGGAATCAATTGGTCCTCAAATATACAGGAAGGAGTTTTGACAGACACTGCTTTTCCCGAAATCTCTTTCCACTGCCGGCGCAGCCTGTTCAACTCTTCCGCAACCAATGCGAAATCGGTTTGGGCAGCACTGGTACGGATGATGACCCCTTCTTCCTGGTTAAGAATGGTTCCCAACTTTTCTCTCCATTCGCTGCGTTGTGGTTCGGCAATTTTTTTGGAAACAGCCACATAGCCTCCAAAGGGCATATATATAATCGAAATTCCCGGCAGGGTAAGATTGGCAGTAAGCTTTGCTCCTTTTTCACCATATGCCGCCTTCTGGACCTGCACGAACAGACGCTGACCCTGGGTTAACATATTTTCCAGTTTGCGTTCTGGATTTTTTTTACCTTCAGGCAGTTCTTTTTTAAGTAAGAACCCGGGTCTTGAGGAACCAAAATCGACAAAGGCTGCCTGTAGACCCTTTTCGATTTTAGAAACTTGAGCCTGATAAATATTTCCGACTTGATCCTCCCAACCTGGACGATCGACAACAAACTCTTTGATTTCTCCATTTTCTTCAATGATTCCGACTTTTTCTGTTGCTTGTGCTTGTATATAAATGGTTAACAATGATTTTCATCCTCACTTGGAGCGGCTAAGTAATTCACCTGCACTCATCTGGTGCTGCTTCATCTTAAAGTAGGCATGTAGACAGGTTTGCTCTTCCAGCCAGTCGGAATCCCTTTTGGCTGGTTTCACATAAATATGATGTGTTTGTCCACGCTTAAATTGAAAAAACACGTGAAGCAATCTTGTACTGGGGGCAACGGTAACCGGCCGGATTTTCGGTTTTTCTGGAGTTGCCGTTAAGTAACGTTTCAACAGAAACCGCAAAAAGATATAGTAACGCTGTTTCCATTCTAATCGATTTTCCCATAATATAAAACCTGTCAGCATGACAGCGCTCAATGTGAATGGGAAAAACAGAACAAACGAGACAGCCGCGAACAATGAAAAAGCAATCGAACTGACGATTGTCATGGTGTGAGCCAGTTTAAAAGGCAAAAAATAGGATAATAACAAAAATACCATTTTGCCCCCGTCCAGTGGCCAGATCGGCAGCAAATTAAATAATAAGATGGTCGTGTTGTATAGAAAGCCAATTTCGATGAGGGAAGCGGGTACTACGGAAATTTCTTTACATGAAAACAGCAGCGCGTATATCCAAAGGTGCTGCAGCGGTCCGGCGGCAACAATCCAAGCTTCCTCCCTGATGGGCCTGCTGCTATGTTCTTCCGTTTCCATCACTCCGCCAAATACCCAGAGATTGATTTTTCTTATCCGCCAGCCATACCATTTCGCTGTAAAGTAATGGCCAAGCTCATGTACGATCACAATAAAAAATATAATCAGAAATTCTGCAAGTGTACCAGTCAGGACGGCCGTAAGTGCGAACAACCATAATATCGGGTGAATATGCAGTTGAGGAACCATGTTATGGCTGCTCGTCAACTTGCATCACCTGGACCGGATCGAGATACTGGTTGTTTTTTTGTATTGCAAAGTAAATGTCTTGTTTTTCTCCTTCTACTGGATCAAACTGCCCAATCACATGATTATCTCCAATAAATTGATATTGATAAACATCGATATCGGTCAAATATCCATAGATGCTTTTGCTTCGGTCAGCATGTTGGACGATGACAGTTTTTCCAGTATCCGATTTTTTGCCCGCGAAAATCACCGTTCCATCTTCTACTGCGACAACTTCAGATTTTTCATTGGCAGCAATCCGGATCGCTTCTCCATTTGATTGAAATGACTGGCTTACTGTCCCGTTCACTGGTAGAACAGCTGGAAGCTCCTCCGTTTCTTCCTGGTTCGGTACCATTGCCAACGGGCTGCCAAATTTATTTTGGTACCATGCATTCACGGAAGCAAACGGAAATTCTTCAGAAAAGGCCTGGGTTGTCCATTGCTTGGGACGTTCAACCCAGTCAGCATCCAACTGGTGTATCATGGAAACACCAAAAAACAGGACGCCTGCTAGTATTCCTTTCAATATTAGAGTGACAGCGAAACTTTCTCGGCGTGAACTCGGGCTTGTCCCCTGACCCTGACTCGGGATAAAAGGCAGATAACCATGTTTTTCTTCCTCTTGCGGGAAAGGAGCCACTACTTGTTTATCCGGAACCGAGTGGCTCAATGGATGTTCTTTTTTTCTTTTAGCAATGTTTTTTCGAATTTGCCTGACATCTTTTTTCATTTGCTTCACTTTCCTTTGCGGGATTTGTACAAGTCTATGAAGCAGCGAAAACAGATATACCTCTCCAAAACCTCCTGTGCCTTCTAAACTTCATCCTTTCTATCTACTTCGTTCCACTCCGATGCTGCGAAACCGTTTTTTTGTTCTTGTGAGATGCGGCACAGTAAGTTCCATGGAAGTCTCTTAACCCCAATTTCAGCAACACTCTATCAGGGTAGGCAGGCAGCATACGCTGAATCCTTCGGGAACAGGGGGAACTTGTAGAACCAGGAGTGAAGTGGTTTTTGCTTTTAAGAACTAGGAGCGACTAACCCCGTGCAGAAAATGGCGCTTCCTTTCCACAAGAGTAAGACCGTGCCTGCAGAAAACGAAGATGCAATGACCAGTTAGATAGAAAACGCATCAAAAAATCTCTCAACCTGTATTGACAGGTTGAGAGATTGGAAACAAACGTATCAGAATCAGGAACGCATCCCCAAGAATTTTTTCATTTTGGCGAACATGCCTTTTTCTTCTTCTAGCGACAAAAGTGGTACCGTTTCGCCGAGAATTCGCCGAGCTATATTCCGATAGGCCAGTGATGCTTTTGTATTCGGGTGAAAAGCAACGGGTTCGCCGTGATTGGAAGCTTTGATCACCTCATCATCGTCTGCGACTATCCCCAGTAATTCAACTGACAGAATTTGTACTATTTCATCCACATCAAGCATATCGCCATTTTTCACCATATGATTCCGGATGCGATTAACGATCAAATGAGGCGGCTCCACTTTTTCTTCTTTTTCCAACAAACCGATGATACGGTCTGCATCCCGCACGCTTGATTTTTCTGGTGTCGTCACGACAATCGCCTTATCTGCACCAGCAACTGCATTTTTATAACCCTGTTCGATGCCTGCGGGACAATCTATTAAAATGTAATCATATTCTTGTTTCAATTCAGCAACAATTGCTTCCATCCCCTCAGGAGTAAGATCCGATTTATCACTCGTCTGGGCAGCAGGAAGCAGATACAAACAATCAAATCGTTTATCTTTTATCAGCGCTTGTTTCAACTTACAGCGCTTCTGGATAACATCAACGATATCATAAATAATCCGGTTTTCGAGACCCATGACAACGTCTAAATTACGAAGCCCGATGTCCGTATCGATCAGACAAACTTTTTTCTCCATTAACGCGAGCGCAGTACCTATGTTGGCCGTTGTGGTGGTCTTACCCACACCGCCCTTACCAGAAGTAATTACGATTGCTTCACCCATGTATCATTCTCCTTTCAAACCCGTTTAAATCAGGACGTTTTCGTGCCAGAATCTGAAGACGGTCTATGATGATTTTTTCTTTCTCGTGGTCGATGATTCCGCATTCCATGTAAACGCCTTCTGTTTCATAGTCCGGGGAACGACTGATGTAATCAGCTATCCGCAGCTGGGTTGGCTTCATGTAAGCAGCGGCAATCACCGCTTCACGATTGTTGGGCACTCCTGCATGGGCGACTCCCCGTAAATTCCCCATCACGAAAATGTTTCCGCTGGCCATAATCTTTCCGCCAGGATTTACATCTCCGATCAACAACATGTCCCCCTGAACCTCGATTACCTGACCCGAACGGACTACTCTGTTAACCACTTTGACTTCACTGTCCTCCAGCCAATCCAGTGCCTGCTTTTTCGAAATGACATTTGATTCGATCGATTGAACGACCAATTTATTTTTACTGCGGATCAACTCACGCAGTTGTTCTTCTTGATTTTCATGTAAATAACGATTCCCCAGTTGGATGGTCACAGTGATCATTGGCTCATCTTCTGCCACGTGATTAGTAGACAGGGTTGCTTCGAGTTCCGTAAGCATTTCACTGAATGAGCATGAATCATCAATATACAGGGTAAGACCATCCCGAGTTCCTTTTATCGTTATTAGTTGCTTGCTGCCTGCCACGATCATTCACCTCAAACCTTTTTAATAAATATCTTTTCTTGGAGTTATGATATCCCCTTAAATCTTACAGCTTTCCAGTAGAGTTGAAACGGTCCGTTGACCACTTGACCAACTTCTGTTTAGTCAATGGATAAATAAGGAGTAAAAACAACACATTGGCCAAAAGCGTCGGAATCAGACGGATATAGAAATAATCCTGCCAAGGCAGCTCGGTCAACCCAATAAAGGAGTACACAATATAAACACCAGTATCTGCAAGAGCAACTGCAAGGGCGGAAAGCACCAATGCCACCAGAAAGTTGGTGTGAAGCAGCTTTTTCAACCCGTGAATTCCATAAACGACTAAAGGATAGATAAACATGTAAACGCCTAAAACGCTGGTATAAACAATATCAATCATCAAACCGAAGGCGATGGCATATAACACCGATACATATGTATTTTCCAAGTCGTAAAAAATACTGATTAACACCAAGTATAGCAACACCCAGTGAGCTGCAATCATCCAGCGGCCGGTTACCAGGCTGTTCGGGAGGAAATCAACGGCGACACCCTCCAATACCAACAGGAGTAAAAGAAAAAGAGGAAGATAGAATTTTACCATTATTCCTCCTCCTCCTGCTGATTTCCTTCTGCTGCATTGACGACGATCACATGATCCATGTTATCTACATCGGCTGCAGGAGTCACATAAGCCATTTGGGTAAGACCGTATTTGTCCGGGGTAACTTCTTCCACTGTCCCTATTTCAAGGCCGCGGATAAATACCCCGCCCATACCGGATGAAACGACTAAGGCACCTTCTTCCACTTCCGATTCATAGGAATTAAGCTTTAACATCAGTGCCTCTTTTTCTTCATCGTATCCAATGATAAACCCTGACTCGTCCTCTTTGTCCTCCTGGGAAACCGTTACAGAAATCCGGTTGGATCCATCAAAGCCTCTCAGCAATTGGACAGTGGAAGAAAACTCGGCAGCTGATTGGATTTTGCCGACCATACCTTGCCCGGTAATGACTGCCATATTTTTTTTGACGCCATCCTGTTCCCCTTTATTGATGGTGACTTCCTTGAAAAAGGGTTCCGGACTTTGACTCCTTACAGAAGCCTGAATCGGTTCGTAATCGGAAATAGACTCGGTTTTGTCCAGTATTTGTCGCAATTCTTCGTTATCCTGTTTTAGTTCCTGTATTTCATAGAGCAGCGACTTATGATCAGCCAGCCGCTCCTTCAATAGTTGATTTTCTTCATACGTGTGTTTGATTTCATCAATATTGGAAAAAATACTGCTGGTGAACTCTGCCGGCCGGTGGACCACTCCCTGAAGCCATCCGACCGTATCCTTCAAGAATTCCTCGCCCACTGTCAGATTGCTCCGGTCGCTCAAAGAGAATCCGATTAAGGCAACCAGTACAATAAAACCAATTAAAATGATAAACAAACGAGTTCTTCTAAAAAAAGACATCAATTAAACACCTACTTATTTCATCGAGGATCGACTGGATACGTTAGGCTGGGAGGTAAAGTGATGGATGTACTCCAATGCCTTGCCTGTACCAATAGCTACACTATCCAAAGGTTCTTCCGCAACAAATACCGGCATTTTTGTTTCCTCACTGATGACATCATCCAACCCTTTAAGCAACGCGCCACCGCCTGACAGGACAATTCCCCGGTCCATGATGTCTGCTGCGAGTTCAGGAGGAGTCTTTTCCAATGTATTTTTAACTGCTTCAACGATGGAAGATACCGTATCCTGCAAAGAGGAAGAAATTTCGTCAGATGATATGGTGATCGTTTTGGGCAAGCCTGTCAACAAATCCCTGCCACGGATATCCATCTCTTCCACTTCAGAAGGACGACCTGCCGAACCAATATCCATTTTGATGGATTCCGATGAGCGTTCACCGATCATCAGGTTGTATTGCTTGCGAATATATTGAATGATCGCATCATCCATATCATCGCCCGCTGTTCTAATAGATTGACTTGTCACAATACCGCCAAGTGAGATGATAGCGACCTCCGTAGTGCCTCCCCCGATGTCGACAATCATGCTTCCAGTAGGCTCCCAAACAGGCAGGCCTGCACCGATTGCAGCAGCAAACGGTTCTGCAATCGGAAATGCATCTTTCGCTCCTGCCTGTTTCGTAGCATCGATAACTGCCCTTTCCTCCACCATTGTGATTCCGGAAGGTACACAAACCATGACATTCGGCTTGCGAGCAAAAGCCGACCGATTTTTTTGCGCTTTTTTAATGTAGTATTTCATCATGACAGCGGTCGTATCATAATCGGCAATGACTCCGTCTTTCATCGGACGGATCACGGAAATATTTCCCGGCGTACGCCCGATCATGTTTCGTGCCGAGCTGCCAACTGCCTCTATCTCACCTGTCGCTGTGTTTTTGGCTACAACTGAAGGTTCTCGTACGACGACACCTTTGCCTTTGACGAATACCAAGGTGTTCGCCGTTCCCAAATCTATACCCAAGTCTTGTGATAAACTGAATCTTCCCAAAAAAATCTCCCTTTCCAACACATCTCATAATCATTCATTACATTCTTTTGTATATTTTACTATATCGATTACCGACATAACTTGCAATTAATCCCATTGCAGTTCGTTTGACGGTTTTCCTGTTCAGACAGACTGCCATCCATATCCCACGCACAAAGCTAAAGCTGCATGAGAAGAAGCGCCAAACCCGGGAAAAATCCTGAGCATGGCGCTGACTGTATCATCCGCCTATATAATTATACGAAAAAAATTTAAAAATAGATAGTGTTACAGATATCCTTTTTCTTTCAATGAGACAAATTTACGATCGCCGATTACCAAATGGTCTAAAAGTTCGATACCGATCATCTTGCCACACTCAGACAATCGTTTGGTAACATGGATATCTTCCTGGGAAGGAGAGGGATCTCCGGATGGGTGGTTATGTGCACAAATAATAGAAGCAGCAGAGCGTTTTACCGCTTCGCGAAACACTTCTCTAGGGTGGACGATCGATGCATTCAGACTGCCTATGAAGATCGTCTGTCTGTGGAGGATTTGATTTTTGGTGTTTAAAAATAAGCAAACAAAATGTTCTTGATTGAGGTTTCTCATTTCTTCCATGATATAATCTGCTCCATCTTCTGGACTGCGGATGACATAGCGTTCTTCCGGGCGAAAACGATAGAGGCGTTTACCGAATTCGATGGCTGCCAGTATCAACACTCCCTTGGCTGTACCAATTCCCCTGATTGCAGTCAATTCTTCGATTGTGGCGTCCTTAAGTAAATGAAGCCCCTCGAAATGCATGAATACACGTTGGGAAAGCGTGGTGACCGATTCGTCTTTTGTACCGGTACCAAGCAATATGGCAAGTAAATCCTGGTTCGATAACGTCGCCGGACCCTTTTCAATCAGTCGTTCCCTTGGCCTGTCCTGCTTGGGAACATGTTTCAACGTAACATCCGCTTGCACCATAGCATCTATCAGCCCCTTTTAGATAAAACCTCAACTACCCGGATGAAGAAGGGACAATTCCGAAGTGCTCAAGCTCGCGGACCACCTTTGACAGGGGTAGGCCGACCACATTAAAATAATCACCATGAATTTCTTGAACCAATAACGCTCCCTTCCCCTGGATACCATATCCTCCAGCCTTGTCAAAAGGTTCACCAGTAGCGATATAAGCAGCCAGTTGTTCATCGGTCATTTCCCAGAAGGTGACCTTGGTTACAACGGAAAAAACAGTGGATTTGTCCTGCGAACGAATAGAGACTCCTGTATATACATGGTGTGTCTCTCCGTTCAATTCAGAAAGCATGGCAAATGCATCTTCCCTGCTTTCTGGTTTGGTGAGAATCCGTCCATGCTGGCTGACCACCGTGTCTGCACTAAGCACTACCTCCCTCTTGGCAGGGGACAGCTTTTCTCCTTTCATTACGGCCAATTTTTCCACAAGCTGGCAAGCATCACTAGCAGTAACCGATTGTTCATCTACATCGGGAATTTTTGTTAAAAACTGCAAACCAGCCTGTTCCAGTAGTTTTTTTCTGCGCGGTGACCCGGAGGCTAAAATAAGCTGCAATTCTAAGTGTCCTTTCCGTTGGGTATTTGAGTACATTTATTGTAACCGAGAAAATAACATGCATTCAACCGGATAAAAAACGATTTCCGGTTATTTTACTAGTTGCAAATAAGGTTTTTTTCTGTCATTAATCAGGTATTTGAATGAACGTCACCGTTCTAAACGTTATATATATCTAAACTATTACAATTGGACGGCTTTATTCCATAGAGACAGCAGTTCAATCTGTACTTCACCGGGAGACAAAGCGTTGGCTTCGTTTGTCAGCTTTTCCGCTTGATCATGCAATTGTACCAGCGCTTCCGCAGCATCTTTCGGAAGCAAACCCAACCAATCGTTCCACTCCTCACGATTTATCTCCCCTCCAGCACTCACACTGTCTTGCCATAATGGAGGAAATTGCTGTAGCCACTCAGCTTCTCCTTCTGTGAGATCTTTTTCGGTGGCAGTTGTCTGCCAGGGTTTTACATAGGTTTCCAGTTTATTTTCTGTCATCGCTGAAGCTGTTTTTTTGGCAGCGGCTTCTGTGTCTGCTACTCCTGCAAATAGGTAATACTGCCCTTCGCGCTCCCATACCATCGAGGGAAAGTCAGCTTCTGTGAAATTTTTCTGCCATGCCTCCGCTTTATCTTTTGATGAAAACACTCCCCCTTGAATAACGAAGGCCTCCATTCCTTTCAAGCCGTTGGTTTTTTCAGCTGTTTCTTTTCCTGGATCATCGTTTGCAGGATTTGTGTAGGACGAGGGCAATGTTTCTGGATCACTTGCTTCATCAATACCGGCAAACATTCGGAGCATAATAAAACCTAAAGCCAGTCCAATCGCTAAAGCTGCAAATGCCGCAAAAAGAAACACTTTATAAATGCCGGGCAGCTTTCTTTTACCAGGTGTTTTCTTCTGATACCAATCGCTTGTACCGGTACCCTCTTCTATCGGGCTCTCGAAAAGCGGACTTGCAGAACCATGTAAATGTTTCTCTAAAGCAGCAGCTTGTTCATTGATGGTCTTCTTGCTTTCTTCCGGGTATTCATGGTGTTTGGCGTTGACATGCTTCCTTTTGTTGTCATTGATTCGTACAGTGATCGGTTTATGTTTGTCCACTCCAATTTCCCCGTTTCTACTAGAATTTCTTTCAACTCTAGCACACGGAAGGCAAAAAGTAAGAGGAGAATTGTCTAAGACAACTCTCCTCTTTTCTACAAATGCTCTTCGTTTTAGTTAATTTCCGCCATTATTTTTAAATGGGCTTTGTATCCATTTCTGTCGTTGGGTCGGATTTAGGGCTTTCCTTCAGCAGACCGTCCAAATCAGGGGCATAAAAAGCTTGGATATGAACAGTGAAAGCAAAACCATTCTCGTCCGCAGTCATTTCCAGATGATTGACTTTCAAAAGGCGTTCATCTTTTTCCAACAGTTGAAGAAAATTGTCAACTGCCTCGTATTGTTCCGATTCCCCTTGCAATTCATAAGCGAAGCTATCAATCTCTGCCAATGCCTCTGAATCTTCCTGTTCACCGGCTTTTTCTTCAGTTTCCTGAATTTCAACCAACTCTTTAAGAGATACCCCCGTCGATTCAGCTATCCCCTCTAACATGACAAGGATTTGATCGATTTCTTTGTCGATCGGAAGCTTTAATTGCAATGCTCCAGAGGTTTCCGGACGATTTGTAGCATCGGCTCCAGACTCAATTCGTTGCAATGCCTGGTTCTGTATTTGTACCTCATCCTCCAGCTCTTTCATTTTATCTGTTGCCGGAGCCACATAATAATGATAACCAAGACCGTAAAAGCCACCCACGATAAGGAGAGCACAGAGGATCGTCAACAAAAGAAGGAGACGGTGATTATTCGCCATCACCCATCACCTCCTTGAATCTTTCTGGATCCACCTTAAATCGAAAACTAGTTTGATAGATTTGGCCCTCTTTCGTTTCCTGAGGGTAAACATCGATCAAACTGGATTCCTCAATATATGGCTGGTTTGTCAATGCTTCCGAAAATGCTGCAGCCCCGGAGAGCGAGTCAGCTTCCATGATCAGTTTTACGCCATCTATTTGGTCGTAAACAAAGTTTGACAAATAATCGTTTTCCGGCAAAAGGGAAGTTATATCCTCCATTAAGTCCCTTTGGGAAAACAACGCTGTCTCTACAGTTTGCACCCGTTCCGCCAACTCATTCCGCTGTCGTTGTAGATTGTGGCTGCCAGTTCGATCATTGAGTGCGGTATTATTTTTTTTCCACTGTACTTGCATATCGTCCACCTGGCTATCGATGTAAGATCGCTGCCAATAAAGCAACCCGGTACAGGCAACCAGAAAAACAAGCAAAAGGACAGCAATAACAGGAACAAAGCGTTTTTTCTTTGATTGTGCAATAAAATTAATTTCAACCGTCATCGGCAGCTCCCACCTTGATTTCCTATCACTTTTTTATCGATAGGCCCAGCACATCAGCAAACTTGCCTGGAACCTGTATTTTCTCTTCCAATTCATCGATGGTGACTATGGGCATACGATAATTTTCCTTCACATAAATCTCGACTTTTGTCAAAAAAGGGAAATCCCCGCAAAGCAGCAATTTGTTGATTTGTTTCTCTCCGTCCATGACGGAATACTGATAAAAATCCAAAAACCTCTCCAGCAAGGTTAATTGTTCATCAATCGATTCAGCGATTTCATTCTGACTTCCCTGCCAGGTTATTTCTTTCGCTTCCTGGCTGAATTGCCAGGAATCTTGGGGCAGGACAGATTTGATTTGACGGGTGAAAACCGGTTTGTTTTCATTGAAAGCCGTCAACACCGCTGAATCCCTTCCCCACTGTGCCAACAGCAGATGGTCACCTTCCTCTGCATAGCCAAGCTCGTTATAAAGACGGTATAACGATAACGAGGAAAGATCCGCCACAACCGGGAGAAGACCGGCTTGCTTGAACGCATGCAAATATTCGTTTATTCGTTCTTTTGGATAGGCGAACAATAGTATCTTTACTTGTTCCTGTTCTTCTCCGATGACGACAAAGTCGAACACCGGATCAGAAAAGGGCAGCCGGATGCTTTCTTCTAACTCCATGTTAATATAGCTTTTTATCTCTGTTTTTTTCAATTGTTTCGGCACCAAATGTTCCCGGATGGTTACAGAGGCATCAGGTACACAGAAAGATAACGGTTTATTTTTCCATTTCTTATTGGACACCAGCATATGCAAGGCAGCCGCAAAGCCTTCCGGATCTGAAACTTTCCCGTCCATGATGATACCGACGTCCAGCTGTATTTCTCCATAGTCGATAACTCCTGTGAGTGTCGGCTGATTTGTGACCATGTATCGAATCGCTTGATCCTTGATTATCAAATTGACTTGCTTTTTATTTTTCTGAAACATGCTCCACCTACTTTAGAAAAAAGATGTTAAGTACCAGTTGAATAGTTTATCACCAAAGAAATAGACCGTAAGGCTCCCGAGCACGATAAATGGTCCGAAGGGAACCGGTTTTTTCCGTTCTATCCGTTTAATGGCAAGCAGCACCAGCGTGATCACTGCTCCGTAAACAGTGGAAACAAAAAATGCCAGCAACACGTTTTTCCAGCCCAGTACGATTCCCAATACGCCGAATAGTTTCATATCCCCGCCGCCCATTCCGCCTCGGCTGGCAACGATGATGGCTGCAAGCAGCAAAACCCCAGTAATACCGCCAATGATCGGAGTCCACCATGGATCAAGCGGGCTAATGATTCTTCCTGCTAAAAAAAGCGGCAAAAAAAATAACAGTACACGATCAGGTATTTCCATATATCGCAAGTCTGATACCAGAATGATCGCGAGCATCGAGCATAATAGCAAGGCGACGAAAAGTTCCACTTGAAATCCAACATGCCAGAAGCATGCCGCAAACAACAGGCCGGTTCCCAATTCAGTCACAGGATATATCGGTGAAATGCGGCCGCGGCAATGCCGGCAGCGACCCTTTTGCAACAGATAGGACAGGACGGGAATCAGCTCATACCATTTTAAGGAATGGAGGCAATGCGGGCAATAGGAGCGATTCTTTGCGAACAACTGCCGCCTGGGGACCCGCATACCGACAACATTGAAAAACGAGCCAAAAATCAAACCGAGGATAAAAAAATAACAGAGGTAAAAGATTGTCATCATGTTCTCCTATATGTAAGATATATAGAGAGATCCCTTAAGAGGGATCTCAGAGTGATTCAAAATTAATCTTCCTCAAACTCAAAGCTATGTTCATTTTCTCCAGGATTACTATTGTAAACTACTTTGCCACTTGGCAAATCCGTTCTGTCTTTTTCTTCCAGATAATCACCTTCAACTAATTCGTCCACCGTGATTTCATCTGTGAATTCTTCGGCAGCATAAGCAATCCGGGCAGCTTCGATAATCATGTCGATTTCTGCCTCATCCGCTTTTGTTTCTGTATTACTAATAATCCCGCCGATAGCAGGAACAGCGATGGCTGCGATAATTCCTAAAATAACAATAACTGCGAGCAACTCGACCAATGTAAACCCTTTTTCTTCCTTGCACTTCTTCCAAAATCTTTTAAGCATGAACGATTCCTCCTTGACTATGTAATTTTTGTCGACAAGCCTATGAGCACCGTGCTTTTCCGGTGTGTTCTCCCGTTGTTCTCTCATCTAACCTTATTATACTATATAAACCAAGTTTGAACAGGACCTTTTTACTAGATTCCGCTGAATCTTTTGTTAAATATTTTCAAAGATAGCAAACATCGGGATGATGATAGCCAGAACGATGGCCCCGACCATCACGGCCAAAAATACAATCATGACTGGTTCGATCAGCGATTTCAACTTATCGGAAGCTTCATCCAGTTCCTGCTCGTAAAAATCGGCAACCTTTTTCAGCATGCTGTCCAAAGACCCCGAGCTTTCTCCGACAGCAATCATTTGGGTCACCAGCTTCGGAAAGGCCCAGTGGTCTTTCATCGGGCCAGCCAATGATTCTCCCTCTTCGAGAGAAGCCTGACTGTCTTTCAGCACCTGCTTAAACACCTGATTGCCAATTACACGTTCGGTAATACTAATCGCCTGTAAAATCGGAACCGAGCTGGCCAAAAGCGAGCTCAGCGTCTGGGTCATCCGGGCTAATAAAGCTTTTTGCAGAAACTTGCCGAACAACGGAAGTTTTAGTTTAGCACGGTCCAATCTGTTCGCGATATGAGCCTTTCTGCTTAAGTATTGATAGAGAACGGAAAGAAGCACAGCCAATATGACTATTAGCCACCAATACCCTTGGGCCAAACTACTTATTCGCAAAACAACTGCCGTATAAGCAGGTATTTCTTCACCGAACGATGCAAACATGTCCGTGAAAATCGGGACAATAAAAACAAGCAGAAAAATCGAAACCAGGATGGAAATCGACCCGACCGCCAATGGATAGGCAAGCGAAGAAGTGATTTTTTGTTTCAAACGATATTGCTTTTCATAATAGGACGCCATGTTATCGAGAATCTCATCCAGGCTGCCGCTAATCTCCCCTGCGTGGACCATACTTACCAATAATTCCGGAAAAATTTTAGGATATTTCTCCATCGCATCGGTTAGCGGAACGCCGGTTTCCAAATCTTCTTTGACGTGTTCCAATGCTGCTTTCAGGTATTTGTTATCCGATTGTTCCGCCAGGATTCCTGTTGCAGCCACCAGTGATATGCCTGCATCGATCAAGGTAGCAAACTGCCGCAAAAACAGGACGAAATCACGATTTTTCACCTGGCGCCCAAAATGAATGTCTTTGTATAGGATGCTGTTGAGCTCTACCAGCTCATAAGCAACCACACCCTCACTCCTTAAGTAAGATAGCGCTTCCTGCTTCGATTCAGCACTTACTTTTCCCGTTTTCGCTTTACCTTCCTTGCTTCTCCCCTGGTAGCGGTAATAAGCCATCAGCCGTCACCCTCTTTCCTTGAGGTAAGGAAGGGCAAATTCTTCGGAAATTTCTCTTGTGCGCAGCATTTTCTTTATATCCATCGTCATGGTATGCATTCCCTGCTCGCGGGAAACCTGCATGGTATTCGGTATCTGGTGCATTTTTTCGTTTCGAATCAAATTCTTTATCGCTGCTGTGTTCCGCAATATTTCCGTTGCAGCTCTCCGCCCTTGCTTATCGGGGGTCTGAAATAATCGCTGCGATATGATTGCCTGCAGAACGTTGGCCAGTTGGATGCGGATTTGTCCCTTCTGATGGGAAGGAAAAACGTCAATGATTCTGTCCATCGTCGAGGAAGCATCGGTCGTATGCAAGGTTCCGAGGACAAGGTGACCTGTCTCAGCAGCCGTGATAGCGGTCGCTATTGTTTCCAAATCGCGCATTTCTCCGACAAGTATTACGTCTGGATCCTGTCGCAGACAAGCACGCAAACCATTTTGAAAGTTTTTTGTGTCGAATCCCACTTCCCGCTGGTCGATAATACAATTTCCGTGGGCATGTAAGTACTCAATTGGATCTTCCAATGTAATAATGTGCTTGTGCATCGTTTTATTCATATAATCGATCATGGCAGCAAGCGTGGTACTTTTGCCACTTCCCGTCGGTCCTGTAACCAGCACCAAACCTTGTGTGCTGGCAGCGATTTCCTTGATAACTCCAGGGAGGTGGAGATCATCCAGACTGGGAATGACCGTAGGGACGACACGGACAGCAAGCGAAAGGCAATTGCGTTGATGAAAAATGTTCATCCGAAACCGGGATATTCCTGCTATACCATAAGACAAATCGATTTCTCTTTTCTCCTCCAGCCGTTCCCATAACTTATCATTGATTGCGCTTCTGACCATTTCCTCCGTATCCTCTGGTGAAAGCTTGTCCTGTCCGAATGGTCGTAATTCTCCATTGATGCGAAAAACCGGTGGAGTTCCTACTGTGAGATGTATATCCGAAGCATTTTGAGAAAAAGCTTCCTGTAATAAAGAATTCAATCGATTCATGTTGATTCCCCCTTACTCTTCCGTTGCAACCCGTAACACTTCTTCCAGGCTGGTGGTTCCCTGCTTCACTTTTTCCAGACCGTCATCCATCAAAAACTTCATGCCATTCTGTTTCAAATACTTTTTCATTTCGGCCATCGAACTATTTTCCATCATCATTTGCCGGATGGCATCGTCAATCACCAACAGTTCCTGAATCGCTGTCCTGCCCTTATACCCGGTCTGCCTGCAACTGTTACAGCCTTTTCCTTCGTATAGCTTGTCTATTGCAATGTTGTGTCTATCGAAAATTTCTTTTTCCATGTTATTGAGTTCTCTGCTTTGTTTACAATCCTTGCACAGTTTTTTTACCAGTCGCTGCGCCATGATGCCGGATAACGAGGATACGACCAGATAAGGCTCCACTTTCATATCAAACAACCTGGGTATGGCAGCCATCGCACTGTTCGTATGAAGGGTGCTGAACACCATGTGTCCTGTAAGGGAAGAGCGCACGGCTATTTCTGCTGTTTCCGTATCCCTGATTTCTCCCACCATGATGATATTGGGATCTTGTCGTAATATCGACCGAAGTCCGGCTGCAAAATCGAGACCGATTTTTGCATTTACCTGTACTTGGTTAATTCCTTCTAACTGATATTCCACCGGATCTTCCACCGTGATAATGTTGACTTCCTCACGGTTCAATTGGTTGATTGAAGCATACAAAGTCGAGGTCTTTCCCGACCCCGTCGGTCCCGTCAAGAGAATCAATCCGGAAGGCTGCTGAATCAGCTTCCGGTAATCGTGATAATTTTCTTCGCTGAAGTCCAGGTCGGTAAGCTTTTTGACAATATTGGAAAGGTCGAGAATCCGGATTACGATTTTTTCACCGAATACGGTCGGCAAAATCGAAATACGCAAATCGATTGGCTTCTCATCAATGATGACTCGGATTCTTCCGTCTTGAGGAAGCCTTGTCTCGGTAATATTCAAATTAGCCATGATTTTCATCCTGGCTGTCAGCGAGTTTTGCAACCGTTTCGGAATGGTTCTCTCCTTATGAAGCATGCCATCAACACGGTAACGGACAGATAAACTGTCTTCGGCCGGATCAAGATGGATATCGCTCGCCTTCAAATGAACCCCTGTCTGCAGCAGTTGATCCATTATCCGGACAGCGGGAGCGTCGTCAGCCAGATCCGCATCATCTTCCTCCAGAGCAAAATCCTTTTGGTCGTAATACTTGTTAATTGCCTGTAAAATATCATCCTTGGAAGCAATCACTGGCTTGATATCGAAACCCGTCGACAACTCCAGATCATCAATTGAAAAATAGTCTATCGGGTCATTCATTGCCACTGTCATCGTATTTTCTCTCAAATTCAACGGCATTAGCACGTTACGCTGGGCCATTTCCTTTGGCACCAGCTCCGTAAGCTTTTGATCAATGGGATACCGATATAAGGACACGCTTTGGATACCAAGCTGTAACTCCAATACTTCGAGCAGCTGCTGCTCGGTAATAAAACCTTGTTCCAGTAAAGCGTCTCCGAGTTTCTGACCTTGTTTTTTATGTTCGAGTGTTTCCACAATCTCCGTTTCCGTTAATACGCCCGCCTCTTTCAGTAAGTCGCCCAGCTTCTTTTTATTGCGGATTGCCATGTTATTCCTCCTGTTCGTCTGTTTCCCTGATTGGTTCCTTGGTGATGATTTCTTCGACATCGGCAGGACTTCCACCCGAAACAAAAGGAAGCGCATCGAGATTGAATTCCTCGTACTCAATCCCGCCTCCGCCATCTCCGGTCAGTGAGTCAGAAACAACCATCCCCTTCAGTTGCCCACCCCCCGTGAAGTGGAAATCTGCATGTGGAGCGTATATAAGATAGGCACTTCTTGCACCGCCATCGACCTTCACGTTTGATCCTCCTGTGAAAATGTGTCCGGTGAATCCGCCACCTCCCGTTAATTCGATGTCAGCCCGCTCCGCAAACAGGGATCCTCTTATCACTTGAGATCCTGCGAGCTTCAGTTTCTCCAATCCTTTATAGTAAAGGGCGACAGTGTCAGTTTCTCCAGACCCATTCAGCGTGCTTCCCGAACCAAATGTGATTTTGTCACGGACATAAAACGTCAGTATACCCGGATTCTTCAGTTCGATATGACCATTTTCTAAATTCAAATGATCCACCACGATGGACAGATTGTTGCCATGTAGATCGATGGTCAGGTTATTGTTGCTGCTGATTTTGATTTCTTTGAAAAAAGTGCTTCGTTCAAGGGACAAGGAATAATTGCCTCCACCACTAATCTTCAGCCTCCCATCCTGGATGACTCCTGTTTCGCCCCCCTGCAAATTACGGTCTTCCGCTTGCGGATAATCGGGAAACACTGGAAACTCCGGCAATTCCATCTTACCCTTGTCTTGTCCTATGGGTTTTGGTAAATCATCCAGCATCCAATCGGGGGCATCAAGCGCACGATCCTCTGATCCAAACGGTACATAAATGCTTCCACCTTTCAGTGTCGCTCCTCCATCAAAGCGTATGGAATGCTCCTGATCTGAATTTGTTTTCATATTCCCCTTGATTGTCGCACCACCCGATAAATCGATCGTCGTATTGGTATATACCGCAGTGCCGGCAGGTAAATCGACGCCACCGTTGTCTCTGGGAAGCCAGTTGACGGTGAATGGCCGTTCCACTGTTCTGGAACGCTTGCCGATGGTCCCAGTGGAAACAAGCTTATACCGAATGGTTTGTCCATCATCCGGTGCGTTTGCCTCAATATGTACAACGGCTTCAGGCTGCTTTCCAAACGCCTCTTCAAAGTCGCTGTATGTCCGTTCCGTTTGAATCAGTTCCTTGATCTCCGCTTCCGAACCATCCTCCTCCTGGTAATAACGTTCGATTGCTGTTTCGATTTCCGCGTATTTCAAGGCTGCACCTGCCTCGGCAATATAGTAGGCAGACTGATCGCTCCGTTCACTTGAACTCAACTTTGTGTGATGGACAATCACTCCGAGCAAGCTCAAACCGAGAACCGAAAGAATCACGAGTACGATCAACGTAAAGACGAGAGCAGACCCGGCCTGATTGTTCCATTTACTACTTTTCCAGTTCACCCTTTTTTCCGGCATCATTCATCCCTACTCCCTGATATATAAAACCGTGGATACTTCAGACAGCTGGTGAGAGTCACTTGCACCCTTTATTTGCAGTGTCACACCAGCGCCTTGTTCTGTCGGTTCGACTTGGAAATCTGAAATCCCTTCGGCAACCATTCGCCCGTTGCGTAACAGATGGCCAGCATTTAACCGGTACACGACCTCATCAAGCTTCAATTGGTTGTTTGTCACGGTTAAGGAATCGGCTTGGCGCACATCCTTGGTGATTTGCTTCAGAGCCAGCCTGACTTCTGCTTGCTGTTTTGTCTCTTCTAACTGGCTGGTATATTGATTTTGCCCAAACCAGGTAACAGAGCCTGCAAGGATAATAATCAAACCAAGCAGTGCCAGAACAGCCAGTAGCTCTACCAGTGTAAAACCTTTGTCATTGGTCATTTTCACCTTGCTGCTCCTTCCAATTGATTGTCGTTTCCATTTGAGCTTCCAGTTTGGAAGAACCAGATTGATAGACTTTCACCGTTATATTGCCAAGACTACTGTTCTCAAGTAATGGTTTTAACTCTATTTTCACCTCATAACCATCCGACACATCCGTGTACTTCCCACCGCCTGCTCCACCTCCATACTGGTCGGCCAGTTTATTTTTGCATTCTGTGTAACCTGTACAACTGACACTTATGTGATAAATTTCTTCCATGTACCTTTCGGCCACGTAGGTAGCTGTAACAATTGATCCGGCATTTTTATTGGTCTTGGCAGCCTGAGCAAAAAAAGCGAAAAAAGTGGTAATGAGGATGGATAATATCGCAATGGACACAACCACTTCAATAAGTGTCAGTCCGTTTTCATTCTTCGTAAGCCACTCCCTTATTTTCATAAACAAATCCCCTTATTCCTTGCGGTTTAATTCCTTATCACCACTATCAATCTTTGATGGACAGCTGCCATAAAAAAGCCGCAGCCGGCTATTGGCAGCAGCAGATTAGTAAAAGAAGAATCTCTATTTCTCGTAAACAGCCACCCGGTTTCGGCCCTTCTGTTTTGCCCCTACGTACATTGCCCTGTCTGCATGGCGGATGAGTTCCATCGGTTCTTCACATTCATCAGGATAAGAAGCAATACCGATACTTGCAGTCAGGGATACTTTGATCGTTTCTTCCCCATCCATTATGTGATCAGAAAGGTAAAAAGGATCTTCCGATATCGACTTACGAATGACTTCTGCCAGGAACAATGCTGCCGACTTATTGGCTTTTGGAAGAAAAACAATAAATTCCTCTCCACCGTACCGGGCAGTGATTCCTTTCTGGCCGACTATCCTTGTAAGTCTGGAAGCAAGTTCCCGCAATATTTCATTTCCGCTTTGATGGCCGTATGTATCGTTGAATGCTTTGAAATGATCGAGATCCAGCAAAATCAAAGAGGACGGCTCTGTGATACTTTCCGGCCGCTGATTGGCAAAGTACATATGCAAATAGTCCTCAAAATAACGGAAGTTGTACAAACGGGTAAGAGCGTCCCGCTCACTTCTCATTTTTGTCTCTTCGTAATTTTTCGCATTTTGCAGCGATACAGCCAAGTAATTTGTCAGGATCGAAAGCATCATAAACTGAGATTTTTCAAATGCCCGTTTTTGTTTGGAAATCAGTGTAATGACGCCGACAACCTTATTATCCCTTTCCAGAGGTACAGACATCAAGCTTTCCCCCGGCATTTCTAAATGTTTGGCAACCATACCTGCCCACTGACTTCTCCGGTGATAATGCACACCTTGTTTACTGGCCCAAACACGGCCGCTTACTGCTTCCTTTCGATAGAGACGATCATATTCAGGGAAATCCATGCGTCTTTCCTTGTCGATAAAGCGGACAAGGCGCATGCTCGAACTATCTTCCACCTCATAGACCATCGTATAGTCTACAGGCAGTAGCTCATGAATTTGCTCGTTGAAAAGATCGATGACTTCATTCACTTCCATTTGCGCTGTCAGCCGGTGACCGATTTCGCTCGTTTTTTGCAAATGATAGTTTATCTTCTGGCTGGAATGAAACATACGTAAAATATAGCTAATACTTAATAACGGGAATCCGATAAACAGTATTGCGGTCGTCCCGTTTTGTACAAACAGCAAATGTAGGATCAGTCCGATCGGAATGACCAAAATCAGTGTATATGCCTCCCAAATAAGCCCCCTGTCAAAAAAAGGAGCCTTTATGCCGTAAACAAATCGCTTGATCAGACGTAGAGAGAACTGATTGGTGAAAAAAGCGGTTAAAACATACCCGATAATTGGCAGGGCGTTTTGCGGATCTTCCAACACACCCTCTCCATTGCTTCCGCCCAACAACCAGTAGACCAAAGCAGATACAATCGAAATGATTAAAAACATGAATAGATTCATAGGAATACGAAACCATTCGGCTCGTTTCAACCGGATACCGGCCAAAAGACAAAGGATGGAAAACTGCGTTAGAATGACTTCGATGAAAAGACCGTAGTATAAAAACACAGCCAAACTAAGCCCATTGACGAAAAAGATAGGCGTTTGATTGATGATAATCGGAAACAGGGCGACACTGCACATCAGCAAACCGAATAATACTAAGTCATACCAGTTGACCGGGATATCAGGGTTCCATTGCTGATAACTCAACCAGGTAAGTGATGGCCAAAGAATGAGCCATGTAACCAAGAGAAAAATTTTTTTATTTTTGCTTACCATTCTCAGCATCTCCCCGACTTCTCTATCACTTTCACACCATCATACTTAGGTCTTAAGCCTTATTTAATTTCCTAAATTTAAAATACCACACTTATCAACGTTTAACAAAGAATTTTCTGACTAATTCTATGAAATATAAGGATCCTGTGATAAATAAAATGGATTCTCCTGTTGATCCCAAGTGATTGCGGATAACATTTTCCCATTTTTCTATTTTGCTATTTTTCCCTGGATAATGTGTCTGCAAGACTTCTGCGGATGCTGCCCGCTCGTGCGGAAAGCTAGTAAAATGTACACTTTGAAAGTCATTTCCCAGCTGTGAAAGCATCTTTTGAAGAGGCTTGTCTTTAAACGCTGCAAATAGTAATCGCTTCTTTTTGTCAGAATAAAAGTATTCCACAGTCTGTAAAAAAGCTGCCAGTCCCTCAGGATTATGAGCCGCATCGATAATGACGGCCGGGTGGTCATGAACTTTTTCAAAACGTCCCGTAATAGCAGCACGTTGCAATCCCTGCAACACTCTCTTCCACTCCATTGGAAAGCAGTCTTCTAAAAGCTTTACAGCCATAAGAGCCAGCGCTGCATTTTTCACTTGATGTCTGCCTGCCATCGAAATGACCGCTTCCTGTGACAAACCGTTGCATTCAAATGTGAATTCCGTGTATTCCGGATGTTCCGCTGTTACATTCGTCACGGTAAAATCCTTGAAGATTTGGTAAACAGGAGAGCGAAGACCTTTTGCTTTTTTTAAAATAACTGAGGCTGCCTCCTCGGTAACATCTCCCAGCACAAGCGGTACATGCTGCTTGATGATGCCCGCCTTATGACTGGCAATGGCAGCAATGGTTTCCCCAAGCATCCGCTGATGATCCAAACCAACATTGGTGATGATGGAAAGGATTGGAATAAAACAATTGGTGGCATCCTCTAAGCCTCCCATTCCCGTTTCGATTACACTAATTTCTGCATTTTCATCCAGAAAGCAAAAAGCAGCTACGGTTTTGATTTCAAATGCAGTAGGGGGATTTCCGATGTCATCCAATGCTTGAATGGCAGGTAACATACGATTGACCAATCGGACGGACTGGGTGTCTGTCATCTGTTTTCCATCAATTTCAATTTCCCCTTTTAGTCCCGTGATGTGTGGTGTTGTGTAAGTACCAACCTTCCAGCCGCCACTTCCAAGTATTTCCTTTATGTAAGTAGAAGTTGAACCCTTGCCATTCGTCCCTGCAACATGAATCGCACGGATCGTTCGTTCCGGATTGCCCAGCCTTTCCAGTAGAAAGTAGACACGGTCAAGACCAGGTTTTACGCCAAGTTGTTTTCTCCCCTCCAAAAACATGTTTACTTCCTGATAATTGCTGAACATGGTAAAACCCCCATATTTTTTCATTCCGCCTATCTTCTTGGATATTTTTGCTTTTCAAATACTTGTAAACTTTTTAAAATATAATATAGCAACGAATGGTATTGCTTGTTTATCGATTCGCATGCTCATTATATACTATCACTAGCAGACGAAAAAGGAGAATAACATGGTAAAATATGGATGGGTTGTTTATAATGGACACCTGCCAGGTAATAAATTCAGAGATTTCGCAGAATGGATACAGGCAGCAGCTAAAGAAAAGAATATACGGCTTGAGTTAATCAAAAACAATGAATTACTCGCTCTACATCAACAGACAGGCGGAACTATTTTTCCGGAATATAACAAACGGCCTGATTTTGTCGTGTTTGGCGATAAAGATATACATTTGGCCAAGCAACTGGAACTACTGGACATTCCCGTATTCAACAGCGCACAGGCAATCACCCTGTGTGATGACAAAATAGCTACCTATCAAGCCCTGTCAGCCCATCATCTGCCTATTCCGAAAACCATTGCAGGACCAAAAATTTTCCCCAATCCCAGTGCTTTGGAAACCGCAAGTTTTATTGAAGCCGGAAAAATGCTTGGTTATCCACTTGTTATTAAAGAAGCATTCGGATCATTTGGCGAGCAGGTTTATCTGGTAGAGACAGAACAAGGATTGATAGACAAAATAGCAGAACTCCGAGAACGACCGTTTGTTTTACAGGAATTTATTTCTTCCAGTTATGGGACCGATGTGCGGCTGAATGTGGTCGGGGGTAAAGTGGTCGCTGCAATGAAGCGCACTTCTTCTAATGACTTTCGGGCGAATGTAAGTGCAGGCGGCTCCATGGAAGTGTATCAACCAACTAAAAAAGAAATAGAATTGGCGGTAGCCGCTTCCCGTGCCGTTGGTACAGACTTTGCCGGTGTTGATCTTCTGTTTGGACCGGAAGAAACTCCGCTGGTCTGTGAAGTGAATTCCAATGCCCATATCCGCAATATATTCGATTGTACTCATGTTAACGTAGCGACATATATCATTGATTATATCGTGGAAAAACTTCAGGAGGGATAAGATGCAAGTAACCGGCTGGCTGATTTATAAACGGGAAGATGCTGCTGTCAACAAAGCTTATATCGATTGGTTCATCCGAGAATGTGAAAAACAGGACATCAAGCTTCTCCTCGTCTTTCGGGAAGAGCTGACGATCGGTGTAGTTGCGGGGAAATTGACCGTTAAAACAGCTGATAACATAAAATTGCCCGATTTTTGTGTCGTCCGCACCATCGAACCATTACTAAATAAACAGTTCGAAATGCTCGGAATACCAGTATTTAATTCCTCAGAAGTTTCTTACCTGTGCAACAACAAAGCAGTTACCCATCAAAGATTGACAGCATTGGGCGTTCCGATGGTCGATACCATCTTTTTGCAAAAAAATCTGCTAAGTGAATACTTGCCTGTTCCGGTACCATTCGTCGTGAAAGAAGCCACAGGAAAAGGCGGGCAACAGGTCTACAAAGTACACAATCTCGATGACTGGCTGTCTGTCAGACAAAAAATCGAGTCTGCAGATGTCATTATACAGGAATGTGCCGTGCAGCCCGGAAAGGATTTACGCGTGTTTGTCGTCGGGAAGGAAATTGTCGGAGCCATCCTTCGCAGTAATGAAAATGATTTTCGGGCCAATTATAAACTTGGCGGAACCGCTGAGTGGTATGAATTGTCTCAAGAAGAAATCCGTTTGATCCGTATGATTGTCGATCATTTTCCTTTTTCCCTGGTCGGAATCGACTTTTTATTTTCTAATGCTGGTACCTTGTTATTCAATGAAATAGAAGATGTTGTGGGCAGCAGAACGTTAAGTAAAGTTAGTGAAATCAATCTTTTAGAAAAATACGTGAAGTTGATCCGACACCAAATTAACAAGGAGGAAGCTTGATGATTCGTATTCGAAAAGCAGCAACAAGCGATGCCGAAGCAATCGCCAAAGTCAGTGTCGATTCTTGGATATCCACTTATCGTGGTATTGTACCAGAGAAGATATTGAAAAAAATAACCTACCAGCAGCGCACAGTTGCCTTCAAAAAGCGGCTTGACGATCCGCAACATTATATGTTCGTGGCCGAGACGACAGACGGGCAAATAGTAGGCTTTGTTAATGGAGGGCCGGAAAGAAGCGGTGATTATCCCTATGAGGGGGAAATTTACAGCCTATACATACTCGATGAATATCATCACCTCCAAATTGGTAGAAAGCTTGTCCGTGTGATGACCGAACAGTTACTGACTGATGGATATGACTCCTTGCTGGTGTGGGTTCTGGAAGAGAATCCAGCCAAGGGCTTTTACGAGCATTTAGGGGCAGAACCTGTCGATCGTAAATACCTCGCGGAACTGGAAGCCTTTGAAACAGCATTAGGCTGGACAGCGGTTGACCGGCTTTTGTAAATAAGAAAGTCGCTATTTTAATGTCGCTTTTGAACATAAACTATAAACTACGCAGTAACTGTAATGGGAAGTTCTATTGCCTATTCAAAAAGCGTGTTAAGCAACGCTTCGGTACATATTTCGCTTTCCGCGGGCACGGCTTCAGCTAACTTGGTAAAGAAAACCGCTTTACCAAGTGGATCTTCAGCTCGCGCTTTTCCCGCAGGAATCTGTGTATGCTCCCTGCGCTAAGAAGCATGCTGATTATGGCTAGCTTAGAAACTTTTTCCTTGAAACCCAACAAGACTTTTTAAAAATCAGGAAACGCGTTCTTTTCTTCCTAAAGAATAGTTGGGGTTCCGTCTTTTCTCCTTCTCTTGAATTTTCTGCTGATTTTCCTAGCTACATGCAGCACCAAGTGATGCAAGAGAAAAATGTCTCGTACACTCGTTTAGAAACCGGAAGCTGTTCCCAGCGAAGGAAATACCCGAAGACTCCTGCAGGAGGAAAGGCCTCGGTGAGATCCCGCAGAGCGTTAGCTCAAGGAAGCTCACCAGCCGCCCGCGGAAAGCGCAGGGTAATTCCGCAGCGCCGTAGGAAGTTAGAAATACGCATACAAAATATGTGGCAGTTTATATCAAATACGCAACAAAGTATGTAAAAAGAAGTAAAGACCACCTTTTGTCTTCCCGATAAAAAAGACTCGCAAATCGTTAAGCCGGTGGTAATGCCTACGTTGGAAACTTATCTGCTATGATGAATTTCAACCACGCAAAAAACACAGGGGGTCATGCAAACACCCCTGTGTTTTTTACTTTTATCAAGATTGCAGTTCATCAAGTCTAGCCTGCACCTTTGCACGCTTCTCCAAATAATCTGCCTGTTTTTGTTTTTCTTCCTCAACTACACTTGCTGGCGCCTTGCTGACAAAACCTTGATTCGAAAGTTTCTTTTCAACTCGCTCTACTTCTTTATTCCATTTCTCGAGATCTTTTTTTAGTCGCTCGATTTCTTTGTCGATATCGATCAAACCTTCAAGCGGGAGGAATAATTCTGCTCCTGTTACTACAGCGGACATTGCTTTTTCAGGTGCATCGATGTTGTCCGCAATTTCCAATTTGCTCGTATTACAGAAGCGTTCTAAATAATGACGGTTTTTCTCCAGGTTTTCAGCTATAGGCTGGTTTTCCGTTTGAATAAGCAATTGTACTTGTTTCGACATCGGTGTATCGACCTCAGCCCGTATATTTCTTACAGAGCGGATGATGGCAACCAGCTGTTGCATTTCCTGGGCAGCTTCTTCATTATGAAGTTCCCTTCTAACAACCGGCCAGGCAGCTCTCGTAATCGATTCTCCTTCATGAGGCAAGTGTTGCCATATTTCCTCGGTAATAAACGGCATAAACGGATGCAGCATTCTCATTGTTTGATCAAGTACATATGCAAGGACCGATCTTGTCGTATGTTTCGCTTGTTCATCTTCTCCATACAGTGGCAGCTTCGCCATTTCAATATACCAGTCACATAACTCATCCCAGATAAAATTATATAGCTGGCGTCC
This sequence comes from Sediminibacillus dalangtanensis, assembly GCF_017792025.1. NCBI lineage: Bacteria > Bacillati > Bacillota > Bacilli > Caryophanales > Bacillaceae > Sediminibacillus > Sediminibacillus dalangtanensis. The sequence continues at coordinate 2,419,638 of NZ_CP046956.1, forward strand.
AGCCTCACCAAATTCATATTTATCCGCGTTTTTGGTTACTTGTTCGATGGTTTGATTCAAACGGGTGAGAATCCATTCATCAGCAACCGACTTCTCTCCGGTCAAGTCGATTTGATCATAACGTAAGTCCCCCATGTTCATCAAAGCAAACCGGGAAGCATTCCAAATCTTGTTGGCAAAATTCCAAGTAGACTCTACTTTTTCCCATTGGAACCGTAAATCCTGGCCAGGAGTTGTACCAGTCAACAAGAAATAGCGAAGGGAGTCTGCACCATATTTATCGATCACATCCATCGGATCGACACCATTTCCAAGTGATTTACTCATTTTTCTACCGTCAGCCGCACGAACAAGACCATGGATCAATACGTCTTTAAACGGTCGTTTACCGGTAAATTGCTTTGATTGAAAAATCATTCTTGAAACCCAGAAGAAGATAATATCATAGCCAGTCACAAGCGCGTCCGTCGGGAAGTAACGTTTGAAATCTTCCGCCTCTGTATCTGGCCAATTCATTGTCGAGAAAGGCCACAGTGCGGATGAAAACCATGTATCAAGTACGTCTTCATCCTGTTCCCAGTTTTCGCTGTCCTCCGGTGCCTGTTTTCCTACATAAACTTCTCCGGTTTCCTTGTGATACCAGGCAGGTATACGATGTCCCCACCATAGCTGACGAGAAATACACCAATCTCTTATGTTTTCCATCCAGTTTAAATAGGTGCGTTCAAACCGTTCTGGAACGAAATTTACTTTTTCTTCTTCATCGGACTGCAATTCGACAGCAGCTTCAGCCAATGGCTGCATTTTGACAAACCATTGGGTCGACAAATAAGGCTCGACTACAGCCCCGCTGCGCTCCGAATGACCGACTGAGTGCATATGTTCCTCTATTTTAAACAATACACCCTGGTCCTGGAGATCTTTGATCAGTTGCTCCCTGCATTCAAATCGATCCATGCCCTGGTAGCTTCCTGCATTTTCATTCATCGTTCCATCTTCATTCATCACCAAGATTCGCTCCAGATTATGGCGATTCCCGATTTCAAAATCATTCGGGTCGTGGGCAGGTGTGATTTTTACTGCTCCGGAACCAAACTCCATATCGACATAATCATCGGCAACTATTTCAATTTCACGGCCAACTATAGGCAGGACTACCTTTTTGCCGATCAAGTGCTGGTACCGTTCATCTTTCGGATGGACAGCAACCGCACTGTCGCCGAGCATGGTTTCGGGCCGGGTAGTCGCTATCTCGATATGCCCGCTGCCATCCTTCAACGGATACTTCATGTGATAAAAATGCCCCTGGATTTCTTCATGTATTACTTCGATATCGGAGAGCGCTGTTTTAGTTGTCGGATCCCAATTGATAATATACTCTCCGCGATAAATTAATCCTTTGTTATATAACGTAACAAACACTTCTTTAACGGCTTCTGACAAACCTTCATCGAGTGTAAAGCGTTCACGTGAATAATCCAGTCCCAAGCCTAGCTTGGCCCATTGGCGGCGGATGAAGTCTGCATATTGTTCTTTCCACTCCCATGATTTTTCAAGGAATTTTTCGCGTCCTAACTCGTAACGGTTTTGCCCTTCTTCCTTGAGCTTTGCCTCGATTTTGGCCTGGGTGGCGATGCCCGCATGATCCATTCCAGGCAACCAGAGTACATCATACCCCTGCATTCGCTTCATCCTAGTAATCAAATCTTGTAAAGTTGTATCCCAGGCATGGCCGATATGCAGCTTTCCTGTAACATTCGGCGGTGGAATGACAATCGTGAAAGGTTCTTTCTTCTGATCACCATCTGCTTCGAAATACTTCCCTTCAACCCAAAATCGATAACGGTCACGTTCGACTGCTTGTGGGTCATATTTGGGCGGCAGAGAATGCTCTTGTTTATTTTCGTCCATTTCGTTATACCTCCTGCTTCCATAAATTCCATGCGGATAGAATAAAAGATGGTACCAAGACAGCACCGCCAGAAAAATTCTTTTCTATTAAGTTAAGAAGAGAAAAGCGATAGCGACTTGGTTCAGCCTTATACATTCGACAACATACAAAAGCCCTCCTCATCCTAAAGGACGAAAAGGGCTGTATTTCCGTGGTACCACCTTTGTTTACAGACGGACACATCCAATCTGCACACTCGAATGTTTTAACGGCTGTAAACCGGCTTCCTTTACTTCATTTTCAAGGAAACTGCATCCCGGACGACCTTCCAATAACAACCATCCTGGAAAACCTCTCAGCTAATGGTTCTCCTCTCTAAAGGCGTTGCACTGTACTCTTCCCGTTCATGGCATTTATGGTGTTCAATTTATATTCCTTATTTTATCCAAATTTCAGCTATCAAGTCAACAAAAAGATGACAAAAATAGACGGACAACAAAAATCGGGCTGATATAACGGTTTGTTCCTGTTTTTAAGTACCAATTTGATTTCCTGTTCATAGGATACACCAAAAGACTAAGAAAAGGGGTGAAAGTTATTGGCTCGTTATTACCGTTATAAACTCCCTCCGTGGTGTAGATATTGGCTTGTCGTCATCGAAAGGGCTACCTTGCCGATCATGATCTTTCAACTGATCCGGACTTTATTTTTTCCAACTACAATGGACGTTTTCCTTCTTGGTTTGTTTGTCGGGATTTTTGTTGCATTTTATATGGAATGGATTTAATCTTCTTCCTCCAGCTTTTCCAAGTATTCCTGTCGTTGACCTTCAAGTACTTCCTGGAATTTCAGGCCATGGTACAACCTTCGATAAGACCGCTCCAAGTCTCTGATTTGAAATGGAAGTGGCCTGTTGTACGGATGCCGGAGATGGTCTTCCACTGTGTCCAGATAATTAGATGGATTGATAGACAAAATAGCCAGAAGGGACTTCTCACTCTGTAGCAATCGGTTCTGTTTTTCATATACCGGGAAAGACTGCAGAGCATCCTGAAGGGAGTAATCATGGAATTGCCATTCCTGTTGAAAGTAAACGGATAAATCCTGTACCGGGTTCCCAGTGAAGGCATGTTCCCAATTGATAAATTTGGCTTGTTCCTGGGCAGTTAGCAAATGAGAGGTACGTAAATTTCCATGACATAGACACGTTCTGCCAATTTGGTCCCTTCGCAAATCTTCCAGATAAGCCTCAAACCATGCAGCAGTTTTAGAAAATGCGATTTCGATATCTCGATAGTGTGTGCAAACTTCTAGTTCAAACGGTGACATATAACGGCGTGCTTCAAACTGTTCCACATGTTCGAGTAAGTCTGCCCGACGAGACTCTAATTGTTGTAATTCATGAGCGACTGTATCCTGTGCCAGTTCCTGATTAATAGCATGTTCTTCCATCGTTACAGCATGAATATTCGTCAGTTCCCTGAAAAAACCTTCCAGTTCATGGACTGGCTCATCTCTTTCCAGCATTTCCTGCCAAGGAGACAAATAATAAATATCCTTTTCATAAGAAACATATAATTGTCCTTTTTCAGTCAAATAGACAGGAACGATGGAGGAGAGCCTGTGCAAATTAGCTTGGCGATAAACGTTTTCCCAGCTAGAAAGGGCCTCTGGCTTCATCCGAGATCGCTTTAGGGCAAAGGTATAATCAAACGTATGAATTTTATACAATCGGCTAGTTATTGGAACAATTTCAGCTGGACCGATTTGATATTCCTGTAAAACGGATTGTATCCTTTCCACCGATCTCCCTCCTAAAAACTCCATTCCTTAGTTGGATTTGACGTGGTCCATGATTCTTGTTTACAGAGCTTTCTGCCGTACATTTTGTTACGTAAGAAATCCCTTGACCGCATCTGGTTGGCAAGGGATTTTCTTCTTTGCTCTTCACTTCTTGACAGGTATATAGAGAATCTGCCCTTCTTCTATATCATCGTCACCTAAACGATTCGATTTTGAAATATGAAGAGGCGAAACCTTGTACTTCTCTGCTAATGAAGCAAGCGTATCGCTTTCTTGTACAATACACATTTTTAGACGGGTATACCGTTCCTCTTTGTTATCGAATATGTTCAATAAGTAGCGAGTATCCGGTTTTTCTCCGTCCCTTCCATCTGAAGATTCTTCACTCGACTCAAAGGAGTCTTCATACTCTTCATCGGATTTTCCATCGTAGCTTTCATAGTCTGTATTGCTCGATTCAGCAGATTCCTCTACTTCTTCCACTTTACCGAAAAACTCTGCCAGTGACTGGGTTTTCTGTTTCCATCTGTCTTTTTCCTGTTCCTTTTCGCTCTGTAATGGATCATTATCGATAGAAGCTTGTTCCCGCTCGTGTGCTTCATCTGAGCTTTCCGCTTTTTCTTTTACATCGAATCGGAAAACTTCCTGCTCTTCCGTTTCAACTGCCGGCTCCTCTTTTACTGCCTCCAATATTGGTGTATCAGGAACCGTAGTGTCACGTGCTTCCTCAACGGATTCAACTTCCGTATCTTCCAGCAAAGCTTCTGCTTCTTTCTCTACTTCCGTCTGCTCTGCTGTCGCAGGTTCTGTTTCCATTTCGGAAGTACTTTCCTGCCGCGGCTCCGAAACACCGTGGATCGTCAAGGATGCATTTAATTTTAATTGATTGGAAGCAGGCAATTCATAATCAAACGACTCAATACCGACCCTCACATCATCAAGTGAACGGACTCGATATGTTGGTATGGAAACTTCGACTGGAAAATGGTGAAAGAACTCATTCACTCCATCTTCATAAGCTTCTATTTGATCGACCACCCGATGGGAAGGATCCTCTCGGAAAGAGTCAGCATCTTCATCAGATTCCCTCTGATTTTTTACCTGAAAATACTCCCCTTTCAACTCAATTACACCCCTGATGGATACAAAATCACCCATCTCTTGAATAGAAATTTCCGGATCCAGGGATATTCCCATCATTTCATCAACTTCCTGTCCTTTTTTAAACCAGACAGATTCATTCAAATCAAACGTAAACACGGATTGACCACCTTCTGCCAAAACTTACTCCTCCCTTCAAGATCCATAAAACCTCGAACACTCACTCCCTTAAGATATATGACCTTCCCCTGGAAATTATGCCAAAACCCAAAGAGGAGCAGTAGAACCTTGCGCTTTGGGACTGTCGCTTAGAATCGGTTTGGGGGCGGCTTGGGGTCAGTCCCTATCCATGTATAAATCGGACAAAATGATGCTGTGGGGACTGACCCCAAAAGGGATTATATACACGCTTCATCATTACAAAAGGTTTTGAAATCAGTAATTTATACGAAGGATGTCTGTCTCTATCTCATCTTGTTTTACCGATAAATGGGGGGAAATGGATAGATGGGGACTGACCCCAAACCGCCGAAACTGGTGTCGATGCAAAAAAAAGCATCCTGCATAGGGGCAGGATGCTTTTTTGTTATTGATTTTTGCTTATTTTTTCAAATGCGTTTCTGGCTGCTTGGATTGTCTTGGCTATATCTTCGTCCGTATGGGCGACTGACAAGAATATCCCTTCGAATTGAGACGGTGGCAGGAAGATGCCTTGTTCCGCCATCGAACGATAATAACTGGCGAAATGATCAAGGTTTGCAGATTTAGCTGTTTCGTAATTAATGACATCTGCCTCGGTGAAAAAGATTCCAACCATGGAGCCTGCCCGGTTGACACAAATCGGCACCCCATAATCTTCAGAGGCTTGCTTGTATCCTTCGATAAGTTTGTCAACCTTATCGCTGATCTGATTGTAGGCTGCTTGATCCATAAGACTTAACGTTTCGTAACCAGCAGTCATCGCCAGCGGATTACCGGATAAAGTACCGGCCTGATAAATATCGCCGGTCGGCGCGACACGTTCCATAATTTCCCGTTTGCCGCCGTATGCACCTACCGGCAATCCACCGCCGATTACTTTACCGAGACAAGTCAAATCTGGCGTTACACCGAAATGACCTTGGGCACTGTTAAAACCGACACGGAATCCTGTCATAACTTCATCGAATATCAGCAGTGTACCATTGTCTTCTGTCAATTGACGCAGATCCTGTAAAAAGTTCCCTTGCGGCGGAACCACTCCCATGTTGCCGGATACAGGTTCCACAATGACAGCCGCCAGGTCATCACCATATTGTTCGAAAACGTAGCGGACGCTTTCCGTATCATTGTATGGAACGGTGATGGTGTTTTGAGCAATCGACTCTGGCACTCCCGGGCTATCCGGAAGACCGAGCGTAGCAACACCGGAACCTGCTTTGATTAATAGCGAGTCGCCGTGACCATGGTAGTTGCCTTCAAATTTTAAAATCTTGTCCCTTCCGGTATAACCGCGTGCAAGTCGCAATGCACTCATGGTCGCCTCGGTTCCGGAATTGACCATCCGCACCATCTCAATCGAAGGTACCCGATCAATCACCAATTGCGCCAGCTTGTTTTCGATCTCGGTCGGGGCACCAAAGCTAGTACCAAGCTCGGTCACTTCCTTTAACCGATTGACCACTCTTTCGTTGGCATGTCCTAAAATCAACGGTCCCCAGCTTAGGACATAGTCGATATATTCATTGCCATCGATATCCCATATCTTCGAGCCTTTCCCACGTTCCATAAATAACGGATTCATTCCTACTGATTTAAAGGCTCTGACAGGTGAGTTGACCCCTCCGGGCATCAAATCCACCGCTTCTTGATAAGCATGCTTAGAACGATCATAATTCGCCATTATCCACTACCTCCAACGATTATTCTTCTTTTAACCATTTTGCTACATCTTTAGCAAAATAGGTGACGATCAAATCTGCGCCTGCGCGTTTCATCGAAGTCAGTTTTTCCATCACCAATTCCCGTTCGTTGATCCAGCCATTTTGTGCTGCTGCCTTCACCATTGAATATTCTCCGCTTACATTATAAGCGACCAACGGTGCATTAAAACGGTCTTTGACTTCCCGCATGATGTCCAAGTAAGACATCGCTGGTTTAACAATAAGGAAGTCTGCACCTTCTTCCATGTCGGACGCCGCTTCACGGAAAGCTTCCATTCTGTTGGATGGATCCATCTGGTATGTCTTTCTGTCACCGAATTGCGGGGTACTGTCCGCTGCATCGCGGAATGGGCCGTAATATGCTGATGCATATTTGACCGCATAGGACATGATCGGAATGTGTTTAAAGCCCGCATTATCCAATCCTTCTCTAATAGCGGCAACAAACCCGTCCATCATATTCGACGGAGCAATGATATCCGCTCCTGCTTTGGCCTGGCTAATTGCTGTTTCCACATGGAGCGGAAGTGAAGCGTCGTTATCTACATCCCCGTCATGAATAACTCCACAATGCCCGTGGGAAGTGTATTCACAGAGACAAGTATCCGCAATGGTAATCAATTCAGGAAATTCTTGTTTGATTTTTCTTAATGCTTGTTGGACTATACCTGTTTCACAGTAAGCCTGGGTTCCCTGCTCATCCTTCTCCTTCGGAATGCCGAACAACAGGACGGAACGAATACCCAGTTCGACAAGCTTGTCCATCTCTTCCGATAGATGTTCGAGCGAAACCTGATATACCCCAGGCATCGAAGGAACTTCCCTTCTGACATTTTCCCCTTCTATCACGAATATCGGATAAATCAAATCGTCAGTCGATAACTGTGTTTCCCTAACCAATGCCCGCATGGCTGCTGATGTTCTTAATCGTCGATGTCTTTTAAACTCGTTCATATCGTTCACCTAGTTCCTTTCTGTATCATAGTACCTGGCAAGCTGTTTAATCATGCCCTCAAGTGTGTAGTCTTTCGGTACAAGAATATTTGTAAACCCTTGTTTTCCAGCAGCCTCTTTAGTAGTCGGTCCTATACAGACGGTCAACGCTTCAGAAACAACTTTTTGTTGTAATTCCGGTTCATCTGACGTTAACTTCATGAACGCTTTTACTGTCGAGGGGCTGGTAAATGTGTAGACGTCCAATTTTCCCTCTCTAATGAAAGACAAAAGATCATCACGGGCCACTGTATTTATCAGCGTATCATAAACCACTGCTTTCTGGAAATAAACCTTTTGCCGTTCAAGCTGTAGAGGAATATCCTGTCTCGCCAACCCACCGCATACAAGCAAAACCGGACCTGGATCAGGATATTTCTTCATAAATTCGGTGGCCATGCGCTTCCCAGAATACTTTTCCGGAGTAAAATCGACGGACAAACCTTGTTTATGTAAAGCCTGTCTGGTTTTTCTGCCGACTGCTGCCACCCTACTATTTTCCAACTGCCCCGAATCAAGACCGCAGTCCCTTAATTGCTCGAAAAAAAACTTCACGCCATTGGCACTTGTGAAAAACACCCATGTAAATTCGTGAAGTTTGGAGAGGATTTGTTTGTTCGATTGTGCTTCCCTTTTTTGTAAGCGAAGAAGCGGAACAATTACCGGAACTGCTTCCGCTTCTTCTAATTTACTTGCGAAATCCTCCGCCTGCTGTTCACTGCGGGTGATTAAAACTCTTTTGCCCGCAAGAGGCTTGCCCATTATTGGTCAAGCTCCTCTTTGGCGTCATCGACAATTTTCTGAGCTCCTCGCGCCTTCATCCGCTCAGCAGCTTCTCTGCCGACTTCCACCGGATTTTTGCCTTTGACAACTTCCTTTAATACCGTTTTTCCATCTGAGGTGGCAACAAGTGCAGTCAGGACAACCTCGTCTTTTTCCATATGAGCATAACCCGCTATCGGGATTTGGCACCCACCTTCCAACAAATGCAAGAAAGTACGTTCAGCTGAAACAGTATGGGCCGTGTACTGATCATTTATTTTCTGAAGCAGTTCACGCAGCTCCTGGTCATCCTCCCTGCACTCAATAGCCAATGCTCCCTGTCCAACGGCCGGAACACAAAGATCGGGATCCAGGAATTCGGTTACGATTTCTTCTCCCCATCCCATACGAATCAGCCCGGCAGCTGCCAGGACAATCGCATCGTAGTCTTCTTCCTTCATTTTTCGAAGTCGGGTTTCGATATTACCGCGAATAGATTTTATTTCAACGTCCGGTCTTGCTGCCAGCACTTGCGCCGCCCTTCGCAGGCTGCTAGTACCGACCACCGCTCCTTCCGGAAGGTCTGTTAATGATACGTTATCATTGGAAACAAAGGCATCACGGTGATCTTCACGAACCGGGATGGAAGAAATAATAAGTCCTTCAGGTAGTTGAGAAGGCATATCCTTCATACTGTGAACAGCCATGTCGATTTCCTTGTCAAACATCTCCTGTTCTATTTCTTTGACGAACAAGCCCTTCCCGCCTACTTTCGAAAGTGTGACATCGAGGATTTTATCCCCTTTGGTCATAATTTTCTTGATTTCAAACTCATATGGTACCCCTGCTTTTTTCAACTGGTCAATCACCCATTCTGTTTGGGTCAAAGCCAGGTTGCTTTTCCGGGAACCGATTACGATTTTGCGCATTGTCATCCTCCTGACATCATGAAATAGCAATCTTATTCAAAAGCAGGTCAACTTTTCAAAAGTGAAAATTAGACAGCATGCTGAATAGAAAGAAATTAATCAACAGAAACAAAAAAGCTCCTGTATTATACAAAGCAATAGTCCTGCCTTGATACCCTTTCACCAATCGTAATATCAAGTGGACCATATAGACAATCAAAACGAACATCGAGCCCATTGTTTTAAAGTCATTCCAATAAAACTCGGCACCGGAGGAATACGCCCAGACGATTCCCAAGATAATGGAAATCATAAGAATGGGTACCCCGACCGTCACAGCTTGGAATGACAAGGTGTCAAGCCGGTCGAGCCCTCCGAAGCGACGAAGCCATTTATAACCTTTTTTTTCCTTCAGCAAACGATATTGCAGTAGGTACATAATAGAAAATAAAAAGGAAACGGTAAAAAAACCATAGGATAAAAGCGCTAGGCTGATATGGGCGATTAACAACTCGCTGACAAGGTGGACTCCCCGTTCAGTTCCCTGATTTTGGGCACTAGCCCCTACATGAAGAAGCATAATAAAAAAACCTAGCAGGTTCGTAAAAAAAACAATCAAATCCACCCGAAAAAAGCGGTTGATCAACAGAGAAAATGTAACGAGTATCCAGGCATAAAAATAAAGTCCGTCATACATGTTTAGTACCGGAAAGCTGTCTTCAAGCAACAGCTGATAAATTAAAAACAAGGTTTGTAAAACCCATACCAAACTAAGCAACCAGAAGGCAATCCGATTGGCCTTCCGGTTGTATTGAATAAAATCGATAAAGTATCCCATCACACTAGCGCCGTATATGACAAGAATCAGTTCATAAAGCCACTTCATTTCCAGCATATGGGAAATCCTCTCATTTGTATAGCATTACAGCCCATTTTTCCGGTAATTGTCATTAGGTCTCAATTCGTCGATGCTTTTTGCACAGCGACTGTTTGTGACACCTTCGTTCCTTGATCAAAGCTGAAAACTTTGCCGCCGGACTGTTTGTTCAACTCCTCTTGAACCATCTCTTCAATACCGAAGATTTGCATGAACATTTGCAATGATTCTTCTGCTTGTGGTTTGCCCGCCATTTCTTTCGCTTGCAAGATCGGCTGTTTCAGCATCTGATTTATGATACTTTTCGTATGCTTGTTCAACACCTTGCGTTCGCGGTCTGATAAATCCGGCATTTTACGCTCAATGCTTTTCATCGTTTCTGCCTGGATGGATAACGCTTTTTCTCTTAGGGCAGAAATGACCGGAACCACACCTTTAGTCTGAAGCCATTCCTTAAATGCGACAATTTCTTCCTCTATTATCAATTCAATTGCTTCCGCAGCTTGCTTCCTTGTTTCCAGGTTGGCGTCGACAATTCCTTGCAGATCATCGATGTCATATAAAAACACACTGTCAAGGTCTCCAAGAACTGGATCAATATCGCGTGGTACAGCAATATCGACTAGGAAAAGGGGACGTCCCTTCCTTTGCTTGTGTACAGGTCCCAACAAATCTTTATCCAACACATAATTGTTTGCTCCGGTAGAACTGATCAAAATATCTGCATCCTTCAACACTTCCGGAAGGCTATCGGATGTACGTGCTTGTCCGGAGAATTGCTCAGCCAGCGCTTCTGCTTTTGATAGCGTGCGGTTGATGACTGTCACTTTTTCCACACCGGATCCTTGCAAATTTTTCGCTGCCAATTCTCCCATTTTTCCAGCACCAAGAATGACGACATGTTTGTTCAACAGATCGCCGAATATCTTCTTGGCAAGCTCTACGGCCGCATAACTGACTGATACAGCATGATCGCCGATTTCTGTTTCCTTGTGAGCACGCTTTGCCAGTGTAACAGCTTGTTTGAAAAGTTCATTATAAATGGTGCCGGTTGTTCCGGATTCTTGCGCCAAAAGAAATGCCTGCTTCATTTGACCAAGAATCTGGGTTTCTCCCAAGACCATGGAATCAAGACCGCTCGTCACCTTGAACAAGTGTTCTACTGCTCCATCTGCTTCATAAATAGCCAGATGTGGTGAGAAAAAGTCTTTGTCCATGTCGAACCATTCGGCAAGGAATTGCTTGATGTAATAGCGTCCTGTATGAAGTTGATCAACCACTGCATAAATCTCTGTCCGGTTGCAAGTGGAGATAATTACATTTTCCAATACGCTTTTTTGTTGGTTCAAAGACTTCATTGCTTGCGAAACATCTTGATTTTCAAAAGTGAGCTTTTCCCTAACTTCCACAGGGGCTGTTCTGTAGTTTATTCCGACAACTAAAATATGCACTTTATTCTACCCCCAATATTACGTATAAAAACTGTTGCAGCCGGATGTAGCCGCACATGGTGTTTAGGCCGCTGGCCAGTGCCTTTTGCTTTTATTATTTGTATAAGTCCATCTTTCATTATAACACGCATGTTACCAGCGACTGATAAAATTTGTGAACAGATATTGAAACTATATGTTAGGATAATACCAGTACGTAGTTGTATCTTGCTGTTTTTCAATCCTTTTGTACTTTACCATATACACAGTACAGAAGCAACTAATTAATACTATTTAATAATTATTATAATTTACGGAGGAACCCTCGTGAAGAAACAAAACATTTTTACCGGATTTTTGTTGATCGGTATCGGCTGCTACTTTTTTCTCCAACAGTTCCAGATACCCTTTTTCACCGATTTTTATTCCTGGCCAACATTGTTAATGATTATCGGTATTGTATTTCTGTTTCATAGTTACTTTTCCAAGGAGTACAAAAATTTATTCCCGGGGACGATTCTCCTTGGATTAGGTCTCCACTTCTTCGGTTTGCGCCATTATGGTTTCTGGATTGACCATTGGGGTGTTTACCCATTGATCATTGGCATTGCATTTCTAATCCGGTTTCAAAAGACAAAAAGCGGATTGCTACCCGGTTTGTTGTTACTGGGGATTGCTTTGTTCGCTATCTATTCGATTAACAAGCCGGGCTGGTTCAACTGGATAAACGAAACGGCTTCTTTGCTGGAAAGCTTTTGGCCGCTTCTCTTGATTGCCATCGGTGGTTATCTTATTTATCGAAAAAAGTAGCATAACAAAAAGCGGAAGCCGTTTAAAACTGCTTCCGCTTTTTTTCTGTTCACATGCTTAGTTACTTCCTTAACCGATACAGTTGAGCTAATATTCCTGGATGCTTGATATCGCTTCGGCAGATTACCTCAACCAGGGTACCCCTGCCTAATCTTCCTTGCACCCTCGGTCCGCTACAAAGTAAAATTCAAAGACGCATAAGCGTATTTTTGCAACATTGGATCAACACCAGATAGGCGCAATCCATTTTGCTTGTACCCTGCCAAGCAGCTATTTTCTGAAGTCAGCTTTTCACAAAAAACTTTGTAACACTTTCCAAGCTTCTTCTTTTCCTTCTGCCGTTTCTGCTGAAAAAGGAAGGACAATATCCTCGACATCAGCCTGCAGTGTTTTAATTACTGTTTGCAGGTGTGCTGCCCGTTTGGTTTTCGAAACCTTATCCAATTTCGTAGCGACTACGATGACGGGAAGTTCGAAATGCTTCAAAAAGTCATACATCATAATATCATCTTCTGTGGGTTGATGCCTGATATCTACAATAAGAACAGCAGCCTTCAGGTTTTCCCGCTCCATGAAGTATTCTTCCATCATCTTGCCCCACTTTTCCCGTTCCTTCTTGGAAACTTTGGCATAGCCATAACCGGGCACATCCACGAAGTAAAAACTTTGATTAATTTTATAAAAATTCAATGTCTGGGTTTTCCCCGGCTTGGAGGAGGTCCTGGCAAGATTCTTCCGGTTGATCATTTTGTTGATGAAAGAAGATTTGCCGACGTTTGACCTGCCTGCCAATGCTATTTCTGGTAGCATATCGCCTGGATATTGCTTTTTTGATACTGCACTTATTACGATTTCCGCCTCAGTTACTTTCATGTTTCTCCTCCACTAACGCATGTTCCAGCACTTCATCTAAATGTTCGACAGGGATAAAGTTCAGCCCTTCTTTGACGCTCTCGGGAATGTCATCCAGATCACGTTTGTTATCAGCCGGCATAATGATCGTTGTCAAACCTGCTCGGTGGGCACTTAGTGATTTTTCCTTTAAGCCGCCGATTGGAAGCACTCTTCCCCTAAGTGTGATTTCCCCGGTCATGCCGACTTCGCGTTTCACAGCACGACCAGTCAGTGCAGAAACAAGCGCGGTTGCCATGGTAATCCCGGCTGAAGGTCCATCCTTCGGCGTTGCCCCTTCCGGCACATGAATATGAATGTCGTTATTCTCATGAAAATCGCGGTCTATTTTCAGTTCTTCAGCTCTGGATCGTATATAACTGAAAGCCGCTTGAGCTGATTCCTTCATGACATCACCCAGTTTTCCGGTCAGCGTCAATTTTCCCTTGCCCGGATATAACGTCACTTCAATCGACAGTGTATCTCCGCCAGCAGATGTATAAGCAAGCCCTGTAGCAGCACCTACTTGATTCTCCTCTTCCATTTTTCCATACCGGAAAAGCGGCTTGCCGAGCAATGACTCCAGCTGTTTATCCGTTACTACGACCCGTTTTTTATCTTCTGATACAATTATTTTTGCTGCTTTTCGGCACAAGGATGCAAGTTGCCTTTCCAGTCCCCGCACACCGGCTTCTCTTGTATAAGTGCGGATCAATTTGGTTAGTGCATCATCACGTACTTGCAGCTGTCCTTTGTTCAACCCATTTTCTTTTATTTGTTTTGGCAAGAGGTGCTCTTTGGCAATATGGAGTTTTTCCACTTCTGTATAACCTGCAATCGAAATGACTTCCATCCGGTCACGCAGCGGTCCTGGAACCGAAGCCAAATTGTTTGCCGTTGCGATGAACATTACATTGGATAAATCATATGTTTCTTCAATGAAATGATCGCTAAAATTACTGTTTTGCTCCGGGTCCAAAACTTCGAGCATGGCTGCCGAAGGATCTCCGCGGAAATCACTTGCCATTTTATCGATTTCATCCAGTAAAAAAATCGGATTGACCGTTTTTGCCTTTTTCATGCCTTGGATGATTCTGCCGGGCATCGCGCCGACATAAGTCCGGCGATGTCCGCGGATTTCCGCTTCATCCCTGACTCCGCCCAAGGAGATTCTGACAAAATTTCGATTTATTGCCCGGGCAATGGATTTTGCCAATGATGTCTTTCCTACACCGGGTGGGCCAGCCAGACACAATATCGGTCCCTTGATTGTTTTAGTAAGCTGCTGAACGGCCAAATATTCCAAAACACGCTCTTTTACTTTTTCGAGTCCGTAATGGTCTTCGTCCAATATTTTTTCAGCATGGTTGACATCTAAATTGTCCTCCGTTTTGTCCGTCCAGGGAATGGAGACCAGCCAATCGACATAATTACGGATAACCGAGCTTTCCGCAGAACTTTGCGGAACTTTTTCGTAACGGTCCAGTTCTTTATAGGCAATTTCCTGGATTCTTTCCGGCATATCGGAAGCTTCGATTCTTTCTTTCAGCTGACTTACTTCGGAAGCTTTGCCATCCTTATCACCGAGCTCTGTCTGGATAGCTTTCATTTGTTCACGCAAGTAATATTCCTTTTGCGTCTTTTCCATCGACTTCTTGACGCGTTGTCCAATTTTTTTCTCTAAATCGAGTACTTCACGCTCATTCGTAATCAACGAAATCAGACGGTTCAAACGTTCTTTGACATTCTCTGTCTCCAACAATTCCTGTTTGTCTTTGAGCTTTAAAGATAAGTGAGAAGTAATGATATCAGCAAGTCTGCCCGGTTCATCAATGTCTGTAACCGTAGCGAGCGTTTCCTGACTCACTTTCTTCGATATCTTTATGTATTGCTCGAACTGTTCGATCAAAGACCGCATCAGTGCTTCTTCTTCGTTGTTGTCTCCATGGACTTCTTCAAATTCCTGAATTTCGACGACAAATTGGTCATCTTCTTCAAGAAACTGAACAATTTCCCCGCGATACAATCCTTCCACTAAAACACGAATTGTACCGTTGGGCAGTTTTAGCATTTGCTTTACATTTGCCATCGTTCCCACTCTGTAAATATCATTTACAGCAGGCTCGTCCACACCGCTTTCTTTTTGGGCAGCAAGAAAAATACTTTGATCTTCCATCATTGCTTTTTCCAATGCATTTACCGACTTTTCCCGCCCAACATCTAAGTGTAAAACCATAGCGGGGAAAACCAACAACCCGCGCAGCGGAAGGAGGGGGATTTGTACTTTATTTTCTGCAGTCACACTTGGCACCTCCATATCTTCGCAAACCTGTCCATTCACACAATGCTTCCATTTCATTATTACTCCACTAATAAGGCACTTTTATACCATTTCATGAAAAGTTCCTCAAATCAAACCTTTTACATGCGTCCCGTTTGTTATCATTACCTGCCTTTTTCTTAACTGAAACCCCAGAATTTTCTTCGCAGATTCTTTTATCCATGTGTAAATCCCTTGTTATGACATAACAAGGGATTTACAACGGAAGGAAAATGCATGTCTGTTTTTAATGGACTCGGTGTCTTATCGTTTTATTAAGCACTTTCTTTCGGTGATTCTTTGTTTTCGTCTTTTACCGTACCATCACTTAAAACTAACTTCGGACGTCCGTTTTCTAACAGAACTGTGTCCTTGGTAATGATACACTTCTCGATATCATCCCTTGATGGCAACTCGAACATGACGTCTAACATAATTCCTTCGATAATAGAACGCAGGCCACGTGCCCCTGTTTTACGTTCAATTGCTTTTCGTGCAATTTCAATTAAGGCATCTTCTTCCATTTCCAGTTCCACATTATCAATCTGGAAAAGCTTTTGGTATTGTTTAACAAGCGCATTTTTAGGCTTTGTCAAAATCTCGACTAACGCTTCCTCATCTAATGGCTCCAGAGCTCCGATAACCGGTAGTCGACCGATGAATTCAGGAATCAAACCAAAACGAAGCATGTCTTCTGGGAGAACTTTAGAAAGCAGTTCTGCTTTGGTTAGGTCTTGATTCTCTTCATCTGCGCCGAAACCAATTACTTTGTTGCCAAGACGGCGCTTAACGATTTGCTCAATACCATCAAAGGCACCACCGCAAATAAATAGTACGTTCGTCGTATCAATTTGAATGAACTCTTGGTGTGGATGTTTTCTTCCGCCTTGTGGAGGTACGCTTGCAACGGTACCTTCAAGGATTTTCAGCAATGCCTGCTGTACCCCTTCACCGGATACATCACGAGTGATCGACGGATTTTCGGATTTTCTGGCCACTTTATCGATTTCGTCGATATAAATAATCCCTTTTTCTGCTTTTTCTACATCATAGTCAGCTGCCTGGATTAGTTTCAGCAAGATGTTTTCCACATCTTCCCCTACATAACCAGCTTCTGTAAGAGAAGTCGCATCAGCAATCGCAAATGGCACATTCAATATCCTTGCAAGTGTCTGTGCCAGCAACGTTTTACCGCTTCCTGTCGGCCCGATCATCGCAATGTTACTTTTTGACAACTCGACATCATCAGAAGCAGTCTTGCCGGAATTGATTCGTTTGTAGTGATTATACACTGCTACCGATAGGTTTTTCTTGGCTTTTTCTTGACCGATTACGTAATCATTCAGGATTTCACAGATTTCCTGTGGCTTCGGGATCTCCTTGAATTCCACTTCTTCTTCATTACCTAATTCTTCTTCCACTATTTCCGTGCAAAGTTCAATACATTCATCACATATATAAACGCCAGGACCGGCTACTAATTTACGTACTTGATCTTGGCTTTTTCCGCAAAAAGAACATTTTAATTGGCCCTTTTCTTCATTAAATTTATACATCTAATTCACCCCTCAAGTAATAAGTATCTATTATGATATGAGAAATCATTTGAGTTTCAATCAAGTATTCCTTTCTTTAGCTCATAATATCAGATATACCGTTTTGAAAAAAGTAAAATACCTCAAATGGTCACATCTTATCTACGTTAGCAAAAAACAGTCTCATTAAAAGTCTTGCCATTAAACCGTTCGAATAAACTGCAACCTGCAAATAACAGCAAACAGTTTTACAAACAGTGTAAATCTTATTATGTAAGAAGATTCTAAAATGTCAACTAATATGTTATGTAAGTTTGTCTTCTATTTTATATTCAAGTTCCCGATTTTATGTTATGGGTGACAACTTTTTTACTATTTCCCGCTTACTGCATCTTTAAACGAATGCCTTTTATAGAGAAAACAAGGCACGAACCAGAATCGCACCTTGTTTTTCCATTTTTATTTATTTTGTTTTGCTGTGTTCTACCAGGAAGTCGATAGCTTTTTTGAATTTAAGGTCTTCTTTGATGGCGTCCGTGTTCCCGCCAAGCATTTGTTTCAACTGGTCTACCTCTGTTTGATACATCGAAGCCATCGACTCAAGCTCTTTATCGACATCTTCATCTGTCACTTCAACTTCTTCTTGATTAGCAATTGCGTCAAGAGTCAAGTTTGTTTTAACGCGCTTTTCAGCATCGTCTTTCATTTGCTCCTTCAAGCCTGCTTCATCTGTTCCGGAGAATTGGTAGTACATATCCATGGTCATTCCTTGCATTTGCAAGCGCTGTTCAAACTCTTTGACCATCCTGTCAAGTTCTGTTTCTACCATTGCTTCCGGAATATCGACTTCTGCATTCTCGGATGCCTGTTCAATCAGAGATTCACGCTTTTTGTTGTCAGCGTCCGTCTCTTTTTGTTCTTTCAGTCGATCTCTTGTCTTGTTGCGAAGTTCTTCCAGTGTTTCGACATCTTCGTCGACATCTTTTGCGAACTCATCATCAAGTTCAGGCAATTCTTTACCTTTAATTTCATGAATTTTGACTTTAAAGGTAGCTTCCTTACCTGCAAGCTCTTCTGCATGGTATTCTTCAGGGAAAGTTACCTGAACTTCTGTGTCTGCTCCCGTTTCTTTTCCAATCAACTGCTCTTCAAATCCTGGGATAAAAGAACCAGAACCGATTTCTAATTGATGGTTTTCCGCCTGTCCGCCTTCAAATGCTTCTCCATCAACGAAACCTTCAAAATCGATAACGACAGTGTCGCCTTCTTCAACGGTTCCTTCTTCTTTGACGACTAACTCCGCTTGATGTTCCTGCATATGCGAAAGCTCATGCTCAACGTCTTCATCCGTTACTTCTGTCTCTTCTTCTTCTACTTCCAGGCCTTTATATTCCCCGAGTTTCACTTCAGGTTTAACCGTAACCTGTGCTGTGAAAACAAGCGGCTGCCCTTTTTCAATTTGCGTTACATCCACTTCCGGTTGATCTACCGGCTCAATACCAGTTTCTTCAACGGCGTTTGTGTAAGCCTCAGGAAGAATGATATCGACCGCATCTTGGTATAATGACTCTACACCAAAGCGCTGTTCGA
Organism: Sediminibacillus dalangtanensis; assembly: GCF_017792025.1. Lineage (NCBI taxonomy): Bacteria > Bacillati > Bacillota > Bacilli > Caryophanales > Bacillaceae > Sediminibacillus > Sediminibacillus dalangtanensis. The sequence goes on from NZ_CP046956.1 coordinate 2,438,471, forward strand.
ATAGTCCTCTTGGCATTTTCCCTTTACGGAATCCAGGAACCTGTACTTGCTTAACCACTTTTTTGAAAGCTTGATCTAGTGCTTTGTCGAACTTTTCAGCATCAACTTCAATGGTTAATGTCCCTTGATTTCCTTCTTGTTTTTCCCATTTTGCTGACATGTAATTCCCTCCAACATCTATAAATTCAGTATGTCTTGTTTGACGTTCATTCGGTGTATAATAAAATCATACGAAGGCGGAACGCAATTGCAACCACCTTATTATAACATAAACAGACTTGCTTTCAACAATTAGAACAGACTGAGAATTTGTGAAGCACCACGTGTCATCTATGAACCTATTCCTCAATGATCGAGAAATAGCTTTTTTCATTTTGGGTTATTTCTTCCATATATGTATCAACATCCAATTCGCCCGCCTGTTTTTTATATGTATGATATAGTCCTTCGAGCTGTAAATACTTCGCACCCATTATTTTAATGGCATGGCTGACAGCAATCAGTTCTCCTTCTCCAGGCATGAATGGATACCTCACGTATAAATATCGATACAACAACTTTTCTAAGAGCTGATACAAAGTCGGATTTTCCTGCTCTACTTCTCTTAAAAGAACCTTTATTTGCTTGGTAACAGGATGGTCTTCCACACTTTTAAGATCTGCTGGGTTAACAGATATCTCAGATTCCGCTTTTTCAACTACTATTTCCGAATCAACCTCCTGTTCAGCTAGCCATTCCATGATTGCCGTCTTTACTACAGGGTGTATCCTGTCATCCTTCAGTAATTGTTTCAAATAGCGAAGGTAAGGAGTTGGTTTCAAATTACTGCTTTGTACGATGATGCGCCACTGACGTAGTGGATCGCCCTGTTTCACCGCTTTGCTAAGCTCATTGATGTGATCATTTGCCTCTTCATCCATTTTATCCTGCAACAGCTTCGTGCTCATTTCCGCAAGTTGTTCAAGCTGAGAATTCATTGGCTCTGGCACTGTTTTACGGGAAAATACATCATCAATGATTTCTATAAGTTGCTCATATTCGCTCATTTGAAACAACAGCGTGACATAAATATGCAAGTACTCAAAAAAGTATTCATCTTCAAGAGACACGAGATGGCGACACAACGCTTCCGCCTCATCTGTTTCTCCGAGCTCCATCAGACAGATGATTTTCCCTGCAAAAATCTCATGGGAATAAATTTCGTGGTCAATCAGTTCATCTAACTTCTTCAGTGCATCCTCGTACCGTTTTTCTTTTAATGCCTGCAAGCTTTCTTCTTCCAATGCATCCTTCCACTTCGGAAAGATAATTACCTTATCCTGCTTTGTGTTCATCCGCATCCTTCCTCACCTGTTGTAGATATGTATAATCATTATCTTATCTGTACCCTAAATTAGTTGTCTGAAAACTAGGACTGAAAAATTATTCAATAAATATAAATTCAGCATTTCTTATCAAAAGCGAATGTCTGTAACTGAGAAGCGCTCTACATTATTGCTAAACATATATGATTCGCTGTAATTGATTCGATGACATTTACCATTACAATACTTCTGGAATTTAGAGAAAACGGCATTCCAGTCAAATGCTAGGCACTTTAAATCACGGTTGTTTCAAGTGGACCGGTATGTATGTTCGCATGTTCCACCTCATCGAACCTGTATCTCAAGAATTTATCGAATGAGCTCCAAGTATAACAGATTTCCAATAGTGTAGAATAACAATTATATGCCCTTCAATAACCTCTCCTGTTTATTCTCCAAACATTTTCTTCGTCATTAAGAAAGGAATAAATCCAGTAAATCTTCACATAAAATTATAATTTCCCTATTATAACAATTTAAATATTTTTTGGCTATAGACGCTCCTATTGCGGTAGTAAGCTTTACCTCCACCCTAGCAGGCGGGATTATCTGATTAGACGAATTACTTTGGTTTCATTCACTTCTTAAACCATCTATTTCTCATTGTTTCTGTGAAGGCATCGCTTGCACAGCTTACATCAACTCTCTCTTTCCCTAATCGTAACTTGATGGAATCCTCCCGTTATTATGCATTTATAAGTCTTTAAGAGATAGGGTGAGCTTTAAATACCAGCCTTTTAGTAAAATAAAAAGGAAAATAATGCAGCAGGAGTTTTTGACCAAGGAATATGTGATTAAGTAGCCGTTTCATATAGTTTTTAGAGGAATAAATTATTACAGTCAGGAGGTGATATCTATGAACAAACATTTTAATAACCCTTGCGTCCCAGAAGTTTGTTGTATCCCAACTGGAGGAAAGCTATGTCCTCCTCGAGGACCAAGATTTGTGCCAAGTAGAGTCATATCCTGTTCGGGATGTCCTACCGGGCCTCCCGGAGTCACAGGACCTACGGGGCCTCCTGGAGCTACTGGACCTACAGGTGCTACTGGACCTGCAGGGCCTACGGGAGCTACTGGAGCTACTGGACCTACGGGTGCTACTGGCGCTACTGGACCTACAGGGCCTACGGGTGCTGCAGGACCTACGGGGCCTACTGGCGCTACAGGGCCTACGGGTGCTGCAGGACCTACGGGTGCAACTGGACCTACAGGGCCTACGGGTGCTACTGGCGCTACAGGAGAAGCGGGTGGAGTATTAGCCTTTGCAGATTTCTATGCTTTAATGCCGCCTGATAATGCTGCAACAATTGCTCCAGGTGAAGATGTGGATTTTCCACAAAATGGACCTATTAGTGCAAACGGACTGATTACTCGTACTAGCGATGATACATTTAATTTGACTGAAATCGGGACCTACCAGGTATTGTTTCAGGTAAGTGTAGACGAAGCAGGGCAACTGGTTTTAACACTCAATAACAGTGAATTACCTTATACGGTGGTTGGGCGAGCAACTGGTACTTCTCAGATAGTGGGAATGGCTCTTGTGACTACCACAAGTGCCAATTCTATAATAACTGTACGAAATCCTGCTGACAATGCCACGGCACTTACCATTACTCCTGTCGCTGGAGGAACGGAGCCTGTCTCAGCACACCTTGTTATCACTCGACTTCAGTAGATAAAACTTCACCAACTGTTACAGGCCTTGCTTTTCATTCTACCTAATTCACACGATAACGAAGCCTCAAACTCTTTATAAGCTATACTTGCAAACGGAACAAAACCATTCTGATTAGAGTTGGAAATAGAAAGACGAGCGAAAAAGAAGACAGTTAACCCAATAATTTTTTTACCGCTTCTTTCTTTTCTTTTCATGGGGCATTCAAGAATAAAGTGAAAACTTCCTCCAGAAAAGCATGGATAAACACGCTCTAATTCATGAACAATAGAATTAAAAAATTTGAGCAAATAGACACTATATGTAAATCTCATCCCGCCTCCACAAGGCGCTATGTCTCTCACCATCCCTAAACAAAAAAACGCTGAATCCCTTGACAGCCAGAGGATTTAGCGTTTTGTTATGAAGCGTCCCAGGAGAGATTCGAACTCCCGACCCACAGCTTAGAAGGCTGTTGCTCTATCCTGCTGAGCTACTGGGACATGAAAGTAGTATTTATAATATTTTACTAAATTAAAATTATGTATGGAGCGGGTGAAGGGAATCGAACCCTCATCATCAGCTTGGAAGGCTGAGGTTTTACCACTAAACTACACCCGCATAACAACTAGCTTATCATTCAGCACTTTCAGGTTTGCGCTACAGCAAAATTGATGGGAATGAATGATCGTTTCTAACGGACAAGATTCATTATAGTAATGATCAGCAAACTTGTCAACTACTTTCTAAACTTTTCTCTTTGTTGAAGGGGCTTGACTGTAAACAGACTTTCCTCTCCAGTCGCTGTTTACAGTCAACCTTCTAGTCCAATGATGTTCTATACATCATCTCTTCGATTGTTTTCCCGTTCCAATCCTTGAATTCGACAGTGATCTCTCCCTTATCTTCCCAACTCAAAATAGCGTAGGTATGCTCACTCCGGCCACGAGGCAATCTGATGCTGCCCGGGTTAATAAACAACTGGTTATCAACCCGCTCCGCCCCAGCTATATGAGTATGACCGAAGCATATCACCTGCGCACCAACTTCCTCTGCACGGTAGGATAAGGGCATCAACGTGCTTTTCACTTGATGCAGATGACCATGGGCTACATAAAAATGGAGGCTTCCAACAGAAAAATGAGATTCATCAGGAAAACGGCTATCCATATCACAATTTCCGGCTACTTTCATGAATTGCTCCAGTTCAGGAGCATCTGCATCCAGTTCAGAATCACCGCAGTGGATGAACTGGTCTACTTCCTCTTTATGCCGATCACGGATAACAGCTACTTCTTCTGTCCATCCATGACTGTCGCTCATAATTAAAACTTTCGGCATCACAGCTTCTCTCCCTTTAAAGATCTTTCAGCCATTCATCTAGCTGCACAATTGCGTTCTTTCGGTGACTGATTTGATTTTTTTCTTCTGAAGTCAGTTCGGCCATCGTTTTAGTTAGTCTGTTAGGATAGAAAACAGGGTCATAACCAAACCCGTTTTCTCCTATTGGTCGTTCGGCAATCCATCCCTCGCACGTTCCTCTTTTGAAAATAGTCGTTTTTCCCGGTCTTGCAACCGCCAATACACAAACAAACCTCGCCGTACGTTCTTCTTTCGGGACACCTTTCAGTTCTTCCAAAAGTTTGTCGACATTAGCCTGATCGCTTTTTTCTAAACCAGCATAACGAGCTGAAAATATGCCCGGCCTGCCTTCCAAAGCATCCACTTCCAACCCTGAATCGTCTGCCAAAACCGGAAGGGAAAATCTTTCTGCAATGGTTTCAGCCTTTAAGGCAGCATTTTCCTCAAAGGTTTCACCGGTTTCTTCTATATCAGGAATACTTTCGTCCAAGTCTAGCAGTGATCTAATCGTAATACCGTATTTTGAAAATAAATTCCGAAAATCTTTCACTTTTCCTTTGTTTTTTGTTGCTATAATCAATTGCTCCATGACGACTCTCCCTACAGCTTATTCGTTATCCGCATGCTCACCAATTAAACCTGCCCATTTTCCAAGCGCTTGTTTTTGAATGGTGAAAATGTCCTGCAACCCTTCATTAGCAAGGCCGAGCATCGTTTGCAGTTGTTCCATTGAAAAGGTTGCCTCTTCTCCTGTACCTTGAATTTCCACAAATTCACCAGATCCAGTCATGACGATGTTCATATCTACGTGTGCCTGGGAATCTTCCTCGTACTGCAAATCCAAAATTTCTGTTCCATCAGGAAGAACCCCGACAGATGTAGCTCCCAGCAAGTCAGTTACCGGCATCTGTTTCAGAACTTTTTTTTCTACAAGGCTCCCGAATGCAAGGACTACTGCCACAAAAGCACCGGTTATAGAGGCCGTCCTGGTGCCGCCATCTGCCTGGATTACATCGCAGTCAACCCAGACGGTCCGTTCCCCTATTTTATCCAGGTCTACGACAGCGCGGAGTGAACGACCGATTAAACGTTGGATTTCCATCGTTCTTCCTGATACTTTCCCTTTTGAGGATTCCCGGATATTGCGCTGCTCGGTCGCCCGCGGCAGCATGGCATATTCTGCCGTGATCCATCCTTTTCCTGAACCTCGCATGAAAGGAGGCACCCTGTCTTCTATGCTTGCATTGCAGATCACTTTCGTGTCTCCTACTGTTATAAGGACCGAGCCTTCTGGATGCTTAACATAATTGACTTCCATATGTATAGGTCTTAATTGATTGACTTTTCTATCGTTGTTTCTCATCGTAAGAATCCTCCTTCTAATCACTTATTTATCGTAACATATTTTTGCCAATTTATATAAGTTCATACTCTATCTTCTGGATACGAAAGGCTGAGACGCCATTATCACTGCAAGAAACGTAAAACTTGAATGCTACTATTAATTCGGATTACGTGAAAAAGGAGCCAGTAGCCCGGCTCCCATTCATGGTTTACAAATTCCCTGTTGGCACGAACATGCTTTTCGTCACTGGTTCTGTATAAGCTGTTCCTGCTTCATTATAGATTTCCTCCACGTCTGCTACATTTACGTCCACGGCCTCCACTCCAGGTTGATCAGTTAAAGTCAGTACCAATGTTTCCATGACTTGATCTGAAATAGAGGCGTTCTCCACACTATCCAATATCTTTTCATTAAAATCAAGCGTCAGTACGCCATCTTTAATTGTCGGTTCTGCCGTCAGGCTCGTACCTGCATTGAACACATTCAACAAATCCAAATCCAGGGAAGGACCTTCAACCAAAGCTTGTACGATGGAGGCCATATCCTCTGCGTCTTTGGTTTCAACATGCTGGGTGACTGGTACATGGTAAACTTGTTCACCTTGCTGGGCTGGATAGTAAAGCGTCACCGCTTTACTATCCAGCAAATCTACATTGTCCCCATTGTATATATTGATGCCATTCGCCCTGGAGACGCCTTGGCCAATCGGTGTCCCACTAACTGGCATTTCCTCTTTGGCTTCCCCGTTTATTTGCAATTTTACCTTGTCGACGTTTTCAAATTGGGTCAACGTATAGGTCATGGATTGTAGGATTTTTTGTTCATCTTCTGCCTGATATTCGGCAAATTCCTCTGATACATCCACTGTAAGGGTACCGTCCTTAAGATTCAGACTGTTGATTGTTGTTCCTGCCGGCAATACTGCTTCAAAACCATCTGGAAGCAGCTCTGTGACCGGTCCGTCTTTCACCAAATATTCCAGCGCCTGTTTCGCTACCTCTTTCGATTCCATTTGTGGTAATTCCAACGTTTGCGGTACTACCATTCCATTAGCATCAAGCAAATACAATTGCCGTTCCACAGTGGTCGGTTCCGCTTCTTCTGTATCAGTTCCCGTCTCTTCCGTTTCCTGGCTATCCCCTTCTGCTTGTTGCCCATCTTCTTCTGTCGTCTCATCCAAGTTATCTGTAAGGGATGCTTCTTCTGGAGGATTATCCATTTCCTTCAAAGATTGCTCTCCCTGAAATACCCCGCAACCTGTTAACCCGAAGGCTGCACTTACGATGCCCACAGTAATGATCAATGCCCGCTTCCTCATGCTTTCCCCTCCTACGATGGTTTGTACTACTATATATACGGCTTGTAAGAAAAATTAGACCAAGCATTGAAAATTTAGTTCAAGATATTAGCCGAAATCCTAGAAGGAAGCCAGCAGGAGAATGGGGCCCTTGACCATATGTACCCAGGACAAAAGCGCAAGCGCCTGTTTAAAGGAGTACAGGCTAAAGCCGCCACTTCCTATGGCAACGCCTGTATGACCCACATCGTTTGGGCCTCCGACAAGCTTAAGAACAGCCTCGGCGTGGCGCTTTTTGCCACACAGAGGGTGGGCTTAAGACCTCGAGGGGGTAGGCACTGGACGTGGCTGGTTCAGCCAATAATTATCCACAGCCAATTAAATTTATCATTTCCTATACAATAAAAAAAGAAGGTACTCAGACTCCTGTGGAAATAGCGCGAGCTGAGGGTCCCAAATGGTAAAGCGGTTCCCTCTACCAAGTTAGCAGAAGCCGTACCCACGGAAAGCGAAGTAACCTGTCGGAGTGATTATCAGTAACTTTTCTAAAAAATATGTGAGGATTATCTAAAATAAAAAACCGAAAAGGATTCGAATGGTTAGATTTTCGAATCCGTTCGGTTTTTGCTTTGGCCATTATGCTTTTGTCCCAGCTTTTTTTCATACAGTGAGTGATACATTGGCTATTTCCGCTACCGGCTGATCAAGCCAAGACTTAGCGATGCTTTCAAACACTGTGAGTTTGCCGGTTGTGTATAACTTGTGCTGCGGCCTTCGTTCCCCATTAAACAGTTTGTTTTGATATTGCAGGATGGTGCTTACTTCTCTGGCTGTTTCTTCACCAGAAGATATGATGGTTACTTTGTCACCGATAACTTCCTGTATCACTTCCCTCAGAATAGGATAATGGGTACATCCCAATATCAGCGTGTCGATATGATTGCTCTCCTTCATAGGAATCAGGGTTTCGGCAACGATCCGGTACGTTTCCTCTCCCGATAGTATCCCCTGTTCTACTATTGGAACAAAACGAGGGCAAGCAAGGGCATTGATATGGATTTCCTCATTGATATTTTTCAGAGCAGTAGGATATGCCTGGCTTTTAATAGTTCCTTCCGTTCCGATGACACCTATGTGAAGATTTTCCGTGGATTTTATTGCTGCCCTTGCTCCTGGTTGAATAACCCCGATAACCGGGATGGGGAGTTCTTTTTGCAACAGCTCAAGTGTGAAGGCTGTTGCTGTATTGCAGGCAATGACCAGCATTTTTATCCTTTTTCCCATTAAAAAATTCACCAATTCTTTAGTGAATTGAACGACTTCTCGTTCTGGACGCGGTCCATAAGGACATCGAAGTGTATCTCCTAAATATATCAATTCCTCCCTCGGCAGCTGACGCATCAATTCCCGCGCAACTGTCAACCCGCCGACGCCGGAATCTATTACACCTATTGGTTGATCCACCATTCTCGCTCCTTTTCTTATTTTGTACTGACTTTTTCCATCTGTACGTGGAGCAGGTTTAAAATTCGTTCCAGTGTATCAACCTCTAAATCCGCAACATTTTCTAATACCTCTCCCAAATATTCCTGGCGTTTTCGAATTACTTCTTTTATAATGCTTTTCCCTTTATCAAGTAAATGGATGCGTACAACCCGTCGATCTTTAGAATCCTTTCGTCTCTCGACTAGTTGATTTCTTTCCATCCTGTCTACTAAGTCGGTAGTGGTACTGAAAGCCAGATTAATTTTATTGGACAGTTCGCCAATGGTCAAGTCCCCACTTTCGTCCAACCATTGTAACGCGACAAACTGAGGAGCGGTAATCGGGTAATTGGTCAAGATTTCTCTGCCTTTTTGTTTAATAATTGCTGCTATATACCGTAATTTCTTTTCAATTTCTGCGATTGTTTTTTCTTCTGAAGTGTTATGCAACTGATAGCCCCCTTTCGGCAGGACACTTATATAAAATGTAATAATAAATCCCTGAAAGTGCAAGAACTTCTTATTCTCGGACGAAACCAACTTTTAATTCATCAGCTATTGCTCGATGCAAATGTTGCCCAGCCAATATATATAGGGAATCTCCTTCCTGAATAACTGTATCTCCATCGGGAGTGATCACCTGACCACAGCGAACTACTGCGTTGATCAATGTATTTTTGGGAAGGTTGGTATCTTTGAGCTTTTTCCCATTTACCCAATCCTGTTTTTCAACTTTATATTGTACTATGTCAAGGTCCTTTTGACCAAGGGTGAGAACTTGGAGCTGTTCCAGATCATGCGGTTTGGGATGGTTTATCAGACCCAGTTTTGTTGCTGCATAAGGAATCGTCGAACCTTGAATGAGCGCCGAAGTCAACACGATAAAGAAAACGGCATTGAAAAACAATTGGCTGTTTTCCATCTCGGCAAGCATGGGGAATAAAGCCAATATAATAGGAACAGCCCCCCTTAAGCCGGCCCATGATAAAAAAGTCTTTTCTTTGAAGCTGTAACGCCAGGGCACGAGCGAAATCCAAGTCGCAATCGGCCGGGCGATTAAAATCAAAATCCCCGACAACAAAATGCCATGGAAAATAATCCAATCGGAAAACAACCGAGAAGGGAACACAAATAGGCCCAGAATGATGAACATCAGTATTTGCGCCATCCAGCTAAAACCTTCATTGAACTTGTGAATCGACTCCCGAAACGATAAATCCAGGTTTCCAACTACCAGTGCAGTTACATATACCGCCAAAAATCCACTGGCATTCACCAAGGATGTAATGCTATACGAAAAAAAGGCAAATGCCAACCCAAACAGGGGATACAGGCCACCAGACGATAGCTTTATTTTGTTTAGAGAAACACTTGCCATTTTTCCGATGAAAAGGCCGAGCAGCAATCCCCCCGCCATTTGCCAAAAGAATTGCAGTACCAGAGACAATACGCCCGAGCGATCCGTTGTGATCAATTCAATGAAGGAGATGGTCAAAAAGAAAGCCATCGGGTCATTCGTACCGGACTCCCCTTCAAGGGTCGCTTCTATTTTGTCATTAATATTCTTATCCTTTAAAACAGCAAACACTGCTGCAGCATCGGTGGAACCGACGAGAGAACCAAGCAAAAATGCTTCAAGCCAGCTGAAACCAAATACCCATTTGGCGCCGAGACCTACTATGGCAGTTGTAATCAGCACACCAAACGTTGCCAACGAAATAGAAGGCAGTACGACCGGCTTAATCGTCCTCCAATGCGTTTGAATTCCCCCCTCATACAAAATGACGACAAGCGAAAAAACGCCGATGGCTTCGGCTATTTGCACGTTATTAAAATATAACAACCCAAGTCCATCGGAACCAACCACCATTCCCGCTAGAATAAACAACACGAGTGATGGAAGTCCGAACCGATCTGACAACTTGGTTATCAAAATACTGAATAATAGCAATAGTGAAGTTAGTAAAATGATTTTATCTGATTCAACAACCTCTTGTATCACACAAATTCCCCTCCCGCAGCGACAAATACAGCAACCTTTGCAACAGTTATGCCTTAACACATACCCGTTTTTTCCTTGCTTGTATCATGGTTGCTGCAGTTGCAGGCATAAACTCCGGAAAGGGATCGCCATCCCATTAAAATAAAACACTTAAAAAACCGACCTTCTTAAAGAAAGTCGGTTTCTTACTAGAGCTTTAGTTCCCCCATACGAAGGAGCTCTACGACTGCTTGTGAACGCCCCTTGACACCTAATTTTTGCATAGCATTTGATATGTGATTCCGAACAGTCTTTTGTGATATAAACAGTTCTTGGGCTATTTCTTTTGTTGTTTTGTCCTGTACTAGAAGTTCAAATACTTCTTTCTCACGTTTGGTCAATAATTGCTTCGGCTTGTAGTCACTATCATTCAAGTGTTAACCCCTCCTTGCTGTCTTTAAAGCCACATGGTGAAGGGTGTTTATTTAGTCAATGTATTTTATGTGAAAGTTGAATAACCCGTGAATTAGTTTTGCGTAAATATGCGATTATTTTACGAATAAGGGAAGATGTCACGGTCCGGCAATGAGACGATTCTTCTCCTCTTCGGAGAATGGGGCAGGCTTGCCTGTGTGAACGTTTATCTGGACAAGCCTTCCTCTTCCAGTGATACATACTTCTTCTTTTTGATTTACTCCTAAATAATGGATATCGATAGATGTATTACCGATATGGTTCACTTTGACGTATAATTTCATCTGGTCATTGAAGTACATTTGCCGATGATAGTCACACTGCAAGTCCGCCACGATCGGGATGGTTTCAGGATTTTCCACATCGATCCGGAAAAGACCCACTTCCTTTAAAAAGGCAATACGCGCCTCTTCAAAGTAAATAAATGGAGAAACGTTATTCACATGGCCAAACATATCCGTCTCTGAAAAACGGACGTTGATCGGAATGAAAAACGCAAAGGATTCTTTCCAAGTATCAAAATCTTCTATGTAATTAACCGCTTTCATTTTTGACCGCCTTCCTACTGTCATTGAATAAGGTAAATGATTCCATTATTGGTGATAAAGAAGCCCTTACCCAAACGGGTAAAGGCTGTTTAAACTTGGCAATTTCCTGTTAATCAATAGACATGGTCACTGCCAAAGAAGTTTTTAAATGCTTGTATATTGGTATCTCTGTTCATAGCCGCAATGGAAGTCGTCAATGGAATGCCTTTCGGGCAAACCTGGACACAGTTCTGAGAGTTTCCACATCCATGGATCCCCCCATCTTCCATTAAAGCTTCCAAACGTTCTCCTTTGTTCATTTGGCCGGTTGGATGCGCGTTGAATAAACGTACTTGAGATAACGCAGCTGGTCCGATAAAGTCAGAATTACTGTTTACGTTCGGGCAAGCTTCCAAACAAACGCCGCATGTCATACATTTTGACAATTCATAAGCCCACTGCCGTTTCTTTTCCGGCATACGCGGTCCTGGTCCTAAGTCATACGTTCCATCAATCGGAATCCAGGCCTTTACTTTTTTAAGAGAATCAAACATTCTGCTTCTGTCTACTGCCAAATCCCTGACTACAGGGAAAGTAGACATGGGTTCCAGCCGGATAGGCTGTTCGAGCTGGTCGATAAGTGTGGCACAAGATTGTTTTGCTTGTCCGTTGATTACCATCGAACATGCTCCACAAACTTCCTCCAGGCAATTCATTTCCCAAAAAACCGGAGTAGTATTTTCCCCATTGGCATTGACAGGATTTCTGCGGATTTCCATCAATGCTGATATCACATTCATATTCTCTCTGTAAGGTACTTGAAAGGTTTCCTCATAGGGAGAAGAGTCTGGACTGTCCTGTCTTGTAATAATCAAAGTTATCGTTTTATCAGCCATGATTAACTTGCCCCCCCTTTATTTTTTCTTACTGTAGTCGCGTTTTCTTGGTTTTATCAAGGACACATCGACGTCTTCATATTCAAAAACCGGTTCATTGCTAACCGCATCATAAGATGCCTTGGTCGTTTTCAACCATTCTTCGTCGTTACGCTCTGGAAATTCCGGTTTATAGTGGGCCCCACGGCTTTCATTTCGATTGTAGGCTCCGATGGTAATGACCCTGGCTAGTTGCAGCATGTTCTTCAATTGCCGGGTGAACATAACGCCTTGATTGCTCCAACGGGAAGTATCATTGATATTGATATTCTCCCAACGCTCCATCAATTCTTTGATTTTTTCATCTGTTTTCAGTAGTTTTTCATTGTCCCGCACAACGGTAACGTTATCGGTCATCCATTCTCCAAGCTCCCGATGAATCTGATAAGCATTTTCCTCTCCGTTCATGCTCATCAACTGTTCAAAGGTTTCCTGCTCCTCTTTCAGCTTTTCATCATAAAGAGAGGATGGGATATCTTCTGTCGTTTTCTCCAGTCCCTCGATATACTTAATGGCATTCGGACCGGCAACCATGCCGCCAAAAATAGAAGAGAGAAGAGAGTTAGCTCCCAAGCGGTTTCCGCCATGCTGAGAATAATCACACTCGCCGGCAGCAAAGATTCCCGGGATGTTGGTCATCTGATCGTAATCAACCCAAAGCCCGCCCATCGAATAGTGGACAGCAGGGAAGATTTTCATCGGCACTTTGCGCGGATCTTCCCCGACAAATTTTTCATAGATTTCGATAATTCCGCCCAATTTAACATCCAGCTCTTTCGGGTCTTTGTGGGAAAGATCCAAATAAACCATGTTTTCCCCGTTGATACCAAGCTTTTGATTGACGCAAACATCGAAAATCTCCCTGGTTGCGATATCACGAGGAACCAGATTCCCATATGCAGGATATTTTTCTTCAAGGAAATACCATGGCTCCCCGTCTTTATAAGTCCAAACCCTTCCGCCTTCTCCGCGGGCAGACTCACTCATCAAACGGAGTTTATCATCGCCGGGAATAGCTGTCGGATGAATTTGAATGAATTCCCCGTTTGCATAGATGGCACCCTGCTGATAAAGCGCACCAGCTGCCGAGCCGGTATTGATGACCGAGTTGGTTGACTTTCCAAAAATGATTCCCGGACCACCGGTTGCCAGAATCACTGCATCTGCTTTATACACCTTGGTTTCGTGGTTCTGAATATGCTGGGCCACTATACCGCGGCCAACACCTTCTTCATCGATAACCGCAGAAAGAAATTCCCAATTTTCATATTTGGTAACCAACCCTTCCACTTCGAAGCGGCGGACTTGTTCATCCAAAGCATAAAGGAGCTGCTGTCCGGTTGTAGCACCGGCATATGCTGTCCGATGATGCTGCGTTCCGCCGAAACGCCGAAAGTCCAATAGCCCTTCCGGTGTTCTGTTGAACATTACGCCCATCCGATCGAGCATATGGATGATGCTTGGCGCCGCATCGCACATTGCTTTGACAGGAGGCTGGTTGGCAAGGAAATCTCCTCCGTAAACGGTATCGTCAAAGTGTTCCCACGGAGAGTCACCTTCTCCTTTCGTATTAACTGCTCCGTTAATACCTCCTTGCGCACAAACAGAGTGAGAACGTTTTACCGGTACGAGGGACAGCAAATCGACGTGAACTCCTGCTTCTGCTGCCTTTATTGTCGCCATTAAGCCGGCCAGACCGCCACCAACGACGACGACATTAAGATTACTCATTTTTTGCTCACTCCCCTATATTCACTAAATACTCTTCTTTTCTGTTTACTTTTATGCTCCGTATGCAAAAGCAAAAATTGCTCTTACACCTATATAGGTTACAATAAGGAAAACGACCAGCGTTGCGTATGTAGCCACTCTTTGAGAACGAGGTGTGATCGTGAATCCCCATGTAACCAGGAAGCTCCATAGACCATTCGCAAAATGAAATGTAGTCGAAACCACTCCAATGATATAGAACCAGAACATAAATGGCTGTGTCAGGATGTTCTCCATTAAGCTGTAATTAAGTTCTGCGTTCCCAAGGCCAATGGCAATCCGTGTTTCCCATACGTGCCAAGCGATAAAGATAAGCGTGATGATACCGGAAACCCGTTGCAGTGTGAACATGATATTCCGGAAAAAGCTGTAACGCCTATTGTTGTACTTGACCGTAAAAACAATATAAACACCTAAAATTGCATGGAACAGAATTGGAATGTAAATCACCACAAACTCGAGCACAATCCTGAAAGGCAAGTCGTGAATAAAACCGGCCGCCTGTTCAAAACTTTCTCTTCCATACACGGCAAAATGATTAACCAGCAGATGCTGTATCAAAAACACACCGATTGGAATTACCCCTAAAAGTGAATGTAGTCTGCGATAGAAAAAATCGCGATTCTCCGCCATGTGTACCCCCCTCACCAAAAATTCCTTATGATATGATCCGTGCACCTTTCCTGGTAAAGCGCTTTACTTTCCAATAAAATGGAAAAACAAACACGTGAGATTCCCTCGAAAAATGCACATTTTTGTGACACACTTATTGTACTTCTATCCTAGTGGAGCGTCAAGAAAACGATTCACAAAATCCTCCAGCGGGTAAGGAGTTGTAGCCTGTTTTTTTTTAGTACGGGTTGCATGAATAACAAAATCGGGTAATAATAGTTTGGTAGGAAAGGAATGAATGACATGGGGAAAAACAGAGAGCTTACTGACGAAACAACCCTTGATTTTTTACATACATCCGGAGCCGGATATGATATACTACGGTACATTTGCCTGCCGGACTTACTTGGAAAAGATGCCCCGCCCATTCTTTATATTATGGGTAAAAACCTGGCAAGAAAGATGCAGGTTGGCAGCATGGAGGATATAGTAAATTTTTTCGAAAAACTAGGTTGGGGAAATTTGCAGTTAATAAAAGAAAAGCGGCGGGAGATGATTTGGGAATTGACTGCTGAACAAATTAATGCTCGTCAGCAAGCACACCTCCCGGAAGTCGAATATCGTTTGGAAGCCGGATTTCTTGCAGAGTCTATTCAACAAATCAAAGGACTTCCCTGTGAAGGGATTGAAGAAATCAAGCCAAAAAACAATAGCGTCCAATTCAGTATTGTCTACACGAAATGACTATGTTAAAAGCGAAAGGCTACTTCCACACAAACATCAAACCTCAACGAGAGACAGGCTGTGGAACTCCCTTTCAGAGATCTCCCTTTTTCTTAGGAAAGGACTCCTTGAAATAAAGGCCCGTTTTCTGTGTGCAGTGAGTCACCGCCGATTCTTTCTCTAGTCGCCAGAAGCAAAGAACGATTATTCTGGTTACTTCGGAAGTGGAGCCATCCTGATGTCTATGTATTCTGCCTTCGGTTGATATCAATTCCTAAAAGCAACAAAAGAAAATCCTGCTTTTGTATGCTTTCGCATTTATGAAAAATTTTTACCAAGCGAAAGGCAGTGTATCTCTCCTTCGAGGAAATTACCAAACGAAGACTTACTATATAGGGAACATAGCTTTTCGAGGAGGGCAGGTATTTACAAAAAGCGAAAGTTTGAACGCAAAACCGATTTCTTTCTTCAAACAGACGAAAACCGGACGGCAATCAATAAGAAAGAATGCCGGTCCGGTTTCGTTTATTCATCTCCATTTTTTTCTTTCCCCTGCAAATGTTGCAGGATCGCATCCGCAGTCGGAACAGGCAGTCCCAGTCGGACCAGGTCATCTTGACTGGCATTTTTTATTTCGGTAACCGATTTAAAATGCCTCAGCAGTAATCTTCGCCGTTTTCCGCCTACTCCAGGGATGTTATCAAGTTCGGACTTAAACACGCTCTTTCCCCGAAGCTGCCGATGGAAGGTGATCGCAAACCGGTGAACTTCATCCTGTATGCGCTGAATCAGGTAAAATTCTTTCGAGTTCCTATCCAGATTCACAACGGCAGGAGGCACGCCATAAAGCAACTCGCTTGTCCGGTGCTTATCATCCTTTGCAAGTCCGCACAAAGGAATATCGAGACCGAGCTCGTTTTCCAAGACATCGGAAGCAGCCTTCATCTGCCCTTTTCCTCCGTCAATTACAATCAAATCAGGAAGTGGAAGCCCCTCTTTTAATACCCTGGAGTATCGTCGTCTTACAACTTCACGCATCGTTTCATAGTCATCCGGACCTTCCACACTGCGGATTTTATACTTACGATACTGCTTCTTGTCCGGTTTTCCGTCAATAAATACAATCATCGCCGAGACAGGATCGGTTCCCTGGATATTCGAATTGTCAAAAGCTTCGATTCGATGAGGTGTTTCAATATGAAGCTTTTCTCCTAAGTTTTCGACGGCAAGAATCGTCCGTTCCTCATCCTTTTCGATGATGGAGAACTTTTCTTCCAATGCAATTTCCGCATTTTTTTCTGCCAGTTCCACCAGTTCTTTTTTCCTGCCTCTGTAAGGAACCGTCACATCTATTTCAAGCAGTTCTTTTAAGAGATCATTGTCTGTCGGTGCAGGAACCAGTACTTGCTTCGGTTTCGGGTGGTTTTGATGGAGATAAAACCTGCCGATGTAACTTAAAAAGGTATCTGCGGGGTCATCATAGAACGGAAAAATCGAGACATCCCGCTCAATCAACTTACCCTGTCTCACAAAGAAGACCTGGACGCACATCCAACCTTTATCATAGGAATAGCCGAACACATCTCTGTCCACAGTATCTTTCAGCGTCATTTTTTGTTGTTCCATCACCGCATCAATGTGCTGAATTTGATCGCGAAGCTCTTTGGCCCGTTCAAAGTCAAGGTCCTCGGATGCTTTATACATCTTTGTTTTCAGCTCTTTTTTTATTTCCTTATGTCCCCCGCCCAGAAAAGAACTGATACTTTGTACGATCTGCCTGTTCGTTTCTTGGGATACTGGGTATTGGCAAGGGCCAAGACACTGGTTCATATGATAATATAAACAAACCCGGTCCGGCATTTTGTCGCATTTTCGAAGAGGATACAGCCTGTCCAGGAGCTTTTTTGTTTCTCTGGCCGCGATTACATTCGGGTACGGACCGAAATATTTCCCCTTGTCTTTTTTTACTTTCCTCGTCACAATCAACCGCGGATGCTCTTCCGCAGTAATTTTCAAATAAGGATATGTTTTATCGTCTTTTAGCAGGACGTTATATTTAGGGTCATATTTTTTAATCAAATTCATTTCAAGAATAAGGGCTTCAATTTCAGAAGAGGTGACAATATACTCAAATTCGACAATTTCCTGCACAAGTCTTTGCGTTTTCTGATCATTCGCTCCGGTAAAATAAGACCGGACCCGGTTTTTCAATGCTTTCGACTTTCCCACATAGATAATGGTCCCTTGCTTATCTTTCATCAGATAACAGCCTGGTTGAGCGGGCAGTACTGCAAGCTTCTCTTTTATTCGTTCATTCATGTGTTTCTTTCCCCCATATGCGGTATTGAGTCTCATGCCCATATGAAATGCAGATGCACCTGCTCACCCCGTAAAAGACTCTCGCTGACTGGCGGGCAACAGAGCCATAACTGCACTTCTACTTCATTTCGGAAAGTTTTGCTACGTCGATTTTCCCCAATGCAAAATTTACTACTTTCTGAAGCGCATGCTTATATCAAATCTCGGGGTGGTGTTTTTCTGCCTCTGTGAGGATCGTTCAGACCTCGTGAGCTTAGCCGCTGGAATTAGACAACATAACGCCAGAACTCCTACTTTCCTATCAATATAAAACAGTCCCTTGTCACAACCATGGCAACAAGGGACTGTTTGAGCATTTATCCAGCACAACTACAGTTGGCTGCATTTTTAAGAGTGCTTATTGATCAAATCTACCAACGCTTCTTTCGGTTGGAAACCGATTACTTGATCCACTACTTCCCCGTCTTTGAACAAAAGAAGGGTAGGAATGCTCATAACTCCGAACTTTCCAGCCGTTTCCTGGTTTTCATCAACATCAAGTTTGACAATTTTTACTTTGTCGCTCATTTCATCATCAATTTCTTCCAATACAGGAGCGATCATTTTACATGGCCCACACCAAGGTGCCCAAAAATCGGCCAGTACGACACCGTCCCCTGTTTCTGTTGAAAAATTTTGATCGGTCGCAGTTACAATTGCCATTTATATTTCCTCCTCTAGCGTCCTTTTTTCCATCCATGAATGGAAGCATCACTAATTATTATCCAATTTCGGATATGATTCATTAGTATAGCAGACATTTTTGTCAGGATAAATATTGATTCGTCTTAGAGTATAGCATCATTTTTTCCTTTAAAGCTAATAGTTTGCTTATAATGTATCATTTCCAAGATTGCCTTTTCGATTCCATATTCTAATTTCCAATATTCTTGATTTATCCTATTTCACCTTATGTCAACAAGTGCAGGACAAAAGCGCAAGCGCCTTGCTCACCCCCGACAAGCTTAAGAACAGCCACGGCGTGGCGCTTTTTGCCACATAGAGGGTGGGCTTAAGACCTCGAGGGGGTAGGCGCTGGAGCTGGACGTGGCTGGTTCAGCCAATAATTATCCACAGACAATTAAATTTATAATTTCCTATACAGGGACAAAAGCGCAAGCGCCTGTTCAAAGGAGTACAGGCTAGAGCCGCCACGTCCTGTGGCAACGCCTGCATGACCCACATCGTTTGGGCCTCCGACAAGCTTAAGAACAGCCTCGAAGTGGCGGCCTTTTGCCACAAAGAGGATTTGCTTGAGACCTCGAGGGGATAGGCGCTGGAGCTAGACATCTCTGAAATTTATACTTTCTTATCTTTTAAAAAAGCGGCGGCAGAAGCATTCATACAGCCCTGCCGCCTTTTTGTTATCAAGCATTCACTTTTACCTGTTTGATTTCTTCAATCAATTGAGGAATGACTTCAAACAAGTCTCCTACAATACCGTAATCAGCAATATTGAAAATGTTTGCTTCAGGATCTTTATTGATGGCGACAATCACCTTCGAATTGGACATTCCTGCCAGATGCTGAATCGCTCCCGAGATACCGCAGGCAATATATAAATCTGGCGTAACCACTTTTCCTGTCTGGCCAATTTGCAGGGAGTAATCGCAATAATCGGCGTCGCACGCACCTCTTGAAGCGCCCACTGCGCCTCCCAATACTTCTGCCAACTCATATAAGGGATCGAATCCTTCCTTACTTTTCACACCTCTGCCGCCGGCAACAATCACTTTGGCCTCCGATAAATCAACTCCGTCAGCGGTTTTCTTAATGACATCGGTAATAACTGTTCGCAAGTCACCAATTTCTACTTCGATAGCCGTAATCTCTCCGGTACGGGATGTATCCTTCTCCAACGCAGCAATATTGTTAGGCCGGATTGTCACAAACAGAATTCCATCCGTAATGATTTTCTTTTCAAATGCTTTCCCAGAATAGATCGGCCTGGTAAAGACAACGTTGTCCCCGCCTTCTTCTAACTCTGTCACATCAGATATCAAACCAGTTTCAAATCGGGCAGCCAGTTTAGGCGTCAAATCTTTTCCTATTGCCGTATGACCCATCACGATTGCATCGGGCTCTTCTTGTTCAATAACCCGGCCCACAGCCTGTGCAAATCCTTCAGATGTATACGTTTTCAATTTTGGGTGTTCTACTACGATTGATCGATCGGCACCAAAATGGATCATTTCTTCAGCCAGCGGATTCAAGCCAGATTCGCCACAAATAAGGCCGGTGATTTCTCCCCCGTTGCTTAGTGTTTTAGCAGCCGCTATTGCTTCGAATGTTACATTTCTCAAGACACCATCACGTGTTTCACCTATTACCAGTACTTTTTTGCTCATATCCATACTCCTTTCTTAACGCTCAATTATAAAATCTTAGCTTCTGTTCTAAGCAATGTCACCAATTCCTTCACCTGGTCATTGACCTCTCCTTCCAGGACTCTCCCGGCCGCTTTTTCCGGAGGAAGGAAAACTTCAATTGTTTTTGTTTTTGGCTCGACGTCATCTTCATCCAGATCCAAATCATCTATTTCGAGTTCTTCCAAAGGTTTTTTCTTTGCCTTCATGATCCCTGGCAAAGATGGATAACGTGGTTCATTCAATCCCTGTTGGCAGGTTACAAGGAGCGGCAATTGGGTATCGACTTTTTCCATATCGCCTTCGACATCTCTTTCAATGTGAACGCTTTCTCCTTCGATCTCCAGTTTTGTTATGGTGGTGACATAGGAAATACCAAGTCTTTCTGCAAGTCTAGGACCCACCTGTCCACTCGCTTCATCAATAGCGACGTTTCCAGCCAATATTAAATCAGGCTGCTTATCCTCAAAATAGGCTTCCAGAATCCTTGCAGTTGTGAATTGGTCACCTGCCTCCAAATCGTCTTCCGTGTTGATCAATACTGCCTTGTCCGCCCCCATAGCCAGTGCGGTTCTCAATTGTTTCTCGGAATCCTCTTCTCCAATGGTAATCACGGTTACTTCACCGCCATGTTGATCCCGTTGGTTTATCGCTTCTTCTACGGCATATTCATCATAAGGGTTGATAATGAACTCTGCTCCGTCTTCATCAATCTTGCCTTGTTGAATGTTGATTTTTTCTTCCGTATCGAATGTCCTTTTTAAAAGTACATAGATATTCATCTTATCCATCCTTTCTATTTATCTTGAAAACTTGGTTTTCTCTTTTCTATAAAAGCAGTAATTCCTTCACTGGCATCTTCATTGCCAAATATCTCCCCAAATGCCTCAGCTTCTGCTTCGATCCCTTCCTGGAAATTTTTATTTTTTGTATAGGGGATGAGCTTCATCACACGATGGATCGTCGGCCCGCTTTTCGCTGCCACTTTTGCGGCCAACTCGTTTGCCTTTTCGAATAATACCTCTTCCGGATAGCTATGATTGGCAAGTCCGTATTCGGCAGCCATCCTCCCGCTAATCGGTTCACCGGTTAATATCATTTCATAGGCTTTCGCCGCACCTACATAAGCTGGCAGACGCTGCGTTCCTGCAAACCCTGGAATAATTCCAATTGTCAGCTCTGGCAGGCCGAGTTTTGCCTGTTCACTGACGAGCCGGATATGGCAGGCCATTGCTAGTTCAAGACCTCCGCCTAAAGCCGCTCCATGAACGGCGGCAATAATCGGGATTTTAAACCCCTCCATCCGATTAAAAAGCTCTTGCCCTTGTTTAGCCAGCGCTGTATAGTCTTCCGCCTGTTGAAGGGAAGTGAACTCTTTTATGTCAGCTCCCGCCGAGAAAAATTTCCCTTCGCCCTTTAAGATCAACGCTTTTATGTCCTGTTCCTGTTCCACCTCATCTAAGACGGCTTCAAGCTGTTCCAAAATGGCACGCGATAAAGCATTGGCAGGCGGACTGCTAATCGTCAGACTGGCCACCTGTCCCGATTTCTGATAATGTATAGTGCTCATTCTTTCTCCTCCCTCGACACCCTTAAAGGGTTATCTTTTTGATATTCCGTTGACCAGCAACCCGTGTACTTCTTCGGCCTGGTCGACCAAACTGTATTTATGATCCTTCATCACCCAGTTGGTAACTGTTTCATCAATGGTCCCGAAAATCATCTGCCTGACCAGTTTTTTATTCAGATTATCCTGAAATAATTTCTCTTCTATGCCTTCTTGGATGATACTGTCAATGACGGTTAAATAGCGCTTCAATACGTCATTGATCTTCTTCCTCAGGTCGGGATTGGATTGGCGTAATTCCAGCTGGGTTACAATTGCCAATGGAAGATTGGCACCGAGCTGGCTGAAATGCAGCTGGATTAATTCAAGTAATTTTTCCTCCGCGTTGTTTTTCTCGGCTATTTCCTGTTCGATCCTCTCGATGAATTGCCCCATTTTTTCTTGAAACAAGGAGACCAGGATATCCTCTTTATTTTTGAAATATAAGTAGATAGTTCCGTCTGCTACCCCCGCTTTTTTAGCAATCTTGGACACTTGTGACGAATGATATCCATTCTTGGCAATGACCTCTACTGCTGCATCAATAATCTGATTGAATTTTGGTTTGGTGTTTTTCATTGGCACATTCTCCTTGCGGAATTTCTATTAATGAATGAATAATCATTCATATCTATTTTACAAGTGCCTTCTGATTCTGTCAACCACAGGAGGCTTGTCTATGAAAAAGGCAACCTGGCTTTCGCCAAGTCTGTAATGCTGCCAAAAAACTCAAACCGTTTTCGTTGCTTCTCTCGCCTGTTTCTTCTTATCTTCCTCTACCAACTTCCGGCGAAGTATCTTCCCTACCGCTGTTTTAGGGAGTTCATCCATAAATTCATATATACGCGGGACTTTATAAGCGGCTAGCCGTTTGCGGCAGAATTGGTCTAACTCTTTTTCTACAAGTTGCACTCCCTGTTTCGGAACGATATAGGCCTTTACTGTCTCACCACGATATTCATCAGGAACCCCTGCAATGACTACCTCCTGGACTCCATTGAACTCATACAGCACCTCTTCTACTTCTCTCGGATAAATATTATATCCTCCAGCAATGATCATATCTTTCTTTCGATCGACCACATAAAAATAACCTCGTTCGTCCATATAACCGATATCACCTGTCAGGAGCCAGCCGTTTTTCAATACTTGTTCCGTTTCTTCCTTCCTGTTCCAGTATCCCTTCATCACTTGGGGGCCTTTGACAGCGATTTCACCTACTTCTCCGTTCGGTAATTCTTGAAATGTCTCCATATCGACTATTTTAACATCCGTATCCGGCCAAGGGACGCCGATACTGCCGTTGACATTGTTGCCGTTCAGAAAATTGGAATGAGTGACGGGAGAGGACTCGGTCAGTCCATAACCTTCCACTAATTTCCCTTTCGTCACATTTTGAAATTGTTGCTGCACTTCTGCTGGAAGTGGTGCAGATCCACTTAAACACGCTTCAATGGATGATAAATCGTACTGTTTGAGACGTGGATGATGAAGCAGGGCGATATAAATAGTCGGAGCACCGGGAAATACGGTTGGCTTTTGTTTCTCAATTGTTTTCAAAACATCCTCCGGTTCGAACTTCGGCATAAGAATCATTTTAGATCCAGTCATAACAGAATAATTCATGACGGTTGTCATTCCGTAAACGTGAAAAAAAGGCAGTACTCCCATGACGATATCCCGCTTCTGTTTGCTTCCAAGCCAAGCTTGGGACATCAACCCATTGGAAACAAGGTTGTAATGGGTAAGCATGACGCCTTTCGGATAACCGGTTGTACCTCCTGTATATTGCAATAAAGCCAGGTCCTGTTTTGGGTCAATAGCACATGCTTTCAAATCGTGCCCCGTTTCTGAAATCACCTGGTTCCAAAGATGCGTATCAGCAGACGCTTCCAGTTTTACAACCATATTGTATTGCTTTTTTTGGATAAATGGGTAAATCAAATTTTTAGGAAAAGGCAGGTATTCTTTAATTTGGGTCACTATTATGTGGTCCAGCGCCGTATTTTTCTTTACTTGGGAGACGCGAGGAAGCAAAATGTCGAGACAAATGATTACTTTTGCTCCCGAGTCCTGTAGTTGGTATTCCAACTCACGTTCCTGATAGAGAGGATTGGTTTGAACGACAATCCCTCCTGCCAAGAGGACAGCATAATAACCGATGACCGCCTGAGGAGTGTTCGGCAGCATGATTGCGACTCGATCCCCTTTTTCGATGCCAATCGATTGGAGGAAGCCCGCCACTTTCAAAGCTTGATTATAGACCTCTTCGTAAGTCATTTCCCTCCCCATAAAATAAAGCGCTTTCATTTTGGGGTTATTTGAAGCACTTTCCTCCAAATATTCGTGCAGAGGTTTCTCGTCATAGCGAATGCTCGTTGGAATATCAGCGGGATACTGTTTTAACCATGGTTTTTCATTATCCATCCAACTACCTCCTTTTTTTGTATTAAGTTCATTATAACTTTTTCCACTGCATTTTGAAATGTTTTTATTTTTCAACAATTCCCAAACAGCTATGACGTCACGCTGATCAAGATACATTTACCATATAGATGATTCCGACAATGAGAAATAGAATAGCGACTACCGCCAGGACCTTCGCCAATGTTTCCATGTTGTACCTCCCTCTTTAGTTTTATCCGATACTTGCTCCGATGACAAAGGAAAGACCAACCGAGATAACCATTGACACGAAGCCGACAGCCCGATTATCATTGGCTATTTCATCATCGATTTTGTATGTAGGCGTCAAAAATTCAAATATGAAATATCCGATCAATAATAAAAAGAACCCGAATATCCCCCATCCAATACTTTGTAAAAGTGTATCGTTATGTTCGATGGAATACCTGAATATATTGGCAATACCGAATATTTTTCCTCCTGTAGCCATAGCTACCGACATATTTCCATTTTTGATTTCTTCCCAATTTTTATAGGAAGTGACAATTTCGAAGATAGCGAGAAACAAAACCAGACATAAAATAGAGACACTGTACCTTGCTGCTGTTTCGACGAGCGTATTTTCCCAAAAGCCGGTCATAGTGACAACTCCCTTATTGATTGCTTATATCCTTGCCCATTTTGTAGCGAAGTGCTCCGGGCTTTTGGTCACCCGGGGCCTAATCGCTTTATTTAAAACTCTAAAACCGTGACGCCGCTTCCTCCTTCATTCATACCGCCCGCGCGATAGCTTGTGATACGTGGATGCCTTTTGGCGAACTCCTGCACCCCGTTTCTCAATGCACCGGTTCCTTTTCCGTGGATGATTGATACGCGCGGATATCCGGCTAACAGGGCGTCATCGACATATTTCTCCAGTTCCTGCAAGGCATCCTCGTAACGTTCTCCACGAAGATCCAATTCTGTTTTCACACGATAGCTGGAACCTTTGACCGTCGCCATTGGTTTTTCGACCAATGGTTGTTCCCGCTTGACAAATTGTAAGTCTTTTTGCTTTGCTTTCATTTTCATTATACCAACTTGAACGAGAAATTCCTTATCGTTCACTTTTTCCAAAATCGTGCCTTGCTGATTGAGGGTTAAAAGTTTGACCTCGTCACCTGGGTGCAGCTCCTGGTTTTCCTGTTTATTTTCCTTTTGCGGGGTTTGCTGTTTTTTCGTTAACTGAGGCTGTGCTTCATCAAGCATCTTTTTCGCTTCTATCCATTCATGCTCTTTCAACCCACCTTGCTTCATGGAGCGAAGCTCGGAGACAATTGCTTCTGCCTCTTCTCGAGCTTTTTGCACGGCTTTTTCTGCTTTTTCTTCTGCTTTTCGATATACCGATTCCCGCTTTTCTTCGAGCTCCCGCCATTGTTTCTCAAGATCCTGTTTTAATCGTTCTGCCTCGTCAAGTGTACGGCTGGCGGCTTCATAATCTTTTTCTGCACCGCGCCTGGATTCTTCTAAAGAAGCAATCATATTTTCAACACTTTTCGAATCTGTACCTATATGGTTTTTGGCAATGCCGATAATTTTCTCATCCAATCCAAGCCTGCGGGAAATTTCAAAAGCATTACTTCGGCCCGGTACGCCGATAAGCAGTCGATAAGTCGGTTTAAGTGTTTGAACGTCAAATTCAACAGAAGCATTGATGACGTTATCCCGGTTGTACCCATAAGCTTTCAGCTCCGGATAGTGAGTAGTGGCAATGATCCGAGCATCCTTCTTGATTACTTCATCGAGGATCGCCATAGCAAGTGCAGCACCTTCCTGTGGGTCTGTACCTGCTCCTAATTCATCAAACAGTACGAGTGTTTGCTTATCAACACGTTTTAGAATCTCGACGATGTTGGTCATATGAGAAGAAAAAGTACTCAAACTTTGTTCAATTGATTGTTCATCACCGATATCGGCAAATACATTGGAAAATACGGCCAGTTCGCAACCGTCCATAGCCGGCACCTGTAACCCTGATTGTGCCATCAACGTGCAAAGCCCAATCATTTTCAATGTGACCGTTTTACCACCTGTATTCGGTCCGGTAATAACAATGGAGGTGTAGGACTCCCCAAGTTCCACATCGTTCGCAACCACTTCATCTTCTGGAATCAACGGATGCCGAGCCTGCTTCATCTTGATAATACCTTGATCATTCATTGTCGGCATTGCGGCACGCATTTGTTTACCGAGTTTTGCCCGTGCAAACATGAAATCAATTTGTCCGAGGGATTCCACATTCTGGTACAAAAATGCCTGGTCTTCCGCAATCCGTTCCGATAGATCCCGCAGGATACGTTCTATTTCATTTTTCTCCTCTGCTCTGGCCTCTGACAACTGGTTATTTAAATCAACCACCGACTGCGGTTCGATAAACAGCGTGGCGCCTGAGGAAGACTGGTCATGAACAATCCCGCCGATGGCTCCTCTGTACTCCTGTTTTACCGGGAGAACATAGCGCTCATTCCGTATGGTGACAATTGCATCAGAAAGCATTTTCGACTTGGTTCTCGTGTAATTTTCCAAACGGTCCCGTACACGGCTTTCATTCGTCCGGATTTTAGACCTGATGGTCCGCAGTTTATCGGAAGCCCCGTCCATCACATGGCCATGATCATCAATGCAGCTTTTGATCTGACGCTCTAATTCATTCAAAGGGATAATCTGTTCGGTGAATCCTCGGATTATCGGCAGTTCCGGTTCCTCCATCTCGGCAATGAAGGACTTCAACTGCTTCCCGCCATAAATGGTGCTGGCAATATCAAGACATTCGCCAGGATTCAAAACGCCCCCGATAATCGTCCGTTGGATACTTGGTTTAATATCAAAAATACCGCCTAACGGAACATAGCCTTTTAGTCTCAGTACTTGTGCTGCTTCGTCTGTTTCTGCCTGCAGCCGATTGACTCTCTCCAATTCTCGGGACGGCTTCAAAGCCGCGGTCCGTTCCTTTCCTAATGAAGAGGCTGCTTGTTCGGTAAGCATGTCAATGATTTTCTTATATTCAAGTACTTGATAAATTCTTTCGTTCATGAATATAAAACTCCTTTTTGTTCGAAAGGCTTTCCATCCAGCCTTTTTATTTGTTACGGTTAAACAAATTCACTAATTCGTCTTTCGTCCACGTATTAATAACAGATTCAGGTTCTAACCAGCCTTTTCTGGCAGAACCGACCCCAACGTCCATAAATTCTAATGTATGGTAGCTGTGGGCATCCGTATTGATAGCAATGTTGACCCCTTTTTCCCGGGCCTTCTGCAGCCACTTCCAAGACAAATCAAGACGATTTGGATTGGCATTAAGCTCTAACACCGTTCCTGTTTCCTTGGCTTTTTCAATCAGCATATCAACGTCTGCCGCATAACCCTTGCGACGTCCAATCAGCCTTCCCGTAGGGTGTGCAATGACATTTACGTATGGATTTTCCACAGCCGCCAGCAGCCGCTTCATGATTTTGTCCTGTGACTGTGAAAAGCTGGAATGAATAGCACCGATGACATAATCCATTTCCATCAGAAATTCATCACGGAAATCAAGAGAACCATCCGGCAAAATATCCATTTCCACTCCGGCGAAAATATGAATATCGGAATATTTATCATTTAACCGGGCGATTTCTTCCGCTTGCCTCTTCAAACGTTCTTCATTCAACCCGTTGGCAACCCTTAGATATTTGGAGTGATCGGTAATGGCAATATACTCATAGCCTCGTTCTCGGGCTTTTTCCACCATCTCCTCGACGGACTGGGCGCCATCACTCCATGTTGTGTGCATATGCAAATCTCCGCGGATGTCCGTCGGTTCAACCAATCGTACAGAAGAACGGAATGCCTCTAGTTCCCCCTGGTTTTCCCTGACTTCAGGAGGAATAAAGTGAAGCCCAAAATGTTCGAAAAATTGCTGTTCTGTTTCAAACGTAACAATTTTGCCGGATTCACTGTTTTCAATGCCATACTCATTGATTTTTTCTCCTTGGGCTTTGGCAAGCTGCCGCATGGCGACATTATGTTCCTTCGAACCTGTAAAGTGATGGAGCGTCGTTGCGAACTCTTCAGGAGCTACAATCCGGAAATCTACATTTACGTCATATCCTTCTTCAAGGACAACGGAAACCTTTGTATCTCCTGTGGCTATTTCTTCTTTTATGTTTTCAAGCTTCAATAAGGCATCCCGGACCTTGTCCGGATGTTCGGCTGCAATGATAAAATCAAGATCCTTGATTGTTTCACTCATACGACGGATACTGCCTGCCCGGGAAAAGCGAAGGATAGGTTCTATTTGCTGTAAATATTCCTCTATTCTTTCTGCAATTGGCAGCATAAATGCAATCGGCAGTCGCTCAGGCCGGTTCGATGCTTCATCGAGTGCTTTGACTATCTTTTCTGCGGATTTTTTCCCGAAACCGCTTAGCGCTTCGACCTTGCCTGTTTCGCATGCTTCTTTTAAGCTGGCGGCATCCACTACTCCCAGCTCTTGATAAAGCTTGGCGAGTTTTTTTCCACCCAATCCCGGCAGATTCAAAAGCGGTACCAGTCCCTCCGGCACTTCTTCCTGCAGTTGTCTCAAGGTGTCCGATTCTCCATTAGCGATGAACGAGTCGATCACAGTGGAAGTTCCTTTTCCGATTCCGTTTATTTTCGTAAAATCATCGATTTCATTCAACGAGCGGTCGTCTGTTTCCAAAGCTTGGGCTGCTTTTCGATAAGCAGATATCTTAAAAGGGTTCTCCCCTTTCAGTTCTAAATAAACCGCCACTTTTTCCAGCAATTTAATGACGTCTTTTTTATTTACTTCCATCCTCGGCACCGTCCTTTTAGTAGGCTTTAGTTTTCATTTAGAAGGGTTCCTATATAGATGATGTTTCATAACAAGTCTTAACGAGTAAAAAGAGACTACTCCTTTGACAGTTTGTTATCTCCGCTCCCGGAGTACACAGTAACTGGTCTCATCCAGCCATGCAGTGCAGTGTCAGGAGATAACTGCTTGTTGGAACAGCCTCTTCAGCCGGCGAATAAATACCGGCATTCTTTTATTTATCCTGAAATAATCCAGCTACGTGCTCGAACCATAACGCTTTTATTTGCCCTGATATAAAGGGCGTATGCTCGATCATAAAGGAGGCAATCATGGATCGCTCAAGGATTGTCTGGACGAACTGGACCGGAAGCAGTGCACCGATATATAAAAGCAGGAAAACCAGCAGGTATACTTCCACAAACCCGAGAATACCGCCCAGCAGCCCATTGATGGAACTCAGAATCGGCAAGGCAGCTACAAAATCCAGCATAGAAGCGATGATTTGTAGCGCAATCCGAACCGCAAAAAAGATGATGGCAAACGCTATCGCGTTATAAAAAGCCGTCTCTAACGGAAGGGAATCGAGAAAGACCCCCCATGAAGCATCATCCGGCATATCTGGGTAGGGAATCCAAAGTTCCAGCTTCGGTGCTAAATCATCGTAATAAGCTGCTGCAATAATAAAGGCAGCAATAAAACCAATTAAGTGGAATAATTGCAGAATAAACCCTCGTTTTAGACCTGTAAAAAAGCCAAAAATGAGAATGACAATCAAAATTAAATCAATCATTGTTATCTTGTTCCTTTTTCTGTTTAATTGAACCTAACAGTTCGGTGTACTCTTCTTTCAATTTCAAATAGTCGTTCATCGTGTTTACAGCTGTCAGCACCGCAAGCCTGGTCGTATCCAAGCTTCGGTTTGTTTCCTGTATTTCCCGCATTTGCTGATCGACAAGACTTGCCACCATCCTTACATGATGAGCAGGTTCATCTCCAACAATGGTGTAGGACCGATTGTGTATTTCGACTGTAGTACGTGTTTTGTCAGATTGGGACACGTTTTTCCCCCCTTGTTCTCATAGCTACCATATGTTCAAACAGCGTTAACCGCTTTTCGTTTCTTTTCGTCAACTGCTTCAAAATGTCAATTTTATGTGCTTTTAGAAATCACAACCCATTTTACGAGTGAATCATGATTATGATAAAATCCTAAAGTTAATATTAACACGAAGATTGTCATTTAGGAAACTAATGTGACGTGATTATTCCTCCAAACAGGAAACTGTTATAATTTATGTATCCTACTGGAAATGGGGAGATCGATTTGCCGCAAGTAGTATTGAAATTGAATAATAAAACCATTGAAAAAATGAAAGTTTTTTACCAGGATCATATGAAATCTGCCCCTCCTGGTTCTGTCTTTGCTGCCAAAACTTCAGATTGCTCGATAACCGCGTACAACTCCGGTAAAGTGTTATTTCAAGGCAAGGGCTCCGACAAGGAAGCTGGGAAATGGGGGACTGCAAACAGCCACAGCCCTTCCAAATTAAGACAGGCAACGAGAAAAAAACATTCCTATTCTCCGCCGCAGGAATTGTTCACCAGCTCCCATATCGGTTCGGATGAAGCTGGAACGGGAGACTTTTTTGGTCCGATTACCGTAGCTGCAGCCTATGTAAAAGCCGACCAGATTCCCTTATTGAAGCAACTAGGAGTTAGGGATTCCAAAAATCTTACGGACGAAAAAATTAAGACAATTGCTAAAGCATTGCTAGCACAATCCATCCCTTACTCACTGGTCGTTCTCCACAATAAAAAATATAATCAGCTTCAAAAAAAAGGATGGTCACAAGGGAAGATGAAAACGATGTTACACCATCATGCCCTTGAAAAGTTATCTAAAAAAATTGCTCCGGAACGTCCGTCCGGGATTTTGATTGACCAATTTTCCGAACCTGGAGTCTATATCAATCATTTAAAATCAGAACGATCGGTTCTTCAAGAAAATGTGTACTTTATGACTAAGGCGGAGAGCTACTCTATTGCTGTGGCCGCAGGATCCATCCTGGCAAGAGCAAGCTTTGTCAACGAGATGAATAAATTGTCTAAAAAAATGGGGATTGAACTGCCTAAAGGTGCTTCCCAAAAAGTCGACCAGACTGCAGCAAGGATCATTCAAAAACATGGAAAGCAAGCTTTGGGGGACATTGCCAAACTTCATTTTGCCAATACAAAAAAAGCAGAAGCCTTTACACAGAAGGATTTCTGATAGACCTGTTACAAACATCCACGCCGGCAGGGTAATTCGCTTTCCAACGGGCACGGCTTCAGCTAACTTGGTTAAAAAACGCTTTACCAAGTGGATCTTCAGCTCGCGCTCTTCCCGCCGGAATATGCGTACCTTGCCTCCATTGGGGTGGATTTCTTCGATTATAGGGAGATATATCCTTTTGGATATTGGGGTTACATGAGGGAATTTTCGTAGCATGAAAGGTTGAAGAATGTCATATAGAAAATCTATGTGGCTGGCAATTGTTGCCCCTTCTTTTGTCGAGGGCACAGAAAAACTTTTCTGCTGTTGATAGATTTCCTCCTATTCATAACAGGAAGTTCGCCGTCATCGCTTAACCTGCATTTTTAAGCTGTTCAGAGCCGCACAACTGATCTACGAAAACTGCATTTTAATCAGGGTACTGCAACTTAGTAAAGACAAGATACGGAGACTTCCTACGGGAACAGCACGTGTTGAAAATCCCGCAAGAAAATGTATGGTGCTTTAAAGAAAGAACACCTTACTTCGCTGTTCCTTACCTTGCCCAATCAACCGAATATAAAAGGTTCTTTTCATGTCACCTATTTCACCTATTCTGTTACCTTTCTTTTTTTGCAAAAGTTTTTCTATTATGTCCCAGCTACGTTTCTTAATCTATCGTTTCATCTTACTTAATGCATTAACTCAACGGACTATCCAGTCAATAAAAGATAGCAACGTAATAATCAACATAATGATCGAAAAAAGTCGAATCCAAAAGGTACCTAGCTCAGAAACTTGTGGTTCCCCTTTGAACATCCAACGTCTGCCAAACAAATAGCTTTCTTTTGGTTTCATAATCGACCAGACTAACAATGCTACAAATGGCACTCCGAATACAATGATGAAGAACCACACCGCAAACGGATTAGGAGAAAAGTCCGGGATTGGCTGTTCGCTGTACATATTTTCTTCCCCCCAATCTTTGAAAACAGCTGTTTATTGGTTGAACACCATCGCATATCTGTTTGGGTCACTTTTGCACAAGAATGAATTACCTCTTTTCGTTTATTGATTTTTCGCATATTTCCAAGCACCATAGAAATCTTTTACCGTTGCGTATCTTTTATTGCGATCTTCTTCAACCGCTCTCCAAGCTACCTCATAAAGACCCGGATCAGCTTCCCACTTGGAATAGGAACGATCTCTTTCACCACCCAGTAATCCAAACGCAATAGCACCCAAATTAAAGACAGTCGTAATAGAATCAATCGGGGCTCCAAGTTTATATTCTTCCGGGGATTTTGAACGATTAGAACCCCAAAATTCCTCCCCTATATCATTCATGGAGGGTGCTTTTCGATAAAAATCAATGTCGCATATTTTCGTTTCATCCTTTTGAAAATCATAAAGGATACTTCCATCATAGAAATCCACCGCAACATAATCCTTGGACTCCACATACGTATGAAAAGAAAAGATTGCATCTAAGGCCTTTAAACGTTTTTTCACATCCAATTTCCTGAATCGATAAAATGGTGACTTGGGGTTGGTGTATTTTTCCTTACCTCCGTACTGCCAATGAGCATGCAGACATTCCCCTTCAAACCATTGAAAAACTACTGCAAACCCATTACCGGTAGAAAAGGAATCAATTAGCTCAATAAGGTACGGATGTTCAAATTCTTGATAAACTGGTACAGCTTTTTTCAACCGTTGCACCGCATCATTCGGATTTCCTGTAAACTCAGTCGGTTTTGCACCGGCATATTTCACGAAATACTTTTGCCCATCCTTTTCTACTCCGAAACTTATATTTCCTGAATCTTGTTGGTCAAACACATAAAAAACAGTACCCAATTGCTCTAACCAGCTGAAGTCATGCTCTTCTTGTAGTTGAAATTTCATATTATCGAGTGTCAATGTAACGTAATTCGTTTGGGAGTCATTTTCCAATATAGGAACCTCCTGTAATTCATCATATATGTTTTATACTAATTTCCAGACAATAAAAGGTCAAGATACGAAATAGAAAACGCTCTCATCTATTAGGAAATGATAAATCCTTTTGTTGATAAACAGTACTGCTTATCCCTTTGATTTTTTTAAGACAGAAATGGATCTTATTAAATTAATAAAGTTAAAGGGGCTGCCCCGTAGATGGGACAGCCCTGTTTCTTTCGCATTAACCTCGCAATTCTGCCTGATGTTTTTCTTCTACTGCTGACAGAATTGCCTGATAGGACGCTTCTACTTCATCATCTTTCAACGTTCGCTCAGGGTCCTGATAAAATAAGCTGAAGGCGATCGACTTTTTACCAGCCTGTAGATGCTCACCCTGATAAACATCGAATACTTGAACATCCTTCAACAGCGTACCACCTTTTTCTACAATCGTGGCTTTGATATCGCCGGCCGGGATTTCCTGATCGACCACTAATGCAATATCCCTTGATACAGATGGGTAACGCGGAATCTTTGAAAAATCTGGTTCGTTATTTATCTGATCTAATAATGTCTCCATATCCAAATCAAATACATAAGTGTCTTTTAAATCATAGGATTGCTGCAGCGTTGGGTGCAGCTGACCAAGAAAACCAATTGATTGTGCTCCTAAATATACCTGCGCCGTTCTGCCAGGGTGCATTCCTTCTAATTTAGCTTGTTTAAATGTTACCACTATTCCTAATTTATCCAGCAATCCCTCGACAATACCCTTAACCAAAAAGAAGTCGGCTTGTTTCTTTTCCTGCTGCATTGGATGAAGGAGCCAATCCCCTGTAACAGCCCCGGAAACCCTTAATAATTCGCGGGGCTGTTCCGTCAATTTTTCAGTGGTAGGGGAAACGAATACGGTACCTACTTCGTAATAGGCGAGATTTGCCTGTTTTCTGGCTGTATTATACGAAAAAGAGGCCAGTAGTTCCGGAAGAATGCTTAACCGCAAGTTGCTGTGCTCTTCACTCATCGGCATCGATAAACGAATCGATTCGGTTGCATGCTCACGGACTTCCGGGCTTACCAGTGTTTCTGCCCGCTCTTTACTGGTCAGGGAATACGTAATGGCTTCCATTAAGCCAGCACCTTCCATATAATGTTTGATTTCCCGTTTTAACGATTGCCGTGATGTCAGGCCACCTGCCTGTCCTGCCCCAGCAGGAAGCGTGTACGGTAAATTATCATAACCGTATATACGCGCAATTTCTTCTACCATGTCCTCAAATATTGTAATATCACCTCGTCGGCTCGGGACCGAAACAATAAATATGCCATCATTTGCTTTAAAATCGAAATGAAGCTTCCGTAAAATATCGGAAATTTCTTCTGTGGTTATTTCCGTTCCAAGTCGTTCATTCACTTTTTCCGTGCTCACTTCTACAGTGGCTTCGGACCGGTCCAATTCATCAAATTCTACCGTGCCCTGCAGTACAGTACCTTCTGCATATTCGCTCAATAGCTGGCATGCTCTCAACCCGGCTCTTTTTATCCGGTCAGGATCGACTCCCTTTTCAAACCGGGCGCTGGATTCGCTCCGTAATCCATGATCTTTCGAACTTTGTCTGACTGCGGCAGGAGAAAAATAAGCAGCCTCCAATAATACCGTTTGGGTTTGGTCGGACACCTCCGAATCTGCACCGCCCATCACTCCTGCAATTGCTGTCGGTTCTTGACCATTGGTAATGACTAAATGATTGGATGAAAGCTCCCTCTCTTGATCATCCAACGTAGTAATGGTTTCCTTGTCACGGGCTCTTCGTACAACGATTTCTTTTGATCCAAATCGATCGTAGTCAAATGCATGCAATGGCTGACCGTATTCCAGCAAGACATAATTGGTAATATCCACTACATTGTTGATTGGTCTGATGCCTGCAGCAATCAAATAATTCCGCATCCATAAAGGAGAGTTTTTCACCTCTACATTTTCAATGACAAACGCTCCATAGTATGGATTAAGCTCTGCATCCTCTACCTTGACGGAAACATAATCCGCAGCCTTATCAGACGATGTGTTGATTGATACATCCGGTAGGTTAATTGGTGTATCCAAAATAGCAGATGTTTCGTAGGCGACACCAAGCATGCTCATCGCATCTGCACGGTTCGGCGTCAGGCCGAGTTCCAGAATTGCATCGTCTAAATTCAGCAATTCCAATGCATCGGAACCTACTTCTGCATCTTCCGGAAATACAAAGATGCCTTCCGCAAACTCCTTCGGCACAAATTTTTCTTCGATACCTAATTCTTGCAGCGAGCAGATCATCCCTTGGGATTCCACACCGCGCAGCTTTGCTTTCTTGATTTTTACATTACCAGGCAATACGGCGCCTGGTTTCGCAACCGCAACTTTTTGACCTTGAGCAATATTAGGGGCTCCGCATATAATTTGCAGCTCTTCTTCGCCTGTGTCCACCTGGCACAAATTAAGCTTATCAGCGTTAGGATGCTTTTCACAGGATTGTACATAGCCGACGACTACATTTGAACTTGTTTCTGCAACATACTCGATGCCTTCCACTTCTATCCCGGATTTTGTTATTTTTTCAGCCAGCTGCTCTGGTGAAATATTGTCTATATCCACATAATTTTTCAGCCAATTCAATGATACGAACATATTTTTTCCTCCTGATTTACGCTTTATGGTACTGCTTTAAGAAACGGATATCATTTGTATAGAAATGCCGGATATCATCTACACCATACTTCAGCATAGCGATTCGTTCAGGCCCCATACCGAAAGCAAAACCAGTGTATTCTTTGGGGTCATAGCCCGCCATTTCCAATACGCGGGGATGAACCATGCCGCCGCCCAGTATTTCGATCCAACCTGTTCCTTTACAAACAGAGCATCCTTCTCCATGACAGACTTTACAGGATATATCCATCTCAACTGACGGTTCTGTAAACGGAAAGAAACTTGGACGCAGACGGATTTCCCTTTCTTCACCGAACATTTGCTTGGCAAAGCGGTTCAATACACCTTTCAAGTCGCTCATACGTACATTCCGATCCACATACAGTCCCTCTACCTGTGTGAACTGATGAGAGTGGGTGGCATCATCGGTATCCCTGCGATACACTTTTCCTGGACAAATCATTTTGACTGGTTTGCTTCCCTGATATTTCCCCATTGTTCTCGCTTGAACTGGAGAGGTATGCGTGCGCATCAACAGCTCCTCCGTGATATAAAAAGAGTCTTGCATATCGCGGGCTGGGTGCCCCTTCGGAAGGTTAAGTGCCTCAAAATTGTAATAATCTGTTTCGACTTCAGGACCTTCCCGTACTTCGAATCCCATGCCGATGAACAAATCCTCGATTTCTTCGATAATGGAAGTCAGTAAATGCGGTCCGCCTACAGTGACCGGACGGCCCGGCAATGTGACGTCGATTGTTTCCTTTTTGAGTTTTTCCTCCAGCTCTCTTGCCTCGAGTTTTTCTTTTTTCACGTCCAGTTCACCGGCTATTGCTTCCCTTACTTTGTTTGCCAGCTCCCCGATGACAGGCCGCTCTTCTTTCGACAGCTTGCCCATTCCACGTAAAACTTCCGTAATCGGTCCTTTTTTCCCAAGGTAAGCCACCCTTATATCCTGGAGATCCTTCAACGTGTCTGCCTGTTCTACCTTGGCCAGCGCTTCCTCTTTTAGTTCTTGTAATCGTTCCCTCATGTGCAGGAACCTCCTTTTCGTCATCAAGTGATAATTTAGCCGATTTACGATTCCTCGCTCGTCCTGTTTTCTACCGCAATAAGAAGCGTTTTGTTTAGCTCCAGCAAGTCTCGCATCAGAACTTACACCTCTTATCACATAAAAAAGCCCCGTCCCTCTATAAAAGAAGGGACGAGACTTATGTATCGCGGTACCACCCTTGTTGGTGCCTGATGCACCCACTCGTGTTTGATAACGGAATAAATCCGGAACACCATTACTTGCCGGAAAACAAGGTCCAAGTGTCGGCTCCAGAGTGAAAATTCAATCATTACCACGATAGAAATGCTTTCAGTCTATGGCATTTCCTCCCTAAATCGATTTGTAATCATTTACTGACTCTTTCTCGGCCTGTAAATATAATACATGTTATTTTATTATTATAGAAAAAGCATTCGTTTCTTGCAAGCCTTAACGTCCATTACTTTTCGCCTGAAGCAAGATGATAAAGCAAGATGCCTGCAGCTACACTGACATTTAAAGATTCTGCTTTGCCGAAAATCGGAATGGACACGATGTCGTTTACCTTTTCCAATATCGACGAAGAAATTCCCGCACCCTCGTTTCCGACAACCAGTGCTGCTTTTCTTGGTACCGGTAAAGCCGTATATGGTCGGGCATTTTCCAATGCAGCACCCCATACTGCGAAATCATCATTCTGTAATTGGTCAATTATCGGGAGTAGATCGGTTTGAAAAATCGGCAGATGGAAAATAGATCCCTGAGTCGAGCGCAATACTTTGTCATTATAAATATCCGCAGACCCAGCACCTACATAAATTCCATCGAATCCGGCAGCATCTGCCGTACGGATCATGGTCCCCAGATTGCCTGGATCCTGAACATTGTCGATGAGCAGCAGCTTCTCAAACTTCTGTTCCTCAGGCTGCTTTACTTCCACTACAGCCGCAATACCTTGAGGAGTTTTCGTATCGGTTATCGATTTTAAAATATGGTCGGTAACTATGATTGCTTCCTTATATTCAAGCCAGTCAGGGATTACCGCCCCATCAGCCAGAATAACTTCCTTTACGTCCCAATCGCTTTTCCATGCCTCTTCAATCATATGGTAACCTTCTACAATAAAGTTGTTTGTTTTTACTCTTTCTTTGCGTTTTTTTAATTTTTGCCAGTTTTTCACCCTGCTGTTTTGGACAGAAGTTATCACGTACATCATCCTTTTGGTAAATTCTTTTCTATCATACATATTTCCCTACATCGTGGTCAAACTATCTATCACATACTGAATAATTAAAGATATGAGGTGAAAAAATGGATTTGAATTTACGTAAAGCGATATTAGACAATGTAGCCGACAATAATACCGAACAATTAGAGGCAACGATACTGGATGCTATTGAAAGCGGCGAAGAAAAAATGCTGCCTGGTTTAGGCGTGTTGTTCGAGCTGATTTGGCAACAATCAGACGAATCCGATAAAGAAGAAATGTTGTCCGCTCTTGAAAAAGGGGTTCAACAAGCACAGTAACAGGAGAAGCGAAGGCGCCTTGCTCTTCCCGAGAAGCTTACGTCAGCAACAAAGCATAAGTTGTAGAACCGGATATAACCTACTGAATCATATAAAAAACACCCTTACACATCTAAAAATAAGTAAGTAGTTCCGTTTCGGTGGAGAAAGACACGAAATAGCATACTAATTAACGAGCCTGGGACAAAAGCATCGTGATCACAATAAAAACCGAACGAATTGATTGGCATTTAAAATTCGTTCGGTTTTTGCTTTAGTGGCCATGCTTTTGTCCCGGCCTCTTTTTTATGCTAAAAAATGTGGTTTGTGAAAGAACGCACTTAAACTAACGGATAGGACAGTGAATAAAGAACAATACGACAACAGCACAACGAAGCATTTCTCGTGATGATAAATGCTTTTTTTGTTTGAAATCGAATTAAGACATCTATAAAACATAAATAACATAATGATAAAGAATATATAATTATTGAATATCAATAAACATTTAGTAAAATAAACTTGTATTAAATAAGCGGCGGGGGAATACTTTTGAAAAAGTTTATGGTGTTAGCATTTTTGATATGTGGGGCTATTACTTTAGTTGGTTGCCAAGCTACAAAAGAACGAATGACATTGTTAGATACAATAACGGAAGTTTCCATTTCAAAATCTGGAGGATATGTTGGGTTAAATGAAAACTATTTCCTAACGATTAACCGAGTAGAAACGATATCAGGTTTTGAAAAAGTTCTGAAAAATACCAAAGGAATAAGTCATGATGTGGATGTGACTAATGAGAAACCTGACTACGACATATTGATTCGTTATGAAAATGGGAATACTCATGGATTACATCTCCAGCTTGGAAATGCGGGGGAAGAAAGCGTAATAATGTATATCGGTCACGAAAGAAATGGTTATATTGTTTCTCCTAAAGATACAAACGAATTAAGAAAGTTATTAGGTGTTAGTAAAACTTTGATCAACAAACGGGTGGCTTTCGTTTAACAAGGAAATAGGACAAAAGCGCAAGCGCCTGTTTAAAGGAGCACAGGCTAAAGCCGCCACGTCCTGTGGCAACGCCTGCATGACCCACATCGTGTGGGCCCCCGACAAGCTTAAGAACAGCCTCGGCGTGGCGCTTTTTGCCACACAGAGGGTGGGCTTAAGACCTCGAGGGGGTAGGCGCTGGAGCTGGACGTGGCTGGTTCAGCCAATAATGATCCACAGACAGTTAAATTTTTAATTTCCTATACAATATAAAAAAACGCTGGGGTATTAAAATTCCAAGCGTTTTGTTTGTTGTTATTTGTGCTGTTATTTACGGTGCAAAACATAGTGAGTTGTAATATGTTATTTCACCAGTTATTTTATATTTTCTCCACAGTATCGGAGCCACTTAAAAAATAAGGGTTTTTTTGTCGTTTTTACCGTTGCCGGTCCAGGCAAAATCAGGTAATATGAAAGTAACGACCTACCTACCGGAGGAACATACATGGAAATCAGACAACTTCAAAATCTCATCCAAATGCAGGCAATGTCTATTTTAAATGGAGGAAACGGTTCATCTAGTGATTCCGCCTTTCTAGAGACTGCCTTTCAACAAATACTTCAACAACAGATGACAACTGCCCAAATATCAACTAATAATAGGCCAGAAGCTTCTTCTATGGCCAACAGCACCCCGGTTATGCCGGTATATACTCCTGAGATTGATTATACAGAAAATACATCGAGTAATACTGGAGCAATTGACAGTTATATCGAACAAGCCGCAGAAACATTCGGAGTCGACCCTAAATTAATCCGTTCCGTTATCCAAGCGGAATCTAATTTCAATCCCGACGCCGAAAGTGGTGCAGGTGCACAGGGCTTGATGCAATTAATGCCTTCAACAGCCCGTGGACTGGGCGTTCAAAACGCTTTTGATCCATTGCAAAATATCATGGGCGGAACCAAGTATTTAAAACAAATGCTGGATCGATATAGCGGGAACACCTCTTTGGCACTGGCGGCTTACAATGCCGGCCCAGGCAATGTGGATAAATATAATGGAATCCCGCCCTTTAAGGAAACGCAAAGCTATGTGGGCAAGATTCTGGATTCCTATCGTGTATAAAGCAAAAAGGAGCTGTTCTGAATGGACAGCTCCTTTAGCATTTCTGATTTCATTTAACCGAACGTAATCTCTTTCACTTTATCTTCATCCAACCCTTTGATCACTTCGACGATTATCTTGACGGCGTTCTCAAAGTCATCTTGATGTAAAATTGCTGCATGTGTGTGAATGTAGCGTGTGGCAACTGTGATGGATAATGCCGGAACACCATTTGCCGTTAAGTGGATAGAACCTGTATCTGTTCCACCTGCAGCCATTGTGGCATACTGATAAGGAATTTTCTTGGCATCTGCCGTGTCCAGTACAAAATCACGCAATCCTTTGTGAGAAATAGCCGAGGCATCATAAAGGATGATTTGTGGACCCTCTCCAATTTTACTGTCCGCTTCTTTATCGGAAATACCAGGAGTGTCTCCAGCAATACCAACATCGACACCAAAACCGATATCCGGTTTGATTGTATGTGTAGCAGTGCGGGCGCCTCGAAGGCCTACCTCTTCCTGTACCGTTCCCACTCCATAAACAATATTTGGATGATTTTCACCTTTTAAGCGCTTCAGCACTTCAATGGCAATCGCACAGCCAATTCGATTATCCCATGCTTTAGCTAAAAGCAGCTTTTCGTTGTTCATTTGGGTGAATTCGAAGTAAGGAACAATCGAGTCTCCCGGACGAACACCGAACTCCTCAGCTTCTTCTCTGCTGGATGCACCGATATCGATAAACATATCCTTTATTTCCACTGGCTTTTTACGTGCTTCTGCCGGCAAGATGTGAGGTGGCTTCGAACCGATAATTCCGGTAACATCCCCTTTTCTCGTCATAAGCGTTACACGCTGTGCAAGCATCACTTGGCTCCACCAGCCGCCGATTGTTTGGAAATAAACAAATCCTTTATCATCAATGCGAGTGACCATAAAGCCCACTTCATCCAAGTGCCCGGCTACCATCACTTTAGGTCCGTTTTCTTTTCCGGTTTTCTTTGCAATCAGACTCCCGATATTATCGGTGAACACTTCATCCGCATAAGGAGCGATATACTTTTCCATTACTTCTCTTGCTTCTTTTTCATTGCCGGATATCCCTCTTGCATCCGTTAACTCCTTCAACATTGTAACTGTTTCATTGTACGCTGCCATATGTATTTTCCTCCTTTTTAGGGTTCACATTGAATTATAGCGGTTTTTTCCAAGATAGACAAAACATACCCTTCATCGGTACACGAATCAATAGCCCTGTTGTTGACGTTGATGGTTTACTTTGTTTTTCTTGTTATACGCTTCCTGGATGGCTTCTTCTGGAAAGCCTAGCTGTGCCCCCAACTGTAGGTATGTTGTAAATAACTGATGGTAGTTCGCTTTACTGGGAACTTGCTTGAATGCTATGATTTGTTCATAGACTTGGAGAAATAACTGCGTATCATCTAAATCAGTGGGCTGTACCGCGTCAGAATCATAGCGGTAGCCAGTATCAAGCCCTAGTGAAAGAATAAAATGCAACCCATCCACGTATTCTTCCAGGATGACTGCCGATTCACTTTTCGGCTTTTTGCTCCAAAACTTGAAACAACGTGTTTCGTTCGCTAACTCTCCGGTTTCCACTAATAGAGCTAATACTTTTCTTTCGAACAATTCATCTGCTTTTACGCGATTATTCGTTTGAATATGCTCATCCAATTGCCTTTGTGTGTCAAATAACTGCTCCCAATACATCTTTATGTTTCTCCTTTTTGAACTTTTTCTTGATTATAACATGCTTATTTGCAAATTGTTGAAACCTTGACCAGGTTTTATTCGTAAAGGAGAGAAGACTCTAAAACAGGAGACGGTGTGTATGATTGTTTTACTATTTCGCTTACTGATTTTTGTCGCAATGGTGATGCTTCTTTATACGATATATAAGTATTGGATCAATCCTAACAGAAAGTTGGAAGTAGCACGCGAAAAAAAGGACTTTTTCTTTCTGGATGAGCCTGACAATATTAAAAAAAATTTTCTGATGACCTACAAAGGATTCATTTTTGAAGGCGAGAAATACTTAGGAACGACCGAGGATTCATTTGACGTATTGAATATCAGTATCCATGCGCACTATCCAGGAGAGTTGAAGGGTCTGGAAAGAAAAGATTTGTACTTCATGGAAGAGGAAGTCTTGATCAGGTATCCCTATGCAACAATCGAATGGAAGCATCCGATAGATAAACTGCTGATCAAAAAGTGATCAAACAGAAGCAGACGCACTCGTGCATCTGCTTCTTTAAATAAAAATCAAGATTACTGGATGGTATCTTCAACCGAATCCATTAGCCTCCGAGGACATAAGGCAAAATACTCCGAGCAGGCTGAAGTACCGGAGTACAAGGTGCCACTAGCTTTTCTTACTGTTTGACTGTTGGACTTTTTCCCACAAAGAATTCAGCCCATTTTATCGTTGTTTGTTTTCTGCGGAGAAAATATAAAAACGGCAGCAGAAAAAGAATAAAGGCCATCATGACCACCGGCGATAAGCTCGATATCCATTTCCCGAAGGATGTATAAAGTACCGCCAGCGGAATATTGGAGTAAAAAGA
Source organism: Sediminibacillus dalangtanensis (assembly GCF_017792025.1). Lineage (NCBI taxonomy): Bacteria > Bacillati > Bacillota > Bacilli > Caryophanales > Bacillaceae > Sediminibacillus > Sediminibacillus dalangtanensis. The sequence continues at coordinate 2,481,689 of NZ_CP046956.1, forward strand.
CGATCGAACATATTCTTTAAAGCTAGAAGAAATTTCTAAAATACATAAGGATAACAAATGAAAATGAATAAAAGGGATGAGTCGCAGTACAGCCACCTGGGAGGTCGTCAACGTTGATCGTTCCCCCATCAACTTTTGCTTTACATGCACGAGTTTATCCGACATGCCCGGCATCCACTGTATCAGTTTGTAGAACGTCATGCTTGATAACGTAATACCGATTACAGAGTATAACGTGCCAGCTATCGCTCCGAATAATACTCCTCCTGTTATACAGATCAAGATAACAGGCAGGAAAAACAACGGACGCAATAAATGAAATCCTATGAACAGCAGAGGCGTCAAAATACCACCTGTCTCTGCTATGGTCAACAAATAGCTGCTGACATCTCCCATCTCCTTTGCCCCCTTTTCCTTCAGCTCATTCTATGACAATAGACGAGCTGTTATGACAAGAAGGTTTTATCGGAGTTGTCCCATTTAGCCGAATACTGTTCGGATAAGTCTATCCCTTCCATTGAACGATTAAATAAAGATGAATGATGAAAAGTACCGGCATCCCCAGTTTAAAACGGAAGTGACGGGTTTTATGCCTGAATGTGTACATCCCTGCTATCCCTCCTGCCGCTCCTCCAATTAAAGCCCCTATCCAAAGCGTTTTTTCAGATATCCTCCACTGATGCTTGACGGCCCTCCGCTTATCTATTCCCATGAGAATCCATTCTGCAATATTTATCCCTATTATGTATAGTAGTAAAAATCCATTTGGCATGTTCCATCTCCTATCCGGTTTGTTGGTAGTTTTAAAGAAAGACTATTTCTTAAAAGTTTAATGCTTTCAGACTTAAAAAATACAGTTTGACTTTAAGTGAGTGAAAACCACCCTGCAAACAAAGAGTACCACCTGTGCTGTGCATGAATAGATTTTAAAAGAAAAACCATCCCCGCTGAACGAGGATGGTTTTTGGACATTCCTTATTTCAATGCATCTTTAGCCTTGTCAGCAAGCTGTGCAAATGCTTTTTCATCATTGATAGCCAAATCAGAAAGCATTTTACGGTTTACTTCAATTCCAGCTTGTTTTAGACCGTGCATCAAACGGCTGTAAGACAGGTCATTCAAACGCGCTGCAGCATTAATACGTGCAATCCAAAGCTTACGGAATTCACGCTTTTTCTGTCTGCGGTCGCGGTAAGCATATTGACCTGATTTCATTACTTGTTGTTTAGCTGTTTTAAATAGGGCATGTTTCGAGCCATAATATCCTTTAGCAAGCTTTAATACGCGCTTACGACGTCTGCGAGTAACTGTTCCACCTTTTACACGTGGCATAATAATTCCCTCCTAATATATATAACCGATAAATTCGGATTTAAGGTTTATTTGTTTGGCAGCATTTGCTTAATGCGTTTGTAGTCTCCAGCAGAAACAATATCACTTTTACGCAATTTGCGTTTTTGCTTTTGAGACTTGTTGGCAAACAAGTGACTAGTGTATGCATGAGAGCGTTTAAGCTTTCCGGAACCTGTTTTTTGGAAACGTTTTTGAGAACCTTTGTGGGTTTTCATTTTTGGCATGTTATGTTCCTCCTTGTAATGAATGTTCATACTTGCGGGTGAAAATTACCGGCGTAGCTCAGCGTCAGCTTGCTCCTCCGGTACGCACGTATCTTTTTTATACGCTGTGTTCCTCGCAGCTGCGCTTCCTTGATCTACTTGGTTCTTTTCATCCTCGTATAAACTCCTATTTGCTTGAATGTTCATACTTGCGGGGAAAATTACCGGCGTAGCTCGGCGTCAGTTTGCCCCTGCATGAACCGCAATTTGTTCAAATCACAACTTACTGATAAAAGTTATTTTTCGTTGGTTGGCGCAAGCATTAGAAACATGCTGCGGCCTTCCATTTTCGGCTTTGTTTCAACAGTGGAAATATCTTTACATTCCTCTGCCATTTTTTCAAGGACTTCCTGTCCTAATTCTTTATGTGTAATGGCACGGCCACGGAACCGAATGGAAGCTTTCACTTTATCGCCTTTTTCAAGAAACTTTCTGGCGTTGCGCAACTTCGTATTGAAGTCATGCTCTTCAATGCCAGGGCTTAAGCGAACCTCTTTGACATTAATAACTTTTTGTTTTTTACGTGCTTCTTTATCTTTCTTTTGTTGCTCAAAACGGTATTTACCATAATCCATGATCCGGCATACCGGCGGTTTTGCATTTGGAGCTACTAATACAAGGTCCAAATTTCTTGTTTGAGCAATGTCTAATGCTTCTTGGCGGGATTTGACCCCAAGTTGGTCTCCATTTGAATCAATGAGCCTGACTTCGCGAGCACGAATTTTCTCATTGACGTTCATATCTTTGCTAATAATGAGCCACCTCCATAGAGTTTGGAAAAACAATATAAGATCATATCGACAAGTTGTTGTAGTTGAAAGCATAAAAAAAATGTCGGTACATACTGCACCCACACATCTTCCCATACAATAAGGATGTTGTAACCTGCCAACTGCAAAACGCGTCGATCAGGTGAGAAGCGGGTGCTTCTGCTTGCCTCAGATCATTATTTAATTTCACCTTTAAAATAATAGCATAAGCATGCTAAGATGTCAACAACCATGGTTGCGTTTCTATGAAAACGACTATCTCATCATACAAAATTCAGAGCAAAAACACAAGGGGGTATTTTTCACAACTTATGCAGCCATCCAATCTGTTGATACAGATAAGCGGAGCTGAATGGATATTCTTGCTTGATAGAAAAAATCACCAGCATTTCGTACACTGGTGATTTCCACTCTAGAATTCGAGACCATCTCTTTTTTTACTGGTTGGCTAATGTTTTTTCACGTATCTCCGCTTCGATTTGATCGATGAACTTATCCAAAGGCTTCGTCTCTGAATTTTTCTCGCCATAACGCCGGACGTTTACGGCAGTGTCTTCGATTTCTTTATCACCCACGACAAGGGCGTAAGGGATTTTCTGCGTTTGTGCTTCGCGGATTTTATAGCCGATTTTCTCATCACGCTCATCCACTTCTACGCGGACTCCACGATATCGCAAGTCCTCCTCCACTTTTTTAGCATAATCCAGGTGAATTCCAGGCGATACAGGGATAATCCGGGCTTGTACAGGTGCAAGCCATGTAGGAAATGCCCCTTTATATTCCTCGATAAGGAATGCCACAAAACGCTCCATCGTAGATACGACACCGCGATGGATGACGACAGGCCGGTGTTCTTTGCCGTCTTCCCCGATGTAGGTCAAATCAAACCGCTCGGGCAAATGAAAGTCCAATTGAACGGTAGACAACGTTTCATCTTTACCTAGCGCCGTTTTAACCTGAACATCCAGCTTAGGACCATAGAAAGCTGCTTCACCTTCGGCTTCCACATAATCAAGCTCCATGTCTTCCATCGTCTCTTTCAACATTGCCTGGGCTTTTTCCCACATCTCATCGTTATCAACGTACTTTTCAGTATCCTCTGGATCACGGTAGGATAGACGGAAATAATAATCATCGATACCGAAATCTTTGTAAACTGCCTGGACTAACTGTACCACACGAATAAATTCATCTTTCAGCTGATCTGGCCGTGCAAAGATATGGGCATCATTCAGTGTCATAGCCCGAACACGCTGTAAGCCGGCAAGTGCACCCGACATTTCATGGCGGTGCATGGTGCCAAGCTCCGCAATACGGACAGGAAGATTACGATAGCTGTGCAGTTCATTTTTAAACACCATCATATGATGCGGGCAGTTCATTGGACGTAGGACAAGGTCTTCGTTGTCCATTTCCAGTGTAGGGAACATGTCATCCTTGTAATGGTCCCAATGCCCACTTGTTTTATAAAGATCTACACTGCCGAGAACCGGGGTATAAACATGATCATAACCCAGCCTTTCCTCCAGATCGACAATGTAACGTTCGATTGTCCGGCGGATAGTGGCGCCTTTCGGCAGCCAAAGCGGCAAGCCCTGACCGACTTGCTGAGATACCGTGAACAAGTCCAGTTCTTTCCCCAACTTACGGTGGTCGCGTTCTTTCGCTTCTTCACGAAGACGCAAATATTCATCAAGACTGCTCTTTTTCTCAAATGCAGTGCCGTATATTCGCTGCAGCATTTTATTGTCGCTGTCACCTCGCCAGTAAGCACCAGAAATGCTCAACAGTTTAACAACTTTTATTTTACTCGTGGAAGGGACATGGATGCCACGGCATAAATCGAAGAATTCACCTTGCTGATAAATGGACACTGTTTCTCCTTCGGGAATAGCATCAATTAATTCAAGCTTTAATTCATCACCGATTTCCCGGAACATTTCCTTCGCTTCTTCGCGTGAAACTTCCTTGCGAACAATTTCTAAATTTTCGTCGATGATTTTTTGCATTTCTTTTTCAATTCTAGGTAAATCTTCTGGGGTTACGGATTCTTCCATATCAAAATCATAATAAAATCCATCCTCAATGACAGGACCCACCCCGAATTGAACATTATCGTACAAGCGCTTGATTGCCTGTGCCATCAAGTGAGCAGCAGAATGACGCATTATTTCAATTCCTTCTTGCTGTTTATTGGTGATGATCTCGATCTCGCCGTTTCCAGGCAGCTCGCTGCGAAGATCATAAGGGATTCCGTCCAGTTTTACTGCCAGCGCCTGTTTCTTTAATCCCGGTGAAATCGATGCTGCTATATCCTCTCCAGTTGTTCCCTGAGGAAATTCCTTCTGGGCCCCGTCTGGAAATGTAATGCGGATCATTTCTGACATAAGTAGTCTCTCCTTTAAAATTTGTTTTGTAGATTAAGCAGAATAAATAAAAAACGCCCGTCCCGATAGCTGTTAATAGCTAAGGGACGAGCGTTGGCCTCGTGGTTCCACCCTAATTCCCGCAAAAACGTACGGCTCATTTAGCATCTGTAACGTAGATGATACGCTGTTACTTACTATCTCAGTTCAATAACAGGGTTCAGAGGGGGTAATCAGAATGACGGTAATACAGGAAGCTTTCAGCCGGGCGGCTTCCCTCTCTATAGTATTCCTGGTCGATTCGATCGTGTCCTCATCAAAACCGATGTGTTAATCATTTATGAACGTAATTATAGCGATACAGTCGTCAAAAATCAAGTGTATTTAATGATTTCTTAAATAATTCGGGAAAGGAAACCGGGTAAACGGTTCGAAAACCGCTTTTTCCTGGAAAACATTGATCACGGTCAATGTTTTTGGCTCAGAAGGATGATCTCCGTATATGACCACCCGCTCAGGCGCCATGGCAAGCAGCGGTGTTATATTCAGCTCTGCTTCATCCAAACCGACTATGTACAGCGGCTCCTGCTGGATCAGCATTTTTATTTCCATCTTGGAAAATGGCTTTCCGTTCGCTTTATAAAATTTGAAGTTCCTGCCTTGGACAACGTGGACGACCTGGAATTTGGACTTCTTTTTTGCCACGTATTCCCGTAGCGATTGGACAAACGATTGGTAATCTTCTTCCCGTTTAAATTCATCAATCGCCATCCCGATGATTTCGATAAGTTCTTCTTTGTAGGGCTGCAGGCGAAAATTCACTAATGAGTTGAAGTGGACTGCTTCTTCAGTATGGATGTTATCCTGGAAGCAACTTTTCAATGTCTCCCGCAAGTCGATATCAACCGGTATCGGAACATCCCCTGAATCATCACCGGACAAAATAGAATGGGCCAGCTCCGAAATTCGATGTACTTCCTCCTTATCTTTATAATAATAAACATTTTTGATTATATCAGCGACCCAGCTGCTTTCTTTATGCCTTATGAAGACATATGCCATCGCCTCTGCAGTGTTAGCCAGCTGCTCCTCCTTGGAACGGCTTTCCCGGATTTTGATTCGGTTTCCCCACGTGTCGTTGGTTTTCCAGTTCAGTTCTACATCGAGGCCATACTGAACAATCCGATCACAAAATGTCATGGTTTCTGCTTTTGTCTCAAAATAAACCTCAAGCAATACTCATCACCCTCATCACGATCAAACTGTTACATTATATGGATGAATGCTTCAAAAAATGTGTGATCTATCGGAAGAAAAAATAGTAGATGGCAAAAAACGCCTGGGATCCACCATTCAATCTAAAGAGAAAGTTAATTAAATGTTTACTTAAATAAAAGCTATGTTAAACAACGCTGTTAATATTCGTCCCAAAGGAACATTTGTTCTGAGCGTAAGTATAACCATCTTTATGTTTTCAATCGGATACTTCTTTCAAGACAGGTTCACTTGCTCAGTAGGAAACCAAAGAATTGGTGAAAAACTCCTTCAAACGATTATTTGAGTTGGTTTCAGTTCCTTGATAGCATCAAGCATCGAAATAATGAATCAACCGTTAGTAAAATGATTATTGAAAGTTGCTTGTTCTCAGTAAGTATCACTTATGATAAGTTTAGATTATCAGATTTTACCAGGTGAAAACCTTATTCAACTAACGGGCAGTGTTAATTGAAAATGAAATTGATTCAAATAAACAATACATTATAGGAGGAAATCATCATGACGGAGAAAAGTGAAAAAGAAATTCTATTATTGAACAGTGACAAGAATTTTAAAGCATTGATTGAAGTAATTGAAACAGTACCTAGTAGAAAAAGAAAAATATCTATCGAAACTAAAGACAGAGCTAAGAATTTTCGAGATGTCCTAATGCATCTGTATGAATGGCATGCCATGCTTGAGCGGTGGTATAGGGAAGGTATGGACGGAGATATTCCATCTATACCAGCACCTGGTTATAAATGGAGAAATATTAAACTACTTAATATGAAAATTTGGGAAAACTATCAAGATGTAACATTAAATCAAGCTATTAAAAAATTGAAATTAAGCCATGAAAGAGTGACAGATTTAATTAAGTCACATACCAATGAAGAAATAATGACAAAAAAATACTATAAGTGGACTAAAACAAGTAATTTATGCAGCTATTTTGTAGCAAATACCTCCAATCATTACAATTGGGCTTATAAAAAATGTGAAATTATAGCAAAGTCTATAATAGCCGGAGAAAAAGAAGGAGCAAAGGACAAACTTGTGAAATAATGTACTTAAATTAACGGGTGCGTTAGTTCAATAAGAACGGGAACCTACTCTACGAGGGGTTCCCTAATTTTTTTCATTATAAATCAACAGTATTATTTAACATAGCTTAAATAAAAAAACCAACGAGTTCGAATGCTTAGGATTTCGAACATCGTTCGGTTTTTTCATTTGGCAACTATGCTTTTGTCCCAGCCTCTTTCCTTAAGGTATCTCTTTTCCCTTACTCCCTCCGGTTCACTCCAAAAAGAGGAACCTCTCGGCTGACTTGTTTGATCCGTTCAATGATCCTTCCAGCTTTGACTTTTTCGATGTCGCCTCTTGTAGTAGTCGCTAAATGGTTTTCCAGCTGTTCGAGACTATAATTGGAGGTGAAAAACACAGGTAACTTTTCCATCATTCTATACTGTAGTATAGATCCCAGTATCTCGTCTCTGAACCAGGCTGACTGCGACTCCGCTCCTATGTCATCCAGCATCAGAACAGGTATCGTTTTGAAGCGCTCCACTTTCTGATTCAGGGAGTCATCCTTTAAAGATGCTTTTATTTCTCTGACAAATTCGGGCATATAGATAATCATGGTTGCAATCCTTTTTTTTGCCAGCTCATTGGCAATTGCTCCTAAGAAATGCGTTTTTCCCACTCCGAAGGGGCCATAAAAATACATTCCTTTATCAGCTTGTTTATCGGTTCCGATCGACTGAAGGTAACGGAGGGATTCTGTAATAGCCTCCCGTCGTTTATCGGTGTGATCTAAATCCGTAAAAGTGGCGTTGAGAATATCCTTTGGCATATAAAGGCTTTGAATAAGCGACTTTTGCTTCTCCTGTTCGTCATGCTGGATTTTTTTATAGCATTTTTCATAGCTTAAACGAACCGTTTTTCCATCTACTTGCAAGTAAGGTGTATAGCCGGGAAGGATGTTTTTACATTCTTCCCGGACTGGACAGTCAGCGCAATTTTTAGATTGCGAGATAAATTCATAAAGCTTCATTAAATTCCTGTCGATGTCCTTTGAATCCAATTGTGGATTATTTAAAAGCAGCTGCTTGACCTGCGAATCATTAACGATTGCGCTTCGCAAGTGACTAAAATTCTCTTGGAAGTTTTTGTTATCTTTCATCCATTTTTTCAAGGAAGCTTGAATAGGTTCCATCTTCGATCATCCTTATTCTTTTACTTCTGTCCCCCACAAACAGAAACAGCGCCCTAGCTGCCATTTTCCAAATAGCTTTTTATCAGTTCGCCAAGGTCTTCCTGGTTTTCTTCTTTATCGATGGAAGTTTCTGTCTCTTTCGCAGTTTTTCCATTCTGTTGCGCTTTTCTTTCCTTAAACCAGTCTGGGATTACCTCTTTTTGGGCAGGTCTACGATAACTTTGCTTTGCAGAACCCCATTGCTGATATTTTTGATTCTCCGATTTGGCTAGAGCCATTGCCTGTTTCACTGTTTTCACATTTTTCCTGGCCCAGTGACTCGCTATTTTTTCTAAATAAGCCTTGGATAGTTTCATGTCTGTTTTTAAAAGTACATAATGAACCAACACATTCATGACACCTGGCGAAAGTCCTTGCTGTGTCATCACATCTCTGATTGTTTTTAAATCCTGTGCCGAGGCTTGGTTGCCGCCCGATAAATCTTCTAACAGCTGTTTTGGCGAAATTCCTTCCAGCATCTTCACAAACTGTTCTTCCTTGCTTTCCGGTACTTCTGTTGGATTTTCAGCTTTTACACTGCCAGCCTGTTTTTCCACCAGTTTTATATCGGCCTTTCTTGCAGAGGCTTGGAATAAATCATGGCAGGCAGATTTGAATTCCTTTGCGTCCAGCTGATTATCTTCATTGATAGCCCAAATCACGGCGCTTTCCAAGTCTTGAACAGGCAAATCATACAACACGGTCATTTGCCGAATCAGTTTTTTGTTGGCTGCTGTCAAGACAGAACGGGAGGGTATCATCCTTTTTTGCAGCATTTGTTCAATCCAGGAAAAATCAACTTCCTTGTCAAGATGAGCAATGCCTTTCTGGCTTTCTTGCTGCTTTTCTTCTCTCGGGGAATCGGGAGCAGCAAAATGGTGGATGCGTGTATCAAATACCTCCGCGAATTCCATGGTTACCTCTTCACCTTCTAGGTGATCATGACCCTCTATGTCAAACAACTGGAGCAATTCCGCATGTTTTTTTTCGCCAAGGTGATGATAAAGCAACTGTGACAGCATTCCATCATTAAAAAAATCCATCGGCAAAAAAGGAGGATTCAACTGGTATGTATATACATTCTTTTGTTCTTGTTCCGTTTTATATGTGCTCAATAAGCCGATGCCTTCCAGTTTCAAACGTGCCTGATACAACTTATCAAGCGGAAGAGACAAGTAATTCATCAACGTGTGATGGGTTTGCAGCTCCTGGTGGTTGTTTCTTAATTGGCACTCACTCATCAGTGTGTGATATAAAGAGATGGCATCACTGCCGACAAGCGGCTGATACAAATGGGTCAAAGATTGCAGACTGTCCAGAGATAAGGCCGCGGTTGTCTTTATAGCAAATCCGTCGATCGGGAGTAATTTACCAATATGTTGATGATTCACGATGTTGTCTCCTTTCCTGGATAAGCTTCATCCATTTATTTATTATCCGACCGTATCAAATCCTTCAATTCATCCAAAAAAACACTAATATCTTTAAACTGTCTGTACACAGAAGCAAACCGGACATATGCTACTTCATCTACAGAAGAAAGCCGATCCATGACCATCTCGCCAATTTCTTTGCTTTGCACCTCAGAGGTACCTCTGTTACGCAGTTCTTTTTCTACTTCTACGGCAATCGATTCGATTTGTTCCAACGCTACTGGACGCTTCTCGCAAGCCTTGATCAACCCTCTCATCAACTTTTCCCGACTGTACTCTTCTCTTGTCCCTTCTTTTTTGACGACAATCAATGGTACTTCTTCCAGCCTTTCAAATGTTGTAAAACGAAAAGAACATTCTTCGCATTCTCTTCTTCTTCTAATTGAACGGCCTTCTTCAATCGGACGGGAATCAAGCACTTTTGTACTTTTAAATTGGCAGTTAGGACATCTCATTATGTATCAACCCCATACTTTTATAGCAGTTTCATTATAAATCAGCATTCTTCGTCATCGATGTTTCCAAAAAAGTTAGTTCTTTCTTTAGCTGGCTGTACAATTTGGGAATCAGGTTATGGCTGAATCCGAAATCAAACGGGAGGACCGATTCGGTCGTCACTGAAAAGTCAATTGCAGTTCGATAAGGTTTTACCATAATGACCGTAGCAATAATGAAAGCTTTTCTTCCACCGGTGTAATTGACGCTGATTTCTCCGTGCTCTTTCGATTGAGCTACTATCTCATAGGAACCGGACCGTTTAAAGTATTCCTCAACAGCCTGTAAGCCTTTTTCTTTTGTCGTTTTAAAATAATGTGTCTGTAAATTTGCATCCCAATGATTTTCACTGGTTTCGGCATGATTGCCGAAATACTTTGTGATTGTTTGTCGAAAACTCATGACAGGCACCTCATAACTTAGACAAAGTCTTTTCTTTTTATTTTAACACGTTTTTAACGATTAAACGATGACCAAAGTCTTTTCTTTGTTTCACATCCATCCCACCCGATTCAGCAATAGGGAAATATTTGGAAAAATATGGCTTCGGCATAAAAAACCCTTGCCGTCTCCTCTTTGGCAAGGGTTTCTGTTTCGTCCATTATAAGGCTTTAAACTGGCTGACTTCCACAGGACCCATTCCCCGCGGTACTTCTACTTTTTCGCTACGATTCGACTCAAGCGATTCAGCAATATATTCCGCAGCTACGTTTGGATCGATAATATCACCACACGTATAGACATCGATGCTTGCGTATCCATGTTCCGGGAAGCTGTGGATTGTTAAATGGGATTCTGAAATAATCACGACGCCGCTCACACCATAAGGAGCAAATTTATGAAAAGCAACCTCGCGAATTTCGGCTCCGGCTTTTAAAGCTGCATTCACGAAAATCTTCTCGATTAATCCCATATCATTCAGTTTATCTATATTACATTCCCATAGTTCTGCAATAACGTGTCTGCCCATTGTATCCATTCAATTAATCCCCCTTTTAAAAGTAAAAAAGTTTCCTCAATAAAAGCATGGACCGCCATGGGGGAAAGTTAGTCCTAAGAGGTCCTAACCCTTAAAGCAGTGGATATCCATGCTCACGGTGAAGAATTACCGGAAACCGGGTTGTGTTGAAACAGCTTTGCATTATTTGGTATACCTCTTTTATTCGAAGCATTAAACCAGAAATCCTTCTTGCATACGGCAACCGTCATCAAACGGTTGATGTGCAAAAAAAGTATATACGGTTTACCTTGTTTTTGCAAGCATGTTCAAAAACTTTTTTGTAGAGAGAATAAGGGGGCGTTATTCCCTCCATCTTATTATTAGGCAATCAGCAGGCACTTATCCGCATCAGGAATACTGATATCGTTCCTGTTTGGCTAAAGCCATGGAGATAAATCTGGCAAGATCTACTACGCGACAGGCGTATCCCCATTCATTGTCATACCATGCGATGATTTTCAAGTTATTCTCGGCAACGACCATCGTCGATAACCCATCTACCACTGCTGAAAAATCGGAAGTTGTGTAATCGATGGAAACTAGCGGCTGATCACTATATTGAATGATGCCATCCATTGACTCCTCGCTGGCTCGTCTAAAGCATTCGTTTACTTTGTCGGGAGTGACGTCTTTTTGCAGGTCAACGGTCAAATCGACCAATGAAACATTCGGCGTAGGTACACGTAAGGCGATTCCTTTTAGTTTTCCCTCCATGGCAGGTATTACATCCTTAATTGCTTCTGCAGCTCCAGTGGTGGTAGGGATAATCGACTGTGTACAGCCGCGCGCTCTTCGTAAATCCTTATGCGGATTATCTAGGCTCTGCTGGTCATTTGTAAAAGCATGAACCGTGGTCAACAAACCATGTTCTATACCAAATTCATGATGAAGAACTTTTAGCAATGGTGCCAGACAATTTGTTGTGCAAGAGGCTGCAGATATTACCCGATGGTTTTCCGGCTGAAAATCCGCTTGATTTACACCCATAACAATCGTGGCATCCACATTTTTGCCGGGTGCAGTAATGATGACTTGCTTAGCCCCAGCATCCAAATGCTGTCCAGCTGCTTCTCTCGTTTTAAATTTTCCTGTCGCTTCGATAACAAGGTCTATTTCCAACTCTCCCCAGGGAAGCTCGCGCGGAGTCCGGTTGGAGACAAGCAGAACTTTTTTTCCGTTAACCAGCACACCGTCCGAAACCGCTTTCACTTCAGGCGAAAATTTTCCATGAACGCTGTCATAATTGATTAAATGTGCGATGGTTTCTGAAGGGTAACTGGCATTAATGGCGACTATATCCAATTCGTTGTCGCAAATTGCCCTTCTGAACACCATCCGCCCAATCCTACCGAACCCATTAATTGCTATACGAGTAGTCATTAAAGCGACCTCCTATTAAAGTGCATTTTTATCATTAATCATACAATAGTATAGCATATTTAATTTATTAGTGTGTCACTTTTTATAACGCAAAATAAAAAAGCCTGGAATTTCAGGCTTTTTTCGAAACGTCGACTTTCTCACTTTTTAAACAAAATCCTTCCTCCAACAACTGTTTCACCACAAGTTCATTTTCGTTCCAAAAGACTTCCAATACGCAATACATTCGTCTATGGAAGTGGAAATAGTGCTCCCGGTGAAGTTTTTTAAAGAAACCGTGTCCTAGCCGAAGTCTGTTTTAGAGAGGAACTTCCCATTTTTTTAAAATGGTGAGCAGCTGCTGACGGGATGACTCCACACTGCCATTATTATCAATTATTTCATCTGCCATTTTTGCTTTTTTCTCTAAGGGAAGCTGGGAATTCATGCGGTCGATTGCTTCTTCTTCAGAAAAGCCATTTCGATCCATCAACCGTTGCCGTTGTGTTGGTTCATCTACATAAACTACCAGTACCTTATCAACAAAATGTGTAAGGCCGCTCTCATATAACAATGGAATATCCAGTACGACGGCCGCTTCCCCCTTATCTGCATATGCGTCTCGTTGTTCCAGCATTTTTTTTCTTACTGCTGGATGGACGATATTATTAAGTTGTTCTCTTTTTTCTTTATCTTTGAAAATAATACTGCCCAATTTTCCACGATCTAAATTCCCATCGGAGAGAAGCACATCTTCACCGAATAGATCGACAATTTGCTCATATGCAGCCTCTCCCTTTTCTACTACCTGTCTGGAAATAATATCTGCATCTACTATAGGAATATTCCATTCGGCAAAAATGCCGGCAATGGTACTTTTCCCGCTGGCAATCCCTCCAGTCAGTCCGATTACAAGTGCCATATCTATCACACCTTCAGGTAATTTTTATGATCCCGATTACGATGAGAATCAAACCGGGAAGAAATGTCAATTGCTGCAGCCAACGCCAATAAGAGAATAAGTAGCCGCTTTTCAATCCTCCAGTCAAAAAAATTCCAGTAGTGGCACCAATGCCACAAGCTGCCAGCAATGGTGGGAACCCAAGCATGGCTGCCCCAATCCCTGCACCAAAAGAGTCAACAGACAACGCCAAACCAAGCAGCAAAGCTTCTATCCCGGTTATGTTTCCAGATTTATCAAAGTCAGCCGCCATCGGTTTTTTTAATATTTCGATGACAATACCAAGCGACTTTATTTCAAATTTCAAGACAATCGGCTGTTCCGGTTGCGTATTATCGGTTCGGAAAAACTGGTAAACGACCCAAATGCCAATCAATATAAGTACTGTTCCACCGATCATTTCTGCTACTGAAGGATCCAGAAAAGAAGCAATTACGGAGCCGATCAACATGGAAATATAAAAAACTACGGCCGTTATTATCGCGATTAGAAGGATAGTCCGGGGTCTTATTGCCATTTTCCGTAATCCATAAGTAAATCCGACCATGAAACTGTCCAAGCTGACAGCAAAAGCAAGCAGCACAAAGGTGGAGATATCAGCCATATCCTTAACTCCTTTATCCGTATACTTTTACGAGTTAGTATATGGATGGAGTATCCCCCTTGTGCTTACCCTATTCTTGACAGGTTAAGCAAATATGTGTTCCTCTGCCACCTACTTTGATTTTGGTTATAGGTCCTCCACATCTTTTGCATGGTTCGTTTTCCTGTCCATAAACAAACAATTCCTGCTGAAACATACCAATTTGCCCCTGACTGTTTACGTAAGAGCGGATGGTAGTACCTCCTTGTTCAATTGCCTGTTCCAATGTTTCGACAGCCTTTTGATGGATGACAGAAACTTCTTTCTTAGATAAACTGGTTCCCTTTCTCTCTGGATGAATGCCTGCTTTGAACAGCGACTCATCGACATAAATATTGCCCAATCCTGCAATCACCGTCTGATCCAATAAAATCGATTTAATCGTTCGTTCACTTTTATGGACCTTTTGATAAAAAACGGCAAAATCGAATGCTGGGCTGAATGGATCAGGGCCGAGCTGACTTAAAGGTTTTTGCTGGTTTGCTGTTCCTTTTTCAACCAAATGCATCGTACCGAATTTCCTTACATCTTTGTAACGAAGCTCACTGCCATCGGTGAATGTGAATACAACATGCGTATGATTCAACACAGGCTCATGCTGTTGATAAACACCGTAATTTCCTTCCATGCGCAAATGGGAAATCAATGTATAATCATCCAGTTCGAACAACAAAAATTTCCCCCGTCGGTCGATATCAAGGATTCTTTGCCCGGGAAGCAGTTGTTTAAATACGTGAACATCCGTTGGCTGTTTGATTATGTTATCCCAATACACTTTTACATCCGCAATTTGTTTATTTTTTACAAGTTCCAATAATGTTTTTCTTATTGTTTCCACTTCAGGCAATTCTGGCATTACCTATTCTCTCCTTGCTATTTTGCATCATACCAAGTCTTCCCATAAGCATAATCTACTTTTAATGGTACGTTCAATTCAATTGCACTTTCCATCGCCGAGGGGACAATGGTTTTCAATTTATCAATTTCCCTGTTTGGTGCTTCCAAAATCAATTCATCGTGTACTTGAAGCAACATTCTTGCTTCCACTTGCTCGTCCTTCAATTTCTGATGAAGATTGATCATCGCCAGTTTGATAATATCAGCAGCACTACCTTGGATCGGCGTATTCATTGCTGTCCGTTCGGCAAAGCTCCGTTTGTTGAAATTTCGGCTGGTGATATCAGGAAGGTATCTTCTCCGATTCATCATCGTGGAAACGTAGCCCGTTTGCTTCGCCTCCTGAATGATTTCCTCCATATAATCTCTTACACCCAAATAGGTATCCAAATACCGGTCGATAAATTTTTTCGCTTCTTTCCTAGTAATTCCCAGGCTCTGCGATAACCCATAATCGCTTATTCCATAGACTATTCCGAAATTGACGGCCTTCGCCTGCCTGCGCATATTCGGGGTTATCTCGTCTTCAGCAACATGAAAAACCTCCATAGCAGTTTGCGTATGAATGTCTTTGTTGTCATTGAAAGCTTCAATTAGTTTTTCGTCATTGGCTATGTGTGCTAAGACACGCAGCTCAATTTGCGAATAATCGGCTGCAAATACAATCCAATCCTCTTTAGAAGCTGTAAACGCCTGTCTGATTTTCCTTCCTTCTTCCAGGCGAATCGGGATGTTTTGTAAGTTCGGATCCGTCGAACTCAATCTGCCCGTTTGTGTTAGTGCTTGGTTGAAACGCGTGTGGATTTTATCGTTGTCTCTATGGACCACTTTCAACAATCCTTCTATATACGTTGACTGCAATTTCCCTAACTGCCTGTACAATAACAAGTTCGGTATGATTTCATGCTGATCCTGTAACTGTTCCAAAATATCCGCAGAGGTGGAATAACCTGTTTTCGTTTTTTTGATAACAGGCAAGCCGAGTTTTTCAAACAAAATCGGCCCCAATTGTTTTGGCGAGTTCAAGTTGAATTCCTCACCAGCAAGCTCAAACACTTTCTCTTCGATTTCCTTGAGACGGCGCTGGAGTTCTGTACCCATTTCCTCCAGCCGCTTTATATCTACCCGCACACCAGTGTGTTCCATTTCACCCAGGATAACCGCAAGTGGCATTTCCAATTCATCAAACAGTTCAAACTGCTGATTTTCTTTCAACTGCTCTTCCATTCTGTCTTTTAACTGATAGATCAACCCGGTTTTTCTGGATACATGGTCGGCAAGCAGTTCCTGCTCTGGCACCTTCAGTTTCGCGCCTTTCCCATATACTTCTTCGTCATACAACACCCCTTTTTCTCCCATTCGATGGCAAATAGCCGGGATATCGTGATGATTCTCGGAAGGATTGATTAGATAGGAAGCTAGCAGCAAATCAAAAGTAATACCTTTTACGTCTATGCCCTTATTCAGCAAAGCGACCGTCGTCTTCTTTGCATCAAAAACATATTTTTTCATGGAAGGGTCTTCTGCCCACTGTTTGAAAGCAGTAGATTCCAATGCTGCTTCGGTTGGGACAAAGTAGTTGTGCTGGGCATTGACGATACCGATTCCTTCTATCGGAGCTGAATGGTAGTTGTCCTGCAGCATTTCTACCACCACAGCTTCTTCTCCTGTGAACACATCCTCGGTGATCTCCTCGAGAATGGATACATTTAATTCTGGCAGCTCTTCCCTTGGTTCTGCATCCTCTGCACCCTCGCCATCTAGTCTGCTTAACAGGGATTGAAAACCCAATTCTTTGAAAATGGCACTTACTTTATGTGCTTGATACCCGGGGTATGGAAGATCTTCCAAGCCTATTTCCAGGGGAGAGTCACAAGATATCGTCACCAGTTCTTTACTCATATAGGCATCCTGCTTATGGTTTTCGAGTTTTTCCTTCAGCTTTTTCCCACTGACTTCATCCAAATGGTCAAAAAGATTATCAAGTGTTTCATATTGCTTCAACAGTTTGACAGCCGTTTTTTGACCAATTCCCGGTACACCGGGAATATTGTCAGAACTATCCCCCATCAAGGCTTTCATATCAATGATTTGTTCTGGTTTTACTTCCATTTTTTCCAGCATGAAGGAAGGGGTATAGGCATCGATATCGCTAAGTCCTTTTTTCGTCAAGCTAACCGTGACTTTATCAGAAACAAGCTGAAGAAGGTCCTTATCACCAGATATGACGTTTACTTCCCATTCCTTGCCCTCACCCTGTTTAGCAAGAGTTCCGATGATATCGTCCGCCTCGTATTGCTCCAGCTGATAATGAGGAATACTGAAAGCATCCAACAAGTCACGAAGCAACGGGAACTGTTCAGAAAGCTCAGGCGGCGTTTTTTGTCTCCCGCCTTTGTACTCCTTGTATGTTTTATGACGGAAGGTAGTTTTTCCTGCGTCAAAGGCGACCAGCATATGGGTCGGTTTTTCTGTCTCCAGTATTTTCAGCAGCATGTTGGTGAATCCATATATAGCGTTGGTATAAACACCTTTGTCATTGTTCAATAGCGGCAAGGCAAAAAAAGCCCGATAGGCAATACTATTGCCATCAATAAGGATAAGTTTATTGGTCATCTTTCGCTCTCCTTTTCTTTTCAAAAAAATTATGTATTTTCCTACAAGCTTTCAGTTTTTCACATTTTGCGCCTGTACGCTCGTGTAGTGTACCTTCGACCTCTCTTCTATCTTACCATGTTTCAGGATAAGAAGAAAAAAGTGTGTAACTGTGGGGCATTAGTCAGCTGAGTAGATCATTATTCTCTAGAAGACCTGTCCATCACAGTCCGATCGGTTTTACTTTAGGAAAACATGTCTGGGAAGATAACTTACTCAAAAAATTTCATTACAAGGCTCTGTTAATGTTTAATGTTGATATTAGGTATAAAAATGGACCTTCCACAAATCAGGAAGGTCCATTTTTATTATTGGCCTACTAAACTAACGACCCCGTCACTTTAAATGCATTTCTTCACGACTTATAAGGAAATAGCTTATTCCCTATCAAACCGCCTACTAAAGCAGATACCCCTGCAATGATAACTTTGGTAATAAGGTTTGTATTAGGAAAAAAATACTCAGATAAAAAAAACACAATTCCAACAAATAACCCTGTAAATAAAGCCATTCCTGTACTTCCCTTTTTCAAAATAACCACCTTCAATGTGAGACATAAAACTATAAGAATCCTTTTCACTAAGCATTATTTTATACGCTAAATCCCCTTTAAAAGTTTAGTATTCTATTCAAGTAAACTGCTGCGTTAGTTCAATTTCTATATAATAAATGTTAACGTAATACACCAATTTGTAATTGGTATTCCTGAACTAAAAAACAATAAAAAAGAACAACTTTAACGTCAGTCTGCTTACTTAATGATTGCCCCCGTTACTTTAAGTACATTCTTTCACAAAGTTAGTCAGATTGATGTTATTTGAATGCGCAGTATGATTGTCCTGCGCAGCAATAAATCCTGTTATTAATGAAAGGTTTTGTTCAGCTAACGCACCAGTGAATTTAATAAGAATCTTCGCTTTTATTATACACCTTATTCTAACTATTCAGACAGTATTATACAATATACCATATATATGTTATACTAATATATACAATACAATCGTTGGGAACCTTTTGACTTTCCTTAGTCTTCTTCCATCATTAAGGAGGAAACACTAAAATGTCAAAAGAAAGTCTAATAAAAACGCTTGAAACTCTTTGTCAGTACAACCATGTTGAGATTACACATACATTTAGCTCTAATGAACAACCAATAATGACAGTACGATGCATAAAACATACAAGGACTATAGAGATAACCAATCATAAAAATAATACGGTAAAATTGTTTGATAATATTGAAGAATCAGCGGAAGCCCTACAACTTTTAATAAATATAAATACGATTGTTTAAACCTCTTACTCTTAAGAGGTTTTTTGTTACTCATTTTTTGTCAAATGCCACATAAAGTTCTCATACTCATCTTAAACTAAACTGCCTCGTGAGTTTAAGTACACTTTTTCACAAAGTCATTTAAAAATGAAGACTCTTGTTGCGCAGTAAGAGTCTAATACGCATTAAAGAATGACGACTTTCTTATTCCGCATAACTGCCTGTTAGTTGAATAAAAATAATATTTATGTCGTAAATTTCTAAGTGTATCATATGTTTCCATATTTTGTATTAGGTTTTAATAATCAAATCATTTATAGTGACAGGATTTATTTGATGTTGAATGGATTCTAATTCTTGAAACTAAGCAATGTAACTGTTCACATATTTAGTTGTAACTCCATTAAATGTTGTATCCATCCTTTTGCCTTCGATGATAATTGGTGACATTTTGAATGTGGCATAGATCCTCTGTGCGAATCTCTCCGTTAGACTTGAATAGATGAATAATCATACCTTTTTCAGCAGCATATGTTTTAAAGGCACGCCAAGAATCGGTGCATAAAACATTCTCTCTTGATAGTTTATGTCCGATAGCTTTGTCTAATTGCTCTTTTGTTAATCGATCCATTCCCAATGTTTCCGAATAGGTCATCTTTCATGGTCTCTTGGGACCAAGACACATACTTGTTCGTAGCTTATGCCACGTTTCTTAGCTGAACCACCATGTTTACGGAGTTTGCTGCAATTACAAAAGGGCTCTCCACCAGTCGTTTTTCTGACTTAGTGAACAGCCCGTTCACCTTTAATATAAAAATAAATGCTGCATTCATTGAAAATGCTCCGGCTTTAACGGCAATTCAACCGTGAACACCGTTCCTTCGTTTAGTTTGCTATCCAAATAGATCGAACCCTTGTGCGCTTCAATAATATGCTTTACAATCGCCAAACCAAGCCCCGTACCACCGGTATTTCTGCTTCTCGCCCTGTCAACACGATAAAAACGTTCAAAGATCCTGCTTTGGGCCTTTTCTGGTACTCCGATTCCAGTATCGGCAACGGTTATCTTTAACTTGTCAACATTCCGTAGGATAGTCAAAGCCACTTTTCCCTGTTCCTGTGTGTAATTGACTGCATTATTCAGTAGATTGATCAATACCTGCTTCAGCCGTTCTTCGTCTACCACAGCCGCCAGCTGATCCGGAAGATCGGCAGTCAACTCAATCTGCTTTTTATCTGCCTGCTGCTTGACCACAGGCAGTAAGTCATGGACTAACGACGGAACATTCACTTCTGTATATTCCAATCGCAACTCTTCTTTTTCCAATTTGGACAATTCCAATAAATCGTAAATTAAAGTCTGGAGACGCCCACTCTCTTTTAAAATAATTTCTAAGAATTGCCGTCGGAGTTCTGTATCTTCCATCGCTCCTTCCAACAATGTTTCAGCAAAACCTTTGATAGAAGTAATCGGTGTTTTTAATTCGTGGGAAACATTTGCGACAAAATCCTTACGCATTTCTTCCAGTCTCTTTAACTCCGTAATATCATGAAAAACCAGTACTGCACCTTTCAGCTCCCGTTTATCATTAAAAATCGGGGCGCCGACTGCTTCTACCGCTTTTCGTTCCAGGCCCGAAGTGATCGAAAAGGAGACCTTCACCTTTTCTTCGTAAAGAAATGCTTCCTGGACTGCTTTATGTATCTTCTCCTTGTCCAAAACATCATAATATAAAAATCCCAAGTAATCTTTTTCGGTCGAACCAAATATGGATAAAAATTTCCGATTGACCATGTGGACATAGCCTTTTTCGTCAATCAGCATCAAACCGCTTTCCATATTGTCAATCACGGTGCTCATCTGATTTTCCTGCATTTTTTCCTGTAATGTGATCTGCTGCAAGCTTCTTGCCAATACATTAATGGAATTACTCAGCTTGCCGGCCTCTCCGAAATAGCTGACATAAGTTCTCGCCTTGTAGTTTCCTTGCACTAGTTCGTCTGCTACCCTGGCTGCTGACTGAATGGGTTTTATGTATTTTTCAAAAACATTCATAATCAAAACCAAAAAAACAATTAATCCGCCAAGAAGGCTGCAAAGGCCAATTATTCTTTCCGTAAATTCGAGAAGCGGAAGAATAATGACAGCCATCCCAGTAAAAATTAGCACAACCACAAAAAGGTAGCTTAGAAAGGGCCGTATATTAACCGATCCCATTTAAATGATCCTCCATTTTGTACCCTAGTCCCCTGATGGTTTTGATGTAGACAGGGTGTTTTGTATCAGGCTCGATTTTCTCCCGCAAATGGCTGACATGAACATCTACGATGCGTGTATCTCCAACAAAATCATAATTCCATACAGCGCTCAGCAATTGATCCCTCGATAATACCTTACCTTTATGCTTGGCCAAATATAGTAAAAGTTCGAATTCTTTTCTTGTAAATAATAGCGGTTCTCCCTTCATAACTGCTTCGTATTGTTCCGGATAAATCACTAAGTCGGCTATTTTCAGAAAAGATAACTCCGCTTCAGCAGGCTGCTTGTTCGTTCTTCGCAGTATCGCTTTGATCCGGGCGACAACTTCCTTCGGGCTGAACGGCTTTGTAAGATAATCATCAGCACCTAACTCAAGACCCAGCACTTTATCAAATTCATCATCCTTGGCAGTCAACATCAAAATAGGTGTGTCTATCTGTTTTTGCCTTAGCAGTTTGCACACTTCCGTACCATCCAACTCAGGAAGCATGATGTCAAGAACAATCATATCGAAATTTTCCTGAACCGCTTTTTGGACTGCTGTCTGCCCGTCATAAGCTACATCGGTTTGAAACCCTGCTTGTTCTATGTTGTATTTCAACAAGGTCACAATCGATTCCTCGTCGTCCACTATTAATACCTTTCGGTTCATCCCAACACCCCATTGTCTCTTTATATAGTATGTTTATTCTCTTTTTTCATCATACAATGAAGGGGGTATTATGTGAATACAAGAAACCTTATTATCGATAAACTCATCTGTAAAATTTCCTTTACAAACTTTACAATTGCTATTTCAAATTGTTTCTCAATAGAAATTTTCCAACGAGGAAGCAATCATCGACTTCGGTTCATACGCAGGACAGACGATCAGAGTGCCCCGCAACACAACTTTGTCTCTGCTATCCTGGCCTGTAACGCTAATTCTGATTTGATGCTTTTCTAGATCAATAGAAGAGATTTGCAAATGAAAAACAAGCTTGCTTTCGTGATAGACAGGAGACGGGTAAGAAAGTTGTTGCTCGATAATATGGCTTCCCGGACCAGGAAGATGCATGGAAACGACAGAAGAAACGACTCCAAACAAAGCAACGGAAGGAACAATCGGCCGCTTATAGGGAGTTTGCGAGGCATAATCATGCTGGAGATAAAGCGGATTGGCGTCATTGGTGATTCCCAAATACAACAGTAAATCCTGGTCAGACAAGTGATAATGATGTTGATAAGAATCACCGACATTCAACTCGGAAATCTTCTTTCCTAAAGGTCTTTTTTTAGCAAACACAGAAACATCCCCCTTTTATGTATGCGCTTTCTTTCCATTATAACGGAAAAATAACAGCCAGGGAAAGGCCGCTAGATAAAAAAGCTTTATGAGGATGAGTATTCCCCATAAAGCTTCTTCTATTACTTCAAAATTTCCAAAACTTTTTTAACAGCTTCTGCTGACTTATCCAGAGCGGCTTTCTCATCGTCCAATAAATCGAGCTCAATGATATCTTCCAAACCATTTCCACCGATAATGGTAGGAACGCCTAGAAAAATATCCGAGTAGCCATATTCTCCTTCCAAATATGCAATCGAAGGCAGGACACGACGCTGGTCTTTCAAAATTGCTTCAGCCATTACTGTCAATGAAGCTGCCGGAGCATAATAGGCACTACCATTTCCTAAAAGGTTTACGATTTCACCGCCACCCGTCCGGGTCCGAGCAACGATTTCTTCTAATCGATCTCTGGAAATCAGCTTTTCCAGCGGTATCCCGCCAGCATAGGAGTAACGGATTAATGGTACCATGTCATCGCCATGGCCCCCTAGAACAAAACCAGTTATATCTTTAACAGACAGGTTTAGCTCTTCAGCAACGAAGGTGCGAAAACGCGCAGTATCAAGCACTCCTGATTGACCGATAACCCGATTTTTCGGAAATCCTGATTCTTTGAATACCGTGTACGTCATCGCATCTACTGGATTAGTCAACACAATGATGGAGGTATCCGGCGAATACTTGACGATTTCCTTTGTAACACTTTTCATGATTTTTGCGTTTGTGTTAACCAGGTCATCCCGGCTCATTCCCGGTTTTCTGGCAATACCCGCTGTAATGATGACGAGGTCGGAACCTTCCGTATCCTTATAATCAGCTGTACCAGTAATCTTCGCATCGAATCCTTGCACAGGACTCGCTTCCAACATATCAAGTGCCTTTCCTTTTGTAGGATCTTCCATATCCGGTATATCTACCAAAACGATATCAGATAGTTCTTTTTGTGCAAGCATCAGGGCAGTAGTGGCTCCAGTGAAGCCACCGCCTATTACAGATACTTTTTTCCTTTTAATGCCCATGCCGCAAAACCCCTTTTCTGAAAGGTTAATCCATATTTTTGATCAATGCGTCTCCGAATCCGGAAGTTTTGACTTCTTTAGCACCGTCCATCATTCTGGCAAAGTCATAGGTTACCTCTTTGGAGGCTATGGTTTTATCCATGGACTTCGTAATCAATTCTGCTGCTTCTCTCCACTCCAAGTGTTCGAGCATCAGGACACCAGACAAAATGACAGATGACGGGTTCACCTTATCAAGTCCAGCATACTTTGGAGCTGTACCATGCGTTGCCTCAAATATAGCGTGACCAG
The DNA here is from genome assembly GCF_017792025.1 of Sediminibacillus dalangtanensis. NCBI lineage: Bacteria > Bacillati > Bacillota > Bacilli > Caryophanales > Bacillaceae > Sediminibacillus > Sediminibacillus dalangtanensis. The sequence goes on from NZ_CP046956.1 coordinate 2,505,568, forward strand.
TTTCATAGTTAATATTGGCACCCGGCGCAATACCAATACCGCCCACTTGTGCTGCCAACGCATCTGATACATAGTCACCGTTCAGGTTCATGGTAGCCACTACATCGAATTCACGAGGACGAGTGAGAATCTGCTGTAGGAAAATATCAGCAATGGCGTCTTTGACGATTATTTTTCCAGCTTTCTCTGCTTCTTCCTGTGCTTTGTTTGCCGCGTCCTTACCTTGTTCTTCTACAATACGGTCATATTCCCACCAAGTAAAGACCTTGTCTCCGAATTCTTCTTGAGCAACTTCATAGCCCCATGCTTTAAAAGCACCTTCTGTAAACTTCATGATGTTTCCTTTGTGGACGAGCGTCACACTCTTACGGCCTTCATTGATTGCATACTCAATAGCCGCGCGTACCAATCGCTTAGTCCCTTCTTCAGAAACCGGTTTAATGCCGATACCGGAAGTCTCAGGGAAACGGATGTTATGTACCCCCATTTCATTCCTCAAAAACTCAATGACCTTTTTGACATCATCCGATCCTTTTTGCCATTCAATTCCAGCATAAATGTCTTCGGTGTTTTCCCGGAAAATAACCATGTCCGTATCTTCAGGACGCTTAACCGGTGAAGGCACTCCGTCGAAATAACGGACAGGACGTAAACAAGTGAATAAGTCCAGTTCTTGGCGCAATGCTACATTAAGCGAACGGATACCGCCACCTACAGGAGTGGTCAATGGCCCTTTGATTGCTATTTTATATTCACGAATAGTGTCAAGTGTATCCTTTGGAAGCCACTCACCGAAACGGTCATAAGCTTTCTGACCTGCGAAAACTTCCTTCCACTCGATCGATTTTTTTCCATCATACGCTTTATCTACTGCTGCTTCGATGACCCTTTTCGCTGCAGCCCAAATGTCTGGTCCAGTTCCATCCCCTTCAATGAAAGGAATTACCGGACGATCCGGAACATTCAATACTCCGTCGTTTACTGTGATTTTACCACTTTGTGCCATAAGTTGACCTCCTAATATTTAATCAAACAGATAAATAGTATCATAAATCATGAAATTTTTTTACTTTTTACAGGCTATATGTTCGGTCTTTTCCAACTATAAAAGCAAGTGACCTTGGCGTTGCAGCCTGGTAATTCACCGAAACGATGATTTCTTTAACGCTCTTCAACCGGTTTGTATGATTGAAGTTTTGGCCCAACATATTCAGCGCGCGGGCGGATAAGCCGGTTGTTTTCATACTGTTCGAGAATGTGGGCCAGCCAACCCGATACTCTGCTCACTGCAAAGATGGGGGTGAACAAATCGTGTTCAATTCCCAGGCTGTGGTATACGGATGCTGAATAAAAATCGACATTTGCCGGTAAACCTTTGTTCTCTTTAATATACTCCTCAATTTTTACGGACATGTCATACCACTTAGACTGACCTGTCAGCTCGGTCAATTCACGGGACATCTTTTTCAAGTGCTTTGCTCTTGGATCACCAGTACGATAGACACGATGTCCCATTCCCATGACTTTTTCTTTATTATCCAGCATTTTTTTAATGTAAGGAATAGCGTTGTCCACTTCCCCTATTTCTGTAAGCATCTTCATGACTCGTTCGTTGGCACCACCATGTAACGGTCCTTTCAATGCACTGATTGCGGAAGTTATTCCAGAATAAACATCCGACAATGTCGCCACACATACTCGGGCTGTAAATGTCGACGCGTTCAGTTCGTGATCCGCATGGAGCACCAACGCCTTATTCACCGCTTCAACCTCAAGATCTTTCGGCTCTTTTCCGTTAAGCATGTAAAGAAAATTAGCTGCATAGCTCAAACCTTGCTTCGGCGCGACAGGATCCTTCCCCTGACGAATCCTCGCAAACGCTGCCACAACAGACGAAATTTTCGCCTGCAGACTGACTGCTTTCCGCTTATTTGCTTCTTCGTTCATTTCATCTGCTTCCGGATCGAAAAGACCGAGCATTGAAATGGCAGTCCGCAAAGCCGCCATTGGGTGGACAGTGCTAAGATCATAAGATTTTAAATGCTGGATGATTTCTCCAGGCAACTCCATATTAGAAAATAAATCTTCTGCCAAACGGTCCAATTCGTCTTGAGAAGGAAGTTTCTTATTCCAAAGCAGGAAAATGACTTCCTCAAAACTAGAATTTTCAGCCAAATCATCAATTTTATATCCAGCATAGGTCAACTGGTCATCGATAATGGAGCTGATTGATGATTCTGTAGCTACAATTCCTTCCAACCCTTTCGTTGTTGACATTACATCTCTCTCCTTTACCTGTATTTTCCATATGCCAGCACCTGACCGACAATCAGACATAAACCAAATCGGATATCAAGCAAAGTAACCCGGTAAGCCGGGCTGTCAGGCGTAGCAATCCAGCATTGCTGTATAAGGTCAGAAAGCGACAAAACTTTCCATACATTGATTGATAGAAATGCTTTCTATTCATACCCATGTTCAATTATAAACAATAAAGATAACAAAGTGAAACGTTTTCTTTTCTAAAAAAGAAGAAAGTGTCCGTTCAGGCGCGGGGCTATTCAGCTTCCATGCCTTATTTCCTCAAACTATTACAGGTTTAGTTGCTTACCAAATGACCAGGGTGCTGTCGAAAACTGTTATCTTTGCTGGAGATTGCCGTTTGACGACTGGAACAACTTCTCGCTATGTATTTTTATCTATACAACCCGATAATTATAGACTAACTGCAATTGGGCCATTTTTCAAATAATTCAAATCAGAAAGTTATTCGATTTTGGCCCATTATCGCAGAAAAGCTTTTTTGCAATCCGCTTTGTACCGGTAAACGAAAAACGTGGGTCCCTGAATCAGTATATACACCAACTCAGGACCCGGGAACCGAAAGTATCTTCTAAATACCATCAGGGTTAGATACTGTATGGCTTTTGGAATAAATGCTGCATTCCTTCAATAAAATGTACAAGCAGAGAAATTGAAATCGGCGTCTGACCAATTCATCCCAATTTCAGAAAAAAATCCACCAGTTTCATCACCATGTAGGCAATCCCTGCTCCTATCAACGGACCTACTGCCACTCCATGAAAAAATACAACAGCTAAAATGGTCCCCATCACAAGTGCTGTAGTCAAATGCGGGTCATTTGCCAATAAATCCAATCCATTTTTTGCAATCAATGCAACGAACATTCCTGCTGCCAATGCGATCCACGCATAATAGGATTTAACACTGGCCAGCAAATCTTGGAAGCCAATTTCACCAGTCGCAATCGGAACTAACACGGCGATTGTAATGACCGTAACGCCTAGGCTGATTCCTTTGTCTGCAAGATAAGGAAAAACCTTATCATCCATTCGGAAAAGCTGCAAACCCAATAAAACATAAACAGCTATCATGATCGATTGATTTTTTCCTATATATCCCAACAAAAAAAGAATGAGTAAAAAAACGGTTGATTGATTAAACATGATGTTACCTCCACTCTGCGTTTCCAAACCATTGTTAATCCTATCATATCAAGCGATGTCGCAAAAGTTTCATGGCTCGATCCGCTCTTAGTCCAAAGCGGACCAGGTTTTACCTGAAAACAAATGCCAGGAGGTGAAAACTTGTCCACTACATTACTATACAGATGGCTCCGCTTTATTCTGGTTATTGTCTGTACTTTTATCGGTGCAATTGTCCTTTATTATGTTGCCAAGTATACATATCCCTTCGTCATAGCAGTTTTGATTGCAATCATGCTAAATCCAGTTATTTCTGTTCTGGAACGTCTGACAAAGCTTCCTCGTGCCGTTTCGGTAGTACTGGTGTTGGCGGGTTTTCTTGTTTTGGTTTCGAGTTTAGTGGCCATTTTAATTGTAGAACTGATAAACGGTACAAGCTTTTTGGCAGCTAAAATTCCGGGACAATTTAAAGAACTCATTCGTTTCACGGAGGAATTTTCTTCCTATTATTTGGGGCCGGTCTATGAAAAAATGAATGGTCTAGTCGATATGCTTGAACCATCACAGCAGGATTTGGTAACAGGACAGTTAAAAGAACTTGGGGAGGATATTGCTGCCGCAGGAGCTCTTGTTATCCAGCACTTGTTGCAAGCTATATCTCAGTCGCTGATCAGATTGCCAAGTTATTTTTCTATTTGGTTGTTCTCGTTATTGGGCACCTTTTTTATTTGCAAAGACTGGTACAAACTCAAGGCCGCATTCTTTCGCTTTTTACCTTCCTCCTTCACTACTAGTACCTCGACCTTGTACCTTGGCTTGAAACAGGCGTTTTTAGGTTATTTAAAGGCACAGTTGCTTTTAATTTTCATCACTTTTCTTCTAGTATGGACAGGTCTCTTGCTTTTAAAAATTGACTATGCTTTGACAGTTGCTTTCATTACAGCGCTGATCGATTTACTCCCTTATGTTGGGACAGGAATCATCTTTCTGCCTTGGATTGTGTATGTTTTCTTCACCGGGAATTACAGTTTGACTATCGGATTAGCCGTGTTGTATGGAGTGGTGGTTATACAACGCCAAATCAGCGAGCCCAAAATCTTGTCTGCCAACATTGGCGTTAACCCCTTGGCCATGCTTGTATGCTTGTTCGTTGGATTTCAACTTTTCGGGTTATGGGGACTCATTGCAGGCCCGGTTGTCCTCGTTTTGCTGACAACTTTTATAAAAAGCGGCTTGTTAAACCAGCTATGGGGATTTGTAAAGGGGTAACTAACAGGATAGGAAAGTATAATAGCTAGCTAAAGTATGCAAAGGAAGAAACAGTGAAGGAAGGGGTCTCCGCATCTTGCCTTCTTCGCTTTGTTACAGTGGGTTCTAATCTTTGATTGATGGGTACAGTGTCTCGCAGCAATTTTCGTAGTTTGGACGTAGTTAGCTATCAATCAAAGCAAATAAAGATATCGCATTACAAGGTGGGTCTTTCTCGCATTCCTCATCATAGGGTTACCTTGCCCTTGTTAAATAGGAGCTCATTGAATACACTTCTAAATAGAGGATGGGTGGCTTTAAAGCCTGGGTTAATCCCAAGTGACTAGCAGTTGTGATCATTAACACTTTAAGTTGCTGAGAGGGAAAAGGAAAATTCCTTTGTTCATAAAAAGTAATAAGGCTTTATTATTTACCAGGTTACTTTCACTGCTTATATAGAAATAAAAAACCGGACGAAATTCGAATGGGTCGGTTCGAATCAACGTTCCGGTTTTTACTTGGTCACTTTTCTTTAGTTAAGCCACTTTTCCTATCATTATTACCTGCGAAAAATGGTAATTGTTCCTCGGTCCATCATTCGGCGCAGCATATTCAACATCCAGCGCTTAATAGGTTTCCTGGTAGTAGGAAATAATAGAAGGAAGCCAATCGCATCAGTAATAAAACCGGGAGTGAGCAGCACGGCAGCTCCAAGCAGGATGCATATGCCGTCCATGATTTCTTCCCGTGGGGCCTGCCCGTATGCCATGGATTGTCTTGCTCTGGCCAACGTCTCGAGTCCCTGTCGCTTCGCGAGCCATGCACCTAAAACACCGGTAAGGATAATCAGTAATACCACCCACCAGGGACCAATTTTATTACCAGACCATACCAGTACACCAATTTCCAAAGCAGGAACAATTAATACAAAAAGCAATATCCAGCGAAACATCTATTATCTCCTTCCTCCTTCAATTACCGCTTCTCTCTCATCCTTTTTAAAAGAAAAGAAGAGGCCGAACGGAACCTCTTCTTTGTCTTCTTTATAGAACACTTGCATGTCCCTTGTATATGTCGCCCTTGCTCGCATCAATGGTTATATCTTTTCCATCTTCCACTAACTCGATAGCCTTGTCCACACCGACAATGACAGGGATTCCCAGGCTAAGACCAACTACTGCAGCATGAGAAGTGAGTCCGCCTTCCTGCGTGATCAATCCGCTTGCTTTTTCGATAGCAGGCATCATGTCTTTATCGGTTCCATACGTTACCAGAATGTCTTCTTCTTTTACCTTTTCCAACGCTTCCGCTGCATTTTTGACAACTACTGCTCTTCCGTAAGTGCTGCCTTTGCCGACGCCCTGCCCTTTCGCAAGAACGTCTCCGATAACGTGGACTTTCATCAGGTTGGTCGTGCCGCTTTCACCGACTGGAACACCTGCAGTGATGATGACACGATTGCCACGCTGCAGCATACCAGAACTGATTCCCCGGTCGATCGCTACATCCAGGACATCATCGGTAGAGTGGGCCAGTTGTCCGACGATTGTTTGAACGCCCCAAACAAGTGCAAGTCTGCGCTCAATCCGTTCATCGAAAGTCACGGCAATAATTGGGGCTTTCGGACGGTACTTCGAAATCATCCTGGCAGTATGCCCGCTGACAGTAGGGGTCAAAATGGCATCCACTTCCAAATTCATTGCCGAATGGTTAACCGACTGACTAATCGCATCCGTAATGGTCATATCGCTGTTTTTAGAACGCAAATCAAGAATTGCCTTATGGTCAATTGCCGTCTCTGCCTTCATAGCGATATTGCTCATTGTCTGGACAGCTTCCGCAGGGTAATCACCAGCTGCAGTTTCTCCAGATAGCATGATCGCATCGGAGCCATCAAAGATTGCGTTTGCTACGTCAGAGGCCTCTGCACGGGTAGGACGCGGATTACGCTGCATGGAATCCAGCATCTGAGTTGCCGTGATAACCGGTTTCCCTGCGGTATTACATTTGCGAATCATTTCCTTTTGCACCAATGGTACCTCTTCAGGAGGAATTTCAACCCCTAGATCTCCTCGGGCAACCATTAAACCATCACTAACCTGGAGAATATGATCTAGATTGTCGACGCCTTCCTGGTTTTCTATTTTAGGGATGATGTGGATATGACCAGCATCATGTTGTTCCAGCAAGTCACGGATCTCCAGTACGTCCGTTGCACGTCTTACAAAAGACGCAGCAATAAAGTCTACATCCTGCTCAATACCAAACTTAATATCGTTGGCATCCTTTTCGGTCATACCCGGAAGGTTCACACTGACGTTTGGTACGTTGACGCCTTTTTTATTTTTTAGCAAACCGGAGTTAAGTGCTTTTGTCTTGAGCTCTTTTTTTTCCTTAAGGATTTCCTCTACTTCCAGTTCAATCAATCCGTCGTCCAAAAGTAATTTGGAACCAACGTGAACGTCATTGATTAAATCAGGGTACGTAACAGAAATACGCTCCGCAGTTCCTTCAATATCCTCCATTGAAACATAAACAGTATCACCCTTCGTCAGCTGGGCTTCGCCGTCTTTCAATGTACCTGTTCTGATTTCAGGTCCTTTAGTGTCCAAAAGGATAGCGACCGTTTTTCCTGTTTTCTCAGCGGCCTCTCTGATGTTTTTGATACGTTGTCCATGTTCTTCGAAATCTCCATGAGAAAAGTTCAAACGGGCAACATTCATCCCTGCCTCCATCAACTTCGTCAGCATTTCAACCGACTCGGAAGCAGGCCCGATTGTACTTACTATTTTTGTCTTTCTCATTTGATTTCCTCCTTTCAAATTCCTCTTCTGTCTTTTCAATCTTAGATGGAAAGCTGCTTGGATAGTTCATACATTTTGAAATCGACTTTATGCTCTTCATCCAGTATTTCCAAAATGTCATGATCCACCAGTTTGTTGTTTTGGATGCCGACTACTCTACCAGCCTTCCCTTCGAGCAATAAATCAACCGCTTTAGCTCCAAGTCGGCTGGCAAGAACACGATCCGACGCAGTTGGGGAACCACCGCGCTGTGTATGGCCAAGTACTGTCACACGGGTTTCAAGATTGGTGGCATCCTTGATGCGCTGTCCAAAGTCCAATCCAGATCCCACTCCTTCGGCTAGCACGATGATACTATGCTTCTTCCCTCTGTCTTTTCCCCTTTTCAAGCGTTCAATAACATCGTCAAAGTCATCCGCGTGCTCCGGAATCAAGATACTTTCCGCTCCGTCGGCCAGTCCTGCCCACAATGCTAAATCGCCCGCATGACGGCCCATTACTTCTACCACATATGTACGTTCATGCGATGTTGCTGTATCCCTGATTTTATCAATCGCTTCAATGACGGTGTTCAATGCTGTATCAAAACCAATCGTAAAGTCCGTTCCCGGGATATCATTATCAATGGTTCCAGGCACACCTATACAAGGATACCCTTTTTGTGTAAGCTTTTCAGCTCCGCGGAAGGAGCCATCTCCTCCAATGACGATCAATCCCTCGATTCCAAACTTGTTCAGTTGAGCAATTGCTTTCTCTCTTCCCTCCTCGGAACGAAATTCATCACTCCGGGCAGTATAAAGGATAGTCCCGCCTCGCTGGATGATATCTCCGACTGAACCGATTTCCATTTTTTTGATATTGCCATCTATTAATCCCTGGTATCCATTATAGATACCATACACTTCCATATCATGGAAAATCCCCTTTCGGACAACCGCCCGAATAGCAGCGTTCATTCCTGGAGAGTCGCCGCCGCTTGTCAGCACTCCAATTTTTTTCATTGATTATCACCTCTAGTAAATTTATTCCTATTCATTCCGCTCCTCATTCCAAGATAATCCTAATCACTGATATTAGCAAATAAAATTATACATGAAAAGAGTTTTATGCGCATCAAACTTCCATCAACGGATGAAGGACGACATAGAAACAGCTGTCCAGACTGACGCCGGGACAGCAAGTAAAAAGAAGCTATTGGGGTTCCATCTCTGCATAATCTCCAATGTGTTTATATTTTTCCCACCGTTTCTCCAACAATTCTTCCTTAGACAGGTTTCCTAGTTCACTCAGAGAATCTTCCAGAACTTTACCTATATACTCGGCTTGTTGTTTGACATCCCGATGAGCACCGCCGCGTACTTCCTGGATGATCTCATCAATAATATCCAATTCTTTCAGGTCATACGAGGTAATTTTCATTGTCTCAGCAGCTCGTTGCGCCTGGCCGGAATCCTTCCATAGCAATGCTGCCGCCCCTTCCGGAGAAATGACGGAATAAGTGGAATTTTCAAGCATGTGAATCTTATCGCCAACCCCCAATGCAAGTGCACCACCGCTTCCTCCTTCTCCAATCACGACACAGATGATCGGCACTTCTAAGCCTGCCATCTCCATTAAGTTTCTGGCAATCGCTTCACTTTGTCCTCGCTCTTCGGCTGCCTTTCCCGGATATGCACCTTTGGTGTCGATAAAACAAATGACCGGACGGCGAAACTTTTCCGCCTGTTTCATGTGTCGAAGTGCTTTTCGATATCCTTCCGGGTGGGGCATGCCGAAATTCCGGCGGATGTTCTCTTTTGTTTCCTTACCGCGCTGGTGACCAATTACCGTGACAGGCATTCCGTTAAATTTGGCTATGCCGGCAACGATCGCTTCATCATCCCCAAACAGCCTGTCACCATGAAACTCCAAAAAGTCGGTGAAGAGCAACTCAATATAATCAAGCGTTGTCGGTCTCTCCGAATGACGGGCTATCTGTACTCTGTCCCATGGTTTGAGGTTTTCATATATATCGTTCTCCAAATTTTCCAAGCGTTTTTCCAGGGTAGTGATTTCATTTGTTAAATCAACCTCACTTCCCTTCGTAAAGGTCTTCAATTCGGCAATCTTTTCGCGAAGCTCCACCACAGGTTTTTCAAATTCTAAGACCTGTTTCATGACCGTTCCCCCCCTGACTGATGGATATCAAGCAATGTTGACAATGTCCGCTTGATGTCATGTCTATCAATTACCTTATCCAACTGGCCATGTTCCAATTGAAATTCAGCTGTCTGAAAATCGTCCGGAAGGTTTTCACGGATCGTCTGCTCGATTATCCGTCTCCCCGCAAAACCGATCAATGCACCCGGTTCAGCAAAGTTATAATCTCCCAAAGAAGCGAAACTTGCAGAAACACCTCCGGTGGTAGGATTAGTCATGACCGAAACCATTAAACCACCATTCGCACTAAAGCGTTGGATTGCTACAGAAGTTTTGCTCATTTGCATGAGGCTAAGCACACCTTCCTGCATTCTTGCTCCACCTGAAGCAGTAAAAATGATAAACGGGAGTGATTGTTCTTCTGCTTTCTCGATTGCTCTCGCAATTTTTTCTCCCACTACCGAGCCCATGCTTCCCATACGGAATCTTGAATCCATTACGGCTACAGAAGCTTTTTTTCCGTCAATACTTCCTGCCCCTGTCACGATTGCCTCATTTAAATCCGTTTTCTGACGGTCTTTCTCCAGCTTATCTTCATAACCGGGAAAACCGAGCGGATTAGCTGAAGTCAACTCCTTATCCCACTCCTCAAATGTTCCTTCATCGAATAAAGAGTCAATTCGGTCATAAGCTGGCATTTGATGATGATAACCGCAATTAGGACACACGTTCAAGTTTTTTATCATTTCTTTTCGATAAAATATTTTTTGACAGTTGTTGCATTTTTGCATTAAGCCTTGAGGAATATCTTGCTTCGCTTCCTCTCTTGGTATTGATGCATACTTTCTTTTCTTGCTAAAAAAGTCTTTAAGCAAGGATGATCCCTCCTTTTAACTCTCGCTTGAAGCCTACCTGTTTTCCACATAATGCTTCAAATAATTTCTTCACAGACAGTCTCACTCGGCTCCGGATATTGCTTCACGCTGCAAACTGCTAAAAAGTGTTTCAATATCTTCATATTTACCATCCATATATATATGTACAAGCAGATGATAAAATTGCTTGTTATAGGAAACATTCTCCACTGCGTAAGAAAAATCATTCAATAAGTGCCATATTTTTTGCAGGAGAAAATTTTCACCACTGTTAAAAATAATCAAGAAAAACTGATAATGAAACTCCTCTGCAGTTAACTGGTCATTTTCCAGGACTTGCTGCAATTCATTTCTTTCCTTGTCAGATAAGTGGCTGTATGCCAGCTTGGCTGCTTCTTTTTCAATAACCCGCTTAGAAAAAACGATATCCTGTTTTGTATTCGAATCCCTTAAAATGAACGACGACAACAGCTCTACTGTGTGATACGGCTGGTACATTTTCAAAAAGGTTCCCTCTCCTCTTCTCGTTTCAATTAACCCAAGCAATTCTATAGCGCGGAGTGCCTCTCTGACAGACGATCTGCCAGCACCTAAATGCTCTGTCAACTCGCGTTCAGAAGGCAGCTTGTCCCCCGGCGACAAATCGTTTTCCTCAATGTAATCCCGGATTTCATTGAGCACTTCTTCATAAACCTTCATTTTCTCCGGTTTGGAAACGATAAGACCCCCCCTTCCACAAAAAACAAACGCTGCGTTCAAAGCGGAACCGGAAAATCTCTCTATAAGGTCAACAAGGAGAGCCTTGGTGTTTGACGCCAAGGCTTTCCTTTCCCATAGAGCTTCACTCATCGTAGTGGAATTCAGCATGCTTTATTTACTTATCATCGATCATTGTAAGTCTGCGGGTTTTTTCAGCAACCTGCTCCGGATCCACTTGAATTCTAGCCACACCGGACTCCATAGCAGCCTTTGCTACACTTGCTGCAACTGCAGGAGCTACCCGTGAGTCAAAAGGAGCCGGGATGACATAATCAGCGTTTAACTCATCTTCTGTAATCAAATCAGCAATGGCTTCCGCAGCTGCAATTTTCATTTTTTCATTGATACGAGTCGCCCGTACGTCGAGGGCTCCTCTAAATATTCCCGGAAAGGCAAGCACATTGTTTACCTGATTCGGAAAGTCTGACCGCCCAGTACCGATTACTTTTGCTCCTGCCGCTTTGGCATCTTCCGGCATGATTTCGGGATCTGGATTAGCCATTGCAAAGATGATCGGATCTTCATTCATGCTTTCCACCATCTCTTTGGAAAGCAATCCACCGACGGAAACACCAATGAACACGTCGGTATCCTCCATGACTTCTTCCAATTTTCCTTCCTCGCGTTCCTTATTGGTGATTTTTGCTACCTCATCTTTGACTCCATTCATCCCGTAGTTTCTTCCTTCAAAAATGGCTCCTTTGGAATCACACATAATAATATCTCGGACGCCAAGGCTATGCAAGAGCTTGATAATTGCGATGCCAGCTGCTCCAGCTCCATTGGCGACAACTTTTATATCAGAAAACTTTTTATCTACCAATTTCAAGGCATTTAAGAGACCGGCAACTGTCACGATTGCTGTACCATGCTGATCATCATGAAAAATCGGGATGTTCGTTTCTTTTTTCAATCTTTCTTCGATAATAAAACAATTCGGCGCGGCAATATCTTCCAGGTTCACGCCGCCAAAGGTTGGCTCCATCAACTTAACTGTCTGAATAATTTCTTCAACGTCATGGGTGTTTAGACAAATCGGAAAAGAGTCTACACCGGCAAAGCTTTTAAAGAGGACCGATTTCCCTTCCATAACAGGCAGTGCCGCTTCTGGACCAATATTTCCAAGTCCGAGGACAGCTGAACCATCGCTGACAACTGCTACCATATTGCCTTTCATCGTATATTCATATACTGCTTCTTTCCGATCATAAATCTCTTTACAAGGTTCCGCCACTCCCGGCGAATAGGCTAAACTGAGATCTTTGGCATTTCTGACGGGAATCTTTGTCTGCGTCGTCAATTTCCCTTGATTTTCCCGATGGATATGTAATGCCTCATCCCTTAAATTAGACATTTCCGATCCGCTCCTTTTATCATTCCGGCCGTTTTTCATCTGTTTCAAATTGGTCTGACCACTTAACTACTCTATTATAACAAAAGCTATATCCGTGTAAAGATTGTCTTTGTCATACTCTCATCCACTGGCTAATTGCCTTCGCTTTATTTCCGAACCGCTACATTTTCTTTGCCAAGCAATCGATAAAGGTTGGCCAGGCTCTGTTTGTTAATTTGCATATGGTAGTTGCTTGACAACTGATACGTTTTTTTTCGGCCAGCATGATAAATGATGACTGGACTGCTTCCCGGAAAAGCATCCGCTACTTTTTGTATTTGCAGTAAGGCTTGTTCTTCATTATGCTCTTCAATTTTAAGAAACAATCTCCTTTGGCCGCTTACTTCCAGTTGCTCTTCATCGAACGGAATGATTTCGGACAAGAGCCACTGCCATCGTTCATTCCGCTGTTCAACCTTTCCTTTTATGAGGATTATAGACTCTTCCTTCAACCAGCGATTGACCTGACGATACAGTTCCGGAAAAATGACGGCTTCCATCTGCCCATTTTCATCTCCCATTGTCATAAAGGCCATCGGATCCCCCCGCTTGGTCCTGATCTTCTTCAGTTCCTGGACGATTGCTCCTGCTTTCAGGTTACTTCTCCCGACAAAATGCCTCGAATCTTCAAGAAGAATATACCCTGCACTTCTCAGTTGTTCCCTGTACTTTGCCAAAGGATGACTCGATATATAAATCCCCAGCACTTCTTTTTCAAAGGTTAGTTTTTGCATATCAGTGAAGTCTTCCGTTTCCTTGTAAGTGACATCTAGCTCCAGACTGTTCTGAAAAAGAGAAGGCTGGTCACCGAATTCACCAAACAATTCTGCCTGCTCCATCGCCTGATCAATTGTTCCGAGCAAGCTTGCCCGATTAGCATTGCTTTCGTCGAATGCTCCGGCCAATATAAGGGACTCTATTACCGGACGGTTGACTGTTTTCAAGGAGACGCGCATGCAAAAATCAAAAAGATTTTTGTAAGGGCCATTATTTTTTCTTTCTTGTACAATTTCTTTGACTGCCTGACCGCCGACTCCCTTAATCGACAACATCCCCATACGGATATGGCTGTTTTCTACATTGAATCTACCGAAGCTTCTGTTAATCGAAGGCGGCAACACTTTCATGCCTAGCTGCTTGGCTTCATTTATATATAGTTGGATTTTTTCCTGTTGTCCTGCCGCCGCACCCATGATCTCTGCCATAAAATGAGCAGGGAAATGAGCCTTCAGATAAGCAAGTTGATAGGAAATCATACTGTATGCTACCGCATGGCTCCGGTTGAATCCGTAATTGGAAAAGCGGACGATCCAGTCAAAAATCTGACGCGCAGCTTTTTCGTCATATCCGTTAGCAAGACAACCTTTGAGAAAAGCTTGCTCTTGTTCCTGCATGACACCATGTTGTTTCTTGCTCACAGCTCTCCGCAAAATATCGGCCTGACCCAACGAAAAACCGGCCATTTTACTGGCAATCTGCATGATTTGCTCTTGATAAACTAGTACTCCGTATGTTTTTTCCAGTATCGGTTTCAAATCAGGATGGGGATACTCTACGTTTTCACGGTTATGTTTACGGTCCACATACACCGAAATATATTGCATCGGGCCCGGTCTGTATAACGCGTTTACCGCCACCACATCTTCAAAGGATGTCGGTTGCAGGTCCATCAGGACGCTTTGCATTCCTTTCGACTCCAGTTGGAATACCCCGTTGGTTTGTCCGCGGCGCAGCAATTGAAACGCTGCCTCATCATCCAGAGGTATATCCTCAAGGTCAATTTCCAGTTTTTCTTTCCGTTCGATGGAGTCGGTAATCCTTTCCAGCAACGACAAGTTCCGCAAACCTAAAAAGTCCATCTTCAGCAGACCAATTGTTTCTAACTCCTTCATAGCAAACTGTGTCAATGCCACCCCATTATGACCAGCTATTAATGGAACGTGATGGACCAACGGCTCTTCGCTGATCACAATCCCTGCAGCATGAGTGGAAACATGCCGCGGCAGGCCTTCCAGCCGTGATGCGACTTTGAATAGTGTCTGCAGCTTCGGCGACTGCCTGGCATAATTCATTATGGGCTCGCTGGCCCTGACAATGTCGCTAATCGACTGGGAGGTATGATGCGGTATCTCCTTCAAAATAAACGCTGCGTCCTGTTCATCTATTTGCAATGTTTTAATCAATTCTCTGATCAGAGAACGGGCTGCAAATGTTCCATAGGTGATAATTTGAGCAACATGATCGGACCCATACTTGTCTTTAACGTATTGAATAACCTCTTCTCTCCGGATATCGGAAAAATCGACATCGATATCGGGCATGGATACACGTTCCGGATTCAAAAAACGTTCGAACAACAGGTCGTATTTCACTGGATCCACTTCCGTAATCCCCAATACGTAAGCAACGAGTGAGCCTGCGGCAGAGCCTCGGCCAGGTCCAACCATGATTCCGTTTTGTTTGGCAAAACGGATGAAATCCCAAACAATCAGGAAGTAATCACTGAATTGCATCGAATGAATCACTTCAAGCTCGTAATCCAGACGTTTTTTAACTTGCTCTGACACATGAGCGTATTTATCAAAAAGAAAATCATAGCACAATTTATTTAAATATTCATCTGCCGAGCCTTCTCCCGGTACCGGGAAAGATGGAAGCATCCTCCGGTCAAGTTGAAGCTCGACATTGCATTTAGCTGCTATTTCTCCTGTTTTATCCAGTGCTTCCGGCCAAAATTGAAACGTGTCCTGCAGTTCTTGTTTGGATTTCAAGAAATCGGCCGTATCCTCCTGTTTTGTCTCAGGCTCCCACTTTTCACCCTTTTTCATTGAGAGAAGCACGTCATACGCATTGCGATCGCCTGCCCGTAAATACCTTACATCATTAACAGCTACCGCCGGAATACCGGTTGTTTGGCTGAACCTTTTCCATGATTGTAAGTCGGTAGATTCCGCAACACTGCTATCGATTCCTAAGTAAAAGTCTTCCTGTCGGAACAATCCCTGACACCTTTGGAAGAAACCAGATAAATGTTCGAAAGAAAAGCTTTCCAAGTGGTTTTTCGTCACGGGAATGATGCCCGTCACATCCTTAACGAAACCGGCCAGTTGATCGATGGTTGTCGCCTCCGCTTCTTCCAACTGAAGAGCCGTGCTCAACTTCAACAACTGTTGATAGCCCTGATTACTCTGAGCTAACAGGATGAAGGGCAGTCGCTCTGCTTCCAGTTCTACCACCATTCCCAAAATGGGCTTGATCCCCTTGGCAACACAAGCCTGGTAAAATGGCACAGCTCCATGGAATACGGCATCGTCCGTCAATGCAAGGGACTCATATCCCAACTCTCCCGCTTTTTCCACCAATTGACTTATATGTATGGTGCTTTTCATTAAACTGTATCCGCTTCGCACTTGTAAATGTGAGAAATCCATATATAATACCTTCCTTTACATTACAACCCTATTATAGCCGATAGGGTTGTCAGATTAAATGATAACCGCTTATCATAACTTGTCTTTTCTCCTCATAAACTGAAAAGAGAATCCGCACATTGACTGTCAAAACGGACATTAGAAGGTTGAGAGGGGAGGAAAGGAGCATGGAGGAAAGGTTTGTGTTCTCCCTGATCCACTGCTATTTCATCGCTTTAGGGGTGATCATGGGGGGATCGATCATAGGCAGTATCGGTTATTTGGCCACAGGCGATCCGCCTTTGACATCGGTAACAACTGTCGCAAGAAAGCTGAGAATATGGGCAATCGTGGCAGCTATCGGCGGGACCTTCGATGCCATTTCAAATTTTGAAAAAGGGATTTTTCAAGGGTCCACCATGGACATCGTTAAGCAAGTATTGTTAATTGTGACAGCCATGGGTGGCGTACAAACTTCCATTCTGGTTATCGAGTGGTTTACGCAGGAGGATATTGAGTAAATGCACATTCCTCCTTATTATAAAAAAGAAAGCTGGCAGCGATTTTTTGCAGGAGGATTTTTTGGTGCTGTTATTGCTTTTGTCATTTATTTATATATGTATGGTCAATACTATGAAAAATGGCTGGAAGATAATATGAATCTACGGTCTCAACTAGCAGAACTGGAAAAACAGAATGAAGCGCTGTTGGAAAACGAAAAAGAAATGGATGAAAAAACAAAGGAAAAAGTGGTCGTTCAGTCGATTGAGGTCGAAATCGATAATGCTGAACAGTTAAAACTCGACAGGCTTATTGTCCACCAGTTGCAGGATGCGATAAAAAAAGAGATTGACAGCGTGGTCGGCCGGGATATTGTCAGTTTGTCCGAAAATGATCAATTACTGATTTCCACGCTCGAAAATACCGTCTACCGAGTCGAGGATATCGACTATACAGCGAGCATTAATCAACTCGTTATCGCTCCAACCTTAAAATTGCATCTTTCACTTGATTTCTCCAGTTAAAGACAACCAGGACTCAACACTGCCCTTTGGCAAGAGGAGTCCTGACTCTATATGTTCAACATCGTTATTCGACTATAAACCCTCTGCACACCTTCTCCATATCGGTTATCACGTTTTCTGTTTCCTCCCAGTTTGCCACGGAAGCGCCAGCAGCCATTGGATGGCCGCCACCATTATATTTCGCAGCAATCTCATTCACTACCGGTCCTTTTGAACGAAGTCTGACACGAATAATATCTTCCTCTTCCACGAAGAAAGCCCATGCTTTGATCCCTTCCAAGTCCCCAAGGATTCCTACGAACTGGCTCGTTTCTAATGAGGTGACGCCGAATTCCTCCAATGTTTTTCGAGGAATTTTCACATTGCAAAAACCGGCTTCGCTAATTTTAAAGTGCTGGAGGATATATCCTTTCAACCTCGCTACATTTGGTTTGGTATTATAGAGAGCATCATAAAGCTTTGGCCGGTCAAACTCATACGTGACCAATTCAGAGGCATATTGAAAGGTCTTCTTGGTAGCGCTCGGGAATAAGAATCTTCCAGTATCCCCTACTATTCCTGCATAAATTAACCGGGCGGCCTTATCATTGAAAGCAAAACCCATTTCTCTTCCTTCTAAATATAGTTCATATATCATTTCACTGGTAGAGCTGGCCTCCGTTTCCACCCAGGCATAATCGCCATACGGATCCACATTCGGATGATGATCAATCTTAATCAGTTCATTGCCATTCTTGTAACGTTGATCTGCAATCCGGGCCTGGTTGGCAGTATCACAAACGATGACAAGCGCTGTTTCATATAATTCGTCTGGCACAGTATCCATTTTCGCCAAAAAACTGAGGGAAGGATCCTCATCACCGACGAGATACACCGTTTTTTCTGGAAAAGAATACTTGATCAATTCACCCAATCCGGCTTGGGACCCGAATGCATCCGGGTCGGGCCTCACGTGCCTGTGAATAATAATTGTCTGGTACTGCTTGATTTTTTCTATTATTTCCTTGTTTTTCATCGAAACACTCCCCTTGGAATTAACTTATTTTAGTCCTAGCAAAACGAGTGAAAAAAAGCTACAATGGAGACGTTGTAAAATTAGGTTAGGAGTAGATTTTCATGGTAATATTCCCTATCATCATTATGGTTTCCTTAATCTTATACGTCTATTATAAGGTAGCAATCCTCAGAAGTAACGATACATTGAATCAATTGTATATGAATGCCAAAGGAAAAATCTGTTTAGGTCTCTTTGTTGTGTTCTTCGGAGTCAACCAATACCTATACTATCAAACACAGCTCGCCTTATACATAGGGATTGTCTTCTTCCTGTTGGGGACCCTGCAATTGGTGGATGGCTATAAACGAGCACGTCATTACCGGAATGAACAAAAAAGACTCTCAAGAACATGATATGTACACCAATTAACAGCTACAACCTTTTTGAGCCGGCCCAGTGCGGCCGGCATTTCATCCTACCTGTCGATCAGTTGGGCAAGCAATAAAGCTTTGCCGACTAACACTTTCTCGTTGAAAACTTCGATGTCCACCTTTGCAAATTTCCTTCCCGCTTCAAGCAGCCTTGGTCGTATCTCCAGCATACTTTCCAATTGCACCGGCTTAATAAAGTAAATCGATAAATTTTCCACTACTAAATCACCTTTTTTATACTGCCGCAGCAGTCTGCTCGAAGCTTCGGTAACAAAAGAGGTAAACACACCGTAAGATAAGGTGCCCAGCTGGTTTGTCATTTGCGGAGTAACCACAGATCGGTAAATGGCTGGGCTGTCACCATCCTCCACTACATCCAGCCTGCTCGTGACAAGATCGTCGATTGTCTCCCCTACATGAGGCTGACGCTGGATGTGCTGTAACGCTTTTAGCACATCCTGTCTGGAAACAAGACCTTCCAGCTTTTGAGAGGGCCCCACAACCGGCATGATTTCAATACCTTCCCATACCATCATATGGGCAGCATACGTCAAGGAAGTTTCCTTTTGCACGGTCATCGGGTTCTTCGTCATTACTTTTTCAACAGATAAAGACTTGTCTTTTCCTATAATATCCTTGGAAGTCACCATACCGATGACACGATTGTTTTCATCTACGACTGGATAGCGGCTGTGGGTTGTTTGTTCATTCATTTGATACCATTTTTCCAGTTTGTCCTTCGCGGTCATAAACACGACTTCGTTTTTGGAAGTATAGATATCTCCTACGAGGACGATTTCCTTTTTTATCAGCTGGTCATAGATCGCTCTATTGATCATGGCTGCCACCGTAAAGGTATCATAACTGGTAGAAATGATCGGAAGTTTTTTTTCATCTGCCAGACGTTTCACATGCTCTTCTGTATCAAAACCGCCAGTTATCAGCACAGCTGCCCCTTCCTGAATTGCCAGTTCATGGGCGCCCACCCTGTTGCCGACGATCAGCAAAGAGTCTCTTTCTGTGTACCGCATCATGGCGTCCAGTTTCATGGCACCGATGACAAATTTATTTAGGGTTTTATGAAGCCCTTCTCTCCCGCCTAATACTTGGCCGTCGACAATACTGATTATTTCTGCAAACGTTAAGTGCTCAAAATTCTCTTTTTTCTTCGTTTCTATCCTAATCGTGCCGACACGTTCAATCGTGCTGACCATCCCCCGATTTTCCGCTTCTTTGATAGCACGGTAAGCTGTTCCCTCACTGACATTCAACTCTTTTGCAATCTGTCTCACAGAAATTTTATTTCCTACTGTCAGTGAATCAATGAACGCGAGGATTTGTTCATGTTTGGTAGCCAAGCTATTCACCATTCTTTCATCTGTACTAATAATTTTTATCTACTTGTTATTATACAGATGTTCGGTGCCACCATCAATTTTTACCAGTTGCCATCCGGATCTCCTTTCCTTGTTCCATGACCGGAGGCTTGGTCATTTGTAAAAGTGTAGCCAAATTCGCCCCTGCGACAAGAAGGAAGAACATCAGCCAGCCCGCCCAAAAGTAACCTGCTGCTTGGCCCGTCTGCTGACCGATTTCCGGCCAAGCAACATATAAAAAGAAACAAGCCAGCAATATTCTTAATAGCGCATACTGTTTCACTTTTTCACCCCCAACTGTTTTGTTCTATTGTATGCGTTGACCATAAGGTACATGCTCTCCATATACAAAGCTTGCAAAGCCAATCGCAGGAAGGCCACCGCTGTCGCCGATGCTCCTTATTCCGCCGATGTTCTCCTTAACTTTTTTAAACAAAAAAAAGCCCCGCCATATTTGGCAGGACCCGTTTTACCAATATTAAAGGTCAATCGATTCGCCCGGTTTAAGTGCTATACCCTTTCCAGGTTTTACTTTCTCCGCAAATGCGTCCCCGTCCTGTTCGATCAATGGAAATGTATTATAGTGAACAGGCACGACCGTCTTCGCGTTGACCCACTCCGCAGCAACCAGCGCATCTTCCGGTCCCATGGTGAAATTATCGCCAATTGGCAGGAATGCAAGGTCAATTTCATTCCGCTCACCGATTAATTTCAAGTCAGAAAACAGACCCGTATCACCTGCGTGATAGATTGTTTTCCCTTCTACCGTCAACAAAATTCCAGCCGGCATCCCGGTATATATACTCTCGCCATTTTCATCCGTGAACGCAGAGCCATGAAAAGCCTGTGTAAGTTTGACCTTGCCAAAATCAAACAGATGAGCGCCGCCAATGTGCATCGGATGGGTATTCAATCCTCGTGATGACAAATAGTTGGCCAATTCATTCGGAGCCACTACCAAAGATTCATTCCGTTTAGCAATATCGATGGTATCACCGACGTGGTCATTGTGACCATGCGTAAGTAAAATGACATCGGCTTCCACACTGCTTGCATCAAGATCGGATGCTCCATTGCCCGTAATAAACGGATCAATAAAAATCGTATGCTTTTCCGTCACTACTTTCACAGCTGATTGACCATGGAAAGACACTTTCATTTCTCTCACTCCTCCAATATTTTGATTAATTTCATCCTAGCAAGACAAAATGGTGTATTCAAATGTTATACCTTTTTTTGCTTTTTAATAGTTCTCCCAGGCCCTTTCGTACTTTTGAATTAGATTTGGATCAATTAACGTATTCGGCTGTAATTCGGCTGTTTCCCCTTCCCCTTCTTCCATTGGGTTGTCTTCATCCTTGCCAAACTCTGTTAAACCAGGGAGCATGTCGGTAGTGAGGAATCGGACTGGTATAGTTATTGCCAGATCGTTTACATGGATCTCATTCCGGCTTCCCATGACGAATCCCCAATTTCCGAAACTGGGAACGTCAACATGAAAGTTTTCGACATTCAATCCAGTCGCAGCTATCGTTTCGGATATGGTCCAGTACACTTCCCTGGCAAATACAGGACTGGTTGCCTGGACCATTAAGGCCCCCTCAGGCTGCAAATGATTTCGGGCAAGCGAATAAAATTCTTTCGTATACAACTTATTTAAACTTTCATCATTCGGATCAGGAAGATCCACAAGGATTACATCAAACCAACGATCGGTATTCTCCAAAAACTGAAATGCATCCTGATGAATGATTTCTACCTTTTCATCTTGCAATGATCCGTGGTTCAATTCCAACAAATGCGGTTCCTGTTCGGCAAGTTCGACAACTGCTGGGTCCAGATCTACCAGCGTGATATTTTCCACATCCTGATATTTCAGTACCTCTTTGGCAGCAATTCCATCACCACCACCTAAGATCAAGACATTCCGATGCTCGTCCGCTTGTGCCATGGCTGGATGAACAAGCACTTCATGATAGCGGTATTCATCCGTGGAACTAAGCTGCAGTCCTCCGTTCAAATACAAGCGGGTATCGTTGCCGTCTTTCGTCAAGATAATCTTTTGATACTGACTTTCTTCCATATGGATAATAGGATCCTGGTAAAGCTTTTGTTCAAAGTTAAACGCCATTTCCTCTCCAAACAAGAAGCCCAGCAGTAGCGTCACTAGTATGACACCGCCAATCACAAAGTGAACGGCTATACGGCTGATTTCTTTCCGAAAAAGCCATAAAACAATAAGCGCGACCAACAGGTTGATACAGCCGACAAAAAATGCACTCTTCACCATGCCCAGTGCCGGGCGGAGAAAAAACACGAACAGAAGCCCCCCTATCAAGCCTCCTGCATAATCAGAAAACAATACACGGGCGGTACTTCGATTCAGGGCGACACCAATTTCGTTCGCTTTCCTGATTAAAATCGGCAGTTCCAGACCAGTCAATCCCCCCACGGTCAATGTAATGATATAAAGAAACAGTGCGTCGGATCCATCAGGAGAAAAAGCGGTGATTCCGAACATAGCAAAACTGGAAAAACCGCCGATCAACGCTACAAGAAATTCAATATAAACAAAAGCAATCAGTAAATGCTTCATCACTTTTTCACTTAAACTTGCCCCGATTCCCATTCCAGTCAAGAAAAAAGAGATGACCAATGTGTACTGCTTGACGCCATCTCCAAGGATATACGATCCGAGTGCACCAAATAGCACTTCGAACACAATTCCGCAAATCGACACAATTCCTGAAGCCCAGTAGATAAAATTACTTTGCCTGACAGCTTGTTGTTCCAATTAGATTCACTCCGTCTTTCCATAGTCTTTTGCAAAAATAAAGTTGGGCCTGACTTCTTTTACGTAAAGTCAGACCCATGTGATACAACTGGTATTTATGTAATGGATGCCCCGATTACAAAAGCTAATCCAATAGAGACAGCCAGTGATACAATGCCGACTGCTGTATTATTTTCTTTAAGCTTTACTTCGACCGAAAATTTTCTGGTCAGCACTTCAAACACCAGATAAGCAACAACTTGCAACACCACTCCATAAGCGCCCCAAATGACCGTTTCCCAAATGCTCACGCTATGATAAATGGCGAAAGCTAGTACAATACAGATACCGATTATCTTTCCTGAGACGGATAGTGCAACTGCAGCGTTCCCATTCTCGATTTCCTCCCAATCGCGATACTTTCTTGTCAATGTTTCAAAAACAGCCAGTCCGGCCAGCACAACCAATATAGCAATAATAAAATAAATAAACGTTGATATAAACGGACCCATTTCTTTCCCTCCTCTAAAATTTATTTACCCGCACTCGCTCCACCGCCACGATAGGAAGACATACCCCTTTTCGTGTTCAATCCTCCGCGGTCACCCGTCGTATAGCCGCCATAACAGCCGCCACTTCGGCACTGGTCCATTCGAGATTTCTCCCAGTTGGAAGTACCAAGCATTCTGTTCAACAGTAGAAAAGTAAAAAATCCATTCAAGTGATTGGGTGAATAATTGCTTCGCACAAATTGATCAGAAGCCACTTCGATCAACAACACATCCTGGTCTTCTTCACTAGGTTTGAAGGTGACAAAATAATCTGGATAAATCAATATTTGTTCGCCATCTTTTACCTCACTTTTTTCATCAGGTTTCTTTATACTTGAAACAAGCGAGATCAGCTGTTCCCTCTTAAACTGTCTGGTGGCATAGACATTCGCTTGAGCATCATCGCCTGTAACGACATCCAATAAATAAAAATTGTTGGCAAAAATGGCTTCGATGTCCTGATTGGAAGAAGCTTTCAACTGCTCCTCTATTTCCTGTCTATCCGGCTCGTCCGGAATTTCTTCTACGGACACCGATGGTTCTTCCTCCGTCCCTTGAAGCTGAGAAAGGCCGGATCCACAGGCAGTCAGCAATAAAACAAGTGACAGCAAACAAACACCTAATATTTTGTGCATAACGGAAGGTGTACCTCCTTTCTATATGGGAAGAAAAACCGCAAAAACCCTTGCAGCCTCTGGCAGGTACAAGGGTTTTTACTGGTGACTTCTTCACCTGTCTACTCCATCCCCTGGTCGTTACGGAAATAATTATTCCTTGCCGAGTTTCTTTTTCAAGGCGGTTAATTCATCATCTACACCGCTCTTTTCCAGACTTTCAAACTCATCATCAAGCGACTTACTTGATGCAGACAAATCGTCAGAAGTATCTGCCTCCGCTTCAAACTGCAGGACTTTTTCCTCCATGCGTTCAAATCCCCGTTTTGAATCGTCACTTCCTATCGAGGACATCGTCCGATTCATTTTTGTCCGGGTTTTTGCAGATTCGGCACGGGCCTTCAGCGAATCCTTTTTCAATTTCATCTGCTGGTATTCTTTTTTCATTTCATCCAGCTTATCGCGAAGCACCTGGGAATCATTTTTTGCCCTATCCCAAGATTCTTTTAATGTATCAGCCTGTTCCTGCTGGTCTTTTTTATCTTCCAACGCACGACGGGCCAGATCCTCATTCCCTGCTTCAATCGCTTGCTCAGCCTGGCCTTGCCTTTTATCAACCAATGCCTGGGCGTCATCATATTTCCGTTTCAGCATCTTTTCATTAGCGATTTGTTTGGCAACCGAGCTTTCCACTTCACGAATATCTGATTCCATGTCGCGCATGAACTGCTCCAGCATTTTTACTGGATCTTCCGCTTTATCCAACATGGAGTTCAGCTCCGAGTTTACGATAGTACTAACGCGTTTAAACATTTTAAACATAGGTAAGTCCTCCTTTATTATATGGAACCTGCAATGATTTTAATTTCATAAGGGGCAATTTCATACCCGTAACTGGCTTCAATTTCGCTTCCCCAGTCCTCTAGGCTAA
Organism: Sediminibacillus dalangtanensis; assembly: GCF_017792025.1. Classification (NCBI taxonomy): domain Bacteria; kingdom Bacillati; phylum Bacillota; class Bacilli; order Caryophanales; family Bacillaceae; genus Sediminibacillus; species Sediminibacillus dalangtanensis. The sequence continues at coordinate 2,530,340 of NZ_CP046956.1, forward strand.
GATAATGCTCTTCCGCTTCATCATAGTATTCAGCATATTGAATCTGCCTGCCGTTTATGTTTCTGCTCCTGCCTTCACCTACCACCCTTGCTTCTCCCTGCTCATCAAGGTAGTAAATGGAATCCTGATAAGTCAGTTGTTTTGGAAAAGGTTTGGACACAGGAAGATTCACCGATTGATAAATACCAAGCTCCAGCTGTTCATCCATTTCTGCAGATAGCCATATGGTATTTTTCCCCTCGAGGAGCTGGTATCCGAACCACTCATAACTGTCCTGACGATAAGTGATCTTTCCGACCACCTCATAGTCAACGAGATCGTAGGTGACAATATCGCCTACCTCTATCGACAAGGGAGATCGTTCCTTTATTTCTGGTTTTTTTGGATCTTTTTGAAACAGTTTCGAAAATAGTCCCACTGGTTCACCTCATCTTTCCAAGAAAATTCCTTGTATATTCCTGTTTACGAATCAAATACCCCTTAGGTTTCAATTCTTTTTATATTTTTCTTTTCTACATTATTTATGGTAACAAAATTCCCGCTAAAAAGATATTTCATTCTTCTTGTCCGGCTATTATTGTCATTATCCCAGGCCAGTTTGTTATACTAATAAAAGACAAGGAAAGGTGGAAGAAAATAATGGAACGATTGCAGAAGTTGATTCAAAAACTCAAACAGCAAAATTTCGATAGCGCCCTGGTAACCTCCAAGGCAAATGTTTACTATCTAAGCGGTCATTATACCGATCCACACGAACGGCTGGTAGCCCTCTACACAGGTATCGACGGAGATCCGTTGTTCATACTTCCGGAAATGGAAAAAGAAGACGCCATCACATCTGGTTGGAAAGGGGATTTTCTCACCTACAAGGATCAGGACAATCCCTGGGAGCTATTCAAGGAATACTTAACAAAGCAAAATAAAACACCCGATTCCATCGCCATTGAAAAAGAGGATTTCTCCGTTTCCCGATTTGAACAATTGCAGCGAACGGTTCCAGGGGCTGAAATTGTGGACGGGACTGAGATACTGGCCGGTTTGCGAGTGATTAAGGACAAAAAAGAATATACCATCCTTAAACAAGCTGCAGATTTAGCAGACTTCGGCGTCAAAACAGGCGTGGAGGCTATCCAGGAAGGTGTTTCTGAGATGGAAATCCTGGCCAAAATCGAGTTTGAACTAAAAAAACAAGGTGTCAGAGAGATGTCTTTCTCCACTATGGTGTTGTCCGGCAAAAAAACTGCATCTCCCCACGGAACACCTGGTCAGGATAAAATTGCAGCAGGTGATCTTGTTCTGTTTGATCTTGGTGTCGTATTTGGAGGATATTGCTCCGATATTACCAGAACAGTTGCATATAAACAGATAGATCCAGAACAAGAAAAAATCTATCAAACCGTCTTGAAGGCACAGGAAAAGGCGATTGATGCTGCTGTAATTGGAGATGCCGCCGGGTCAATGGATCGAGTCGCTCGAGAGCATATTGCACGAGAGGGGTATGGGGAATATTTCACCCATCGGATCGGTCACGGAATCGGTGTCGATGTGCATGAGTACCCATCGCTCACTTCTGAAAATGATTTAACCTTAAAAGAAGGAATGAGCTTTACGCTGGAGCCTGGAATATATGTGCCCGGAGTGGGCGGAGTCCGGATTGAAGATGAAGTATTCTTGACCAAAAAGGGTCCAGAACTGCTGACAAGCTATCCGAAAACGTTGCAGATTATCGAATAAGAACAGAAATGGCTGGACAAAAACATAGTGCCAAAGCTAAACCGAACGATGATTCGAATCGTTCGGTTTTCATTTTGGTCACGATGCTTTTATCCCAGGCTCTTTTAGTGGTAGAAACATTATTGAGTCTGCGAATTTTTACGAGGTATGAATTCGGACCTATTCCATTTCTGCTATCAACTGTCTTGTAATATGCTATCGACTTCAGCATAGTCTAACTTATGGGCTTCAGCCACTGCTTTGTACGTAACAAAACCATCTAACGTATTGATACCTTTCAAGAGCGCTTTGTTATCTGTACAAGCCTTCCGATATCCCTTGTTCGCCAGTTGCAATGCATAAGGTACCGTGACATTCGTCAGACCGATTGTAGATGTACGCGGTACGGCTCCAGGCATATTGGCTACTGCATAATGCAGAACACCGTGCCTGTTATAAGTAGGATCATCATGAGTAGTTATTCGATCAGTCGTTTCAAAAATCCCTCCCTGATCGATGGCCACATCTACAATCACCGAGCCCTCCCGCATCGATTTGATCATCTCCTCGCTAACCAGCTTCGGTGCTTTGGCACCCGGAATCAGTACGGCCCCAATGACCAAATCAGATTCCTCCAATGCTTCTGCGATATTCAACGGATTGGACATGAATGTATTGATGGTCGATCCAAAGATATCATCGAGCTGGCGAAGACGCTCAGGATTCAAGTCGATGATGGTGACATCAGCACCCAGGCCGACTGCTATTTTGGCTGCATTTGTTCCGACTACTCCACCGCCTATGATGGTCACTTTTCCTCTTCTCACTCCAGGAATCCCAGAAAGGAGCACACCTCTTCCGCCTTTTGGCTTTTCAAGAAATTGAGCCCCGATTTGAGAAGCCATGCGTCCTGCTACCTCACTCATGGGAGTCAAAAGTGGTAACGAACCATTATCAAGCTGGACTGTCTCGTAAGCAATCGATACCACTTTATTGTCAATCAACGCCTTGGTCAATTCCGGTTCCGGGGCCAAATGCAAATAGGTGAACAGGATTAGCCCTTCATAAAAGAACTTATATTCTTCCGAAAGCGGTTCCTTTACCTTCATGACCATCTCCTGTTGCCATGCTTCTCCGGCAGTAGAAACGATTTCTGCTCCAGCAGCAATGTACTGTTCATCGGTAAAACCAGAGCCCAGACCGGCTCCGGTTTCCACGAACACTCGATGACCAGCTCTTTCAAGTGTTACAACCCCAGCAGGCGTCATCGCCACACGGTTTTCATTGTTTTTAATCTCTCTAGGTACTCCGATATTCATTTGTCATCCCTCCAAATAGTCTGTATTCCTTGCAGGATTTTTTGTTATGTATGGAAAGAACACCCTTCACCGATATCGGTGAATGACATCCAAACCGCCTGTGACTTCAAAAACAGAACCCGTAATCATGTCGGAGTCTTTCTCGCAAAGAAATAAAATGGACCTGGCAATATCCTCTCCCGTTCCGGATCTGCCTATCGGCGTCTTTTCATCGGGTATTTTACGACTTTCCTCAATACCTGCTTCCTTCATGTCACCAGTAATATTACCCGGGCATACCATATTAGAAGTAATTCCATATTCTGCTTCTTCATATGCAATGGATTTGGTCAAGGATACTAAACCAACCTTTGCGGCTGCAAAGGCCGAACGATATAACCATCCGGTTGCTGTGTTGGCGCCCTGAAACCCGTAATTGATCACCCGACCGAAGTTCTGCTCACGCATCCTTGGGATGGTAAGTTTTAATAGATGAAAAACAGAATCAAGATTCCCTTTCATCATAGCATCCCATTCTTCCTGTGAATAGTCCATTAATTTCTTTCTTTCAAATATGTAGGGGCCGGCATTGTTGATTAAGTAATCAATTGTTCCGTATTTAGTCATCGCTTGTTTTACTAGTCCTTGCAAATCTTTTTTGCAGGTTACATCCGCTTGAACAATATGTAAAGGATCGTTTTTATGTAACGCAGCCAATGCGTCTGCTTTCGCATCATCTTTCCAATAGGTAGCAGTGACTTGGTGTCCAGCCTGCAAAAAAGCTTCTGTCACTTTTCTGCCCAAGCCTTTTGTTCCAGCAGTTATAAGTGCATGTCCCACACTTTGCACCTCCATATCGATTGAATCTTTTATCTAATCCATCTTTATCCTATCTTAATAGGAGCAAAAATTCTATTTTCACGTATTTAGTCCAATCTATCTGGGAAGTTGCGACCATGGTATAATAGAATAAAGAAGTAGAAAGGAGTCTTTTTCTATGGAGTTTGAATACAAGCATATTGTAGCAGCTGTCGATGGTTCAAAAGCTGCAGAACTCGCCTTTAACAAAGCAGTTGACATTGCTAAAAGGAACCACGCCCGGCTGATCCTCGCTCATGTCATTGATCATCGGACCTTCGCCACGGCTGAAGCGTATGATCGATTGTTGGCGGAACGAGCGGAAACTTATGCCAACGAACTGTTGAACGGCTATCGGGAAAAAGCTGAAAGAGCTGGTGTGAACCATATTGTTAGCGACATAGAATACGGATCTCCTAAAATCAAAATCGCCAAAGATATCGCCAAAAAACATGATGCTGACTTAATTATCTGCGGTGCCACCGGTATGAATGCTGTGGAAAGATTCCTCATCGGCAGTGTTTCCGAAAGTGTCACTCGTTATGCTTCGTGTGATGTTTTAGTAGTTAGAAGCGAATAAATAGAAAAGGCCTATCCTCCGTAACCAGGGGATAGGCTATAACAGTTACAGTAAACACCTTTTCTGGTAATATCGAAGGGAAAATTCCCCAACACGTTTTGCCAGTCGGTAATTCCAGACAGCCCCGGTCGCGATTCCAAGCAGCGGAATTCCTTGAACGACTTTTTTTCTTGCCGTCAAAATTAGCAACGATTTGATCGCCTGTTTTATCGGTTGGTGCAGCCACTTTTCGTCCACCAACTCATCATTTCCCTGATACATGTAATCTGCGGCAGACTTTGTTTCTGTAAGCAGGCTCTGCCATGCTTTCCACTGCAATCGTCTAGGCAGAGTCGCGGCTTGAAAAACTTTTAACGACAACATCATTTCAGTCGGCCGACGAATTTCTCTTCCAAATCCCATTGCAATCAACTGGACAAGTCGCAAATTCATGATCACTTGCAATGGAAAATCTGTCCCAAGCAACAGTCCACCGCCTGTACCTGCGGCACCTCCTTGTGCCATTGCATACAACCGCCCCTTTGCCAACTCCTGTATGGAGATGTAAGAAGATTGCTCCATCGTCAACGATTGCATATCTTCAATCGTAGTTATTTCCGGACGAAATATCCTGCCCTGGGCAATTAATCTTTCCCTTGCTTCCTTCTGTAGTGCCGAACCTTGCAAATAAGCGTGTGAATGAAACAAAAGAGCATCTACCGTGCGGAACCATTCTTGTTTCCTGGCCTCGTTCAACCGAATCATTGCCTGCTCTTGCACCGCATCATAAAGCCGTTCAAAATCATTGGCAGAGTGCGCTTCAAGCTTGTTTTCCCAGCTGGAAATTTCCTGACCAATCGGATTGACAGCCACACGATCCCCTCTTCCCTGCTTTTTTTCTATCATATCACTAGGACAAGATCCAGCGCATTGTATGATTTAAAACTTCATAAAGCTCTCTGAACCTAAACCTCGGTATGGTGTTATTATTTCCGTTCTAATCATGTTTAGGAAAAAGTGGAGACTTACGAGGAGACAGGTGTCCAAATCCAACGAAGTAGTCAAGGTACGCAGCCACAAACAGATCATTCACTTGCTAAAGCGGTATCTTTACCAAGTGAGCCGATGCTGTGTCCAGGGAAAGCGAGGTATCTGGCCGGAGTGTTTGCCTCCATCCATTCTAAAGAGAAAGTCAACAAATCATTTGCATAAAACAAAAAACCGAACGATGATTCGAATCCCACTGAGCATTCGAACTCGTTCGGTTTTTGCTTTGCACTAAGTTTTGCCTCAACCGCTTTTATCTGAAAATATTTTTAATTAAGCAAGTCTTACCGTATCCCGTGCAATCATGACTTCTTCATTGGTAGGGATGACGATTACTTTAACTGGCGAATGCGGGTAGTTGATGAACGCTTCTTTTCCGCGAATATTATTTAGAGAAGGATCCCAGTAAACACCCATGAACTCGAGCCCTTTTAAGACACGTTCACGAATCTCCGTACTATTCTCTCCTACACCAGCAGTGAAGATAATCGCATCCACGCCATGCATTCTTGCAGCATAAGAACCAAGGTATTTATGAATTCTTTCTGCGAATACTTCAAGAGCGAGCTCGGCACGCTCATCTTTATCGTTAGCCCGCTCCGTAATGTCCCGTAAGTCACTAGAAAAGCCGGATAACGCAAGCATTCCGCTTTCTTTATTTAAAACCGTCATAACTTCGTTGGCTGTCTTACCAGTTTTATCCATTATATAAGGGATCAAAGCAGGATCAATGTTTCCAGATCTCGTTCCCATTGTCACACCTGCTAAAGGGGTGAAGCCCATCGAAGTATCTATTGATTTCCCGTTTTCAATGGCAGCGATACTTGCCCCATTACCCAGGTGGCAGGAAATCAGCCGCAACTGCTCAAGCGGTAATCCAAGCAGCTCAGCAGCACGCTGCGATACATATTTGTGAGAAGTACCATGGAAACCGTATTTCCGAATGCCGTACTTTTCGTAATATTCATATGGAAGACTGTATAAATAAGATTGCTCCGGCATCGTCTGGTGAAAAGCTGTATCGAATACAGCAACGGCGGGAACATCCGGAAGAATCTCGCGGAAGGCACGGATACCCGTAAGGTTTGCCGGGTTGTGCAATGGTGCAAGATCCGAAACCTCTTCAATTTCTCTAATTACCTCATCGGTAATTTTCACGGAATCACTGAAACGCTCGCCACCATGTACCACCCGGTGACCGACACCCTCGATTTCATCCAGTGATTGGATAACCCCGGATGCAGTCAGCTTGTCCAACAGCATCTTGACTGCCTGTTCATGATTGGGAATGTCCGTGGTTGTCTCGTCCTTCTCTCCTGCTGCCTCTATCGTGAAAACAGAGTTTTTGATGCCGATCCGTTCGACCAAGCCTTTCGCAATCACTGTTTCTTCTGGCATCTCGATCAATTGGAACTTCAGAGAGGAACTGCCTGCATTTATCGCTAATGTTTTGCTCACTATATTCAATCCTTTCATTCAAACGTCCTTATATACTCCCTTACTCATTTAAACACCGCTTCATCAAGTTTGCAATATCAAGGTTTTAATGATAACGCTTGCCTTTCAAAATCTTTATTTTCAAACTATTTGCCAGCAGTTTCAAGAAATGCCTGCTTGTTTGAACCATTGATTTATTTTTACCAGGATGTCGTTCATGGCCTGGACATTTTTAAATGAAGGCAGCTTGGCCATTAATGCTTCTTTTGGAGCCTTGGTATCCAGCCCCTTTTTTTGAAGCAAAAAGATGCTTTTCGCATTTTGTTCTGACTTGAATATGGTTTCAGGCAATTGGACAATACCAAATATATGAGCATTTTTTTGCAGGAAAGCGTTCAGTTTCGATGCCTGATCGCTGTCAAACAAAAAGTTCGGGATGATTAAAACCAGATAACCGCCTTCTTTTGTGTACTTGATGCTTTGCTCAATCAATAAGTGATGAGCATAAGAATGCCCTTCTTCCGCCTTAAGTTCGTAATCGTTGGCAATGATATCATCCGGATAGTAGCCTACTGGTAAATCGGAAACAATCAAATCTGCAGGTTCCATTAAAAACGGCCGTAGACTGTCCTGATGAAACAATTCCATGTCAATTTGTTGGAAATTGGCACTCATCAAAGCAATTCTGATTAAGGTGGCATCGACTTCACTTCCGAGTGGAACCGTTTGCTGCGGCAGTTGATTATGGACGGCGGTCAACAAGTTTCCTGTTCCACAAGCAGGGTCAAATAAACGTATTTGTTCTCTGCCTTTCATTAATTTATTTGCCAAATATCCTGCGAACATCGCGACGGTGTCAGGAGTGATTAAATGTTGCTGCTGTGTTGCGCCCTGCATCCCTTTCAAGGAAGCCAATTGAATCGACTTTCTAATCTCCTCCCGGTCAAAAGAACTGATATCCAACTCGTTGGCTTTTTTTCGTAAGTGTTGCAGCGCAAATTCATTGAGTTCCTCTGTCGTTTCACCGGTAAAAAAGTATTCCAGCACCAGGGCCAGACTGTCCAAGTACGGCTGTTCCGTCTGGCGCCCAATTTGTTCAGCAGTTTCATCTAGAAAGGTATATATTGTTTCCACATTATTGTGTTCCATTTTGCTTCCCCCATTCGTTTACACTCGTTAACCTATTATTTTAACAAAACCTATCTGTTCAGAGAACATATATGTTTATGTACCACTCTTATAAACATTCGGACAGCCACAAAAAACCCCGAATGCCTGGTCGGCCGATGCAAAACAAAGAACACAGTTCCTCGTACGTTGCATCGGCGGACAAGTCACTCGGGGCAAGTCCTGAATCACGTAGCAAAATAAATTATTTCGTCTCTTTTACCGCGGCAAGGGCTTTTTCATAATCAGGATGGTTGGTGCCTTCGCTTACGTATTCTGTGTACGTCACCTTGCCTTCTGAATCGACGACAAAAACAGAACGTGCCAATAGGCGCAGTTCCTCCATCAATACCCCATATTGTTGGGCAAAGTCTGCATCTTTATGATCGGAAAAGATGTCGATGTGCTGAATATCATTCGCTTGTATCCAACGTTTTTGCGCAAAGGGTAAATCCATGCTAACAGTCAGTACTTTAACATTGCTCAGCTTTTCTGCGGCATCATTAAAGCGTTGTGTCTGCTCTGCACATACTCCTGTATCGACAGAGGGAACGACACTGATTAGACGTACTTGGCCACTGTAATCAGATAAACGGACTTCATTCAAATCGTTATCAAGCACCTTAAAATCGGGTGCTGTGTCGCCAACTTTCACTTCGTTCCCAACAAGCGTCATTAAGGTGCCTTTAAAGGTTACATTCGCCATTCTATCAGCCTCCATCATTTATTGTCGTTTCTTATTATGAAGGCATTGAAAACGAATGTCTAACATAAAGGCCGAACTACCCTGCTATTACTCGTCTTCATATTCCTCCGAGTCCTCGTCATCGCTTTCCTCTTTGTTTTTCTTCTCTTTTCCTTTTTTATCCTTCTTATCTTTTCCCGCTTTCTCGCCCTTTTCTTTCTCTTCTTTCCCGCCGCCCTTTTCCAATTTTCCCAAGGTACCTTTCAGCATTTCCTGGATTTTATCCATTGCTTGTGGTGCGAAATCCAATAACTTCTCATAAAGATGGGTACTTTGATCGAGGTGGATCATTTGTACACCCTTTTCATTGACAATCAAAAAAGCTATCGGTGTGATGGATACTCCTCCACCACTTCCTCCGCCAAATGGCATCCCACTACCACCCTCAGAATCGGAGCTGTCTCCTCCACCCGACTGACCTTTAAACTCTGATCCACCTGCAGCAAAGCCAAATCCAACGCGGGAAACGGTAATGATCATACTGCCATCGGGGGATTCTACCGGATCTCCAATAATCGTATTGACATCGACCATATCTTTCAGATTTTCCATAGCAGTAGTCATTAAACCTTCAATTGGATGTTCACTCATTTATAATCGGCCTCCTTAAGTATTTACTGGTTCGTTCGCAGTCTTCCATGTTTTACTTGAGAACTGTTTCATAATATGTCGAATGATGCGTATAGCTTTACCTAAACGGAAGGAAAAGATACATTCCGCTTTGGTATAAAGATATTCATGTTGAAACAAAGGCAGGATATCGATCTCCTCCCTCGGCATTCGTTTGGCGTGAGAATGCAGCCAAGCAACCAAACTATACTTAATTCCCCACCCAGCACCAGCTGCTATTCCTGTTGCTCTTGCATCCGTCAAGCCTATCTTCGTTTTCCAGGACAACTGATGGACTGAAATTTGCGAAATAAATTCGAAAATCAGAGGCAGGATGGACCGGTATGCCTCCAAATGACGCATCCACTCCTGCCATTTTTGCTTCAATGATTTGCCTTCTTCCTTTTCCGATATCCCTGCTGATTGATACCGGTTTTCCCCTTCCGAAAACGGGAAAAATTCTTTATGAAACACACGGACACCCAATATCTCCACCTGGATATGGAAATAGTCAGAGCCGTTTTCGTATTGATAATCCAACGTCAAGTAAACTCGCAGCCATAACAAGAGGATAAAGATTAATAAGAGAAGAAACAGAATGATACCTCCGGACAGAAGCCACCCCATACAAACACCTCCATTGTCTCCAGTATTTTCAAAACGACAATGGATTAAACAAGGATTGTTCACTATGTTCCTGCTGGGATTATGAAAAAAAGAATGATAACATGACTATAAAGCGTTTACTCACAGGTGGAGTGATCTGTGAAATGGATAACAACAAAAGATAACTATGCAGTCAGACAGGAGGAAGCAATAATGGACAATCGTCGTAACCTTTATTTTTACTACCCTAAAGAAGAGGAACTTGAAAAAAATCTCCAACCATTATTCAAGCTTGCGAAAGAGAATGGGTTCAACATTGTAGACAAGTCGGAAGATGCCAATATTATCATCAGTGTAGGAGGAGACGGCGCCTTTTTACAGGCCGTTAGAAAAACGGGTTTTCGGCAGGATTGTTTGTACACGGGAATCGCCCGATCCAATGAAGCAGGGCTGTATTGCGACTTTAACCTCGATAATTATGATGAGATGGTCAATTCTATCCTTCATGAGGAACTGGAAGTGCGCCGCTTTCCGGTAATCGATGTGCAGGTAAATAACCAGGCACACTTTTTATGCCTAAATGAAGCAAGTATCCGATCTACGTTGATTAAAACAATCGTAATGGATGTGTTTATTGATGACCAGCATTTTGAAACATTTCGCGGAGATGGATTGATCGTGGCCACACCTACCGGCAGTACAGGATACAATAAATCTACCAACGGAGCCGTCGTCGATCCGAAAACGCCATGTTTTCAGGTTACCGAACTGGCATCTTTGAACAACAACCGGTACAGGACACTTGGATCTTCCTTTGTTCTGGACAAGTCGAGGAAACTGACATTGAAAGTTGTACAGGATGGAAATGATTATCCTATCATCGGATTTGATAATGAGGCATATTCTGTTCGGAACATTCAAGATTTAACCGTCACACTTAGTGATAAAAAAGTCAAAACAGTAAAATTAAAAAACAATTCGTATTGGGATAGAGTGAAAAGAACCTTTTTATAAATCTCCTCCCATTAAATAAGCGATCCTGGGACAAAAGCATGGCAAATTACACCAGAAGAGAGGTATCTCCATCCAACGGAGGCAAGGTGCGCAGACTCCAGCGGGATGAGCGCGAGCTGAAGATCCACTTGGCAAAGCGGTATTCTTTGCCATGTTAGCTAAAGCCGTGCCCACGGAAAGCGAAGTACCTTGCCGGAGTGGGAAGTTGCACTTTTCATCGGGTAGTACGTTTTGCTTTTTGCTCATCAGAAAAAACCGAACGAATGGTGGAATCGTTCGGTTTTCATTTTGGTCACGATGCTTTTGTCCTAGCCTCGCTTATTATGTCCCTAACACTCTTTCAGCATCCTTTGTTATCTCGAGCTTTTATTACGTTTCTGCTTTCCAATGATATTTTTGATAAACGACTGTCTCATCGACTACGGTTTGTTGTACTTGCAGTGTCGTAATCTGTTCTGGATCGATTGTAAAAGGATCCTGATCTAGAATGGTAAAGTCAGCATTGTAGCCAGGTGCTATTTTTCCCTGATCGAACTCATGGCAAGAAGCATAGGCACTGCCATTTGTATATAATGAGATCGCCTCGTACATAGACAACCGCTGTTCATGTTGATAGCTTACCCCATCGACACTCGATTTTCTTAGAACAGCAGCTTCAATACCAAGCAGTGGATTGATACTCTCTATCGGTGCATCTGAACCCGCTGCACAAGGAATATCACGCTCTAGGAAAGTTTTCCAGGCATATGCATGCGTCAACCGCTGTTTTCCTATCCGATCAATAATCCACGGAAAGTCCGAAGCCACAAACGTCGGTTGAATATCAAGCACCACATCAAGCTCTGTCAATAAGTCCAGCAAACGATCATTTACAATTTGCGCATGAATAATCCGGTCTCGCCGGCCATTCCCTAGCGGATATTTTCTCAGTGTTTCAGCAACTGCTTCGACAGCCTTGTCCCCAATTGCATGAACAGCAACCGGCATCCCATAGCCTCTCGCTTTTTGAACCAGTGCTTCAAGGTCCTCCATGCTATGAATATTGATTCCTGCATTTTCCGGATCATCGTCATATGGTTCTGAAAGCCAGGCTGTTCTACCGCCAAGTGCACCATCCGAAAAAATCTTCATCGCACCCATTTCAATGAATTCAGTACCTTTATGGTAATCAAGTCCTGATGAAGCCATATCATCGATTACCTCATGATGAACAAGCAAGTGAGCACGAAACTTACGTTTGACTCCATCAATCCCATTCGTAAATGCATGGTATGTTTTCAGAAAACCGCCATAATAATTTAAATCCTCTGTATGTCCACCAACCAAACCATTACGGTGTAAATCATCGACTGCTGTCTGAACAATCGCAGTTAGATGCTCCTCCGACATTTCCGGAATGACATTCTTGATATATTCTTGCGCCGTATCAAGAAAATAACCGGTTGCTTTTCCGGAAGTATTTCTTACAATGACACCGCCTTGTGGGTTTTCCGTCTTGTCGTTGATGCCCGCTTGTTCCATAGCCAACGAGTTGGCCAGCAGCGCATGCCGGCAAATACGGGTCAGCATCATCGGATTTTCTGGACTGATTTCATCTAGCTCCTCTCGTTGAAGAATGACTGGATCTTTCCAGTGATTTTCATTCCAGCCCTCCCCGATCAACCATTCTCCAGGCTCGAGCTGGGACACACGACTTCGAAGGGCAGCTTTTACCTCCTCCACAGATTTCATTGCAGATAAATCCAAGTGAATTAACTTTTCGCCATGTCCGATAATATGTAAGTGGCTGTCAGTAAAGCCAGGGAACATGGTATTGCCTTGTAAATCCTGAACCTTGTCAACCCTCCCCCGATAAGTTCTTTTTAAATCCGAAACAGATCCAGTATCCACCACTTTCCCTTCTTCCGTAAAAACAGCTTCCACCGTATCCATCTCAGATATCATTGTATAAATGGTTCCGCCTTGCCAGATAGTTCCCATACCACGTTTCCCCTTTTCTGATGATTCCTTTGTTGTTAAATTAATATTAAAATTAGAAAATTGTCGGAGTTTGATGAATTGTAAATATTTTAACCGTTTTAAGAAAAAATGAAAAGGGTAGTGCTCGCACACTACCCTTTTTGCCATCCTTATATAATTTTAACCGCGGAATTGTTGTTGTGCCGTCGATACCAAGCGTTTGGTGATTTCTCCACCAACGGAACCGTTAGCACGAGAAGTTGTATCAGCGCCAAGTTGGACACCGAATTCTTGAGCAATTTCAGTTTTCATTTGGTTTAAAGCTTGTTCCACTCCAGGTACAAGAAGCTGGTTGCTGTTATTGTTGTTAGCCATGTCTTCTCACCTCCTTCCCTGTATCCCTAGCATATACAGTAGGAAGAGAAGCCATACAGTGAGATAACTGGGAGAGATGACAGCTTTAACCAACTATTTCATGGCTAGTTTGTAGCATTAAAGATAGAAACTGCGCAGGAACTGTAATGGGAAATTCCATTGCCTATTCAAAAAGCGTGTTAAGCCCCGCTTCGGTAGCATACTTCGCTTTCCACGGGCACGGCTTCAGCTAACTTGGTAAAGAAAACCGCTTTACCAAGGAAGCTCACCAGCCGCCCGCGGAAACCGCAAGGTATTTCCGTAACGCCGAACTCCCACTTAACAAGGTCGCAGTCAAACTATGAGCATTTTCTTTTAAACCTTGACGATTAATGCATACGACGGAACTTTATAACAGAGCATCGAATTCTTCTTCTTTTGCCTGGGAATCGATGGTTACTATTTCCACGTTTTCCAAAGTTTCAGCTAACAAGTCGCTAAAATCTTCCGCCTGTTCAAATTGGTTCACTTTTTCTTTTCGGGGCATTGTCTTCGGTGCATCCGGTACAAAAACGGTACAGCAATCTTCGTAAGGGCGAATCGATATATCGTAGGTATCGATTTTTTGAGAAACATCGATTATGTCCTCTTTGTCCATGGTAATTAGTGGACGTAATACGGGATAATTGGTCACTTCATTGATAGCATGCATGCTTTCCATCGTTTGACTGGCAACCTGCCCAAGACTCTCCCCGGTCGTCAACGATAAAATCCCCTCCTTAGAAGCGATTTGTTCACTTATACGCATCATCATCCGGCGCATGACCGTCATGGAATAGCCGTGCGGTATCACTTGATGCACCTTTTGCTGCAGCTTTGTAAACGGCACGACATGTATGCGTATAGAATGACCGTATTTCGTCAATTGCCGGGCTAAATCAAACACTTTTTGTTTCGCACGTTCACTTGTAAAAGGTGGAGAATGAAAGTGGACAGCCTCCACTTGGACTCCTCGCTTCATTGTTAAATAACCTGCAACCGGACTATCGATTCCTCCTGATAACAGGAGCAGCGTTTTACCGGATGAACCAACCGGCAAGCCGCCCGCTGCCAGTATCTTTTGTGAAGTGATATACGTGCCGTCTTGCCGGATTTCGACTCTTAATTCCATATCGGGCTGATGGACATCCACTGTATATCCTTCTGTATTTTTCAACAAATAACCACCCAACACTTGGTTGAATTGCTGTGACCTCACAGGAAATTCTTTATCCGTCCGCTTTGTCGTTACTTTGAAGGTTTTAACACCCTGCGCTTCTTGAAGGGCAAACAAAGCAGCCTTTTTAATCTGTTCTTCTTCATTGTCTACCTTTATGGCCTTGCTTAAGCTGTGGATTCCAAATATTGTTCTACAACGTTCGATGATCGGCTCCGGATCCTGTCCATTAAGTAAAATGTACATACGATCCCGTTGCCGTTTTACTTTGATAGATGGTATATCCTTTACTTTGCTTTGAACGTTTTCTTGTAATTTCTGTGTGAAAATTTTCCGGTTTTTTCCCTTTAATGCAATTTCGCCATATCGAATTAAAATATATTCATAATGCATAGTATCTACCCCATTACTTCGCTAAATTGATGCAGAGTTTCATCAAGCGCTTTGCAAAAGCCCTCTATTTCCTGCTGCTGAGTATGATAAGAAAGACTGATACGCAATGCAGAGCTGCTAATTGCTTCCGGCTTTCCGCAGGCAGCCAGTACAGAGCTGACATCTTGATTTTTTGAAGAACAAGCTGATTTAGTCGAGATATAATATCCCTTTTCGCTTAAGGCATGAATCAGCACCTCTGGTTTATAACCCGGAACAGATAGATTGATGATATGAGGTGCGTGTCCAGCCGGTGAATTGATTGAAACCTGTTTCATCTTGTCCAAGCAAGTCCACAGCCTCTCTTTCATTTCCAAAAGGTGTTTTTTTTGCTTTTTTTGTTCCTCTAATATGAGACGCACAGCCTTCACCAGGGAGACAGTCCCGGCGAGATTTTCTGTTCCTGAACGGATAGATTGCTCCTGTCCACCGCCATGCATTAATGGAAACAGATGCGTTCCTTTTTTTGAAAAGAGCAGCCCAGTTCCTTTCAGTCCATGTATTTTATGACCTGAAATGGTACATAAATCAATGCCGCTGTTCGGCAACGATAACGGTACTTTGCCAAAGCCTTGCACATGATCCACATGAAAATGCAATTTTGGATATTGCTTGGCTATTTTTCCGATTTCTTCAATTGGTTGTATGGTCCCCAGTTCATTATTGACATGCATAATGCTGATTAAGATTGTTTCTTCGGTAATCGCTGCCTCCACAGCGGCGGGATCGATAAGACCTTGATTGTTTACTGGAAGATAGGTTATAGAAAAACCCAATTCTTCCAACCCTCTACAGGCTTCGAGCACGGAAGGGTGCTCGACCTGGGAAGTAATAATGTGCCTTCCTCTATTTTGATGGGCAAGTGCAATTCCCTTTATAGCTGTATTGTTCCCTTCCGTACCGCCAGATGTGAATACAATTTCTTCCTCTTTCACATGAAGCAATTCCGCTGCCTGCTGCCTGGCCCTCAACAAAAGCTTTTCTGCTTCTGCACCAGTGCGATGAATTGATGAGGGATTTCCATAATACTTTTCCGATACTTGGGTAAAACTATCGATTACTTCTTGATAAGGTTTTGTTGTAGCACTATTATCCAAATAAATCATGGAAACGTCCCTCCCCTTTCGTATTTATGCAATCATTTATAATACCATAATTAATCCCCTGCTACAATCTTGTCAGCAAGGGATTCATTCTTGTGTTATTTCGGGTCAATATGGAGATCGGAGAGTAGTTCATCGATTGAAATGACAGGTCTTTCATGATTTGTTTCGTTTGACTTTATTTCCGTACTGCTTCGTTTTGTAAAAAGACCAATCCCATCAAGCTCTCTGTCCATCCTTTTTGCCAGCGGATGTTTGCCTGAAAGTCTGCTGTCATTTTCCTGCTGCAAATCCTCCCAGATCAATACAGCTGTAGCAGCCCATAACAGGAGGGCTGTTACAGTCAATATGCCAATGAGCCAGCTTATCTTCTTCATTTTACAATCAGCTCGGTACCTTACTATAGGCTTCGAGTCTCTTTAATGCACCGGGTTCAACCTCTTCCAGGGCCTGAACAGCTTCTTCTAAAGCAGTCTCGTATTCAAAACTGCGGAATCTGTTTTCTGCTTCGGAAAGTCTTGCTGCCAATAAAGGATACTTACTCCGGTATCGATTGCCGTACTGGATGACCAGTTCGACCAGGCGCGCCTGTTCCAACAGCATTTCCGTCTGCTCTGTCATAGAGGACACCGCCTTTTCAGCTTCTGCTAGCGAGTGCTGGATTTCCCCAATATCAAGGGGCTGTTTTTCCAATTTCCCGGCCACATCCTCTACCCGATTTGCAGCTTCCTCGAAAAGCTCCCAAATGAATCCCGGGACACCTGGTATATTACTTTTCATCAATGTCCGATGTGTATCTTGAAGTACCTTGCGCATTTCAAGGATCAGTTCTTTAGCTTCCAATTCATCTTTTCTCAAGGTCTGAATCTGACTTCTGAATGCTTCATGCCGTGCTTTAAGCTTTTCCAACTCATTGGACGCAGTCTCTACCTTTTCACGGAGTTCGATGTTGGTAGCCGTATGTTCATCAAGGCCACGGTCAATGCTATCAATATCTTCTTTCAATTGTTTGATCAGTTTATCCAAGTTCAAGTGGTTCTCCAAATCAGTGTCCTCTAAATAGTAAGACTCCTGCAGTCTTTCGACTTCCTGCGTCGTATCCTCAAAAGACTGAATTTCCTTTTCCAAATCCCGACGGAACGAAGGCAGCTGCTGTTCTACATAGTTTTTTGCAATTGCTTCTTTCTCAAGCAACTGGTACATTTCCTTCATTCGTTCGTCGACATGTTCGAGGAAAGGCACGATTTCCTCCAATACACCTTTATCAAGCTGTTCTATAAAATCCTGCAGCTTGGTCTTATACTGGTGGATCTCTTTTTCAAATCCTAAATGGGATATATGGTATCCATCCTTTTTCATACCAACGATACCATTTTGCAGTTCATCTAACTGATTGGGAAGCGTTTGCCGGCATTTTTTGTAAATTCCCGGGAATTCCTTCATTTTTGTTTCTAACTCCGACAAGTGTTCGCGCAATCCATCAACAAGTTTCTGAGCTTCAAAATAGTTGCCTTCTTCTGTAAGCTGGTAATATTTTTCGATGGTTTGATTGATTTCGTCCAATTCACTTTCAAAACGAGCTTCAGAATTACCAAAATGATGGCGGTTATGGAGCAGTGACTTCCGCAGTTCTTTCACTCTCGGATTCAACTCTTCGATTGCTTTTCGACTGTTCTCTTCCGACTCAAGCAATTGTTCCAGTTCAACATACATTTGCTCAATATCTGATTCAATTGCTTTCAGTGCATCCTCTACACGAAGCAAATTTTGCTTGGAAGCAGAAAACCGGTACTTGTCAGCGGCTTCTTCAGCGTCAAACAAGTACTCTTCCATATCTGGAAGTTCCCTCGTCAGGATTGAATCCCAGCGATCCTTCCATTTTTCAAAATTTTCCTGGGTTTCTCCGGATAGATTCAATGTTTTCACCCGCGATAACTCAGCACTTACATTTCTGTTCATAATATCCATCTTCCATCCTTCCAGACGGTCGACTTCATCATAAATTCTTTTACGCCAAATAAGTCCAAAAATGATCAAAGCGATTAAAATAAGGATACCGCCAATTATGTACGCCATAAAAAACCTCCTGACTAATCCAATAAACTGTTAACATATGAGAACGAGAGGAAAAACTTCCGTAATAGAAGAGCATTTCCTTCTCTTTTTCAAGCTTCGCATCTTTCAGTTGCTTTCGGTGACTTTAAGCATCCTACTAAAACAACGAACTTCTTTTTCCAGATGAAAATGATTACTATTATGATACCATGTTAACTGTCATTTTTGTTTATTAATTTTCAAATTTATTCACACAACGACAAATTTTTCAAACAAACTGCCATCAGTTGTCGGATGGATGATTTTCTCGGCAGTTTGAAGATGGTTTGAAAGCAAAAAAAAGCAGGTGTCGAGTACACCCGCTTAACGAGACAGTATGCTAGGATTGCTTTTCTTATCCATTCCAGTACCTTCTGACAAGTGATCAATCCAATGACAGATCAAATGGACATATTTCTTTGCAAAGAAATCTTGAGATTGATTCCAGTTCACCAGCGTTTTCCACTCGTTTGCGGACGAATACGGGCTGTTCAATAAGCCTTTCAACTGAACATATAAAAACTGCAAATCTAATTTTGTATTACCCGAATCACGTAAAGCTTCTTTAAACACGCTGTTGATCAGATAATTTTCCTTCGCTAAATAAGTAACCATCATCTCTCTTACGAAAATGGAATCAAGCGAAAGTTCTCGATGAATGAAACAAGTAAATTGATGCTGTTCTTGCTTATAATGTATAATAGTTGCAATCATTTGCTTTAGCCGATCGATTTTCGGCAGCGCTTCGGTGGTTGTCATTGTTTCCTCGAGAACAGTCATATATTGTTCATAATAATTGGTTACGATCGACTCCAGTAAGCCCTGCTTGCTGTTAAAATAATAGTTGATCAATGATACATTAACCGAAGCTGAATGAGCAATATCACGTACAGATGTGCCATGGTAGCCCTTTGCGTAAAATAACCTGCAAGCCGCTTCCATCACCTTTTGTTTCGTTTGGTTGTTCGTCACCGGTACCACCTCCTCTTGTCTTTTACGACATAACCGGGGAGAGTCCTGCAACAGTCGCTCGTCAAATACCGCACCCTTTTTGTCGAGAGGATGTATATTACCATGAACGATTGCAGGATGTCAGATTAATTGTCTAAAAATGCAAAGAAAAAGGCGGGGATACAATGTTTGAAGTGAAAAATTATTCTGGATCCAAGGAGAAGGATTACAATTTGCTATTAAAGCAGCTGGAGGCTTTAATAGAAGATGAGCCAGATGTCATAGCAAACCTTTCCAATGCTTCTGCTTTGCTCAACCAATTTTTAGCAGATGTCAATTGGGTTGGATTCTATATTTGGAGAAAAGACGAGCTAGTCTTGGGACCGTTCCAAGGATTGCCGGCTTGTGTACGAATCAAATCCGGCAAAGGAGTATGCGGAGCAGCTGTAAAGGAAGGAAAAACGCAGCTTGTTGAAGATGTTAATCAGTTCCCTGGGCATATAGCCTGTGATGCGGCAAGCCAGTCTGAAATTGTCGTGCCGATTCATAAAGAAGGAACCATTTTTGGAGTGCTTGATATCGACAGTCCAAGCAAAGGCAGATTCGATAAAGAAGATCAACTTTATTTGGAACAATTTGCCGCGATTTTAGAAAAGTATATATAATAAACCAAAGTAGAAGGCTGGTCATGTAGACCAGCCTTCTACTTTGGTTCCCCGATGCACTTGGCTTTGACTACGCAATTTTTCCCCAGTTCCTTTGCCTGGTAAAGTGCTTCGTCCGCCCTGTCAAATACATTGCCAGAATGTTGGTCCTGACCTTTATTCCAATAAGACACCCCAACTGATATTGTGACAGTAGGCTCCGTAAAAGCTTCAACTTGCTTGACTAACTGGTGAGCCGTTTCCATGCCATCCTCTATGGAAGCGTTCGGAAGATAAACGGCAAGTTCTTCGCCTCCCCATCTGGCAGCAAAATCTTCTGCACCTATATGCCCTTTTATAATCGTGGCAACTTGAATGATCAGTTCATCTCCCAGTTCGTGTCCATAAGTGTCGTTGAATTTTTTAAAGTCATCGATATCGATTAATAAAAAAGCACCTTGTTCGTCCTCAGACAAGTGTTCCTGAAGTCGTTCATCCAAATATTTCCGTGAATATAAACTAGTGAGATAATCGGTAATGACCAGGTGCTCCAGTTGTTCTCGAAGCATCGAATTGACAAAAGCCAATGTAGAATGATGGACAAGTGATTGAATCAGCTTGAATGCTTCAAAAGAGAAATAGTATGCATCTGGATGGAGCACAAATATAGCCCCTTTGATTTGTTTCGATTGTACCATCGGTATTGCCATAACCGAATGATAAGGCAAACGTATTTCCGGATACTTAATGGAAAAATCGCCAATGAACACCGCATCATGTTGTTTTTTAAGCAGTTCTAATGTATTGGTAAGGAACGGTTTCGCTTTTCTGGATAAAAAGTAATCGGTACTTCCGTCCAAGACTTCGTATTCTTCCTGGCTGTCTTCTTTAAAGAGAATGAATCCGATTTCCTCTGCTCCGAATTTATCCTTGATTTGCCGGTTCATAAAAGTGGTTGTTTCGATTAATCGCAAGTTTGAATTCAATGTATGGGACGTTTCATTAATTAATTGAAGGTCCTCGATCAGTTGTTTAGATTGTTGATAAAGACGGGCATTCTCCATGGCGTTTCCAGCTTCATTCGCCAGTAAGGAGATGAATTCCACATCTTCAGCAGGGAAGGTGGTGACAGTAGAAGCACAGATTTGCAAAACACCATAAACCCCTTGCTTCCCTCTGAGCGGAATATACAAATTCGATTCGCAATTATCCGCTAATTGCTCGTATTGAACATCACCGGTAAGGAAAGCATGGACACTAACCCTGTTGGTCACATTGTCATTGTAAATCAATTCTTTAGTAGGCAGATCATCCGCCCCCGGGAACTCCTGCGACAGGTATAAATAATAATCAAATCCGGGATAAACGTCCTTTAATGTGGTAATAACTTCTTCCAATACCTCTTTCGTATTAATGGAAGCATGAAATGAAGACGTAACCTGGTATAAAATCTGATGATTGTAATTGGTTTTCGCAGTATGTATGTAATTGGATAGAACGCGCAGTTGACCCGAAATCTCTTCTGCTATTGTATTGCATTCCTGCCGACACCACTCCGAAAAGAAATCTGCTGCTGTAAAAAGGAAGCCAACCTTTTTTTCTTTATCCCGTAGAGGAATCAGCATGGTCTGAAGAGAAGATGGGGAAACA
This sequence comes from Sediminibacillus dalangtanensis, assembly GCF_017792025.1. Classification (NCBI taxonomy): domain Bacteria; kingdom Bacillati; phylum Bacillota; class Bacilli; order Caryophanales; family Bacillaceae; genus Sediminibacillus; species Sediminibacillus dalangtanensis. Next base: position 2,551,796 of record NZ_CP046956.1, read on the forward strand.
AACAACTCTTTTCCAGCTTCCCTGGGGTTGTCCTTAGCCACTATAGAAGCTGGAAGGATTTCCACTGTCATTTTTCCTACTACAGGATCATCCGTTTTCAAGCTATAACCATTTTTCCACGCATCATAATAATAAATGCCTACATATTGTACAGGTATAAATTGCTTAATTTTCTCACAAATCTTTGTCATTACCTCATCAATGGATGGGGTATTTTCTTGCATGAACGTATCGAGCATGCGGTACCAGCTTTCACATCTCGATAATCTATTGTTGATATCCATAAATTCTCACCTATCATTAGTACGGCAGCTTACCGGGAATACGGAAGTGCCTGGAATGTTATGTTCTCTTCAATCTGTTAATGAAATTAATTGTAGATATGATATAATCACGTTTCCATGTATTAAGGGATATAGGAGATATATCCTAATTATATATGATTAAACATGCTTTTCCTACTTATTTCCTAGAATAATTCCGAATATTTGTTTCCAAGCAATCAGTCCTTGACTTCTCTTTTCAAAAAAACTATAATGGACTTTGTGTAAAAAAGGTAGCCTACGTGAACCTCCGACTGTTTCATTTTGTTCCTTACAGCAAGTAAGGTGTATCGTGTAACTCTCTGCTGCTGGAGCGATGGTACATGAAAACAAAATGGGCAGCGATTGGGAACACACTGTCTTATTTTATGCAAATCTAATATATAAAGGAGAAGATGTACAATGGCTCGCTATACAGGTCCTGTATGGAAAAAGTCTCGTCGTCTTGGAATTTCTTTAACTGGTACTGGTAAGGAACTAGATAAGCGTCCTTACGCTCCAGGTCAACATGGTGCTAACCAGCGCCGCAAACTATCTGAATATGGTCTTCAATTGCAAGAGAAGCAAAAGCTTCGCTTCATGTACGGAATTAACGAACGTCAATTCCGCCGCTTGTTCGACCAGGCTGGAAAGATGAAAGGTATCCATGGTGAAAACTTCATGATCCTTCTTGAGTCCCGATTGGATAACCTGGTTTATCGTCTGGGTCTTGCCCGCACACGCCGACAAGCACGCCAGCTTGTAAGCCACGGTCACGTTACCGTCGATGGCGGACGCGTGGACATTGCTTCCTATCGCGTGAAGCCAGGACAAGTGATTGGTCTTCGTGAAAAATCACAAAACCTTGATATTGTGAAAGAAGCTGTGGAAACGAACAACTTTGTTCCTGAATACCTATCTTTCAATGAAGATAACCTAGAAGGAACTTACACTCGTTACCCTGAACGTTCTGAACTTCCGGCAGAAATCAACGAAGCGCTTATCGTTGAATTCTACTCTCGTTAATAAATGGCTTGATAAAATCTCCCTCCTTTCATGGGTAGGGAGATTTTTTTGTTCATTAGCTGCTGCGAAATAACGGAAAAATCCGATATCTCTATTTCTTCAAAATGATCTGATTGAATTACCGCAGACCTTTCTTCTGCCAATCGAGCCATGATCAACCCAATGGCAAAGAAAAGCGGAAAAAAATTTATCATGGACAAAAGCGTATGCGCCAGTTTAAAGGAGTACAGGCTAGAAGCCGGCACGTCCTGCGGCAACGATCGTTTGGGCCTCCGACAAGCTTGAGACCTCGAGGGGGTAGCCGCTGGAGCTGGACGTGGCTGTTTCAGCCAATAATTATCCACAGACAGTCAAATTTATCATTTCCAATACAGTAAAAAAGCAGACAGTTCTTGGAAACTGTCTGCTTTTATTAAAGTCTATCATTGAAAGCGAATCAAAAAGTACTTTTTCTTCCCTCGCCTAATGATGGTAAAGCGGTCGTCGATACGATCTTCCGCTCCTATGGTTTTGTCTAAGTCCTGCTGTCTGTCGCCATTAATGTAAATAGCCCCGTTTTTGACATCCTCACGGGCCTGCCTTTTAGAAGAAGAAATTCCCGCTTCCACCAGTAATTCGACAAGGTTGGCATCCTCTTTTGTTTTGTTGTAAGAAGGTACGTCTTTGAAACCTTGTTCGATCTCATCCGCATTCAACGACTTGATATCTCCACTGAATAAGGCACTGGAAATCCTTTTTGCTTGCTCAAGCGCCTCTCTGCCATGTACCATCTCTGTCATTTCTTCGGCAAGTCTTGTATGCGCAGTACGTTTTTCAGGTGCTGTCTCGAGTTCTTTTTCCAGAGACTGTAACTCCTCTTGGTCCATAAATGTGAAATACTTGAGGAATTTCATCACATCCCGGTCATCTGTATTGATCCAAAACTGATAAAATTCGTAAGGAGATGTTTTGTCGGGATCAAGCCATATAGCTCCGCCGGCTGTCTTACCGAATTTGGTTCCATCCGCTTTGGTGATCAATGGCATCGTCAAACCGAAAACCTTTGCCTCCGTTTCCTGGTCCTCGCGCGTTCTACGAATCAGTTCCATCCCAGCGGTGATATTACCCCATTGATCACTTCCGCCAATTTGCAGCGTACAGTTTTCTTTCTCGTAAAGGTTCTGAAAATCAAGGGATTGTAAAATCATATAACTGAATTCGGTAAAAGATATACCGTTCTGGATCCGGGATTCGACTGATTCCTTGGCAAGCATGTAATTAATGCCGAAATGCTTTCCGGTATCCCTCAAAAAATCAATAACCGTCATCTGGGAAAGCCACTCATGGTTATTGCGTGCTACAGCCGCATTTTCCCCCTGCTCAAAGTTAAGCAGTTTAGCAAGCTGTTGTTTGATTTTTTCACTGAACCCTTTTACAACCTTTGCTTCATTTAACGTTCTTTCCGTAGAACGGCCGCTCGGATCCCCGATCATTCCTGTGCCACCGCCAATCAAGGCAATTGGACGGTGCCCGGCCTGCTGAAACCTTTTCAGCATGATAACAGGAAGCAAATGTCCTATATGCAGACTATCGGCTGTAGGGTCGAATCCACAGTACAAAGTGACGACATTTTCCTCTAAATGTTTTTTCAATCCTTCTTCATCGGTTGTCTGTTGCACGAGACCCCGCATTTGCAAATCTTCTAAAATATCCATGCTTTACACTCCTTCTTCAACTATTGTCTGGAAATGGACTAACGAAAAAGCAAGACAAACAAAAAAACCTCCTCCCTAAAAAAAGGGACGAAGCTGTTCGCGGTACCACCCTTGTTGCATTCCATAGAATGCCACTTGATTCGATAACGGCCAGGCAAGCCGTCTCCTGGTTTCGCAGGAGAAACTCCAGAACGTAATTCATGGATTTGTTTTGTACTGCCTTTCAGCATCCGGCAGCTCTCTGACAACAGGGAACAATCCACTACTTCATTCCTTCTTCGCTTTTATATTTCAGAAGTTCTGAAAATATTACATTTTATTTACTAATGATACATTAATACCATATCTTCTGGGTAAATGCAATAATATATGGAGGAAAGCCTGCGTTTAAGTTGACTGCTGTGCTATAATATAGATTGATATTTAGGAGGTTTTGCTGTGAATCTAAAAAATTTTGCGGTCAAATATAGAGAGAAGCTGAAGGAATGGTGGCAGGCGGGTAAGATTCAGAAAAACTTTCGAATCACCTACGATGTTGTTTGGAATATCATTCTCTTCTTTATCATTATCGGATGTATCGGACTGTTTTTTGCTGGCGGTACAGGTGCCGGTTACTTTGCCTCACTAGTTAAAGATGAACCAGTACGATCGGCGGAAAACATGAAAGAGGAAATATATAACTATGAAGAAACATCGGAATTATACTTTGCTGATAACAAATACTTAGGAAACATTCGCTCTGATTTGTACCGGGAAGAAACAAGTCTCGATAAAGTATCTGATTATGTAAAGGATGCCATCATCGCCACGGAGGATTCCGAATTTGAAACACACAACGGGGTTGTCCCCAAAGCGATTTTACGTGCCATTTATCAAGAAGCGACAAATTCATCGGTTAAAACCGGTGGAAGTACACTGACCCAGCAGTTAATTAAAAACCAAATTCTCACCAACGAAGTATCTTTTGAAAGAAAGGCTAAGGAAATACTTTTAGCCATGCGATTGGAGAAATCGCTTAGCAAGGATAAAATTCTGGAAGCCTATCTTAACATTGTCCCATTTGGCAGAAACGCTTCCGGAGACAATATTGCAGGGATTGAAACAGCTGCACAGGGAATTTTCGGTGTGGAAGCAAGTGATATCAATCTAGCACAGGCTGCTTTTATTGCCGGTCTCCCGCAGAGTCCGTCCTACTACACACCTTTTACTAATACAGGAGAAATAAAAGATGAAGATGCACTTCAGCCTGGCTTGAACCGGATGCAGACCGTCCTGAACAGAATGCTGGAAGCCGGGTACATCACCAAGGATGAATACGAAAAGGCAGCTGACTACGATATCACCGCTGACTTCACAGAGCCTACACCTACCCCATTGGACAAGTATCCTTACTTGACCAATGAAGTGGAAGAACGTGCCAAGGATATCATCATGAAACAGCTTGCAGAACAAGATGGTTACACAGAAGAAGACCTTGCCGATAACGATTCGCTTCAGGAAGAATATAGTATTCTAGCAGACAGAAATCTTCGACGGAAAGGATACAAAATTCATACTACCATCAACAAAAAAATCTATGATGTCTTCCAAAAAATCGGTGAGGAATACGATAATTACGGCCCTGATAAGCCGCAGACAGTAATTGATCCGGAAACCGGTGAAGAAACAACCATCATGGAACCGGTCCAGGCTGCAGGGATGCTGATTGAAAACAGCACCGGAAAAATCATCAGTTTCCTCGGCGGCCGGGGTTACGATACGTCAGAAGTAAACCATGCCACGGACACTTTGCGAAACAACGGAAGTACCATGAAGCCATTATTGGTCTATGGACCAGCGATGGAAGCAGGTGTGATCCAGCCCGGTTCGATTGTTCTTGATCACCATTTAAATGCAAGGTATCCACAGCTTCCAAAAGATTGGCCAAAGAACTACACAGGTACTACACACGGACTTGTTACAGCAAGGGAAGCACTGAAAAAGTCTTACAACATTCCGGCCGCGACAACGTATCAGGAAATCGTCTCCAGCGATCCGGCGACCAACTATTTGGAAAAAATGGGCTTCTCCTCTCTTACAGAAGAGGATCATACCAATGCTTCGTTGGCAATTGGTTCCCTGGGTGAAGGGGTCACCGTAGAAGAAAACGTGAATGCCTTCTCCACTTTTGGAAACAACGGAAAGTTTGTCGATGCCTATATGATCGATAAAATAGAAACAAAAGACGGTGACGTTTTATACGAGCATGAAAGCAAACCGGTCGACGTGTTCACGCCGCAAACCAGTTATCTGACAGTGGATATGATGCGGGATGTACTAACCAGCGGAACAGCTACCTATACGCAATCCCGTTTGTCCAACCGGAGTGTCGACTGGGCCGGCAAGACAGGTACCTCTGTTGATTGGTGGGACGCATGGTTTGTAGCTACCAACCCGAATGTAACGATGGGAACCTGGATCGGCTATGATACACCGAAAGAATTGACTTGTAGTGCTCAATATCCGTGCAGCACAGGATACAGTAATCGTAATATCGGGTTATGGTCCGAACTGGTCAATGCGGCTACCGAGATTGATCCGAGCCTGATGGCTCCCGACAACAAGTTCGACAGACCGGATAATATTGTTGAACGCTCTTTCTGCCGTACTTCCGGAATGTCTCCTTCCGATTTATGTAAAGATATCGGATTAGTGGGATCTGATATATTTAACAGCAAATTCGCCCCAGATGAAGAAGACAACAGTCTTGTTAGCGGTGATTTTGTGAAGGTTGACGGCAAGTCCGTGAAGGCCGGCGATAAATCGCCATCTGAATTCACAGACGGTGACGGCGTATCCCTGAATCCGGATTGGCTAAAGGTAAACATGTATGATACGTTAAGTGATTTGTCCGTATTAAAGCCAAGAAATGCTGGAGGAGCTTGGGATAAAGTATCGTTCACGGCAGGAAGCAGTGCTTCTTCCGATCTCTCTGATGACGGAAAAGCCCCTTCGCCGCCTTCTTCCTTATCCAATAGCGGAACAAAGCTGAAGTGGAAAAAATCATCAAGCAAAGATGTAGTTGGTTATCGCATCTTCCGTTCAGAAAGTAAAGATGGTTCCTTCAGTTTAATCGGGAACACGACCGATTCAAGCTATACTGTTCCTAGTAAAGGAGCAGTATATCAGGTGAAAGCAGTGGACTATTTCGGCAGGGAATCCTCCGCTTCCAAAACGATTCAAATCGGGAAATTGAAGGATGACTCGAAAGAAAAGGAAACGGATAAGAAAAAAGACAAGGACAAAAAAGAAAAAAAGAACGAGGAAGACGACAAGGATAAGCAGGATGAATCTTCTCCTTCTGATGAAGAGGAACAGCAGTCCGATAGTACCGAACAGGATAATGAGGATCAAGCTGACGAAGAAAACAATCAGCAGAATGACTCTGAAGACGAAAATAAAAACGAAGATGATTCAGAAGTACAAGAAGAAGGCTAGCAATTATAAGGAAGCTGTCCTTTATAGCCTTTTCTTTCAAAAAACCCCCAGCACGTCGTGACATGCTGGGGGTTTTTCTACTTCAGGAAATATAAAACACCATAAAAATTGATACGCGGTAATGACTAATATTTTTTGTTTATCATCCTTCTTATTTGTTAGTAGGATTGAATACAAGCCAACATCAGCTGGAAAACGAAGGTTCTGTTTGTAAAAGCTCGATCAAAAGAAAAGATTGACTCTTTGTCTATAACGCTAAGAATCGGATACATCTTTCATTGTTGTTTTTTAAAACTTGCAGTTCCTGTATAATAATACTATATATTGAACTTACAGGTGGTGACACGGTGAAGCATAATAAAAACTGTCATTCCCTGCAATTGGATACAGAGCAGGGAAATATAATTGTAGAAGGCCCACTCCCTTCTTCTGATTTAAAAGCATACCATTTCCATGAAGGACTTCACGCTTTCCGTCCTGCTCCCAAACAATTTAAAGCTTTACAGGATATTGCCGATTTCCCAGAAGGCCGGATTGTTATTGCAAGGACGGCGGATACAATCATTGGATATGTTACTTATTTATATCCTGACCCGCTTGAACGCTGGTCGGAGTTCAATATGGAAGATTTACTTGAACTTGGTGCTATTGAAATTGCAGCAGACTACCGCGGAAACAAAATCGGGTCTCACCTTTTAAGCGTCTCCATGCTCGATGAAGAAATGGAGAATTTCATTATTATTTCGACAGAATATTACTGGCACTGGGATTTAAAAGGAACCAAATTAAGCGTCTGGAATTACCGGAAAGTAATGGAGAAAATGATGTTTGCGGGGGGCCTGACCCCTGCCCCGACAGATGACCCGGAAATTGTTTCCCATCCGGCAAATTGCCTGATGGTGAGAATTGGCAAAAATGTACCGCAAAGCTCGATTGAACAATTTGACAAGCTGCGCTTTTTACAGCGGGAAAAGTATCGTTCTTTAAGGGAGGGAATCTAACATGCTTGTAGAAGAAATCATGAAAACAGAAGTAATCACGTTGACTCCCAATGCTACCATAGCCGAAGCCTTGCACATTTTGAACGAGCATCCCATTCGGCATATCCCGATAGTAAATAGCGAGAAACAGGTCGTTGGCATTGTTTCGGATCGGGATGTCCGTGATGCCAGTCCATCTATTTTTCAGCAAGATAACGTGTCTGATGAATTGCATAATTCGATTCATTCAATCATGAGTACTCCTGTGGTGACGGTTCACCCACTTGATTTTGTAGAAGAAATAGCAGCGATCTTTTATGAACAGGAATTCGCATGCGTACCCGTGGTTCGTGAGAATAGGCTTGTCGGAATCGTTACGGAAAAAGACATGCTGTACACGCTCATTCAATTGACTGGTACAAATGTACAAAGTTCTCAATTAGAAGTGAAAGTACCGGACAGAGCAGGGATCCTTCCCGAAGTTGCAAATATTTTCGGCAGACGAAAAGTGAATATTACCTCGGTACTGATTTATCCATACAAAAGTGATCGCCAATATAAGATTCTCGTTTTTCGCTTTCAAACAATGAACCCGCTTCCAATCAAAGCTGACTTAAAAGCAGCTGGCTATCAAGTGCTTGGACCTGATGCGGAGGATCCTGCCTTATGAAGCGAGAACCAGTATTTATTTATTCAAACGCTTATATGGACTATCATTTCAATGCCGAACATCCATTCAACCAACAAAGAGTCGTCATGACAAAAGAACTCTTAGAAGCAGAAGGCAGGCTGCTTGATCATCAAATTGTTCCGCCTAGACTGGCTAATGAAGGTGAATTGGCATTAGTCCACGACCCCAGGTACATCGAGGCCGTCAAACGAGCAGGAAACGGACAGTTAAAACAAGAGGAAGCATGGCAATTTGGACTAGGTACTGAGGATACACCGATGTTCTCCGGGATGCATGAGGCAGCTTCGCTGTTGGTAGGCGGTACTCTGACAGCAATAGACAGTGTACTGAACAACCTGGCTCCTCAAGCATTGAATTTAGGCGGTGGATTGCATCACGGATTTAAACGGAAGGCTTCCGGCTTTTGTATTTACAATGATGCTGCGGTTGCTATCAAATATATCCGTGAGCACTATGGCTTACGGGTTTTATATGTAGATACCGATGCCCATCATGGAGATGGCGTGCAATCCTTCTTTTATCATGATCCGGAGGTCTGTACACTATCCATTCATGAGACAGGCAGATACTTGTTCCCAGGTACGGGAAGCACTAGTGAACGAGGTGTTAAAAATGGCTATGGATATACGTTCAATCTACCTGTCGATGCTTTTACAGAAGATGAATCTTTTTTATCTCTATATGAATCCGCTTTCAGGGAAGTAGCCGAATATTTTCAACCAGACATCATCATTACCCAAAATGGTGCCGACGCACATTGTTACGATCCGCTTACCCACTTGTGTTCCACTACAAAGACATTTGAAGGTATCCCAAGCTTGGCGAAAGAAATCGCTGAACAATATTGTGGTGGCAAATGGATCGGCTTAGGAGGCGGCGGGTATGATATCTGGCGGGTGGTGCCTCGAGCATGGGGACAGCTTTGGAGTGTGATGCTGACGGGGGACATTTTGACTGGCCCCCTCCCTGCTGAATGGAAAGTAAAGTGGGAAAGGATGTCACCGGTTTCGCTCCCTGACAATTGGCAAGACGAAATGGGGATATACAAACCAATCCCCCGTAAACAGGAAATCACAGAAAAGAACCAGCTGACCCTTAACCAATGCCTGCAATATTGCAGAAACAAGCGGCAGTATAACAACAGTTAAAAAAGCAGCTTCACAGCAAAAAATTTTAAAACAACATATCCTACAAGTTTTTCGCATATAAACTGCGCAGTAACTGTGGATTGGAAGTTTCATTGCCTATTTAAAAAGAGTGGTAACCACCGCTTCGGTAGCATACTGCGCTTTCCGCGGGCACGGCTTCAGCTAACTTGGTAAAGAAAAACCGCTTTACCAAGTGGATCTTCAGCTCGCGCTGTTCCCGCTGGAGTCTGCGTATGCTCCCTTCGCTAAGAGCATGCTGATTATCGCTAGCGTAGAAACTTTTTTCCTTGAAACCCAACAAGACTTCTTAAAAAGGGTTGTCAGGAAACGCGTGCTTTTCTTCCTAGAAAACAGTTGGGGTTTTCTCTTGGACTTTTTGCTTGTTTTTCTAGCTACATGCAGTACCAAGAGATGCAAAAGAAAAATGTCTCGTACATTCGTTTAGAAACAGGAATCTGTTCTCAGCGAAGGAAATACCCGAAGACTCCTGCGGGAGGAAAGGCCACGGTGAGATTCCGCAGAGCGTTAGCTCGAGGAAGCTCACCAGCCGCCCGCGGAAAGCGCAGGGTATTTCCGTAGCGCTGGACTACACCACTACTATAAAAAGGCCCAAGGACTACAAAGGAAGATACTGCGCAGTTTCTATCTAATGCGCCAGTTGCTTCATTCAAAAGAAAAGCATAGATATCTTCTCCATAGTAAAAAACCCAATCCTGATTTTCAGGATCGGGTTTCTGTAAATAATTAAAGATCTCCTACTAGTTCTATTCATCCGCTTCCTGGAGCAAGACAATTTCCACGCGGCGATTTTTGGCCCAGTTAGCTGAAGAATCATTTGGTACAAGCGGGCGGGTATCACCATAGCCTGCGGCACTAAAACGCTCTTTCTCTACTTTGCCATTATCAATCAAGTATCGTACCACCCTGCTCGCCCTTGCAGCTGATAATTCCCAATTGGACGGAAAACGATAATTCGATATTGGGCGGTTATCTGTGTGCCCTTCTATTCTGACGTCATTGGAAATATTGCTTAACAAAATATCAACCTTGTCCAACAAGACCTCCCCATCGTCGATAATTTCTGCTTCTCCAGATTCGAATAAAACTTTTTCCTGCAGAATTAGCACAACCCCATCATCCGTTTGATTAGCTGTAATCACATTGTTTAAATCATTTTTATCGAGAAAAGCAGTCACTTGACGCATTAAATCATCCGTTGAATCCTCTTTTGCTTGTTCAGAAGGATCTTGTTCATCCTCATTTTCATCCGAATCATTCATCTGTAGACCTGATTGCTTATTGTCCGTATTTTCAGCCGGATTTTCCATGGGAATAGGGGATGGTGATTGTTCAAAAATCTTACTGCTGCGAAACGATTCTGCCAACGCCTCAAATTTCTCCAAATCAATCTGGGACATGGAAAATAACAGGATAAAGAAGACGAGGATCAATGTCACCATATCGGCATATGTAACCATCCATTTCGGCGCTCCCTTGTCTTTCCGCCTTCTCTTTCTAAGCTTCATGAATGGAATCTCCTAAAAGCGAGCTCTCTGCCTCTTCATCTGCCTTGTATTTCATATCGTGGGATAGAAATGCGGCCAGTTTTTCTTCCAGTATTCTCGGATTTTGTCCTGATTGCACTCCGATGACACCTTCGATAACAATTTGTTTAAAAAAGATTTCTTCCTCTGTCTTGTTTTCCAGTTTTCCTGCCATCGGGATAAATACCAGATTGGCCAGCACCGTCCCGTAAAAAGTCGTTAACAAAGCGACTGCCATGTTAGGCCCTAGTGTAGAGGGATCTTGTAGATTGTTGAGCATGAGTACAAGACCAATCAGGGTTCCAATCATTCCCCAAGCCGGCGCGTATTCTCCAGCCTTTTCAATAATAAGCCGTCCTTTATGATGACGTTCTTCCAAGGCAGTGATTTCTGCATGCATGATATCATGGATTACTTCAGGTTCTATCCCATCCACGGCAAGAAGGATCCCTTTTTTAAGAAAAGGATCGTTCACTTCTTCCAACTCATTTTCCAAAGCAAGCAACCCTTCTCTTCTCGCTCTCTCTGACAGATGGACGAATAAGCGGATCAATGCTGGCAGACTCGTGTCACTTTTAGTAAAAGCTTCTTTCATTACATGACTGGTAAGTTTTAGCTGGTCCAGATTGAAGTTAATCAATATAGCTGCGGCAAGTCCGCCGATCACGATTAAAATCGATGAGATTTGAAGGAAGGAAAGGACTCCTCCACTTCCGCCACTTGCTAAAATTCCAAACATCAGCATGACAAAACCCAACGTGATACCGACTGGAGTCAGGATGTCTCTTTTTTTCATACTCTCTCTCCCCAATTAATTAATGCACCATACACTACTAACTGTTTCGACAAGATAATGAAGGCAGCTAAAATAGCTGAATCCCCATCCATTTACAATACAGGAGCTGTCACTATTGGGACTTGGTCGAATTTCGTTCAATTATACGATGTGGCAAAATGATGTTCTGTTCAGTGACTTCCTCTTTATTCATATATTTTGTCAGTAAACGCATCGCTACAGCACCGATATCATACATCGGTTGAACAATTGTCGACAGAGTCGGACGGACCATCGTTGCTAAACGGGTGTTGTCAAAGCCAAAGACTTCCAAATCCTCCGGTACCTTCAAACCTCTGTCCTGTGCACCATGTATCACGCCGAGAGCCATTTCGTCTGAAGCGACAAAAATACTTGTTGGTTTTTTGTCCAGTGCCATTAGCTGTTCCAGTGCTTCTATACCGGAATCATACGTATAATCCCCTTTTATAACATACTCTTCATTCAACGTTACATTTTTTTCTTCCAAGGCGCGCTTATAACCGCTGTATTTTTGATTATTGATTTCCGTTTCTTCCTGTGCGGATACAAAAGCTGGTAGCTCATTTCCATGGTCCAACAACAAAGAAGCCGCTTCATATGCAGCTTGTTCATAATCGATATTGACAGAAGGAGTGGACCCTGTCTCATCAATTGTCGCAGCTAGTGCAACCGGAACAGGGGAAGTCTTGAATTGCTGGACATGCTCTTCCGTGATCTTACCTCCCATAAAGACAATTCCGTCGACTTGTTTCTCAAGCATCGTGTTAATAAGGTGGAGTTCCTTGTCTTTGTTTTGATCGGAATTGCTCAAAATAATATTGTAATTATACATCGTGGCGATGTCTTCGATTCCGCGAGCTAATTCAGCAAAAAAGATGCTGGATATATCCGGTATGATTGCGCCCACCGTTGTTGTTTTTTTACTCGCCAGCCCTCTGGCTACGGCATTTGGACGGTACCCAAGACGTTCTATCGTATTTAACACTTTTTTCCTGGTTGCAGGCTTGACATTGGGATTACCGTTGACAACCCTCGATACGGTAGCCATGGAAACATTCGCCTCACGTGCTACATCATATATTGTAATATTCATAAGTAAATACCTCCTATATCTCTTCCTGTATCTCGTACTGCTTTTCATTAATAATACGATACTCTACAAGGTTCCGCAATGTTTGCAAACAAAATGCTCACTTCTTTACCAGTTTCCACGAAAATGTACCCGGTTAAACAAAAAATAAAGCCCTCACCATATAATAGCAGGCAAGGGCTTTATGACCAAGCGATGAAACTTGATTTCGTTATTTTTTCAGTTCTGCCATAAAACGATTGAACGTTTCAATATCCATTTGCTGGGCAGAATCAGAAAGCGCAACCGCTGGATCGGGATGTACTTCCGCCATAACACCATCTGCTCCAATTGCAAGTGCTGCTTTAGCTGCGGGCAGAAGTAGATCCCGGCGACCAGTCGAGTGGGTAACATCCACCATGACAGGCAAATGCGTTTCTTGTTTAAGAATTGGAACAGCTGTAATATCAAGCGTGTTTCTGGTCGCCCGTTCATACGTGCGTATTCCTCTCTCACATAGGATGATATTGCCATTGCCTTTGGAAATAATGTATTCGGCAGCATTGATAAACTCAGAAATCGTAGCTGACAACCCACGCTTTAGAAGAACAGGTTTATTCACCTCGCCCGCAGCTTTTAACAGTTCGAAGTTTTGCATGTTCCGGGCACCGATTTGGATGACATCGATGTATTCGACCGCCTTCTCTATATCTGAGGGATTAACAATTTCACTCACCACAGCAAGCCCATATTCATCCGCCACTCTTTTTAAAATTTGCAGACCTTCCAAACCGAGCCCCTGGAAGTCATATGGGGAGGTACGTGGCTTGAACGCTCCGCCTCTTAACAGCTTTAATCCTTGGTTTTTGACAGCTTCTGCAACCTGTGCCACCTGCTCATAACTTTCCACTGCACAAGGCCCCATGATGAAATGTTGGTTGCCATCTCCGAATTTTTCGCCATTGATATCGATAACTGTGTCTTCTGGCTTTTTCTTTCTGGAAACAAGCAACGCTTTTCGATGATCATCCTCTTGCAGCTCCAGGCTTGCTTTAAAGATCTCCTTGAATAGAGCTTCCAATGTGGAGTTCTCAAATGGACCGTTGTTATGCTCCGTAATCAAATCAAGCATTGCACGTTCCCGTACCGGATCAAAACGGTAAGCACCTTGTTTTTCCTTTATTTGTCCGATCTCCTGAACCAATTCCGCACGTTTGTTGATTAGCTCAAGAATTTCTAGATTAACCTGATCAAGTTTGCTTCGTAATTGATCTAATTGTTCATTACTCACTGTCAAACTCCCCCTTGAATATGTAATAATAGTAGGTAATAGAATAATAATGTACTAATTTTTAATAATTAGGGATTATTATAGCTAAAATATTGCTTGTTGTCATCAGTAAGATTTATAAAATTTCGTATATTTGATTTTTTATTCAGTACTTGAAGGGGATACGGACATATGACGGAAAAAATATTTTCCCTGGATATAGGGACAAGAACCGTAATCGGCCTGATTTTAGAGAAAAAAGAGGCAAATTACCAGCTGCTTGACTTTTATGTAGAAGAGCATCAGGAACGAGCAATGCTTGATGGGCAAATCCATGATGTTGTCGCGGTTGCCGAAACGATTGAAAAAGTGAAGCTTCATTTGGAAAACAGCCACGGTCCATTGAAAAGTGTATGTGTGGCAGCAGCCGGAAGAGCATTGAAAACAAAAAGGACAGATGTCTCCAAAGAGATCGATCAGCAGCCGCTTATGAGCAAGGAAGATATTCTGTTTTTAGAACTTTCAGCCGTACAGAAAGCACAGTATGCTTTGGCTAATGAGGCCATAGAAGATACCGGCACGGAATATTACTGTGTCGGTTACTCTGTGATTCGGTACCAATTAGATGAACAGACGATCGGATCCCTGATTGATCAACAGGGAAAGACCGCTTCAGTTGAAATCATTGCCACCTTTTTGCCAAAGGTTGTCGTCGAATCCCTGATTTCCTCTCTTACAAGAGCAGGACTGGAAATGCAGGCATTGACGCTTGAGCCGATTGCAGCTATAGATGTATTAATTCCGGCTTCTATGAGAAAACTCAACGTCGCACTAGTAGATATCGGAGCCGGTACAAGCGATATTGCTTTGACAGACGATGGGACAGTCGCTGCTTATGGAATGGTTCCACAGGCAGGAGATGAAATAACCGAAGCGCTTAGCGAACATTTTCTTTTGGATTTTCCTCAGGCCGAACAAATGAAACGGGAATTGAGCGAACAACAAGAAGTAACCATCACAGACATTTTGGGGTTTGAACAAACCATCACGTATGAAGAGGCTGTCACAGCGATTTCAGAAGAAATTGACGCCTTGGCTGAAGCAATCCAAGCTGAAATTCTCACGCTGAATAATTGCGCACCAAAGGCAGTGATGCTGGTGGGAGGCGGAAGTTTGACACCAGAAATCACCAGCAGACTGGCTTCTAAACTGAAATTACCGGCAAACCGTGTGGCAATAAGAGGCAGCGAGGCAATACCGGCTTTGGCTAAAACGGATCGTCTTCCTAGTGGTCCGGCATTCGTAACGCCAATCGGCATAGCGATAGCAGCCAAACAAAATCCAGTGCATTACATCAGTGTGACGGTCAACGAAAGGGCCGTACGCTTGTTTGATATGAAACAGCTTACTGCTGCAGATTGTTTACTGGCTGCCGGTATCAACGTCGATAAATTATATGGACTGCCGGGCATGGCTGCCATCGTGTCGGTAAATGGAAAAGAAGTCACTATTCCCGGAAGCTACGGCACCCCTCCTTCATTATGGCTTAACGACGGGTCAGCACAAATCGACGATCCCATTAAACATGGTGATAAGTTGGTCGTTGAAAAAGGAACGGATGGTGCCCCGCCGGATATAACAGTAGGGGAACTGCTCGGTGAGATACCCAGGACTTGCATATCATTGAATGGAACGGAAATAGAAATGGAAACGAAAATCCTGGTTAACGACATAGAAGCTGGACTGGATACAAAATTGGCGGACCGGGACACCGTAAGGGTGGAAACAGTGAAAACCGTTAGAGACTTGCTTGTATACGCCGGCCGGGAAGAATGGCTCGAAGGCACCGAAGATTTCGCTGTATTTGTGAATGGGAACCAACTTCTGCTTGATAACATTCCAGCCTATTTGCTGAAAAACAATCAACAAGCAAAACTGGAAGATAAAATCAAGAACGGAGACAGTATTACGTACACGAGCAGCCAAAATCCGACTGTCAAGCATATCATGGACAAAATGCAATTAAAGATGAAGTATTATCTTCCCATCACCTTTAACCAGGAGCGACTGGTGTTGGAGAAGCCTGCTGTGAAGGTGACCAGGAATAGCAGGGAACTGACTGAAGAAGACACAATTAATCCAGGAGACCATCTTTCCATCGAGAAAATACCACATTCTCCATTTATCTTTCAGGATATTTTTCGATTCGCAACAGTAAATTTAGCGGAAGCAACTGGAAACTTCCACATTTACAAAAACGGGGAACCAGCAGCTTTTTTTGACGAACTAGCGCCTCACGATGAGTTGATCCTGTATTTTCAGTAGTTTAACAAAATTTTCTAGAATGGAGTAGCAGAACTATCCTTTAGAGAAAACATAAGGGCAGAGTAGAACACCACCTTGGCTGTGTCGACTTACTACTCTGCAAAAACGCTATAAAACAGGCTGCAGCATGATTCACTCGCTGCAGCCTGCCTTATTATGCTTTGCTTTCTTCTTGTTCTTTTTCGATTTCATCAGCCGCTTCTTCAATTGCCCGGGCTACTTCTTCGGCAGCTTTCTCAGCTTCCTCATCGGAATTTTTCCCGCGGTTTTTGAAAGAATCGGTAGTGTCTTTCATCATTTTAGTTAAATCCTGCGATTTAACTGTAGCCTTTTCACGCCACTCAGAGCTTTTTTCGTATGCAACGTCTTTCCACTCGTTTGCACGGTCTTTCACGTAACCAGCGTTTTCATTCAGCGTGCTTCGGAGTTCCCTGCCGGACTTAGGAGCCAACAGTAGTGCCACAGAAGCACCGACCACACCGCCAATTATAGAACCGATCAGAAAATCTTTCCCATTTACATTTTGATTTTGATCTGGCTGATTCGCCATCATCATTCCTCCCGTTACACGTTTTTATTGTTTTTTCTTTGTTTCCACAGATTCATGACAACCGTTCCCCAATTCATCGCCTGTGCCGTTGTTTCTTTATTTTGCTCGGCAACTACTGTTACTTTGTTGGATACGGAGCGAATGGTGTTGTTGAATTCTTTGACAGATTCTCCAATTCCTTTTACTCCATCAACAAGGGTGTTCAATTTTTGAGACTTATCATTAATATCTTCTGCAAGCTTATTCGTTTTATTTAACAAAGCCGTACTCTCTGTTGTAATACCTTCCATCTGTTTTTCCAGTCCTTCCAAAGTGGAAGCAACATCATTCAGTGTGCGCTGTGCCGCCTTCAGTACCATCGCTAAATAAACTACTAAAACTGCAAAAGCTATTGCTGCAATCAGTGCCGCAATGTAAAGTAAGTTTTCCATGTAAACTTCAACTCCTTTTCTTATGTAATTTGTAAATGCTTGCTGCAATAGGAAAACGCTTGTTGGATAAGGATCCAACAGAAATATTCATTTCCTCATATGGGAACAATATACCCTAAAGCGACAAAACTAAACAACTTAAAGTTTACTATTAGCACGGCCGGAAAGAAAGCAATCAGCATGCTTGCAGAGATAAAACGATTAATTTTAGCTGCGTCGTCCATCTTCTCTGCTAAATTTTCACGTTTTGAAAGTCAAAGCTTAAAACCAACTCGGAGCGGTGTTTTTTTGCCACACAATGTTTTTACTTCAGCCCTTCGGGGGAGAGCAAGGCGCTTGTGCTTTTCCATGTCTAGCTCCAGCATTTAACCTTTCTTACCGTGCAAAAAAATAACAGGGAGAATAATGTGTCTCCCTGTTATCCATTCGATATAACGTGATAAAAATCCTGTCTGCAAAAAAACTTATTACTGTTTCGTATGTTTTAGCCCTGCTTCATAGGCTTGCTGGAACTTTTGAATATCCCCGGCTCCCATGAATACCAGAACACTATCCTCATACTCCTTAAGTATCTCTGTATGTTCCAACTCCAAAAGGGACGCATCTTCAACCCGTTCAATAAGGTCGTTGATCGTCAAATCTCCATTATCTTCCCGGGCAGATCCGAAAATATCACAAAGAAATACCTTGTCCGCCTGCTTCAAACTATCGGCAAATTCCTGCAGGAACTTTTGTGTGCGTGTGTACGTATGGGGCTGAAAAATACCCACTACAGATTTGTTTGGATATTTTTTTCTCGCAGAATCAATTGTCGCCTCGATTTCCTTTGGATGATGTGCATAGTCATCCACTAACACCTGTGTGCCAATCTGTTTTTCCGTAAATCGGCGTTTAACTCCTGAAAAGGTGCTGATTTTTTTTATATCTTCTGCCTTCATGTCTTCATAGTGGCAAAGCGCAATAACTCCAAGCGCATTCAACACATGATGATTGCCATAGCCTGGAATCGTAAATGTGTCATAAAATGTATTACGGACGAATACATCGAAAGAAGTACCATCTTCGGTCTCTACAATATTTTGTGCCTGGAAATCGTTTGAGTCCGATAACCCATAATAAAGCACCGGCACTTTCGCCTGCAGCTTTTGTAAGTATTCATCATCTCCACAAGCGATAATCCCCTTCTTGACCTGATAAGCCATTTGCTGAAAAGCATCGATGACGTCGTCAATGCTTTGAAAATAATCCGGATGGTCAAAGTCGATATTGGTCATAATTGCATAGTCGGGCTCGTATGCAAGAAAATGACGACGATATTCACAAGCCTCAAAGGCAAAATACTTACTATCTGCATGGCCCATTCCCGAGCCATCACCGATTAAATAGGAAATGGGGTACGTTTCCTTCAAAACATGTGCTAGCAAACCGGTAGTCGATGTTTTGCCATGTGCACCAGTGACTGCAATACTCGTGTATTGCTTCAACCATTCCCCAAGAAATTCATGATAACGATAGTACGTAAGACCAAGACGTTTGGCTTCCTGTATTTCCACGTGATCCTCTTTGAAGGCATTACCTGCGATGATGGTCAACCCTTCTTTTATGTTATCCTTTAAAAACGGCATGATGGGTATATTTTTTCTCTCAAGGGCTTCCTGGGTAAAGAAGCGTTTTTCAATATCAGATCCCTGAACGTCTTCCCCCGAATCATTCAAGATCTGCGCCAGTGCGCTCATTCCCGTCCCCTTAATACCAATAAAATGGTAAGTTGTCATAAAACAGTACCTCCAAAATGAGTCATAATTTTATCTCTTTATGTACGTAGTGGTGTACATCTATTTACAGTTATCAATTCCGCTCGATAACAAAGATTTTCCCGATAAAAAAGGTTTCAAACTATCCTAATGATCCGAATCGACGAAGTCTACTTTTTCAAGCCGTGGATTCGGGCGGTAGCGTCTGCCCTCTTTCGCTTGTGACTTCCCATTCAACAACACATTGTCTCCTGTAAAACCGATATTGATTTTCAACAGACTTCCACCGATCCCGTACATATCGACCGGAACCTTCAACTCTTCAAATGCTTTGATCCTGCTTTCAGTAAAACCACCGCTGACCATGATTTTCACATGATGGTAACCCTCTTCATCAAGGGAACGCCTCAATGCAAAGACCAATTCAGGGTTCACTCCCCTTGGGTCAAAGGTACCCATCAAATGTTGATTACGAAGGAAGTATTTATCCACCAGTGTCCGGGATGTATCAAGACGGACGCCTTTTAATGTTTCGCCGAATTCACGGGCAACTTTTAAAGAATCGGTAATTACATCATTATTGTAATCCACCAGTGCCATTAAGTCGTCTTCCGGGTACAATTGATGATAAGCTTTGGAAGCTTCAACAATGTCTCCTTCAAACATTTGAATCAAAGCATGTGGCATCGTGCCCATTCCCTGTTTTCCCCACCATTCGTTCATGGCATGGGTTGCCTGGGCAGTAGATCCCCCGATAAAAGCTGCATAACCGTCTCCGGCCTGCTGTGTATAGTGATCATCACGGTCTCCCATGAAAATTACAGGCTTTTGCTTGCCGGATGTCCTTGCGGCTTTTACCACATTATATACATTCGTGGCAACTGACGTTCTTCTGGCCAGTATTCCATCAATGATGCCTTCTAAATATCCGAAATATTGATAGGGTCCAGTCACCGTCAATACGGACTCAAAAGGACTGATTTTATCCCCGTCTTTCAAAGAATGTATTTCCAATTTCTCCGGATGGTCGGCAAATGTATGCAGCAATGCAATGGCTTCATCAGTGCCGCATAAAACAGCATGGTCTTTTTGAAAAAACTGCATGGTTACATAATTGTCAGGCACCTTATTCTTGGCAATTTCCCTTGTCTTTAAAAAGTAGACTGCCGAAAACCAGCCTTCTTTGACTCTTTCATCAAATTTAAATGTTTTATTCGTTAAACGGCTTATTTCGCCGTTTAATTTTTGTGTTATTTCCTTCATGTTCATTTACTCCTTAGAGATTGTCGTTACCCATGATAATAGTTCATTCTCTATCATATAAGAAGCTGAAGCTCACGACAAGTTATTTCCTCCTGATTCCTGACTAGTCATGACAGAATTCGACCCCCATTGATAGCTCAATGGGGGCCGTTCTCACTTATAAGATTCTTCTAGATAACCCTCGGCTTGTGTACTTGATATCAGCACATCACGTGGTTTGCTTCCTTTTTGCTCGGAAATGATCCCGTGAGATTCCATATAATCGATCAGCCTTGCTGCACGGTTATACCCGATTTTAAAACGTCGCTGCAGCAGGGAAGCACTGGCCCCGTTTTGCTGAAGGACAAATGCGACGGCTTCGTTGAACAACTCATCCTCTTCTTCTTCGACGTTTACTTGTTCTAGCAGCTGTTCCTGCTCAAACAAGTAGTCAGGCGGCGCCAGTTTTCTAACATAATTCGTCACTCGCTCGATTTCGTCATCCGATACGAAAGCCCCCTGGATTCTGACTGATTGACCCGAGCCATTTTCCAAGAAGAGCATATCCCCCCTGCCGAGCAATTTTTCCGCACCATTGGTATCGATGATTGTCCGCGAATCCACTTGGGAAGAAACACTAAACGCAATACGCGTCGGAATATTGGCTTTTATCAAGCCTGTGATGACATCCACTGACGGTCGCTGTGTCGCCAGCAATAAGTGCATACCACAAGCCCTGGCTTTCTGGGCAATCCGGCAAATCGCATCTTCTACATCTTGTGGGGAAACCATCATCAAATCAGCCAGCTCATCGATGACGATCACCAAATAAGGTAGATGTTCTTCATCCCGCTGTTGTTGCTTCATTTTTTGGTTATAACGTTCAACATCACGGACACCTTCTTTGACAAACTTCTCGTAACGCTCTTCCATCTCGTTAACAGCCCACTTTAATGCCGAGGTGGCAGCTTTCACATCAGTAATGACCGGGGAGACCAAATGCGGAAGTTCATTATAAGGAGCAAGCTCTACCATTTTCGGATCAATCAACAGAAACCTAACATCTTTATGGGATGCTTTATAAAGAAGACTAATCAAAATCGTATTGATACAGACGCTTTTCCCCGATCCAGTTGCCCCTGCAATCAGACCGTGCGGCATTTTCTGCAAGTCAGTCACAATCGGCTTTCCGGCTATATCAAGACCGAGTGCCACAGATAGCGGAGATACTGCATTCCGAAAAGCTTCTGCTGAAAAGATTTCCTGCAATCCGACCGCTTGTGCCTGGGGATTGGGCACCTCGATTCCGATTGCGTTTTTGCCGGGAATCGGTGCTTCCATCCTGATATCTCTTGCAGCCATATTCAATTTTATGTCATCGCTTAGGTTTTTGATTTTGCTTACCTTTACACCAAGCTCAGGTTGAACTTCAAATCTCGTCACAGCAGGGCCGCTCATCGCATTGACCACTTTAGCTTTAACATGAAAATGAGCTAATGTCGTTTCAAGCAGTTCAATTTGTTGATTCACCCAATCACGATTTTCCTGTGATTTTTGGACTGGATCATTCAGCAAATAATCCGGCGGTCCCTTAGGTTCCTTTTCGATAGTAGTATCTTCTTTTCGTTCTTTCCGGAAACGATTACGTTTATCCCTTGGCGTCATAATAACGTTGAAAGGTGTCCGGGATTTGGGTCGGACTGGAGGTTCCGGAGAATCAGTATGCTGTTCCTGTTGCTCCTCTTCGGACAACGCCTGTTCAACTGGTTCCTTCATTTTCTCGGAATCAAGTTCATTTTCGGCGATTTTTTCCCTATCTTCTATCTTTGGAAGCTTTTCTTGTTCTTCCTCTTTCACTTTTTCAAAAGAACTTTCCTGTGCTCGCTCTGTCGTCTGTTCTAACGTCTCGCTATTAACTGCTGCAACATTCGCTGCCTCTGATTCTTCTTTTTCACTTTCATCTAAGCTAAACGATACAGCTTCAGCAATTGTTATCTCTTTTTGTTCCAAAAGTTTTTCCAGTTCGGTATCTTTCGCCTCCCAATTGTTATCAACGGAGTGTTCCAGTGTTGAATTCCCCGTCGGTTGTTCTCGTTCACTCTCTATTCCTTTATCTTCCATCTCTCCATGGTTCGATTCCATTTTATCGAGCGAACTCTCCGCCCTTTTTGGACCTTTCTCCATTTGCTTTCGCAAAAAAGCCGGAGTATCGGTGTCCTTCTTAGCTTGGCGAAATCCATAAATCGGGGACGGAACCTCAGTCAGTTTGAATGGTTGTTTCGATTCAGCAGGCTCTACCTTTGATGAGCCTTTATTTTGTTGTTTTTCCACGGGGCTGTGTACGTCCCGATTCTGTTCTTTTCTACTGGTTTCATTGACATTGTACTTCTTCTCCTGTTTTCTTCGCTCATATGCCGGTCTTGCTCCTTCCCCTTTATCCTGCAGGTCAGGAATTACAGGAAATTTAAAGGAAGCATTTTTGGGATATTGATAAGACACTTTCGTATGTATACGATTTGCACTGCTATTCTCTTGACTGTCTTTTTCCTGTGGTATTGATTCTGTTTCTGGCTCATCATCGGCCAAAAGCTGTTTGAATTTTCTTTTTAGTTGCTCCCACATAGACTTCACTCTTTCTCATAAATAGTTACTTTACTATTCTATCAGTTTTTCCGACCAATTTGGATAAATAAAATGAATCATATTTTTTAAGCAAAGCGCAAGCCTACTCCCAAAAAAACAAACTTGCCAATTGGTGATGAAAGAGGCGCAGTTTCCCTTATACAAACCTCGAGAACACGAATCGTTCAAGTAAGTCACTTGCAGAAGCAGCGGTTTAACACTCCTGTTCAAAACTCTATGTGCCGATTCATCGTTAAATCTTTTGGCTAGATTGTATCATGTCCATCTGCTTTCATCCTACATAGAAAAACCTTCGCCCTTATCTTTCAGGGCAAAGGTCTGCTTTAAAAACTAAAATTCAAAAATCTGTCCAACTTGATAGCCATCATCCAGGACATAAATCCCTTTTTCCTTTGGAGCATTCGGAAGACCGAGTTCTTTTTGGGAACAAATCATACCAAAAGAATCGACCCCTCTCAACTTGGTCGGCTTTATCTCCATACCACTTGGCATGACGGCGCCTACTTTCGCGACAACCACCTTCTGGTCTTTGTCGATATTCGGGGCTCCGCACACGATTTGCAGTGTTTCATCCCCTGTATCCACCTGGCAGACACTTAATTTATCTGCATTTTCATGAGGCTGTTTTTCCTTCACAAAACCGACGACGAATTTAGGCGTTAAATCTACGTCAAAGGCTTCTTGCAACCCGTTTTGAGAGAATACATCTTGTATGTTGGCTGCCAATTCCTCTGTCAGCGTTATTTTTCCCGCTTCTGCCAAAGATAATTGGGACGCAGCATCGAAGATATTATATCCCAGTAACGCTCCGTTCTGTTCATCGGTAATCTTCACAACTTTCCCAAACGTCTCCTTTTTGATGTGATTGCGATTCCCTTGTTTGATAGGAACAATCAAGACATCGCCTATTCCATTGGGATTGTAAAATACATCCATCTACTTATTCATCCTCTCCTGAGTTCTGCTGGTTTTCCGGTTTGTTTTTTGCAAGGATGAAGACCGGTTCTAAATGCTTGTCCTCATACATGAAGGGCAGTGAAGTAATTGGTACTCTTCCTTCGGCGAAAAATTTCATGGTCATCTGCGCCAATATATCATAGCCCATTTTATTTTGAATGTCGGCAAAAATCAATACGTCCTGGTGCGGAACTGCTACCGCAAGCTCCCCTTTACTATTCGCTTTCATTTCTTCGAGAAGCGACTCGTTCAGGATTCTGCTTGCATCATAACCGTCCTGGCTGGCCATAAAGTAAAAGTCATTACCAGCAACTTGGTCATGGTTCATGTCGGTTGGAAGGGAACGCACATTAAAGGCAGCCACTTCTTCAAGCCTTTCCTGTGTCCATTCTTCCTCCTCCAACATTGACTGGTCAATCAACTGATAAGATTTCCCTAAATCCAGCGCATAATAAATGCGTGTTTCTGCCGTATGCTCAGTCACTACCATTCGTTTTCCGGACTTTGATTTTTTCGGAAATGAGGTGGCGCGGATGACAGGAAAGATGTTCTTTTCTTTTCCGCTCAACTCATTCGTCTGATCCATAATACGCAAAGCCTCTTCAATATGGTCTTCCAGTTCATCTAAAGCTGCTTCGCCCCTCCGTTCATACTTGGCAATGATATTGGGAATGGTGACGGTTATCCCTTGATGGGAATGTTTCCATTCAATTCGAAAAGTATCTTTATCTCTGTTAAAGGAAGTATTCCATTCCGGGTTATTCATTCTTTCTTCCAATTTCTTTTTCATTTTGATACTGGTCATTTTCATTCTTATCTGTTCCTCCTTTCGGAAACAAAGCTGCCTTTCATTATTTTAGCATTAAACGGTTCTCCAATAAACTGAAAGCAATCTGCTCATGCTTACGAAAAAAGCCTGCAAACAAACAAGCTGCTTTCCCACCATTTTCAACAAAACTGGGAAAGCAGCTACAATCCTTACTGATTGACTGGTAACTTTTCGATGAAGGCCTCGATTTCTTCTTTTGTTTTTCGGTCTTTACTGACAAAACGTCCAATTTCCTTGTTATGATCGAAAGCGAGAAAACTTGGAATACCGAAAATGTCCAATTCAGCACATAAATCGATAAATTTATCGCGATCCACATAGATAAATGTATATTCTTCATAATTTGCTTCTATTTCCGGCAGCAAAGGCTCAATCACCCTGCAGTCGGGACACCAGTCTGCCGAAAACATAAAGATGGCTTTTTCCTTCTTCCATTGTGAAAAGGCCTCCTTAGATTCTAGTTCTTTCATTTTTCGACACCTCCGTGCTTCATGATAGCATGTTTTTATTCATAATCAATTTTCATGTCTCCAGCCTGAATCCAGCCCCGTTTTCTAAGCAGTTCTGCAACAATAAAACTGATTGCTGCCGGACCGACAATATGCAAACCAAGAACGATCCAAAAAGTATCCATGCTGAACCCCATCGATTCAAACGTCATAATTTGTCCCACAAATCCCGCGGTGCCCATTCCCGCTCCAGAGGGGTTGTTGACTAAAGCAAAAACGACTGTCGCGAAAGGGGCTAACAGCGCTCCTGCGATGGTTGGCGGCAATAATATAATCGGCTTTTTGATAATATTTCCAACCTGCAGCATGGATGTTCCAATGCCTTGCGCCAGCAGACCGCCAAGACCATTATCGCGATAACTTGCAACGGCAAATCCGACCATTTGCGCAGCACACCCGACAGTTGCAGCCCCTGCAGCCAGCCCTTCCAATGATAACATCAAAGCAATAGCCACACTGGAGATCGGAGCTGTCAACGCCCAACCCATCAGAACAGCCACAATGATTCCCATTATCAATGGCTGTTGTTCGGTAGACCAGTTGATGATTTCACCAAACCATGTTAGTGCTGTCTGGATGGGAGGTCCGATAAACGTGGCCGTGAAAAATCCTGCTGCAATCGTCAGAAAAGGAGTTAGCAAAATATCGAGCCTTGTTTCCTTGTAAATGACCTTTCCTATTTCTGTAGCAAGCAATGCAGAAACATAGCTTCCAGCCGGTCCCCCCATTTCCGCTCCGAAAGCACCACTGAACAGAGCTGCGAACACAACAAGCGGAGGTGCTTTTAGTCCGTAGGCAATTGCAGTACCGATTGCCCCTCCCCAAATTTTTGTTTCCATCGCGAAACTGCCCATTTCCTCAAGTGAATGGATATGTAATTGAACACCGATCGTATTGATGATCGTACCAATGATCAGAGAGGAAAACAGCCCTAATGCCATATAGCTTAAAGCGGTTATGAAGTAATCCTTCGCTGAAAGTGTGACCCCTTTTTTATACAAAAACTCTTTCATCTTCCCGTCTCCTTTGCAAGATTCCTAAATATCATCTTACACAAACTGGCCTGACAAGACAATTCTTGGTTGTTTTATTGACAATTTTCAAAAGATTAATTGTCTTTCTATTCGAATAACTCTATAATTAGTCATATAGTAGCATTTCTGTCTTACGCAAAATGACCTATTACGACAGATCTTGCAAATCACAGAATAGACAAAGGGGGCCTATACGTGGGATCTATCCGAAATCGGGTGCGCTTAATATTGGGGCTATCCGTAATCAGTATTGTTTTCCTCGGCGTATTCGCAGGTTATTTTCTCAACAAACATTCACAGTGGGAGGAAGAAAAAGCAGATGTACAGAATGCACTTATGGATAGTGACGAAATTAGATATGAGATGTCACTTACAAGGCAAAAAGAACAACAATTCCTTGCGTCGCCCAGTCAGGAAAGTGCAGAAGAAATGGAAAAGGCAATCAGTGATGTAGAAAGCTCTGCGAATAGCTTTGCAGAAGAACATAAAGGCTATCAGGCAATCGCTGAAAACTTTACCGCCATTTCCGAAAATGCCGCAAAATACAAAGAACAAATGGACCCTATGGTCAATATGTACCGTATGGTTGGTTTTTCCGAAGAAGAAGGATTACTCCAGACCATCAATGAGACATTTGCCGAATTCGAAAAGTTAGTGGACGGTCTAGACAGCCCGGAACTGGCAAGTGCCTTGATGGAAATCAAAGTGCTGGAGCAAGAGTACATAGAACAAGGGAAAGACGGAGAAGCAGAAAGTAATTTGAACGAGGCAACGCGTGCCTTTTCCGATTTGATTGAGGATTCAGCGTTAAGTGAAGATGAATCATCCGAAATCAGCAGCGGGTTACTGAAGTACCAGCAATCATTAAATACAATCGCTAATACCAAAACGCAGTCCGCAGCAATAACCGACTCTTTTTCCAAAGTAGCAGAAGATGTTTCTTCCCAGGTGGAACAGGTAAAAACAGAAGCGGAAGCAATCAACAGCAAACTATCAGCAGATCAGGCCAATGCACGGCAAAATATGACGACACTGTTTATCATTCTCGGCGTGCTTGCTTTACTAACGATGAGCATTATCGGGTTGATCCTTATCCGTTCTATCGGCCGTTCGATCAGTTCTTTGAAAGAAGGAGCGCAAATTATCGGAGATGGTAATTTAGCTTATCGAGTACCGATAACAACGAAAGACGAGATGGCTGAGTTGGCAGAAACTTTCAATTCAATGGCACAAAAAATGGAGCAGTCTATGTTGAAAGTGAACAATGCTTCCAAAGTATTAAGTGATTCATCAACCAATCTTGCGGCCATCAGCGAACAGTCATCGGCACAGACGGAAGAAGTCAATGAAGCGATTAACCAGGTCGCGACTGGTTCGCAAAATCAAGCTTTACGCGTCGAGGAAAGCTCTCAGTTGATCGAGGCAGTATCAGGAGCGATCTCCAATACGAACAATGCGGCAGTAGATATATCGGACGCGCTGGAACTAGCTGAAAAAGAAGGAAACACTGGTCTGGAGACGATGAAAACCTTGGAGGGAACATCGACCTCTTTTATTGATTTAGCCGGACACCTTTCCTCGGAAGTCAAACAAGCCGCCGATCAATCCAAACAAATTACATCGATTGTATCGGCAATTGAAGAGATAGCTGATAGTACAAACCTGCTTGCCCTGAATGCCGCGATTGAATCTGCTCGGGCCGGCGAAAGCGGCAAAGGCTTTGCCGTCGTAGCTGACGAGGTTCGTAAATTGGCAGAGAGATCCAAGCACGAAGCACAGGAAATTCAGCAGTTGGTCAAAACGATGCACGCCCAAATGAATAATCTAACGACAGAAGCAGGAAAATTTGACACGTATCAACAGGAACAATCAACGGCAGTCGATCAGACAAAAGATGCGTTTCACCGCATTGCGAATCATATCTATAATATGAACGATAAAATTAAAGGCGTAAAAGATTCTCTCCAGGATGTAGACAGCGCAAATAGTGATTTACGGGAAAAAATGGAGCAAATCAGTGTCATTTCGGAAGAAGCAGTTGCAACAGCAGAAGAAGTCGCTGCTTCCAGTGAAACACAAGCCCAATCTATTGAAGAGGTAAATCAGTCTGCAGTCGATTTGCAGGGACTTTCTCAGGAACTTGCAGCTGAGGTCAGTCAATTTAATTTGGACGAAACACGTTTTCAAAGCGAAGCAGAACAAGATCTCGGAGAAAATGATTATGATGACATGGACTATTATCTGACAGAAAATGAAGAAGCAGCCGCTGCATTGGATCAAGAGAAAGATGAAGAGGAAAAAGAAGAAGAATCGGAGAACGGCAGTGAGACACAAACAGAGGAAAAGTTGAATGAACCTTCAGATGAACAATCGGTTGAAGAACCTCTAGAAGGAAACCATGAATTTACAGATGATATCAACAAAGAGGAAAAATGATTAAAAAACGGAAACCATCTCAATAATTAGTAAAGGGGCTGCCTCATAAGTCATGAAACACTTATGGGGCAGCCCCTTTTAATAGGAAACAGACCTGGCCATTTTCATCATCATTTGTGCATCTTGTTCTAATTGGTTTTTGGTTGTCAACGTCGTCACTTTCACACTGCCTGTCCCTACCTGCAGTTCGTATTTCCGTCCTTCAGGTTCGGAAATTTTAATATAGCCAAACCTTTTTTTCTCCTTAAATGACTCCAATAGGGCATTATCTTCTGCTTCTTCTGCTTCTCGATAATTAGTCTCGCTGGCGGCAGGTTCAAACCGATTGTAAAATAAAATATAGGTTTGCTCCCCATCTTCCAATATCAAATTATTATTAGTATTTTCAGCAATTTCCAAGTTGTCCGGGATGTATACTGCTAAATCATCCAGTTCATTATTGGTTTCCGGTTTTTCTTTCTTAAAAACCGTGTCGGTTACAGTCATTGCTTCATCAAATGCTTTGCTTTCAGCCTTTAATGTGCAGCCAGCCAAGAAAACTACTATCAAGGTAGAGGCGATCAGCTGACCAAATTTCCATTTGTTCACGTTCTTTCCTCCTGACCCGGTTGCTTCTTATTTTCCCTCTTATATCATACTATTATTTTTCTGTTTGGCAAGCACCGTCTCAATATTTGTCGATAGCAATAACTTCCACTGCTATTTAGGCATCCAGGAAGCAGATTTAGTCTGCTAATGATACAATGAATAAAATCAAAAGAAAGGGTGTTGTTCAATGGAGTTCACTGTTTACTTAGCCGGCCAGATACACGATAACTGGCGGTCGGAGCTGAAAGAAAACGCAAAAGTAAGAGGCTTGTCCTTCCAATTCGTCGGTCCCCAGGAGAACCATGAACTTTCAGATAATATCGGGGAAAAGATCTTGGGCGAACAGCCCGGTAAGCTCTATCGTGACGATGCAGCTTCGGCAATCAACAATTTTAGAACAGAAGTTTTGATGAACAAAGCTGATTTTGTGATCGCCCTGTTCGGGGAGAATTACAAGCAGTGGAATACGGCAATGGATGCTGCTACTGCAATTGCATTGAAAAAGCCAACAATCATCATACGACCTGAATCATTAATTCATCCGCTCAAAGAATTGTCGAATAAAGCAAATGTCACCGTCGAAACGACAAGCCAAGCGCTCGATGTCCTTACGTATCTTTTTGAGTGAGTGGCAGATAGAATACCACAATAATAACGAAGGCTCAAATATCCCTTGGCCGAGCCAGTGTAGAAATAATTATCTTCGAGGGAGTGATCTCCTCTCTCCATGGAAGATAAGTGATTCCGTTTTGGTTGGGGAACATATGAAATATTTTATTTATGAACAAGCGGACTCGATTTGATTTCTTATTTTCCCTTTATATAAAGGACTATTAGAATATTGAGTTTTCACCTTTTACATGATACCATATATAAAATTAAATATTTTGATTCAAATTGCGATGAAGAGAAGAGTAACTGAAATGGAATCATAACAGAGAGCTCCAGATGGTGAAAAGGAGCATGATTTATTTCATTTAAACAAGCCTCAGAGCATCACGTTGGATTCCAATAGATGATGGCGTGACAGGTGCTCCTGTTAAAGAGCTAAAGTATAAGCAATTTTTTTGCCGTACTTAAAGAGGTTAATATGGTGACATATTGACAAACTGGGGTGGCACCGCGATTATAAAATATCCAAATCTCGCCCCCAAGGCTAGTGTCTTGGGGGTGAGATTTTTTTGTTTCAAATGAAATTTAGAGATATTTTTAAATCAATAATCACAGGAGGCTAAATATGAATTTCAGAAAAATAGTGGATTATTGGAAGTATCCTTCTATTTTATTATTTGGGATAGGGGTTTCAACTATTGGAACATGGATATACTTTCTTACCTTAAATGTAATCGTATTTAATATGACGGGATCTCCCCTTGCAGTTTCAGCTCTCTATATAATTAGACCACTAGCTACGTTATTTACTAACTTATGGGGCGGTAGTGTTATTGACCGCGTAAATAAAAAGCACCTAATGGTATGGTTGGACATTATCCAAGGAGTGCTTATTACATGTTTAGTATGTTCGACCAATACATTATGGCTTATTTATTTACTTGTCTTTTTTATTAATATATCGAGCTCCTTATATAATCCAACTTCTGTTAGCTATATAACAAGATTAATTCCCAGAGAACAAAGGCAAAGATTTAATTCCTTAAGAAGTCTACTTGATTCTGGTGCATTTTTACTTGGTCCTGCAATTACAGGAGTACTTTTTTTAGTAGGAACGCCTATCTATGCCATTTTAATTAATGCATTATCTTTTTACTTTTCAGCTATAATCACCTTATTGATGCCTAATGTTGAGAAGAACAATTTATACAATATATCTACTCAACCTTTATCACTAAGGGTAATAAAGGAAGATTTAAAGGTAGTTTTTCAATTTAGTCGTAGTTTTTCATATGTGATGACAGTTTATTTTCTATTTAGCGTTTTCGTGGTCATGCAAACCGCTGTTGATTCACTTGAAGTAGCATTCTCGAAAGAAGTTATTTCTCTTTCAGATGATGAATATGGTTTTCTTGTAAGTATAGCAGGAGCAGGCATTCTAACGGGGTCATTAATCAATGCAATATACACAAATAAATTAGCACTTTCCTTTATTATTGGCATAGGTTCCGTAATGGTATCAGTGGGATACATTATTTTTGCTTTTTCTAATAATTTCCTAATTGCATCTGTCGGAGTGTTTGTCTTAGCATTTTCACTTGCTTTTGCAAATACTGGCTTTTATACCTTCTACCAAAACAATATACCAGTAGAGGTCATTGGTCGGATAGGGAGCCTTTATGGGTTTCTGGAGGCTTTGTTAATCATGGTGGTTACTTCTTTATTCGCCGTTGGAGCTGAATTATTATCTATTAAGTCAGTTGTTGTCTCAGGTGCACTTTTTATGTTGTTGTTAACGGGGGTTTTACTCTTCATCAATTTACGACCATCAAAGAAGAAATACTACAAAGCTGTATCATGAAAAGGAAAATATAATCCCCACATACCTTAACATATGACATACATCGAATGAGAACGATAATTCATCCCATTTTTCAAACCCTAAAATAACAGGCTGCTTGTTTTTTAGAAGAAGAAAAACTACAGAGTCAACTGCTGAACAATGAACGATCCCGCGCATTAAAATCATATTTGTTTATGCTGGTTTTGTGAAAGCATGTACTACGGTTACATTTGTTGATCAAGACAGGACAAAAGCGCAAGCGCCTGTTTAAAGGAGTACAAGCTAGAGCCGCCACGTCCTGTGGCAACGCCTGCATGACCCACATCGTTTGGGCCTCTGACAAGCTTAAGAAGGTGGGCTTAAGACCTCGAGGGGGTAGGCGCTGGAGCTGGACGTGGCTGTTTCAGCCAATAATGATCCACAGGCAGTTAAATTTATCATTTCCTGTAGAGTAGAGAACTGATTTCTAGAGGGTAGCCTTTCGGCTATCTTCTTTACTTTCAGCTCCCCCCTCATCAAACCGTACGTGAAGTTTTCCCTCATACGGCTTTCCGACGTTCTTCTTCCTTTGGCTTTACGGTGTTAACTTGCCAACTTCACTAATAAGTATTTAACTTCTTCCGCAGTATCTTGGAATTTGGTATGTTTTTTCCGTCTATTCCTTTTCTTGTTATTGAACAGATTAAGACGAGTTAATACATACCAGTCGATGCGATTTAACCACTTCTTTCCCATCGGGGATAATTATAGTAGTTCTTAAAACCTTGAAGTCTACGGTTCAATCCTTTCACTAAATCACGAATATCCATATATAATTTATGGCGTGGTTCGGTATATTCCTTGATTTTGGTTCGCATCTTTTTCATGGCCTTCTTTAATGGTACGTGGTTCATGATATAGAATGTACGACCACCTTTCTTACGGATTGGAAATTTCCGGTGATGTAATCCAAGAAAATCAAATCCATCTTTGTCATCCCATATATTCACTAATCTCGATTTCTCCTTGTGAATGGTAAGGTCAAGTTTATTCATAATGGCCTTTATTACTTGCGCACTTTCCAGTGCTTCTTGTTTCCTCTTGCAGATAACCACAAAGTCATCCGCATAACGAATAAGTTTACCTAAATGACTGAACTTCTTTTCCCATAACCTGTCCATTGTATTCAAATAGATGTTCGCGAGAAGTGGCGAGATAACTCCACCTTACGGTGTACCAGTTATAGAGTTTCTAAGCTTCCCTTGTTCCTCCGAAGAGGGGTTTAATTGACGAGGCTGCAAGATTCACTTCATGTTACAACCTGTTAAGTTGCTCGCTCTCCGAAAGGAGTTACTTTGTCACAGGGCTTCAACCTTAGGATTTCTCCACCAGTCGCCTGTCAGCTACTGAGCGTCTTGGCACTTACTCAGACTGGACTTTCACCAGTAAGCAATTAATAGCGCGCTGGGCACGCATTCAAATAAAAAACGCTTGAATATTATCCAAGCGTTTTTTATTGCTGTCTGTACAGTTCTTTATGGTGGTAAACATATTGTGCTTTAGTATGTTGTTTCCCAACTATTTTCAACTTTCTCCACAATATCTGAATAGTTACCATAAAGAGGCAGCTTTTATTATTGCTGTTGAAACTGATATTGTCCTTTAAGAAGCTTCATTACATGAGTGAACATTTCTTCCCGGCTGACCAGTTCATTCGTAAAAATACCTATGGCGCCCTCTTTTTTTCGGACATCCTGTCGCTGAGCATATTCATCCATTACTTCTCCAAGCTCGATACCCTTTTCCAACTGCGCAGCTACTTCTGGCGGGAGAGGAATCCTGGCACCGCTTGCTAGAAAGGTCTTTCCATTCTCACTAATGAGCGCCCCCCAATTGCACAAGTATAGCTCCTCATTTAATTCCATAACTCCGCCCTCAAGGCCAATTCCAATACTGTCGGGATTCATCGAGGCACATTCTCTTGCCCGGTTCACTGCTCCCTCCATTGTTTCTTCATCTGAAAATGGCTGCAGCGAAACCTTGGAAGCTACATCGATTTCAACCACTTCATCCTCTGGAAATACCTTTTTCACAGCTTTGATTTTCGCAGGGTTCATAGAACCTACATAAATTTTCATTAACGGTCATCCTTTTCCAAATCGCAGCGCTGTTTATTTACCAGCTGTTACAGCGACGAACTCAAATTTCAGCCTTGTTCATGAATCTGTTCAACAGCAGCTTTATCCGTTGTTTTAACCAGTTTAACAATTAGTTCTTTTGCTGCTGCATAGTCATCCACATGAATAATGGAAGCGTGCGTATGGATATAGCGTGAACAAATTCCAATCACCGCAGATGGTATTCCCTCATTGGCAATGTGAACTCGGCCAGCATCGGTTCCGCCTTGGGAAATAAAGTACTGATAAGGAATATCGTTAGACTCAGCAGTATCCAGCACAAAATCCCTCATCCCATGATGGGTGATCATGGAGCGGTCAAATATTCGTAAGAGGGCACCTTTCCCAAGTTGTCCGAATTCCTTGTCATCCCCAGACATATCGTTTGCAGGAGAGGCATCAAGCGCATAAAACACATCTGGCTGAATCATGTTTGCCGCAACTTGAGCACCACGCAAACCGACTTCCTCCTGTACAGTCGCACCAGAATATAATTTGTTTGGAAGTTTTTCTCCTTGCAATTCTTTTAATAGCTCGATCGACAGACCACAACCATAACGGTTATCCCAAGCCTTTGCCAATATTTTCTTTTCATTCGCCATTGGAGTGAAAGGTGTGACAGGTACGACCTGCTGGCCAGGCTTCACACCGATCCGTTTAACATCTTCCTTATCATCAGCCCCAATGTCGATTAGCATATTTTTCTGTTCCATCGGCTTTTTGCGTTGTGCTTCCGTTAAATTGTGTGGCGGAATCGAACCGATTACCCCGATAACAGGTCCGTTATCGGTCATTATTTGCACTCGCTGGGCAAGCAATACCTGAGACCACCAGCCGCCAAGCGTTTGAAAACGGATCATTCCGTTTTCCGTGATTTGTGTGACCATAAAACCTACCTCATCCATATGGCCAGCCACCATTACTTTCGGCCCTTCGCCATTCTTGACACCGAACACACCGCCTAGGCGGTCCTGGATAACTTCATCCGCATACGTTTCCAATTGCTGTTTCATAAATTTTCTTACCAAATGTTCATTTCCAGGAGCACCCTGCAATTCCGTCAGTTCCCGGAACAACTGCTTTGTTTCATTATTCATTATGTATTCCCTCCAACTTTTTGTTCCTACGATTATTGTATCTGAACTTTCCCCTCGTTTCCAGATAAAGCCCTTTACCTCAAGAAGAGAACCATGTTGACAGGGCAATTCACTTCATAATATTTTCTATTTTTCACTGTTTCAGGTATACTACAATTAAAATCTTAACCTGAGGTGACTAACTATGAATTGGAAAAGAATCGCAGTCGGCGCTGGAATCGGTGCAGTAGCAGGATATTTTGCTTTACAGCAATACGAAAAACAGCGCAAGGTTACACCCGAGAAAGCTTTGAAATCTGCTAAAGAAGCATTTAAACAGCAGGGTCCAATCAGTGGTTCATGGATTTATATGAAACCTGAGGAAATGGAGAAAAACGGACTTACTTATACCGTTTACCGCGGCGGGATCACCCGAACGGTTGATGGTGAAAGCACACAGTATGAATTTAAAGTGGATGCAGAGACCGGTTCTATTCTGGACGTGTTGCAATCTGCCTAAAAAATACAAAAACAGGACCAGCCATTTGGTCCTGTTTTTTTCATAAGGAAGTTCCAACTTCCGGATAAGGATATCGTTCGCGCTCCACTTGCCCTTCACGATTGCCGTCCTTGTCAAACTTCAGTGCCCGGTAATAAGCATCATGGTAAAAGGTGTACCAAGCATTATGCCCCACCCCGTATTCCATCCATTTTTGTTTCTCGTGAACAGAAGTTACCGGATAATCATCATATGCGAGGGCCCAAAGCTTATTCTGATGGGCGTGCGTCGGCATCAAATCAGCCATATGGATGAACATGTCCTCTCCATCTTTAAATAGTAGAATCGAATGGCCATCACTATGTCCTCCAGTATGAATCATTTCCAGACCCGGTGCTATTGTCAACTGTTGTTCAAAGCCGACAAATTGGTTCTCGATTGGCTGCCAATTGTCTGTCCAATAGGTGTTTACAGAACGGATATTAGGATTTCTCATTTCCTCCCACTCCGTTTGATTTACATATATCGGCGTATCAGGAAAAACAGCTGTTAACCTATTGTCCTGCCACTTTGTCAGCCCGCAGGCATGGTCAAAATGTAAGTGCGTCATCAAAACTGCGTCGATATCGGCGACAGACAATCCCAGTTCCCGTAGCGAACTCTCCACACTGGACTGTTCCGCCACCCCGAAATTACGAATTTGCTTATCTGTCAATTTCCCGTTGCCAATACCGGAATCAATCAAGTAACGTTTGCCATCCAATTCAAGCAATATGGGATCTGTTCTTAATTCGATTTGATTCTTTTCGTTACAAGGGTACTTTTTACTCCATAACGCTTTCGGAACCACCCCAAACATGGCTCCGCCATCCAAGTGATTGACGCCCCCGTTCAGCCAAGTCAGCGTCGCTCTCCCAATTGTCAACGACTCCATTTGCTCTCCCACTCCCCTTTTTCTTATGAAGAAAAATATACTTTACAGCGATAAATCGGTTGCCCTTTTCCAGAAAACTTTTCCTCATATTCTGTCTGGACGTTTTCCGGATCATGATAACCATGCAAATCCAATAGTACTTCATCGAGAACCATCCCGAATTTAGAAAAACTGACCAAAGAATATTCAAATAGTTTACGGTTGTCCGTCTTTAAAACGATTTCTCCATCCGCCTTCAGAATTCCTTTATATTGCTGTAAAAAAGTGTGGTAAGTAAGCCTTCTTTTTTCATGTTTTGTTTTTGGCCAAGGGTCTGAAAAATTCAAATAAATTTTATCCACTTCATTTTCCGCAAACAAATCGCGTAAATCCTTTGCATTTTCATTCAACAGTCTTGCATTCTCGACTTCCGCTTGCTTCACTTTCTCTACGGCGCTGACAATAATGCTTTTTGCCCTTTCCATTCCGATAAAGTTGATTTCACTGTGTTGAGTGGCCATACCTGCGATGAACTGGCCCTTGCCGGTACCGATTTCTATATGAAGTGGCTGGTCTTCGGAAAACAGAGAATTCCATTTTCCTTTCAGCTCAAATGGATTTTGAACCACTATATCATCATTTTCTTTTAAATAATCATCTGCCCATGGCTTATGTCTTAAACGCAATGTCGTAACCCCTCTCTTTTTATACCGTATAAACCTTACCATTATTTCAACAAAAACGAAAGATTATCGCAAATTTTGCGTATATGTAAGAAAACCTAACCAAAAAAGGCTATATATCATCGTTGAAGAGATAAATTTTTCTGAGGGATCCTGAGCCGTTTATATCAATTCTCAACAAGTCAAATAGACATTGGAGTGGCAACGCTTTCAAGGGTATGATGATAGACGTGCGAGATGAATCGGACGAACAGGAGTGAATACCATTGAAACTATTTACCACAACGATTGAAACGATTGTGCTGGCTGTATTTTCCGTCATGTTTGCTGGATATGCACTATTTATTTACCCTTTCGAAAAACTGAACGAAAAAGCAAACAGGGAAGTCAAAGCCAAGCAAGTGAAATATTCCCCGCAAATAAACAAAGCCTGAATCCCGTATTTAGGTAACTGGTTGATTATTTATTACGATAGATTGATCGGTGCCGAACGGTGGAGTTTTTGCAAATGTGTTTCCTTAGAAAAATCGCAAACCGCTTCACACCATTTATTCTAGCGCAATTATTATTAGGTGAGAAAAAGGACAGGGCTCCCAAAAAATTGGGAGCCCTGTCCTTTTTCGTTATGCATAATATAAGAATTACCGAGAAATAATAGCAGTAAAAGGGGGAATTGCAATGACCAAAAATGTCCAAAATCAACTTGACTTGCTTTACGATATCCTAAGCGAGCATTCCGAGGAATGCTGCGGTAGTGTAGCCGAATGCCAGCAAATTCAACGACTGGTCAAATCAATGATAGCGGAAGAGTCTGTTACTGATTCCGTTTTGCAAAGGCATCTGCCTGCCATTTATGATTACAGCAGACAGGGGGAACTCGTCCAAAATTTAGATGACCATATTGAAAGCAACCGTGAAAATTTGCAGCAATGGGTAAACGCCATCAACCCGCCGACTATTGGTTGACACGCTTAAGCAAACGCTCCAGCTCCTGCAGACGCTGGTCAGCTTTTTTTATTTCCCCGCGATCTTTGTGCCATAAAATGTAGCTAACGGACTGTGCAATCAAATACCAATACATTCTTTCAATCAACCGGTTATCCCGTGCCGCTCCATAACGGGATAACCAGTCATCCCAATCATGTTCAGGGATATACCAGTATAAAATCATCCCTATGTCCATAGCAGGGTCTGCCACTTTGGCATTATCCCAATCGATCAGATAAAGTTGGCCATCCCCGGACAATAACCAGTTATTATGGTTCATATCGCAATGACAAACCACTTGCTTAAAGTATTGTACACGCGGAAGCATTGTTTCTAAATATTTCATTGCTTTATGAATCTCTAATTGTGCTGCTGTTTCTTCATGGATCCGAATATTGGATTTGACATCATACAAAATATCTTCCGGCTTGATCGGACGCTTTCCTATCCGCATAAGCATATCCAGCAATTCTGAAGAATGATGAATCCTGCTTAACAGTTTTGCAACACGAGGATGCTGCATTTCTTCAGGGGTCAATTCCCGGCTGTCCAGCCACTGTTGGGCTGTAATCACATCACCATTTTCCATTCGTTTTGTCCAAACAAGCTTTGGCACGATTCCTTCCGCAGACAATACTGCTAAAAATGGGGATGAATTACGCTTCAGAAAGAGTCGCTTTCGTTCACTGTGTGCATAGTATGCTTCTCCTGAAGACCCGCCAGCAGGAGTTATTGTCCAATCATCGCCTAATATGTTATCCAACCAATTCACCTTCAATTCCTCAAATCCGTCTTGATTTTCCATCCAGAAAAGCATTGTTGTTTTATTGTATAGGTGTGTTTTACTCACCATCATATTGTTCCTGGCCTTTATTTTTCCGATACTACCGTCGCCGATTGCGTACAGAAGCTCACAAAATGCAAAGTTGAACAACACCCGTGCTAAATAAGCAGACATATTTTAGATTAACTCATTTAATGGGTGGATTTCAAGAAGTTAATTTCGTAAAAGCACCAAATATTTTCCTGCTGTCGGCTTCTTTACTGACCTGACAACTCTTACACGTGCCTACCTGTCCATCTGTCTGGAACTGGATAGGTGTTTCGGAGTCTATCGTCAAGGAGGATACTTGAAAATGGGAAACTTCCTTTAAATTCATATGCTTGCCCCAGTACACACTCATAAATAAAAGTAATAGTTTCCACCTAGTAATATTCTCCACTGTCAGTACAGAAAATGAACCGGGCTGTATTTTTGCAGTGGGATTGATTTTCATTCCGCCTCCAAAGTAAGGGTGATTGGATATTGTTATCATCCAGACATTGTCTAACTGTCTTCTCTCCCCATCTAGATTCAATATTATCCGTAACGGTTTAAATTCTTTGATCACCACCAACAATCCGAGCAGGTAGCTCCATCTTGACAGTTTTAACAAGGAAAACCACTTTTTTGATTTTATCCGTTCTGCTGCTGCTGTAACCTCGGCTTCCAGACCGAATCCTAAATTATTCACGAAATGGCGGTAGTACTTTTTTGTACGGTTATCGGTCAAATACACCCCTGGCCAATAAGATTTATAGCGTCTTTTTGAAACAATTGATCGAAATATGGCTAACGGATCGCTGGCCATTCCTACTCCTCTGGCAAAATCATTTCCGCTTCCCGCAGGAATGAAGGCAACGGGTATCCAACTATGATGTTGCAAGCCATTGACCACTTCATGCAAAGTGCCATCCCCGCCAATGACTATTACGCATTCAACCTGCTCTTTATGTATTTCGGCAACCTGCTGAGCCAATTTTTCCGCATGTCCCCTGTATTCTGTCCGGAACGATCTACAGTAGCTCTTTTGAAATAACGGGTCTGATTCCAGCTTTTTCAGTATCTTCAGCCCTCTCCCATTTGCTGCCATTGTATTTACGATAAAAATATACATGACCTTATCCCCTATTCGGTTTTCTGGATATCACCAAACCATTTTCTAGTTTGAAGATATGGAAAATCTTGTTTCTTATGATTCTTCTAAAAAGGTTAAGTACTTAAACTCACTCCAGCAGCACGACTTTGTTTTCTGCGGGAGAAAAACCCCGGCGAGATTCCTCAGCATACTAGGTTGAGGAATCTCTCCAACCGCCCACGGACCTCCGCAGCGATAGATTATCACTCTTACAAATGGACAGAAGATATGAAGGAGAAAGTTAACTTCACCGTTTATATCTTTCATGTTAAACGCCAGAAGACGTCTGAAAATCGCCTTTATAATGGTTGGGAACCGTCGTTTTCTTCCCATTCTCTCCGCCTGACTGCTACTGTCTGGCAATGGTTCAGCAGCGCTTTACACACCATTAATTGCTTATGCTTCAGTGGAGAAACTTCTTGTCTATGTTGTTGCAGCCATTCACCATGTCCCTGCTTGTCTACAAAGCGAGTACGATAAGGCACGTGTTCCGATTGAATCGAATTCATGCGGGAAAGCACTGTCTTTTGTATAGGAAATTCGATCTGATGCAAATCCAAAATGCTTTTGATAATCTGCTCGGTCCTTCTCAAAGACAGCATTGGACTTAGAAGCCGTTCTTCTTTACCTTGAATGGTGATTTCCCACATCCGTCCTTCCTTGGCAAAAACCGTATCGGCTGCAGGGTTTTCTACTAGATTTATAATCTCTATGCCTTGCGGCTGTATAAAAACAATGTCGCCCTCCATCGTACTATTTTTCAAGGTGAAGACAGGTTCGTACATGAATAAATACGTAT
The DNA here is from genome assembly GCF_017792025.1 of Sediminibacillus dalangtanensis. Taxonomy (NCBI): domain Bacteria; kingdom Bacillati; phylum Bacillota; class Bacilli; order Caryophanales; family Bacillaceae; genus Sediminibacillus; species Sediminibacillus dalangtanensis. The sequence continues at coordinate 2,592,638 of NZ_CP046956.1, forward strand.
CAGGGAACCGCTGCAAAAAATACTTCAACGTTTGGTCCTGTAAAAAAGCCCTATCTAAAAATGACATTTGACTTACGGTAGAAGAGGCCCATTTTAATTGAAAAGCAATCAGCCGATCAAGGAATTGATGTTTCAATTCTTCTTTGGTATGCGGAAGCCCTGGTTTTTCTTTCTCCACGGTCCAGACTTCTTCCTGCTTGTTTTTTTTGCTAAACAAAGAACGCCACTTCGACATGGAAGTCTCCTCTGTTTGCTGGAGCCTTTCCAACTCCTGTTCTGAAGAATATCGCTCCGCTTCCCACTGGTCCAAGGTATTATTCCATTTTTCCTTTTTCATTCTGCTAAACTGTCCCGGATAATGAAAAATATCCTTCTCATAACGCGATATGTAATTTTGTAATTTAACTAATTGCGCCAATCGCTCACCTCATTTTAAGCTGACAATTTCAATCGCTTTGTATTTAGGAGTTTGAGATGGATGTATTTGATACAGATGAATACGTTCTACTTCTAAGTTTCCAAGAGCGAGTTCTTCTGTAATTGGGGCATTTACTTTTTTGGTTCCTGCCCATTTTTTTGCGAGCGTAATATGTGGACGGTATGGCCGGTATTCTGGAGACCATCCGAAAGTTTGGCATAATGCATCCACTTGTTTTTGCAGAGCCGCCAGTGGGCTGGTTTTTTCCACACCAGCCCAGACAACTCTTGGCTTCTGTGGGTTTCCAAAGAAACCGATCCCTTTGACTTCAAGGGAGAAACAGTCTTTTTGTGAGAATTGCTGTAAGCTGTTTGTTAATTCTTTAATAGTACTATCGGCTGAAGGACCGAGAAATTTAAGTGTAATGTGCATATCCTGCGGGTGCGTCCAGTTTTTATACGCTAGATCAGGATGCCTTCTTAATTTCTCTTGAACAAGTACCAATTGTTGTTGTATTCGTTCATCCAACGGAATGCCGAGAAAATAATGCGAATCAGCCATCAACCTCATCCTCCTACGGTAAGCAGATCCTCGGCCTTTACCAACCGCTGTATATAGACTAGCAGCCCAAGGCCGAACAGTGTAATTAGGGAGAAGAAACCATACATGATAAAAATGGTTCCCGCATCTATCATTATGCCACCAAGGAACGTGAAAAATGCATTTCCCACACCATTGCCCACGGCACTATAAACACCGACAGCAGTAGCTTGTAAGGCATTTGGCGCGATGTCCCGGATAAAAATCAACGCTGCCGGTACATAAAGACCGACAGAAATGCCCTGTACGATGGTCGTGCCATAAACAACACTTGTAGGCGGTTCAAAGAAATATAATAACCACCTTGCACTTGATACACTGCCGCTGATCAACAGCACATTCATGATACCAACTTTATTGATGATACTCTGTGTGAACCGCATAAACGGCGCCTCACTCCCAGCAGCAAACAAGAATGCAACCCCCACACCTGCAAGGGTTCCGCCTGCAGTAAGCACAAAAGTACTGAAGTAAAAGTTATTGGCTAACACCGGACCGAAGACTAAAAAGTTGGCCAGTAAAAACAAGCTGAACTCTTTTTGTTTAAACAAGCTGGTAAGCCCTGTCCGAAAAGAAACGGTCACGCCTTGTCCGCGTTTCGGGAAATCAAATAAAGTTAACAGAGCCAGCAAAATTGCTAAGGAAAAAGCATAAAAAATCCAATTGATGGAATCGGTCATATCCGTCAAACGTCCGAGCAAGAACGCAGCGACAGCAAAGCCGACAGATCCCATTAACCGGATGTTTCCATAATCTTTTTTTTGCGTTTGTACATAATTAAGCGTCAAGCTGTCCGATAGCGGGATAATTGCACACTGGAATATCGCAATGATGATAATCCCGAACACTAAGGGGTAATATCCATTCAATAAAGGATATCCGAAGCCGAGCAGCCCTGCTGCAAGTCCCGAAATCAGTAATAATTTTCTTGGGTTTTTCGTAAAGTCACTGATTGCGCCCCAAATAGGTTGAAGAAATACAGTAACCAAAGGAATTGCTGATACGATAACACCGATCTCCGTATGGTTTAGTCCTTTTTCTTCTTCAAGGAAGACGGCTAGTAATGGAAATAAAGCACCATTAGAAAAAAAGGTGAAAAAATAGAATACTTGTAAAAAACGGTATGTTTTTTCGTGTTGTCCCATTCTATCCCCTCTCTATTTATCTTTTTCTATTTAGTGTCTATTCCCAGAATACTTTTGGTATATTCGTTCATATGTTTCTAAATCACATATAACATATAATTCTGCGTCTTCCGGCAATTGTTTATCCAGCATCCTGTTCACACTGAGATTGGTATGATCGGCGATAAGGGTAGCTCCGTCTGCCAGCAGTTCATCGAAAGCATCACGGTATGTTTTCCAGTGACTTTGCCTGGGGACATGGAATAAATCATCCCCAAATGATCTGCGAAGCAGTTGGTTATACACACTGGATATCCCTTTCCGAAAGGCAGATCGGACAAACAGAGACGAAATGGTCTCATGGGAAATAATGAACTCATCTACCTGAATGTGTTCAAAATTCTTGATGTGTGCTTCTTCCATGACTTCCACGATGGTATGTACGTTCGGTGCCACAGCTTCTACAGCCGTAGCAATCAAAAGCGTACGGCCGTCCCCAAGTTGCTTGTCCTGTACCCGTTCATCCGCAAAAATCAACACGGCTTCCGCTTCTTTTATATTCGCCTTTTCCAGGACATCTCCTCCCGAAACATTGCCTCTTATGTAATGGATATTTTCCGCCAGCATCGGGGCCTTTTCCAAATCATCTACGATGACGATTTCAGCGTCTTTATTGGTTTCCTGCATTTCCTTAATGGCTGCCTTTGCTTTATGAGACCAGCCAATGATAATATAATGCCCCTTTTCATAAAACATGATATTACCCTCCTCACGATTTTTCCGGAATTTTCCGAGCCCATCCAATACTTTTCCAATGACAACACCGATTAGTCCAATGCCCAATATGTATAGAACCAAAGCTATCAACCTGCCGCCAAAAGTTGCAGGGGAGTAATCTCCATATCCGACCGTTGTTACCGTAGTCATTGTCCACCAGAAACCATCAAATACAGTCGGAAAAGTTTCCGGTTCTACCACGACAATCAAGACAGAAGCAAGCAGAATCAGCAACGCACTGGATATAAACAGCATCGTGTTGCTGATGACAACCACTTTCAAGATAATTTTTCTAAGCAAACAATCATCCCCCTTTTGTTAAAATAACGTGAATTGTCAGTAAAATAGCTAGAAATTCTAGCGTTTTTGCTTAAAAAGGTGTAAAATTATAATAACTTCAAAGGTTCACTTGCACCACAATTCAATGACTTGAACGTTAAGGAGTGGTTTTTTGAATCAATCAACAACCCGGATGCTAACTCGAGTGAAGGCTGTTTATCTTTATATAAGAGAAAACGGGACAGTCTCCACAACAGAACTAGCTGAAGAATTTGGAATCACTGATCGTACTGTACAACGAGACCTTCATGTACTAGAGCATAACGGCCTGGTAGTGAGCCCAAATCGGGGAAGATGGAAAATCACTAGAAAGAAAGTCAAAATTTCATGAAGCATTGTTAATAAATAAACAAATGGCTGACTTACTTCGTCAGTCTATTTTTTTATGTGCTCGTTTTGTAAGTAGTCCAACTCTTTTTCAGTAAGGTCCCGGTATTCGCCTGGCTGCAAAGCAGGATCAAGCTTGAGACTCCCCATAGAGATGCGTTTCAAATAGGTCACCCGCTTTCCTACCGACTCGAACATTCGTTTCACCTGATGAAATTTGCCTTCCGTAATGGTTAGTTCGATTTCGGACATCTCTCCACGTGTCAAAATTTTCAATTCTGCCGGCTGGGTGACGTAGCCATCATCCAAAATCACACCCTTTTGGAAAACTTCAATATCCTCTTGTGTGACCCTTCCATCGATACTTGCATAATACGTTTTGCCCACATATTTTTTAGGGGAGAGCAATTGATGGGCAAGCTTGCCGTCATTGGTGATTAGCAGCAGCCCTTCGGTGTCTTTATCAAGCCTTCCGACCGGAAAAGGATCCAACACAGCATCTTCCGGTTCCAATAAATCTACCACTGTCAAGTCGCGTTGGTCCTCTGTAGCAGATACGTATCCCGGCGGCTTATTCATCATTAAATAAACCACCTCTTTGTATTCAACTGTTTCACCAAACACTGTGATGATACTTTTATCCGGATCCACATGCGTCTGCGGAGATTTTACCACTTGATCATCGCAGCGGACGTTCCCTTTTTTCAATAGATCTTTTACTTCTTTTCTGCTTCCATAGCCCATATTGGCAAGCAGCTTATCGATTCTCATCTTGTTCCCTCCTTCTATTTTATTTTCGTTTCAAAAATTTATCGATGATTCTTACTCTGCTTCCCAAAACGCGTTCCAGCAAAGTTGATTCATAACAAAGCCATAAATAAACGATCGCTCCGGCAATAACTCCGACAGCCAGTACTAAGACTCCCTCTGCCCTGCCATCCTGGTAGGATATAAAAAATCCAAGACCCCATTTCACCAGCCAGACAAAGACTCCCATAATCGTTGTGAAAATGGCAATCAGCATGGATCGCTTAATAAATTGTTTTAACGGGAAAGCCACTGCTTGTTTTACTCTCCATAGATTTAGAAGGACAGCAGTAACGACCGCCAGCATGGTTGCTAGTACGGCTCCTTTAGCACCAAAGGTATGGATAAACGGAAGGTTCAAAAAGACTTTGACCATCAATCCAGCGGTAAGACTGATTACGGCAAATCGCTGCTGGTTGATTCCCTGCAATATCGATGAACTCACGGTAAAAAATCCAAAAGCGAGTGCTACCGGGGCATACCATCCTAATAATGACCCATTTAAATCGATTTTGAAAGTCCCATAAAAAGACTGATATGCTTCATTAGAGAGGATAGATAATCCAACAATCGATGGGAGAATCAGCAACATGATCGTTTGCAAAGATTGATTGATTTGCTGATACATCCTTTGCCGGTTCTTTTCTGTAAACGATTTTGTAATCGCAGGCAAAGCGGCTAAAGACATCCCCGTCGCGAGGGTGACGGGGATAATCACCAGCTTATGCCCGTACAAGTTAATGTTCGACAATGCGACATCTGCAATATCACTTTGCCCAATCGCTGCCATTCCGCGTTTGAACGTAACCGAATCGACAAATTGATAGAGTGGCGTTGCAATTCCCACCAATACAAACGGTCCTGCATAACGGAAGAGCTCTTTAAACAAAGCGTTCAGCGGCAAATCGTAACTTTCCACCTGCTGTTGAACCTGCCTGTCCAAGTGACGCTTTCTTTTCCGCCAAAAAACCCACAACACGACACAGGAAGCAATTGCTCCTACAAAGGCTGCAAATGTAGCAAAACCTACAGCTAATTTTGTTGTTCCACCAAACACATCAATTACTAAGTAGACGGCAACCAACAAAAATATGATGCGAACGATTTGCTCGACTACTTGTGACACTGCAGTCGGCCCCATTGATTGATACCCCTGGAAAAATCCCCTGACAATACTCATTGCTGGAATGACCAACAAGGCGAAGCTCACCATTCGGATGACCATTGCCACATCTGCTGCAGCGATTCCTTCTGAATCATCTGGTATATAAATATTAGCAAGTATCCCAGCACCTAAGAACATTATCAAAAAAGCGATGAAACCTGTTATCGCCATTAAACTGAATCCTGCTTTGAACATTTTTCTTCCAGTTTGATAGTCGCCGAGTGAATTATATTTCGAAACAAATTTGGAAACGGCCAAAGGTACACCGACCGTCGAAATGCTGATCAAAATGTTATAAGGTATGTATGCGTACTGGTATAACGCTCCTCCTTCAGCACCTACGATCTCATTAAATGGGATAACATATATCATCCCTAAAAATTTCGATAAAAATGTAGCGGCAGTTAAAAGCATGGTACCGCGTACTATATTATTTACAGCCATGATAATTCACCTGCATCTCCTTTATCTAACTAGTCTATTTTATCATATCGTTCGATTTCTAACAGAATTTTGGGGTTTTATTTTGCATTCTGTTATATTTTGGCGATGCCAGAGTGAAGTTTCCATCCCGCATGGACTTTTACATACCGAAAAGTCCCCATTGGAAATCCTGCGACTTTTTGCGTATACTGACGACATGCTATGCTATAGTAGTGACAGACTATATAAGGAATCCTACCCTATATACCCAGTCAGATAACAGGAAGGAATGAAGAAATTTTGACTTACCAAGTAGTCGTGATCGGTGGAGGGCCGTCTGGACTGATGGCTGCAATTGCTGCTGCCGAAAACGGTGCGCATACACTTTTAATTGATAAAGGAAACAAATTGGGGAAAAAGCTAGCCATTTCCGGAGGTGGCCGATGCAATGTCACCAACCGGCTCCCCCAAGAAGAAGTAATCAAACATATTCCAGGAAATGGCCGTTTTTTATACAGTGCTTTTTCTGTTTTTGATAATTACGATATCATTGACTTTTTTGAAGGTCTAGGAGTCAAATTGAAAGAAGAAGACCATGGCAGAATGTTCCCTGTCAGCAATTCCGCTAAAAGTGTCGTGAACGCATTGCTTGACCGGCTGGCGGAATTGAACGTAACGATTAGGACAAACACTCCCGTGGAAGCAATTGATTACGGCGAAAGCGAGCACACTATTATCCTTAAAGACAAAGAAAAAATCACAGCTGGCGCAATCATCGTTGCAGTTGGAGGAAAAGCCGTTCCCCATACCGGAAGTACGGGTGACGGGTATGCATGGGCAAAGAAAGCAGGACATACGATTACCGACATCTATCCTACAGAGGTACCCCTCCTTTCTTCGGAAACGTTTATCAAGGAAAAGAAATTGCAAGGTCTTGCACTGCGCGACGTAGCTTTATCCGTGTTGAATAATAAAAACAAACCAATTATCACACACCGGATGGACATGCTGTTTACTCATTTTGGTGTTTCTGGGCCAGCTGTATTGAGGTGTTCACAATTTGTCGTCAAAGAATTAAAGAAAGGAAACAAGGAAGTAAAGATGGAAATCGATGCTTTACCAGATCGCTCCCTCCATGTTTTGCTGGATGATTATAAAAAACTTTTGGAGGAAAGTCCAAAAAAGACAGTTAAAAATGTTTGTAAAGGACTTGTTCCTGAACGTTTTCTTGATTATTTACTGGAAAAAAATGGCATTTCTTTAGAAGATCGAGCAGCGAATATTTCCCGGGAAAAGTTTTCCCTCTTTATAAGTGATTTGAAGCAATTCCAATTTAAGATTAACGGCTCCCAGCCTATAGAGAAGGCGTTTGTAACAGGTGGAGGGGTCTCCACTAAAGAGGTGATACCCAATACGCTGCAATCTAAGTTCATGCACGGACTTTATTTTAGCGGGGAAATCCTAGATATCCATGGTTACACCGGCGGTTATAACATCACTTCCGCTATGGTAACAGGAAGAGTAGCTGGAATGAATGCGGCATGGGAAGCATTGGCCAAGTAAATATTATTGCACCCTTTCCGCTCTTTTTCAGATGGTTAAGTGCTTATACTCACTTAGACAGGAAGTTAAGGTGAAGGCATTCACAAGTTATGTAACAGTTTTTATCAACTGTAACACTTGAGCGCAAAATCACGGTCACTGTCAAATATGGTGGTGTGATTTATCACCCCACCCTCTCTTTATCAAAAGGCTTATTCCATAAATATAGCGATACTCAGACCGAAGAGGAAGTAAACTCGCTTTCCGCGGACGAACGCCCGAGCCTCCTCGCAAAGTCCGCTGTGAGGCCTCGATCGTCCGTTTTTCCGTAGGGAGTCTCGCTTATTTCCTCTGCTACGCTATTTCGCTTTTTTGGCACACTGCAGAAACACTTATCACGACCGGGGACACCGCCACATTCAGTATAGAGCCACAATCACAGAGGGAAAGAGATATAAAAAACACCCTTGAACGAGGATGTCCTCATTCAAGGGTGTTTGGTTTGCCTGGCGGCGTCCTACTCTCGCAGGGGCAAAGCCCCAACTACCATGGGCGCTGGAGAGCTTAACTGCTGTGTTCGGCATGGGAACAGGTGTGGCCTCTCCGCTATTGCCACCAGGCCTGCAGGATGCAGGTCGTTCTGTGTTGTTCACAGGACGTGAACGGTTTTAACAGAACTTCCTTTGTGTACATCTTTAGAAAGTGTACCTTCAAAACTAGATAAGAAGGAAGACATCAACGAACTTCACACGTTTTAATCCAGCTCTGCGGGCCGAAGCCCGCGACGCTTTTTGTTTTAATCCAGTTACGGCTCCTAACAGCTAGTGTATAGTTCATCCAGCTTTTCGTACGCTCAAAGCGGCGTACTACCATCTGGCTGATCTATCCATACGCTGTTGACCAGTCGCCTTCACTTTTTGTTTTAAGTTAAGTCCTCGATCGATTAGTATCCGTCAGCTGCACGTGTCACCACGCTTCCACCTCGGACCTATCAACCTCATCGTCTCTGAGGGATCTTACTCATTTAAAATGATGGGAAGTCTCATCTAGAGGTGGGCTTCATGCTTAGATGCTTTCAGCACTTATCCCTTCCACACGTAGCTACCCAGCTATGCTCCTGGCGGAACAACTGGTACACCAGCGGTGTGTCCATCCCGGTCCTCTCGTACTAAGGACAGCTCCTCTCAAACTTCCAACGCCCACGACGGATAGGGACCGAACTGTCTCACGACGTTCTGAACCCAGCTCGCGTACCGCTTTAATGGGCGAACAGCCCAACCCTTGGGACCGACTACAGCCCCAGGATGCGATGAGCCGACATCGAGGTGCCAAACCTCCCCGTCGATGTGGACTCTTGGGGGAGATAAGCCTGTTATCCCCGGGGTAGCTTTTATCCGTTGAGCGACGGCCCTTCCATACGGCACCGCCGGATCACTAAGCCCGACTTTCGTCCCTGCTCGACTTGTAGGTCTCGCAGTCAAGCTCCCTTCTGCCTTTACACTCTGCGAATGATTTCCAACCATTCTGAGGGAACCTTTGGGCGCCTCCGTTACTCTTTGGGAGGCGACCGCCCCAGTCAAACTGCCCACCTGACACTGTCTCCGGACCGGATCACGGTCCTGGGTTAGAAGGTCCGTACAGCCAGGGTGGTATCCCACCGGCGCCTCCACCGAAGCTAGCGCTCCGGTTTCTAAGGCTCCCACCTATCCTGTACAAGCTGTACCAACATTCAATATCAGGCTACAGTAAAGCTCCACGGGGTCTTTCCGTCCTGTCGCGGGTAATGCGCATCTTCACGCATAGTATAATTTCACCGGGTCTCTCGTTGAGACAGTGCCCAAGTCGTTGCACCTTTCGTGCGGGTCGGAACTTACCCGACAAGGAATTTCGCTACCTTAGGACCGTTATAGTTACGGCCGCCGTTTACTGGGGCTTCGGTTCAACGCTTCGCCTTGCGGCTAACGCGTCCCCTTAACCTTCCAGCACCGGGCAGGTGTCAGCCCCTATACTTCGCCTTACGGCTTCGCAGAGACCTGTGTTTTTGCTAAACAGTCGCTTGGGCCTATTCACTGCGGCTTCTCGCAAAAGAAGCACCCCTTCTCCCGAAGTTACGGGGTCATTTTGCCGAGTTCCTTAACGAGAGTTCTCCCGATCACCTTAGGATTCTCTCCTCGCCTACCTGTGTCGGTTTGCGGTACGGGCACCTCTTTCCTCACTAGAGGCTTTTCTTGGCAGTGTGAAATCAGGAACTTCGGTACTTTATTTCCCTCCCCATCACAGCTTGAGATTGCCGGACGGATTTGCCTATCCGACTCTCTTACTGCTTGGGCGCACATGACCAGCAGTGCGCTTTCCTTATCCTTCTGCGTCCCCCCGTCGTTCAAACGGAAAGGAGGTGGTACAGGAATATCCACCTGTTGTCCATCGCCTACGCCTTTCGGCCTCGGCTTAGGTCCCGACTAACCCTGAGCGGACGAGCCTTCCTCAGGAAACCTTAGGCTTTCGGTGAAAGAGATTCTCACTCTTTTTTCGCTACTCATACCGGCATTCTCACTTCTAAGCGCTCCACCAGTCCTCACGGTCTGACTTCGCTGCACTTAGAACGCTCTCCTACCATTGTTCGCAAGAACAATCCGCAGCTTCGGTGATACGTTTAGCCCCGGTATATTTTCGGCGCAGAGTCACTCGACCAGTGAGCTATTACGCACTCTTTAAATGATGGCTGCTTCTAAGCCAACATCCTGGTTGTCTAAGCAACTCCACATCCTTTTCCACTTAACGTATACTTTGGGACCTTAGCTGGCGGTCTGGGCTGTTTCCCTTTCGACTATGAACCTTATCACCCATAGTCTGACTCCCAAGATCGAGTGGCTGGCATTCGGAGTTTGACTGAATTCGGTAACCCGATGAGGGCCCCTAGTCCAATCAGTGCTCTACCTCCAGTACTCAACTCTTGAGGCTAGCCCTAAAGCTATTTCGGAGAGAACCAGCTATCTCCGTGTTCGATTGGCATTTCACCCCTACCCACACCTCATCCCCGCGTTTTTCAACACGCGTGGGTTCGGGCCTCCAGTCAGTGTTACCTGACCTTCACCCTGGACATGGGTAGATCACACGGTTTCGGGTCTACGACCCCCTACTCGATTCGCCCTGTTCAGACTCGCTTTCGCTGCGGCTCCGTCTATCCGACTTAACCTTGCAGGAGATCGTAACTCGCCGGTTCATTCTACAAAAGGCACGCCGTCACCCATTAACGGGCTTCGACTACTTGTAGGCACACGGTTTCAGGTTCTCTTTCACTCCCCTTCCGGGGTGCTTTTCACCTTTCCCTCACGGTACTGGTTCACTATCGGTCACTAGGGAGTATTTAGCCTTGGGAGATGGTCCTCCCGGATTCCGACGGAATTCCTCGTGTTCCGCCGTACTCAGGATCCACTCCGGAGGAAACAATCTTTCAACTACAGGGCTCTTACCTTCTTTGGCTGATCGTTCCAGATCGATTCGCTTAAACTGTTTCTTGGTAACTCCGATGGAGTGTCCTACAACCCCAGAGAGCAAGCTCTCTGGTTTGGGCTGTTTCCGTTTCGCTCGCCGCTACTTGGGAAATCGCATTTGCTTTCTCTTCCTCCGGGTACTGAGATGTTTCAGTTCCCCGGGTCTGCCTCACTTATCCTATGAATTCAGATAAGCGTCCTGCCCCATTACGGGCAGGGGGTTCCCCCATTCGGAAATTCCCGGATCAATGCCTACGTACGGCTCCCCGAGACATATCGGTGTTTGTCCCGTCCTTCATCGGCTCCTAGTGCCAAGGCATCCACCGTGCGCCCTTCTTCACTTAACTTATCGTTCGTGAATGACGTGTTACTTCAATGTCGTTGAATGTCTTGCATAGTCTAGTTCCAGCTCCTGCTGAGCAGTCGCCTTCACTTCCTATTTATCTTATCTAGTTTTCAAGGTACAAGTAGTAATTAAGGGAATTGATCCCTCAAAACTGAACCAAACAACCAAGTATGTCCTGTGTTTAGCTCGTAAGAGCTATTCCTGTCCAGCTCCAGCACCCAGCGACTAGCACAACTTCCCTCACCTCCGTACGATAAGTCAACATCAGCTCACGCTGTTCGCTGTGTTTCCTTTATCTCCTTCGGTTCAGTCCAGTTTGTACGTCGCTACCCGGGTGCTTTCGCCTTTCGTATATCCTTAGAAAGGAGGTGATCCAGCCGCACCTTCCGATACGGCTACCTTGTTACGACTTCACCCCAATCATTGGCCCCACCTTCGGCGGCTGGCTCCAAAAAGGTTACCTCACCGACTTCGGGTGTTGCCAACTCTCGTGGTGTGACGGGCGGTGTGTACAAGGCCCGGGAACGTATTCACCGCGGCATGCTGATCCGCGATTACTAGCGATTCCGGCTTCATGCAGGCGAGTTGCAGCCTGCAATCCGAACTGAGAATGGTTTTATGGGATTTGCTTCACCTCGCGGTTTCGCTTCCCTTTGTACCATCCATTGTAGCACGTGTGTAGCCCAGGTCATAAGGGGCATGATGATTTGACGTCATCCCCACCTTCCTCCGGTTTGTCACCGGCAGTCACCCTAGAGTGCCCAACTGAATGCTGGCAACTAAGGTCAAGGGTTGCGCTCGTTGCGGGACTTAACCCAACATCTCACGACACGAGCTGACGACAACCATGCACCACCTGTCACTCTGTCCCCGAAGGGAAACCTCTATCTCTAGAGGGATCAGAGGATGTCAAGACCTGGTAAGGTTCTTCGCGTTGCTTCGAATTAAACCACATGCTCCACCGCTTGTGCGGGCCCCCGTCAATTCTTTTGAGTTTCAGCCTTGCGGCCGTACTCCCCAGGCGGAGTGCTTAATGCGTTAACTTCAGCACTAAGGGGCGGAAACCCCCTAACACCTAGCACTCATCGTTTACGGCGTGGACTACCAGGGTATCTAATCCTGTTCGCTCCCCACGCTTTCGCGCCTCAGCGTCAGTTACAGACCAGAGAGCCGCCTTCGCCACTGGTGTTCCTCCACATATCTACGCATTTCACCGCTACACGTGGAATTCCGCTCTCCTCTTCTGTACTCAAGTTCCCCAGTTTCCAATGACCCTCCACGGTTAAGCCGTGGGCTTTCACATCAGACTTAAGGAACCGCCTGCGCGCGCTTTACGCCCAATAATTCCGGACAACGCTTGCCCCCTACGTATTACCGCGGCTGCTGGCACGTAGTTAGCCGGGGCTTCCTCGTCAGGTACCGTCAAGGTACCGCCTTGTTCAAACGGTACTTGTTCTTCCCTGACAACAGAACTTTACGATCCGAAGACCTTCATCGTTCACGCGGCGTTGCTCCGTCAGACTTTCGTCCATTGCGGAAGATTCCCTACTGCTGCCTCCCGTAGGAGTCTGGGCCGTGTCTCAGTCCCAGTGTGGCCGATCACCCTCTCAGGTCGGCTACGCATCGTTGCCTTGGTAGGCCATTACCCTACCAACTAGCTAATGCGCCGCGGGCCCATCTGTAAGTGACAGCCAAAAGGCCGCCTTTCAACCTTCCTCCATGCGGAGGAAGGTATTACCCGGTATTAGCCCCGGTTTCCCGGAGTTATCCCAATCTTACAGGCAGGTTGCCCACGTGTTACTCACCCGTCCGCCGCTCGTTCCACAGGCTTCACCCCGAAGGGATCCGCCTGCTTCCCGCGCTCGACTTGCATGTATTAGGCACGCCGCCAGCGTTCGTCCTGAGCCAAGATCAAACTCTCCATAAATGATGAGCTTGCTTGCTCGTTCAAAAACTAGCTTGTATATCTTGCTTGACATACTGGTTGTTTTGTTCAGTTTTCAAAGATCAAAAGCTGCCTTAGCGACAGTAATTAAATTCTACCATCATATTGACTTGATGTCAATTCCAATTTTTAGGATTTTTTCGATTACTTGCTTCAATGCGACAGCAATAAATATATTACTAGGTATAGAAGAATAAATCAAGAGGAATTTTAATATTTTATGCAGTTTTATGATGGTGGGAAGTTAGGTATATTAACTTTACCCCACTCCCCCTCATTTAAAACCTTAAATAATCAATTCTCCATCCCATTTCATCATTCCACCTACAAGGTTACGAACAACAAATCCCTCTTCTTGCATAAATAAGGCAGCATTCATACTTCTCATCCCTGAATGGCAAATCAACACATATTCCGTTTGCTTGTCCATAGATTCAATTGCTTCAGGAATTTCCCGTAGAGGGATGTGTACAGCACCTTCGATCATCCCGTTGGCTACTTCTTCTTCCTCTCTAACATCTATTAAAGATATTTTTTCACCTTGACCTAACATTTCTTGCAATTCAGCCGAGGTTATTTCTTTTATGGAATCCATCATCTTGACTCTCCTTTTATTTAAGACCGGATAGAATATAAACATTTCTAAACACCTCTATATTATAAGAGGATTCTCTTCTGTAAACAATGAAAGCCTCCCATTACTAGGAGGCTTTCCTGTTAGTTAGCGACAATATTAACCAGTTTACCTGGAACAGCAATGACTTTGCGAACTGTTTTGCCTTCAAGCCAGTCTTGGATACTCTCCAGTTCCAACGCCTGCTTTTCTAAATCATCTTTTGAAGCGTCTTTTGAAACCATCATCTTCGCTCGGACTTTGCCCATTACCTGTATGGCGACTTCCACTTCTTCTTCTATAAGCTTCGCTTCGTCAAATGCCGGCCAACTTTGGTAAGCAAGTGTTTCACTGTGTCCAAAGGTCTCCCAGATTTCTTCCGCCAGATGTGGTGCTACAGGGGAAAGAAGCTTTACAAACCCTTCTGCGAAAAGCTGCGGGATCTCTTTCGCTTTATAGGCATCATTGATAAATACCATCATTTGGGAGATCCCTGTGTTGAAACGTAAAGCCTCAAAGTTTTCCGTCACTTTTTTGACCGTTTCGTGATAAGCCTTTTCAAGGGACGCATCGTGCGAGTCCGAGACAATCTTTCCGGAAATCTTTCCATCCTCTGTCACAAACAAGCGCCACACCCGGTCGAGGAAGCGTCTTGCTCCGTCCAGTCCATTGGTGCTCCAAGCCACAGCTGCATCCAGCGGTCCCATAAACATTTCATAAAGTCTAAGTGTATCTGCTCCATGAGAAGCGACAATTTCATCAGGATTTACTACATTTCCCTTGGATTTGCTCATTTTTTCATTGTTTTCCCCAAGGATCATTCCCTGGTTATACAGCTTCTGGAACGGTTCTTTCGTCGGAACTACTCCGATATCATACAGGAACTTATGCCAGAAACGGGCATAAAGCAAATGTAGCACAGCATGTTCTGCTCCACCAATATACGTATCTACCGGAAGCCATTTTTCCAGTCTCTCATAATCCGCCAGTGCATCTGGATTATGAGGATCGATATAGCGCAAAAAGTACCAACAGCTTCCCGCCCATTGCGGCATCGTATTCGTTTCACGCCGGCCTTTTTTACCAGTCTCCGGATCCACTACGGAAACCCAGTCTTCTATATTAGCCAGTGGAGACTCACCAGTTCCGGATGGTTTTATTTCATTTGTTTTTGGAAGCTCAAGCGGTAAGTCCTTTTCCTTTACTGCAGACATTGTTCCGTCTTCCCAATGGATAATCGGAATCGGCTCTCCCCAGTAACGCTGACGACTGAACAACCAGTCGCGCAGGCGGTAGGTCACCTTCCGTTCACCTTTTCCGTTCGTTTCCAGCCATTCTATCGCTTTGTCGATTGCTTCCTCTTTATCCAGACCATCAAGAAATCCTGAATTGATGTGTGGACCATTACCGGTAAAAGCTTCTTTTTCCGTATTGCCGCCTTCTAGCACCGGGATGATCGGTAGTTGAAATTTAACAGCGAATTCATGGTCTCTTTCGTCATGTGCCGGAACCGCCATAATGGCACCAGAGCCATAGCTCATTAATACATAATCGGCCACCCATATCGGTAATTTTTCTCGGTTGATTGGATTGACGGCATATGCACCCGTGAAGACTCCAGTCTTTTCTTTTGCAAGATCGGTACGTTCCAAATCACTTTTCGCCTGGACATCCTTGATATAATCGGCGACTTTCTGTTGTTGTTCTGAGGAGACAATTTTGTCAATCAACGGATGTTCCGGTGCCATGACTGCATAAGTGGCGCCAAACAGTGTATCAGGGCGGGTCGTGAACACCGTGAATGAATCTTCAAAACCGTCGATGTCAAAATGGACCTCCGCTCCTTCCGAGCGACCGATCCAGTTTCGCTGCATATCCTTGATGCTCTCCGGCCAGTCAAGCTCTTCCAAGTCTTCCAACAGACGATCGGCATAGGCAGTTATTTTCAACATCCATTGTTTCATGGGTCTACGCTCGACCGGGTGACCGCCACGTTCACTCTTTCCATCGATCACCTCTTCATTGGCCAAAACAGTACCAAGAGCGGGGCACCAATTAACAGGCACTTCGTCGATATAAGCAAGCCCTTTTTCATATAGCTTAAGAAAAATCCATTGCGTCCATTTATAGTAATTTGGATCAGTAGTATTGATTTCCCGGTCCCAATCATAGGAAAAGCCAAGTTCCTGGATTTGCCTGCGAAAGGTTTCAATATTTTGTCGAG
This sequence comes from Sediminibacillus dalangtanensis, assembly GCF_017792025.1. Classification (NCBI taxonomy): domain Bacteria; kingdom Bacillati; phylum Bacillota; class Bacilli; order Caryophanales; family Bacillaceae; genus Sediminibacillus; species Sediminibacillus dalangtanensis. The sequence goes on from NZ_CP046956.1 coordinate 2,608,782, forward strand.
TGAATTCTTCCGGATCATTCCCTGTATCCAATGCATATTGTTCAGCTGGAAGTCCGAAGGCATCCCACCCCATAGGATGCAATACTTCATAGCCTTGCATGCGCTTCATTCTTGCAAGGATGTCTGTTGCTGTATAGCCTTCCGGATGGCCAACGTGCAAGCCTGCACCGGATGGATAAGGGAACATGTCGAGGACATAATACTTATCCTTATCTGTATCACTGTTTGATTTAAAAGTCTTGTTGTCCAACCAATAATTTCGCCATTTTTCTTCTATTCTTTGATGATCGAATGACATTGGCCATTCCTCCTTCAATTGATTCGACCTGCCCTCTAAGTCGCAAAAAATCCCGCAAAAAGCTATAAAAAAATCCCTGCATCCCATAATGGGACGAGAGATTAATCCCGCGGTACCACCCAACTTAGCGCAAAAAGCGCCCGCTTGAAGCCTTAACGCGGCCGACGACAAAAGCTACTGGCGCAGATTCACTTTTGCGACATCAAAGGCGAGTTCATAATGTCCAGGGACAGCTTTCACCGGCCGCTGTCTCTCTGACACCTGGAAACATTATTACTACTCCTTATCCAAGTCGTTCATTTATTAATTTAACCGTATTGTAAAGAAACCCCAGGTATTTGTCAAGGTTTGTGACAAGGCGGAAATACCCGCTTGCCTAACGATGGAATGCACCTACTGTTTCGTTTAATTCATCTGTCAGCTTTCTTAACTTGGCAACTTGCTCTACCATATGATTGAACGCGGTCAATTGTTCCTGTGTAGAAGCGGATATTTGTTCATTCCCGGCAGCCGACTGTTCAACAACCGCGCTAATGCTTTCCACATTGTCCAGCACTTTTCGTCCTGTACCTTTTGAACGTTGAATCCCCTCCAGCAAAATGGATAATTCCTTACTGAACCCTTCCACTTTCCGCTCAATATTGGTGAAAGCAGCAGTTGTTTTATCCATTGAAGCCTGTTCCTCTTTTACGATGCCGGCACCTCTTTCCACGGATACGGTAATGTCACTGATCCCATTCTCGATTAGCTTTACCATTTCAAAAATATGACTTGTTGCAGTCGAGGAGTCTTCGGCAAGCTTGCGCACCTCCTCTGCAACAACTGCGAAGCCTTTCCCGGCTTCTCCGGCGCGGGCGGCTTCTATCGCAGCATTTAATGCAAGCAAATTCGTCTGTTCAGCTATCTCAGCAACCGATTTTGCCATGTTGTTGATTTCTCCTGTATAGTTGGCAAATGTCTCGGCTGCTTGTCTGATTTCCTGCGATGTCTTGGCATTTTCCTCCACAAGTTGCTGCTGAGAACGAATGGCTTTTTGTCCGGAAGCGACTGCTTCTCCTGCATCATTACCAAAGGTTACAGCTTGTTTGGTATGTTCCACATTGTTTGAAAAGTCACCATCCATTTGTTCAATTAAGGTTACGGCGTCCTGCAAGTCTTCCGAAATGGATTGTGTACCAGCGGATAATTCGTCTGTGGATACAGCAACTTGTTTACTCACTTCGGTCAGAGACTTATTCTCTTCATCGATAACAGCTGCAAAACTTTCCACATCCTTACTCACCCCGTCAATCGAGGAAATTAAGTCACGAAGTTGTTCTGCCATCTTACTAAATGAATCATTCAGTGCACCCAATTCGTCCGACTTGTTGTAATCCAGAGGATGTACTGCCAAATTACCGGTTGCAATCTCTCTGGCATTATCAGCCAGCTTACGAAGGGTAGTCGAAATTGAATTCGTTACTTTCAAAGTAGAGATTGAAGCTATTACCAACAATACGACACAGCCGATTATGGAAGAAACAATCGTGAACCGGATTTGGTTTTTCAACCGCTGTTGTATGTCCTGGTAATTCTTCTCAGCTGATTGACTAAGCATGTAAATATCATTCAGTATGCCATCCGTTCGGATCGATTGGCGCTTTGCTTCGCCCAAGTCCTTTTCATCAAGGGATGCAGCAACTTGCTCCCTCCATTCGTCAAATTTCGTTTCTGCCTTCGTCAAGTAGTCAAGGCTGGTTTGGTCGCTTACTGTCGCCTTTAATTCTTCAAGCAATGCCTGACTTGCTTCCATTTGTCTAGTCGATTCCTGTTTTAGGGCATCCGTTCCTGAAAAGGAAAAGTTGCTCAGGCTTTGCTTTGTACCATTCATTTCTGATTGAACCCTTTCAATATTCAATAAAATGGAAACTTGGTCAGATGATGAAGACTGAATTTGTAACATATTATAAATAATAAATCCTACGATTAAACAAGCTAGCAATAAAATTCCGAGTGAGTTGAGTAAAAGTTTTTTCTTAATCGTCATAATATCCCCCTAGCGTTATTGCAATAACTGCTGCTTTGCATCTTCCAACAACTCATTTTCTCTCTGTGTCAGATTAACGATCCGCACAGGAGCCAAGCCTACCCCGTTGTCGTCTATCCCGAGGTCTAACTGCCCCTGCTTTATTTCATGATTTTCCACTAGTTGTGAAGCGAGTTCATAAACCGCGGAATCAATGTTCTTCATGACAGAAGTAATCACAGCTTTTTCAGCGTGGAAATATTGATCCGAGTCCACACCAATCGCATATATCCCCAGATTCTGTGCTTCCTTTAATGCTCCTGTTCCAGTAAAGCCGGCAGCAGCGAAAATTACATCTGCATTTTCGTCAGCCATTTTGCCGGCAAGTTTTGCTCCCAGCTGATCATCACCAAAGTCACCGGCATACTCTACCAATACATTGATGTCGCTGGAAACCGACCTAGCACCTTCTCTGTAAGCGTGCATAAACTGGTTGATCGTATCATTGTTTTCCCCGCCAATGAACCCAATTGTATTACTATCGGAAGTCAGGGCGGCCAGTACTCCTGCCAGATAGCTCCCCTGGTCCGCTTTAAAGGTGACCGATGTTATATTCTCTAAACCTGAAACGGCATCGATTAATACAAATTGCTGATCGGGGTTTTCTTCTGCGACCTTTTCCAGTTCTTCTTGTACCATATATCCAAGGCCGATAATAATATCATTATCCTCTTCGACCAGCTCCTTCAGGCCTGGTTCATAACTCCCCGATTCATCTAACTCCCTATAGTCGAACACGATACCAAGCTCATCTCTGGCCTTCATCAACCCGGTAAACGCTGAGTCACTGAAAGACTGGTCGCCAAGACCGACATCTGAGAGCATAATCCCTATTTTTATTGGTTCTTCCTCTCCTTCGGCAGCTTCTTGTTGACTACAGCCAGCTATAAAAAGAACTGCAATTATAGTAATTAAGACAACTTGAATGATTTTTTTCATATATGTAAAAACTCCCCTTTAAAAATAGTCCCAAAGATAATATCGGGAATTGAGTACAAATTTGAAGGAAACCTCTCCCGATTTCATTTTAAAAAATAAAGTTGAAATATTCTTTCGATTTTCACATACTAAAAAACCGCCCAGTATCAAACTGTGGCGGTTTTATTAACTATTCACCTGCTAAATCATTTTGATCCAGAATCATATCATTCAAACACTGGCTTGCCAGCAGGTGCAGCCGATGTAGTTGTTCACGTTGCTGAGCATTGGAGCTATCCATTAATTTGGCGATCTCCGCTTCCATTTGGGTCAACTTTGCTTGTGCTTCGGAATAGTCTGCATCGACTGAATAGCCATTTCGGTTCGTAATATCGAGTTGTTCTTCCGCTTCGGATATACAGGCAGTTGTCCTGGCAATAAGGTCATCGATTGATTGTCTGGTAGCCATTTTCATCACCCCTTTATAAGGTGTGCAATCCCGTTTATATTCATACGCAACGGTATTTTCCTAAATAGGAGGTTCATGATAAAATATAGCTGCTTCCATTACGAGGAAGGGAAAGAGGACATTGTTGAAAAAGGTTATCCCATACGCACACGACTTATTAAGAGAAACCATACAACCCGGAGAAGTAGTGGTTGACGCAACTTGCGGTAATGGCCATGATACGGCTGTATTAAGCGAACTTGTCGGAGACGATGGTATCGTTTATGCATTTGATATCCAACAGCAGGCAATTGATCGGACAATGCTGCTGCTTGAGGAACAAGGAATCGACAATGTTCATCTGGTTTTGGCTGACCATCAATATGTCCAATCTTACATACCCAAGACAGATCATGGACAGGTTGGCGGGGCAATATTCAACCTAGGCTACTTGCCCGGAAGTGACAAGCAAACGATTACCACTCCGGAGAGTACGATAGAAGCTATTCGGGCTATATCCGATATCCTGAAACCAGGAGGTCTTATCATTATCGTCGTCTATCATGGTCATCATGGAGGAGAACAGGAGAAACAGGAGCTGCTCGATTATCTTACCGGCTTAGATCAAAAGGAATTTTCCGTACTGCAATATGCGTTTATTAACCAGCAGAACAATCCGCCATTCTTGTTAGCTCTTCAAAAAAAGGTATAAAAAGCACAAGGCCACTGATTCCGCCTTGTGCTTTTTCTTATCGTTTGAGCCGGTTATACACTTTCACATTCAAGTGGAAAAAAGTTGAGCGGATTCCCCCCGCTCGCAGTAAGGTCCTGGTTACTTCCTTTCCTCCTGACAATTTTGCAACTTTAGGATCTGCCAAATAAAGTCCGACAAGTCCGTTGTGAACCATTTCATGAAATTGACGATTTGGCAGCCGTTGTACATTTTTGTTTGTCTGTTCAATGAAAAAGAGCAGCCGCTGCTTCATTTCTTCCGATGTCGTATAATAATTACAAAAATTCAGGTCCCCTTCTTCCAAGTCCTCCTGCTGATCAATGTAATAGTCCAACAAGATATGCAAACCCTGCATAAAAGGAAAATAGCTTTCAAACAGTTCATCCGCAAGCGGTTGAGACATTCTGTCCCCCATGGCGTAGGAAACAAGACAAAAAATACCGAGCGTGGAACCGCTGCATGCTGAAAATTCATACCAGCTTAAGTATGGCCATTTTTCCTTGTATTCCTCGAACCACCCTTCCAGGCGAGGAATACGTTCTTCCTCCTTTACATGCTTATGTACCTGCAAATCGGCATAAAGCCCCTCCAGTTGTTGAATATGAGCACTTATCAACGAATAATCGTCCAGATTGCGCAAGCATTTTTGACAGGTCCTCACCAAGTCAGATAAATACTCTCCGTCGTTCTGTTCATCTCGGTAAAAATAATAAGATTTTATGGATTCAGCTGGTGAAAGTGCGTCCTCCATTGATTGATGAAGCATCCTGAAATCTCGGGGATCAAGCGAGGTGCTCCGATCACATAAATTATCGAGGTAATCACTGATCGTTTGATAAGCAACGATAAAACGGACGGCTTCCTGCCAACGTGGACCAGCCAAAATACTATAAACAGCCCCGCCTTGACAGTGAAATTTTTTATCTCGGATACTATCTTGCGCCTGTTTACGCAATTCGGTATTCGGGATCATATTTGCTCTGTTTTTCCAGTAAGCCAACTCACGATCGACCTGCGGGAATATTCTCGTGTATACATTTTTCATTAAAATCGGCGAAGTACGCGGGATGCTGTATGGCAAAGTTTCTCCCTCTTTCTGTTTCTTTAAAACATTTTTGTCAGCTATTATTGGTGTAAATGTCCGCATGCATTTATGATACTATTATCTATATCACCATAATTTACAGGGGGATTCAAATGATTTACGAATATAAAGGTAAAAAACCTGTCATCCATGATTCCGCTTATGTAGCCGAAGATGCTGTCATCACTGGAGACGTGACCATTGATGAGTTGGCGAGCATCTGGTTTAAAACAGTTATCAGAGGTGATGTCGCGCCCGTCCATATTGGTAAACAGGCAAACGTCCAGGATCTCAGTCTCTTTCACCAAAGTCCCGGTCTACCACTTGTCATCGAAGACGGTGTTACGATCGGCCATCAGGTTACCCTGCATTCAGCGAAAATCCGGAAAGGTGCCTTGATTGGAATGGGCTCCATCATACTCGATGATGCAGAAGTAGGAGAACATGCCTTCATTGGAGCGGGAAGCCTTGTTCCTCCAGGCAAAGTTATCCCGCCAAATACGCTGGCTTTTGGTCGTCCTGCTAAAGTAATCCGCGAACTTACCGAAGAAGATTTTAAAGAAATGGACAGAATCAGACACTCTTATATAGAAAAAGGACAATACTATAAAAACCAGCAGGAAAAATAACGTCTATTTGTCAAAATTGTCTCCTGTTTATTTTGTCGAAATGCGTTATTCTATAAACAGGAGGTGCAGTGTATCGTGTTATTATTTATCGGGGTTTTTGCCTTCCTGATGACACTCCTACTCAGTTATTTTCATCAAAAAGCAGCCATACAAACTTGGCAGCTTTTTTACAAGTCAAATGCATTGCTGTTTGCCCTATGCACCATTACTGTTTCACTGATCATTCTCTATAATAATCGGTACACATGGTTACCGGCAGCATCTGAATGGTTAAAAGAACAGGCAAATCCAGTACGAGCAGATGAATTGCCCACTGTTGAACTGGAGCCTGTTTTTCCTTTAATCGAACAATTTCAGCTTCCTGAGTCGGTTCATTTGGAGGTCCCCCAGATTATGCAGTATCCGGAACTGCCACGCGGATGTGAAGTCACCAGTCTGGCCATGCTTCTCCAATACAACGGTGTAGAGGTATCTAAGTTGAAACTGGCTGAACAAGTCGATAAAGATAAGACTCCTTTTCAGCAAACCGAAAAAGGCATCTACTTCGGCAATCCTTCCAATGGCTTTGTCGGGGACATGTATTCCCTGGACAAACCAGGCTTCGGTGTTTATCACCAGCCTATTGCCAGACTTGCGGAAAGATATCTGGGCGACCGGGTTCACGATTTCAGTGGAGGACATTTTTACGAGATTTTCAAATACCTCCATAACCGACAGCCAGTTTGGGTCATCACCAATACAACCTTTAAAAAACTGCCGGAAAAAGAATTTCAAACGTGGAATACGGAACAGGGTAGTATCAACATTACCATGAAAGAACATTCCGTCTTGGTAACAGGGTATGATGATTCGTACATTTACTTCAACGATCCTCTTGCTAAACAACAAAGAAAAGCACCCATCAACGCCTTCAAAGAAGCATGGGTGCAAATGGGAAAGCAAGCAATTACGGTTAAACCGTAAGCTTGCTTTTTGTTTGGTCTTCTTCTTGCAATTCTTCGAAAGAATACTTTCTTTCCACGTAAATTTGGTGCCATAACATGAACATCAAAACCGTCCAAATCTTTCTGCTGTAATCACCTTTGCCTTGGCAGTGATCCTCCAGAAGATTTTCAATATAGTCTTTATGAAGCAAGTGATCTGTCTCACTTTCAGCAATCAGATTTTTTGCCCAATCATAAAGTTCATCCTTCAACCAGTGGCGAATCGGCACCGGGAAACCAAGTTTTTTTCGGTCGAGTACGTGATCAGGTACGATGCCACGAGAAGCCTCACGCAAAATGCTTTTAGTGGTTCCATTAGCGATTTTCAAATCGACTGGAATTTCACTTGCAATCCGGAAAACTTCTTTATCCAGGAAAGGTACGCGTAACTCAAGGGAGTGAGCCATGGTCATTTTATCTGCTTTCAGCAAAATATCGCCGCGCAGCCATGTATGAATGTCGATGTATTGCATTTGGTTTACCGGATGTTCTCCAGCCACGTTGGCATAAAGCGGTTTCGTGATTTGCTGATAGTACAGATCAGGGTGATAGGCTTTCAGCAGCTGTTTTTTCTCCTCATCTTCGAACATTTTCGCGTTACCGATGTACCGATCCTTCAGCGGCGTAGTTCCTCGTTCCAAAAAGCTTTTTCCCCTTACTCCCTCCGGCAGAACAGATGCGACTCTGGAAAGCAAACCTTTGGCCGGTGACGGAATCGACTCGAACAACTTCAACGATTCCGGTTCACGGTAAATATTGTAGCCGCCAAACAGTTCATCAGAGCCTTCACCGGAAAGTACAACAGTGACATGCTTGCTGGCTTCTCTGCCGACAAAATAAAGCGGTACACATGCCGGGTCTGCTAACGGATCATCCATATGCCACATGATTTTCGGTAGTTTTTGGACATATTCCTCGGGAGTTATCGTATAAGAAATGTTTTCAACGTTCAGCTTTTCTGCCGTTTCTTTCGCTACATCCACTTCGGAATAGCCATCTCTTTCAAATCCGACCGAGAAGGTTTTGATATTAGGATTAAATTCCCTGGCAATGGCAACAATCAAAGAAGAATCTATCCCACCGGAAAGGAATGAACCAACCGGGACATCACTGCGCATATGGACATTGACAGAATCATACATGACATCCTGAATTCGTTTGATCCATTCGTTTTTCTCCATTAAGACCGGCGCGAACCGGGCATGCCAATAGCGCGTGAACTCGATCGGCTCGCCTGGCTTTTTGACAAAGAAATGGCCTGGTTCTACTTTTTTAACGCCCTCGGTCAATGTCATCGGCTCTGGAGCGAATTGAAAGCTTAAATAGTGCTGCAGTGCCGCGGTATCAACTTGTTCACTTTCCCTCATCATGGTGATGCTTTTTTTCTCGGATGCGAAGTATGTACCTTCGTCCATTTCACTGTAAAAAAGCGGCTTGATTCCGAAAGGATCTCTGACTCCGTACAGTATTTGCGTTTGCTTATCCCATATCAATACAGAAAACATCCCTCTTAGTTGTTCAAAAGCAGCTGTTCCATGCTCTTTGAACATAGCAATGATAACTTCCGTATCGGATTCGGTCGTAAAGGTGTATCCCTTTTCAGTCAACCGGTCACGCAGTTCGATATAATTGTAAATCTCTCCATTAAAAATCATCCAATAATGATCGTCATCATAATTGAACGGCTGCTGACCACTTTCTATATCGATTATGCTTAATCTTCTGAAACCAAGTGAAATATATTCATCATAGAAGTAACCCTCATCATCCGGACCTCTATGGGAAATTACATTATTTTGCTTTTGAAAGGTATTTTTGTTGTTTTGATCTGGTGCTTGAGGTTGGTTGCGGATCATTCCGATAAAACCACACATAATCTTGCCTCTCTTTCTATATGTTGACATCTTGTTAATTATAGCACAATCCAATTTTCAATACTAACCGAAAAATAGACAGAAAGTGCAATCAACAAAAAACCTGCCAAAAGACCCGGCAGGCTTCCATCATATCCTTCGGAAACCTGGATGGGTTTTCGGCAGTTTCTCCTACTCTTCTACCAAAAAATAAAAGGAAGCAAGGTAAGTGCCGCTATAGAAGCGAATGCTATCCCATAGGCAGCACCGTATCCCCAGCCCCAGCCAGGTCCATACAAAAACAACCCTGGGCCGCCGGGACCCGGATCTCCGACTCTGTCTTCAATCGGGCGGATGAACACTCGGTCCCTGTGCACTCTATCAATGATTCCCCGGTGAACAGTGCCATCTTGACAAGTAATTTTGACGGCTTCCCCAATATTTCTGTTGCACGTTTCGAAATGGCTCAAAGAATAACCTCCTTTGCCTGGCATCTAGAACATTTCTTAAGTTCTTCAATACGCCGGTTACAGCCATTATATGAAACCATCCCCCCTGCCCAATCGGGCGGTTGAAACAGAATGACAGCGGAAATTGAATTTCAGAACAGAGACCCATCCTATCTTTTCGATTTCTGGTTACTCGACCTTTAGTATCCGTTTCCAATATGCTGTTTTAGTTTAGTGGTCGTTGTTTCTATCGTATCTTGTTTAATCTTTATATAATAAATACCATTCATATGAGTTTCTTCTACACCATTCTCCAAGTCAACCACCTCTATTGGGTCCGTATTACTCTCTTCGATTTTGAAATGGGTGAGAACATCGCTCGGAATATTTGTTTCGCTTTCTTCAACGATCTTTTTTAGCTGCGAAAAGGTTAACTGTTCTTCCAGTAAATCTCCAAGCTGTATATGATTTGCCCTTCTTTCAGCCTCCGTTATTTCCAGTCCTCCATATATTTCTTCTTCTGAAAAAATGGAATAGTAATCAACAGATAAATCGAAAAGATTTGAGACTGTGGATGAGACAGCTTCAGGGGACGAATGAAAAGCATATGCGTGCATTAATTTATCCTCATGTTTTTTTTCTCCTGCAGCATTATATATTTCCACATAAGCATCTCTTGGAATCGGTACTAACTTTATGGTTTTCTCCGTACTGTTGTATGTTAATAAAATATGAACCGTCGTTCTCATATTATCATTCTCAGTTGAATCCTTTCCCATTAGTAAGACGGAAAATGAAGTACTTTCTTGCTCTTGCTCAGAGGCATGGTTTGAAAGTGGCTGTTTTATCCCGTCATTTTGATAAAATTTTGGTAAAAGAATCCCTATCAATAAAAGTACTGCAATGAAAGTGCCTAATATTGGACCGACAAAACGTTTACCAATGTAGAACAAAGAATCCCTTCGGTTACCTTTGTGTTTCCTATGGATTTTTCTAAGTGTTTCTATCCTGTCTTCTCTCGTAAACGTTAAATCATGATCATCTTCATATCTTGAAATTCGCTTAGTAAATTTCCCCATACACCTCAGCCTCCTCTAGTAAATTTTTCAGCCTTTGCTTTCCTCTCCTAAGTCTTGTTTTAACGGTGTTAAGATTCAAACCAGTTACTTCAGCTATTTCTGGGATGGATAAGTCTTTGTAATAATATAAATAAATAACTTCTCTGTAGCTTTCGGGCAAAGAGAACATAAGACTTTTCATCTCTTCAGATTCTGATTTTTTTATAACCTCATTTTCTGTTAAGGATGAAATAGATTTGATTGCATTCACAAACACACTTTTGGTTTTGACTTTCCGATAATGCCAACTCCTTAAATAATCCTTGCATTGATTGACGGTGATCCGGTATAACCATGTTTTGATGGTTGAATCATAACGAAATTTACCCAAGTTTTCATAACACTTAATGAAAGAATTTTGGACCATATCTTTAGCAGTTTCTTTATCTTTCACATAATTGAATGCTAATCTTACCAAATCATCCCCATGTTTTAACATTATCGCTTCTAAGAAATCTTCTTTTTCTCCTTTTTCCATAACTCCCCTCTTTTCCACCTTTCTTTGCTAACTCCACCTATAGACGATAGCCGAAATCGATTAGTTTCGGAATTAACCAGAAATTTTCTGCCTCTCCTCATCGGTAGAAAGGATTGTGGTATCAAAAATGCACAAACATCATACCCACCTCAATAAAGAAAAGCGCAAGCGCCTGTTCAAAGGAGTACAGGCTAAAGCCGCCACGTCCTGTGGCAACGCTTGCATGACCCACATCGTTTGGTCCTCCGACAAGCTTAAGCAAAGCACCTTGCCGGACCGGAATGTTTACCACCATTGATTCAAAAGAGAAATTGGTTACTTCACAGGTTAAAATAAAAATAAAAAAACCGAACGAGATCGAATAATTAAAATTTCGAATCATCGTTCGGTTTTTTACCCTTTTCAACTATGCTATTGTTACATTTACTGGTTCAAAAATTCATTCAAACTGTTTACCTTATCGGTCTTTTCCCAAGGAAATTCGATATCGGTTCTGCCAAAGTGTCCGTACGCAGCTGTGTTTTGATAAATAGGACGTTTCAAATCAAGCATCTTGATAATACCTGCTGGACGAAGGTCAAATAATTCCCTCACAGCTTTTACTAATTCATTTTCCGTTACTTTCCCTGTACCGAAGGTGTTAATCGATATGGATACTGGTTCTGCCACACCAATGGCGTAAGCAAGCTGGACTTCACAGGACTCGGCTAGTTCCGCTGCCACAATGTTTTTCGCAACATATCGTGCCGCATATGCAGCCGAGCGGTCCACTTTGGTGGCGTCCTTTCCGCTGAATGCGCCGCCTCCATGACGGGCGTATCCCCCGTAAGTATCAACAATGATTTTTCTTCCTGTCAAGCCGGCGTCCCCTTGTGGACCACCGATTACAAACCTGCCTGTTGGATTGATGAAATACTTTGTTTTCTCATCCAGAAACGCTTCCGGCACAATCGGCTTAATGACAAATTCTTTAATGTCCTGTTGAATTTGTTTGAGCTCGATTTCCGGATGATGCTGGGTGGAAATGACGATGGTATCCACTCTTACTGGTTTGTCATTTTCATCATATTCTACTGTCACCTGGGTTTTTCCATCCGGGCGCAAGTAAGGCAGAATGTTTTCCTTTCTGACATCTGACAGACGCTTACTTATTTTATGGGCGAGTGAAATAGGCAGCGGCATTAGCTCTGGCGTTTCATTATTTGCGTACCCGAACATCAGACCCTGGTCACCAGCACCGATTGCTTCGATTTCTTCATCGTAGCTTGTATCTTCGCGTGCTTCCAAAGCCTGATCCACGCCCCCCGCAATATCAGGGGACTGTTCATCGATCGCGGTCAGGACAGCGCAAGTTTCCGCATCAAAGCCATACTTCGCTCTCGTGTACCCAATATTTTTCACTGTCTTACGAACAATGCTTGGAATATCAACATAAGTAGTGGTAGTGATTTCCCCCGATACTAAAACCAGACCGGTAGTAACAGTTGTCTCGCATGCCACACGAGCATCTGGATCACTTGCCAAAATTTCATCTAAAATGGCGTCAGAAATCTGATCACAAATTTTATCGGGGTGTCCTTCTGTAACCGATTCTGAGGTGAATAATCGACGATTTGCAGTCATTCTGCTAAATCCTCCTTCATTTCATCAAATAATACGGAACCGCTCTTTCCTAGGTATGTTATTACAATTTCATTAAGCTGGTGAATTTCCATTCCCGTTAAACTGTTTTTTGTCATCTATACGAATAAAATCATGAGCGCATGGTATTTTACCTCTAATCAAACAAAAAACCTTTCCTTAATAAGGAGAAGGAAAGGAAAATGGCCTTTCTCATCTTATCGTCCAAGGTAAAACCTTGCATCAGGTTGGCACCTTTTCATCTGCATGATGGTTGCCGGGTTTCTTCGGGCCTGTCCCTCCGCCGTCTCTGGATAAGAGAGTATCCGTTCGCACTTTATCGTAACGAAACATGCCGGCAATGTCAATAAATTACCACCTTTTTGGTTGGAATTAACTTATGCTATTGAGGGAGTTTGCACACACCGTTGGTACACTTGTTTTTAAAAATACGATAACGGTTTTTGGCTATCAATCGGTACAGAGGGTCTCCTATCACTTCAGCATACGGCAGGTACATCAGGAATCCCAGCGGTGCAGTTAAAGGACAACGGACAAGCATAAATCGAACAGCTTGGTAACCTGTACTTATTTTCCCATCAGGCTTCACGAGATGGATTTCTCCCCTTATCACTTCCCGTTGTTTACTCGAAACGGTTTGCCTTTTTTCATATTCCTGTAGCGATAGCCATCGAAAAGCGCCAAACCAGTCCAGCAGCTTGATTACTTGTTTTGTCTGCCGGCACAAGTAACAATCGCCATCGTAGAGTACAATTGATTTACGTTCCATATTATCCCGCCTTTTTGAGCTTTTACTAGTCCCTTCCCTTTATTTTAACGAAAATAAAGCAATAGCGGAAATTTTAACGATCACCTTTCATTTTGTAAACCAGTATGTTATATATTAATCATTATGTTATACTATTCGTTATCAAGCTATCAATTTACACAAAGGAAGTGAGCAAGTGAACCCAACAAATGAAAGCGCTTCTAAATTGGGCAAAACGATCCTGCAGAACTGCCAATTCAATCTTTCTACAGAAGCACTGGTAGAAATCATCGAGAAACGCGGCGAAGGAACCATTACTGCCAATGGGGCCGTCAGCGTCACTACCGGAAAATATACCGGACGCTCTCCGAAAGACAAGTTCATTGTAAACGAAGGGGAAGCAGCTGAACAAGTTGACTGGGGTTCTATCAACAAGCCGATGGATAAAAACAGCTTTATCGCCTTGTATGAACGCGTCATGGAGCACCTTCGCTCCCAGGACACGCTTTTTCGCTTTACCGGCTGGGCAGGAGCTGATACAGACTACCGACTTCCGATTGAAGTCATCACCGAATTTGCCTGGCATAACTTGTTTGCCCGACAGCTTTTTATCCGGGAAGACAAAGAGACTGCCGGTAAACATAATGCGTTCACTGTCATTTCCGCTCCCACTTTCAAAGCAAATCCCAAAAGAGATAACACCAATTCAGAGGCTTTCATTATTATTTCTTTTGAAGAAAGAATCATCCTAATTGGCGGCACCGAATATGCAGGGGAAATTAAAAAAGCAGTTTTCTCCGTTATGAATTACTTATTGCCACAACAGGGAGTGCTCCCTATGCACTGTTCCGCCAATACCGGTGATTCAGGAGATACTGCCCTGTTCTTCGGATTATCCGGTACAGGCAAAACGACATTGTCTGCAAATCCTGATCGCTGTCTTATCGGGGATGACGAACATGGGTGGTCACCTAATGGCGTTTTCAACATCGAAGGGGGATGTTATGCCAAGTGCATCGGGCTAAGTGAGGAGAAAGAACCTCAGATATACCATGCCATCAAACATGGTGCTGTTCTGGAGAATGTTTTCTGTCATAACGGAATGCCCGATTACTCCAATACGGAACGGACGGAAAACACAAGGGCTGCTTACCCGTTGGACCATATTGACAATAGCATTTTCCCAAGCAAGGGACCACATCCAAAATCGATTATATTCCTGACTGCCGACGCATTTGGTGTACTCCCTCCAATCAGCAGATTGACAAAGGAACAGGCGATGTATCATTTTCTCAGCGGCTACACCAGTAAACTGGCTGGTACGGAGCGGGGCATCACCGCACCAGAAGCGACTTTTTCCGCCTGCTTCGGTGCACCCTTCCTGCCGCTTGCCCCGGCGGTATATGCCGATATGCTCGGCGACAAGATCGATCAATATGATGCAGACGTTTACCTTATCAATACCGGTTGGATAAAAGGACCTTTCGGTATCGGGGAAAGAATCCCGCTTGTTTATACAAGAGCGATGGTGGACACAGTCCTGAAGCAGCGTCTCGATGGAGTAAACACGGTACCAGATGACTATTTTGGGCTTCATATTCCGGAATCCATTCCTGGTGTTCCGAGCCAATTGCTGAAACCATGGGAATCCTGGGAATCTTATTCCTCTTACCAGGAAAAAGCAGCACAACTTGCAGCTAAGTTTCATGAAAATTTCCGGTCTTTTACAAAAGTAAGCGAGGAAATCAAAAACGCCGGCCCTGTGTACGAGGGATAAATAGATGTAGTGACTCCACGAGCAATCGATTCACACTAAATCCTGCAGAGAAATTTTTTCTCAGCAGGATTTTTTAATTCCTCTTCTCTTCCTCCGAACCATTCCGATGCTCCATAAATAGGAGTACTTTACTAGGAATAGGATTAAGGATAACTTCCGATTCCTTATCCTGTCACCTAAGAAAAATAGCTTCCTTGTTCTTCGCATTTCCAGCTTCTATTCCCCTGGGCATTTCACACACTTTGGGCTTGCGCATACAATAATCCAACCGAATATATTTCAACGAAAGGTTGACCGATATGAAAAGAAACCACTGGCTTAGCTTATTTACACTTGTATGTGTTCTTGCATTAACCGCATGTAGTTCGAACGGAGGAAAAACATCGGTGAAAATCGCCGAGGTTACCCGCAGTATTTTTTATGCTCCTCAATATGTCGCTTTGGAACAAGGGTATTTTGCTGATGAAGGACTGGAAGTCGAGCTGCAGACGACCTGGGGAGGAGATAAAACCATGACGGCATTGTTATCCGATGATGCAGATGTGGCGTTAGTCGGGTCCGAAACATCCATTTATGTAGCTGCGCGCGGTGCCAACGATCCGGTTATCAACTTTGCCCAATTGACCCAGACTGACGGCACCTTCCTGGTAGCAAAACAGCCAAATGATAACTTCAAATGGGAAGATCTAATCGGTAGTGATTTTCTTGGACAGCGAAAAGGCGGGATGCCGCAAATGGTCGGCGAATATGTGTTGAAACAGCATGGAATCGACCCGCATGAAGATTTGAACTTAATCCAGAATATCGACTTTGCTAATATTCCGGGTGCATTTACATCCGGCACCGGAGAATACGTTCAGCTTTTCGAACCACAAGCAAGTAAGTTTGAGGCAGAAGGAAATGGTTATATCGTTGCTTCCTTCGGCGAGGAGTCCGGCCATGTACCGTACACGGTGTTTATGGCAAAACAAAGCTTTCTCAAAGATAACGAAGATACTGCGAAAAAATTCGCCAGAGCCATTTACAAAGCGCAAACCTATATCCAGGAACAGCCACCCAAAAAAATAGCTGAAATCGTAGCACCTTATTTTGAAGATGTAGATAAAGAGCTTCTAAGCTCCTCTATCGAGCGTTATAAAAGCCAAGGGTCGTTTGCAGAAGATCCAATTTTAGATGAAGAAGAATGGAAAAATCTTAAAGCAATCATGGAGGAAGCCGGGGAACTGCCGGAGGATATCCCGTATGAGGAGCTTGTAAACACTACCATTGCCGAAGATGTGATGGCTGAATAGGAGGAGATAACCATGTCTTTCTTGGCTCTCAATCACATTTCTCATCAGTATTTCACAGAAAAAAGCTACACAAAAGCTTTGGATAATATATCCTTTACGGTGGAAGAAGGCTCGTTTATCTCGATTTTGGGCCCGAGTGGCTGCGGAAAGACAACATTACTTTCTATTATTTCGGGATTAATCAAGCCAACCCGTGGAGAAGTGACATTGTCAGGCATTAAAGTAGAAGATGCGGAAGCAGAGATTGGCTATATGCTGCAGCAGGATTATTTATTTCCTTGGAAAACGATACTCGATAATGTTCTGATCGGACCGAAAGTCCAGCGAAAGCAAACGGCAGAAGTACAAGAAAAAGGAATTGACTTTTTAAAGGAAATCGGTTTGGGAAATGTCATCCACGCTTATCCCGCCGAACTATCTGGAGGCATGAGGCAGCGTGCGGCATTGATCCGGACGCTTATCACTGATCCGAAGCTGTTATTGCTGGATGAACCGTTTTCTGCTCTTGACTATCAAACCAAGTTGAAGCTGGAAGATTTAGTTTCCCATCTATTAAAGGAATACCACAAAACCTCTGTCCTCGTTACCCACGACATTGGCGAAGCAATTGCCATGAGTGATCAAATCTACTTGATGAAAGCAAATCCAGGAGAAATAGCGGAGATATTTGAAGTACCGATCGAACTAAGGGACCTGCCTCCTTTTCAGGCAAGGAAGCATTTAAAATATCAATTGTTATTCGATCGTATTTGGGAGGAGTTGAATTCCCTTGAAAACAAATACCAAGTCTGACGATCAACTTTTTGAACAATACCGAAAACGCCGGAAATCCGAGCGGAAAAGTGTTATTCTTTGGCAGTTCGTCATTTTCGTTGTATTCTTTGCCTGCTGGGAGTTGGCGAGCAGACAAGAGTGGATTGATCCGTTAATTTTCAGTTCGCCTTCCCAAGTCGGCTTGCTGTTCACGGAAAAACTGCTGGATGGGTCTCTTTGGTTTCATCTTCACGTGACGCTTATCGAGACGATTATCGGCTTTGCGGTCGGTACGATCCTCGGAATTATTCTTGCTGCCATCCTTTGGTGGTCCGAAAAACTATCCAAGATATTAGACCCTTACTTAGTCGTACTAAATGCCATGCCAAAGGTTGCCTTAGGGCCGATCATCATTGTTGCCCTAGGACCGGGTTATGTTTCGATTATAGCAATGGGAGCGATCATCTGTGTCATCATTACAACCTTAGTGGTCTATGCTGCCTTCCGGGAAGTGGATGAGAACTATGTGAAGGTTTTGAAAAGCTTTGGGGCCAGTAGGAGGCAATGCTTCTCAACTGCCATCCTTCCCGCTTCTTTTCCGGCAATGATTTCTACGTTGAAAGTGAATGTCGGCCTTTCCTGGGTCGGAGTGATTGTAGGGGAGTTCCTTGTTTCTGCCAAAGGGCTTGGATATTTGATCGTTTATGGCTTCCAGGTCTTCGATTTTACACTTGTTCTTTATAGCTTATTGGTCATTGCGATTCTGGCCGCGATTATGTACCAACTTGTTGAAAAGTTAGAAAAATGGCTGATTAAAAATACAGAACGATAATTTTTTCCACCGCAAGTGGCGCAATCAAACCTTACAGCACAAAATCAAGCGGATGAAAAGTGCAACTTCCCACTCCGGCAAGGTACTTCGCTTTCCGCGGGCACGCGTAGTATCTTGCCGTAGCGATTCGAAGCACGTATCAAACAACAGGATAAAACGAGAATAAACAACGAAAAACCGAGCGAATTCATAAGCATTTAGAATTCGTTCGGTTTTTGCTTTGGTGGCCATGCTTTTTTGTCCCGGCCTCTTTGATCAAGTTAAGAGGGTTGAATTCGTTTTCGACAACCGGAAAATCATTTAGAATCAGAACCGGTCAATGGAACTGAGCTAACAAATATACACGCTTCAAACTTAGTGGAAGAACCTGGTCCTTCATCATAAAACTATAATCCGGATTGATTTTCATATGCTTCGGAAATTCATCAAGCCATACAGGACCTTCGGTTTCATAATAAGTGGCTTGTTCGATAACTTGTTCGATTGTAGCGAAATAAACATTTTTTATAATGGTTCCGCCTTTTCCGGCCACGTGGTACTGACCGATATAGACCAAATCTTTGACGACCCCCCCGGTTTCCTCATACACTTCCCGGACAGCCGCCTCTTCAGCTGTTTCTCCCTCTTCCACTTTTCCCCCGGGAAATTCAATTCCCCGTTCTTTATGCTTGGTCAACAGCCAACGGTTGTCCGACCGGCAAATCACCCAGACATGCTTTGGATTTTCGGAAAAAGGATGGTCATCGAATGAAAGCTTTACTTCGTTATTGTAGTAATCGGTGAATGTGATCATTATTGGTTCAACTGCCTTTTAGAACTTGAATGTCAAGAATGCTTCGTCTCCGTGATCTTCCAGCTGTCGTCATACGTTAATTCAAGCTCTAGCGTATAGCTCCCGTGCAATTCAGTCTGGTTTTCCTGAATGACTTTAACTGTTCCATCTCCTGATTCTATCATCTCATATTCGGCCTCACTTTGAAACCATGGCGGTGTTTCGGCCGGTAAAAGATACAATCCATCCTCTTTTTCCTCATAATAATAATCAATATATTTTTTTGCCGCACTTGGCTTGGCTATCTTGGTAAATGCGTCTGTCAATTCATTGATGGAGTTGTAGGACCTCACCCGGTAGCTTTCATCGGTCTCTTGCACAAGCAGATCCATGAATTTCTCTGTTATGGAAACAAGTTGTGCGTGAGTAGGCCTGCTTGCCGTTTCACTGTCAGAAGGAACATTTTCCTGACTTATTTGTTCAGCGCTACCCGCTGTGGCCATCTCTTCATCCCCAGCCTGTCCGGATAAAATAAGTATTGGTATAATCAAAATAAGTACACACATCGCCAGGACTGCAACTGCTTTGTTTCTCATGTGGTCCTCCCCCTTTATGTTCAACATGCTCGATAGTGTTTTATACCTTTATTCCCCATTTTTTAAACTAAAATTGAATGATTGGTGAAACCTTTTCTTACTCTTTAACGTATGGGTACTGAAACGATTTAATCACCTGTTGTTCCCTGTTTACGTGTAACGGGACATTATTTTCAAAGACTCTTTTCTAAAGGTTGTTGTTTTAGATCCAAGATATATCTGCGTATGCTGCCTACACTGGAATCGTTGTTTCCCTTATCAGCGAACACATTCTCTTTTTTAGAAAAACAACACTACACATGAAAAGCTTGCTCTCCATGGCATCACGTAAATCAGGCATTACTCGTTTATATGTCTTCATTCCTCCTAACAATGGATTTATATAGATAAGCAGGCAGACTTTCAGCGGAGGAAATACCTGAAGACCCATGCGGGAGGAGAGGCATCTGTGAGATTCCGGAGAGCATTAGCTCGAGTCGCCTGCGGAAATCGAGAGGTATTTCTGAAGCGCCGACTACACATTTTCTAGTCAAGGACAGAAGTGAACCAATTCATGCGCAGTTTATATCAACTGTAGAAACTATAAGCCAGCAATCAATACGAAAAGAGCCTTAAAAAAGGAGAGATATTTTTGAAAAAAATCTTTTTACCTATGTGCAGCTTGCTTTTCCTGGTGCTTTTAATGACTGCCTGTAGTGCAGATGAAAAAGCAGAACTCGAAGATATTTACCAGCAAACGCTCACAGCTTCCGAAGAATTGGAGAATTTTGAAATGGAAGCAGAGGTTAACCAGCAAGTGGAAGGCGGAGAAGTGGAAATTCCGCCGATTTCGACCACTATCAACGCTGAAATCCAGTTAAAACCGCTGGCCTTTCACCAAACGATGGATATGATGGGCCAGACAGTTGAAATGTACTATACCGAAGAAGGTATGTTTTTCAAAGACCCGCAACAAGGGCAATGGATGAAGGGACCAAAAGAGTTGGCGGATCAATTGAATATGGCGGCAGTTCAGCAACAGCAAAATCCAACCGATCAATTAAAACAATTGGAAGACTATGCAGAGGATTTCAGCATAGAGGAAACAGACAACCGTTACATCCTATCATTAAGTGCATCCGGAGAAGGATTTGATCAGTTGCTGGAAGAGCAATTGAACAGCCTGCCGGAAGGAGAGATAACAGCGGAAGTACTCGATACCCTGAAAATTAACAAACTGGATTATACCATTACCGTGAGCAAGGATACGTATTATCTGGAAACAATGACGGTAGATATGGACCTCGATATAGAAGAGAACGGAACAACAACCAATCTCTCTCAGAAAATGGAATCAACTTACCGGAATTTTAATGAATTGGATACGATTGAAATTCCTGAAGAAGTAACCGATACTGCCATCGAAATGGAAAATCCCATGTAAGCTCATAAGACCTTGCCCCGCCAACGGGCAAGGTCTTATTTGTCGGATGATCAAATCGATGAAAGCAAGGATGCTCGCATGAAGAAAACATACCATCACTTCTACACGGTTAAACTGCCCTGGACCGATTGATTGTGGATTGCGTATATATGGATGCTCAGGTTATGTCCACCAACTCATATGCACAGAAATCTATTCAGGAAGAATGTGCATGCTATTGATATGGCTTTTTGTTTCTTCATCGCCTAACTCGTGAAGCATTTGAAATGCCGCTACAATTCCTGTGTCATACCGATCATTGGCGGAATCCTTATGGTAAGGTATTGGCAAATGGGTGCGAAAAAAGGCAGTAATATCGGAATTGTACATCTCATTGAAAATTTCTCTCAACTGGAAAACTTCTTCATCCGTGGCGAGAATCGTGAAATCATTGTTATTCCCTGACTGCACTTGCGAAATCTCCAAAGTACCTATATTGACAAAGTATCGTTTCTTTTCCATCTTTCACCCTCCTACCCTTTAATTTTCGCTATTTGCAGGAATTTATGAACAACTTTTTTATCTTTCTGCATAAGGTAAGTTACAAACAAGCTTAGAAAGGAAAGGTTAACATGAAATTCGCAGACAACCTTTTTGAATTATATTTGCGACACTTCGAGGAAAAGGAATTTTTAGAAGTATTTATTCATTCTGTCTTAGAACAAATGGATCACGATGATTTACTGGAAGTTTTTGAAGGCTGTCCAAAAGATGAATTGGATGAAATCTTAGGCGGTTATCTGAACAGCAAATTGGAAACAAAAATCACCTCAGTACCTGAGGAGACAAAATTGCCATAAAAAAACCCACTGATAAAAACCAGTGAGTCAATCGTTTATACAAGCGATTCTGCTTTACGGGCCTGCCGTGCTTCTTCCACAGCACTTTTAATCAAACAGCGGCCTCTTCCATGCGGAATGCACATAGGCGTTCCGAACATCGGATCATAGGTCACATCACACTTCATGTTGAACACATCATGTACCATGTTGCAGCTGATGATTTCTTCAGGTCTTCCCTGCGCATACACTTGTTTATCTTTGATGGCGACAATATGATGTGCGTAACGGCAAGCCAAGTTCAAATCATGCAATACCATTACGACGGTGCGACCATCCCGCTCATTCAATTCAAACAATAAATCAAGAATCTCAATTTGATGGGTCATATCCAAATAAGTAGTCGGTTCATCCAATAATATGGTATCTGTCTTTTGTGCAAGCGTCATCGCAATCCATGCTCTTTGCCTTTGACCGCCTGATAAAGAATCGACGGACCGGTCTTGCAGTTCTTTCATGTTGGTCGCCTGTAACGCTTCCTCAACAGCCTGGTCATCCTCTTTTGACCATTTTTTAAACATGCCCTTGTACGGATGTCTTCCCTGCTTTACCAGGTCCAGAACCGATAATCCCTCCGGACTTACCGGGCTTTGCGGCAAAATGGCCAGCTTTTGGGCGACTTCTTTTGTCGGCATCTTGGCAATTTCCTCGCCATGGAGAATCACGCCGCCTTCTTTCGGCTTCAACAACCTTGCCATCGAGCGCAACAGTGTCGATTTTCCGCAGCCATTTCCACCAATAAAGACTGTAATTTCTCCTTTAGGAATGGTTATATTTAAATCATCAATGATTATTTCCTCTCCGTATCCGAGAGTCAAATCCTTTGCTGTCAATGTTTCCATTTCGCAACCTCTCCCTTACGAGCGATGGCTTAAAAGCTATTTCAAACGAATATAGACGTTCCCTAATCGTTTTTTACTCTATCACCAGTTTATTTGCTTTAGAGCTCGGCGTCAATGATTTTGATAATTGTTCTCATTTATTTTTTTGCCAGGACTTCAAACAGAAAGATAAATTAGATGTTTTTTGATTGTTTAATAAAATTAGGTTCTGTTCGTATGAAAGACATAAAACACCTCTGGACAGCAGGCTGGACAAAAGCGCAAGCGCCTGTTCAAAGGAGTACAGGCTAAAACCGCCACATCCTGTGGCAACGCCTGCATGACTCACATCGTTTGGGCCTCCCACAAGCTTAAGCAAAGCCTCGAAGTGGCGGGCTTTTGCCACACAGAGGCTTTGCTTAAGACTTCGAGGGGGTAGGCGCTGGAGCTAGACATCTCTGAAATTTATACTTTCTTATCTTTTAAAAAGACCAAACCGCCATGCGATTTGGTCCAAATAATGTCCTGTTCTTTCCTTCAACGAACTACCGACGAATTCCTTTAACCGATAATGACCCGTTCTTTTGGATAATGGTAAATATCTTTTGTCACACGTCCTCTTAGCAAGAACAGGAAGGAGAATATCCCGATTCTCCCGATGAACATAAGGAAAATGATGATAATCTTCCCAGCCGTCGATAAATCGGGAGTAATCCCCATCGACAAACCGGTTGTTCCAAAGGCCGAACACACTTCAAAGGCTATAGAAATCAACGGAAATGGCTCCAGATATGTCAGTATGGTAATCGCACTTAAGCAAAGCATCGCCGCCGTCGTAATGACAATAAAGGAACGCATCACATCTTCTTGATCGAGTTCTCTGCCGAATACTTTAATACTGGTGTTCCCTTTCCCATAATTGTAAATTGCCAACAGCATGATCGCAAAAGTCGTCGTCCGGATCCCCCCGCCGACACTACTCGGGGAAGCGCCAATGAACATCAGAACACAAATCACTATCAGAGTTGGTGACGTGAAGTCTGCCACATCCATGGTAGCCAGCCCTCCATTTCTCGTAGTGACTGATTGGAAGAGACTGTAGAAAATTTTTTCGTGCCAGATCTTATCCGCCAAAAAAGCGTTTCGCTCCAATACGAATATCAATAACCAACCAGCTAAAACCAACGCAAAAAATGTTAACGTCGTCAGCTTGGAAAACAGAGAAAATGTATATTTTTGATTTATCTCCGACTGCTGTCCTCTTATTAATTCTTGTACTTCAATCAATACAGGAAAGCCGATTGCACCCAAAATCAGCAAGACGATATTGACAAACTGAACAAAATAATCATCCGCAAAAGGAATCAGGGATGCTCCGGTAATATCAAATCCTGCATTGGTCGTGGCACTCACCGATGCAAAAAAACCTTGCAGTAATGCTTCCTGCCATGTATCAAAATAGGATAGAAAATAAGTGCTTAGTATAATGGTACCAATGACTTCGATGGTTACAATGATTTTCAGTATCTTGAGCATTAATTTTACCAAACCAGATAACGTGGTTCTGTTTTGATCAATCTGAATCAGCTGTCTGCCCCGCAGGCCGATTTTTTTGCCCAACAAAATCCAGATGAATGTCCCCAGAGTCATAATTCCGATACCGCCGAACTGAAGCACCACCGTCAATGCAAGTTTTCCTGCAGCATTAAATGTTTCCGCAGTGGAAACAACTGTAAGACCAGTTACACTGACCGCACTTACAGCCGTAAACACTAAATCAATAAACGATATGCTGAACCCGCCCTGATGAAAAAACGGCATGCCTAACAAAAGAGTCGATATAAGGACAGTCATTAAGTAAAACAAAACAATCAAACGGATTGTCGATAGGTGACTTGCTTTAAATAATCGCGAAAATATGTTCATCTTGATTCTCCTTGCTTTCAATTGCAGCAATGTAAGTTTACCAAAAAATACAGTTTGTTTATATAGTTTTTTTCAATTACCTGCTTCTGCTTCTTTTATCGTCTCGTCGGGCGGTTGTACGGGGATTTGAATACCTCGTCTTTCTCAGCATTGTTCGCACTCTGCCTGTCTTCTATACCAAAACAGACATACCTGAAGCCGGTCTGGAATAAATTAACGCTGTTTAAATCCTTTTAGCTGGGTTATATTATACATAAAACGAACATACGTTCTTTGAAAGAGGGGGATTTCATGCTGCCGACAAACCTAAAGCTTCCCAGAAATAATGTTCTTTGTATCGATATGCGTTCTTTTTATGCCAGCGTAGAATGCGTGAAACGCAATTTGGACCCCATGCAGGATATGCTGGCAGTCGTAGGCGACAAAAAGCGATCAGGGAGTATCATTCTGGCTGCCTCCCCTCAATTAAAGAAAAAACACGGAATAAAAAATGTCAGCCGCTATTTCGAGCTTCCAAATGACCCGGATATCCATGTCGCAGAAGCGAAAATGTGCGATTACTTACAAGTCTCCATGGAGATCACCAAGCTGGTCAACCAATATGTCCCGAAAGAAGCAATCCATCAATATTCCGTTGATGAACTATGGGTGACAGTGAACGGTCTGGAAAAATTATATGGAGACTGCTGGCAAATCGCCCGGTTGATCAAAGCAGAATTGCAGGAGACAATGGGATTGACCTGTTCGATCGGCATTGGGGATAATAAATTTTTGGCGAAGGTTGTCATGGATTTATACGCCAAAGAGACAGGAATTGCCGAGTGTCGGTACGAAGATGTAGAAAAAAAGCTATGGCCGGTACCGATTGAAAAAATTTGGGGGATCGGAAAGCGGATGATGCGTAATTTAAATCGAATGGGCATTGTCACACTTGGTCAACTGGCGGATTTTCCTCTAGAGCGGCTTAAGAAACGATTTGGCATTATGGGAGAGCAATTATATTGGCACGCATGGGGGGTAGATTTAAGCCCTGTCACCGGCGATTTTCAAAAACAGGAGCAAAAGGGATTCGGCCATGGAATTACACTGCTGCGGGATTACCGAGGGGACGAAGTTTTCGCCTGCATTCTTGATTTGTGTGAGGAAGTATGCCGAAGAGCAAGGACTGCTGGCCAGGCCGGCAGGACAGTCCACCTCGGCATCGGCTATTCCCAGGAAAGCGGCGGGGGATTCAGCAGATCCCGCTCCGTAGCACTTCCAACGAACATCACCATAGAAATATACAAAGTATGCATGCAGTTATTCCGTGAATTTTATGACGGTGTCAGCAAAGTCCGCCGAGTGTTCGTCACCCTGGATAACTTAGCAAATGATGAGGAAACCCAACTGGATTTGTTCATGGACAAAACCAAACAAAAAGACCTTGGTTATGTCATGGATCAAATCCGGCAAAAATACGGATCTGCTTCCCTGCTGCGTGCCACCAGCTTTACGGATCTAGGCGTGACCCTTGACCGTACACATAAAATCGGCGGCCACAAAGCCTGAGGAATCTTGGTATATCAGTGAAAAATCGGATTGGATTCCCATTCTTCCCGAAGCAGCCCCATCCGGATAGAATCATAAAACTTTCCATTATAATACCGGCACTTCCTTAGCTTTGCTTCCATGGTCATGCCGAGCTTCTCCCCGACTTTTATCATCCGCTGATTTCCGGACCAGGTAGTATAACCGACGCGGACCAGCGGCATGGTTTGAAACAAATGATTAATCCACAGCCGCAGGGCTTCCGTACCATATCCACCGCTCCAATACTGCGGCTGATAGAGGACAATCCCCATTTCCAGCCAAAGCGAGGGCTTATGCTCCCAATAATAGCTGACCATACCGATCACCTTATCATCGACTGTTATGACCCAGCGTTCATCCTGGCTAATCAATTGCTCCTTTTTATCCAGGTACTCATCCAGGGAAATCTGTCGATGAGCAAAATAGGGTGCATCCCACTTTTTCCATTCCGGAGACTTCTCACTGTACGCTAATTTCCACAACATTTCCAGGTCTCTTTCCTCAATCTGGCGTATTGAAATACTTTCCTGGCCCATATCCCATCCCCTCTCTTAAGATCCAGCTTCTTCTAACAAGTCAACTAGCTTATGCCTGACAAGCTTATTCGATGCATTACGCGGCAATTCAGCGATAAAGTAAACTTGTTTCGGCACCTTGAATTTTGCCAAGCGTTCCCTGCAATACTTGAAAACTTGCTCCTTGGTTAAATCGGAATGGGATGGAACAATGAAAACAACGGGTACCTGCCCCCATTGATCATCCTCTCTGCCGATGACACCTGCTTCTTTCACCCCGTCCATCCCGGCGAGAACGCTCTCGATTTCAGCTGGGTAAATGTTTTCACCCCCGGAAATAATCAAATCCTTCCGTCTGTCCATCACATAAAGAAAACCATCTTCATCCAACTTCCCCAAATCGCCGGTGGCCAGCCAACCATCGTGAAACGCTTTTCCATTGGCAGATTCATTTTTGTAATAACCTTTCGTCACCATCGGGCCTTTGACAACTATTTCTCCGACCGTTCCATCTGGAGCGGGCTTTCCATCCAGCATGATTTTCAATTGGGCGGGAACAAGGGGTTTTCCTGCTGAGCCAAGCTTGGATAAGGCGTAGTCCGGGCTAAGCGTGACAATTTGCGAAGAAGTTTCCGTCATGCCGTACGTTTGAAAAACCGGTATCTCATGTACCTTTGCCTTTTCCAACAGTGGCTCTGGTGCCGGACCACCTCCTAAAAGCATACAGCGGAAAGAATCCGGATAACGACCGCCATCCAACTTTTTGATCAGCCGTTCAAGCATCACTGCTACCACGGAAACAATGGTGATATTTCCTGAAATGATCGCTTGATGAGCCAGGTCAATATCAAATTTTTTCATCAAATGAACGGGCATGCCATACACGACACTCTTCACTAACAGTGATAACCCTCCGACATGAAACAGTGGCAGAGAAGCCAGCCATTTATCGTTTTTGCTCAATCCGAGATTGAGAGCCGATGATACCGCACTCCACCAATGATTACCATAAGTATGCTCCACACCTTTTGGAAAACCGGTAGTTCCAGATGTATAAATAATCGTAAACAACTTATCCAACACTAACTCTTCCTGCAAAGCGACAGTTGTTTCTGTTTGATCGTAAATTTCTTGAAAACTGCAGGATTTAGAACAATCAGCTTGGTCGACAGCAGAAAGAGCGAGCTCGGTATGGTCCTCATCATAAAGAAGACACGACACCTCTGCATCATTTAATTGATAAGCCAGTTCCGCAGCAGAAAGACGGACGTTCAGTAAAACGGCGACAGCTCCAAGGTAAGACAAAGCATGAATGGCGGCCACCATATCCGAAGAGTTCGCAGCCAACAAAGCAACATGATTTCCTTCCCGGACACCAGAAGCAGCTATTTTCTTTGCCAGGGACCTGCTTTGATCGCGCAGCTGTTGAAAGGTCAACTCTTCTCCATCGGATGTTTCAATTGCTGTTTTATTTGGTGATAAATCTGCTTGCTTAGTAAGCCAATGAGGAATAACTTCTGTCATGATGTTCGAATCCTTTCTTTAAGAACCTGATAACTAGTATGTCATAATTTTATCGAACAACGAAAAAAATTAAAAGCATGGTCATTCAAAAGCTAGTTGAGCCTCAACACAAATAAAGTAATAATTTCAATACGTGCTATTTACCGCCTTATGTTAAAATAAATAGATGCTAAACCGGTGGAGAGTAAATGAAATGGTACGCCAACTATTTACTCTCCACTTTCTCATGCTTTTTGATTATGCCAATTATACACACAGGGGTGGATTTTTCAATGAACAAAAAAGATATCGCTGCTATCCGCAAACAATTTAAAGTTGACAATGATTTACTCAAAATATCAGACATATTCAATGTTTATATCATGAAGGAATCAAGCGAAATTTATCATCATCAAAGCCAGCCTTTTGAAATGCTGGAACAGGATCAGCAGGAATTATTCATGAATAATTTCAAAAAATTACTTACTGGTCAACTGGACGAAAAACTATTCGAGCTGAAATTCGAACGTGATATAGAAAACAGTAGCCAGCTTATTTTACATCAGGGCTTGCTAAGCAGCGAGGTGGAAGATTGGAAACAACAAATGCTGCTTATCGTTGAGAAAATGCTGAAAAATAAACAATACGAAATGGACATCGTCATCACCTTTATCAAGGCAGAATATTTAAAACCGATGAAACGCCAGAGTGAGGAGTCGGAGGAAAGTGAACGGGATACCGTATTTTCCAATCCGTTTATTCTTTGCAGCATCAACAAAACCCAAGATCCAAAGAAGGAGCTTCTTTTTGATTATGTCGAGAAGGAATTCAAATACAATGTCGTCGTCGATCCGATCATCAATCTGAACGCCCCGATGGCAGGATTCTTGTTTCCTTGTATCACGGATAATGCCGCAGACGTCAACCACATTCTTTATTCAGCAGGCAAAGTGAATGAACCGGATCCAAGCTTTGTAGAAGAAGTGTTGAATGCACAAGAAACAATCACTGCCAAAGAGGATAAAACTGTTTTCGAAGAAATTGTAAAGGACGTAACGGGGGATCAGTTGAATACGTCCACACTTGCCAATGTTTATGAGGAAATAAACCGTGTAATGGAAGACAATGAAGAGGAAGAAACACCAAAGCTAGATTATCGGGACGTTGAACGGGTGTTAAAAATGAGCGGTGTTGACGACGTGAATACAGAAAAGGTCGAAGCTGCTTTTCATCATGTTATCGATGATGAGAAATACGAGCTGAAAGCGAGTAATATTTTGCCAAAATATAATTCAAAATCAATAAAAATCAACACGAAAGTGGCGAACATTTCAATCAGCCCGGAAGATTTGCGATACGTAAGACAAGTAAACTTCAATGGCAAGCGCTGTATCATGATCGAAGTAGAAGAAGATACCGTGATTGAAGGATTTAAAATGATACCCGAAGCTTTTTAGCATGTGCCTGCTGCGATAATTGCTGCACTTGATAGAAACTAAGCAGTAACTATGATGGGAAATTTCATTGCCTATTCAAATAGAGTGGTAACCACCGCTTCGGTAGCATACTTCGCTTTCCGCGGGCACGGCTTCAGCTAACTTGGTAAAGAAAAACCGCTTTACCAAGTGGATCTTCAGCTCGCGCTTTTCCCGTTGGAGTCTGCGTATGCTCCCTTCGCTAAGAGCATGCTGATTATCGCTAGCGTAGAAACTTTTTTCCTTGAAACCCAACAAGACTTCTTAAAAACGGTTGTCAGGAAACGCGTGCTTTTCTTCCTAGAAAACAGTTGGGGTTCCTTCTTTTCTCCTTCTCTTGGACTTTTTGCTTGTTTTTCTATCTACATGCAGGACCAAGTGATGCAAGAGAAAAATGTCTCGTACATTCGTTTAGAAACAGGAAGCTGTTCCCAGCGAAATACCCGAAGACTCCTCGAAAATACAAACCACCAGCCGCCCGCGGAAAGCGCAGGGGATTTCCGTAGCGCTGGACTACACCACTACTATAAAAAGGCCCAAGGACTACAAAGGAAGTTACTGCGTAGTTTATATTTTTTTCGCATACAGAATTAGTTGAAAAGAAAGGGCTGCAACCGCAGCCCTTTTCTCATGGCTATAGAATTGAATCAGACTGGCAGCTACACTCTATAAGGAGCTGATCGCTTCCTTAATCGGAGTAGTACCAGTCACTACTTGAAATTCTTTCCCGATTGTCGAGTCATTCTCCAGGCTGGCTGCGATGACGCTTGCAATATCTTCTCGCGGAACTTCTCCTCTTTCCAATTCAATTGCAGCCTTCACTTTTCCCGTCCCTTTTTCATTTGTCAACGCACCAGGATGAATGATGGTATAATCCAAGTCTGTCCGCTTCAGCCACTCATCAGCATAATGTTTTGCTGCAACATAAGGTGCAAACGAGGAAGGGGCCTCTTGTATTGCTTCTCGTCTAGTATCAAACGAGCTAATCATAATAAATCGTTTCACACCAGCAGCTTTGGCTGCTTCAATGGTTTTGACCGCTCCGTCCAAGTCCACCATGATCGTTTTATCTTTTCCTGTGTGTGGGCCGGAACCCGCAGTAAAGACGACAGCATCAACTCCCTCCGCAGCTTTGGCGATCGTTTCAATATCCTGTTCCAAGTCAACCAATGCTGTTTCAGCGTTCAGTTTTTCAAAGAATGCTGCCTGTTCCTGTTTCCGGATCATTGCCTTTGCTTCCAGGCTCTCCTTATGCTGCATAATAGTAACAAGATGTTTCCCGATTTTTCCGTTTGCTCCTACAACTAGAACTTTCAATTTCTTCATCCTTTCTAAGTAAAGGGTTAGAGAGACCCTTTTTGATTAAGGTCTTTGTCTTTATCCTAAAGTGAAAAGAAGGGAAATGTCCAGAATCAACCATCAGTAAATAGATACACTTTGTAACATTAATCTTTTTCCAAATGTAAACAACCTATTTTTCACCCCTATTTAAACTTCATCGCTCAGATGAAGTGCTCTTTGACTGCTTCTCCACCCCTATTTAAAGCTTTTTGTCTAAGCCATCATTCAAAGGGAATCTCTCCATCGAATCGAAGAGAGCCACTCCAAGGGAGACAGGTGTGTTCAAAAGCAAAAACCGAACGATTTTGATCATCGTTCGGTTTTTCCCATGGCCACTATGCTTTTTTTTCAGTTCGTATTAAGGGAAACGAGGGAATTGCTTGAAGTCCGGTTTACGCTTTTCTTTGAAGGCGTCTCTTCCTTCCTTCGCCTCATCTGTTGTGTAGTACAGCAATGTCGCATCGCCGCCCATTTGCTGTAAGCCAGCCAAACCATCTGTATCAGCGTTGAAAGAAGCTTTCAAGAAACGCAGAGCAGTTGGTGATTTTTCCAGCATTTCCTGGCACCACTGTACAGTTTCCTCTTCGAGCTTATCCAATGGTACCACCGTATTCACCAAGCCCATATCCTCGGCTTCTTTTGCGCTGTATTGACGGCACAAATACCAGATTTCCCTTGCCTTTTTATGACCGACAATTCTCGCCAGAAGACCGGCGCCATAACCTGCATCGAAACTTCCAACCTTAGGACCTGTTTGTCCGAACACCGCATTATCGGCAGCAATCGTCAAATCACACACAATATGTAGGACATGGCCGCCCCCGATTGCATAACCGGAAACCATTGCTACTACCGGTTTTGGAATAACACGGATCAGGCGCTGTAAATCCAGCACATTCAGGCGGGGAATTTGATCCTCACCAACGTATCCGCCGTGACCGCGGACTTTCTGGTCTCCTCCTGCACAAAAAGCTTCATCCCCTGCACCAGCAAGGACAATAACACCAATATTGGAGTTGTCACGTGCCCGGGTAAACGCGTCTATCAATTCATTTGTTGTTTCCGGACGAAATGCATTGCGTACCTCTGGACGGTTAATCGTGATTTTTGCGATTCCATTATAAGATTCGTAAAGAATATCTTCGTATTCCCGTTCTGTAACCCATTCAATTGCCATAGGGATACCCTCCATTCAAAATTGTTTTGGTTTCTTGTTCCCGGGAAGCTAAGAGCTATTCGGGAAAGACCTCATAGAAAAATCATAAAAGCACTTCCCTGATTTCGATGCTCCATTAGCTTCCTTAGACATTTTCCAACAAGAATTCATGTACTATTGTATCAAATTTTTGTGGTTGCTCCACATGAATTGCATGCCCGGACAACGGAATTATTTTCAACTCGCTGGACGGCATACTTTGGTGCATCTCTTCTGCAATGCCGACGAACTTCTGATCTATTTCACCCGCGAGAAGTAAAACCGGCAAGCGAATGTCACCCAGTTCTCCCCACCAGGATGGCTGCGCCCCCGTCCCCATCCCAATCAGCGAATCGGCAAGTCCCCGCTCTGTTTGACTCAATCTTTCCTCACGGATACGATTTTGGATTGATTCCGGAAGTTTTTTTTGTGACTCAAATAAGGGAAGGTTCTCCCAGTAGTCCACAAACGAGGGGATACCTTCTTCTAGGATTCTTCCAGCCAGTGCTTCGTCTTTTGTCTGCCGTGCAAGCTGTTCGTCAGGCGAACCGAGACCAGGGGATGCACTTTCCAAAACCAGTGACTGCACGCGTTCCGGTTTTAACACGGAAAAAGATAAGGCCGTCCTCCCACCTAGGGAATAACCGAGCAGACTCACCTTGGAAATCGAAAGCTGATCCAGCAGTAGTTCCAGATCCTCACAGAAATCCTCCATCCGAATCGGGCCTTGTATCTTCGTCTTTCCGTGACCTGGTAAGTCAAGCAACAATACCCGAAACCTATCCTTCCACTTTTCGGCATATTGCTGCCAGCTTGTACTGCTTCCGGTAAAACCGTGCAGCAGCAGCAAAGGAGGGCCGCTGCCAACCTCTTCTAACCAATATTGTTTCCTGTCGATTGTGTAATACATCCTTATCACCTGCCAAGATAATCTAGCAAACGATGTTCGATTTCATCCCATTTTTCTCGATGCCATTCCACGTTTTCCTGCCGATTCGTTTGAACTTCGATAATGGACAGTCCCTCATAGCGATAACTGTCAGCCAAGGCCTGCCGCAAATCGTTCCAAGTTTCCGGCTTGGTGTATTTCCCTTCATACAATGCACTTGCATGTTTAAAATCAACGTCCAACGGAGTGCCGAAAATAGTCTCGAAGTGGCTGGTCTGCCCTGCCTGTGGCAAGAACGAAAAAATCCCTCCACCGTTGTTGTTGATTAATACCACTGTTAAATTGAGTTGATATTGTTTGGCCGCCATCAACCCGTTGAGATCATGGAAAAAGGTTACATCACCTAATAATAGCGTCACTTTTTCCCCTCGGGACGCTGCACCAAGTGCAGAGGAAGTGGTCCCATCAATACCATTTGCACCTCTATTGCCTAGTACCCGGATTGATTTCGGCGTAGACATAAAGAACGTGTCCATATCGCGGATGGGCATACTATTGCCGACAAAAATAGTGCTTTTCTCCGGAGCGGCTTCTGCCAGCTGTTTCACCGTATGTCCCTCGGTTAAAGAAAATAGTTCTCTGTTTTCTTCAAGAAGCTGGGCTTTAGCCATTTTGTTCAGTTCCCTCCAGGTTTCAAGCCATTGTTGATTGTAAGAGGGTGCTGTTCCATGAAGCAATAAATCCTGACAGAGGTGGATGGGATCGGCATATATGAATTGTGCAGGAGTACCAGCAGGCTCCCGGTAACCTTGATGCGGCTCCACCACAAAGTGTTCGATATCCGGATGTTCTTTGACAAACAGCAAATACGGCTTGGAAACAGGCATGGCACCAAAACGGATAATAAAGTCCGGTTCAATTCGATCCCTGACTTGCTTGCTTTTCAGTATGGCATCATAACTTTCCATGACATTTACTTTGTCATGCTGCCCTGCCCTCAACTGTGACAGCGGATCGGCAAGTACAGGAAGCTGCCACTTTTCTGCCAGATCGCAAACGGCCTCCGCAAAATCCGGATCGAATTGAGGACCGCAGACAAGCAAGCCCTTTTGATGCACCGATAACTGTTCAACCAGCTTGTCAAGCTGGTTTGGTTCCAATCTTTTTCCACCGGTATATGTGTGGTGATGGGATTTGCCATTATTGTCTCCCCATATATTGTCCAAGGAGAAATCAGGCATTAACGGTTCACGGAATGGAAAATTCAAATGGACAGGACCGGGATTCCCTTCTGAGGCAGTATGGAAAGCTCTGGCCGCTTTGCTTCGTGCATATTGCAGCATGGCAGGTGCCTCCTCTGGAAGCGCCATTTCCTGAAACCATTTGGCGTATTTTCCAAACATCTCGATTTGTTCAATTGCCTGCGGAGCCCCGACATCCCGAAGTTCATGTGGACGATCCGCCGTCAGTACCACGAGGGGAACACGGCTGTAGTAAGCTTCTACAATCGCTGGAAAGTAGTTAGCAGCTGCTGTCCCGGAAGTACATACCATTGCCACAGGTTTATTTTGCTGCTTGGCCATACCGAGCGCAAAATAAGCCGCCGAGCGCTCATCCATGTTCACCCAGTGATTGATATGCGGATGCTCTGCGAAAGTGACAGCGAGCGGCGTCGATCGGGAACCTGGTGAAACAACGACATCTCTCAGTCCGCTTTGATAAAGTTCATCAACAAAATTGGCAGTATATCTGGTCAACGCCTCAGTATAACTCATGATTGTCCTCCTAAAACAGACAGCATCGGTGTGAATTTTATATTTGTTTCCAGATACTCTTCTTCCGGATTGGAGTCTCTGACAACACCGCATCCGGCAAATAGAGAAGCATGGTCGTCCTGAATCAACGCTGACCGTATAGCAACGGCGAATTCCCCGTTTTGATAGGCATCCAGCCAGCCAATTGGTGCCCCATACCAGCCGCGGTCCAGATGTTCATGCTCACGGATGAATGCAACTGACTCCTCGCTTGGCAGCCCGCCCAATGCAGGTGTGGGATGGAGCCGTTTCACAATGTCGAGTATGGTATAGCCTTCATGAAGAACCGCTTCTACCGGTGTATAGAGATGCTGCAAATTTTTCAACGGATATAAAACAGGTTCATCGGGAACCCGGACCTGCTCACAACATGCAGATACTGCTTTCTTGATCATTTCTACAACAAACTGATGTTCACTACGGTTTTTTTCATCGGTCAATAGCTGCTGACCGATCCGGTTATCTTCTGCTTCCGTTGTTCCCCTGGGTGCAGTTCCGGCGAGACACGTAGACAACAGTTTTTTATCCTCCACCTTCACCAAGCGTTCCGGTGTGGCGCCTAAAAAACAATCCTCTTCGTTTTCAAAGGCAAAAATGTAACTATTTGTCTGGGAGGCTGTCAATGCTTTTAAGACCGGGGCCACATTTGCCTTGTCCGAAAATTGGACGCGAAGCTCACGGGCGAGCACGATTTTTTCGGTCTCCCCTTGCTTGATCGTTTCAGTTGCCTCACGTACGAGCTGCTTCCATGCTAAGGGTTCCACTTCGCTCTTCGATGAAACAAAAGGACCCTCAGGCAATGTAACAGAGGACAAAAGCAACCGTCTGTCTTGCTCCATGCGCTGTTCGATATCAGCTGACCTATCGTCCTGATCAACCACGATGTTGCTCGTCAAATAATGTTTTCCGTTTACCACAGTAAGCAAGTAAGCGGGTATTCGAAGCTTGCTGTCGGGAAAAGACTCCCACAGGGAAGTGACAGGTTTAGCAGGATCAAAAGAGAATCCTCCGAATGCAATGGGCCCTGTTCCCGGTTTACGTTGTGGATTATGGATAATCGCTTCCTGAATCATTTTCTTCCATTTACTTTCCATTTGTTCAAATCGATTATTTCCCGAAGCAGTTAAAGCACGGGCCTCTCCAGCTCCTGCCAGCATGAGACTGCCCGCAGCATTCCCCCAAAAAATTCGTCCGCCATCAAAAGAAAAACCGTTGGCGAAAAAAGAAACCGGATCAATTGCAGGCACTGGTTCGGTAAAACTTAATAATTGGGAATCCTGTTTTGACCTGGCTGCAGTCACTGCTTCCTCAACAGCAAGTCCCAATTCTTTCAATTCTGTTTGAATCATGTATGATACCCTCCAATACAATAGGGAGAAAGTATGTGATTATTTCTTCCAATATAAGTACAGAAACGAGCACCGGTCGCTCGACAGGCCAGCCGCCTCCTGTATCTATTTACCCATAAATAAGGCACATTAATAAAAAATATAACTTTCAAGCTATAAAAGCAAGTATTCAAACCTGTATTGCAGACTTGCGACCACTATCTATTTTATTCCCTTTTCGTTCGTTTCTCAACAATTGCCACTAATTCCTAGTAAATTATTATAATAGATAATTGACACCGTCCCGTCGTTTCCCTAAACTTAATATGATATACCACGATTTGAAGGCTTACGTAAGGAGAGAACCATATGCAATCCCTTGATAAAAACGCAATCAGCAGTGCGCTCAATGAAAAAGCAGGGTTTCAAGTTTGGTGGCGTCTGTTACGCCCGCATACCCTAACTGCTTCGTTTGTACCTGTTTTTGTCGGTACAATGGCAGCAATGCTGGATGCTTCCGTTAATTTCTGGTTATTTGCAGCAATGCTGCTGGCTTCCATGCTTATCCAGGCGGCAACCAATATGTTCAATGAATACTATGATTTTGTCAGAGGGTTGGACAACGAAAAATCCGTCGGAATCGGCGGCACGATTGTCCGGGACGGAGTCGCTCCTCAGACAGTGCTGCGCTTGGCGTTGAGCTTCTTCGCCGTAGCCATACTGCTCGGTGTCTATATTTGTCTGGAATCCAGCTGGTGGATTGCCGGAATCGGGATCATTTCCATGCTGTGCGGCTATTTATACACAGGCGGACCTTATCCAATCGCATACACCCCTTTTGGGGAATTGATCGCCGGTTTTTTCATGGGTACAGTCATCATTGGAATTAGTTACTTTATTCAAACGATGGAAGTAACCGGCGCCGTTGTGTGGATTTCCATTCCTGTCGCTATTCTTATCGGCACGATTATGCTGTCGAATAACATCAGGGACTTGGAAGGGGACAAGGAAAACGGAAGGAAAACAATCGCTATTTTAGTCGGCAGAAAGAATGCGGTGATACTGCTTGCGGCCTTATTTGCTGTCAGCTATATATTAATGGCGATTTATGTACTTACAGGTATCCTGCCTATCTGGTCTTTCATCACCTTGCTTGGCACAAAAAAAGCAGTAAGTGCAGTCAAGGGCTTTAAAGGAAAAACCGTTAATTTGGAAATGATGCCGGCAATGAAAGCAACCGCGCAGACCAACACCTTTTTTGGTTTACTGCTAGGACTGTCGTTGCTGATTGAATATTTCATCCCATTTCACCTTTAAACACACCAAAGAGAACGACAAGCTGCCGACTTGTCGTTTTTTTAATGTATAGGAAATTATAAATTTAATTGACTGTGGATAATTATTGGCTGAAACAGTCACGTCCAGCTTCAGCGCCTACCCCCTCGAGGTCTTAAGCCCACCCTCTGTGTGGCAAAAAGCGCCACGCCGAAGCTGTTCTTAAGCTTGTCGGAGGCCCAAACGATGTGGGTCATGCAGGCGTTGCCACAGGACGTGGCGGCTTTAGCCTGTACTCCTTTAAACAGGCGCTTGCGCTTTTGTTCTTCGATAATACGGAAATCCGGTATAGCTAACGGTGCAGAACAACAGGAAGGAAAATGGACGTTTCATCCCCACAACCCCGGGAAATATGATAGAAAGGATGTTTACTATGAATCTTGAAAACACCTTAATGGAAGCACTTGGAATGCAGGTAATCACACAGGAGAAGGATTTAGTGGAAATAACCATGCCGGTAAACAAACAAACACACCAGCCCATGGGTTTTTTGCATGGAGGGGCGAGCGTCGCATTGGCAGAATCAGCGGCGAGCATCGCTTCTTTCTTGAATGTCGATGCCGACAAATACCAAATTTTCGGTATTGAGATCAATGCCAATCATATAAAAAGCAAACGTTCCGGAATAGTTACTGGAAGGGCTACCCCTCTTCATCTCGGCAAGACGACCATGGTTTGGGACATTAAAATTGTAGACGAACAAGAACGGCTCATTTCTGTCTCCCGCTGTACAGTGGGAGTCGTGCCCTTGAAAAACTAAGAAAAACGCTGGGCACCTTGCCCATCCCAATAGAGAAGCACTTATCCTCTCCAAACCTGCAAGAAAGGAGAAGAGTGTAATGGATCAAGAAAAACTCGAACATTATAAACAATTATTAGTAACGATGAAAAAAGAGGCGCAAGAAGAACTTGGCCAAAACGCCGACAGCTATAATTTGGATAAGGAATATCCTGACGACTCCATCGGAGAATTTACCAACTATGATAATCACCCGGCCGACTTGGGGACCGAAATGTTCGAACGGGAAAAGGCGGCCACGCTCAATTCACAGGCACGTCAGCGATTAAGCGAAATCGAACATGCGCTGGATAAAATCGACAAAGGCACCTACGGATTCAGTGAATCATCAGGAAAACCAATACCGGAAGAGCGTCTGGAGATAGAACCAACTGCACGTTATCTCGTCGAGGAAGTCGACGGAAACGACGAATAAAGAGAAAAGAGGCCTGGACAAAAGCTTGGCCACCAAAGCAAAAACCGAGCGAATTCTAAATGCTGTGTGAATTCGCTCGGTTTTTTGTAAAGTTAGACTTCCTTTTATCCTGTTGTTTGATGCGTGCTTCAAATCGCTACGGCAAGATACGACGCGTGCCCGCGGAAAGCGAAGGACCTTGCCGGAGTGGAGAGTTGCACTTTTCATAAGAGAAGGGTAGAACGGTTTACTTTTTTCTAGTCAAAAAACCGAACGAATTCGTCCGGTTTTTATTTTGATCACGATGCTTTTGTTTTTGTGAACGTTAAGATACGGCCATCCTCTTTTTCTCCAGCCATGGTTTCAGCTTTATAAACAGTGGTACGAAAAGCGCACCAATAACGATTCCTTTAATTACATTAAAGGGAAGAATACCTGCTGTTACCGTCACCAGTTTCACCTGATCACTCATCGATTCCCACCCCATAAACAGACTGTAAGCGGGCAAAAGGACAAAGTAATTCAGCAGCCCCATTCCCACGGCCATGACAACCGTGCCTGTTACTAATCCGGAAACAAGACTCTTTACCCCTTTGAACTTATGGTAGAGCATAGATACTGGAACTATAAACAGGACACCGGCGAGGAAATTGGAAGCAATGCCGATTGGATCTCCTGCACCTGTATAGATCAAATAAAGCAGATTTTTGACTGCTTCCACGATGATTCCTGCTCCAGGTGAAAAAATCAGTGCTGCAATCAATGCCGGAACTTCACTGAAATCAACTTTCAAATATTGTGGGAGCATCGGAAGTGGAAAATTCAAAAACATCAACATCATTGAAATAGTTCCCAGAAGTGCCAAAATAATTAATTTTAATAAATGCGAAGATTGCTTGGTTGTGGTAGCCAATATCTTCTCCTCCTTCATCTTTTGCATCGAATCCTATCTGGCGATGAAGGTGAAACAGAATCCCTATGAATCAAGAAAGCCATTTAAAAACCCTAAAGCTCATTTAAGCTTCAGGGTTTATGTTCAGAGGGAATAAAGGCAGTATGACACATGCCTTTTCTGTTCCGTATCTTCTCCCATCCAGACTGTAACTGTCGGTCCTGGAATTT
Source organism: Sediminibacillus dalangtanensis (assembly GCF_017792025.1). Classification (NCBI taxonomy): domain Bacteria; kingdom Bacillati; phylum Bacillota; class Bacilli; order Caryophanales; family Bacillaceae; genus Sediminibacillus; species Sediminibacillus dalangtanensis. Next base: position 2,648,576 of record NZ_CP046956.1, read on the forward strand.
CACCAGGTCAGCCATCCGGCGTGTGCCGGACAGGTCACGGACTTAGAGCTTAAGCTCTTCACCGTCGGTCGGGAATTTCACCCTGCCCCGAAGATAGAATCGATATTTATTTGGTAATCTTATTATACTACCTATCCCAACATTTGCAAACAGAAACGTTCCATTAGTCCTCCAGCGGATTCAAGCTTTCATTGCCGGTCATCTCGGCAATCATCTTGACCAGTAAGTCAATTTCTTCATCCATATCCTTGATGCTGACTGTTTCCACCGGTGAGTGCATGTACCTTAGTGGAAGAGAAACGAGTCCAACTGGAACACCTTGGCCAGTAAGACGCATTTTGTCTGCATCAGTGCCTGTAGCACGTTGGGTCAATTCATATTGCACCCGCAAGTTCAGGGAACGGGCAGCTCTCTCCAACAACTGATTGATTTTGATGTTGATCGGTGCTCCTTTTGCCAGGACCGGCCCTTTTTCCAATTGGACGTCCCCATATTTATTTTTGTTCACACCTGGATAATCGGTCGCAAAAGTTACATCACAGGCAATCGCCATATCGGGTTCAATACCTGCAGCAGCAAAATAAGCACCACCCATATTGGTTTCCTCGTTTACTGTACTAGCAGCATACACCCCTACTTTTACTTGCTTCTCCGCGAGGCGTCGAAGCACTTCCGCCACCATGAAAGCACCTGTCCGATTATCCAGGCCGCGGCCGGATATATATCGATCGAGCAGGACTTCCGGTTCCCGTTTGTAGACGGCCAAATCACCAATTTGAACATACTTTTCCATTTCTTCTTTCGAACGGGCACCACAATCAATGAACAAGTCCTCTAAATCGAAATCCCCTTTAATACCGCCATGATGTTGGGCATTGACACCAATGACGCCGGTGATATCTTCCGCATACCCTAACACCGTCACTTTCATCCCAATCGCGGCTTTCGGATTGATACCGCCCATTTTATCAAAATGAAGATAACCCTGCTCATCAATCCGGTTGATCACAAGGGCGATTTCATCACAGTGACCGGCCAAGAGGATTTTGAATTCAGCATCCGGATTGAGTACACCGATTGCATTCCCTGCATTGTCGGTTATTACCTTGTCAGCAAAAGGTCTGACATAGTCGATCCATTTTTTTTGAATGTTCATTTCCATACTGGACGGAGATGGTGTCCGCAGTAAGTCCATTAAAAATTGTTGTCTGTTTTGTTCCATATGTAGTTCCTCCTTTATCACATAGGTTAATGATACCAAAAATTTGGGAAAACACTAAATGTTGTGAAGCAGCATCCGTTTTGAATCAAAAAATTAGGAGTGATACAGTTGAATTTAGAAAGTTGGTATCAAAAAGGAATCGGTCCAGATGAATATATTGAATCGATGCAGCAGCATAGAGACAATTTGTTGTACGTATATGACCATTTTACTTTACCTGAAGACGACCCGTTTTTCGAGCAGCTTGCAAAAGAAAATCTCCGCGTCATCGCCTTAACAGAGGACTGGTGTGGGGATGCCATGATGAATGTACCGATTTTGTTCCACCTTGCCGAACGGACGGAAATGGACGTACATCTGCTTGCCCGTGATCAAAACCTGGAGTTAATGGATCAATATTTAACAAATGGAAAGGCACGCTCCATTCCGATTTTCATTTTTATCGATGGTAACGGCCAGGAGATTGCAAAATGGGGACCGCGGGCTCCCGAGGTGCAGCAGTTCATTGATGAATCCATGGCCAACCTTCCTGAAAAAGACACAGCAGATTACCAAGAAAAACGGCAGGAAATGTTCACTTTCATAACCAAATCATTTCGAGATAACACGGACTTCTGGCAGCAAACGTATCAAAGTATTCTTTCCACTTTAAAAAAGGCAATCTAAATCCCCTTATCCCCGGCTTATGCCGGGGATTTTTATACTATGGAGGAGACCTTTTGGAGATACTGGTAGTAAAAAAACAAAAGGTGAGCTTACGCATATGCAAACACTTCTGCAAGTTTATTTTCGCATGCCAATATTTTTCCGTTTACTATCATCTGTCCTTCTGCTGATGATGTTTTTTGGCATTGCTATCCACATTCTGGAGCCTGATCACTTTCCGACTATATTTGACGGTATTTGGTGGGCATTTGTTACGGGATCAACAGTAGGTTATGGGGACTATGTGCCGTTAAGCTCTGCCGGAAGAATCGTTGCCATTCTTCTGATTCTCGCCGGTGGTGGATTGGTGACATTTTATATGGCCACCATCTCTGCCGGAACCATCAAACATGAACGAGACCTTTCCAAAGGACTGGTAAAGTACAGAGGCAAAGACCATGTCATCCTCGTAGGCTGGAATGAACGAACGAAACAGCTCATGGAAATGATTGTCGAACGCGACATGCGAAAACAAATCGTGTTGATAGACCACACCATGAGCAATCTGCCTTACCAGAAACACCACCTGCATTTCATCCGTGGTTCCGCCTTTGATGATGAGACGCTGGAAAAAGCAAATTTAAAACAGGCAAAATATGCTGTCGTTACCGCCGACCCTTCAAAAAAAGAACTTCAAGCTGACCAGACGACCATCCTGACAGCAGTTGCCATTAAAGGGAACAACCCAGAAATTATGCTGATTACAGAAATATTAACGAAAGATCAAATCAAAAACGCCAGTCGGGCTGGCGCAGATTCAATCATTCGATCAAACGACTTTATGAGCACCTTGATATTCCACGAACTTTTCCGACATAAACCGGTTAAACCGTTTGATTTGCTGATACAAGTACTTGCAGACCAGCAATTCCATCAATTCCCTTTGCCGGAAGATCTTTATGATAAGACTTTCTTACAATGCGCGGATTATTATGCTGTTTCGGAACAATTGTTAATCGGCATTATGCGAAAAGAGCAGATGCTCGTCAATCCAGCCTTTAGCACTAAGCTCCAAAGAGGTGACACGTTAATTGTTCTTTCATCGCTCCATGAGTGACCGTTCCACTTCCTGGAGCAGCTCTTTTCCCTCTTCGACAAATTTATCCGTTACTACTCCATCAGGATCAACCGGTGTTTGGAACTGGTCCACGGCACCTCTAAGAGCTCCATTGCGACCGTCTGCATCCACCCCGGACTGGTAAACATGGGAAAGCACGAACGGTTTGCCTAGTTTGACTACAACTCCCGGAGAATCAAGCATGCCTTTCACAGCTTTGAAAGGAATTCGCAAAAATTGGTACCCGTCTTCTACACCCATTTTGTAATCAAACGACCCCTGGTCATAATCCCAATTGCCGCCGATGGAAAAACCCATCGGTTTTAACGTTTCTTCCAGCGCATGAAGTGAAAAGTCACGATTCTCCAAATCAGATGGTATCGGAATCATCTTGAACTACCTCCTTTGTTATCAGCTTGCCCTGTTCAAATAATTTCATGAGAAATTCAAAGAAGCTCCAACAGCTGAAGGTTGATTGGAAGGAAAGGTTCTCTCTTTTAGTATCAGAGGTTTATGTGTACTATTGATATAAACGGTCAAGTAACTCTCACGCGGCTCGAGGAAGCTCTTCAGCAGCTCCATTCATGACGGAGGTTAGGAGACTCATTCAATTATGGCACAGCTTGATCTTGTGCAACCAAATAAACAAGGGATTGCCAATAAGTAAAAAACTTGTTGACAATCCCTTTATGGTATTGACTAATTTATTTTTTTAAACGATTTTCCAACTCTTGTTTTTGTTCTTCGAATCCTGGTTTACCTAACAAAGCAAACATGTTTTTCTTGTATGCTTCCACGCCAGGCTGATCAAAAGGATTGACACCCAGCAGGTAGCCACTGACTGCACATGCTTTTTCAAAGAAATAGACAACATAACCGAATGTATAGGCATCCAGCTTTGGCAAGTGTACAATCAGGTTAGGTACTTGTCCATCTGTATGGGCAAGCATTGTACCTTGGTACGCCTTTTGATTTACTTCATCAATTGTTTTCCCTGCAAGATAATTTAAACCATCCAAGTCTTGAGCATCTTCTTCGATGGTGATATTCGATTTAGGTTCTTCCACGTGAAGCACCGTTTCAAACAAATCTCTTCTTCCTTCTTGAACGTACTGGCCTAAAGAGTGAAGATCAGTAGAAAAGTTGGCGGAAGATGGATACAACCCCTTAAAGTCTTTGCCTTCGCTTTCCCCAAACAACTGCTTCCACCATTCAGCAAAATATTGCAGGGCTGGTTCATAGTTAATCAACATTTCAATGTTTTTGCCTTTATTGTAAAAGATATTGCGGACTGCCGCATACTGGTAGGCAGGGTTTTCGTCCAGATTTTCAGAGGACAATTCCTGCTGGGCTTTGTATGCACCGTCCATCATGGCATCGACATCAATCCCACTGGCAGCTATCGGAAGCAAACCTACGGCAGTAAGAACGGAATAACGGCCGCCTACATCATCTGGAATGACAAAGCTTTCGTAGCCTTCTTCGTTAGCCAGTGTTTTCAATGCACCTTTTTGTTTGTCTGTCGTTGCATAAATACGTTTTCTTGCTTCTTCCACACCGTATTTTTCTTCCAGATATTTGCGGAATAAACGGAATGCAATCGCCGGCTCTGTGGTCGTACCGCTCTTGGAAATAACGTTGATTGAAACGTCCTTGCCTTCAAGTATGTCATATAGCTCGTTCATATAAGGAGCACTGATACTGTTGCCGACAAAGAAAACCTGCGGGGTGCCGCGTTGCTCCTTACTCAGCTCATTATAAAATGAATGATTAAGCATTTCGATGGCTGCCCTGGCTCCCAAGTAAGAACCGCCGATACCGATTACCAAAAGTACGTCGGAATCAGATTTGATTTTTTCAGCAGCCTTTTTTATCCGGCTGAATTCTTCTTTGTCATAGTTTTCAGGAAGGTCCAGCCATCCCAAAAAGTCGCTGCCTGCTCCCGTTTGATTATGCAAGGCATGGTGGGCTAGCTTCACGGGCTCTTTTAAATAACCCAGTTCATGCTTACCAAAAAAAGATAGTGCACGATCATATTCAAAACTTATATGTGTCATCATTATACCTCCAAAATTAGAAAATCAAGCTAACCTAAATGTACCGAAACCTAATCGGTAAATCAAGCAATGCCCATCATCCCTCCCTTCCAAACCGGTTCCCTAAAGAAAAGACGGGGTCAGTCCCCGCATTTTTGTCCCGCATGGCTATTTTTGTCCTGCCTGCCAGTGAATTTTTTTTTTGCATATTTCTCCGGCTTATGGGGATTGCTATTACTGGAAGTTAATTTTGAAGGAGGGATGCTGTGTGAATACATTACAGCGTATTTCTTTACTGCTTGTGATCATTGGAGCGGTGAACTGGGGTCTTGTAGGTTTATTCCAATTCGATTTAGTTGCAGCCTTATTCGGCGGCGGAGAACAAAGCGGTGCTTTTGCCAGAATTATTTACACATTGGTCGGCATCAGCGGGCTGATTTGTTTATCGATGCTGTTTAAACCGGACGAGCAATTTGCTGATAAACGAGAACCAGAAACAGAAAGATAAAGGATATTGCCGTCTTGTACATTTCACGTACAGGACGGTTCTTTCAAGAAAAACCGGGTATAACTCGCTATCCCCCAACTATCGTCATAACCCGATTTATTCTATCCTTCCTTGCGAACGCCTCAGATCGCCATCACAAACAACCTTAATCATATAAAAAAACTGCCTGATTAGAAGGCAGTTTCAAAATCAAATTAGTTTTTGTATGTGTTTTCGCGCTCTTTCGACTGCTCGATCCACTCTTCCAGCTTGTCTTTCAACGTGTTAAAGCCTGCTTGCTGGCTGTCCTGCTGAACGGCAGGATTAGGCTTTTGGCGCTTCGGTTCAGGCTTTTTTGGTGCCTCTTCTGTAGCACGGATAGATAACGAATACTTATTTTTTTCTTCATCTATTTGGAGAATTTTCACTTTTACTTGATCGCCAACTGAAAGATGATCGTTAATATCCTTCACATAACCATGTGTTACTTCTGAAATATGAACAAGCCCCTGCACCTCATCGTCCAGTGCTACAAACGCACCGTAAGGCTGGATACCTGTTACTTTTCCTTCAATAATTTGTCCTGTTTCAAACTTCTCTGCCATGCTGAACAACTCCCGATATTATTTTCATTGATTAATACACAATAAACTATTTTAGCATATAAAGTAATTTCCCGCAAAAAAATGTATGATCCGCGAAATTTCCGACGCCGATTATACAAAAATAAATCTTTTTATAAATTTTTTTGGTTTTTATGTTTAAAAAAGGTTCCATACGGTTATACCTATAACTGTAAGACTTTCTCGTATTCCCCCTGTTGAAGACAAAGCAACGTTGCTTTGTCTTTTTTTTGTCTTCTAAACACTTTCCTTCTCTCAAATAAATCAACAAAAATGTGGAATAATAACCGACAACTTCTATTAACCGGGGGATGGACATGGAAATAGCCAAACAGAAAAAAATCATTCGGTATCAGAATGTCGATATTCAGTATCGTGTTTATCAATCTACCGGAAAAACCGACAATCCTTGCCTTTTTTTGCTGCACGGCTTTTTATCCAGCCAATTTTGCTTCCGAAAGATGATTCCACAACTCCGTCGCCATTTTCATATACTTACCATCGACCTTCCTCCATTCGGAAAAAGCGGGAAGGCGAAGGCCTTTTGTTATTCCTATCAAAATATGGCCGATTTGGCAATATATGTACTTGATGCGTTAAATATCAGGAAAGTCTGGATAGGCGCTCACTCGATGGGTGGCCAAATCGCCCTTCGCTGTGCGATGCATTATCCAGAAAGGATCGAAAAACTGATCTTGATGGCTCCGTCTTGTTACATGAAAAAGGCATCCAGAATGCTGAATGCCTTTAGCGCATTCCCCCCTTCCCCCAAGCTCTTAAAAGCGGTACTACGCCGGGCTGGTGTCGACGGTATCTTAAAAAAATGTATGCATGATGAGCAGTTGATTACAAAACGAATGATTGCTGTCTATACGAAACCTTTTTTAGAGAACGATATTTATTCTTGTCTCACCAAATTGATTCGAGACAGAGAAGGTGATTTGCCCTCTTCCAGCCTACATTCTATCGACCAGCCATGTCTTATTTTTTGGGGAAAACAGGATTTGATTTTACCCGTTTCCAACAGCTATCGACTCTTGCGTGATTTACCTAACGCAGAATTATGTACCATCAGCAGTGTGGGTCACTTTTTGCCGGAAGAAGCACCAGCACTTATCTCCGATTATATACTGGCAAAAGTTTTCCGTTGGCAGGAATGAATTCATATTGTTTCCAATCTATTTTTCCCATTTATATAATAAAGAAGAGTAAATGTAGATAGACAAACCGATTTCCACTTACAAGGTTGCGGACTGGGAATGGTTGCCACACAGGGAAAACCTAGAAGTTGGCCAACAGTATCGCAGCATTTACAACTTTTTAATCGGAGTACTGAAGGAGGACCAGAGGATGATTAATTTCGAACAAGTACCACAGCGTACCGGCACCAGATCGGTTAAGTGGGATTTATTAAAATCCATTTACGGATCTGAAGAAGTTCTTCCAATGTGGGTTGCCGATATGGATATCGCCGTACCGGAATCCGTCAAAAATGCCCTCGTAGACAGGGCAGAACATGGTATTTTTGGCTATACGGTGACGGATAAAGCAATCAGTCAGTCTGTTACCCGCTGGCTGGAAAGACGACATGGATGGGAAATAAAACCATCATGGCTGCTGTATAGCCCGGGAGTTATCACCAGTCTTCATATGGCTGTACAGGTACTGACAGAAAAAAACGACAAAATCATGATTCAAACACCAGTTTATCCGCCATTTTATGATCTTGTCGAGATGCATGACAGACAGCTGATCAAAAGCCCGTTAAAACTGAAAGAAAACCGATATGAAATTGACTTTGATGCATTCGAAACGACCTTAAGTCAAGGCGTAAAAGCTTTTATCTTATGTAATCCGCACAATCCAGTCGGAAGGGTATGGACTGAAGAGGAACTGCGAAAAATCGGTGAGCTCTGTTTGAAACACAATGTCTTGATTTTCTCCGATGAAATTCACGCAGACCTGGTTTACCCCGGTCACACCCATGTGCCAATTGCTTCCCTTTCGGATGAAATCAATCAGATCACGATCACATGCATGTCCCCAACCAAATCCTTTAACTTGGCCGGTTTGCAAGTATCTTATCTGATTACACCTGATAAACAAAAACGAGAAAAAATCGATCACTTTTTCCATAAGCAAGGGTTAAAAATGATCAATACAATGGGGATTACAGCTTTGGAAGCGGCATATAACGATGGAGAAGAATGGCTTGAAAAGCTGATGCAATTATTGGATGAAAACAGGCAGCTTGTCGAGAAAACTTTTCAAGAGCGGGATGAAATAAATGTCATACCAGCCGAAGGTACTTATCTCATCTGGCTAGACTGCCGGTCGCTGAATATGTCACAAGATGAATTGAAGAAGTTCATGCAGGAGGATGCGAAAGTAGGACTTAACGACGGTATTTCCTTCGGCAAAGAAGGGGAAGGATTCATGCGCATCAATATCGCCTGCCCCCGCGTGACGGTGGAAGAAGGCCTGAATCGGATTACATCAGCACTGGCTGCTCGAAAAAAATAACTCAAAACAGATTTACAAAGCATAAATACTATATAACAAACGAGGCTGTCGCAACCGCTTTGATAGGAGCAGCAGTGGCGACAGCCTATTCTTGTTCTTTTTCCTGATTATCTTCCGTAGGATCTGTCGGTGACTGCTCGGATGCAGAATCTTGCGCTTGTATTTTTCCACAAGCAATTCTGGCACCAGATTCGCCTGCTGGCTGGCTGACGCCATCATCCTGGCTTTCATGGAGTACCAGGGAAGTGCCATCTTCTTTAAGCAATGAATTTTTCCCGTCGGTTAAAGTGGCGCCACTGAGCATCAATTCTGCTTCGGCCACCCCATCCTCGGCCACTTCCACATTGGGAAGGTCTCCAAGGTGAGAACCTTCTGGATGCATCAACCCATGTTCATTTCCTTCCGGATTTAGGTGACTGCCTGCCGACGTAAAATCCGGCCCTTCACATTTAGGAAATTCATGTACATGAATGCCATGGAGGCCAGTCTCCAATCCTTCCAAGGATAGCTTTACTTGAACACCATCTGACTGTTCTGACAGTTCAGCTGTCCCCAAGGAATCTCCGTCACCATTCAACATATCTACCTTTAACGGGGATCGAATATTCTCCTGACAGCCCACCATGAAAATCAACGGTACACTAAGAACTGCCTTTATTAATAGCTTATCCAAGAAATCAACTCCCATCAAAAACTTCATATGGGAATAGTATAGCCGGGTAACGGAGGAAATATCCTGTTTCGAGGAAAGCTTTCTTTACAGGTGAAAATGCATAAAGCGCTTTCCCTCCTGGACAAGTTATAGCTATTAAAAACTCCGTGAAAAAATATCACGGAGTACCGGGTCACTGTTTGGAATGATGGTTTTTGTTCGAAGCCGGTGAAGAGGAATTTATCGAATACTTTTCATCAATTCGTCTTTCTTCTTTTTTTGAATGTTTGTATATAAGGTACATGGTAACAGCAGCACCGATAGAAAATATCACCAAGGATATCAGAGCAGGTATATATTCTGTTTTATCCTCGGGAAAATATAAAAATTCCATCATGATAAATCACGTCCTTCTCCACTCCATTATAGCAAAACGGGTTAATTCTTGTACATATATTCTACATCTGGCAAAATTGAATTAACCTACAATAGGGAGTGATCTAAATGGAAAATGCCACAATAGGAGAAATCGTCAAAGCCCATTATAAATCAGGAACATACATAGGAGAAGTTATCGAGGATCGTGGGGAAAACTACTTGATAAAAGTCTTGGCAGTCGCAAAGCACCCCTTACAAGGAGACTTACACAATTACGGAAAAACAGAAAACGTGTTCTTCCATCAACGAAAAGCATTAAGCTGGCAGGAAAAGATGAATGTCTCGAAACCGGCAGTCCATCCTTATACGGAAGATTCGATCCCTGATTATGAAACATCTCTTCGGCAGGCGGTTGATGAGTTGAAAGAAAAATTGAACAAACAGGACAGCGAATTTAACCAGAAGGCAATCAAAAGCCTTGAAGAACTAGAAAATTCCTATTTCCATTAAGAAAAAGCGAAAGCGTCTTGCTCACCCCCGACAAGCTTAAGACAAGCCCCGGAGTGGCGAACTTCTGCCACAGAGAGGATTGACTTAAGACCTCGAGGGGGGAGGGTCTGGAGCTGGACAGCATCACGCCAGCATATATAACCTTCAAAAAAGAAGATACTGTCTCACCCTTCGTAAGTAGTTCCGTCTCGGTGAAGAAACTTACGAAGTAACATACTAATTAGCAGACCAAATCGCAAAAGATTTGGTCTCATCTTTTTGTGATATATATTAGCATACAAAATAACATCCTGATTTAATGACATCAGTTATTGTCAACGTGCTAATTACTAAATTAACTGGAGGTGCTATTTGCTGTGTTAATTTTTATTCCACAAGTCTTGATGAATAAGGTACAATAGAAAATAACGAACATACGTTTTTTCTCAAGGAGGGGAATAATGAAGAAAGCACTACTGATAATAGACGTTCAAAATGGGATGTCCAAGAAGGTAATGGTATCTATAAAGGAAAAATGGTACTACAAAATGTGAAAAGTTTGATTTCACAAGCTCATTCTACCGGGACACCTATTTTTTATATACAACATAATGCACCTGCTGGTAAACCCTTAGAGTATGGCACAAAGGGATGGGAGATTCATCCCGAAATCAAGCCAACCAATCAAGATATAGTCATTCAAAAAACTACTCCTGATTCGTTTTTTTATACTTCTTTAAATGAGAAGCTCCAAAAGCAAGAGATTGACCATTTAGTAGTTGCAGGAATCCAGACAGAAGCGTGCGTTGATACAACTTGCAGAAGGGCATTTAGTATGGAGTATAAGGTCACTTTGGTTTCAGATTCACATAGCACCTGGAACTCACAGGAAATGACTGCTCAACAAATTATTAACCACCACAACGGTGTATTGCGATGGTTTGCTGATGTATATCCAAGTAAAGAAATTGTTTTTTGAGTCATTGTGAAATGATGTACTTAAACTATTGCGAGCCATCGTTTTCAACAGCAAAATGTTAAAAACAGAACGCTTTGACTTTAATACCCAGGCGTATATTTAGACGTTACTTTATGTGTCAAATATACGGTATTTAGTATATGTTATTTCACTTGTTTTTTACATTTCCTCCATGGTATCGAAATTGCTTTCCCATACCGAGACATCTTTTCCTGCTTACGTACCTGGCACCCTTAAGTCCTTCTTCTTCGGCTTTGCATTTCCGTAAACCTTATTGGTTATTTTGGGAGCCTGTTCAAACAACAGCATTCCTAAAAAAGCAGCAACCACGATATAGATACCGGCCATTATCTTTACTGCCCCCACCGCTGTCGCAGCAATCACCACGGAAAACTCTCCGCGGGCGCAAAGTGATAAACCAGCACGTAATGACACCTTCTTTGATAATCCATACCATCTTCCACCGATAGTGCCTACTAACACTTTGGAAACAATCGACCAAACAAGCAAAGAACCCAGCAGCAAAGGCATCGGAATTCCGTTACCTAATTCAATGGTGGTTCCAAAATAGATGAAGAATGTCGGCAGCATAAGATCCCGAAGCGGAACAACGGTTTGTTCGACCCGGTGAAGATAGCGAATTTCAGCAAGCATCATGCCTGCCAGAAACGCCCCCAACACTTCAGATAAGCCAAGAAATAGTGCTAATCCGCCATAGGCAACTGCAAAACCTACCAGCAATGCGGTTTTAAAATCTTCATCTTCAATTTTCTCCCATAAGTGGTCGAACTTTTTGAACACCACTTTGCCTAGAAAAATCGCCAACAAAGCCAGCCCCACTATTTTCCCTAGCAAAAGTAACAGGTCGTTTGCAGCAAAGCTGCTGCCACTTCCCACACCAATCAAAATTGCCACAACCACTGGGGCAACCAAATCTTCAAAAATAAGAATTGCCAAAATAAATTCGGTTTCGGAGTTGGCCATCCTGCTTTTATCGTCCAACAGTTTGGCTGTAATAGAAGAACTTGTGGCATAAGCTACACCACCAACAATAAAAGCAGAAAATAAATCCATCCCAAAACCTACCGCAATCATCATCGAGATACCAAAACTCAATACCACATCCAAAAGCCCTGAAGGCCAAGCCCGTTTTGCAATCCCACCAAGCCTGGAAATACTGAACTCCATACCGAGTAGAAAAAACAGCAGTACAATGCCGATCTCGCTGGCTATGTGTAGTATTTCATTGTCATTCAAATGGTCCGCCAGCAATATCCCGAACAAAATATATAAAATGACACTTGGGAACTTTATTTTCATGCTTAAGAAACCCAGGTAGAAAATGCCGAGAAGGATTAGGCCCGCACCTAATAAAACTGGTAATTCAGTATGCAAGGACGATCATTCCTCCCCTTTGCACAAAGCGGTCAATGAAGCAATTTGGTCTTTTTTGCCAACACACATCAACAGATTGCCCGGTTCCAGTTTAGTCGTTGTATCAGGAATGGCAATCGTTTCTCCCTCTTGCACAATACCGATGATCGTCGCCCCTGTCCTATTTCTTACTCCGGATTCTTCAATTGTTTTATTAGCTAAAGGCGAACTTTCTTTCAACTTCACATAATCAATGACGATTTGGTTTTGAAAAATCTTCAATTTATCGGCATCAACAGGCTGGTAGGTAGCCCCCAATAGTTGGGCTCCCAGCTCCCTTGTCTCATCAGGAGTAAGATCCATGCCGAAATCCGCCTCATCGCTGTCTGCATCATTAAAAAAATACAACTCCCGTTTGCCCGAATGGTGGACTACCACCACGAGCATGCTGTCCTCGCATGTTTTCAACGTGATTTTTTGTCCAATGCCTGGGAGTTGGGAAACCGATACATTCATTTTGCACACCTCTTTTATTTCTTTCCATAATTGTCTGTAAAAAAAAGCTAGAGAGAGTCTCTAGCTTTTTTCTTCCTTATAAGTGAAATCATTCACCAAGATGTTCTGTTATAACTTCTGCTACTCCTTGAAGCGCTTGTTCTTCGTCGCTTCCATCGGCAGTAACCGTAATTTCAGCGCCTTTTGGCACACCAAGGGACATAACGCCCATGATTGATTTAAGGTTAACTGTTTTGCCGTTGTAATGCATTTCAATTTCTGATTCATACTGACCTGCTTTATTTACAAGAAGTGTAGCCGGCCGTGCGTGAACTCCTGTGTCGTCTGTAATAGTGAATTTTCTTTCTTGCATTGTTATCCATCCTTTCAGTCTTCCCATTATATATATCACTTTTCCATAAGCTATGTGTTTCAAACCCATATGTGAAAAGTTGAACTCCAATTTATTATATACGAAAACCTTTGATTTAGAAACAAAAATCTCCTGTTTTTCTAATATCGAAACCGTCTGAAGGATTATCGTCCAGTATTTGTATTTAAAATTTGATTGTGATAACTTAAGTTTGTACATAGCTATCAAACAGGAGGTATTGCCATGAGCGTACATATTGGAGCGCAACCAGGGGAAATAGCCGATAAGATTCTGCTTCCCGGTGATCCATTGCGTGCTAAATATATTGCAGAAAACTTTTTGGAAGATGTCCACTGCTATAATGAAGTAAGAGGAATGTATGGTTACACCGGTACATACAAAGGGGAGACGTTGTCTGTACAAGGGACCGGAATGGGGGTCCCTTCTATCTCCATTTATGTCAATGAATTAATCCAAAGTTATGACGTGAAGAAATTGATCCGTGTCGGAACATGCGGTGCTATCCAAGAGGATGTTAAAGTACGCGACGTTATCCTAGCTTCTACTTCCACGACTGACTCGCAAATCAACAGAATGGTGTTTGGGGGGATAGACTTCGCTCCAGCAGCAGACTTTGAACTGCTGAAAAATGCTTACGAGACAGGAAGTGAAAAGGGACTCCACCTGCGTGTTGGCAGTGTGTTCACCAGCGACAGCTTTTACCGGGATAATGGATTGGAGCTGTTTAAACAGTTAGCTCAATATAAAGTTCTTGGTGTTGAAATGGAAACAACCGCCCTTTATACGTTAGCTGCTAAGTTCGGGCGGCAGGCACTATCCGTGTTGACCGTTTCCGACCACATCCTTACTGGCGAGGAAACAAGTGCCGAAGAAAGACAAACCACCTTCAATGAGATGATCGAGGTTGCTCTGGAGACAGCAATCAAGTAATCAAGTAACCGAACAATGCCGGCTTCTTCAAGATGCCGGCATTTCATTTAACTATTACGTTAACCAAAATATTTTAAGGGTTGACAATAAAGGAAGACGATTCTATCCTTTAATTAAAAGGAGGCGTACAAAATGAAAAAATTTACTGCTGCCGATTTATCAATGGGAGCTGTTTTTGTCGGGTTGATGGCCATTGGCGCCAATATTGCAGTCTGGTTTCCTTTTTTGGCGATTCCAATTGGAGGAGTATCCGTACCACTGTCCTTACAAACGTTTTTTGCCATCCTTGCCGGATTACTGCTTGGTAGAAAATTAGGTCTATTTACGATGTTTACCTATATTATGATTGGTTTCGCTGGTGTACCAGTGTTCGCCAACATGAAATCGGGACCTTTTATTCTTTTTGATTACACAGGAGGATTCTTGCTTTCTTTTTTAGCTGTGGCTTTTATAACCGGTTGGATTGCAGAAAAGATAGAACGGCCGAAGTTGCTTCCGTTAGCCGGAGCTTCTTTCGCTGGAGTAATTGCGAATTACTTAATCGGTGTCAGTTATATGTATGTAGCAATGAATACGTGGCTTGGCCTTCAAATAACTTATCAGGCAGCCTGGCTCGGTATGGTGCCATTTCTGATAAAAGATACTGGCTTGACAATACTTTCAGCTGCCTTAATGCTGAAAATAGCTAACAGCTTGCAGCACCGTTCTGCTTCCTTTTCTTCTACTTCCCGGCGATGGACTTAGGAGGTAAACCGATTTTTTCGCCTTCCTTTTGATTGGGCAATGGCATCTTGGTGAATGAGCTGTTGCAACGCTCTCTATGTATAGACCAAAGGCCGCGGACCGGATGGAGATAAATAGAAAGATCCTCTTGATATCCTGTAGTTTTCTGCAAGCTGTAGGGGCTGTCCTGTAAGTTAAGATACACTTATGGGACAGCCCTTTTCTCTCTGTTACGGTTTCCCTTACAGTTATGATATAATCGAGTTTAATTCAAACGCCTGCCGTATGTATCTGCACCTTTGCGAAACGTACGTTATGTGGACAGGATGTTGGGGAAAACTATAAGACGAGATATTGGCCAGGAAAGGATGTAATGGTTGTATGGATTTATTTTTTAATTTTCCCTTGTTGGCTGCTTTGGCAGGCATCGTGATCGCTCAAGGAGTAAAGGTTCCGATTCATATGATAGCTGAACGGGAATTCAAACCTGGCTTGGCCTTCAGTACGGGAGGGATGCCAAGCAGCCACTCCGCTGCAGTAGCAGCCGTATCAACTGGGATCGGGATACAGGAAGGGTTTGATACGGGAATCTTTGCTGTTGCCTGTGTCTTCAGTATTATTATCATGTTTGATGCTTCCGGTGTCCGCCGGCAAACCGGTGAACAAGCCATCCTGCTAAACACGCTTGTAAAAGACTTCAGTTATTTTATGGAAGAAGCGAAAGGGTGGGGGAAAAAAGGAGAATATCAGAAACGAGAAGAACTGAAAGAACTGCTCGGACACCAGCCGATCGAAGTGTTTTTCGGAGCTTTATGCGGCATTATCATTGCGTTATTGCTTTATCAATTTACGTAGAAGAGAGTTACCTCCCCTCCCTTCATAAAAGATAAAAACAAAGCCCTGGGCGTCCTGCTCGCTATTCAAAAAAATCTGTCTGAGAATATTTGCTTCCATAAATAGAAAATGAGGCCGGACAAAAGCATGGCCACTAAAGCAAGAACCGAACGAATTCTAAATGCCAATAAAATTCGTTCGGCTCTTATTTGTGTATTCTCATGGTTTGATGCGTGCTTCAAATCGCTACGGCAAGATACTACGCGTTCCACGGGCACGGCTTCAACTTCCTCAGAAAGCAAAAAACGCTTTCTTGCGGGATTTTCAGCTCGTGTTGTTCCCGTAGGAGTCTCCGTATCTTGCCTTCGCTACGTTTTCGCGGTCTGATTTCCAGATGATAAAGACAAGATGAACAGAACTGTATTCTTCTATTGGCTGATAGGTATCTAAACAGTAAAGAAGACGAAAAATCAGCATGGGGGTTCCTTTATTCTTTGGAAATTGGACTATAGCATAAAAAGGATAAAGTAGTACTCCTGGTTTCCATACGGCTTCGTTTTCTATCCGTAACGGCAATAACGAAAAACACACCCGAAGAGAAAGTATCTATCCAACGGAGAAAGGTACGCCGCAGACTCCAACGGGATGAACGCGAGCTGAAGATCCACTTGGCAAAGCGGTATTCTTTGCCAAGTTAGCTGAAGCCGTGCCCGCGGAAAGCGAAGTACCTTGCCGGAGTGGGAAGTGGCACTTTTCATGAGAGAAGGGTAGAACGGTTTGCTTTTTGCTAACCAAATAAAAACCGAACGAATTGTAAATCGTTCGGTTTTTATTTTAGGTCACGATGCTTTTGTCCCAGGCTCAGACCGAAATTATATACTTTCTTATCTTTAGAACAAACTCGACGAATCGGCGTGTTTTTTTAACGCTAAGCCAGCAACAACATACAGGACTGTAAAATACAAAATACAGTCTGACTCAACGAAAACAGTAGCTCCTCCATCTTACTCTGTACTGCTGTCTCACTGATTCAGCCTAATTTTCTTCAGCTTTTCTTTATTTGCTCACGAAATACTTGCAGTGCCTCTGTTTCATTCAATGCCGTCAATTCTTTCTCCGTAAGCGAACCATCGCCTTTTTCCACAACAAATACTTCTACTTCTTTTTTACCCCATTTGGCAAAAACATCTTCGACTGTCGGATAATACAAATCAATTTTGT
Source organism: Sediminibacillus dalangtanensis (assembly GCF_017792025.1). Taxonomy (NCBI): domain Bacteria; kingdom Bacillati; phylum Bacillota; class Bacilli; order Caryophanales; family Bacillaceae; genus Sediminibacillus; species Sediminibacillus dalangtanensis. The sequence goes on from NZ_CP046956.1 coordinate 2,665,698, forward strand.
TTCCCTGGATGGCAGAACCTTTATCCGCAACCACTCCATAGCCATAGCCTGGAATATAAAGGATGGTTCCAATCGGGTAAACAGTCAAATCTGCTGCAATGGTGGAGTATAAGTCTCTTGTAACCTTTACTCCGGAATAAGTGATCCCATATTGTGGATGGTCAGGAGACTTACCAGTGGATTCCACACCTGCCGTGTAACCCGTGGCCATTACGGTAGCACTTGGGTATTGCTCAAAGTCAATTGCTTCCTCCAGGGTTTCAGGTCCTTTTACTTGCTGACTGGATATATAGGTCGTTTCTGCTTTTTGATGGTTTAATGATTTCTTTGACAAACTGACTACTCTTTCAGACTGCAGTCCATATGGTTTTTGGTCTGCAGGGGCGCCGTTCATTTTTTCACTGATGCCGTTTTTCAAATCCATTGCCGATACATTTGTCAGTGCCCCAAATGTAGCATAAAATGCCCCCAAGAATAAAAGGATCATCATGCTTCTTCTTAAAAATTTTAATTTTCTCATGGATAACACCTCTCTGGATGTCATCCTTTCCATAAATGAGAAAAATTATACAAATCCGCATGAATCAACCTTCAATCAGAACATCTGGTAGCCGTTTTTCCGAAGCATTTTAATGACAATACCAGATACAATCGTGCCGATAAAGCCGCTTATCAAAATGACAATGTCAACGACTGTAAGTCCAACCAACCGGTTTCCCAGAGATTGAAAAGCACTTCCGGTATTGGTGAAATACGTTTTGAAGGGAATGTCATCCACAATCAGCAAAACGATGATTGGATAGATAAATGCCATCAGCCAAGACTGGCGGAGCAGCATATTTAATATAAATGCAATCCCGAAAAACAATACAAAAAATAATAAAATAGATACGACTAGCTGTATCAACCGCTTTTCCCCCTTGAGCGGACAATCGCCCATTAATTAATCCACAACTAATTTTATAGCGAAAGAAATAATTGCGCAACCGCCTCCTGAAAGCCTGCCAGCTCTTTCTTCATCAGCCACTTGCAACGATACCCCGCATTGAGTGAAGAAGAACAAATCATCAAAGGAGTCCTTCCCTGGGAAAACTTTGGCCGGAAAAGAAACCTTTTTAAAGGGAAAGGAAGGGCTGTCCCAGCCGTTTTTCACAACGTTGGGACAGCCCTATGAATTTTACACATCAACCAAAAAAGTTGAATTTGCCTTTTTTCAACAGCAAGCCGAGGCCACCAAGCTTTAATAAATAACGATTGTCTATGACTTTTTTCATCACCGATGCCGACCAGCCAAACAACTTCTTATCCCCGAATACGACACCGATGGCATCATCGTGTCCAAGCGAGGCGACTGTTCCGCGATCGTTATATGCGAAAGTTTCCAGTTGGGAACCGCCTCCCGCAAGAATTGCCAGGTTATGGGCAGCAACTTCTGCTTCTTGGATAGCAATCTGGGCTGTTGGCGGGTATGGTCTTCCCGTTTCCTCATTCATGATCAATGCACAGTCACCGACAACAAATACTTCAGGATGAGAAGGGGCACGCAAATCCGCTTGAACCTCAACTTTGCCCCGGTTCACTTCCAAACCAGACTCTTCCACCAGGGAATTCGCTCTCACACCAGCAGCCCATACAGTGGTGTTTGTCGGAATTTCTTCCCGTTTTTCATCTTTTTCGATAATGATGCTATTTGGCGTACATTCTTTCAACATGGCACCGACTTTAAATTCTACTCCTTTTGCTTCCAACGCATTCATGGCGTATTCCACCAAAGCTGGATCGAAGCCTGGAAGAACGGTAGGTGCAGCTTCTACGTTGATGATACGGACCTGACTGCGATCGATGTCATATTCTTTGCAAAGCTCTGGAACACGGTTAGCAAGTTCGCCTACAAACTCGATTCCTGTAAACCCGCCTCCACCGACAACAATGTTCAAGCGCTCCTGTTTCTTCTCGGCTTCATTATTGTATTTAGCGAAATTGTATTCAATGTGCTCCCTGATCAGACGGGCTGAGTTGATGTTGTTGATGGTAAACGCATTTTCAAGTAAACCTGGGATTCCGAAAGTCGCTGCCTCGAATCCCAGCGCCACTACCAGATAATCGTAGTCGAGTTGACCGTTTTCTAAAATCACTTGTTTTTCATCCGGATTGAAGCTGACTACCGTATCTTGAACAAAGTTAATCTTACTAAAATCAACTACATCTTTGATCGGCAGTCGTGTACGGTCCTGATGAAGTGTTCCGGCAGCATTTTCGTGCAACCATGTAGTTTGGTAATGGTAGTCATGTTTGTTGACAAGAGTGATATGAGCATCGTTGACTCCAAGTTTTTTTTGCAGTTTCACTGTTGTCATGATTCCGCCGTATCCGGCCCCTAGGATGACAATGTTTGGCTTGTTCATTCTGATCACTTCCATTTATATTTTTTTGCTTACTTTTATTTTCCGAAAGTTTACGATAATTATTACGTGATGTATTTCACGTACTTCTCCATAAAAAAACATTCAGAAAAACGGCTGTAAACTCCGTAATCCCGGACAGGAAATCAAGCAAAAAAGCTGGATGGCCGGGGGGTGTATGTAATTGTCACAATATCGTAATATATTTAACACAATGATAATCTTAGCCCTTTTTTTCACAACTTTCAAGTCTAATTTTCTTTTTTAGAAAATTGAAATTACAGGATCAGAATCATTCATTATTAGCTAAACTTCATTTTATGTTAGAATAATGGTTGTGCATTCAAGGTAATAGGAGGAATCAATCATGACCAATGAGGTGTATGATGTGACAATAATCGGCGCTGGTCCTGTCGGATTGTTCACTGCCTTTTATGGAGGTATGCGTCAAGCCAGCGTAAAAATATTGGAAAGTTTACCGCATATCGGCGGACAATTGTCTGCCCTTTATCCAGAGAAATATATATATGATGTGGCCGGATTTCCAAAAGTCCGTGCACAGGAGCTAGTCGACAACCTGAAAGAACAGGCTGATATGTTTGATCCAGCCATTGTCCTAGGGCAGTCCGTTGAAGCAATTGAACGGTTGGAAGATGGTTCTTTTAAAATGACTACCAATACCAATGATATTCATTATACGAAAACCATCATCATCACGGCCGGCAATGGTGCATTCCAGCCACGTCGTTTGACCATCGAAGGTATTGAGGCATTTGAAGGGATCAATCTTAATTACTACGTAGAAGATATGAATAAGTATGCAGGGGAGCGTGTCCTATTGTGCGGCGGTGGTGACTCTGCTGTTGACTGGGCTTTGATGTTGGAACCAATTGCCAAGGAAGTGACGTTGGTGCACCGGCGGGATAACTTCCGCGCCCATGAACATAGTGTAGAACAATTAATGAATTCCAGTGTGAATATCATGACACCGTTCGTTCCGGAAGAAATGATCGGCGAAGATAAAATTGAGCAAGTGAAGCTGAAAGAGGTAAAAGGTGACCGAGAAGAATTGATCAATGTTGATTCTGTGCTTGTCAACTATGGTTTCATTTCCTCTCTTGGTCCAATCAAGAAATGGGATTTGGAAATAGAAAAAAACAGTATTGTGGTTAATTCGAAAATGGAAACAAATATTCCTGGCATTTATGCAGCCGGTGATATTTGTACCTACCCTGGCAAGGTCAACTTGATTGCTTCCGGATTCGGAGAAGGACCGACAGCAGTCAACAACGCGAAAAACTATATCGATCCCAACGCTCGTGTACAGCCAAAGCATTCCACAAGCATGTTTTAATCGCTCACTATATTTTATAACTTGCAGAAAACCTAAACGTTTTCTGCAAGTTTTTTTGTTTCAAATAATTCTATCCTGCTGCATAAAAGATAGAAACTGCGCATTAAAACTTTCTTCAGTCTCTGACTAGAAAATGTGTAGGCTATCGCTGCGGAAATACCTTGCGCTTTCCGCGGGCGGCTGGTGAGCTTCCTCGAGCTAACGCTCTGCGGGATCTCACCGAGGCCTTTCCTCCCGCTGGAGTCTCCAGGTATTTCCTCCGCTAGGAACAGATTCCTGTTTCTAAACGAATGTACTAGACATTTTCTTTATTCACTTGGTACTACATAATAGACATAGCTTGAAAAACAAGCAGAAAGTCCAAGAGAAACGGGATCCCAACTGTTTTTCAAGAAGAGAAGTACAAATTTCCTGACAAGCGTTGTTAAGAAGTCTTGTTGGTTCTAAAGAGTAAAGGTTGTACGCTTGCGATAAAATCAGCACGCTTCTTAGCGCAGGGAGCATACGCAGACTCCTGCGGGAAAAGCGCGAGCTGAAGATCCACTTGGTAAAGCGGTTTTCTTTACCAAGTTAGCTGAAGCCGTGCCCGCGGAAAGCGAAGTATGCTACCGAAGCGGTGGTTACCATTCTTTTTGAATAGGCAATGAAACTTCCAATCACGGTTACTGCGCAGTTTCTATCAAAAGGGGAAAAACATAGCTAACAAACAAATCTGGACAAAAGCGCAAGCGCCTCTTTAAAGGAGTACAGGCTAGAGCCGCCACGTCCTGTGGCAACGCCTGCATGACCCACATCGTTTGGGCCTCCGATAAGCTTAAGAACAGCCTCGGCGTGGCGCTTTTTGTCACATAGAGGGTGGGCTTAAGACCTCGAGGGGGTAGGCGCTGGAGCTGGACGTGGCTGGTTCAGCCAATAATTATCCACAGACAATTAAATTTATAATTTCCTATACAGCAAGAAAGCCTTTTCAGGTCACTTTTAAGACGGTTAATTAAAGCAAACTTCCCTATCCTTAACTCGCTTTTTGTTTAGGGACAGGATGGCATTGGTATACAACTATAAGTAAGTCTTTCACTGGCTGCTGATAGGATGGCTGCTTGCGGGGATAATACGAATGGAATATGCCAATGGAGGTGCTTGTACATGGAGAATGAATTTGAAGATAGACTAATTCCGGCCACTTCGGTTGCCAGCGGGGTTGGTAAAGAGCTTTTAACCGACCTGTATTGCTTCCCTATACAAGTCGTCAATATGTATTTTTACGGGCATCCGGGGGATAAATGGACAATCATCGATGCTGGGATGCCACGTTCAGCCGACAAAATCATAGAAGCGGCAGAGAATAGGTATGGAAAGGATGCTAAACCGGAAGCCATCATTCTGACACATGGACATTTTGATCATGTCGGAGCGATTGTCGAGCTGCTCGAAAAATGGCCGGTACCTGTTTATGCCCATAAGGAGGAGCTTCCGTACTTGACCGGCAAGGAATCTTATCCAGAACCGGATTCTTCCGTCGACGGTGGATTGGTTGCCAAAATGTCGCCGATGTTTCCAAACCATAGTATTAACATTTCAGAGTATGTCAAACCGCTTCCCGACGACCAATCGGTTCCTGGTATGGAGGGATGGGAATGGATTCCTACCCCCGGACATACCAAAGGACATGTTTCCCTGTTCCGCGAAGAGGACCGTTCTTTAATTGCCGGCGATGCCTTTGTCACAGTCAAACAAGAGTCGTTATATAATGTTATGACGCAAAAGCAAGAAATTAGCGGCCCGCCAAGATATTTAACAACGGACTGGAAAGCTGCTAAGGAATCCGTCATCAAGCTTAACGAACTGGGGCCTCTCTTGGCTGCCACAGGCCACGGGATTCCAATGTCAGGGGATTTCCTGGCTCAGGAATTGCAAAAGCTTGTCGACAATTTTGACACCATCGCAGTCCCGGAACAAGGTCGTTACACGTAGGATAATTTAACGAAAAACAAAACCCTCGACTCGGTGTCGAGGGTTTTGTTTATTGTGATTTTTGATCAGCAATTCGGATCCGGGGTTCCCGCGTTGGCCGCTGTTTTGAAAGAAGAACCACAGCCGCATGACACGATGGCATTTGGGTTATCGATGGTGAATCCGCCGCCCATCATGTTTTGTTTAAAATCAATTGTCGTCCCTTCGATAATCGGGATATCTTGTTGGCTGATAATCAAAGGAATGCCATTGCTTTCCTCTACCTTATCAAGCTCCGGATTAACTTCTTCATCAAACCCCATGGAGTAAGACAATCCACTGCAGCCGCCGCCTTTCACGCCAAAACGAAGGCGAATGTCGGAAGATTCCTCTTCTTTCATCATTTCTTTGATCTGCAGACTTGCATTGTCCGTAATATTGATGGTCATACAAAACCCTCCTATAATTCCGTCTTCCCTCTTGCTTTTATAATAAAGACTTATCGTCAATTCGTCTCCTTTAGTATACTAAGGAAATCGAGATTCATCAACATTAACGCTTCCAATAAAAGGTGCCTGTTGTCGTGGTTTCTGCTTTTCCACGCATCCAGACACGGCCATCTGCCGCCCATTTGATAAACAAATCTCCCCCGCTTAAATGGACACAAATTTCCGTATCTTTCTGGGCATACCCATTGAGAATACTAGCCACGGCAGCTGCACAGGCACCAGTTCCACAAGCCTGCGTAACACCTGATCCTCTCTCCCATACCCGAAAATGCATTTCGGTTTCGGAAATTATCTCGATGAACTCCACGTTGACCCCTTCGGGAAACCGTTCGTCGTTCGTGATCAACGGACCAAGATCATACAGCGGGGCTTCATCAATGTCTTCCACAAAGAACACAGCATGAGGATTCCCCATGGAAACAGCGGTTAATTCTAAAGGGTGATGACTTACTTCGAACGCTTCTGAAATCACTGTTTCATCATTCCCAAGCATCGGAATACCCCGTCTGTTTAAAGTCGGCTTGCCCATGTCAACCGTCACTTCCTCGACGACATCTCCATCAAGAAATACTTCAGCTGTTACATTACCGGCCCGGGTCTCAATAACAAACTGAGTTTTATTTACCAGGTTATTCTCAAATGCATATTTTGCTACACAGCGGAGGCCGTTTCCACAGTTTTTCCCTTCCGATCCATCTTTATTGAAAATACGCATGCCCACGTCTGCAGCAGCGGTTGGATGGATCAAAATCAATCCATCCGAACCTATTCCGGTATTTATATCGGATACTTTTTTGGCCAATTCCACTAATACTGATTCTTCTACAGAAAATGAAAATAAGTCTAAAAATATATAACTATTGCCCAACCCGTGCATTTTTGTATAAGGGATTTCCACCTTGATCACCTAGCCTCATGAAGTAACTGTTTATGCCATCGCCAGCCCGCAAGCTCGATGGCTTTATTTTATAGCATGGGGTTTTCCTCAAGATACTGATAAACATTTCCCACTAATTCTTCAGGACTATCAGCAGTTACAGGTTCCCCATTGACAATTGCGACTAAAAACTGAGAACATAGCCCGCAAAAGCTTGTACAGCCATATTCTATAACATCTAAATCGGGATCTTTATCAAGCTCTTCCTTCGCTTTCTGCGAACCGCTCACTATATTATTGATACAAAATTCAATAGTTGGATTCAACAAATTATCTCTACCTTCTTCCCTAACCAAACCCATGGTCCTTTATGTGGATTCCTGCCTGTTGCATGCCAGAAGCAATGTACACAAACGTCCATCCTCATTAAATATTAATCTTACCATAGGGCAGTCTATCCTAACAATTGTTGTTAGATAGGTACACTTTATCTACCTTCACTGAATTCCGTTTGCCTCCAGAACCTGAAATACTTTTTTCAAACGGGGATTTCCTTCATCCACCACTTCCCCGTTTATCAGCACAACAGGGTAAAAAAATTCTTCGTCTCGTACCCGCTTGGAAAATGCCTCCTGCTCTTCCTTGTCAGAAGGCTGGAAAATGTCTATATATTCGTATTCAATGGAAGCATCCTGGTATTTCCGCGCAATGGCTGCTTGCAACCATTCGTAAGTTTCTCTTGAACCTGGTGCGTTAACACAGCTGGCGCAAATCTGATTCGCTCCATACACGGTTAACTTAACAGATTGATCACTCAATTGCTGCCCCTCCTTTTGTACTTTTGCCATTTTATAAATACTTTTTTATAAGAAATTTCCCCATAATATTTGGTGTACCTTTATTATGTGCCATCATTCTTTCGTGGAGGCTCACCAGGAAGTCTGCGAAATGCGCAGTTAATTGGATTCACTCTCTTCTAAAAACAATCAATAAACATGCAAGAAAGCCTCTTACAAAACATATGACACTATCCTTCATTGCCATTATACATAATTTCAACAGTTTATTTTACAAATTCAACTTTAAATAATAAAATAAGAATAAGCACCTAATTGAGAATCAAAATCATTAATGATAGATTTTTTACGAAAAACCCTCTATAATAAAGTATGTAATCAGGAAAGGAGAAGATGGATGATGCAAGAACAAGTACAAGAAGTTTTGAACAAATTACGTCCATTTTTATTGCGTGATGGCGGGGATGTTGAATTGGTAGATGTAGATGAAGGCATTGTACGTCTTCGCCTAATGGGAGCATGCGGAAATTGTCCAAGTTCGACAATTACGCTTAAAGCAGGAATCGAACGGGCTCTCATGGCCGAAGTACCAGGTGTAACAGAAATCGAACAAGTATTTTAAATCTTCTACAAAATGAGAATGCAAAATAAATACTTCTTAGATAAAAACGAAGGCAGCTGACCTGTGAAGCATCAGTACCTTCGTTTTTTTATTGGTTTAATTTATCCCTAGACCATAACCAATCATGCTCGCGAGCTCACTGACACAGGCCTTATGACCGAGCCCCGGCTGAATATAAATAAAACTCCGCTATGCGCGGCAACGTCGAACCACCCCCTTTGCGGGGGCGCAGTTTATACGTCGCTGTTCAAGGCGTTTTCGCTTTTCTTTGTCTAGCTACAACGCCTAGCGACTAGTAAACTTCCTTTGCCTTTGTGCGATAAGTCAACATCGTCGCTTTCGCTCCGTGTTTCCTTTATCTCCGACGGCGCAGTCCAGTTTATACGTCGCTGTTCAAGGCGTTTTCGCTTTTCTTTGTCTAGCTACAACGCCTAGCGACTAGTAAACTTCCTTTGCCTTTGTGCGATAAGTCAACATCGTCGCTTTCGCTCCGTGTTTCCTTTATCTCCGACGGCGCAGTCCAGTTTATACGTCGCTGTTCAAGGCGTTTTCGCTTTTCTTACCTCCATGCCGTTGTTGTCTACTTGGAGTTTTATCCATTGGCAGGTTGGGAAGTTGTTTTGCCATTCGGCTATTTTGGATTCTGGGCAGTCTTTTTCTGCCAAGGCTATCACAGTAGGGCCAGCACCGCTTATGAACAAGCCATAAACCTTTTCTTGCAAGTTAGATTGTAGTTGTTCAAAATGCGGAACAAGCTTTTTTCGGTAAGGCTGATGGAATAAATCCTTCTTCATCAAGCTGCCGAGCAGCGGCCAATTTTGCTGGCAAATAGCTGCCACACTGACATTTGCTATACTGCTGGCATGGACACTTGACTGAAATGAGAGCTCTTGGGGCAATACTTCCCGCGCAGCTTTTGTTTTTAGTTCATATTCAGGAATGATGGCAATTAGTGATACATTTTCAAAGGGAAGCTGGACACAATTTACTTCTTCTTGATAATGCCCAATCACACAACCTCCCAAAAGGGAAGGGGCGACGTTATCCGGATGGCCTTCAATAGCTGTAGCAATCGCCAGTTTGTCTTCTGTTTCCAACTGCAAATCAAGCAGCTGGCTTGCCAGTTCTATCCCCGCCAGAGTGGCAGTCGCACTGCTGCCAAGACCTCTGGCAAGCGGGATATCACTCTTAATTTTCACTTGACATGGAGGTAATTGCGCAACACCATATTTCTTGGCTACCTTTTCGGCAATCTGGTAGATAAAATTGTCTTTCCCTGAAGGAAGACCCTGCAACGTCTCCGTTATGGCGATAAATTCCCATACATCCGACCTTTTTGCCTCCAACTCCAAATACAAATTCAATGCCAAACCGATCGAATCAAAGCCTGCCCCTAAATTAGAGGTGCTGCACGGAATTTTGACAGCGAAATTCATACGAGGACACGGCCTCTGATTTCCTCGGCGATTTTTTCCTGATCATTTGGCAGCACTTTTGGTTTGATGGTGCTATAATCAATCGCGGTATTTGGATCTTTCAAGCCATTTCCAGTCAAAACCGTAACAATAGTCGACCCCTTTTCCAGCTGGTTTTGCCTGTCGGCTTTGAACAAGCCGGCCACCGAAGCACAGGATGCAGGCTCAGCAAAAATCCCTTCATTGGCTGCAAGCCATTGATAAGCGGCAATCATTTCTTCGTCTGTTACTTCATCAATTGCGCCATTGGACTCATCACGTGCTTGGACAGCCCCTTTCCAACTTGCAGGATTACCGATTCTGATTGCGGTTCCTACAGTTTCCGGCTTCTCGAATACACGATCATGGACGATAGCTGCTGCTCCACTTGCCTCATACCCCATCATTTTTGGAAGACCGGATTGATGTCTTTCGTTATATTCTTTGAACCCTTTCCAGTAAGCCGTGATATTTCCTGCATTTCCTACTGGAATAAATAAGTAATCTGGAGCTTTACCAAGGGCTTCACACACTTCAAAGGCTGCAGTTTTCTGCCCTTCTATCCGATAAGGGTTGACCGAATTCACCAGCGTGACATTTTGTTCTTTGCTTATTTGCCTGACCGCTTGCAGTGCATCATCAAAATTTCCTTCAATTGAAAATACTTCCGCTCCATACATGACAGCCTGTGCAAGCTTGCCCTGTGCGATTTTCCCCTCCGGGATTACGACAATACATTTTAAGCCAGCTCTCGCGGCAAAAGCTGCAGCCGAAGCGCTTGTATTTCCGGTCGATGCGCAAATGACCGCATTCGCCCCTTCTTCCATTGCTTTTGCTATAGCCAACACCATTCCCCGATCCTTAAAGGAACCGGTAGGATTCGCTCCTTCCACTTTGGCAAACACTTGAATAGAAAGCTTTTCCGATAATTTTTCCAGCTTGATCAGCGGTGTATTCCCCTCCTGCAGGCTCACTTTGGGTGTGTTTGTACTTACCGGCAAATAATCCTTGTATTGCTTTAACAATCCCTGCCAAGCCATGTTCATTCCTCCCCATCTACTCGATAATAACTAATAATCCGTTTAACAACTTCCAGACTGTTCAGGCTGTCTATACTGTTCATCAATTGTTGCTTGCTTGTATGATGGGTGACCATCACAATTTCTGCGGTGTTATCAGCACTCCCTGGAAGCTGTAGTATTTTGGCAAAACTAATATTCTGATCAGTAAATACATTGGTCAATGCCTGGAATGTCCCTGCCTGATCATCTGCCTCCAGCCTCACAAAATAGCGGGAATGTTTTTCGGAATCGTTCTTCAACTTCGTTCTGAATTGTGGTGTAATATAGGAATTGCCACTAATGCCAAGCCGAATATTTTTTACAGCCTCCATTAAATCGGAAACCACGGATGTAGCAGTCGGCATACTGCCCGCACCTGGACCATAAAACATGGTTTCTCCGACTGCTTCTCCATGTACATAAACCGCATTGTATTCATTCTTTACCAGTGCCAATGGATGGTCCTGCGGCAACAATGTCGGTTCGACACTTATTTCTACCTTCCCTTCCTCCATAGAAGCAATCCCGATAAGCTTCACAACATAGCCCAGTCGTTTGGCAAACACGATATCTTCTTGAGAAATGGAAGTAATTCCAGCTACAGCGACATCTTCTAAATGAATGTCCATCTTAAAAGCCAAATTCGCCAAGAGTGTCATTTTACGTGCGGCATCCAGCCCCCCTACGTCCGCTGCAGGATCGGATTCAGCATATCCAAGTTCCTGCGCTTCTTGGAGGACATCGGTAAATGTCCGCTGTTCGTCGGTCATCTTGGTTAAAATATAATTGGTAGTGCCATTGACGATTCCCATCATTTTTTGAATCCGATCAGAAGCGAGTCCGTCTGTCAACGAACGAAGAATCGGAATGCCTCCTGCCACGCTTGCCTCATAGAAAATATCACAATCATTTGCTTTCGCTATTTTATGGAGTTTTTGGCCATAAACAGCCATCAAGTCTTTGTTGGCTGTAATAATATGCTTTTTATGATGCAATGCCTTTTCAAGCAGATCGTAAGTCGAATCAATTCCTCCCATGACCTCAATAATAATATTGATTTCCTGGTCACGGATCAAATCGTCTGGTTCTGTCGTTAAAACATCAGCATTCACTTCGATATCTCTCGCCTTTTCAAGCGTATGTACTAGAATTTTTTTAACTTCCAGTTCACAACCGAGCTTATACTTAATTTCTTCCTGATGGTTCTGCAGAATTTTGATGACCCCTGTGCCGACTGTGCCGAGGCCGAAAAGACCAATGGTGATTTTCCTCTTCATTTCTCCGCCTCCTCGTGTATGTTATAAATACACATCTGTTTATCTATAGAGGACATTATACCTGTCTGCATCTTGTTTAGCAAGGAGGATTTTGAATGTTGTGAAAATAATCACTTCTCCTGCAGAAACCGGAAAAGTCAAGCTTCCTCTGTCAGATCACCAATGTTTTCGCTTTCTTTCCACTTAGTACCAATGCGATATTTTCCAAGCAAAGCTCGATCATTCTGTTTCTGGTTTCGATCGTTGCCGAACCAATATGTGGGAGACAAGTTACCTGCTGCAATGCCAACAAAGGATGGCTGGAATCAATCGGTTCGTCTTCAAAAACATCCAGGCCAGCCCCAGCTATTTCTTCGTTGATCAATGCGTGATATAATGCTTTTTCATCGACATTTTTTCCGCGGGAAGCATTGATAAAGAACGCACTCTTTTTCATTCTGGAAAATGCCTCCTTGTCAAACATATGCTTGGTCTCTTCTGTTAAAGGTGCCAAACACACCACATAATCTGCCTGCTCTAAAAGGGATTCAAACTCAGCATAATGGACCCCAAGAGATTCTTCTGCCTGTAAGTGCCGACTGCGATTATGGTAGAGGACATCCATAGAAAAACCCCGGGCTCTCCGGGCCAACGCTTCTCCGATTCTTCCCATGCCGACTATTCCCAAAGTTTTATGGTGTACATCTTTCCCAGCCATTAAGAAAGGTGCCCAATTATTCCATGACCCCTGCTCAATGAAGCGAGCAGCTTCCACAATTCTTCGTGCAGTTGCCATCAGCAAGGCGAAGGTTAAATCTGCTGTCGTCTCCGTCAATACATCCGGGGTATTACTGACTGTGATTCCCCTATCTTTGGCAGCAGAAAGATCGATATTGTCGTAACCGACAGCGAGATTTGCGATAATTTTCAAGTTCTCAGCCTGCTCAAGCAGTGAACGGTCGATTTGATCGGAAAGCATGGTGAGTATGGCATCAGCATGTTTCGTTTCCCTTTCCAATGCCTCTCGATTGATCGGTTTCTCCTCATACAGCCACATTTGGATATCAAATTGACGCCGGAACGGTCTGATTATTTCTTCCGGAAGTTTCCGGGTCACATAAAGATACGGTTTTACCATATTGCTTACATCCTTTCTTACCAATCTAATACAGGGATATGCAAAGCTTCGGCATCAAGGCCCAAATCGGCAAAAAAAGTTCTCATTTTTTGCTCATATTCTGGTTGGTTTTCCAACAGCTCTACGTATCCCTTGAAAGTAAATTCGGGGTCCCGACTCGAAATTCCTGTTTCCAAATAATCGAATAAATGAATTGGTAACAACAATCGAGCGTAAACCAATCGCCAGCTAAAGATGGAAAGCGGCTTGATCGATTGGTATTCAGACAGAAACTGTTCTATCTCGGACAGTGCTGAATCGGGTTGTAAAAGCAGCCCCCGGATGTACTCGGCGATGTCTCTTGCAGCATGGTCATAAACGATTTCATCCGGCCAAATCATTTGTTTTTGTACTTGACCTGAATAACGTTGAAAAGTGAAACTTCCCCCATCCCCTTCGTCAAAACGCTGCTCGGACTCTGCCTCCTGCAAATATTGAAGGGCATTTTCCGTACACCCGCTTACATATGGGTATGTATCGATAAACAATCGTTGAAAACGGGACACCGGCCGTTCGTTATACTGCTGCTGGAACATGGAATCAAACAACGTAAGCTTGCTAATCCATAGCTGCTTCCATTGCCCGTAGGCAACCGCTTCAGACGGCTGGTATGGATAATTCCTACCCATTTGATGAAACGAAGCCAAATTTGCACCATGTCCTGTGTATTCCCGTTCTTCAGACAGGTTTGCATACATCACAACGTAAGGTTGACTTCCAAATTCGGTGAATAGATCACCCTGTTTGTTTACGATGGGAATAGCGAAACGAGTAAACCCATTTTGAAAAAAATACTCGCCAACTGCCTTTTGCTCGAAATATCGCTTATCACTCGCTGATTTTGGTATAATAAAGAAACAATCCTCATCCAGACGGTATCCTTTCATACCATCAATTGTCACCTCGCTGCCTTGAAAGCCGTCGATATATTCGGATAGAAGTTCCAGCATGGATCACTCTCTCCTTTTTGCTTTTAGTTCAGCTTATGAAGACTCGAAGGAAATTCGAACCTTGTTTTTTGATTTATCAATGCTGGCTTAGGGTATAGTAAGGAGTAGAAATAAACATAAGGTTAGGTGTCTTGCTATGGAGAATAATACAAAAAAATCTGCATTAGAACAAAAGGCAAGGTCGTGGCTCGTTGAACGTGGGGTAACCATGGATGACATTGCCGATCTTGTTTATTACTTACAAAATAAATACCATGAGAATCTTACATTGGAGCAATGTAAACATCATGTAGACCGTGTGCTGAGCAAACGGGAGATTCAAAATGCCATCCTGACAGGCATACAACTGGATGTCCTTGCCGAGCAGAAGAAATTGGAGGAACCGCTTCAGCATACAATCGAAATCGACGAAAGCTTGTATGGAGTGGATGAAATCATCGCTTTTTCCATTGTCAATGTGTATGGCTCCATCGGTTTTACGAACTATGGTTATATTGACAAACAAAAGCCAGGTATTTTAAAAAAATTGAATGATAAATCCACCGGCGAATGTCATACATTCCTGGATGACATCGTTGGCGCCATTGCTGCCGCTGCTTCAAGCAGGCTGGCGCATAGCGCGAATGATGAAAAAGATATCGATTAAAACTAAAAAGCCGTTTGAACACATTATTTCAAAAGCCAGACCTAACTTTACTTACCGGTCTGGCTTTTCTTTTGTTATAAAGTTACTAGCAATGATCACAACGTCGCACTTTATATCTTTTGAACCAAAACAACCGTCTATTAGTAAACAAGTCCTTATCAAACACCCAGCGTCCACCCTTGAGGGCTTTAATTCAAACCTAAAGTAACTTGTAAGCAAAATGCCAATCAGAATGGTCGGTAATCAAGTCGCTTGGGCTTTTCTTGATTTTCACAGCTTGTCCATCCAATCTTTTAACGTGTGCACCGTATAAGTCGGTTGTTCCGCATAATCCTTCAATTGTTCCTCGGTCGTCAACCCGGTGAAAACCATTAACGTGTCAAGGCCTGCATTCATTCCTGCCAAAATGTCCGTGTCATAATTGTCTCCAACCATCAACGTCTCATCACGAGAAGCGCCCAGCTCTTTTAATGCCTGGTCCATGATTCCGCTCTCGGGCTTTCCAATGACAAGCGGCAGTTTCCCGGTACTGGTGGAGACAACGGCGGTAATCGCTCCATTTCCGGGTACAAGGCCACGCTCTGTCGGAATGGCTATGTCCCCGTTGGTAGAAATGAACTGTGCACCATTGCGAACATTCAAGCAAGCTTTTGCCAGTTTTTCATAATTGATATGCCGGTCGATGCCGATAACCACGTAATCAGCATTTTCATCGGAAAGTGTGAATCCTTCCTGCTCTAGTGCCACCATCAAGCCCTCTTCTCCAATCGCAAAAACGGTGGCCTCAGGATTCTCCTGCCGGATATAGGCAGCAGTTGCCATGCTCGATGTAAAAACTTCCCTCTCTTCGGCAGCTATTCCCATACCATTCAATTTGTCTGCTATCTGCTGCTGGGTCAAGGAAGAATTATTCGTCAAAAATAAATGTGGAAGAGTTTTTTTCTTTAACTTTTCAATAAAATCCGGAGCATCTTCAATGCACTCCTTCCCTTTGTACATGGTGCCGTCCAAATCAACCAAATAAGCCTGATAGTTTTTCATGGTGGTGCTTCACCTGTCCTTCCTTTTGTCCATTTTCTTCCGCTACTGGCATAATGGAAAAAATTCCGCCAATTGGCAGGGATTTTAATAGAGCCGATAAATTAATTACCAGAAAATGTATTGGCCACACCCGTTTCATTATCAAGAAAATCATTGATTCTGGAACTGAACATCTCAATCGAAGCATAATTCGTTTTCATAACCCGTAAAATCTCCTCATGGTCGATGTTCAAGTAATCCTTTACCAGCATTTTTCTCAATTCAATCACTTGCTTATAGCCATCTGCTTCCTCTGCAGGCAGAACTGTTTCATCCACCAGGATATCGATGATATCGGAAAAACTACCTGGATCCCGCATAATAAATCCATCAATGACCATGTTACCAACATCGAGCATCGATTCAATTACCATGTGTGTCATTCTTTCAAGACTGAGTTTTTCCAAAAAAGAATCGTAAGAATGTTGATCAAATTCATTCATCAAACCATCCATATATAATAAATGACGTTCAATAATACTTCTATCTACGAAATACAATACTTTGTCCCTCCCGACAACTAATTTGTCCTTATCATACCATAACTATATCTATACAGGGAGTGGTTTAAAAGCAAAAGGAACTTTGCTATGATGTACACAGACAACGCTTTCTTATTAGGAGGAATAACATTGGCGGAAGAACGAATGATTATTAAAGATGAAATCCAGGAAGTAAAAACTCGTTTTATCAGTTTTAAATCAAACCACCAGCGGTTCGATCTAGCGCTTGTTCATTCTGATCAGTATCAGGGAAAAACAATGGTAATCGATTTAGGTGGAAACCGCTTTACTATCATGGATAAAGAAGACGCAGCCAAAGAAGGAAACCTTGAGCATGAGTTTCACCTCACAGAAGTCCGAGCAGAGGAACTGAGAAAATTTTTAGTCGAAGTGCTTGATTGAGGTATGCAGGAAGTTTCTGGAGTTATTCTTTTCGTATATTCATGTCTCTCTTCAGCCAAGCTACCTGTAGGGAGGTAATAGTATGAGGAAAAAAAACAAGCGAAAGAAGCAAAAATATTCGGATGTCTCTACAGTTGAAGACAGAAGAAACTTCTTGGCAGCAGAAGAAGTCCCTGAAGGTGCTTATGGATCACCTATCAACAAGTTCGAACCGGTGGAAAACAAAAGCACCCCTTGGCAAGAAGAACAGCGGTTTCATAGTGCGTTTAACTTCCCCGATAAAGATTTTCATGATGATTTGCCAAGACAAGTGGAACCTAAACATCCGCTTCATGATCATAAAGGTGACATAGAGCCGCAGGAAGAACAGGAATAGTTCTTTCTGCGGCTCTAATCTTGCATCTACTGGTCAATCCGCCTCATGACAAAATAGGCACAGCCAAAATTGCAATACTCATATAAATAATCATCAAGCGTACTTATTTTTGAATCAAAACCCGCTTTGGGATTTTGATTATCATAAAATCCTTTTAACCGGAGCTGTTCATAGCCCCAATCGCCGACAATAAAGTCATATTTGCTTAAAATATCACTGAAACGCTGTTTTACCGCTTCTTCCTGGAAGCCATCCTTCACATTCTCTATTATTTCGTAATTTTTGCCCTCGATTTCGATCATGACAACCACTCCTTATGCCTGATTCTAGTGTACCACATTTTTTCTTGTAGAAATACGTCTCCGTTTTTTCCCAGCATGAAACCGAAAGAAAATCACCAAACTAAATCAAGGGGAAACAACAAACAAAAGTCAGGAGGGTACTCATGTTGAATAAACAAAAAAGATTCCCATTGCTGTTGGTTGTCCTCCTCATGGCTTCCGGGTGTGCCACTGGAAACAGGGGGGCTGATCCAGAAGTGGACCGTTCCTTGGGTGGTGCGGAAACCAACAGTGAACAGGGAGCCGGCAATGTAGATGAAAATGACGTCACCTCGAAGCTAGGCTATGTGCGATATAAAAAAGATGAACTGAACAGTGACGAAGAAAGCAGACAAATGGTCAGCGTTGATCGAAATAAAATGGCCGATACCATTACCAGGATGATTCTTCGCTATGACGGTTTTGAAGAAGCCGCTACGCTTGTAACCGACGATGAAGTGCTGATTGCTTATCACAGACCGGAAAACATGGAACGGGAAAAAGCAGCATCCATAGCCAAAAAAACAGCCATGTCGTTAATGCCTAGATACTACGATATCGTTGTCTCTGACAAGGATGTATCCTTCCAAGAGATCCAAAGCCTGAAGAATTCGTCAACGCTCGATGACGACTACGAAAATACACTCCGCAGTATCATGGAAAGCATGAAGGAAGCACCACAAGGTGAAGGCTGGCCTGAAGCCGATGTAAAAGACCGCGATGATAATGCCATGACAGAATAAAACGATAACAGAAAGGGATGTTCCAACAATGGCTTTGGAGCATCCTTTGCTTTGTGAACCTCCCTGAGAATGTATAAGTTTCCAATTATCTTTCCGGATTACTCGCGCACACTAATACCAGAAAACTTTAAAACCAGGGGGGTGAATAACCTTGAAATCAAAAATCATTTGCTTTGCCGCACTGTCTCTTTTCTTTTTGTTCTTCTCCGCCTCTGTAACAGCTGAAGAAAACGCACCAGATGAAAAACAGGCAAAAACGGCGCTTTTCAAAAAGACACAGGCCATTACACACATCCCTTGGTATTACTTTGCTGCAATTGATCAATATGAGCATAATATTCAAAAAGAAGAAGATAACACGGAACAACTCATTTCGATCGACATCCCGAACGAACTTTGGTTCGGAGTCAGCAATCCTGGCTTGACTTCAGAAGAGATGATCATCGTATCCAACGGTTGGGGACGCGATGGGGATGGGGATGGATTGGCCGAAAAAAACAATGATGAAGATGTTTTGTATTCAATGGCCCATTGGATTAATCAATATGGAAACAATAAAGAGGATATTAAAATTGCCCTATGGAATTATTACCAACGGGAATTGACTGTTCAGACAATCATGAGCATAGCGAAGATATACGAAAAATTCGGCACCATCGCCTTGGATAAAACTGATTTCCCCCTCCCCTTACAGGCCAACTATAGCTACCGAAATACATGGGGAGACGCCCGCGGTTTCGGCGGCAGGAGAATTCATGAAGGAACCGACATATTTGCAGGCTACGGAGTGCCGGTAAAAGCAACCACCTATGGGGTTGTAGAAATGAAAGGCTGGAATAAATACGGAGGCTGGCGGATCGGAATCCGGGACATCCATAACCATTACCACTATTTCGCTCACCTGAACGGTTATGAAAAAGGAATAAATGTTGGTGATGTTGTAAAACCAGGAACCGTCATCGGCTCAGTGGGAGCAACGGGATATGGACCACCCGGTACTTCCGGAAAATTCCCTCCACACCTTCATTACGGAATGTACAAAGACAATGGTTATAGTGAATGGTCTTTCGATCCCTATCCCCATTTAAAAAAATGGGAACGAAACGCCCGAAATTAAGTTAAAGCATAGATAGGCTAAGCAATCTCCGAAAATGCTTCGAAATGGAGGTGCATTGCCACAAAGAGGGTTGCCTAAAGACCTTTAGGAGTAGATACTGAAAAGCCGGATAACCCCTTCCCTGAGTTTTATCGCTCAAAAAACATCGAAAATCCCCTCACCGTGTTGGTAAGGGGATTTATCATGAACTTATTTCGCTTTCGCTACTTTCCTTGCATAAAGTATACTGGATATCAATCCGCCCCAGATAACGACAGCACCAATAATCGCCATTGTTATAGCTCCTCCTGACATTATTGAGCCACCTCCTTGTCTTCCGATTCACTTGATGAGGTTTCTACTGCTCGATCGGGCCATTTCTTCAAGCTTAGCAAGGCACCGGCAAACATGGCACCAATAGCTACTACCCATCCATAATTAAACAAGAAATCAATCGGATATCCTTCATAAGCTTCTGTAACTTCTGTTTTTAAATTCTGCAGCATCATCCAGCCTAAAACGGCAGGTGTGATAATCCCGAGACATACTCTCCACCAAGCCCCTAGTGGGATATCGGAAACAGAATTGGCATGGTTTTGAAAATCTTTCAATGATTTTGCGAACCAGGCAATGGCCACTACCTCGAACAAACCAGCAAGGGCTACTCCATAGTTATTGATGAAATGGTCGACGGTATCAAGCAAATTCAATCCGTTCTGCGTCGCAAAGGCAAGCGAAAGAATCGCTGCAAGGCCTCCGCCAAATAAAACGGCTTTGCCTCGTGATACATTGAATTTCTCCTGGATACCAGCGATATACGTTTCCGAAATGGAAATCAAGGAAGATAGGCCCGCCAGTACAAGAGACGCGAAGAACAAAAATCCAAAAAATCCTGCTCCAGGCATTTGGCTGATGATTTCCGGAAACACCATAAAAGCAAGACCAACCCCTCCGGTTGCTACATCCGAAACTTCCTGTCCGGATTGGACAGCCATAAAGCCTAATGCGGCAAATACTCCGATACCAGCCAATAATTCAAAAGACGAGTTGGCGAAACCGGTAATAAACGCATTGTTGGTGATGTCGGACTTTTTCGGTAAATAAGAAGCATATGTGATCATGATTGCAAACGCGATGGACAAACTAAAGAAAATTTGGCCATAGGCTGCAACCCATACCTGGCCATCGGCAATTGCCGACCAATTTGGTTTGAAGAAAGCATCCAGTCCTTGCATCGCACCTTCCAAAGTCACTGCTCTGATAACGATGATCAAAAAGATAACAGCCAATGTCGGAATGAAGATTTTATTGGCCACCTCTATACCTTTTTTAACCCCTCTGCCTAGGAAAAATAAAGCAACAACCCACACAGCGATTAACGGCAATAATACGCTCGGTACCATGGCACCGAAACTGCCCGGATCACCTAGCTGCAAATAATCTCCAACAAAAAATCCTGTAGCATCTCCACCCCATTGTTGTCCGAAAGAAAAATAAGCATACATAATTGCCCAAGCAATGATAACCGGATAATAAGTAGAAATGACAAACGAAACAACTACCTGCCACCAGCCAATCCATTCCATGCCTTTACTGATTTTCCTATAGGAGCGCGGTGCAGAGCCCCGGAACTTATGGCCAATGGTGTATTCCAAAATTAAAAGTGGAATTCCGGCCGTCAACAGTGCAAATAAATATGGAAGGAAAAAAGCGCCCCCTCCGTTTTCATACGCTGTATAAGGAAATCGCCAAATATTCCCCAATCCAATAGCCGATCCCATGGCTGCCAGCAGGAAACCTAACCGTGTTCCCCATTGTGACCGATTCTCCATGTTTGAACCTCCCCTGTTTTTTTAAAAACATTCTCTTTCCATAATTAATGAATGTTTTAAATTTTTATTTTTTTCAGATATTTATGTTTGTATTATATATTAGACAAAACCAGAATGTCAAAGGAAGATTTAGGAGAATGGTTCTAGATCTTTTTTACTGGAAGAGTATTCCAATCATAGGAGGTAACTTTAGATTAGTACGAGGGCTCATCACCCAGACTTGTTAGAAGTGGATCTATAGCAGGATAGCGATGACCCTCTCTCAAAAAAGAAAACCGAACGAGTTCGCACGCTTACGATTGCGAATTATCGTTCGGTTTTCACTTTGTTCACTATGCTTTTTTCAGTATCATTTAGCGTTTATCTGTTTGAACCGCTTGTTCGATTGTTTTGGTTGTGAATATAAATTGCTGTTACCAAAACAAGTGCAAGGGTAAGCAATAACGCGATCCATGTCTGGCCAGTAACCCCAAGAACCAGATACCCGATTACCGATGCTATAGCCGCAATAAATGCATAGGGCAGCTGGGTCAGGACGTGATCAATATGATTGGAGCCAGCACCAGTCGAAGAAAGAATCGATGTATCGGAAATCGGTGAACAATGGTCGCCGAACACGGATCCGGCCAACACTGCAGCCATTGCCGGAAGAACGAGTTCGACATCAGTCAATGCTGCAATTTCTGCTGCAATCGGAAGCATGATGCCAAATGTTCCCCACGATGTCCCAGTAGCCAGAGCCATGAAACCAGCAACAATAAAAATCAGAAACGGAAGGAAAGCTGTATTCAAGGATGCTTGCTGAACGAGGTCTGCCAAGTACTCGCCGGTCGCCAGGCTATCTATAATCGAGCCGATCATCCAAGCCAAAACTAAAATATAGATGGCTGGAAGCATCGCTTTGATACCCTCCCAGCAAACAATCCCAATACCGGTTTTCGGAGAGTGCTGCATGCTGTACAGTACTGCTGCACCTACGGCTGCTATCACTCCTCCCCAAAACAGAGAAAGATTGACGTCTGTATTAGCGAAAACGTCCAACACATCAGCTTGTCCCTCCGTGTTATTTACCCCAGTTCCGACCATGAATACAACCGTAGCGACAACGAGTAAAAGAATCGGTATGATAAGATGGTGAATTTCCCCTCTTTCATTATCTACAAAACTTTTCTCCAAGTCGCCGGCTACCTCTCCTCGTTCAGGATCCGTCAGTTCTCCGGTTTCTATCGCCCGGTTTTCATGGGTTTTCATCAATCCGATATCTACCTTAAACAATGCCGTCAAGAACACCAGCAAAAGGGCCGCAAAGGCGTACATATTCAATGGGATCATTGCGACAAATGCTTGCAGAGGACCATACTGCGTCATTTCGTTGGCTGCTAATATACTGCCTAACGTACCGATAATATAAGCTCCCCAACTTGAAATCGGCGAGATTACCGTTATCGGAGCAGAAGTAGAGTCGATAAAATAAGCAAGCTTTGCACGGGAAATTCGATGACGATCTGTCAACGGACGGGCGATTTGACCGACAGCCAGACTGTTGAAGTAATCATCGATGAAAATGATGACCCCAAGTACAGCAGGCATCAACTGAGCACCTTTTCTTGTTTTTATTTTCCGGATTGCCCATTCTCCGAAGGCCCTGCTTCCACCTGAAGCGGTCAAAAAGGCTGTGACAATTCCTAACAATAGCAAGAATATCAATAAATATAAATTCCCGGTATTTAATGCGCCATCCGCATAAAAAATGGTTCGGAAAACAAGCCATATTTCTCCAGCGGTTTGCGGCAATGAAAAATCATGAAGCATGAAAGCTCCGATTAACACACCTGCCCCTAATGACAGCAGTACTTTTCTTGTGGCTAATACAAGCACAAGCATCAGCAGGGCAGGAATCAATGAATAAATTGTTCCTTCCATGTTGTACCTCCATTACTTTTTGGTGATGGAAATGAATGGATCGACATGCTGAAGAAAAAATGAGGAAAACCTGTCTGGTCATACGCAAGGTAAGTGAAGGCATCTGGGCAATTGGTATTGCCAATAAAGGAATCGGCCTGATGTGATCCCACTTCACCTTGCGTTATATAATTACTTTCAAACAAGAAATGTGTCTTTAAACAGAAAAAAGCAGTGATAGAAAATAACCTATCACTGCTTCTGTAAGCAATTCTGTTATCCTCCATTTCGATCAGTAGCCCTTCATGCTATTCTTTCCAGACATGACAGTATTATCCCTGTTCGACATAATACCAGTAATAAGGGGCTGACACTCCCTTATACTTCGGCAAACAGGCCTTTCACCAATCTTCCCAGTTATCATCCTCCAAAAGGATACTGATCCTGTCTGCACCTCTACCTCACCGATCTGATAAGGTCTCGCTATTCAATTCCTCGTATATTGTACCAGTGGCCGGCTTCTATTGCAAGGGTTCCATTGGAATCGAGAGTTGCGGCGATTCTCCGCCACCATTTCCATTGTAATAATATGGTACATCAAAGCTGACTACCCGATCATCGATCTTTATCTTTGAATTAATTTGTGTCGTTTTGGTTTGAAATGGAACAACCACTCGCAGGCTTACTTCCATTTCTACATACAAAGCGAAGTACACATTATTGATCCCCAGTTCTTCCCGCTCCATGATTGGTTCCGACTGGACATCACCAATCACTTCTATATTGACAGGAATATCAGGTCCCAGATTTGCCAATAAAGGGATGCCTAGCGCCTGGCCGACCGGGATTTGTATTAAGGTCGGTTCTTCTTTGACCGATTCGATTGAAGGCTTTTCTTCCGGTTCCAATTCCACATCAAGGGTACTTCCCGGATCAGGAACCTGTCCTTTTTCCAAGAGTTTTAAAAAATTTTGCACGCGATTGGTCGTATTCCGTACCACTCGATTGGTAACAACGGAATTCCAGCCTACCGATACGGCATTCCCTTCATTGTCGACCTTTTCCTGAATCAATTCATCGTATTCCAAATCATCGGCGATTTTTTTGCTAACTGCTTCGTTAATCGCCATTCTGGCATATTGCCGGGCCCTTGTTTCCGCAATATCCATCAGCGTAGGTTCAAGCCCGCGGTTGATGATCAAAATACTGACAAAGGAGGATATCGTAAAAAAGACAATTGTAACCACCAATACATGACGAAACGGAGGCGGTGTCATATGGCTCTTGAAGTTCCTATTTTTTTTCAATATAAATACCCCCTCAAAAAAACATATGCTTTTAAGCAGGAGGTTAGAATTTTTACTATATTAACTTTTTGCCAAGTCTGTCGCAAAACAGGAGGTGACCATCAGGTTCAAATGTTCCGCAAGATCTATTTCGTAAGGAACCGATACAGCATGACCGTCTTCCTCCAAGATGCGAATCACCGGGCGTTCACATAGCTGCTGATTTTGTTTTGCCACGATACCGGCTCTTCCATCGCTGAGTTCGACCATCAATCCAGTTGGATAAACGGCGATTGTCCGGCGGAAGGCCTCCACCAACTCACGATCGAACAAGTCTCCAGCACCAGCATATAATACTTCCAGCCCTTCATGCGGAAGCATCGCATCACGATATACTCTGTTGCTGGTAACGGCATCGAATACGTCCGCTATACCGATCAATTTAGCGTGTGGATGGATGTCTTTTTCCGTAAGACCGCGGGGATACCCCGATCCATTCAGTCTTTCGTGATGTTGAAAAGCGCAGTGTGCTGCAAGCAAAGGGATGTTGTGATTATTTCGTAAAAATTCGAAGCCAATATCTGTGTGCCCTTTTATGATTTCAAATTCCATTTCAGAAAGGCTACCTTGCTTTTGCAGAATTTCCTGTGGAATAAACATTTTGCCCACGTCATGAAGCATTGCCCCCAGTCCGATTTCCTCCATCTTCGAACGCGACATTCCAAGCTCCGTTGCCAAAGCCAGCGAATAGATTGTCACATTGAGTGAATGAGAAAACACATAGTTATCGGTCAGAAAAACATCTGACAAAATGGAAACCACCTGGTCCGCCTGTTGTATCTCATCCATAAGACTTCCAACCATATCAGCCATTTGTTTCCCCGTTTTTTCGAATACAAACGAATTTTTCCCGATGCCTTGGCTTTGAAAATCCGAAAAAGAATGCTTGATCGTTTGATAAGCTTCCATTCGCAGTTTTTCGGGAATCGGAGTCGAAATGTTGATATCCTCCGTTAAGGAATCTTTGATATGTACATAGGTTATGTTATATTTTTGCAGTCTTTTCAACATGCGTTGTGTCAGACTTACATCTTCTTGAATCAATATCTGTCCGTTTTCGTTATATATTGCTTTGGCAAGCTTCGTTCCGGGTTCAATTGATTTGGTTGCTGCAATTCTCATATCTATCTCCTAACCGCACCATTTTGAATGAAACAGCTGATCCCTTGTATAGACAACAAGAAAATCCTCTATTTAGAGTATAGAGGATTTATAGGAGAAATCAAACTAAATTTGTAGGAAATTGTCTAATTTTTTCAGTCGGCCGGTTCGGCAATTTTCAGTAAAGCTTCCTTCCCGGTCATCCCCACTTGCCAGCCTTTTTCCCTGGATGCATTCGTCACTTTCTCCAATGGAGCGTCAAGCAATTGGTCAATTGTCTTGACTCCTACTGCCCGGGCAGCTATCACTTTTCGATCTGCCAACTTTTCGCTTAACAAATCGACGTCCAGAGCGCCGCACATAATATATCCGGTATCATTCGAAACAATCAATAGATTGGTCTTCGGCAATTCCACACGAATCGCCGTAAAAGGAACATCTTCAATAAAAACAGGCTTAATGGAAATCATAAGATGCCACACTCCCTTCACCATACTATATGGATTTCAGGAGGATATGTGTCACTTGGAAGCCACTTTTTTCCTTAACGTATCGGCCAATAAGTCACGCAAAAATTCCGGCATGAAAAACTGCTTATTTTCCGCTTTTGCAATTCCCGGTAGCAATCGACCGAATGTAAACGTATCAGCGGTTGCCACTTTATACGGTTTATCCATATCCAGAGGACTGCCGTTCACTTCTACATAATCAACACGTTCTTGGCCATCTGCTAACTTACTGGTCGTCACAGAGGCACCTGCAAAGACCATCCGGCCGATTATTTCGCCACGAAAGCCAAAACCTTTCAATTTCAATTCCGTAAATTGCTTGGTAAAAGAAGCACGGATGACTTCAAGCAATTCATCTCCCTGTAGTGTGACGAGACACGGATTGATTGGATGTGGGCAAATCCGATGAATATCGCCGTACGTCACGTCCCCTTTTTCAAATCTATCCAGCAGAAGTCCGGCATTCAGCATCGCGCATTCTGCTCCCGTCCACTCCTTCAACGTTTCGACAAGTTGTTTCATAATAAATGTTTCCTTGAACCAACCAAATTCCAATGGTTTCTCCAGCGTGGTTACCGTTTCCCCCAATAAATCATTCGCCCGATTCTGATAAGCAATCAGCTTTTGCTCCGTCTCCTCGTCCTTTGGGAGATTATCGGTACTGCTCGCGTAGGCTTCTTTTCGAATCAGTTTCCGCTGTTCTTGGTCCCATGTCAAAATCACTTCCCCAACAAACTTTCCATGTTTCCCTGCTGCAGTAAGAAGTGTTTCATTTATATACTCGCCATCACGAAAAAGATGATGGGTATGTCCTCCGATAATAACATCAATCTGCGGATAACGTCTCGCTATTTCCTCATCATCTGTGATGCCAAGATGGGAAAGGAACACAATGATGTCTGCCTGTTCGGCCAATTCGGGAAGATATTTCTCCATAATCGAGAATGGATTGGCGACACTCCAGCCGAGCAGATTATAGAAATCATTAAAGGGAGCCGTCAGTCCGATGAAACCGATCCGGACCCCATTTTCCGTGGTGGCATAGGAGACTGGCTTCAACCAGTCTGGCTGAACCCCATCTATGCTGATCAGATTTGCACACAGTAATTGAAAATCTGCCTGATCATATAGATGAAATAAATCTTCATGATCAAGTGTGATGCCCTCGTTATTTCCCAAAGTGGCAAGATGATAACCTGCATCGTTCATTAGCTGTACATTGGCTTTTCCCTTCATTGCTTCTGCAATTGGATGGGATCGATCGACATGGTCGCCGATATCAATCAGCCAGTATGACTGGCCGTTACGTTCTCTCACTTCTTTTTCTTCATTGAAATGGCCAATGATTTGCGGCAAGTTCTCAAAGTGACTGTGTAAGTCGTTTGTATAATAAAGGAAAATTTTTTCTTCCATCTTAAAATCTCCTATCCAATACCTTGTAAAATTAATCGAAAACCGATTACCACCAACAATATTCTCAGTATCCATTCCACCGTTTTTCCTTTAAGCAATTGATTGACCTTTGCACCAAGTGTACCACCGATCCAGGCACCTGGTATAAACAACCACACATACTGCCAAGGTACATGTCCCAGCACAATATGAGTTGAAGAACTAATCAAGCTTAAGAATAATATCATGAACATGGATGTCGCCGTCGCTATATGCGGCGGGAAACCGAATAAAAGAATCATTGCCGGCACGATCAAAGAGCCGCCTCCAATCCCAAACATACCTGACAATATGCCTACCGCAAAAGCAATGGAAACAGCAGCTGCCAGGGAGTAGGTATAGGAAAACTTTTCCCCGTCGATAATAACCGTTCTGTCTACGCCTTTACTGTGGACTGGCTTACCAACAATAGGTTCTTTCTTTTTGATAAAAAACATAGCCGATAACACTATCATCAGTAGTCCTAAGTATAACGAAAAGGCATCTTCCGAGATAAACTGATTAAGCCATGAGCCAAGTACACCGCCTGGTATTGCTCCGGATAAGAAAATCCTCCCACTGCGATAATCGACTCTCCCCTTCTTCATATATGCTATGCTGGATGACAATCCTGTAAAAACCATTACCAGCAACGAAATGCCGACAATATTTTGCGGCGCTGCCCAGCTGAAACTATCTAACAGCTGACTGAGCAGCAAAAGGCTTGGAACAAGAATGATTCCTCCTCCCAACCCAGCAATACTCCCGACGAACGCTGTCAAAAACCCGATTAAAACACTTAAAACGTAAACCACAGTCTGATTCCCTTCTATCTGTTAAAGTTATGTATGATAATCCAGCAAGCTTGTCCATGTTTTGCATGCTATACCCTTATGTTTACCCGGTGTGGCTCGCCTGTAAAAGAGGAAAATAGTCATAGAAAGTCTTTAGTAGAAAATAGAACAACGTTAGTACCATAACACAGTCTTTTCTGTTTTGCTTTACTATGAAAAAAGGGCCCTATTCCAGGGCCCTTTTATTATTACATTAAATTTTTCAATTATCCAATAGAACCTTCCATTTCGAACTTGATCAGGCGGTTCATTTCCACTGCATATTCCATCGGCAGTTCTTTCGTAAATGGCTCGATGAAGCCCATGACGATCATTTCTGTCGCTTCTTCTTCAGAAATACCACGACTCATCAGATAGAACAACTGCTCTTCTGATACTTTGGAAACTTTCGCCTCGTGCTCCAACGAAATATTTTCATTCAAGATCTCGTTGTACGGGATGGTATCGGAAGTTGACTTATTGTCCATAATCAACGTATCACATTCAATATTGGCCCGGGCACCTTCTGCTTTCCGTCCAAATTGAACGATACCGCGATAGGTTACTTTACCGCCATGCTTGGAGATCGATTTTGAAACAATGGTGGACGACGTATTCGGAGCAAGGTGATGCATTTTTGCCCCGGCGTCCTGATGCTGGCCTTTCCCGGCCAACGCAATAGACAAGGTCATGCCACGGGCGCCTTGCCCTTTCAGGATGACTGCAGGATATTTCATCGTCAGCTTCGAACCAAGGTTTCCGTCAATCCATTCCATGGTAGCATTTTCGTCACAAATCGAACGCTTGGTAACCAGGTTATAAACGTTGTTCGCCCAGTTTTGAATGGTAGTGTAACGACAGTAAGCATCTTTCTTAACAAAGATTTCAACGACTGCACTATGCAGGGAATTCGTTGTATAAACAGGTGCTGTACAACCCTCTACGTAATGAACGGAAGCACCTTCATCTACAATGATCAGGGTTCTTTCGAATTGCCCCATGTTTTCCGAATTGATCCGGAAATATGCCTGAAGCGGTGTGTCCGTTTTTACGCCTTTTGGCACATAAATAAAGGAACCACCGGACCACACGGCAGAGTTAAGTGCCGCAAACTTGTTATCAGAAGGCGGAATAACTTTTCCGAAGTACTCCTTGAACAAGTCCTCGTTTTCTTTTAATGCGGTATCGGTGTCTTTAAAGACGATACCCATTTCTTCCAAGTCTTCCTGAAGACTATGATAAACAACTTCTGATTCGTACTGGGCAGAAACACCTGCGAGATACTTCTGTTCTGCTTCCGGAATTCCCAATTTATCGAAAGTATTTTTAATTTCCTCTGGTACTTCATCCCAGGAACGTTCGGATTTCTCAGAAGGCTTTACATAATACGTGATCTCATCGAAATCCAGTTCCGACAAATCGCCGCCCCATTGTGGCATTGGCTTTTTATAAAATTGCTCGAGAGCTTTCAGTCTGAAGTCGAGCATCCATTGTGGTTCGTCTTTTTGACGGGAAATTTCTTCAACGACCCGTTTTGTCAGGCCTCTTTCCGTGCGGAAAATCGAAATATCCTTGTCATGGAACCCATACTTGTAATCTTCAATTTCGGGCGCTTTTTTCGCCATGTCGAAAACCTCCTATTAGGTAATTATCTTCCAAAAGTTGTTTCTATTGCTCTTCGCCTACGCCCTTTTCCATTGCTTTCCACGCCAGAGTTGCGCATTTAATCCGGGCAGGAAACTTAGAAACACCCTGCAAAGCTTCGATATCACCTAAATCTATATCATCTTCTTCCACTTCTTTGCCTAACATCATATCCGAGAAAATTTTGGACATCTTCAAAGCGTCGTCTACTTTCTTGCCTTTTATAGCCTGCGTCATCATTGATGCGGATGAAAGACTGATCGAACATCCTTCCCCTTCGAACTTAGCATCTTCGACGATACCGTCGTTGACCTGGAGATGAATTTGAATCCTGTCCCCGCAGGTCGGATTGTTCATATCGATCGTCAAAGCATCGTCCGCCAATGTTCCACGATTGCGGGGGTTTTTATAGTGATCCATGATGACCTGCCTATATAACGTATCGAGATTATCAAAAGACATCTCCAAAATACTCCTTCGTTTTGTTTAGTCCTTCCACAAGACGATCGACGTCTTCTGGCGTATTGTATAAATAAAAGCTAGCTCGGGCTGTAGCTGTCACTTCCAGCCACTTCATCAGCGGCTGGGCGCAGTGATGCCCTGCTCTTACTGCAATTCCTTCGGCATCTAAAACGGTCGCCGTGTCGTGCGGATGGACATCCGTAAGATTGAAAGTAATCAACGCTGCCCGTTGTTCCGGTCCGTAAATAGTCAACCCGTCGAACGCCTTCATGCGGTCCATAGCATAAGCGATTAATTGTTCTTCATGGTCATGGATGTTATCCATGCCGATGTCTGTAAGAAAATCAATTGCAGCTCCCAGTCCGATTGCCCCTGCAATGATCGGCGTACCGCCTTCAAACTTCCAAGGAAGTTCTTTCCAAGTGGAATCATAAAGGTTGACGAAATCAATCATTTCTCCGCCAAATTCTACAGGTTCCATGTTCTCAAGCAGTTCTCTCTTGCCATATAAAACACCGATGCCTGTAGGTCCGCACATCTTATGGCCAGAAAAAGCATAGAAATCACAGTCCAAATCCTGTACGTCCACTTGCATATGCGGAACACTCTGGGCACCATCCACCATCATCACAGCACCATGCTGATGGGCGACAGCTGCTATCTCCTTGATGGGATTGATGGTTCCAAGGACATTGGATACATGCATAACAGCAACAATTTTTGTGTTGTCCGTAATCGTATCCTTCACGTCCTCCATCTCTATTGTACCATCCGGTCGCAAGGGCAAATATTTTAAGTTTGCCCCTGTGGCCTTTGCAGCCTGCTGCCATGGAATGATATTGCTATGATGCTCCATTGGCGTCACGACGATTTCATCGCCTTCCTTCAGGTTGGCCCGTGCATAACTGTATGCCACTGTGTTGATCGACGTGGTGGTACCGCGTGTGAAGATTACCTCTTTCGTACTAGAGGCGTTTATGAAGTTCCTTACTTTTTCCCGGGCGCCTTCATATTTATCCGTAGCCCTTGTTCCCAAGGTGTGGACCCCCCGGTGGACGTTGGAATTATCCTGCTTGTAGTAATCTTCCACAGCCTTGATGACAGAAACCGGTTTTTGGGAAGTCGCCGAAGAATCCAAATAAACCAATGGATGGCCATTTATCTCCTGATTCAAAATCGGGAACTGTTCCCTAATGGCTTTTACGTCCATTAATATACTTTCCTTTCAATTACCTCTGTCAACTGTTCTCTTACCGCTTTGATTGGAATCTGTGTAACCACCGGAGCAAGGAAACCATGGATAACCAGACGTTCTGCTTCCTGTTTAGAAATACCGCGGCTCATCAAGTAGTAAAGCTGGATCGGATCGACCCGGCCTACAGATGCAGCGTGACCAGCCGTAACATCATCTTCATCGATAAGAAGAATCGGGTTCGCATCGCCGCGGGCATCCTTACTAAGCATCAATACACGGGATTCCTGTTCAGCATTCGACTTAGAAGCACCATGCTCGATTTTCCCGATACCGTTGAAAACAGAGGTAGCACTGTCTTTCATAACCCCGTGCTGTAGAATGTAACCATCTGACTGAAGACCATGATTAACAATTTTCGCTGTGAAATTCTGCGATTGTTTACCGCGTCCGACAGTCACTGTCTTTGCGTTGGAAACGGAATTATCACCGATGAGATGCGTGATATTTTCCGATACAGTGTTGCCGTCATTCATTTGGCCGAGCGCCCATTCAATTACTGCATCTCGGTAAGCAACACCTCTCCGGTTGATATATGCTGTTGTACCCTGCGCAAAGTTATCAACCGCTCCGAAAGAAACCTTGGCATTATCATGAGCGATTACTTCCGCTACGATATTGGCTACTGCTTCCTCTTCTTGATTATGCGAAATATAATTTTCCACATAAGTAAGGGAACTGTTTGCTTCTGCTACGACAATGACATGATTGAAGGAAGCCGCTTCAGCATCCTCCTGCCAAAAAATCGATTGCAAAGGCGCTTCGACATGGACATTTTTCGGCACATAAACAAACACCCCACCGTTCATCAAGGCTGCATGCAGTGCTGTCATGCGGTTTTCGTCCACCCCAACAGCATCTTTCATGAAATAGCGCTGGACAAGTTCTCCATGTTCAGCCATTGCCGTATAGATATCGGTAAGGATAACGCCCTGTTCCTTAAGCTCTGAGGACAGGGAAGCATACGCTACCGACTGGTTGCGCTGAATGACCAGATTCTGGTCTGTGTTTTCCAAATCAAGGAACACTTTAATTTCTTGTGGAAGCTCCTCCAAAGACTGAATCGGCTCTCCAGCTGCCTCATGTTTGAAATTGGAGAAATTCCAATTCGTGATATTCGTTTTATCCGGTTTGGGCATTGGCAGCGCAGCAGCTTTTTCCAATGCTTGAAGGCGTAATGACTTCATCCATTCCGGTTCTTTATGCTTTTGTGAAAACTGGCTGATATATTCTTGATCGTATGGCAGTTTTGTTTCTACAGTCATGGTACCCCTCCTTCCTGTTACGCTTCTTGCCCTACAGTTTCATCTTCAATGCCTAATTCTTCTTTAATCCACTCATATCCTTCTGCTTCCAAACGCTGTGCAAGCTCAGGACCGCCGGATTTAACCACTCTTCCCTGCATCATCACGTGAACTTTATCCGGTGTGATGTAGTTCAGCAGTCTTTGATAGTGCGTGATAATCAAACACCCGAAGTTATCATCACGAAGTTTGTTGATTCCTTTGGAAACAACCTTCAGAGCGTCAATATCCAAACCGGAGTCGATTTCATCAAGGATTGCAATTTCCGGTTTTATCATCATTAATTGAAGAATTTCATTACGTTTTTTCTCACCGCCGGAAAAACCTTCATTCAGATAACGCTGCGCCATGTTTTTATCCATTTCCAAGTAATCCATTGCTTCGTCCATCTCTTTGATAAACTTCATCAAGGAAATTTCGTCGCCTTCTTCACGACGCGCATTGATGGAAGAACGAAGAAAATCAGAATTTGTTACACCACTGATTTCGCTTGGGTATTGCATCGCCAAAAACAAACCAGCTTTAGCTCGTTCATCGACTTCCATTTCTAGTACGTCTTCCCCATCGAGAAGAACAGACCCCTGGGTGATTTCGTATTTTGGATGTCCCATTATAGCGGAAGCCAGCGTTGATTTACCAGTTCCGTTAGGACCCATCACAGCGTGGAATTCGCCACCCTTAATTGTCAAATTAACTCCCTTAAGTATTTCCTGGTCTTCAATCGATACATGAAGATCCTTTATTTCCAATGTTGAACCTGCCATAACAATACCTCCAGTTACTCTTTATTAATGCTGGAATGGATTTACATCCATTCTCAATTTATTCTCATTACAATCTTATATCATTTCGAATCTATTATCAACATTTTCAAATTTTCGATTAGCTAATGCCCAACAACCGTTAACTTCTCGTATTTATGCCCATCGCTCTATCTATAATGTAACATAAATCCCCTGCCGCCAAAAACAAGCAGCAGGGGATTTAGCCTTAATTTTTATTTGTTTCCACCGTTATATTATCGATGGACTTGCCGTTCAACTTCAGCGACAACACGGCGGCTCTGCCGATAGCTGTCTTCTCTTTCTTTTTCAACCTCGAGTCTCTTGTCAAGCTTTCTTCCATACTCCGCATAACCAATTCCATGGTTCTGCTGCATGGCCTTCTCCATCTCTGAGGTATAATTCAGACCTATACCACTGTCTGTGATAATGAATCCTTCCTTTCGGTGTTGTTATATTTTCTAACAATCAAATTGTATCACGGATTCATTACCCTTCCAAAACGGCAAATAAACAGGAAAATACTTTTCTGCACTGCTATGTTCCGCCATACATGGCATAAATCATCCAACTTCAATAATGTTGGGGATTTCTGCTGATTCCGGCTGTTTTCAGAAAAATCAATCTGCCGGAGTAGCTGCTGGGACAATCGCTCCATCATAATTCTCACTGATGAAATTTTGGATTTCTTCTGATTGCAATACTTCAACCAGCTTATTTAGTGCTTCATTATCTTTATCCTCTGAACGGACTACTACCTGATTGACATATGGAGACTCTTCGCCTTCCATAAAAATGGCATCTTCCGTTGGTACTAAGCCCGCTTCTAATGCATAATTGGTGTTGATCGCAACTAGTGTATCTTCTTCTGACTCATACATTTCAGGTAGCGTAGCAGCATCCACGTCCGGTGAAAAAGTCAAATTCTTTGGATTTTCCACAATGTCGTCCGTTGTGGCACTAACTTTGTCTACACTTTCATCCAGTTTAATCAAGCCGTTTGCTTCAAACAGGCTGAGAATACGTCCATGGTCGGCTACAGAACGGCTGATGATCACTTCTGTTCCTTCTGGTATCTCATCGATGCTGGAGATGTTCTTGGAGTATACACCCATCGGCTCGACATGAACACCGCCTAGGCTGACAAAGTCATATCCGAATTCGTTAATCTGATCTTGCAAATATGGCTTATGCTGAAAATAGTTGGCATCGATTTCGCCATCCTCTAAATCCTGGTTAGGTAAGACATAGTCCTGGTATTCTTCAATCGTAAGGGTAACACCTTGCTCTTCCAGCAATGGTTTTGCTTGTTCCAATATTTCTGCGTGAGGCGTACTGGATGCCCCTACTTTGATTTCTGCTGTTTCGCTTCCCTCACCAGATGTACTTTCACCCGATTCACCTTCATCCGAGCTGCCGCAAGCAGCCAACACTGCAAGGATTGCAGCAGTTAGTAACAAAAATAAGTACTTTTTCATGAGTTCATTTCTCCTTTTTTGGTTATAATTTTGACCATTTCCACCTGCGGTATTGCTACGTTCCGCTACAGGATAACTGTATAATGGAAATTGCCTTATCTTTTATCTAATTTATTTGCGATATAATCGCCGATAAATTGAAAAATAAATACAATTATTACGATTAATACGGTACAGACAAACACCACGTCAAAATCGTGCCGTTGAAAACCGTAAAAGTACGCAAAGTCCCCAAGTCCCCCGGCGCCAATCACTCCGGCAACAGCCGTATAACCGATTAAAGCAATTGCTGTTACGGTAATCCCGGATACCAGAGCAGGTATTGATTCCGGAATCAGAACCTTGAAAATGATCGTGTGCGTTTTTGCTCCCATCGCTTTTGCAGCTTCCACTACACCTTTATCTACTTCCTTCAGGCCGATTTCCACCAACCTTGCATAGAACGGTGCAGAACCGATAATCAATGCGGGCAAAGCCGCTTTCGGACCACGAATCGTGCCGATAAGAAAATCCGTGAACGGGAAAAGCAATAAAATTAAAATAATAAAAGGAATTGCCCGAAAAATATTAACTAGTCCCGCAGCCAGGAAGTTCAGTATTTTATTCTGCCACAAACCACCTTTGGCTGTAAGAAATAACAGAAGTCCCAGCAAGATTCCCAGAACGACCGTTCCTGCGAGAGATATCAATGTCATATAGAATGTTTCACCGATCGCTGTCCAAATATCCTCCATTTTCACGTTTGGAAAAAGTTCACTCAGCATCTGCATCCACCTCCACTTCAACAGAGGTAGTTTTAATAAAGGCAATCGCTCTTGCTATCTCCTCGTCAGAGCCATCCATATGGACAAACAAGGTTCCATATGCCCCTTTTTGTGTTTGAGTTATTTTACCCTGAAGAATATTGACAGCCACATCAAACTGCTTTGACACCTGGCTTATCAACGCCTGATTGGTTGTTTCCCCAACAAAATGAAGCCTGGCGACTTTCCCGCTCTGATAATTTTCCAGTAAATGGAGCGACTCTTCTTGATCCTTGTCCCCCATGACCTGCTCCACAAACCGCTTGGTTACCGGCTGTTGCGGATGCAGAAAAACATCCAACACATCGCCTTGCTCTGCTACTCTGCCAGACTCCATCACAGCGACTCGGTGGCAAATCTTGCGAATGACATGCATCTCGTGTGTAATCAAAATAATGGTTAATCCTAATTTTTCATTAATATCCACAAGCAACCGCAAAATGGCATCTGTCGTATCCGGGTCAAGCGCCGATGTGGCTTCATCACATAACAGCACCTTTGGATTATTGGCCAACGCTCTGGCAATACCGACCCGCTGTTTTTGCCCCCCGCTTAATTGGGAAGGATAGGCATCCTCTCTTCCTTTAAGTCCGACTAATTCTATCAGTTCATCTACCCTGGCTCTCCTTTTTCCCTTCGGAATACCTGCTATTTCCAGAGGAAAAGCAATATTGTCACGAACGGTACGGGACCAGAGTAAGTTGAAATGTTGAAAAATCATTCCTATTTCCTGGCGTGATTTACGCAGCTGTTGCTTTCTCATTGCGGAAATTTCTTTCCCATCAATATAGATTTGTCCTTCAGTCGGATCTTCCAGCCGATTAAGCAGTCGGATGAAGGTGCTTTTACCAGCACCGCTGTAGCCGATCACTCCGAATATTTCACCTTTGCTTACTTCCAAGTTGAGATTATCGACAGCGAGGACATCCTGATGCTTGGCCGGATAAACTTTTTTCAAGCCTTTAATTGTGATCAACTTTCTTCCTCCTCAGCAGTACTTGCCGAACTACCTAATATATCTTTAGCGGGCATTAAAAAACGCCTTTCCGTTCACAAGAGAACAGAAAGACGCAGTAATACTACTTTCACGTTCTCTCATCTGCCAAAGCTCGTTGCTTCGCAGGAATTGGCACCATTTTAACCAGTAAACTGGTTAACGGTTGCCGGGCTTCAAAGGGCCAGTCCCTCCACCTCTCTTGATAAGAGATTGCTATATTTAATTAGGTCGTTCCTTAAGCGCTAAATAGGATTTTAGCATCAGGACAGTAGGGTGTCAAGCTAATTCATTAATAAGAAGTGCAATAATCGTTTTCCAATTTCAGGTATGATAGGATGATGAATGAGAATAACATACAGAGAAGTAAGGAGTGGTGGGATGAAAGCCCCGATTTTTGAGCTTCCGATATTGAATTCGGACAAGACCTATCAACTGAAAAAAGATCTAGGCAAGGTTATCGTGCTTACCTTCTGGGCATCCTGGTGCCCTGACTGTGCAGCAGATTTACCCAAAAAGGAACAGCTATATAAAACCATCAATAAAAAGGATGTAGAAATGCTGACTATAAATGTGACCGGGAGAGAGCGTTCGCCGGATGAAGCAGAGGCATTTCATAAGAATTTTCTGCAGCAGCCCACCTTGGCCGATGAAGGGACAAACGTTTACGATATGTACCGCTGTCAAGGAGTTCCCACTACTGTCATCATTGACAAGCAGGGCAATATTGCGGATAAGTTTGGTGACAAAGCCCCTTTTTTGTCCATCGTCGAAGCACTGGGCAGACAACTTGATTAAGGTAAGTAAAGTAGTGTTTCAAAGAGCAAACAGTCCCTGTACCTTCCCTTCCAGGAGGCAAGGTCAGCAGGAAACGCAGTCAACTTCCGCTCTCCGTTAAACAGTTTCTCCGCTATGTCCTTCTTTACGTCCAGTCGTAAAGATACAGCAGACGAGCTTTGCGGTTCAGCATGTAGTTCAACCATACCAGAATGAATTTCTACCCAAGCAGAGTAATCCTCCACGGTCACAATTATGCCCAAGTTCTTTCGCTCATACAGATGCGACAAATCATCGCGATTTTCCAGGCGTCGTTTCCACTCAACCAAAAGTTGTTCTGACAAATCTACCGCCTCCCTTTTAACAGTAGTTCGCCATCCACTATGTAATTCCTGCAAATAGGAAAGGCACATTGGTTGGAGCGTAAGCATGTGCAATAAAGAGGCCGTGACAAAAGCATGGCCACCAAAGCAAAAAAACGAACGAATCCTAAATACCAATCAAATTCGTTCGGTTATATTTGGATATTCTCTTTTTATCCTGTTGTTTGATGCGTGCTTCGAATCGCTACGGCAAGATACTTCGCTACGTTTTTGTGCTCTGATTTCCTCATGATCAAGGCAAGAATGAACCGTATTCTTCTATTGGCTGATAGGTATCTAAACAGTGAAGAAGACGAAAAATCTCCTGGTTTCCAGGCTGCTTTGCTTTCTATCCGTAACGGCAATAGGCAGAACTAGACAAAACGGTATCCTTTGCCAAGTTAGCTGAAGCCGTGCCCGCTGAAAGCGAAGTACCTTGCCGGAGTGGAAAATTGCACTTTTTTTATGAGAAGGGTAGGCTTTTTGCTCATCAAAAAAACCGAACGAATGGTGAAATCGTTCGGTTTTCATTTTAGTTACGATTCTTTTGTCCTAGGCTCTTTTTATTTCTGTATTTCTGCATCTTTTCTTGAATATGTATCAATGACTGAAAAGCGTAGACTTTTTCCTGCACCCGGCCATTTTCCACTATTAGCAGACAGGGAACACTTTCTACTTGATACGATTGCATGAAACCTGGAAAAAGAGAGGCATTCATTTCATGGAAAAGTGAAACCTCTTCTATTTGTTCTAATACTAATAGCATTTTCTCAGCCATTTTGCATGTCCCGCAAAAAGGTGTATGAATAAACACAAAGCCTTTTGAAAAATCCTTCAATTCGCGTTCATTCTTAATTTGCCACATATGATTCCGTCCCTCTTCCGTTTTGCAAATGGCTTATTCGCCGCTTATAGATAAAGTGGATTCACCGCTATACTTCTGCTCAATAGAGCTGCTGCTAATTCCGCCTCAGGAGTAGCTGCCACTTCCCTAAAGGTTTTATCTACATAGATATGTTCTGCATGAGGAAGTTCGATGGACAATTGCTTTCGCAATTTATGTCCTGCATTATCTTCATCCACCAGTATAAAGACATCCTTATTATCCAAATCATATTCTATCAACAGCTCTTCCAGCCTTTCGACACCCAAGGTACCGTTGGTGCAAATAATTTCGATTTTTTCATCGATTACTTTCTGAATCTGTACCTTGTCGGTCCGCCCCTCCACAATAATCACTTTATCAGCATCATTCATAGCGTTCACCTGCTTTTAGTCGGTAAGTTCAAAACTGCGGCCAGCTTGCTTAACAATAATCCCCTGTCACATTTACGGTAACAAGGGATTGCGTTCGCTCTCTTTAATCATTGTATTGATTATTTCTTATTTGATGCATGGCATAGGCAATATCATAAAAAAGAAGGCTCCGAATACGAAGAGGCTTATTCTTCTTCGATCATTTCCTGATATTGATCTGCATTCATCAGTTCATCGACCTGTGAAAGGTCCTCTGTTTCCACAACGATCATCCACGCTTTTTCATATGGAGATTCATTGACAAATTCAGGGCTATCATCGAGATCTTCGTTTACTTCCACTACTTTACCGTTGATTGGAGCATACAACTCAGATACCGTCTTGACGGATTCCACACTGCCAAATGGTTCGTCCGCTTCAATTGTGTCTCCAACTTCCGGTAGCTCGACAAAGACAATATCCCCTAACTCGGATTGTGCATGGTCTGTAATTCCGATCCGGACTTTTTCCCCTTCCACTTTGACCCATTCATGTTCTTCTGAGTAACGTAATTCCTTTGGTAAACTCATCCTAAAACCTCCACTTTTTTGTTTCCTTCCTTTAGCTTGTCCTGTTGTCCTGTTTCAACTATCTAAAAAGCGAACATCCTTCATCTAATATAGTAGCTCCCCAAGGCAAATTCCAGTGGTTTGCTTCAATAGATTATTTCCACGTTTCTTCATAAACTTCCGGTTTAAAACCGACTGTTGCTTTCTGTTCGGATTCTAAAATTGGCCGCTTTATCAACATTCCATCCGAAGCAAGCCATTCCAGCATTTGATCTTCATCTGCTTCTTTCAATTTATCCTTCAAGCCTAATTCTCGATACTTTTTCCCACTTGTATTGAAGAATTTTTTCGCAGGCTGTCCGCTTTTTCGCACGAGACTTTTCAATTCATTTTTGGATGGCGTTTGTTCCACAATATGTATTTCCTGATAATCGACTTCGTTGTCGTCCAGCCATTTTTTTGCTTTTTTGCATGTTCCACAGTTTGGATACCAGTAAAACTTCAATGACATGGCAGCACCCCCTTCAATTTCTTCCTATATTATCATATCTTGCTGTTATATTTCATGCAAATCTGTCAACAAGCATGTTTGACGGCAGTCTGCTTGAGAGGGAATAAAAATTGGGTGATTTCGAAAATTAAGTTGCGTGTTTTGTTTCGCTTCGTTACTGAATTATCGTCGTAGTAGACAGAAACTGCGCAGTAACCGTGATTGGAAGTTTCATTGCCTATTCAAAAAGAATGGTAACCAACGCTTCGGTAGCATACTTCGCTTTCCGCGGGCACGGCTTCAGCTAACTTGGTAAAGAAAACAGTTGGGGTTCCGTCTTTTCTTCTTCTCTTGGACTTTTTGCTTGTTTTTCTAGCTACATGCAGTCCCAAGTAATTCAAGAGAAAGTCCCAGCGAAGGAAATACCCGAAGACTCCTGCGGGAGGAAAGGCCTCGGTGAGATCCCGCAGAGCGTCAGCTCGAGGAAGCTCACCAGCCGCCCGCGGAAAGCGTAAGGTATTTCCGTAGCGCTGGACTACACCACTACTATACAAAGGCACACGGACTACAAAGGAAGTTACTGCGTAGTTTATATTCTTTATGAATGGTACCTTTGCTTACCAAGTCCGGTGGCAATGTTATTCCACCACGAACAAAAGCGCAAGCGCCTTGCTCACCCCCGACAAGCTTAAGAACAGCCTCGGCGTGGCGCTTTTTGCCACACCGAGGGTGGGCTTAAGACCTCGAGGGGGTAGGCGCTGGAGCTGGACGTGGCTGTTTCAGCCAATAATGATCCACAAACAGTTAAATTTATCATTTCCTATACACTTAAAAAGGGCGGCTACAGTCATTTGACTGAGGCTGCCCTTTTTAGAAAGAGATTAGTGATCAGACGACATATTTTTCTTCTTCGATGATCCGGTTGGCAATTCCCCGCTTCTTGGCAATGATATTAATCGGATCATGTCTCGTCAGCTTACGCATCGCGGACAGCATCATTCTCAATGTATCGCCTTCTTCGCTTGCAATCAATGTTTCCTTAGCATCGGCTTCTACGCGATTAAACGCTTCCTGTACATATACCTGGGTATAAAGAAGCTTGAGCGAGCTTTCTTCCAATCCAGATTTGTTTATTGCTTTTTCTGTACGCAATACAGCCGCTTCCATGTTATAAACCTCATTGACTATATCTGCTATATTAGCAAGGATTTCCTGCTCCTGTTCTAACTTCTTCCCATATTTCTGGGCAGCAAGACCAGCGGCCAGCAAACCGATTTTTTTTGCGTTTTTCAACAGATATTTTTCCTGTTCCAATGGCTCCGAACCTACTTCTTCCGGCATCAGCATCATCAATTCTTCCTGTAAG
Organism: Sediminibacillus dalangtanensis; assembly: GCF_017792025.1. Classification (NCBI taxonomy): domain Bacteria; kingdom Bacillati; phylum Bacillota; class Bacilli; order Caryophanales; family Bacillaceae; genus Sediminibacillus; species Sediminibacillus dalangtanensis. Next base: position 2,707,746 of record NZ_CP046956.1, read on the forward strand.
GCCTCGGCTTTTTGCAGCAACGGCAATTCGCCCTTCATCGCCTTTTTCAGGAGAGAACCGGGAACTAGGAGCCGATTGATTTCATTCGTCCCTTCGAAAATTCGCTGGATACGAGAATCCCGATACATTCGTTCCACTTCGTATTCCTGCATGAATCCATAACCGCCATGGATTTGGACCGCCTCATCCGCAACAAAGTCCATCAATTCTGTCGCAGACACTTTATTCAACGAGCATTCCACCTGATACTCGGCAATAGCAGCAGCAACTGCCTTGCCATCATTGAGTTCCTCGCTGCTCAAATTGCTCATCCGTTGTTCAAACAAACCGACTGTACGATACACCGCACTCTCGTTGGCATATGTTTTAGCAGCCATGGTAGCCAGTTTTTCCTGGATCAAAGAGAATCGTGAGATTGGTGTATTGAATTGTTTGCGTTCATTGGCATACTTGGCAGACAATTCGATACCGATTTTCGAGCCGCCGACACCTCCGATGGCCAACTTATAACGCCCGACATTTAATATATTAAAAGCGATCACATGTCCACGACCGATTTCACCGAGTACGTTTTCTACCGGAACTTGGGCATCTTCCAGAATAACCGTTCTTGTGGAAGAACTTTTAATACCCATTTTCTTTTCTTCAGCACCTGTCGAAACCCCTGGAAAGTCTCTTTCTACAATAAAAGCTGTGAATTTCTCTCCATCAACCTTGGCATACACAATGAATACGTCAGCAAAGGCTGAGTTGGTGATCCACTGTTTTTCGCCATTCAGCAAATAATGGGTTCCAGCATCGTTTAATTTTGCTGTTGTTTTGGCTCCAAGGGCATCCGAACCTGATCCCGGTTCAGTCAATGCATATGCAGCGAGTTTTTCCCCGGTTGCCAAAAGAGGCAGATACTTTTGCTTTTGCTCTTCATTTCCAAAAAAGACGATTGGAAGAGATCCAATTCCGACATGCGCTCCGTGTGTAACCGAAAATCCGCCTGCCTTGGAAAACTTTTCAGTGATCAGAGAAGAACTGATTTTATCCAGCCCCAATCCACCATACTCTTCTGGAACATCTACTCCAAGCAGACCTAATTCTCCTGCCTGCTTCAATAATTGAACGGAATGTTCAAATTCATGGTTTTCCAGCTGATCAATTTTCGGAACTACTTCTCCAGCAACAAAGTCCTCGGTTGTCTTGGCGATCATATGATGCTCATCCGTGAAATCTTCCGGAGTAATAATATCATCCGGTTCTAAGTCTTCTATAATGAATGCGCCGCCTTTAAACATTCTTTCTTTTGTTTCACTCATGTTTTTCGCCCCTTTTCCTTATTAAATAGAAATGTTTTAAACCAGTTCGAATACGCCTGCAGCTCCCATTCCTCCTCCAATACACATGGTGACGACACCAAACTGCTCATTCCGACGTTTCATTTCATGAATAAGACTGAGTGTCAATTTTGTTCCGGTGCAGCCGAGCGGATGCCCAAGAGCGATTGCACCTCCGTTCACATTTACTTTATCCTCATCCAGTCCCAGGGCACGAATCACGCGCAACGACTGGGAAGCGAACGCTTCATTCAATTCAAACAACCCAATATCAGCGAGATCTAAACCAGCAAGTTCCAAGGCTTTCGGAATGGCCTTTATCGGTCCAACACCCATGATTTCCGGTTCTACTCCTGCTAAAGCAAACGAACGAAATTTAACCAGTGGCGTCAGTCCTTCCGTTTCTGCTTTTTCTCTGTCCATTACAAGGACGGAAGCAGCTCCATCACTCATTTGCGAGGAATTACCGGCTGTTACCGTCCCTTTCAATGCAAACGCAGGCTTTAATTTTGCCAGCACCTCTTCTGTCGTATCGGCTCGTACTCCTTCGTCCTTACTAAACGAAAACGTTTCTTCTTCGACTTTGTTTTGCGAGCCGATTTTGCGGGTGGTAACTTCAACCGGAACCACTTCGTCGTCAAACTTCCCCTCTTTCAGAGCGTTGGCTGCTTTCCTATGGCTGTTAGCCGCAAAAGCATCCTGGTCCTCACGGGAAATATCAAACCTTCGGGACACTTCTTCAGCAGTATGGCCCATTGCCATGTAATAGCCAGGCGCATTTTTCACCAGCTCCAGATTCGGTTTGATGACATGGCCTCCCATAGGAATCAAACTCATCGATTCGGCTCCGCCAGCGATGATCGTATCGCTATGGCCCAGCATGATGCGTTCTGCAGCATAGGCGATGCTTTGCAGGCCAGACGAACAATAACGATTGACTGTAATGCCAGGAACCTCCAATGGCAATCCTGCCAGTCCGGCAATATTACGGGCCATATTCATGCCTTGTTCAGCTTCCGGCATCGCACAGCCGATAATCACATCATCAATATTGCCTTGATATCCGTCAGCCCTTTTCAATGTTTCTTTGATGGTCAAAGCTGCAAGATCATCGGGACGGACATTGGCTAAAGCGCCTTTTTTTGCCTTTCCGACCGGTGTTCTTGAGCCAGAAACAATCACTGCTTCTCTCACAGCACTTCCCCCTCTTCTAAAATAAGTGTGGCATTAATTGCGCAATGGTTTCCCCTTAAGCAGCATGTGCTGCATTCTTTCTTGTGTTTTTCTTTCACCGATCAAACTTAAAAATGCTTCCCGTTCCAAATCAAGTAAGTATTGTTCATCGACAAGGGTGCCTGGCTTCAGGCGTCCGCCTGCAAGTACAAATGCCAGTTTGTCTGCAATCTTTACATCATGCTCAGATGCATATCCCCCAAATGCCAGCGACTTGGCGCCCAGCAGCATGGCTGCATAACCAGCCTCTCCAACAACAGGAATTTTCTCCCGTTTTGGCGGTTGGTACCCGGCCTTACTTAAAGCAAGCACTTTTTGCTTGGCGTCATGCAGTAAATGGTCTGTATTCACACTTATTGCATCCCGGTTGTTTAGAAAGCCGTTTTCTCTGCCTTCAGCTGCCGATGTCGATACTTTGGCCATCGCAATTGTCTCAAAAACTTTATTGGCAGCTTTCTGCAAATCAAAATCGATTCCCTGCGGCAAATCTCTTACTTGTTTGATGTATAATTCTTTGTTGCCGCCTCCACCAGGAATAAGTCCTACACCAGCTTCCACCAGCCCAATATATGTTTCCTGGGCAGCCTGAATGGAGCTGGCAGGCAGACAAACCTCTGCACCCCCACCGAGCGTCATCCCAAACGGCGCCGCCACAACTGGTTTCTCTGCATATTTGACTTTCATCATGGCATTTTGAAAGTGCTTCACAACCATTTCGATCTCGAAGAAATTATCATCCTGCGCTTCCATCAGCATCATCGCCAGATTGGCCCCAACGCAGAAGTTTTTGCCTTGATTGCCGATGACAAGACCCTGGAAGTTCTTTTCAACTTCTTCCACGGAGTAGTTGATCATTTGGATGATGTCAAGACCAATCGCATTGCTCTTCGAGTGGAATTCCAATCCGGCCACACCGTCGCCTAAATCAATCAGACTCGCTCCAGTGTTTTTCTTGATGACTCCCTTTCTGTCTTTCAAACCTTTTATATTGATTTCTTTCTGGTTTGCCTGCTTCTGGCGGTATTCACCATCCTGATAATAAAACAGATTACCGGCTTCTTTTTTATAAAAAGATTCCGAGCCAGTGGCAAGCATCTGTTCTATCCAATCAGGAATGGCTTCGCCATCAGCCTTCATGCGTTCTACCGCTTTTCCGACGCCGATTGCATCCCACATTTCAAATGGTCCGAGCCCCCAGCCGAATCCCCATTTCATTGCTTCATCAATCGAAACAATGTCGTCTGCGATTTCTCCTGTGAGTCGCGCAGCATACAACAAAACAGGTTTCGTAATGGACCAAATCAAATCGCCTGCCGGATCATCTTCCGAATATACAAGCGCTTTCATTTTTCTGCCAGGGCCTTTTTCTTGTTTTGCTTGTTCAGTGGCTTTGGTTTTCAATTTCTTACGCTCCTGGTACTCCAGAGTGTCGGGATTCAATTCATATATCGTGCTGCTTCCGCCTTGTTTTTTCTTTAAATAGAATCCCTGACCGCTCTTTTGACCCAACCAACCTTTCTCATTCATACTTTGAATAAATTCCGGGATTTCGAATACTTGTTTTTCGTCTCCTTCGACCTGATCATAGACATTTTTAGCCACATGGATAAAGGTGTCAAGTCCTACCACATCCAACGTGCGGAAAGTAGCACTTTTCGGTCTCCCGATCATGGGACCGGTGATCGAATCCACTTCCCCGATACTCAATCCCTGTTTCCTCATCTCTCTCACGGTTACAAGCAGCCCATAAGTCCCGATACGGTTAGCGATGAAATTGGGCGTGTCTTTCGCCTCGACTACTCCTTTTCCGAGGATGTCTTCGCCAATTTGCTTCATTTCCCGTAAAACTTGCTGATCTGTCCATTTGGTCGGAATGACTTCGAGCAGTTTCAGATAGCGTGGTGGATTGAAGAAATGCGTCCCGAGAAAATGTTGTTTAAAATCATCCGAACAGTCTTCAGCCATTTTTTCTATAGAGATGCCCGACGTGTTAGAACTTACAATCGCTCCCGTTTTTCGGTACTTATCTACGTTCTGGAAAACCTGCTTTTTTACTTGAAGATTTTCCACGACTACCTCGATGATCCAGTCGACTTTTCCAAGCACATCCAGGTCATCCGACATATTTCCCGTATGGATCAAATCAAGACTGCCTTTGCTGGTAATCGGTGAAGGCTTTTGTTTTAGCAAAGCTTTTTTACTTTTTTCCGCGAACTTATTACGTATCACTTTGTCTTCTAAGGAAAGTCCCTTGGCCTGCTCCTTATCCGTTAATTCCTTGGGTACGATATCAAGCATCCAAGTTTCAATGCCGACATTTGCAAGGTGTGCAGCTATTCCCGATCCCATCACACCTGAACCTAAAACAGCTGCACGTCTGATTTTTCGAGTCATGCCTTTATCCCCCTATCGTTTTGAATGAATACTCATTCACTATGCATGTAAAAAAAGTAGATAGTTTCCTATCTGCGTCTAATTCAACTATAAAGTATTTTCAGATATTTCGCAATCGTTTTTTTCAGGTTAAATGTAGAAAACTTCCAGATTATATCAGTCCCTGCGCCATGCAGGGACTGACCGGGAGTTATTTACCGAAGACTCCTTTAAGAACAAACGCCACATTGGCCGGACGTTCGGCCAGACGCCTCATAAAATATCCATACCAGTCTGTACCGTAAGGAACGTACACCCGCATTTTATATCCTTCTGCTGTCAGTTCCTCCTGTCTTTCAACCCGGATGCCGTAAAGCATTTGAAATTCAAATTGATCCCTGGGAATCTCATGTTCTTTCTCCAATTGCTTCGTATAAGCGATTATTTCGTCGTCATGAGTAGCAATGGCGGTGTAATTTCCATTGAGCAAATGCATTTTGATGATTTTCTTATAATTTTCGTCCACATCCTGTTTATCCGGAAAAGCAACCTTCGGTGATTCTTTATAAGCACCTTTGACCAGCCGGAGATTCGGATGATAAGCATTCAATTCTTCTATGTCTCCTACAGTGCGGTATAGATAAGCCTGGATAACGGTACCGATATTTTCATACTCTTCCTTTAATTCTTTGAATATATCGATCGTCTTTTGGCAGCGCTCATAATCTTCCATATCGATCGTCACAAAAACACCATGTTGTTTACCGGCAGCAAGAATTTTTCGCATGTTTTCCATAACCAATGCTTCCGATATATCCAGTCCCATGGAAGTCATTTTTAAAGATAGCTGAGAGTCAAGGTGATGCTCGGCAATTTTTTCAATCATCTCCACGCATTCATCAGCTGCCTGGCGAGCTTCCTGCTCGCTATCGATAAACTCACCAAGATGATCAACGGTAACGACCATCCCTTTTTGATTCAATTGCTTAATAACCTTTGCGGCATTTTCTACCGACTCCCCAGCTACAAAGCGGCCGGCCCCGAAGCGAAGACCATATTTTTTGGCCAACTTGGTAAAAAATTTGTTTTTGGATAAAAATAAAAAGAAGTTACGCAGGATTTGTTCCATTATAAGCCCCCCCAGTAATCATCCAGTACAGCGGAACCGCTTTCTTGAAAATGCGAACGGTTGCTTATCTATTTCCGCCGCAGCCGATGTGAAAACTTTCAAACTAGTATGCTTTCTTGTACTATTCTATCATTTTTGTTGGGAAAGAGGTACTTTTTGCATACAAATTTCGTCATGGTATTGCAAGCAGAATATCCATCATTATATTGGTAATACTAAAACAGGATTCGACAGACACTTTTTGTAAAGGAGGAATTTCCTTGAACCAGCAACCTATGCAGCAGCCGCCGAATATGATTAGTTCAAAAGATTTGCTTTATTTGACCGATATGCTGTCTTGGAACTTGAATGCCAGCAAAAAGGCCAACTTCTACGCGGGGCAATGTCAAATGCCGGAAATTCAGCAAGCACTTGAAACAACCGCACAAATGCATCAACGCCACTATCAGCAGATTCTCAACCATTTGAATAACCAGCCTGGAACTGTCAATTAGAAAGGGGATTAGCATGAACCAACAGCAAAAAGTACAAAATACGGAAACCCAAGTACCGAAGACACCGCAAATGAGTGAAAGAGACTTTGTCAATGATGTATTGGCTTCAGAGAAATATTTAACCGGCGCATATAGTATCGCTTTGAATGAGGCGAGCAATCAAGGGCTATATCAGGACTTGGCGGCTATTTTCAAAGAAACACAGGATTGCCAGCGGAACCTTTACAATTTGATGTTCAAAAACGGCTGGTATTCACTGGAAAAAGCCGATCAGCATAAGATTCAACAAGCGTACCAGCAATACAGCGGATATATGAATCAGTTTCCGGCACAGTGACTTGATAAGAACCTTTCTAGTGAAAAAACGCTTTTAGGAGTGAGAGTTGACCTATATACAACCCTCTTTGCACTTTAGGCTAAAACCGAGAATGAGAAATTACCTCATTTCATATGCGATACCAGATAGGAAGCTTTAAAGGAACTTCTTTATTTATCCGGTTGTTACACAAAAGCTTGCAAAAGCGGAGTTAGGTAACAATAAAAAGGACAAAAGCGCAAGCGCCTGTTTAAAGGAGTACAGGCTAAAGCCGCCACGTCCTGTGGCAACGCCTGCATGACCCACATCGTTTGGGCCTTCGACAAGCTTAAGAACAGCCTCGGCGTGGCGCTTTTTGCCACACAGAGGGTGGGCTTAAGACCTCGAGGGGGTAGGCGCTGGAGCTGGACGTGGCTGGTTCAGCCAATAATGATCCACAGACAGTTAAATTTATCATTTCCTATACTAAAAAGAAAAACCGAACGGGATCGAATGCTTTGGAATTCGAACCATCGTTCGGTTTTTGCTTTACCTATACTAATTTTGTCCCAAGCAAGTTTTGGTACGACACTTGTATTATCTTTCCTGTACAACCAGGACACAACCTAGCGGCTCCACGATGGCAAGCTCGCGGCGTTCTTTATTCAGGTATGTAATTTAACTTTTCTAATTGATTTCTTTCTTAAAGACTCCTTGGAAGCATTGTCACTTATATCAGGTGGAGACTCCGTCGAGTATTGTCATATGATAGAGATACTTGTAGGATTTTGGACATCCAACGCCAATCCTGCCGCGTTATGCCGAAACTTCGTTTCTAATAAAAATGCGGAGTTGCATCGGTGGCATACTCGTAATCTAATGTACTGTACAAAGGGCTTTTAGGTGCTTCTCGATTACATTACTAAACCACAGCACAGACGAGAATCCCCTCAGCTTAAAACAACTTGACTCGCCTGCACAAGTCCTCCGAATGTTCGGTTTTATCCAGTTTTACAGCAGACAATCTATTTCGCGTACGCTGTAATAAATAACTTCTCACCTTATTACTATCGTTGATTAGTAAGAGCAATGCATGAACCGGATTTACCCTATGGAAAGATACTCCATAGAATTCCATTTCGGTTTCTGTAGCAGATAATTAGGAAGTCATATACCGGGGAGGGAATATATAGTGATTACGGTGGCCTACCAATCAAGGGACGTCTACTTCTTGAAGACATTTGGCAGCCGACTGCGCCAGTATCGGCTTCATCATCGGATGACGCAAGAAGAATTGGCTGATTTGGCTGGTTTTTCAAGATCCTATTACACAGAAATTGAAACCGGAAAAAGGAATATATCCTTGCTGAATATCCGCAGGCTCGCCGAAGCACTTGATATTCCCATAAAGGATTTATTCGACTTTCCATCTGAATAAAGTTTTGGGGAGGGAGCCTATGAAAACGAAGACGATATCTCAAGTGCTGCCGGAAGACATTTTGGCAGCGGACATTTATGTAGGAGAAACATTGATTATCAAAAAGGGAACAAAAATGACGGAAAGGCTTATCAACCGTTTAAAAAAACGGGGAATAAAGGAACTGAAGGTTTCACTTTCCGATCCTTACACCATGACGAAGCGAAAACCAACAACTGACTCGTTACCAACTGCAGGAAAACCGACAGAAACAAGTAAGGAGCAAAAATCAGAAGAGGAACTGGCAAAACTGTTTTTTCACATACTCGGAAAAATAGGTTATGAATATCGCTACGGAAAACTGCTGAACAGACAAGAAACGTTGTTGTTTCTAAAGCAGTTATTCATCAGCATCCATAAAAGTTACCGTATCACAGACACGCTTGCAGCTCTTTATAAATGGGATGCCTATGCATATATCCACTCCTTTGATGTTTTTATCCTCGGGAGTCTTATGGCGGAAAAACTAGCTGTTACAGACATAGAATCCTGCGCGGCAGGATTTCTGTTTCACGATATTGGAAAAATAGAAACCCCACGCGATATATTACATAAACCAGCTAAACTTACGGGAGCCGAATTTAAACAGATCCAGCAGCATACAACGGACGGAGAACGGATTCTTCATTCTCTGGGCTACGAACAGTTGGGAAGCTTTGCCCGCTCCCACCATGAACGACTGGATGGATCAGGATATCCTGACGGCCTTCATGGTGGACAGCTGCCATTAGAATTACGCATCTTATCTATTGTGGATGTCTTCTCGGCATTGACATTAAAGCGGGCATACAAAGAGGAACTACCGGCACATGAAGCGATAAAGCTATTGCTAAAAGATCAACAACAATTCGACTGGCATATTCTTTATCATTTTATCGATTCGCTCATGATTTATCCCTATGATGCAACAGTATTACTATCCAATAACGAGCAGGCAAAAATTTCAGGTGTCAGTAAATACTATCCCACTGTACCCCAAGTACGCCTGTTGAATGGAGGCGAACAATTTTCACTTCCGACCAATTTTTCGCTCACGGTACAGAAAATTTTGTCGTTTCAGCCACAATCGGAGGAACAATTGTTCAATGAATTTTTACATTACCTTTCTGCCGGTGACCATAAAGCAGTAAAATCCTTGTATCAGACGCTTGCTGACGGACTTCACTATCATCATATTTTCGAAAAGATTTTGCATCCTGCAGTGGCCAAAATTACTCAAATGGCAGCGTCGAATCAAATATCATCGATTGCCTTCCAACAGAGCGAGAAAATAATCAACGCGTTACTGGTCCAAATAGAACAGGAGACGGAACGTTATACAAATTTCCAATCAACCGCTATCATCTTATATCCGGAGCATGATAGCGCCCGCTTGCACGCACGATTGTTAGCCGGTTTTTTACGCCTGGAAGCCGTTCACGTAAAACTGACAACGAAGTCTGCAGGCCGCTTTGATCCGAACAAGTTTTCCAAAAATCAACACACGGATCACCTCCTCATCCTGAGTTTTTCGGATGACTGTCCTGCAGAGTTTACATGGAAGCAACAAGCTCAATTAACGCTATCTTCCTTCGATGAATCTAACACCAGGCTTCTGGTGGAATCCCTCCAGAAAAACAGGGAAGTATTGATTCATATCCCATTGGATGCTCCTGTCGTCCAACCTTACTAGTAACTTCAACTTGGACAGGTTCATCACCTTATCCAGACTGTGTGATTGCAAACAACTGCCCTCCCCTTCTATCTTCATTTAATGGCTCGCCACCCGCGAGTTTTCTTTGTCTATAAAAAGTAGCCGATGTCTACTCAAGCGTCATCTCACGAGGTCTAAATCCCATTCTCTTATGGAGATGAGCAAGACATCTGCTATTTTTCACTCTTCTTTAAAACGTAATCATTATTATTTACAAATCAAAACCATTACGATAGAATGAATGGTAATCTTTTTTATGGACAGGAAGAACAATAAGATGAAGTTGGTAAGATATCTTGCTTACCACACAAATAGAAAACGTGAAGAAACGAGGACAACGATGAAATGGAAGGTACTATTGCTGCTTCTATTCAGCGGAATCTTGCTACAAGCCGGATGCAGCCCCTCTTCTGGACAAAATGAACAAAAGACGGAACCTACTATCTATACGACTGTCTATCCCATCCAGTATATCATGGAAAGATTGGCCGGTGACTTCGTGGAGGTGACTACCATTTACCCTCCTGGCGCCGATGCTCATTCCTATGAGCCCACTGCCAAGACAATGACCGATATTGCGAAGGGAGATGCTTTCGTTTATCTTGGCGAGGAATTGGAGACATTTTCTTCGACCACAGCTGAAGCTTTGCAACAAGAAAAGGTCCGGTTGATCGGGCTTGCTGGACATGAGGAATTGTTTCATGACGAAAGCACAGCGGATAGGGATGACCATCCTGCTGAAACAAACCATGACGAGCATAAACACGGTAACCATGACCCACATGTTTGGCTTGATCCTCAAAGAATGCAGGAAATGGCTCTTATCATAGAAAAGCAATTAACGGACATATATCCAGACCGAAAGGCTGTCTTGCAGCAAAATCTTTCTTCCTTACAAGAAAATTTAAGGAAGCTTGATCGACAATTCGTAAAAACACTGCGTTCCAGCAAGCATAAGGAAATTTTGGTGTCCCATGCTGCATATGGTTATTGGGAAGAACGCTATGGGATTAAGCAGATTGCCGTCAATGGCATTTCGAACAGCAGTGAACCATCTCAGCAGGATCTAATCAACATTATAGAACAGGCAAGGACGCTCAAGATGGATTATGTGATTTTCGAGCAAAATGTCCAGGATAAAGTATCCAAGGAAGTTCAAAAGGAAATAGACGGAAAAGCCCTGCAAATTCATAATTTGGCTGTCCTGTCGGAACAGGATATAAGCCGAGGGGAAGATTACCTTTCTCTGATGAAACAGAACCTTGATGTACTCAAGACAGCTACAGATTAACCAGCAAAAAGAGGAGGATGGATGAATGGAGAACACGGTGATATCGATGAAAAATGTCGACTTCGAGTATGATCAAAAGCCAGCTTTACAACATATCAATTTTGAAATCCCACAAGGGGCATTCATGGGGCTGGTTGGTCCGAACGGCGGAGGGAAAACGACCCTGATCAAGCTGATCCTCGGTTTACTAAAACCTCAACGCGGATCAATCGAGTTACTTGGTACTCCGATCAATAAATTTAAAAACTGGAATAAAATCGGATTTGTTTCTCAAAAGGCCAACACCTTTAACCGAGGGTTTCCTGCTACAGTGGAAGAAGTGGTATCAATGGGCTTGACTGCCAAAGTCGGTTATCTTCGTTTTTTCTCCCGTAATCATCGGGAGAAAATAAAAGAAGCGGTCGATCAGGTCGGCATGGCCGCTTATCTCCATGAGAATATTGGTGATTTATCTGGTGGACAGCAGCAACGCGTATTTATCGCCAGGGCGCTTGTGAGTGATCCGGAACTATTGATTCTTGATGAGCCGACTGTCGGGGTAGATACAGAGCATGTGCAGAAATTTTACGAGTTGCTTCACAAACTCAATCAGGAAAAAAACATTACCCTGTTGCTGGTCACGCATGATATTGGGACCATGACACGCCATGCGACAAATATTGTATGCTTGAATAAAACCATGCATTTTCATGGGAATCCGGATCAGTTTTCTTCTTTATCCGACGCTGAACTATCCAACTACTATGGCCATGCCTTGAATTTGGTGTCACATGAGCATTAAGGAGCGAAATCAACATGTTAGCTAATTTTTTTCAATATGAGTTTTTACAAAACACTTTATATACCGGATTGTTGATCGGATTGATCGCTCCGCTTCTCGGTTCGTTTATTGTGGTCAGACGGCTTTCCTTGATTGCCGACGCTCTGTCCCATGTGACGCTGGCCGGGATTGCGTTTGGTTTACTGCTCGAAAAGAAATTTGCCGCCGGCTTTATAACCCCCTTCTATAGCGGAATGGGATTTTCGGTGATCGCTTCCATCTTCATCGAACAGTTGCGTGGTGTGTATAAAGCTTATCAAGAGCTGGCCATTCCCATTATCCTGTCTGGGGGTGTTGGCTTGAGCGTTGTCTTTATCTCGCTCGCCGATGGGTTCAATACAGACCTATTCAATTACTTGTTCGGCTCAGTCTCCGCAGTCAGCCGTTCTGATTTATGGACAATCATCGTTATTTCTGTGATTGTACTGGCGGTTCTATTTTTATTTTTTAAAGAGCTGTTTATGTTATCATTTGATGAAGAACATGCAGTCGTTTCAGGGATCCATGCAAAACGGATTCATTTCTTATTTATTTTGTTGACGGCCCTCGTCATTGCGGCTTCTATCAGGATTGTTGGTGTTTTACTTGTTTCAGCCCTAATGACGCTGCCGGTAGCGGCAAGCATCCGGCTTGCAAAAGGATTTAAACAATCCATCATATTGTCCGTTGTTTTTGGTGAAATTTCCGTTATTGCTGGATTGATTTCCGGCTACTATTTTGAAATACCTCCCGGAGGAACAATCGTCATGACATCTATTATCATTCTATTGGCTGCATTGGCCGTGAAACGTCTCCGGATGAATTTCTTTACAAGGAGGACGCAGCAATGAACATGGAAGAAGCATTGGGTATCTTGAAACAGAAGGGGTATAAGTACACCAAGAAAAGAAAAGATATCTTATCTTATTTTGACCAGGAAGACGGTTACCGCAGTGCGAAGGATTTGTTACATTTCATGGAGCCAGCCTATCCGGGCATCAGCTTTGATACGATTTACCGGAACCTTCATTTATTCGACGAACTGGCGATTTTGGAATCAACCGAACTGGAAGGGGAAAAACATTTCAGGATCAGTTGTGTCGGTCATCATCATCACCATTTCATCTGCAAAAAATGCGGAATTACCAAAGAAATCGATACATGTCCAATGGATAATGTCAAAGGGGAATTGGGCGGCTTCCAAGTTGAAGACCACAAGTTTGAAATATACGGGCGTTGTCCGTCGTGTCAGGCTTCCTGACAAATTAAATGCTGACTAAAAGGGCTTTCCCATAAGTTTTCATTCTTACGGGAAAGCCCTTTTTTCTATTCTGTCTCCTTTTAACGATCAATGTTTTATAGTACGGTCGATTTCATCCTTATTATTTGTGAAACCTGTATAAATAATATTTTTCTTTTTACCGATAAAGCCTTCTTGTTCAATCACGATAGTTGGCACTAAGTTTGTACCTGCTGCTGACTGCAACTGTCTTTGTTTTTCTTCGGATTCGGTAATGTCGACTTCTACGTACGGTACCTGGTCCTTCGACAAAAATTCTTTCAGCGACTGGCTTTCCTGGCAAGCTGCTTTTGTATAAATCTTTACCACTTGTTTCACCTTTATCGTCTCCTTTAACCAGTTTAATTTGCCTGGTACAGGGCCAGGTCCCCTTTTCTTCGAAGGCTGAGCCAACTATTTTTGTGTTGATTTGTTACCCGATTCCCAGTTTGGTTTTTTTTGAAACCGATTACGTTTAAATTCTTACGAAAGTACTATAGTCAGCAAAATAAACATGATTGATTACCTATTCCAGTGATTTGAAGCTGCGACATCCTCTCCCTGCCACATTTTATTCTTCCTCCTCTTTTCGCATGCACAGTAATTATTATTATCGCCATCCCTTATTGTTTCTTCTGAGGACTAAGTAATCGCAGTCCAAAAGAAATCAAAAGCCCATACAAGGAATATATAATTATCATTGTTTTAGACATACGCAGACTATCTAGTGAAATGGGTTTCCACAGCGCAATACCCCACACCGAGGGTGGGCTTAAGACCTCGAGGGGGTAGGCGCTGGAGCTGGACGTGGCTGTTTCAGCCAATAATGATCCACAGACAGTTAAATTTATAATTTCCTATACACTAAAAAAACATCGCCTTTTCACCAGGTGGGGGACTCCTTAACTGAAAAGACGATGTTTATTCATTATTGCTTCCATTTCTTCTTAATCATTAAAAATATACTTTTTTTACTAACTATTATGCCACGACTTTTTCAATCACTTTCATTTCTTCATGATCAAGCATATTCTTTCCTTCCACTTGATATATTTCCTTGTTCATATAGGATTCCATATCTTTTGCTTCTTCTTTCTCCCCTACGAGATAGATGCGGTCCCATTGATTGTCTTTGGCGAGTTTATCCAGCTTCGGTGCCAACCCTTTATACCACCGCTGCTGGTTCGCATTCACCCTCGCATTAAAGCTGTCACGGCTAGGATCCTTACCGCCTTTTCCCATCGACATCGGCCGTTTTTGTTCGGCAGTATATTCCCGCCAGTCCTCTGTATCAAGATCCAATTCATAATGCTTCGTTTCCAAAATCGTGCCTAATTCAGCTTCAATCACCTTTACCTGGTTCTGTTGAACAAGAATAACACCCGATTTTGGGAATGTATTCCATAATTTTTTCAGTTGATCGATAACCGGAGCATCTTCCCAATGAAACTCCGTTTGTATCCTCATCTGTAATCGCTCAGCAAACCATACCTGCTCATCTGCAGAAGCGAACAAAACAATGCCTTTTTTTAGTGCCTGTTCATTCCCCTGCACAAAGCGCTCCACTTTTTCACGGACTGCTTGAAAATTTTCCAACTCTTGTTTGTCTCCGCTTTCTTTCAAATAACTTTCAAAATGGCTAAGTCCGTTTTTTAAATGAATTTTCCATTCTCCGCCTTGTTGCTCTGGATCGGAAGGGTCTGTATTTAGATACATGGAGAGCACTCTGTTAGGACGTTGTAATTGAACATTTTCCAAATACTTCAGCTGATTATCGAAATTCATCAAGGCTCACTCCTTTAGAAGTGTTTTCCATTTATATAAAGTGTGTATCCCTTCAAGCAATAATTAAAACCTGTTTCGATCGGTGTTCCAAGCGGTTATGATAAAAGGGGAGAAAACGAAGGGCAGTGTATTTTTACGTTTAGTTGGAAACATGATAAACTTATAACCTAATCCCCAGAAAGAGAAGGATCATATGGCCAAAAAAGTAAAAGCACAGATACTTCAATTCAGTTTTATCGGTCTTGCCAACGCAGCGATCGACATCGGCGTCTTAAACCTCCTGTTGTGGATATGGCCGACAGAAGAAACGCGCATGCTGTTTATCTTGAACACAATCGCCTATTTTCTAGCGATATTGAACTCCTATATATGGAATGTAAAATATACTTTCAGTCATCATGCCCGGGTTAGTACAAAGGAAATTGGATTATTTACGTTACAGGCGATTGTCGCCTGGGTCATCAATAACGTTGTTTTTATCGGGTTGAGCAAGCTGCTATTCCAGTTTTCCGCCCTGCCACTATCAAGCTTTTTTGTACACAATATCGCCAAAGGAGCAGCAATGTTCCTTTCGTTCTCTACCAGTTTTCTTTTGATGAAGTTTATCGTCTTCAGAAAGAAAAAAATAAAAAAAGTCATGAAAAAAAGATAAGAACGGATATTAAAATGTCCTTTACAAAGGGTACACATTATATCTGCTCTTATCTTTTTTAAGTTAACTACTTCACAATCATAACCGGACAATTTGCCCGTTTTGCCACTTTGTGACTGACACTTCCCAACACCATTTCCTGCAACGAATTCAACCCGCGGCTGCCGATCACACAAACATCAAACGCTTTTTCATTCGCATATTTTACAATGCTTGGACCAGGATCTCCATGAAGAATGTTGATCTGATAACGTACTCCGGCATGTTTTAACTTTTGCTCCGTAAATGCAAGCTTTTCTTTCCGTTTAACGTCAATATCAGCTGCATTCCAATTTTGCAAAACGTCTGCCTTTGATTTGTCCCTATCCACTACATACACCACTTCAATGAAAGCGTTTGAATTGTTTTGCGCCAAAAGCAATGCTTTTTCTACTGCTCTGATTGCATGTTCAGAGCCATCTGAGGCTAATAATATTTTATTAAACATTCCATGTCCTCCAGAAAATCAGATTCCCTTTTCCCATTATAACAAACATTCTTTCCTGTTAAAGATGAATTTCTCTGGCGAAAAGAAAAAGGACAGGAGCTTTTATTCAGCATCCTGCCCGCATCTATCAATGGTTGGCCGCTTTTGCGTCGGGTTTATTATATACCGCGCGCTTCTCGACCAACATGGAACTCTCGTGATTCAAACCTATAACATTTACTTTTATTCCATTATCCTGATACTTTAAAACAATTTTATCGATTGCGCCGACAGCTGAATCGTCCCATAGGTGCGCTGCTTTCAAATCGATATCTATTTCCTCGCATGATTCTTTATAATCAAATGAAGCTACAAACTCATTGACCGATGCAAAAAACAATTGGCCTGTCACCACATATACCTTTTTACGTCCTGCTTCGACCTGTAGACTGTGGACATGGACCTTCGATATCTTGGCAGCGAAGAAGATGGCGCTCAACAATACGCCGACCAGTACACCGATTGATAAATTGTGGGTCAGCACAACAGCTCCCACCGTGACAACCATAACAACTGCGTCCGTTTTCGGCATCAAGTGCAAATGACGGAGTGATGACCAATCGAAAGTACCAATCGAAACCATAATCATCACACCGACTAGGGCAGCCATCGGAATTTGTACCAATAAATCATTGAATACCATGATCAGAATCATGAGGAAAACACCGGCAGTCAGGGTAGATAAACGTCCATTGCCTCCCGACTTCACATTAATAACCGATTGACCGATCATGGCACAGCCTGCCATACCGCCAAAGAAACCGGCAACGACATTCGCGATGCCCTGTCCTTTTGTTTCTTTATTTTTGTCACTTTCTGTGTCTGTCATATCGTCGACGATTTGGGCAGTCAACAGAGATTCTAACAATCCGACTACAGCCAGGGCAAGGGAATAAGGAAAGATAATCATCAATGTTTCCAAATTGAACGGGATATCCGGCAGTAAAAATAACGGAAGCGCTTGGGTAAGCTCTCCCATATCTCCAACGGTCCGGACTTCGCTTCCCGTATAGACCGCAATTAAGGTAATGACAACGATAGCGATAAGAGGAGCAGGTACAGCTTTAGTGAAGCGCGGAAGAATATAAATAATGGCCAACGCTCCTGCCACCATCGCATACATCGGCCAAGACTCGCCGACAAAATGCTGTAATTGAGAAGTAAAAATCAAAATAGCCAGCGCATTTACAAATCCGATCATCACCGATCTAGGAACAAATTTCATAAACCTGGCAAGCTTGAATATTCCCATCACAATCTGGATAATCCCAGTCAATATCGTAGCAGCCAATAAATACTGCAAACCATGTTCAGCAACCAAGGTGACCATGACCAATGCCATCGCCCCTGTTGCTGCGGAAATCATTCCCGGTCTGCCGCCGACAAAAGCAATAACGACAGCAATACAAAAGGAAGCATATAAACCGACCATGGGGTCGACACCGGCAATAATCGAAAAAGCAATTGCTTCCGGAATTAATGCCAAGGCTACGACCATCCCAGCTAATATGTCTCCCTTGATATTGCCAAACCAACTCTGTTTAATCGCAGTTAGGTTCAACACGACACCTCTTTCTTTTCTATTTAAAACTTTCTTCATGAAAGTAATTCCGCTCAAAACAAAGTGAATCTTACCACATCAGCTTTAATTAGACAAACCCGATGTAAACGTAAGTCATAGTCTTTTCTCTTTTATTTTCTCTTTTTTTCTTATCTTTTCGGCATTGTTTGTAAGAGGGGTTTTTTTAACTTTTGTCAATAATTTTTATCATTCCGTACAGAATAAGCTTGAACGTATATTTTAGCTTTAAAGGAGAGAATACCATGGAACATGTAAGAGCACTGGTCATCAAATTCGCAGTGACCGGGATTGTCCTTTACTCGATTCTAGGCATTTTTTATACAGCAACTGTCGGGGATATCTTTATCATCACCCTGCTTGTCACCGGAGTTGCCTACTTGCTTGGAGATCTATTTATCCTGCCGCGTTTCGGCAATCTGACTGCCTCCATAGCAGACTTCGGCCTAGCGTTTGCCGCAGTCTGGATATTGAGCGCCTTCTTTATCGGAACCGACGTATCCGTTGTCAATGCAGCGCTGTTTTCTGCCTTGTTCATCGCAGCTGCTGAGGTCATTTTCCATATGTACATGCAAAACAGGGTACTGGATGATGAACCGGATTACGAGGAAGCAAATAGACAAACAACTGCTCGTCTGCAAACAGAATTTGCAGACGAAAGTGAAGGGCAAGATATTATCGAATTGCAGGATGGCAAAACAGAAGAAAAAAAGGATGAGTAACCGGCCGTCCATGCCAGTCTGTCAGGTAGTTCACTGGACAGGCTGGCCGATTAAAGCGGGAACATAAAGGAACTATGGATTGGTGAGAAGTTTGCTGGCTTCTTCTGCAAGCAGCAGTCCAATCGACTGATTTTGTAGCCATATCGCAGGATAATATTCGACAGGAACTGGCCGGGGGCCAATGTATGGAGAAATTTCAGGGGTGAACGCCGGTCTTTTCATCTCTGTTAAAAACCAATCTGTGTATCCGCCCCCGCTTGGATCGGGACCTGGATCAACAAGGCGGTAACTGGTTTTTTCGCTTATCCTTTTGGCGATTTCATGGCTGATAGCCAGCAGATTTCCATCAATTTTGTACTTCCAATATATTTCTTCTCCTGATGAGTGGTAAGCAGCAGCGATATGGAAGCGATGCTTTTTTGTGAATTGATAAACAGCCTTTGCTTCCGGTTCGCTTAATGGGTGAGGTCCTTTATAATTCATTGGACCTGGACTGTCAGCAGATGGTTTGATTGTTTCCCAGCCTGCAGGATACTGTCGATTAAGATCTACCCCTCTTATGTTTGCCTTCCACCCAGAAAAGTCCGTTCGGTAATCGTTGAACCGTAAAACAGCATCTGGCTGCTGGGTTGCTTCCGCCCCCTTTTGCACAAGGTTGACGCCATCAGGATTGACCATCGGAATAAACCAAATGGAGGCCCTGTTGAGGAGATCGCGGACATCAAATCCGGTGATGTTTTCTTTACTAGACCAAGCCTGGGTGTAAGCCTCCGCCATTTGCATCAACAAATAAGAGGTCAGCCATTCCCTCGCATGATGCGATCCGTTTAAAAGCACTTTTGCCCTTCCTGTTCCCACTTTTAAAGCATAGAGGGGCCTGCCTTCTACTGATTCGCCGATTATTTCAACTTGAAAAAAGTCCGGATAATCTCTTTTCAATTCTTGAATATCCGCTTCCATTTTCTCAAAAGTATAGGGGAAATCATTTGTAATCAAGTGCGTCATAGAAATGTCTCTCCTCGATTCATTGGTTTCTGACAAAATGAGCGCGATCAAACATGGAATGATTTGCATCCCATCAGTAAAATGGTACTATATATATATTAACAAATGGATCGATAGGTGATGGGGTTCACCTTTAACCGCCAACAGGCTGATGACTCCTGCCAGTATATGCTCTGGCAGGAGTCATTTTATATTGGAAAATTTTGGAGGTATCTGCATGATTTATCTTTTTGTCGGGATAGCTGGATCACTTGGTGCCATGTTACGGTATGGAATCGGACTGGCTTTTTACCAGGCCGATGCCGCATTCCCAATTTCTACTTTACTCATCAATTTAGCGGGAAGTTTTCTGCTAGCATGGCTGACAGGATTTGTTTTCACTAAAGCAAACCTTTCGACCGCCGTTCAATCGGCTATTGGCACAGGGTTTGTCGGCTCTTTTACCACTTTTTCTACATTAAGTGTCGAAACAGTTGATTTGTTCCATGATGAAAGGCTGCTGCTCGCCATTCTATATGTATTGACCAGCATAATCGGCGGCCTTACAATGAGCAAGCTGGGATATCAGACGGTAGTGAGGGATGAATCGAGATGAGCGAAATAGTATTTATCTTAGTAGGAATTGGCGGGTTTGTTGGTGCGATCGCCCGCTTTGCCATCAGTCAACTTGTAAAACGCAACTTTCGATTTACCATTCCGGCTGCGACCGTGTTTGTTAATGTTGCTGGTTCTTTTTTGCTCGGTTTATTGAACGGTTTGCATGTCGGTGAATATATCCTTCTTCTGGCGGGAACCGGCTTTTGCGGTGCCTTCACTACTTTTTCCACGTTCAAGCTGGAAGCAGTCCAACTTCACCTCCGCGAACAAAAAAGAGCATTTATTTTCTATACTATTTTTACTTATGCAGGCGGTATCGCTCTTGCTTTTGTCGGCTATCAGCTCGGTATGTTGTTCCATTAAACCAAACAGCAGCCCGGATCAGCCAGGCTGCTGTTATTTTAAACAGATTTCAACGCTTTTCCGGCAAGCATTTGAATGACCATATCATCCATTGGCGGATTATGAAGTCCCGCTCTCACATTGCGATAATAGCGTTCAAAGTTGTACTGTTTCGACAAACCTCTGCCACCAGCAATCCGTAGTGCCAAATCCACTACTTCATTGGACGCATTGGTTACGGATGTTTTGACTGCTGCAAGCTCTGCACCAAGCTGTTCTCTCGACTCAGGTGATTCATCCCATTTGCGTGCGACCGCGTACATGAAATAATGTGCTTGTAATAATTTCAAATCCATCTCGCCGATTTTTTGCTTGATATGCGATACTTCGGAAATGGGCGTATTTAAGCTGTTTGGCTGATAATTTTTAGCGAAGGTGACAGCATCGTTGCGTGCGGCCACTGCGATCCCCAGATAACATGCCGGGATGTGAAGCAGCCAGCCCTTCGGTTTGGAGGGTTTTCCTTGATTCACTTCAACCAAAGCCTGTTCAGGCAACCTTACCTCCTTGAGGACCAGGTCATCACTGCCCGTTCCCCGCATCGCCATGGTGTCCCAGGTATGTTCAACCTCGACTCCTGGTGTACCACGCGGGATTAAAAAAGAGCCGACTGCTTCTTTTTCTTCTACATAAGCAGTTACGAGATAGTAGTCGAGTACGCTGGCCATGGTGGTAAACGTTTTTCTTCCATTGACAATGTAATGATCATCCTGCCTGATTGCTTTTGTTTCGGGTATGCCCCCACGAGTGGGACTTCCGGTGGCCGGCTCGGATGCAGCTCGATTGACAACCAGCTTTTTTTCTCCGAGTTCACGGGCAAAAGCTTCAAACTGATCCTGTCGCCATAGCTGTTGTTCACTGAGTTCCATTACCACTCCCATATGCCAGCCAATGGACAACGCTGCAGATCCGTCTCCTTCCGCCAATTTCTCCTGCATCATCAGCAATTCACTCAAATTGATTTGTTTTCCGCCAAACTTTTCTGGAAGCGGAAGCGTTACATATCCTTCTTCTTTTAAATCCTGTAGGTTTTCCGGCGAAAACTGAGCCGACTGTTCTGTTTCTTCCGTTCTTTGTTTTAGTTTTGCTGCCAAACGGTCAGCTGTCTCCAGCAGCTCCTGCTGTCGTTGATTTTCAACGAATGCCTTTAAGAAATACGACACCATTATCACTCCTGTCCTTCATTTCCATTTCTTCTTCTATATTACATAAGGAATTTCTTAAATGACAAGTTTTCAACTTGGATTACTTGTGTTTCTTATCCTCATAAATTAATCCACATCACCAAACCTTCAGCTTTCAGCATGCCTTTAGCTTTGGTATAGTTAACAAGGATAGCCGGAAAAAGGAGGAGGACCAATTATGCAGACGCTTAAACAGGAAAGTCCTTTTTATTTAGCAGGGCTGATCATTCTCACCTTAGGGATTGGTTTAACCATTCAATCGCACTTAGGAACATCTCCATTCGATGCCTTGCTGGTCGGATTGTATCGCACCTTCGGACTGACAATCGGCTCCTGGGAGATTGTTGTGGGTTTTTCCATGATTGTGGGAAATGCCTTAGCCAAAAAGAGCCGTCCCGAATTTAGTGCCTTGATTACTTCCTTTATTACCGGTGTAGGTATTGATGGCTGGGTATTTTTATTAAATGACAGGATAGAGCCGGAAAAATTGGTCGGACAGTCGGTTTGTTTCACTGCAGGGTTGTTATTCACGGCTGTTGGAGTGGCGACCTATCTTCAATCAAGAATCGCACCTAATCCTATGGACCGCTCCATGATTGTGATTACGGAAATCACCGGATGGAGCGTCACCTATTCAAGAGCTTTGATAAGTATCATTCTGGTTCTTTTAGCTTTTCTGTGCAGCGGGGCAATTGGTCCAGGCACCTTGATTAATGCCCTATTCAGCGGCGTTTTGATAAGCATTCTGCTCCCCTATATTAAAACGCTAAAGCATAAGGTAAGTATGGGAAAACATACTGCCCCTCATTGCTGAAGAAACAGAGCTCACAGAGGTATCTGGATAAAAATCCGTGCTGAATAAACAAGCGCAGTCCATTTGTCATTTAATTGACTATGGGCTGCGCTTGTTGTTTTTCAATGCTTTTAGCAAAGCAGATTGAAAAACCGAAAGATTCTATTTGGTATAACAGATGTTCTTTTTTTAAACAATGGGTCTTTGCATTACACTTTAAAACGTCCAATCAATCCATTTAAATTATCAGCCAGCCTGGAGAGTTCTGTCGACCTGTCTGCGATTTCTTCCATCGAACTGCTTGTTTGCTGAATGGAAGCAGAAGTTTCTTCGATGCCTGCTGCCGATTCTTCTGAAACAGCAGCAATATCTTCAATTGACTGGCTCATTTGCCCGCTTGTTTCCACGATACTGTTCAGGTTTCCAGTTATGACCGTGACACTGTCGACCATTTCATTTATGGAATGATTGATGCCGTCAAATGTTTGTCCGGTTGATTTGATTTGCGCTGTCCCGTTTTCCACTTCTTGATATCCGCCTTGAAGGGCTTCGGCGACAGAACCGGATTCTGCTTGTATGCTAGTGACGATACCAGTAATATCTGTTACCGAAGCAGATACCTGTTCAGCAAGTTTTCTTACTTCATCGGCCACTACTGCGAAGCCTTTTCCTTGCTCACCTGCACGCGCTGCCTCGATAGCGGCATTTAATGCAAGCAAATTGGTTTGCTCCGCGATATCTTTTATGACTCCAACCAGTTTTGATATTTCTTTTGACTGGTTGTCCAATCCTTTTACTTTTTCCACGGCATTTTTGACAATGGTATCAATTTGGCTCATTTGTGCAATGGAAGAATGCATCTTATGGCTGCCTTCCTCCGTCAGCTTCAGGACACCTCCGGATTTCTCATGAATCGTATTCCCGCTTTCATGCGCTTCCTTAATTTTATCCGTGAAACCGGCCATTGATGCAGCCAAATCTGTCGTGGTATTAGCCTGCGATTCCGAGCCTGAAGAAAGCTCTTCCATCGTGACTGCCACTTGGTTGCTTCCTTCTTTTACTTCATTTGCCGATTGACTCAATTCTTCACTTTGTCCAGAAACGGTCGTTGAAACCGAGGTGATTTCTGTCACCAATTCCCGCATATTTTCGTTCATTTGGTTGACTGCTATTACTAGCTGCCCGACTTCATCCCGGGAATGAACTTTCAGAGGTTCACGGCTCAAATCACCTTCCGCAACCAGTTTCATCCGTTTCATCACCCGAGATACGGGATTGGTGATCATACGCGCAGTTATAACTGCTATCAAGATACCAACCACAGCAACAAGGATGGAAATGGCTACACTGGTAATCTGTGTTGTTTTCCCTGAAGAAACCAGACCGTCTCCGACTGTTTTGATTTCCGCTTCCCTTTGCACAGCCATATCATTGAAACCTTCCATCAATTCCCCAGCCAGCGGTTTAACCTGCAAGGATAAATTAGAAATCGCCTGGTCTTCATCGCCGTCCTTATATACGGCAAATACTTGTTCCCGGACCGTCGTTTCCCATTCGTCCCCTTTGGCGACCAATTGTTTCACTTGCTCATTATCGCTTAAAGCTAAAATCGTTTTTTCCATCTGCTCAAGCTCTTCGGCATATCGATCAAATTGTTCCAGATAGTCCGGATCCCCATAGATCACATATCCTCTAGTCAACGCAATCATTTCTGCAATATGGAAAGCAGCCCGTTCATCTGCGATTAGTAAAGGGAGCTGTTCCGCGACTATCGACTCGGTATCTTGGTTTACCTTCTCTTGTGATAAATAATTATAAAGTCCGAATCCGATTACTAGTAAAATAACTACTGAGAAGCCCGCCAAAATCTTTGTTCTTAACCGTTTAAATTGAAATAGTTTCATTGCTTCACCTTCTCCCTTTGAATTAGGCCAAAAGCTGTTTTACAGTCACGGCACTAGTAAGCATATTTTCCCGCTGCATCAATCCTTTCTTTTCCATATTTCCAACTGCAAGACTTCTTCATGCTTTATGGATGGATCAACAAAGCGATCTCCATCTTGCCAATGGTTTCAAAGATCAACTCGACCTGTAGGGCTTGATGAAAGTTTCCAAGTACCTTATGCCCATCCGAAGTAACCAAAGGAGAAGTAATGTCTGTTTCCAATCCCTTTTCATAAATACCAGTTGACATGCTGCCGGCAATCATATTGCCGAGCTCACCCGAAAAGGAGTGGAGCATCTCTCCTTCCAGCGGCATGCCGAACATTGCTTCACCAATCGATCCAAATAAACCATCGTTGGCTTTCAAAACCAAAGTACCTTCGACATCTCCCGTTACCTCGATTACTACGCCGAAAGGAATCGTCAAAGATTCTTTTAGTACTTTTGCTTTGCCTATTTCTGCTTCCAACGGAATGACAGCTTGAATAGACTTTAATGTTTCATTGTATAATTCTTTTACAACTCGATTCTTTTCACTTGTTACGATGATAACCACTCCCCATTTTCGGAATATTCTAACAAAAATAGTCATAAAAAGTGGCTATTCCCGTTCTCTGAATAGCCATAGACTAGTTGAAAAGATATCGGCAGCCAGGCGATCATAGCCTCGGAGGCTTTAGACCCTAAGCTTTGCGTCCCCTTTTTTCAAAGAGTTTGCCCTTTTCGTTCGTTCTTTTTGACTAAGTATAAAGTATTAGTTGGTTTGCATTCATTATAATATATTTTCGACATAATTCAACATATTTTTGTGTAATTAGTAAATAAATTGTATCCTTTCCATTGTTGTGGTAATTTCCCCATCTTAATGAAAAAGCCCAAGTGCTGAATCAGAGGCAGTAAAACAAATTGAATGTGATTTTTTCCTCTTCCTGTTTCACCTCATCGACGGAATGAATAATAGTAATCAAAATTGCCGCTCATTTAGGATCGTTGGAACTGAAAAGGGTAATATCACAGAGCGAATAAAAAACACCGGAATCCTTTTGGAAGTCCGGTGTTTATGTGATTATTCCATACTGCTAGCAACTTCGTTTACCATTTCCGACACGGAAATCAATCCTCCGCCGGATAGGTACCAATAATCTGGATTCAGATAAACAATATTCTCTTCTTTATATGCTTTTGTATCTTGTACTAGTTTGTTATCCAATGTTTTTTCGGCAGAGGATTCACCGCCTACTACTTTATTCCGATCCACGACAAATAAATAGTCCGGATCTTTTTCTACTAAGTATTCAAAAGATATATTTTGTCCATGTGTGGAAGCTTCGATGTTTTCATCAACTGCCGGAAATCCAAATACATCATGAATCACGCCAAAACGGGAACCAGGACCGTAAGCATTGATGCTGCCATCGTTGGTAAGGATGATTAAACTATTTTTCCCGCTTGCGGAAGCTTTTTCATTCAAGTCGGAAAT